>CAVQSK010000032.1:0-67516 GCA_963715885.1 uncultured Actinomycetota bacterium
GTCCTTCGGCACTGCGCGCGATCGAACGCGGCGGTTACGTCACTCAGCGCGTGTTCTTCGGCGACGAAGCGACCGCTATCGCCGCCGGCTACCGGCCCTGTGCTCGGTGTCTGCCCAATCGCTACCGCGACTGGACGGTGAGTATGACCTACCTGGTCTGATGCCGGCGTAGGACAATCACGTTGTCGGTCCACGTCGCGACCTCGCCATCCGGACCGGTGGCCTCGCGCTCGACGGCCTCCAGTCGGACCCGTTCCCATTCGCCTGCATCCAGATTCAGCGAATCGGCGACCTCGTCGGCGCTGGGGAACTCGTGGTCGTGATCCAGCTTCGATGCCCAGGGCGGCGGGCCGCCGTGATCGACGATGAGCAGAGTCCCACCTCCAGAAACGGCGTCCGCGCCCAGGCGCAGCAGACTTGGACGGTCCAGCTCGACCGTGGAATGCAGAAACTGCGCCGACACCAGGTCGAAGAACCCTTCGGGAAATGTGTCGGGAAGGTCGTGTCGCTGGAAGTCGATGCGCTCCAACAGGTTGCGAGACCGAGCATCGGCGGCGGCCCGGTCCAGCGCGGTCTGCGAGATGTCGACAGCCGTCACATGCCAACCGCGTTCGGCCAGCCACATCGCATCGCCTCCTTCGCCGCAACCGAGATCCAGCGCCCGGCCGGGCGGCAGTGACTCCGCCACCTCCGCCAACCGCACGTTGACACGTCCGCTCCAGACGCGGTCGCGTTCGGCGTAATGCTCTTCCCAGACCTGTTGGGGCAGGCTTTGACATGTTCCCTCCAACGTTCATGACACGAGCTTGCATGCGGGCTACCCAACCTGCCAAGCTGTTTTGCCATGCAGGCAAAGACGGAAGACGGTGTCGATCTACGCGTGCGGCGGCGCCTGCGCGAGTTGCGCATGCAGCACGGCCTCACGCTGGAAGATGTCGCCGGCCGGTCCAACATCGACGTCTCGACGCTGAGCAGGCTGGAATCGGGCAAGCGACGCTTGGCACTGGACCATCTTCCCCGGCTGGCAGCTGCGTTGTCGATCAGCACCGACGAACTGCTGCGGGCACCCGAGGCGGAGGACCCGCGCGTCAAAGGCAGCTCACACACCTACCGCGGGGTGACCTATTGGCCGTTGACGCGGCAGGGGCCTGCGGGCGGGCTGCACGCCTTCAGGATTCGCGTCAGCGCCAGGCGCAGCACACCGCCGGCCGAGCTACCGGTGCACGAGGGTCACGACTGGATGTATGTGCTGTCCGGTCAGATGCGGCTGATTCTTGGTGAGCGTGACTTCACCATCAAATCCGGTGAGGCCGTGGAATTCTCGACGTGGACCCCGCATTGGTTCGGCGCGGTCGACGGGCCGGTCGAGGCGCTCGCACTGTTCGGACCGCACGGCGAACGGCTGCACCTGCACAGCTGATCACAGATACGCCGTTTGATTCACCAGCCGCACCGACGCCGCACCGTCCGGGTAGAACTCGGCGATGGAGAGCGACGCGAGATCGAGGTGAAGCCGGTACAGGATGCCCGGACCCGCGTCGAGCGCCAGCCGCAACAGCGTCTTGATCGGCGTCACGTGCGACACCACCAACACCGTCTCGCCGCCGTGTTCGACAATGATCCGCGCCCGCGCCCGCCGCACACGATCGGCGACGCGGTCGAAACTCTCCCCCTCCGGGGGTGTGACGCTGGTGTTGCGTAACCAGAGCCGGTGCAACTCCGGATCGCGTTCTGCCGCCTCGCCGAAAGTCAGCCCTTCCCAGCACCCGAAGTCGGTTTCGATCAGGTCGTCGTCGACGGTGACATCCAGCCCGAGCGCCTTGGCCGCCCCCGCCGCGGTGTCATATGCCCGCTGCAGCGGTGAGGTGATCACAGCGGCGATGCCGCCTCTGGCCGCCAGATACTGAGCAGCCGCATCGGCCTGTCGGCGACCGACATCCGTCAGCGCCGGGTTGCCGCGGCCCGAATATCGCCGCTGCGTGGACAATTCGGTCTGCCCGTGGCGCAGCAGCAGGAACCGGGTCGGAGCACCACGCGCACCGGTCCACCCCGGAGGGGACGAGGGCGTTTCCGCGGTCTTCGGCGCTTCGGCCGGCGTTTCGATCTCAGCGGCCGCGTCCATCGCCTCGTTGGCCAACCGATCAGCGTGGCTGTTCTGGGACCGCGGTATCCACGTGTAGCTGATGTGATCGAAGCGGGTTGACAACGCCGTCGCCTGCTGATGCAGCACCGCAAGATCCGGATGCTTGACCTTCCAGCGACCCGACATCTGTTCCACCACAAGCTTGGAGTCCATCAGCACCTCGACGTCGGTGGCGCTCAGCTTCGACGCTTCCTCCAAACCGGCGATCAACCCGCGATACTCGGCGACGTTGTTGGTGGCGGCGCCGATGGCCTGCTTGCTCTCGGCGAGGACTGTGCTGCGGTCGCCCGACCAGACCACCGACCCGTATCCGGCCGGTCCCGGATTTCCCCGCGAACCGCCGTCGGCCTCGACGATGACCTTCACTGGACGGCACCCTTGACCCGCAACAGGATTGCACCGCATTCCGGGCAGCGCAGCACATCGTCGTCAGCGGCCGCCGAGATCCGCGCCATCTCACCTCGGTCGATCTCGATCCGGCATGCTCCGCAGCGCCGACCCTGCAGCGGCCCCGCACCCGCACCGCCGCGGGCCCGCTGGCGCTCATACAGCGCAACGAGATCCACGTCGAGCTCCGAAATGAGTTCGTCGCGCCGCGAGAGACATTGGTGGCGCAGCTGATCGATCTCGGTGCGTGCGTCGTCGCATGCCGTCTGCGCTTCGCTGAGCTCGTTCTGCAGCTCGTCGATCTTCGCCAGCTCGTGGGCCTGGTCGCCCTCCAGCTCTTCCCGGCGTTCCATCACCTCCAGCAGCGAGTCCTCCAGGCTGGACTGGCGGCGCTCCAAGGTTTCCAACTCGTGCTGCAGGTCGGTCAGCTGTTTGGCGTCGATGCTGCCCGACGCCAGCAGCGACCGATCACGATCCTCGCGTTGACGGACCGCGTCGATCTCGGACTCGAACTTCGCCACCTGTGCGTCCAGGTCGTCGAGCGCAATCTGCAGCGACGCCAGCCGGTCGTTGGCGTCACGATGCTTCGCCTGGACCGCTTCGAGCTGCTGATTCTCGGACAGGTGCTTGGCGCGGTGCTCTATACGGCTCAGCTCGGCGTCGAGTTCGGCCACTTCGAGCAACGAACGTTGTTGGACTACTTCAGCTTTCATGGCCCGTTTCTCTCGACATTCCACGGATCGGTGCGCACAGCCGATACCCGCACGGGTAGCGACTCACCGAAATGTTCACGCAACAGCGCCGCCGCCTGTGTACACCACGGGAACTCACTGGCCCAGTGCGCGACGTCGACCAACGCCACATCCGACGCACGCCGGTGTTCATCGGCGGGATGGTGCCGCAGATCCGCGGTGACGTAGGCCTGAACTCCGGCGACCGTGACGGCGTCCAGTAGCGAGTCCCCCGCTCCGCCGCACACCGCAACCCGCGACACGCTCGCCTCCGACTCGCCCGACGCCCGGACTCCCCATGACGTGCCAGGCAGCGCATCGTGCACCCGAGACACGAAGGCCGACAAGGTCTCCGGTCTTGGCAGGGAACCGACGCGACCCAATCCCACATCGCCGGGGACCGGCGCCAGCGCGAAGATGTCGAAGGCAGGCTCCTCGTACGGATGAGCCGCCCTGAGTGCGGCGAGCACATGGCCGCGCAGCCGGGTAGGCGCGATCACCTCGACCCGTTCCTCCGGGACCCGTTCGACGGTACCGACACTGCCGATCGTCGGCGCGGCGCCCTCGTGCGGAAGAAACTGGCCGGTGCCCGAGACGCTCCAGCTGCAGTGCGAGTAGTCGCCGATGTGTCCCCCGCCCGCCGCGAACATTGCTTCCCGTACCGCGTCGGAGTTCTCGGCCGGCACGAAGACCACCCACTTGTCGAGACCCGGTCCCACGGAGATCGGCGCCAGCACCTCCTCGACCGCGAGCCCAAGCGCGTCGGCCAGCGCATCGGACACCCCGGGCGACGCCGCGTCGGCGTTGGTGTGCGCGGTGAACAACGCACGCCCGGCGCGGATCATCTGGTGCACCAGCGCGCCCTTGGCGGTGCTGGCGGCGACGGTGTCCACCCCGCGCAGCAGCAGCGGGTGATGCGCCAGGAGCAGCCCGCGGTCGGGCACTTCGGCGACGACGGCAGCGGTGGCGTCGACGGCCACCGTCACCGTCTCGACGGTGTCGGCGGGGTCACCGCACACCAAGCCCACCGAATCCCAGTCCTGTGCCAGCTGCGGCGGGTAGGCCGCCTCGAGCACCTCGATGATGTCGGCCAGCCGCACGCTCACCGCGGAACCTCGGTCGGATTGGTCCGATTTCCGACGACGACGTGCCGGAAGGGCCCACCGGCGCGGACGTTGACGGCGAAGTCCAGCATGCCGGGAACCACGGCCTGATCGCCGTGGTAGCGCGCGGCCACACGGGGTTGATCCCCGGGTCGCTGCGCTCCTGCCCGCCGGAGTCGACTTGCCACATCACGACACTAGTGCGCCGACCGGCCAGCGGGATGACTGCACACGTCGGGGACAATGGAGTCGTGCATCCAAGTCCGCAGCTGGTGATCTTCGATCTCGACGGCACCCTGACCGATTCGGCGCAGGGAATCGTGTCCAGCTTTCGCCACGCGCTCGGTGCGATTGGGGCAGTCGTCCCCGACGGCGACTTGGTCAGCCGTATCGTCGGGCCGCCGATGCATCACACGCTGCGCGAGATGGGCCTCGGCAATGACGCCGACGCCGCGATCGCCGCGTACCGCGAGGACTACATGACGCGCGGCTGGGCGATCAACAAGCTGTTCGACGGCATCCCCGTGCTGCTTGCAGACCTGCGCGCCGCTGGTGTCCGGCTGGCGGTCGCGACATCCAAGGCCGAGCCGACGGCCCAGCGGATCCTCGCGCACTTCGGGCTCGACGACCACTTCGAGGTCATCGCCGGCGCCAGCATCGACGGGTTCCGCGCGACCAAGGCCGACGTGGTCGCACGCGCGCTGGCCCAGTTGGGTCCCGTGCCGGAGCGGGTTCTGATGGTCGGCGATCGGGCACACGACGTCGAAGGCGCCGCCGAGCACGGCATCGACACCGTAGTGGTCGGCTGGGGCTACGGGCGCACAGACTTCCAGGAGCCCGACGCAGTCACCGCGCTGGCGCACGTCTCCACGGTCGACGACCTGCGCGAGGTGCTTGGTGTCTGAACCGTTGCACGTCACGTTCATCTGCTCGGGCAACATCTGCCGGTCGCCGATGGCGGAGAAGATGTTCGCCCACCAGATCAAGACCCGCGGCCTGTCAGGAACGGTGAGGGTGACCAGCGCCGGAACCGGAGGCTGGCACACCGGCGAGCCTGCCGACAACCGGGCCAGCCATGTGCTTCGCAAGCACGGCTACCCGACCACACACCGGGCCGCGCAGGTGAGTGACGACCATCTGTCGGCCGACTTGGTCGTTGCGTTGGGGCGCAACCACCTCCGGATGCTTCAGGAGATGGGCGTTCCGACCGACCGAGTTCGCATGCTGCGGTCGTTCGACCCGCGCTCGGGCGCACATACCCTCGACGTCGAGGACCCGTATTACGGCACACACGACGACTTCGAGGATGTCTTCACGGTGATCGATGCCGCGCTGCCCGGCCTGCACGAGTGGGTGGACGAGCAGCTCGCGGACCGGGGAATCGCAAGCTAGGCCGGCGATCAACGAAGTGAAGAGGCGAAATCTTCTCCCGCGATGGGCCTTCCTGCTGCGGCCGGCGTGGCTGGCCCTGTTCGTCGTGGTGATCGCCTTCGCGTACCTGTGCTTCACCGTGCTGGCGCCATGGCAGCTCGGCAAGAACACCAAGACGTCGCGCGAGAACTCTCAGATCTCGCGCTCATTGACCGCCGACCCCGTGTCACTGACAACCATTCTGCCGCAGCAGGATTCGTCAGCGCCCGACGAGCAGTGGCGGCGAGTGACGGCCACTGGACGGTATCTGCCCGACGCGCAGGCGCTGGCGCGGCTGCGGGTGGTCGACGCCGAACCCGCGTTCGAAGTGCTGGTACCGTTCGCCGTCGAAGGCGGCCCGACGGTGTTGGTCGACCGCGGATACGTCCGGCCCGTGCAGGGGTCGCGGGTGCCGACGATTCCGCCGCCACCGACCGGACCGGTGACGATCACCGCACGCCTGCGCGACTCGGAACCGGTCGTGCAGGGTAAGGAACCGTTCCGTCAGGATGGCGCGCAGCAGGTGTATTCGATAAGCACCACTCAGATCGCGGCGGTCACTGGCGTCCCGCTGGCCGGCTCGTATCTGCAGCTGATCGAGGGTCAGCCCGGTGGCTTGGGCGTCATCGGTCTGCCCCACCTCGAAGCCGGACCGTTCCTGTCGTACGGGATCCAGTGGATCGCGTTCGGCATCATCGCGCCGATCGGTCTTGGCTACTTCGTGTACTCCGAGATCCGGCAGCGCCGGCGGGAAAAAGCCGCGAATGAGGCGGCCGACGCCGCACCGTCCGCGCCGCTCACTACCGAAGAAAAGCTCGCCGACCGCTACGGCCGGCGGCGCTGAGCGCCACCGCGAGCACTGCTGCCACCAATTGCACCGCCCGCGACAAGCGCACGGCACGCGCGAGATCCGAGACTCGCGGCGGCGGGCCGTCCCCGAGCGTCGGCCTTATCTCCAGTTGATGGGCGTACTGGGTGGGCCCGCCGAGTCGCACGTCCAGCGCACCCGCGAATGCCGCCTCCACCACGCCAGCGTTAGGACTGGGGTGGCGCCCCGCGTCACGGCGCCAGGCGCGTACCGCACCCGCAGGTGAGCCCCCGACGGCCGGTGCGCATGCCGCCACCAGCAGCGCCGTCACGCGTGCGGCGAGAAGGTTGGCAGCGTCGTCGAAACGGGCTGCGGCCCAACCGAATCGGGCGTAACGGGGCGAGCGGTTGCCGATCATTGCGTCGAGCGTATTGGCGCCGCGGTACACCAGCACCGCCGGAACCCCGCCGACGGCCGCCCACATCAGTGGCGCCACTTGGGCGTCCGACGTGTTCTCAGCGACCGACTCCAGCGCAGCGCGGGTGAGCCCCGCCTCATCCAGCACCGCCGGGTCGCGCCCGCACAGCGACGGCAACAGTCGCCGGGCAGCGCCGATGTTTCCCGTCGTCAGCAGACCCGCCATCTGGTCGCCAGTGCGGGTGAGTGACTTCCCGCCGAGCGCGACGAACGTCGCCGCCGCCATGGCCGTCGCCGCCCAGCCCGGCCGCCGCCTGGTTGAGCGTTCGACGGCGAGGCCGAGCACACCGAGCGCGCCGAGCAGGGCGCCCGTGTGAAGCGCACCGGCGCGGCGGGTATCGGAGTATGTCAGCCGCTCCAAAGTCGCTGCGCCGCGGCCGAACAGCGCCACCGGATGGCCGCTGCGGGGATCGCCGAGCACCAGGTCGGCGACATAGCCCGCCGCGAGGCCCGCGACGCGGGCGCGACTTGCTGGGCCAAACACTCCGGCAGCGTCTCACAAAGTGATCTACTCGAAACCATGAGGTTGGGCCCACCGCGGCGGCCGACCCGGGTCGTCGATCTCATCAATCCCGCAGCGGTATTGCTGCCTGCAGCGAACGTGATCATGCAGCTGGCATCACCAGCAGTGGGGTACGGCGTGCTGGAGAGCCCGGTGGACAGCGGCAATGTCTACAAGCACCCGTTCAAGCGGGCTCGCACCACCGGCACGTATCTCGCCGCGGCCACGCTCGGCACGGACGCCGACCGCGCGCTGATCCGCGACGAGGTCGACAAGGTGCACGCGCTGGTCCGGTCGAAGGCGTCAAGCCCGTTGTCCTACAACGCGTTTGACCCCCGGCTGCAGCTGTGGGTCGCCGCCTGCCTGTACCGCTACTACATCGACCAACACGAGTTCCTGTACGGCCCGCTCGATGACGACGACGCCGACGCGGTGTATGAGAACGCCAAGAAGCTGGGCACCACGCTGCAGGTCCGCGCCGACATGTGGCCACCCGACCGCGTCGCGTTCGACGACTTCTGGAAGCGGTCGCTGGACGAACTTCGCATCGACCCACCGGTGCGTGAACACCTGCACGGAGTCGCCGCGATGGCCTTCCTGCCTGCGCCAATGCGGCTGCTGGCCGGTCGCTTCAATCTGTTCGCCACGACCGGGTTTCTGCCCGCGGAGTTCCGCGCGCACATGCAGCTCCCGTGGACCGCAGGCCAGCAACGGAGGTTCGAGTGGCTGTTGACCGCCCTGCGCCTCGCCGATCGCGTGATTCCCCGAGATCTGTGGATCCTCGGCTATCAGCTGTACCTGCGCGATATGCGGTCGCGGGCGCGCCGCGGCAAGCGAGTCGTTTAGACCACAGATGAGGACATTCTCAGTTCTACCCGAACCGTGTGCGGGTCAACACCGTGCCATCAGCGTCGAGTCCAAAGGAGTATTGAAGATATGACCGCTTTTCCGGCACTGAACCATGTCGCGCTCACCGTGCGCGACCTTCAAGTCAGCGGGCCCTGGTACCGGGCACTGTTCGAGGCCGAACCGGTCCTCGACGAACACACCGACGGGGGCTTTCGGCACCTGGTGTGGGCGTTCGACAACGGCACCCTGTTCGGCATCCATCAGCACGACCAGACGGCCGAGGACGAGGCCTTCACCGAGTTCCGGGCCGGGCTGGACCACGTCGGTTTCGGCTGCGCGAGCCGCGCCGAACTGCAGACGTGGATCGGACGGCTGGACGACCTCGGAATCGAGCACGGCGGCATCGTGGACGCCCACTACGGCTCGGGGCTGAGCTTCCGCGATCCCGACGGCATCGCGTTGGAGTTCTTCGCGCCGCCGCAGTGACCTACACCGATCGGGCGGGTGACCTGGCGAAACGGGTCCGCATTCCCGCGCCGCGGAGTATCGTCACCTTCCTCGCTCGTCGAGGAGGCGATCATGAGGCGAGGTGCAATGTTCGCGGCCTTGCTGACGGGGCTGGCCCTAGCCATGTGCCCGGTCGCGCAGGCGGAACCCACCGCCGACGATTGGTATACGAAGGCACTGAGTGGAAACGGGGTCAACTATCAGGACCGTGTGTCTCTCGAGGAGTTGATTTCGGAGGCGCAGATGATCTGCGCGGCGCTCGACAAGAGCCCCGGCAATTCGACATACCAGGCAGCGGTCGACAGCATCGTCGCCAAGGGAGTCTTCACCCCGGAGGAAGCAGACGGGATCGGAAGTTCGGCGATCGCCGCCTACTGTCCCGATCACAACGACTCGCTATACGACTGATCTCGCGGGTGGGCGCGGAAGGGATCGAACCTACGACCGCTGGTGTGTAAAACCAGAGCTCTACCACTGAGCTACACGCCCGTGCCGCGCAGGCTACACGCCGACGACGTGCAGCTGGAAATCTTCTAGCCCGACTGCAATGCCTTCAAAGCGTCGATCCACACCGACTGATCGCGCGGCTCCCCCGGCTGCTTCATCTCGGCGAACCGGATGATGCCGGCGCGATCCACCACGAATGTCCCGCGGTTAGAGACACCGGCGCCGTCGTTGAACACGCCGTAGGCCTGGCTGACCGCGCCATGCGGCCAGAAATCGGACAGCACCGGAAAGGTGAAGCCGCTCTGGATGGCCCAGATCTTGTGGGTGGGCGGCGGGCCCACCGAGATGGCCAGTGCGGCCGTGTCGTCGTTCTCGTAGTCAGGCAGGTGGTCACGGATCTCGTCGAGCTCGCCCTGGCAGATCCCCGTGAACGCCAGCGGGAAGAACACCAGCAGCACGTTGCGGACGCCGCGGAAGTCGCTCAGCGTGACCGGCTGCTGGTTCTGGTCGCGCAGCGTGAAGTTGGGAGCCTCGGTGCCCACGTCGAGCACTAGCGTCTCCCGGCGGCCCTGGACTTCGGCTGCACCAGCCGGCTCGCGCTCCAGTCGCCGAGGTTGGCCGACGAGGTCTGCATCAGGCCCGCGGTCGGTGCCGATTCGGCGATCTCGGCTGGCAGCACATGCCCAGGCTTGCCCGTCTTGGGGGTCACGACCCAGATCACGCCGTCGTCGGCCAACGGCGTGATGGCGTCCATCAACCGGTCTACCAGATCGCCGTCGACGTCACGCCACCACAGCAACACGACGTCGATGACTTCGTCGGCGTCTTCGTCGAGCAGCTCGCCGCCGGATGCGTCCTCGATGTCGGCCCGGATGTCGTCGTCGGTGTCCTCGTCCCAGCCCAACTCCTGCACAACCTGATCTTTTTGGATGCCCAGTCTGAGGGCGTAGTTCGGGGCGTCACCCGCCGCGACCACCGTCGGTCCTCCTTCAGCCAGCTCAATTCGATGTGCGCTCGGCCCTATCGTCGCACGCCGCCGCACGACAGCAACGACCTGGCGGCAGGTTCGTCAATATGAGGCGTCGCAGAGATTCAGCGCGGTCGATTTCGAGTCGTTCAGCCCGGTGATCGCAACGTTGAATTCGTCGGGCCCGTAGTTGCCGGCGATCGCGGTCGCGACGCCCCTGGCCGCGTCCACCCAGGCGTTCAGGGCGTCCCTCAGCTCGGGCATCAGTGCGTCGGACATGCTGCGGGCGACTAGATCGGCGCTGTGGTTAAGGGCATCGATCGCGGGGCCGGCCTGGGCCCCGAAATCGGCGGCGTTCTGATTGAAGGCGTCGACGTAGTTGTTCACTGCGGTGATCGCATCCACGCTGGACGAACTCAGCGCTTCGCACGAGGAATGGATCGCCTGGGTGGTGAGCGACTCCTGGCGTTCAGACTCCCGCGCGCTCGAGCTGGCCGCCGACTCCTCGATCGACGCCGAAACCGATGCCCGGTACACCGGCGCCTCGCCGGCGTCGACCTTCGCGGTGCCCTCCGTGACGCTGTTGCATCCGACGATGACCATTGCCGAGGCGGCCAGGCTGCCCATCACGAGGGCGGCGATCCGCAGCCGCTTGGGACACAGCCAACCGACCAGCACGGTCTGCAGACGTTACCGGTTTGAACCCGCGATCGCGGGTTCATTCCATGCGGCACCCCCAGCAGTGCGCGTGGGGCAGGATGAGAGAAGGATAGAGGCCGGTGCGTCGACCGCGTACGCACCTTTAGCACTTATACCGCCTAACAAGGAGCGGAAGTTGACCACCGAGTTCGCGCGCCAAGACCTCGCCCAAAACTCCACCACTGCAGCCGAACCCGACCGGGTTCGGGTGATCCGCGAAGGCGTCGCATCGTATCTTCCGGACATCGATCCCGACGAGACCTCCGAATGGCTGGAGTCGTTCGACAAATTGCTGGAACGGTCTGGGCCGGCGCGTGCGCGCTACCTTATGTTGCGCCTGCTGGAGCGCTCAGGCGAACAGCGGGTGGCCATCCCCGCGCTGACGTCGACCGATTACGTGAACACAATACCGACCGAGCTGGAGCCGTGGTTTCCCGGCGACGAGGATGTCGAGCGGCGCTACCGGGCGTGGATGCGGTGGAACGCCGCCATCATGGTGCACCGGGCGCAGCGCCCGGGAGTCGGTGTGGGAGGCCATATTTCGACCTATGCGTCCTCGGCGGCGCTCTATGAGGTCGGCTTCAATCACTTCTTCCGCGGCAAGTCCCACCCCGGCGGCGGCGACCAGATCTTCATCCAGGGCCACGCTTCCCCGGGCATCTACGCCCGCGCGTTCCTCGAGGGCCGGCTAACCGCCGATCAGCTCGACGGCTTCCGCCAGGAGCACAGCCACCCCGGCGGCGGGCTGCCGTCCTATCCGCACCCGCGGTTGATGCCCGACTTCTGGGAGTTCCCGACGGTGTCGATGGGCCTTGGCCCGATGAACGCGATCTATCAGGCGCGGTTCAACCACTATCTGCACGACCGGGGCATCAAGGACACCTCCGATCAGCATGTGTGGGCGTTCCTCGGCGACGGTGAGACGGACGAGCCGGAAAGCCGAGGCCTGGCTCACGTGGCGGCCCTGGAGGGCCTGGACAACTTGACCTTCGTGATCAACTGCAACCTGCAGCGCCTCGACGGCCCGGTGCGCGGCAATGGCAAGATCATCCAGGAGCTGGAGTCGTACTTCCGGGGCGCCGGCTGGAACGTCATCAAGGTGGTCTGGGGCCGCGAATGGGACGCGCTGCTGCACGCCGACCGCGACGGCGCGCTGGTCAATCTGATGAACACCACGCCGGACGGCGACTACCAGACCTACAAGGCCAACGACGGCGCCTACGTCCGCGAGCACTTCTTCGGCCGCGACCCGCGCACCAAGGCGCTGGTGCAAAACATGTCTGACGCCGATATCTGGAACCTCAAGCGCGGCGGGCACGACTACCGAAAGGTCTACGCCGCCTACCACGCGGCGATGGAGCACAAGGGCCAGCCCACCGTGATCCTGGCCAAGACGATCAAGGGCTACACGCTGGGCACACACTTCGAGGGCCGCAACGCCACCCATCAGATGAAAAAGCTTGCACTGCAAGATCTCAAGGACTTCCGCGACATCCAGCACATCCCGATCAGCGACGAGCAGCTCGACGAGAACCCCTACCTCCCGCCGTACTACCACCCCGGTCCGGAGGCTCCCGAGATCCGGTACATGCTCGAACGGCGCCGGGCGCTCGGCGGCTTCTTGCCGGAGCGCCGCACTAAGTCCAAGGTGCTCACGCTACCGAGCCGCGACGTCTATAAGGCGCTCAAGAAGGGCTCGGGCACCCAGGAGGTCGCCACCACCATGGCGACCGTGCGCACGTTCAAGGAGTTGTTGCGCGACAAAGAGATTGGTCCGCGCATCGTGCCCATCATTCCCGACGAGGCCCGCACGTTCGGCATGGACTCGTGGTTCCCGAGCCTCAAGATCTACAACCGCAACGGCCAGCTCTACACCGCCGTGGACGCCGAGCTGATGCTGGCGTACAAGGAAAGTGAGATCGGCCAGATCCTGCACGAGGGCATCAACGAGGCCGGGTCGACGGCGTCGTTCACCGCAGCGGCCACGTCGTACGCCACCCAGAACGAGCCGATGATCCCGGTCTACATCTTCTATTCGATGTTCGGATTCCAGCGCACCGGCGATGGGTTCTGGGCGGCCGCCGACCAGATGGCGCGCGGCTTTGTTCTCGGGGCCACCGCAGGGCGTACCACCCTTGTCGGCGAAGGCCTTCAGCACGCCGACGGGCACTCGCATCTGCTGGCCGCCACGAACCCGGCGGTGGTGGCCTACGACCCTGCGTTCGCCTACGAGGTCGCCTACATCGTCGAAAGCGGGCTGCACCGGATGTACGGCGAGGACCCGGAGAACGTCTATTTCTATATGACGATCTACAACGAGCCCTACGTCCAGCCGGCCGAACCAGACGGGCTCGACGTCGAGGCATTGCTGCGCGGCATCTACCGCTACCGGCCCGCGCCCGACGAACGGGCCAACGTCGCGCAGATTCTGGTCTCGGGTGTGGCGATGCCGTCGGCGCTGCGGGCGGCCGAGCTGCTGGCCGACGAATGGGACGTCGCCGCCGATGTCTGGTCGGTGACCAGCTGGAACGAATTGAACCGCGACGGCGTGGAGATCGAGAAGGAACAGCTGCGTCACCCGGAGCGCCCGGCGGGCACGCCCTTTGTCACCAAGGCGCTCGCCGAGGCGGCCGGTCCGGTGGTCGCGGTGTCGGACTGGATGCGCGCGGTACCCGAGCAGATCCGGCCGTGGGTGCCCGGCACCTACGTGACGCTGGGCACCGACGGGTTCGGCTTCTCCGACACCCGCCCGGCGGCGCGCCGATACTTCAATACCGACGCCGAGTCGATCGCGGTCGCGGTGCTGGAGGGCCTGGCCCGCGACGGCAACGTCGACCGATCGGTGGCCGTGGACGCCGCCGGCAAGTACAAGATCGATGACGTGATGGCGGCGCCAGAGCAAACGTCCGACCCGGGTGTCGCCTAGGAGACCCAGTTCCGTTGGAGGAATCCAACAGCCCAATGACGTAGCTTTTAGGGATGCCTGACAATCGGTTCATTCCGCCGAAGTCCACGCTCGAGGTGCTGGATACGGTCCCCGACACGGTGCTGCGGAGGTTGAAGCAGTACTCGGGAAGGCTGGCCACCGAAGCCGTGCATGCCATGGAGGAGCGGCTGCCGTTCTTCGCCGACCTCGAGGCGTCCCAACGGGCAAGCGTCCAGTTGGTGGTGCAGACGGCGGTGGTCAACTTCGTCGAGTGGATGCGCGACCCGCAGAGCAACGTCGGCTACACCGCGCAGGCCTTCGAGGTGGTCCCACAGGATCTCCGACGGCGTATCGCACTGCGGCAGTCCGTCGAGATGGTGCGGATCACCATGGAGTACTTCGAGGAAGTGGTGCCGCTGCTGGCCCGCTCCGAAGAGCAGCTCACCGCGATGACCGCCGGAATCTTGCGCTACAGCCGCGATCTGGCGTTCGCGGCGGCCACTGCCTACGCCGACCAGGCCGAAGCGCGCGGCGCCTGGGACACCCGGATGGAGGCCAACGTGGTCGATTCGGTGGTCCGCGGCGATAGCGGGCCCGAGTTGCAATCCCAGGCCGCGGCGCTGAACTGGGACGCCACCGCGCCGGCCACCGTGATCGTCGGCCTGCCGCAACCGAACCGCACCGATCTGGCCAGTGAAGACGTCCACGATGTCGTCACCCGCAACGGGCGTGCGGCCCTCTCGGACATACACGGCACCTGGCTGGTGGCCATCGTGTCGGGCACGCTCTCCCCGACCGACCGGTTCCTGACCGAGATGGTGGGGGTGTTCGGCGACGGGCCTGTCGTGATCGGCCCGACCGCAACGACGTTGGGGACGGCCCATCTCAGCGCAACGGAGGCGATCGCGGGGATGAACGCCGTCGCGGGCTGGAGCGGTGCGCCGCGGCCGGTGGCAGCGCGCGAGTTGCTGCCGGAGCGGGCGCTGCTCGGCGATGCGACGGCGATTGCCGCGTTGCAGGCGGAGGTCATGAGGCCGTTGGCGGACGCCGGTCCCGCGCTGACCGAGACGCTGGACGCTTACCTGGACTCCGGTGGCGCGATCGAGGCCTGCGCCCGCAAATTGTTCGTTCATCCAAATACCGTCCGCTACCGGCTAAAACGCATCGCCGACTTCACCGGCCGCGATCCCACACTCCCGCGCGACGCATACGTGCTGCGGGTCGCCGCGACGGTTGCCCGGCTGGGCCGCCAGACGTACCAGTCCAGCACGTAAAACGCGCCGTCACGGAAGGTTCCTGTGACCGGTCCCACACCTCCGGAGGCGCATCGCGCGGGCTAATTGGTCGCGGGGGGGTATCGATGGAGTCGCATCCCATGCCGTTTTGTTGGGGTTCTACAAAAACCTAAGACAAGGTTCATAATCTCTTACACCCCGCAAAACCGTCTTCACAGTGTTCTCTTAGAGAGTGCTTGCACTCCTCGCGCCCGGACAGGGCTCCCAGACACCTGGCATGCTCGCCTCCTGGCTCGAGCTGCCCGGTGCTGCCGAGCGTCTCGCTGCCTGGTCGGAGATCAGCGGACTCGACCTGGCCCGGCTGGGCACCACGGCGACCGCTGAGGAGATCACCGACACCGCTGTGACCCAGCCACTCGTGGTGGCAGCGACGCTGCTGGCCCATGAGGAACTGACTCGGCGCGTACTCGCCGGAAAAGGACGCCAAGAAATCACAGTCGCCGGCCATTCGGTCGGCGAGATCGCCGCGTATGCGATCGCCGGCGTCATCTCCGCCGACGATGCCGTCAAGCTGGCCGCCATTCGCGGCTCCGAGATGGCCAAGGCGTGCGCGCTCGAGCCGACGGGCATGTCCGCGGTGCTCGGCGGCGACGAGGCCGAGGTGCTGAGCCGCCTCGAGGCGCTGGACCTGGTCCCCGCCAACCGCAACGCGGCCGGGCAGATCGTGGCCGCCGGTGCGCTGGCGGCGCTGGACAAGCTGGCCGAGGATCCGCCGGAGAAGGCGCGGGTGCGCCCGCTGGCCACCGCCGGCGCGTTCCACACCCACTTCATGGCGTCCGCCCTGGATGGCTACGCGAGTGCGGCCGACGGTGTAGCGACCTCCGAGCCCACCGCGAAGCTACTGTCGAACGCCGATGGCCAGCCGGTGGCTTCGGCCGCGGACGCGATGAGCAAGTTGGTGTCGCAGCTGACCCGGCCGGTGCGTTGGGATTTGTGCACCGAAACCATGCGTGCCGACAACGTGACAGCGATCGTCGAGTTCCCGCCCGCCGGGACGCTCGCCGGGATCGCCAAGCGCGAACTTCGGGGGGTGCCGACGCACGCGGTCAAGTCCCCCGCTGATCTGGATGGGCTAGCAGAGCTCTAACCAGTACAACCACATATCCAACGTATTTCCGCAATATCAACCAATCAAGAAGGAGCCACCGTGCCCGCCACTCAAGAAGAAATCATCGCCGGTCTCGCCGAGATCATCGAAGAGGTCACCGGTATCGAGCCGTCCGAGGTCACCCCGGAGAAGTCGTTCGTCGACGACCTGGACATCGACTCGCTGTCGATGGTCGAGATCGCCGTGCAGACCGAGGACAAGTACGGCGTGAAGATCCCCGACGAGGATCTCGCCGGTCTTCGCACCGTTGGCGACGTCGTCGGTTACATCCAGAAGCTCGAGGAAGAGAACCCCGAGGCCGCGGCGGCCATTCGGGCGCAGATCTCGGAGAGCAAATGACCAAACCTTCCACTGCTAACGGCGGTTTCCCCAATGTTGTGGTAACCGCCGTCACGGCGACGACGTCAATCGCGTCGGACATCGAGAGCACGTGGAAGGGATTGTTGGCCGGCGAGAGCGGCATCCACGTACTCGAGGACGAGTTCGTCACGAAGTGGGACCTGGAGGTGCGGATCGGCGGCCACCTCAAGGAGCCGCTCGACCCACTGATGACCCGGCTGGAACTGCGACGCATGTCGTACGTCCAGCGCATGGCCAAGTACCTCGGCAATCAGCTGTGGGAGACGGCGGGCACCCCGGAGGTCGATCCCGATCGCTTCGCGGTCGTGATCGGCACCGGTCTGGGTGGCGGCGAGAAGATCGTCGAGACCTATGACGCGATGAACGAAGGCGGGCCCCGCAAGGTGTCACCGCTTGCCGTTCAGATGATCATGCCCAACGGTGCGGCCGCAGTAGTAGGACTGGAACTCGGCGCTCGCGCCGGGGTCATCACCCCGGTGTCGGCCTGTTCGTCGGGTTCAGAGGGAATTGCCCACGCGTGGCGCCAGATCGTCATGGGTGACGCGGACATCGCCGTCTGCGGCGGTGTCGAGGGCGGCATCGAGGCGCTGCCCATCGCGGCGTTCTCCATGATGCGCGCGATGTCAACCCGCAACGACGATCCCGAGGGCGCGTCGCGGCCGTTCGACAAGAACCGCGACGGGTTCGTGTTCGGCGAGGCCGGCGCGCTGATGGTCATCGAGACCGAGGAGCACGCCAAGGCCCGCGGCGCCAAGCCGCTGGCTCGACTGCTCGGTGCCGGCATCACATCCGACGCATTCCACATGGTGGCGCCGGCGGCGGACGGTCTGCGGGCCGGTCATGCCATGAAGCGCGCGATGGAGACTGCGGGGCTGTCCCCCAAGGACATCCAGCATGTCAACGCGCACGCGACGGCCACCCCGATCGGCGACACGGCTGAGGCTAACGCCCTCCGCGTCGCCGGTGTGGAGCACGCCGCGGTTTATGCGCCGAAGTCGGCCCTCGGCCACTCCATCGGTGCGGTCGGTGCGCTGGAATCGGTGCTGACGGTGTTGACGCTGCGCGATGGCGTCATTCCCCCCACACTGAACTATGAGACCCCCGATCCCGAGATCGATCTCGATGTCGTCGCGGGCGAGCCTCGTTATGGCGAATACTCATACGCCATCAACAACTCGTTCGGATTCGGTGGTCACAATGTTGCCCTGGCATTTGGGCGCTACTGAGTGCGCGAGGGAAGAACGCGGTAGAAATGGCAGGGTTGGCTACGGGGAACGGACTCCCCAATGTTGTCGTCACCGGCATCGCGATGACGACTGCCCTGGCAACCGATGCGGAAGGCACGTGGCGAGGACTGCTCGACGGCCATAGCGGCATCCGCAAGCTGGAGGACCCGTTCGTCGAGCAGTTCGACCTTCCGGTTCGCATCGGTGGGCATCTCCTTGAGGGTTTCGACGATGAACTGACGCGGGTAGAACTGCGCCGGCTGTCGTATCTGCAGAAGATGTCGACAGTGGTCGGTCGCCGGGTCTGGAAGAACGCCGGCTCGCCGGACGTCGACCCCAAGCGGTTGATGGTCGCCATCGGCACCGGGATGGGCTCCAGCGAGGAATTGCTCTTCGCGTACGACGACATGCGCGCGAAGGGCCTTCGGGCCGTGTCGCCGCTGGCCGTGCAGATGTACATGCCCAACGCGGCGGCCGCCGCGGTCGGGCTTGAACGCAATGCCAGGGCAGGGGTGCTGACCCCGGTCTCAGCCTGCGCCTCAGGTTCCGAGGGCATCGCCCACGCGTGGCGCAACATCGTGCTCGGCGAGGCCGACGTCGCGATCTGCGGCGGCGTGGAGACAAAGATCGAGGCGGTGCCGATCGCGGGCTTCGCGCAGATGCGAATCGTGCTGTCCACCACCAACGATGACCCGGCGGGTGCCTGCCGTCCGTTCGACAGGGACCGCAACGGGTTCGTGTTCGGCGAGGGCGGTGCGCTGATGGTCATCGAGACCGAGGAACACGCCAAGGCGCGCGGCGCCAACATCCTGGCGCGGCTCATGGGCGCCGGGGTCACCTCGGACGGCTACCACATCGTGGCGCCCGATCCGAATGGTGAACAGGCAGGACACGCGATGACCCGCGCGATTCAGCTGGCGGGTCTGACCGCCACCGACATCGACCACGTCAACGCGCATGCCACCGGCACCAGCGTCGGCGACGTGGCCGAGGGCAAGGCCATCAACAACGCGATGGGCGGCCACAAGCCCGCGGTCTATGCGCCGAAATCGGCTCTGGGCCACTCGGTCGGCGCGGTCGGCGCCGTCGAGTCCATCCTCACCGTGTTGGCGTTGCGTGACGGTGTCGTCCCGCCGACGCGCAATCTGAAGAACCTGGATCCGGAGATCGACCTCGACGTCGTCTCCGGTTCGCCGAGACCCGGTAATTACCGCTACGCGATCAACAATTCGTTCGGATTCGGTGGGCACAACGTCGCGCTCGCCTTTGGAAAATATTGAGGAACAGTTCCTTATCTTTCGAAGGCGCTAGCCGACATCCGATGCGCTACAGGAGGTTTCTATGACGATCATAGCCCCCGAGACCGTCGGCGAATCGCTAGACCCACGCGATCCGCTACTGCGCCTGAGCACGTTCTTTGACGACGGCAGCGTCGAGTTGCTGCACGAGCGGGACCGCTCGGGCGTGGTGGCCGCGGCCGGCACCGTCAACGGCGTGCGCACCATCGCGTTCTGCACCGACGGCACCGTCATGGGCGGCGCCATGGGTGTGGAGGGTTGCGCCCACATTGTCAACGCCTACGACACCGCCATCGATGAGCAGAACCCCATCGTGGGCATCTGGCACTCCGGCGGTGCCCGGCTGGCCGAGGGCGTAAAGGCTCTGCACGCGGTCGGTTTGGTGTTCGAGGCGATGATCCGGGCGTCCGGCTACGTGCCGCAGATCTCGGTCGTCGTCGGCTTCGCGGCCGGCGGCGCCGCCTACGGGCCTGCGCTGACCGACGTCATCGTGATGGCGCCAGACAGCCGGGTGTTCGTCACCGGACCCGACATTGTGCGCAGTGTCACCGGCGAGGACGTCGACATGGCGTCGCTCGGCGGACCGGACACCCACCACAAGAAGTCGGGGGTGTGTCACATCGTCGCCGACGACGAGCTCGACGCGTACAAGCGCGGCCGTCGGCTGGTCGGATTGTTCTGCCAGCAGGGCCATTTCGACCGCGACAAGGCCGAAGCGGGCGACACCGATCTGCATGCGCTGCTTCCGGATTCGGCCCGACGCGCCTACGACGTGCACCCGCTCATCGATGCGCTGCTCGACGACGACGCCCCGCTCGAGGAGTTCCAGGCCAAGTGGGCGCCGTCGATGGTGATCGGCCTCGGCCGGCTGTCCGGGCGCACTGTCGGCGTGCTGGCCAATAACCCGCTGCGTCTCGGTGGCTGCCTGAACTCCGAAAGCGCTGAGAAGGCAGCACGTTTCGTGCGGCTCTGCGACGCGTTCGGGATTCCACTGATCGTCGTGGTCGACGTGCCCGGCTATCTGCCGGGTGTGGATCAGGAATGGGGCGGCGTGGTGCGGCGCGGCGCGAAGCTGCTGCACGCATTCGGCGAGTCCACGGTTCCACGCGTCACGCTGGTCACCCGAAAGATCTACGGCGGGGCCTACATCGCGATGAACTCCCGGTCGCTCAACGCGACGAAGGTGTTCGCGTGGCCGGACGCCGAGGTCGCGGTGATGGGCGCCAAGGCCGCCGTCGGCATCCTGCACAAGAAGAAGCTGGCTGCCGCGGCCGACCACGAGCGCGACGCGCTGCACGACGAACTGGCGGCCGAGCACGAGCGGATCGCCGGTGGTGTGGATTCCGCCATCGACATCGGCGTGGTCGACGAGAAGATCGACCCGGCGCATACCCGCAGCAAGCTGTCGCAGGCTCTGGCCGAGGCGCCCGCGCGCCGCGGCCGGCACAAGAACATCCCGCTGTAGTTCGTTACCCACCCGCCGAGATCTGACTTACGGCACGCTTGTCACGCGATCGCGTGTCATAAGTCTGAACTCGTGGCCAGCAGCTCCTCGGCCACCGCCAGCACACGGGCGCGGTCGGCCTCGACCAATCCGATGCGGGTGCGGCGGTCGACGACGTCGTCGACCGTCAGCGCCCCTTCGTGCGTCACCGCGTACTCGAATTCCGCGCGAGTGACATCGATGCCCTCGGCCACGGGCTCGATCGGCCGCTCGCAGCTCGCGGCCGCGATCACGTTCGGCGCCTCGGCCCCGTAACGCGCAACCAGCGATGACGGCAACTCAACCGGCGACCGCAGGGTCGCCACCGGGTTCGACGGTGCACCGACAAGCGGCAGGTTGCGTGTGCGGCACGCGCCGGCGGTCAGTCCCCGCTGCGCGACGGTGCGGTCGAGAACATCCTCGGCCATGTACCGGTACTCGGTCAGCTTGCCGCCGATCACGCTGATGACACCCGACGGCGACTCGACCACCGCGTGATCCCGCGATACGTCGGCCGTGCGTCCCCCGCCGGTGTCGATCAACGGCCGCAGCCCGGCGTACGCGCCGACCACATCTTCGGCGCCGAGCGCGATGCCCAGCGCGGTGTTCACGGTGTTCAGCAGGAATGAGATCTCGTCCGACGTCGGCTGCGGCACATCGGGAACCGGGCCGGGAGCATCCTCGTCGGTCAGCCCCAGATACACCCGGCCCAGCTGTTCGGGCATCGCGAACACGAATCGGTTGATCTCGCCGGGAATCG
Source organism: uncultured Actinomycetota bacterium (assembly GCA_963715885.1). GTDB lineage: Bacteria > Actinomycetota > Actinomycetes > Mycobacteriales > Mycobacteriaceae > Mycobacterium. The sequence continues at coordinate 21,487 of CAVQSK010000032.1, forward strand.
GAATCGTCAGCGCCGCAATCGGATTGCCGAAAGCCTTGGCGTCGAAGACGAGATGTGTTCCGCGGCTGGGACGCAGCTTGATCGAGGTGTCCACCTCCCCGGCCCACACGCCGGAGGCGTTGATCACCGCGCGGGCCGACACGTCGAACGACTCGCCCGATCGCTGATCGGTCAACGTCACGGAGGTGCCCGTGGCGCTTGATGCGGCGACGCGGGTCAGAATTCTGGCGCCGTGCTGGGCCGCCGTGCGGGCCACGGCGGTGACAAGGCGGGCGTCGTCGATGAGTTGGCCGTCGTAGGCGAGCAGGCCACCGGTCAGACCGTCGCGGCGCACACCCGGCACCAATTCGATAGCGCGCTCGGCTCCGACGCAGCGGGACCGCGGCAGCGTCGACGCCGGCGTGCCCGCCAACCTGCGCAAGCCATCGCCGGCCAGAAACCCGGCGCGCACCAACGCGCGGTTCGGGGCACCCATCGACGGCAGCAGTGGAACAAGTTGCGGCATCGCCTTGACGAGGTGAGGGGCGTTGCGGGTCATCAGGATTCCGCGTTCGATAGCGCTGCGCCGGGCGATGCCGATGTTGCCGGTGGCCAGATACCGCAAGCCACCGTGCACCAGCTTGGAACTCCATCGGCTGGTGCCGAACGCCAGATCGCGCTTTTCCACCAGTGCCACGGAAAGGCCGCGGGTCGCGGCGTCCAGGGCGATGCCGGTGCCGGTGATGCCGCCGCCGATGACGATCACGTCGGGCTTCTCGCCGTCCGCCAGTGCCGCGAGCTCGGACGCGCGCCGGGACTCGTTGAGTGCTGTAGAGCCGGTCACCGCTTCAGGTATCCGTTCAATGAATGCGCGAGTTCGGCGGCCAGCGCCCCGGCGTCGAGGATCGGGGCGACGATTTGCGCGGACTGGATGGTCGACTGCGTGATCAGCAGGCACATCGCGGCGAGCTGGCGCGGATCGCCGGGTCGCACGCTGCCCTCTTCCTGGGCAAGCTTGACCTCGGCGGCGACCGCGTCGATGAGGATTTGCTGGCTGGTGCCGAGCCGCTCTGCGATGTAGACCATCGCCAGGTCGGGGGTCTTGAGCAGCACCGACATGACGACCTCGTCGCTCCGCAGGCGTTCGGCCACCGCGACGATGCGCTCGACCAGCGCCTCGCGGCCCACGCCTCGGCCAGGCACGTCGTCGAGCGCGCCGACGATCCGCGAGGTCAGCAGCGCCGCCAGGATCGATCGGGTTTCGGGCCAGCGCCGATAGACCGTCGGCCTGCTGACCCGGGCCCGCCTGGCGATCTCGGCCAGGGTCACCCGCTCCACCCCGTAGGCCATGACGCAGTAAGCCGCGGCGTCGAGGATCCGATCGCCCACCGACGGCGAAGGGTCGTTACTGATTGACAGCATATGTAATACTGTAACGCATGATTCGCCCGCATGACCAACAGACCGCACTCCTGCCCCCGATGAAGTGGGATGCCTGGGGCGATCCCCGGGAGGCGAAGCCGCTGTCCGAGGGGATTCAATCGCTGCTCAAGCAGGCCCTCGGCGTCGAGGGGTCGACCGTCGTCGAGCTCGAACCGGGGCAGGTACGACTGCGGCCGTCCGCGCTGTCACCCGCCGACCGCGACGGGCTGACCGCCATCGTCGGCGCCGAGTACTGCAGCGTCGACGACCGCGGCCGGTTACTGCGGGCCGGCGGTAAGTCGACGCTGGATCTGTTGCGCCGCAAGGATTCCGGCGTACAGGATGCTCCCGACGCCGTGCTGCTGCCCGGCGACGACCACGAGATAGCCGCCCTCCTGCATTACTGCGCACAGCGCAGCATTGCCGTCGTGCCGTTCGGCGGGGGTACCAGCGTGGTCGGCGGCCTGGATCCCATCCGCGGCGAATTCAAGGCCGTGGTGTCGCTGGACCTGCGTCGGCTAAACCAACTGCACGCGCTCGATGAGATCTCTGGAGAAGCCGACCTGGGCGCCGGGCTGACCGGTCCCGAGGCCGAACGCCTGCTCGGCGAACGCGGCTTTTCGCTTGGGCACTTCCCGCAGAGCTTCCAGTTCGCTACCATCGGCGGGTTCGCCGCGACGCGGTCGTCGGGCCAGGATTCTGCAGGTTATGGCCGGTTCAACGACATGATCCGCGGGCTGCGGACAGTGACGCCGGCCGGCGTGCTCGACCTGGGCCGGGCGCCGGAGTCGGCCGCCGGACCGGATCTGCGACAGCTGCTGATCGGCTCCGAGGGCGTGTTCGGAATCATCACCCGCGTGCGGGTGCGGGTGCATCCGGTCCCGGAGGCCACCCGATACGAGGCGTGGACGTTCGGTGACTTCGCCACTGGTGCCGACGCGCTGCGCGCCGTCGTCCAGACGGGCACAGGTCCGACGGTGATTCGGTTGTCCGACGAGGCCGAGACCGGCGTGAACCTCGCGACCACGGAGAGCATCGGCGAGCAGCAGGTCACCGGTGGCTGCCTGGCGATCACCGTGTTCGAGGGAACCGAGGCCCATGTCGAGAGCCGGCACGCCGAGACCCGCGCGCTGCTGCAAGCCCGCGGTGGTACATCGCTGGGCGAAGCGCCGGCGCGCGCCTGGGAGCACGGCCGGTTCGGTGCGCCGTATCTGCGCGACTCGTTGCTGTCCGCGGGTGCGTTGTGCGAGACGCTGGAGACCGCCACCAACTGGTCGAACGTGCCCACGCTGAAGGCCGCCGTCACCGAGGCGCTCACCAGTTCGCTCGCCGAATCAGGCACCCCGGCGCTTGTGCTGTGCCACATTTCGCATGTGTATCCCACCGGCGCGTCGCTGTACTTCACCGTGGTCGCCGGGCAACGCGGCAACGCGATCGAGCAGTGGCGCAAGGCCAAGACCGCCGCGTCGGACGCGATGATGCGCACCGGCGCCACCATCACCCACCACCACGCCGTCGGCGCCGATCACCGTCCGTGGATGCGCGCCGAGGTTGGCGACCTCGGCGTCGCGGTGCTGCGGGCCGTCAAGGCCACGCTCGACCCGGCGGGAATTCTCAACCCGGGCAAGCTGATTCCGTGACCACGGAGCCACCTGGCCGGCGACATTCGGCCGACGACCGGATGAGCCGGCGGCACATCGCCAGCGTGACGATGCTGACGAATCCCATGTCCGGTCACGGCAACGCGCCGCACGCGGCCGAGCGGGCGATCGCACGTTTTCAACAGCGCGGCGTCGACGTCTGCGAAATCGTCGGCACCGACGCCGATCACGCACGCAAGCTTCTCGACGATGCCCTCGAGCGCGGTACCGATGCGTTGGTGGTGTGCGGCGGCGACGGCGTCATCTCGCTTGCGCTGCAGTCGTTGGCACTCGGGAACATTCCGATGGGCATCATCCCGGCAGGCACCGGCAACGACCATGCCCGCGAATACCGGATTCCCGAGGGCGATCCCGAAGCCGCCGCCGACGTGGTCGCCGACGGGTGGACCGAGACCGTCGATTTGGGTCGCATCGACAGTCACTCCGGAGTGCAGAAGTGGTTCGGCACCGTGATGGCCGCCGGTTTCGATTCACTGGTCAGCGACCGGACCAATCGCATGCGCTGGCCGCACGGCCGAATGCGCTACAACCTCGCGATGCTCGCCGAGCTCTCACAGCTTCGGCCGCTGCCGTTCCGGCTCGCGTTCGACGACGGCGAAGAGATCGTTGCCGACCTCACTCTGGCCGCGTTCGGCAACACGCGCAGTTATGGCGGCGGCATGCTGATCTGCCCAGACGCCAACCACGCCGACGGCCAACTCGACATCACAATGGTGCAGGCGACGTCGCGGACCAGGCTGATTCGGTTGTTTCCCACCGTGTTCAAGGGCACCCACGTCGACCTCGACCGCGTCAGCACGGAGCGGGCGCGGTCTGTGAGTGTGGACTCTGGTGGCATCAACGCCTATGCCGACGGCGAATACGCATGTCCGCTGCCGGTCGCGGTGTCGGCCGTCCCCGCGGCGCTTGAGATTCTGCGGAGACCTACCCGACTCCCCGACTGAGCCAGCTGACCTCGGCGGTGTCGCCGCCGTCGCGAAAGGCCTCCAGGGCTTCGTCCCATGCGGTGCCCAGCACCGAGTCCAGCTCGGCGGCGAGCATGTCCGCCCCCGAGGTCATCAACGTCCGCAGCCGCATTTCACCGATCATCACGTCGCCGTTGGCGCTCATCGCCCCGCTCCACAGTCCCAGCTGCGGGGTGTGGCACCAGCGATGGCCGTCGACGCCCGCGCTGGGATCCTCGGTCACCTCGAACCGCAGCACCGACCACGAGCGCAACGCGTTCGCAAGCTGCGCCCCGGTCCCGACGGGGCCAAGCCAGTTCGTAACCGCGCGCAGCTGCCCGGGCATGGCCGACTGCGGGGTCCACTTCAGATTCGCCCGCGCCGACAGGGTCGACGACAACGCCCACTCGACATGTGGGCACACCGCCGCGGGTGAGGCGTGGATGTACACCACGCCGGTCGTCGCGTCGGCGAATTGGTTCGCTGCACGCATCTGCTGCTCCTTCGGCTCCACGAGGGACGTCTTCCCCAACGACCTGGTGGTTCCGGATAACAGCTGTGTCGCGCGTGTCCATTGTGCCTTGTGAGGCCCCTGTTGCGCTAGTCTGTCGCAAATTCTCTCAGCACTTCGTCAGACACGGCAGGCACGAGCGGATAAGCCCAGTCCCCGAATTTGCGGTCGGTCAGCAGCACCAGCGCCAGATCGGCCGCGGGATCGACCCACAAAAACGTCCCTGACTGGCCGAAATGCCCGTAGGTCCGGCCCGAGTTGGCCGATCCGGTCCAGTGTGGCGACTTGGCGTCGCGGATCTCGAACCCCAGCCCCCAATCGTTGGGCCGCTGCACCCCGAACCCGGGCAACACGCCGTTCAGGCCGGGAAACTGCACGTCAGCGGCCTCGCGGTGCATCTGCTCCGACACCAACGAGGGCCGCAGCAACTCGCCGGCGAAGGCCGCCAGATCTGCCACCGTCGACGTCGCTCCGAAACCCGCTGCGGCTACGCCACCGTCCAGTGAGGAATCGGCCATGCCGAGCGGTTCGAACACCGCCTCGGCAAGGTACTGCCCGAACTCGATGCCGCAGGCCTGCTGGATCGTCTCGGCGAGCACCTTGAAGCCGTAATTGGAGTAGACCCGGCGCTTGCCCGGCTCGTTGATCGACTCGTCGGAACTCATCGCCAGCCCCGAGGCATGTGCCAGCAGATGGCGCACTGTCGAGCCGGGCGGACCGGCGGGTGTGTCGAGCTCGACCACGCCCTCTTCGACGGCGACCTGCGCCGCGCGGGCCACCAGCGGTTTGGTGACCGAGGCCAGCGCGAAGCGGTGTCGGGTATCGCCGTGCTGCGCCAGCGCGCCGGTGGGCCCGACCACCGCGGCGGCGACGGTCGGGACCGGCCAGTCGGAGATCGCGTCGAGAGCTGCCATCAGGCAGCAGCTTAGTCGGTACTCCACGCCGAGCAGATCGCCGCCACGTGGCGCGCGTCCGTGCCGCAGCAGCCACCGAGTACGGTCACTGCCGGTAGCCGGTCGCGCAGGGTGGCGTGCCGGGCGGCGAGATCGGCCGGATCGCCCTCATCGAGCTCGGTCGCTTCGTCGAGTTCTGCGTGGCTCTTCGCCGACGCATTGGCGCGCAGGCCCACCAGTCGCCGCCGCCATGGACCGTCCTGCTCCAGCGCCTCGGCGAAATGTGTCGGGTGCGCACAGTTGACCATGAAATAGGCGGCGCAAGCATCGGTGGCGGCGTCCACCTGTTCGATCGCTTCGTGCAGCGGTTGGCCCGTCGGAAGCCGCCCGTCGGTCTCGACGGTGAACGAGATCGCCGCCGGAATACCGGCCGCCGAGGCGGCCCGCACAACACCGATCGCCTCCTCGGTGTTGGTCATCGTGATTGCGGTGACCTGGTCGACCGAGGTGTTCGCGAACGTGCCGATCTGCACCGCGTGGTATCGCTCGGCCTCCTCGGGCGTCATCGCGTCGCCGGGGTCGTAACCGTCTCCGCGCGGGCCGACGCATCCGCTGACCACCACGGAGATGCCGTCGGCCGCGGCGGCCGTCCTGACCTCCTCTGCGAGCGCCACCGCCGAGCGGTTGACGGCGTCGAGCTGCTCGGGCGAATACCCGAGCTTCGAACCCCAGTCTGGATTCGCGCGCCAGGTGGGTGTCTCGACGATGAAGCCCGCGCCGAGCTTGCGTGCGATGTCGAGATAACCGTCGTAGTAGCGGCGCAGTCGGGCACGATGGTGCGGGTCGTCGAGCAGGGGGAACGCCGCAAAGCTCGGCAGGTCGATTCCGTCGTGGAAGACCAGCTCCGTCTCCAGACCTCCGTCGGTGACGAACAGTCCGTTGCCGGTGGTCTGCGGTAAGGGCCGTCTCTTGCTTGGCGAGTGCGCGTCGATGGTGGTCATTGAAGTCTCCGGATCAGTTGGGAACGAGTCATGATCACGGTAAAGCGGCAGGTAGTGGGCCCTCATCGGCCGAATGATGTGTCTTTGCGATGGGCCACGTGGTCCGAATGATGTAGACCGAACTCAATCCGATGAGCGCAGCACGTTGTTGGCGTACGCCCATGTCACGGCCGCGGTGCGCGACGAGACACCCAGTTTGGCGTAGATGTTGGCCAAATGACGCCTGACGGTCGTCTCGCTGATGAAACTCTGCTCGGCCACTTGCTTATTGGTCGCTCCGCTGCCGATCCGGGTCAGTATCTCGATCTCCCGCTTCGTCAGGCCGCCCTGGGCCAGCTGCGCGGAGACCCGTTCGGTCGTCAAGCCGAGCTGGCGGTAGATGCTTTGCGCGGTCGCCGCGTCTGCTGCCGCAAGATCGTTGTCCCCCAACGCTTTATGCGCAGCCGCCATCCATTCGTAGACCTCGGCCGTTTCATAGCGACACCGCTGTATTCGGTATTCGCGCAGCGCGGCCTGCAGTGCATCGAGCGCCGGACCGTATTCGCCTCGCTGTACCAAGACCGCACCGCGCGCGTGCGCCGCCCAGGCCTTGAACCCCGGTGTGCCGAAAGCCTCTGCGCCGATTTCCAGTTCCCGGCAATGCGCTTCAGCCTCATCGGGGTTGTCGCGGATCAGTGCCACCTCGACCGCTGCGCGTAACAAGTGCATCCGGCCCACCTGGTCCTGCCATGCAAGTGAAGCCTGCAGCGCGGTGTACGCGGTCGTGCTGTCGCCTTGTCTGCACTGTAGTAACGCCTCTCCGGGTTGCGGGTCCACGCCGAGCGACCGGGCCTGAGAGAACGCCGCGAGCGCGCCATCGACGTCGCCCCGCAGCCTGCGTATCTCACCGAGCTCGTAGAAGCCCTCAGCGGCCGCGAACGTGTTGATGTCCTTCAGCTTTCGGCTTGCTGCGAACAAGCGGTCCTCGATCTGCCGATAATCTTCGGTCGCAGTCAGCAATTGAAGCCGGTGCATCTCGCATACGCCGCCGTACACCACGGCGGCGAAGTTCTCACACCATCGCTCCATTGACTGCGTCCACGCCCGCATGCGGGGGAGGTCGGCCACCCGGTTGCAGTGGTGCAGGACGAGGCAGTAGATGTCACCGGCCCATTCGATCGGGATCTCGTCGGCGAGCACCGCCAGCATGGCCTCGTCAATCAGTCCGTAAGCGTCGGCCATCCTCGCCTCACCGATCGCGGCAAGGGCCTCGACAACCAGACAGAGGGACGTCATCGCGGGGGTGTCGAGTCGCGCGGATATCTCCCGCAGGGTGGTGACCTGCCGCTGGAGCGCATCGGTGTCTCCGACGCATGTCGCGAGGTAAGCGTCGAGGTAGGCGAGGTAGCCGGTGGTCGGGCTTTCCGGTGCGCCTTCCAGCAGTCGACGCGCCCGGTTCATCCAGGCTTGTCCGATGTTGAGATCCCCACGGGTCAGCCAGGCCAGCGCGATGTCGACAGCCTTCATCGCCGCCGCCGAGGGATCGCGGAGGGAGAGCTGCTTGAAGACCTGCTCGGCATATCGAACAGATTCTTTGCACCGACCGAGCCGCCATGCGGCGGTTGCGAGGGCGTCGAGGTCGTCGGTGGCCAGGGGTGCAGCCCGACTTGCGTGAGCGAAGGACTCGTAGCTGGTCAGCCAATCTCGGCGGAGGTACGCGCCGCGCGCGGACAGCAGCAGCGCGTTCTGGCCGTCAAGTTGCGTTTCCATCTTGACCGCAACGCTATGCCTCCGCACCGGCTCCGCGGCCTACTTCCGCGCGATGTAGTAGTTGTTGAACGGGTCGGACTCGATCTCGCTGACCGACACCTCGTCGAAGCCGGCATCGGCGAGCATCGACGTGGCCAGCTGGCGCCCCCAACACGTGCCGAGTCCCGCGCCGTCGAGTCCCAGCGAGACGCTCATGCAGTGCATGGTCGACACGGTGTAGAGGTACGACGCCAGCGGGACGCCGATGTTGTCTTCGAGCCGACTCGACGCCTTGATGTCGACCATCAACAGGATGCCGCCCGGTCGCAGCGCGCGGTAGATGTTCTCCAGCACCCGCGCGGGCTGGGCCTGATCGTGGATCGCATCGAAAACCGTTATCACATCATAGCTTTGGGAGTCATCGAGGTTGGCAACATCCTTGGCGACAAAAGCGGCATTCGTTAGACCCAGCCGGGCCGTCTCGGCCCGACCGACGGCGAGGCCCTCGTCGGAAAAGTCGATGCCGGTGAACCGGCTGGCGGGAAACGCCGCAGCCATCACGTTGATCGCATGGCCACTGCCGCAACCGATATCGGCCACGTCCGCGCCCGCGCGAAGCCGTTCCGGCAGCCCGTCGGCCAGCGGCAGGATGACGTCAACGAGCGCGGCGTCGAACACCTCGCCGCTCATCTCGGCCATCAGTGTGTGGAACCGCGGGTACTCGCTGTAGGGCAACCCGCCGCCGGTGCGGAAGCAGCCGATGATCCTCTGCTCCACCTCGCCGAGCAGCGGGATGAACTGTGCCACCCGGGCGAGGTTGTCGGGTCCGGCGGCGTGGGTCAGCACCGCGGCACGGTGGCGTGGAAGCGAATACGTCTGCGCCGTCGGGTCGTAGTCGACGATCCGTCCGGCGACCACACCCCCAAGCCACTCCCGCACGTAGCGTTCGTTGAGCCCTGCGGCGTCGGCGATCTGGCCGCTGGTGGCCGGTGGGAGTTCGGCCAGCGTGTCGAACAGTCTGGTCTGGTGTCCGACGGACAGCAGAATCGCCTGGCTGGCGCTGTCGATCGATGCGGCGATTCGTGCCGCGAACTCCTCGGTGGTGTCCGCGGCGGCCGCCGGGCTTTCATTCAGTGTCGTCATGGATCAGACCCTAGGCTCGCAACTCAGCAACCGAATCGGGTAAACGATGTGTCTTCGGACCCGACCATGTGGTGCAAATGATGTAGTCGCTACGAGCGGTTGATGACGTTGTTCGCATACGCCCATGTCACGGCAGCGGTCCGGGATGACACCCCTAGCTTGGTGTAGATGTTGGCCAGGTGACGTCCGACGGTCTTCTCGCTGATGCAGATCTGGTCGGCGACTTGCTTGTTGGTGGCACCACTGGCGATATGGGTGAGGATCTCGACCTCGCGCGGGGTCAGGCCGCCCGGCGAAGTCGAACCGCACACTTGCGCAGGCTCGACGCCGAGCTGGGCGTAGATGTTCTCTGCCGTGGCCATATCTGCGGCGGCCAATTCGTCCTCGCCGAGGCCCCGATGGGCGATCGCCATCCATTCATAGACCTGCGCGGTCTCGTACCGCGATTGCTGCGTGCGGTACTCACGCAGCGCCGCCTCCAGACTCTCAAGCGCTTTGGCGTGCTGCTCCTGCTGCGCCAAGATCGCGCCACGGGCGTGCGCCGCCCACGCCCGGAAGCCGGGCGTGCCGAACGCTTCGGCACCGGATTCCATTTCGGCGCAATGCCGTTCGGCCTCGTCGACGCTGCCGCGGGCGAGCGCCACCTCGACGGCGCCGCGCAACAGCCGCATCCGACCCAGCCGGTCCTCCCCCGCCAGAGCGACCCGCAGCTCGGTCCACGCTGTCTCGCCGTCGCCCGTGCGGCACCGCAGCAGCGCCTCGCCAGGTTGCGGCTCGACGCCCAATGCGCGCGCTCGCGCGAAGGCCGCGAACGCACCGTCGGCATCTCCGCGCAGTCTGCGCACCTCTCCCAATTGGTAGTAGCCCTCACCGGCGGCCCAGCTGTTCACGTCTTCCAACGCCCGGCTCGTGCCGAGCAGCCGGTCCTCTAGCAGGCGGTAGTCGTCGGTGGCGGCCAGCAGCTGAAGCCGGTGTACGTCGCACACCCCGCCGTAATTGGCCGACGCGGCGAAGTCGTTGCACCAGCGCTCCATCGACTGTGTCCACGCCCTCATGCGCGGCAGATCGGCCAGCCGGTGGCACTGGTTGAGCACGACGCAGTAGATGTCACCGGCCCAATCGATCGGCACCTGATCGGCCAGCAGTGGCAGCATCGCCTCGTCGATCAGGCCATACGCGTCGGCCATCCGGGCCTCACCGATCGCGGCCAGCGCCTCGGCCACCTGGCAGAGCGCCGTCACTGCGGGTGCGTCGATCCGTCCGCAGATCTCGCGCATTCGTTGCACACGGACCGCCAGCGCTTGGGAATCGCGCATCGCCACCAGCGCGTCGAGGTATGCCAGGTACCCGTCGGTGGGACCCTCGGGTGCGCCGTCGAGCAATCGGCGCGCGCGGTTCATCCACCCCTGCGCGATGTTGAGATCACCGCGGGTGAACCACGCCAAGCCGAGTTCGACGGCCTTCATCGCCGCAGACGGTGGATCGGTCCGGGCCAGTTGCGCAAAGACCCGCTCCGCGACGCGCAGCGATTCCTTTCCACGGCCCAGTCGCCAGGCGGCCACGGCCATCGCATCGAGGTCGTCGGTGCACAGCGCCGTTTCTTCGCCCGCCCGCACGAACGCCTCGTAGGACGCGTGCCAATCCCGACGCACGTGCGCCGTCCGCGCCGCCAGCAGGAGCTCGGAGTGAGTGTCTACTCGGGTATCCATGTCAATCGGTTCAACGGTATATCGGGTCAGGCGAGTTCGAATCGAGCGTTTGGCCAGGCCCATCCAATAGCCGTCGATCACCTGCCGCGGCGATTGCTCCGGATCGCCCGAGGCCCCCAGCGCGACGAACAGCGGCGAGAAGTGCTCGATCGTCGGATGCGCATAGGGCATGCCCGGCGCCTTGGCGCGAAAGTCGATAAGCGAGTCGAGATCGCCAACGGCGAAACGTTCCTGTGCCCAGGCGTCGAACTCCGTCGACCACCCCGGCGGTTGCGCTTTCGGCGATGGGTCGTCGAGGAACGGCAGGCCGTGGGTGGTGAAACCGGAGCCGATGATCAGCACGCCGTCGTCGCGCAGCGGACGGAGACGCTCGCCAAGGTGCAACAGGTGTTGGGGGTCCAGCGTGGGCATCGAGATCTGCAACACCGGGATCGTGGCGTCGGGATACATCACGGTCAGCGGGACGTAGGCGCCGTGGTCGAGGCGGCGGTCCGGGTCGTGGCTGACGGGCTCGTCGCCGGGCATCAGCGATTCGATGCGGGCGGCCAGGTCGGGTGCGCCCGGCGCGTCGTAGGTGACGCCGTAGTAGCGCTCGGGAAATCCTGAGAAGTCATAGGTCAGTGGGGTTTCGGTCGTCGTGGAACCGATGGTCAGCGGCGCAGACTCCCAGTGGGCGGAGACGACGAGGATCCCGGTCGGCTTCGGCAGCTCGCCGGCCCACGCCACCAGCTGGGACACCCATAATTCGTCGTCGACGAGCGGGGGTGCGCCGTGGGACAGGTACAGCGCCGGGATCACGCCCCTAGCCTTCCCGATCTCGCGGCCAGTGTCATCCGAGGCGGGATTTCCGGCTCATCTGAAGGCGCGGGTTCCCTGTCGTCGCGACGCCGCCGCCCGTTAGGTTGTACGCATGACTCAGACGGTGCGCGGTGTGATTTCGCGGAAGAAGGGCGATCCGGTGGAGGTGGTGGATGTGGTCATCCCCGATCCGGGACCGGGCGAGGTCGTCGTCGACGTCATCGCGTGCGGGGTCTGCCACACAGACCTGACCTACCGTGACGGCGGCATCAACGACGAGTTTCCGTTCCTGTTGGGCCATGAGGCGGCCGGCACGGTGGAATCGGTGGGCCCGGGTGTGACGGCGGTGGAACCCGGCGATTTCGTGGTCCTGAACTGGCGCGCGGTGTGCGGTCAGTGCCGGGCCTGCAAGCGCGGCCGGCCGTGGTACTGCTTCGACACGTTCAACGCCGAGCAGAAGATGACGCTGACCGACGGCACCGAGCTGACGCCCGCGCTGGGCATCGGCGCGTTCGTCGACAAGACGCTGGTCCACCAGGGCCAGTGCACCAAGGTCGACCCGGCCGCCGACCCCGCGGTCGCCGGGCTGCTGGGCTGCGGGCCGATGGCGGGTATCGGTGCGGCCATCAACACCGGCGCGGTCACCCGCGACGACACGGTCGCGGTAATCGGTTGCGGTGGTGTGGGTGACGCCGCCATCGCGGGCGCCCGGTTGGTCGGGGCCAAGCGGATCATCGCCGTGGACACCGACAACAAGAAGCTGGACTGGGCGCGGGAATTCGGCGCCACCCATACCATCAACGCACGCGAACTCGATCCGGTGGAGACGATCCAGGACCTCACCGACGGCAACGGCGCGGACGTGGTGATCGATGCGGTCGGCCGGCCAGAAACGTGGAAGCAGGCGTTCTACGCTCGCGATCTCGCGGGAACGGTTGTGCTGGTGGGTGTTCCGACGCCCGATATGAAGCTCGAGATGCCACTGATCGACTTCTTCTCCCGGGGCGGCTCGCTGAAGTCGTCGTGGTACGGCGACTGCCTGCCCGAGCGTGACTTCCCCACACTGACCAGCCTGTACCTGCAGGGCCGATTGCCGTTGGAGAAGTTCGTGAGCGAACGGATCGGCATCGACGATGTCGAGGAGGCGTTCCACAAGATGCACTCGGGCGAGGTGCTTCGGTCCGTGGTGGTGCTGAAGTGAACGGCGGCCCGATCCAGCGCGTGGTCACGCACGGGTGGTTTGAACTCGACGGCGGCAGTTGGGAAGTCGACAACAACATCTGGATCGTCGGCGACGATTCTGAGGTCGTGGTGTTCGACGCCGCCCATGACGCCGGCCCGATCGTGATGGCCGTCGGCGGGCGGCATGTGGTGGCGGTGGTGTGCACGCACGGCCACAACGACCACGTGACCGTCGCACCCGAACTCAGCGATGCACTGGACGCCCCGGCGCTGCTGCACCCGGCCGACGATGTGTTGTGGCGAATGACGCATCCGGACAAGGACTTTCGCCCGGTAAGCGATGGCGAGACGCTGCGAGTCGCCGGGACCGAGCTGCGCGCATTGCACACGCCGGGGCATTCGCCGGGATCGGTCTGCTGGCACGCGCCCGAGCTCAACGCGGTGTTCAGCGGCGACACGCTGTTCGACGGCGGGCCGGGCGCGACGGGACGGTCGTTCTCCGACTTCCCGACCATCCTGGAGTCGATCTCGGGCCGGCTCGGACAACTGCCCGGCGACACCATCGTCTACACCGGCCACGGCGACTGCACCACCATCGGCGACGAAATCGTGCACTACGACGAATGGGTGGCCCGCGGCCACTAACCCTCCCGCTCGCAAGCTGGGGTACCCCCACCCCGCGAGCGACCGTGTCTGTCCGGCGACACGCCGCAGAACTATGTACAAAAGCGGTCGCTCGCGGCAGTTAGATCTCGAGGATGCGGCGCTTTTCGGCCTCGAACTCCTCCTCGGTCAGCGCGCCGGAATCCCGTAGCGCCGCAAGGTTCTGGAGTTGCTGAATACGGATGCCCTGATCGGTGGGGGTAAAGCTGGCCGCGGGAGCCGGCGGAACGTTGTTCCACGTCGGGTCGCCGATGGTCAGCAGCTCGTGCGGCGCGAGGGGGCGAGCCTTCTTGCCGCTCTTCGCCGCCCACACCGACGCAGCGAAGAGCTCGACGAAGCCCATCACGAACAGCCCTCCGAACACCCACAGCAGCCAGCCGTAGGAACTGTCGTGGCCGAACGCGAGCCGCGGACTGATGTAGCCGTTGACGTTTCCCCGGTGGCGATGTCGTAGGTTCCTGTCTCGGGAATCTGCACCACCCAGATCCGTACCCGGGTGTCACTGTTCACTGTCGTTGTCCCACCGATGCTTTCGGTGACCTCCGGCTCTGGCACACCTACCGGGGGATCAATCCGCAACCCCACCTGCGGGATGGGAAAACCGCTTGTGGGCCGACCGGTGACCACGGTGTGGAAGCTGACGGTCACCTCGAGCCTGGGATTGGAACCTCGCCATAGGCGTCGTACTCGTCCAGTACGGCGATGCGCGGCGCGAACCTAGTCACGCGCGAAGTCTGTCACGCCTCGGTTTGCGCCGCCGCGCCAATCAGCCAGGTCACCAGCCCGGCACGCAGATCCTCGCTGAACCGTTGGGCCGGATCGGGATAGCCGATCTCGGCCATCGCAACCCGCACGGGTTCGGTGGGCACCGAGAACGGATACATGCCCGCCGTCAGGGTCAGCGCGCCCTCGGCGAAGAACTCGGTGAACGCCGGCTGCAGCCACGGCAGGTGACGGGCGACAAGTTGCGCCAGGGCGCCGATTTTTGTCATCGCGCGGGCCTTGAAGTCGCGGGCGAATACAAGCGAGATGTTGCGCTCCAGCACACCCGCCATTGAACCGAACAGCTCGCACAGTAGTTGCCGTTCCACCAGCGAGTCGGCGAGCACGGTCGCAACCCGAATCTCGTTGGCATATCCGGTCTTTCTGGTGCGGGGCCGACCCAGACGGGCATCGACGTCGTTGAGCCACGCCGTGAATTCCTCGTCGAGCACCTCCAGGAAGATCGCTTCGCGGCTGTCGAAGTAGCGCAACACGTTCGACTTGGCCAGTCCGACGCGGTCGGACAGTTCACGCAGGCTGATGTCGGCGACGGCCTTTTCGACGAGCATCTCCCGGGCGACCTCCAAGATCGCCGCGCGCCGAGCCGCCATTTGTTCGGGCCGGCGGGCGCGCTGGAACGACATCACAAGACAGCAGAGATTATCAGACCAATGGGCTCTTGTTATCAGCCCAGTGGTCCGTTATCGTTCGGTTGTCCATTCGATAGGAGAAACCATGGCCCGGAGCGCGCTCACCGTCACCGTCCCCGATCTGTCCGGAAAGTTGGCGGTCGTCACCGGCTCCAACTCCGGCCTCGGCCTCGGCCTCGCCACCCGGCTGGCCGCTGCGGGCGCCGACGTCATCATGGCGATCCGCAACCGCACCAAGGGCGAAGCCGCGGTCGATCAGATCCGGGCGACGGTGCCCGACGCGAAACTCACCATCAAACAGCTCGACCTGTCATCGCTCGCAAGCGTCAAAGCGCTCGGCGAGGAACTCACCGCCGAGGGCCGGCCGGTCGACATCCTGATCAACAACGCCGGGATCATGCAGCCGCCCGAGCGAGAGACCACCGCCGACGGCTTCGAGCTTCAGTTCGGCGGCAATCATTTGGGCCATTTCGCGTTGACCGGCCACCTGTTTCCGCTGCTGCGCGCCGCCGGCGACGCGCGGGTGACCACGCTGAGCAGCCTGGCGGCGCGGATGGGTGGTATGAACTTCGAAGATCTGCAGTGGGAGAAGCGCTACAACCCGACTCAGGCCTATTCGCAGTCGAAGTCCGCGAACCTGATGTTCGCTCTGGAACTGGATCGCCGCAGCCGGCAGGCCGGCTGGGGCATCGTGTCCAACGCCGCCCACCCCGGCTTCGCGAAGACCAATCTCCAGCTGAGTGGCCCGTCGCAGGGCAAGGACAGTCCGACCATGTTGGAACGGTTCTACCGGCTCAGTCGACGACTCACACCATTCATGTGGCAGGAGGTCGACGAGGCCATCCTGCCCGCGCTGTACGGGGCCGCTGCGCCGGACGCCCAAGGCGGCGTGTTCTACGGCCCGCGCGGCGTGCTGGAGGCGGCCGGCGGCGGGGTCAAGCCGGCCAAGGTCCCCGAACGGGCCAGGAACGACGCCGATAACCGCAGGCTCTTGGAGGCCTCCGAGCAGCTCACCGGAGTGACATTTCCGAAGCCGAACTGAACCCGACCTTCATCGGCGCCGCAGGCTCGCGGGGACTACCGTGCAGTTAACGGTTTGTTTGCCAGCACGTTCAGGAGGTCACGATGCCTGAATCCAGCATTGTCGTGCGGCCCGAACCGATGGAAAGCGAGTCGTATACGGCCAGTTCGCGACTGCGGGCCGCGGGCCTGCAGCCCGCGATCAAGATCTTCGAACAGGCTGCTTCCGTCGTGCCCCTACCCACGCCGCCGCAGCCGATCGTCATCGCCGACTACGGCGCGTCGACCGGACACAACTCGCTGTTGCCGATCGGTGCGGCAATCGCGGTGCTGCGCAAGCGCACCCGGCCGGAGCATTCCATCCTCGTGGCCCACACCGACGTGCCCGACAACGACTTCACCGCGATGTTCCGGACGCTCGCCGACGACCCGGATGCGTACCTGCGCAAGGACGCGGCGACGTTCGCCTCGGCGGTCGGACGCTCGTTTTACACGCAGATCTTGCCGTCCAACAGCGTGAATCTCGGCTGGAGTTCGTGGGCGATCCAATGGCTGAGCCGCACACCCGCGCCGATCCCCGACCACGTGCAGGTGGCATACAGCAGCGACGAGGCCATCCGTGCCGCGTATGCCAAGCAGGCCGCACACGACTGGCACGAGTTCATCGCCTTCCGCGGTCGGGAGTTGTGCCCTGGTGGCCGCCTAGTGGTGATGACGGTGGGCCGCGACGAGGAGGGCGAGTTCGGATTCCGCCGATTGCTTTCGGCCCTGGTGGACACGCTCGACGAGCTAGCAGCGGGCGAGCTGCTCAGCGAAGACGAGGTGCACCGGATGTGCATCCCGACGGTCGCGCGCACCGAAGCTGACTTCCTGGCCCCGTTCGCACCGAAGGGGCGGTTCGAGCAACTCGAAATCGAGCATCTCGAGCTGTTCAACGCCGAAGACCGGTTCTGGACCCAATATCAAGCCGACAGGGACGCAACGGCTTTCGGTGCGCAGTGGGCGGCCTTCCTGCGGGCATCGGTGTTCCCGACGCTGGCAAGCGCGCTCGAGGATGGTGTCGCCGACCCTCGGTCGGTGCAGTTCTTCGATCAGCTGGAGGCTGGAGTTGCGACGCGGATGGCCGCGGCGCCGGAGCAGATGCAGATTCCGCTGGCCCACCTGGTGCTGGTGAAGCGGCCGAAGAAGCGGTGATCAGCCGACGATGCGATCGCGAAAGGTGTTGCGGTAGCTCTGCGGCGGCACCCCGGTGAGTCGCCGAAACTGTTCGCGGAAGTTGGCCGGCGAGGTGAACCCGACCTGGCGTCCTATTCGTTCGACGCCGTAGGACGTGCTCTCGAGCAGTTGCTGGGCATGCCGGATCCGCACTCCGTTCAGCCATTGCATCGGCGTCTGCCCTGTCTCGGCGTGAAAACGGCGGTTGAGGGTCCGGACGCTGACGGCGGCGCGGGCGCCGATGTCGCGCAACGTCAGGTCTCGATGTGCTTCCTGCTCGATCCACGCAAGCACGTCGTCCAGCTCGGTGCGCTCCGCAATGTGCTTGGCCGAAGCTTGATTTCGAAGGATGAACTGCGCCTGGCCGCCGCTGCGGTGCAATGGTGCGATGGCCATTCGAGCGGCGTCGGCGGCGACAGATGCGCCGTAGTCGCGGTGCACCATGTACAGGCACAGGTCGAGGCCGGCCGACGCGCCCGCCGACGTCAGCACCAGCCCCTCGTCGACGTAGAGCACGTCGGGGTCGAGGTGCACGGCCGGGAAGCTGGCGCGGAACAGATCGGCAGCGATCCAGTGTGTCGTCGCGCGCTTTCCGTCGAGCAACCCGGCGGCCGCCAGCGTGAACGCGCCGGAGCAGTTCGACGCGATCCGGGCGCCGCCGGCATGGGCCGACGCCAGCGCGGTCAGCACGTCATCGCGGGTGCCGACGGTGACGTCGTTGCGGCCCGGCACGACCACGGTGTCCGCGTCGGCCAGGGCGTCGATGCCGTGGTCGGTGGCGATGCGGAATGGGCCCGCGGTGACCACGGGCTCGGTTCCGCACACCAGAAGCCGGTATCCCGGCTTCCCAGAAGGCAATTGAACTCGCCCGAACACCTCGACCGGTGTGCTCAAGTCGAACGCGATGGTGTCGGGAAGCGCCAGGACCGCGACGGTGTGCATGGCGCGACGATAACTGCATCGGTGGCAATATCTTGGCGATAGATGGCGATCTGGCCACTATTGGCCCGCGCATCTGTGCTGCGACGATTGTTACGTGTTCGCGCAGATCGTGTTGTTCGACGGGTTCGACCCGCTCGACGTCATCGCACCGTTCGAGGTGCTCGCCGCGGGCAGCGACGCGGTCGAAGGCGGGCTGGCCGTCGAGCTGGTGTCGGCCGAGGGCGCGCGCCCGGTGGTGAGCGGGACCCGCGACCTGGTGCTGCACGCTACGGGGCAGCTCGATCCGTCGAAGCCGGGCTACGTCATCGTGCCCGGGGCGTCCGGCCCGCTCGACGGCGATCCCGATGACGTCGCCACTATCCCGGTGCTTCTGGCCCGCTTCGGCAAGACAGCGGCCGTTCCATTGATGCGGCAAGCGATGGCCAACCCAGACGTCACGGTCGCCACCGTCTGCGGCGGCTAACTCGCGCTGGCGATGGCGGGTTCGGTGACCTCGTGACGGCAGGTGGCGTCACGTCAGGTCTCGACCTCGCCCTGCATCTGCTGGACAGAACCTATGGACCGCGGGTGGCGCTGGCCGTCGAGGAACTGTTCGAGTATGAGCGAAGGGGAACGGTATGGACTTGATCGGCGAATGGGATGTGGCGATCAAGACACCCATCGGATCCCTGCAGGTTCGCTACACGTTCACCAACGACTCGGGCGCTCTGGTGGGCACGGCAACCGGCAAGGGCGAGACAGTCGCGTTGCGCGATATCACCGTTGCAGCACAACGGGTTACGTGGAAGCAATCGGTGACCAAGCCGATGCGGCTCAACCTCGAGTTCGACGTCGTAGTCGACGGCGACCGGTTAACCGGCCATTCCCGCGCCGGGCGGCTGCCGCGCTCTGCCGTCACCGGTGTGCGGTGTTAGGGACGCATCTCGTAGGCGCCGTCGTAGGCCCTGACGCGCTGCCACACCCGTCCGAATCGTGAGGCGTCGGGCACCGGCTTTCGGATCGCACCGACGGCCCAGTCCTGCTGAGCGTCAGTCGAAGACGGCTTGCCGTGTAGCGCAACGGCATACGTGCTGAAGTCGCGAATCTGGAAATCGAAGATCTGGTCGATGATGTCGTCGTCCACGCCCGTCAACGCGGCCTGCTCGAGAATCAGTTGCCCGTAGACGATCAGCGAGAACAGGTGCCCGACGTTGAGCAGGAAATCGAGGTCCTTCTGCTGTTCGGCATCGGGAGCGGCGGTGACGAGTAGCTGATTGAACGCCTCTGCCTGCTCGTAGAACCGCGCGACGTTAGGGATGCTCGCGTGCTTCTCGTAGATCGGCGCCCAGTCGGCGAACTGCACCTTGCCCGCACCGCGGGTCGGCCCCTGGTTCCAGAAGAAGACGTCGTCGGCGGCGTCGTTGCGCGTCGGGATCTCCGGATAATCCTTGGGATTGAGCATGTAGTTCGGCATGAACTTGAGCACCAGGCCGACGTTCACGTGCACGGTGCCCTCCAGCCGCGGGAGCGCACCGATGAGCTGTGCCACCTCGCGGAACATCGTGTTCTTCTCGTAGCCCTTCGCCGCGACGACATCGTGCAGCGACCGCAGAATGGTCTCGCCCTCCATCGTGACCTTGGCCTTGGTCACGGGGTTGAAAAGAAGGTACCGACGGTCGTCGAGGCTCGCACTGCGCAGGTAGTCGACCGAACGCTGGCTGAACAGTTTCATCGCAACCAGACGCGCATAGGAGTCGACGAAATTCGCTCGCACATGAGCGAACTCGGTGACCGGGTTGCCGTACAGGATGCGGTTCTGCGCGTGCGTGATCGCCTCGTAGAAGGCGTGCTCGACCATGCCGATCGAACAGGTGCACAGGTTGAACTTGCCGACGTTGACCGTATTCAGCGCCGCGGCAAAGGCTTTAACGCCGGTGTGCAGGATGTCGGATTCGCGCACCGGATAGTTCTGCAGCCGGAAGGTGCTGACGTAGATCTGCATGTGCACGACGTTGTCGATCAGGTGGTAGTTCTCGTGCCGGCTGTCTGCGGCGAAGAACACGTACGCATCGTTGCCGTCGATGTCGCCGCGCCGTCCGAACACCGACACCATGCCCGCGACGTTGCCGTTGCCGATGTAGTACTTCTCCCCCGAAGCCCGGTAGAGGATGCCGTTGGCCCGGTCCTCCTCGCTCGCGGGAGTGAGGACCAGGTCGGTGTTGTAGACGTCGGCGCCGTGTTCGCGCTCCGACAGCGCGAACGCCATCACGTGCCCCGCCTCGAGGTCCTCAGCGGCTTTGAGTTTGGCGTCGGGGTTGGCGCTCTGCCAGATCGGGCCGAGGCCGAGAATGGTGACCTGCTCGGTGTACCAGTAGGTCAGGCCGTAGAAGCCGAGGATCTCGGAGAGCGCGGCGTTGCGCGCGGCGTCCCAGCGCTTGTCCGGGTTGCCGTCGGCGAACTCCGACGGCGTGAGGAACGTGGCGAACAGCCTCTCGCGCTTGATGAACTCGACGAAGTCGGCGGGCCACCGCGCGGCCAGGTCGTCGTCGAGAATGCGCTTCTTGCCCTGACCCTCGAACCAGTCGATGGTTGCGCGCAGCAACCTCCGCGTCTCGGCGTCGAACTGCTGGGGGTCGTAGGTGTTCGGATCGAAGAGCAAGCCGTCCGTCTGCGTCATGGCGGACAGCCTATGGTCCGCGCCGAGGCTAAGGAGCCGGTTGTGGTGGTTGTGGCGCCGGAACCCACGGCAGACCCGGGATCGTCGGGTACGGCGCGGTCGGGCTCCACGGCGGTGGCGGTGACGGCTCTGGCGTTGTCTGCTCGGGGTCGGCCGGCTCGCTGGCGTCGGCGCTGGCGTCGGTTCTGGCGTCGGCTCGGGGGTCGTCGGTAGTGGCGGAGGGGGTGCCTGCGTCACCGTCACAGGGGGTGGCGGCGCTTGGCGCGTAACGGTCCGCGTCTCGGGTGGCGGAGCCTGCGTCACCGGCGGTGCTAGGGGTGGCGCCGCGGAGGTGGTCGGCGGTGGTGCGGTGGTGACGGGTGTGGTGGTCGACGCGGGCGTCGGGGTGCTCTCGTCGCGCAACACGAACAGGACCGCGAGAGCGAGGGCGGCCAGGACGGCAAGCACACCGGCGCCGAGCAACAGGGCCGGGCGGCGATACCACGGCAGCGGCGCCGCCTCGTGTTCATACGGTTCATGGTCGAACTGCATCGGCGGGCGGGCGTCGGGGACGCCGTCCGTATCGACCGGTGCGGCATAGTCGTACGGGTCGGTGGGCGCCACTTCCGGAATGTCGTCGGCGTCGGACCACGCCAGCGCCCGGAACGTGCTCGATCCCACCTCGCCGGCGTCGGCTTCGGGCGCCATTTGAGTCGCCACCCCGGCCGCTGCCGCGGCGGCCGGCGCGGCCGCGGCCATCGACGTCATGCCCTCCTCGGCCGTACCGCGCACGGCCACCAGCCCCCCGCCGATCGCCGCCGTCAGCTCCGGCTGAGGGGTCGTGACAACGGGCACCCGGAAATGTTCGGACAGCGTCGTGGTGATGATCGGTATCCGCGCGCCGCCGCCGATGGACGCGACCGCGACGAGGTCTGCGGGCCGAATTCCGCTGCGGTCCACCGTTTCCTGCACCACGCCGACGAAGTCGGTGAGCGGCTGGCGGATCACCTCGTCGAGTTCGTTGCGGGTCAGCCGCACATCGGTGCGGTGCCCGGAGAGTTCGGCGACCAGCGACGTGACCGCGGTGGTGGACAGCCGCTCCTTGGCACCGCGGCACTGCCCCCGCAATCGGGTCAGCGAACCGATGGCCGAGGTGCCCGTCACGTCGATGGTCCCCGCCGAGGACAGGTCGTTGATGACGTGGGTCAGCAGCGCCTGGTCGATGAGATCGCCAGACAGGTCGGTATGCCGAACGGTCGGCCCGATCGGCGCGAAGCGGTTGGCGGCGTCGACCAGAGTGATGCTGGAGCCCGTGCCACCAAAGTCGCACAGCGCGATCACGCCGCGGGTGGGTACGCCCGGATCGTCCTGCAGCGCGGTCAGCGCTGCGGCGGCGTCAGAGACCACGGGCGCCGGCTTGGGCCCCTGGAACTCGGGAATCGCCGCCAGCGCGTTGCGGAATGCCTCGACGGCGGTCGGCCGCCAGTGCGCTGGGTAGGTCACGCCCACGGGTTCGGCAGGTGGCCGGCCGCGGCCCACGGCGAGGAGCATGGCGCGCAGCGCGTCGGCAAGCAGTGTGTCGGCGCGGTGCGACGAGCCGTCGGAGGCCACAATGCCCACCGGGTCGCCCACCCGGTCGACGAAGTCGGTGAGGATAAGGCCGCGTTCGGTGAGGTTGGGGTTTTCGCTGGGCACGCCGACCTCGGACGGCCGGTGCGGATACAGCGTCAGCACGGGGGACCGCGTCAACGCGGTCCGTCCTACTACAACGGCCGTCAGGTTGGTGGCCCCGACCGACAGCCCTACGCCGTCAGACATGTCATCCCGTCTCGATCTGAACCCTATCCGGATATCAATCTGGATTGACGGCGTTGGCGTTACTCAGCGAATAGTCCCGGCCCCGGGAATCAGTGGTAGATCAAGCGCGGTGACCCAGCCTGGTGAAAGCTCGTTGACGGCGGGCACCGCGTTGAGGGCGCGCATGCCGGTCGCGAGGCAGCCTGCGGCCGCGGCGTCGCGCCCAGAGCCGTCGGTGAACCGGAACGCCGTCTCCTGGTGGATGCTCGGCGTGCCCTCGATGTCGACGCGGTAGACGTCGTTCTCATTGCCCGACGGCCAGTCGGGTGCGGCGTCGCTGCCGATCCGGTTGACGTGCTCCAACTGGATGCGGGTTTCGCCTTTGTACACGCCGTTGATGGTGAACCGCACCGCTGCGACGTTGCCCGGCGCGATGACGCCCTTCGCGGTCTTGCGTTCGTTTGGTGTCACCCACTTGTCCCACGTGGTGGTGATCTCGTCGAGCATGATGCCCGCCGCGTGTGCAATCATGGGAACGGTTGCGCCCCAAGCCATTATCAGAATGTCGCGGTTCTCGAATAGCGGCCGGTATTCGGGTGACTTGCCGATGCCCATCTCGAAGTCGTAGTCGCCTTCATAGTCGGTGTAGTCGAGCAGTTCGGACGCGCGCACCTTGCTCACTTCGGAGCACAGGCCCATCAGGGTCATCGGGAACAGGTCGTTGGCGAAGCCGGGGTCGATGCCGGTGGTGAAGCACGACGATTCACCCAGTTCGCACGCTGCGGTGATGGGTTCGATCCAATCGGGCGGGTTGAGGTGCATCGTCGGCCAAACCCACGGGGTCATTGCGGTCGAGCAGACGTCGATGCCTTCCCGCAGGAAGCGGCTGATCAGGACGATGTTGTCGATGGCGTGCGCGGCGGTGGGGCCGTAGTGCACCAACGCGTCGGGCTTGAGCGCAACGAGGGCGTCGACGTCGTCGGTCGCGGTCAGCCCGAGCTTGGCGCCGAGGCTACAGATCTCGCCGACGTCGCGGCCCGCCTTGTCGGGATTGCTCACGCCGACGCCGACGAGCTCGAACAACGGGTGCTTGACGATCTCGGCGATCACCATCCGGCCGACAAAACCCGTGCCCCAGACGACAACTCGTTTCGTCCCTGAATCAGTCACGGCGTTCACCATAGGCGGGATTGGGTTTGTGGCGTCATCAATCGCCGACCCCAACGGGAATGATCTCGGAGCAACCCGCCTTTATGGTTCAGGATGGCAGGTAGTCGAAAGGATGAGGCATGACACTTCTGGATGGACGGAGAGCACTGGTCACCGGGGGGTCACGCGGTATCGGCGCGGAGATCGTGCGGCGACTGGCCGCGGACGGCGCCGCGGTGGCGTTCACCTATGGGTCGTCGTCCGCCGAGGCCGAGAAGCTGGCTGCTGAGGTGGCCGCCGGCGGTGGGACTGCCGTCGCGATTAAGGCGGACAGTAGCGACCCCGACCAGGTGGCCAAGTCCGTCGACGAGACCGTCGCCAAGCTCGGCGGGCTTGATGTCTTGGTGAACAACGCGGGTGTGGCCTATCTCGGGGACATCGAGTCATTCCCGCTGGAGCAGTTCGACCGGCTGATCGCGATCAACGTGCGCGGTGTCTTCGCCGCCATTCAGCGCGCCGTTCCGCACCTCGGCGAGGGCGGCCGCGTCATCAACATCGGTAGCATCAACGCCGACCGGGTGCCCGGTCCGGGACTTTCGGTGTACGCCATGACAAAAGGGGCCATCGCCGGGCTAACGCGTGGGCTGGCGCGCGACCTCGGGCCTCGCGGCATCACGGTGAACAACGTCCAGCCGGGACCTATCGCGACGGACATGAACCCGGAAGAGGGTGAATTCGCCGATCTCGCACGGCAAGTGATCGCACTCGGCCACTACGGCCAGCCGCGCGACGTCGCCAGCGTGGTGAGCTACCTCGCGGGTCCCGAATCCGGATACGTCACCGGCGCGAACTGGAACGTCGACGGCGGGTTCACGGTGTAGCGGTCAGAGGTTGATCGGATCCGGTGGTACGACTGTCTTCGTGGTGTCCCTCAGGCCGCCTTTGAATTGCATTGCCCGATAAGGCCATCCGGCGGCGGTGTTCCACTGTGACACCACCAGGCCGATACCGCCCTCGATAGCGAACCGAGCGCCCGGCAGCACGTAGCCCCCGTAGAGCTGCGCGACGTGGTTGTTGAGGTGGTCCTCACCACTCCACGCCGAGCCGACCACCGGCGTCTGGATCGGCGTGGTGTGCATGTTGGCGACCGGTGAGTTGACGACCCGATACCCCAGCGCGTACTTCGAGGCGAAAAATCCGCCGAGGATCCATTTGCCTTGCGCCATACGACGAAACGTCAACTCTCCCCACTTCTCACCGTCGGGCGTGATCGGGGTTGCGTGGTTTCGCCACGCCCACCGTTCGTCGGCGTAACCCCAACTCGAGTAGCGCGCACGATCGCCGATGTGCTCCGGGCGAACGCGCATCAGGATGACGCCCTTGTCACGCTGAAAACCGGTGGCCACCACATACACCCAGCCGTCGTCGGGGTCGTAGTCCCACGACCAGCACTGTGCGTATCCGCCGTGCAGGTCGGCGGGAAACTTGGCGTCCTCCCCCATGTGCGTCCACGAGACACCGCTGTCGTCGGAGCGCCAGATCTCGGTCCAGATGACGTTGCCGAACCCGCGATTGACGATGGCGTGCAGATAGATTGAGTCGTGCACCCGCAGCAGGTCGGACGGGATGACAGTGCTGATGCCGCCGCGGGTCCATCCGGTGGCCACGTCGTCGTGAACGTAGTGCCACAGCTGGCGCGCATAGTCGGGGTCGTCGCCGCCGGCCCGTTCGTAGACGATCTCGTGGTCGGCGTCACCGGTGCCGATCAGGATGACGGGGGAACGCCAGTCACCCTCGCCGACCTTGCGCCCCGAGAAGGTGTCACCGAAGACCGACACGAGTTTGCCGTTCGGGGCCAACACGCACGCCCCGAGATCGGTGCAAGTGACGCCCCATCGGTCGGTGAGTCCCGGGCCGGTCATATCGACGACCTTGAGCAGCGGGACGCTTGCGAGTCACCCGTTGCGCGGTGCGGAGGCGTCGGCCCGCGCGGCATCCCACCGATGCGGAAAAGAATCGTGGCATCGCGGGGCTTACTCGATTTCAGAAGCAGCGCCGCAGGCCGCCCGGCTCACAGATCAGCGGATAGCGGTCGACCGGAATCGGCAGCGGCTCGATGAACGAGAGCGTGAAAGGAACGATGAACTGCCCCGGCTGCAGCCCACAGACCGCGGTGTGGAAGATACTGCGGGTGCCGGTCATGGTGATGTCATCGAACTCGACCGTCTCGGTGGTCGGTGCCCAGCTACCGTCCGGGCATTTCATACCTTCGCGTTTGGTCGTGTTGAAGGCCCACACACCGCCGGTCAGCCGCGCGTCCCCGCCGGTGATACCTTCCGAACCCGCGACGTGCAGCCGGCAGGCGACCGGCAGCTCGAGGTTGACACGCAGGTCGCCGACAGTCGGAACACATGACGGAAAGATCGTCCACGTGCCCGTCTGCCCCTCCGCCTCGGTGTAGGTGTAGACGCCTTCGATGACCTGGTCAGCCTGGGCGGGACCGGCAAATCCCAGGGCAGCGCAAGCCAGAATGGCGGCTGCGGCGAACCCGCGGATGATCGTCACGATGTGCATCCCTTCAGCCGGCGTATGAGGTCGGTCCGTCAGCGGCGTCCATGAGTATTTCAGTGTTGGTTTGGCAAAGTCACGGCTATGGGCGGGGCGCGCAGCGTCCCGTGGCTAATCAGCCATGAGAGGGTCTTGCCATCGGGGGGCGTCGGTGTTCGACGCGGCACACAACGACGATGACCGACGAAGAGTGGGACCGCGACCTTGCGGTAAACCTCAACGGACCGTTCTATCTGTGCCGTGACCGTCAGCCCGACCCGTACTGCAACACCGCTTCCGAGGAGTCCACGTTGCCGTTGCTGATGATGGTGAGCCGGTCGGGACGCACCTCATACCGGGTGCCGTCGACCGGGTTGGTCACATCGAACCCGCCGGACGACGGCACGGCGTTGGCGAGTTCGATGTTGGCGCCGTCGCTGAGACGCTCGCCGCGGTAGTAGAAGCTTCCCGGCCCCGATTGACATACCACTGCCAGTGACTGGGCGGTTCGGACCAACGCCGCTGGCGGGTTTCCGGGGTCGCAGCGGGCTGAGTGGCCGACAAAGCCCTGCCCGTCGGCACCAGGCACGGCGGGCGTTGTCGGTGTCGTGGAAGTCGTCGACGGTGATTCGGTGGTCGTTGGTTGCGCGGTCGTTTCGGTCGTCGTGTCCGCCGTGGGCGGCACCGCCAAAGTTGTTTGGGGCGGCGAGCCGCTGTTGGGGTTGCCGACGACCAGCATCGCGGCGAGGACTGCGGCGGCGCCCAACATCACTATCGTCACCACGATCAGCGCCACCTGCGAACGACGGAAGCGCGAGCTCTGCACCGGGGTCTCGGGGGTTCGAACGGGCGGCGGGTAGGGGGTGTATCCCGTCGCGGCCGGATTCGGGAAGACCGCGGAGAATTGCCGCGTGCTCGGCGGCCGGCCGGCGTGAGGAGCCGCTGCAGTCGGCGCCCGGGCCGACGACGCGGCCGCCGCGGCTGCCTTGGCCAGTTCGCCGGCGGAGGAGAATCTTTGCACGGGGTCCTTGGCCATGCCCTTGGCGATGACGTCGTCGAACGCGCGATTGATCCCCCGGCGCATGATGCTCGGCCGCGGCGGCGGCGAAAACATGTGGGCACTCATCAGCTGCCTCAAATCGCCGGTCTCAAACGGCGGCCGGCCGGTGAGGCATTCGTAGAGCAGGCACGTCAGCGCGTAGATGTCCGCCGGTGGCCCAACCGGGCCGCCGCTGAACCGTTCTGCGGCCATGTAGGCGCTCGATCCGATCAACACCCCCGTCGACGTCACGCTGGCATCGCCGGTGGCGTGAGCGATGCCGAAATCGACGAGGTAGGCGAAGTCATCGGGCGTCAGCAGCACGTTCTCCGGCTTGATGTCGCGGTGTACCAGGTTGTCGGAGTGCGCGGCGTCCAGTGCGGCCGCTACCTGCGTGATGATTGACGTCGCCCGCACCGGTTCGAGCGGGCCGGTCGCCCGCAGCACATCCTTCAAACTGGCGCCGTCGACCAGGCGCATGTCGATATAGAGGACGCCGTCGATGTCGCCGAAATCGTGCACCGGGATCACGTGCGGTTCTTGCAGTCGCGCCGCCACCCGGGACTCGCGCCGAAAACGCTCCTGGAAAACTGCGTCCGCGGCCATCTCTGCGCGCAGGACCTTGACCGCGACCATCCGATCCCTAACGGTGTCGTAGGCCCCGTACACCTCACCCATTCCGCCCATACCGATCAGAGACCGCAGCTCATAAGGCCCGAATTGGGTGCCGAGACGCGAGCCACCGTACGGGGAGGCCATTGGGTATTCCTTTCAGTCCGTATGGACGCTGTCTGCGACCACCGTCGACGTCGCCGATCGGCGACTCCCGGTTCTCGATCAGGAAGTTCACTGAACGTGTGGTCAGGCCTTGCAACTCCATTGCGAACCGTTGAATCACATGGTTCGTGTCATGGATTAACCAGTTTCGGATTTTCCGACGCTTTGTGGGTCGAGCCATGACAGTGGCCTCGGTGAAGAGGATAGGTGCGTTCGCAGCGGCTCGCCCACGCTAGCGTCGCGTAAACCATCAGCGATCACCGCCAACAAGGGTCGATACCGCTGCTCGGCCGGGTCCGCGCGTCGCTGGCCCAAGCAGGCGCAGGCACAGGAATGTGACGCACATCGCGTCGGCTCGCCGAGCGCTGAACCCGTACCCGCACCTAGTATCGAGATCAGCTAACCGTTTGGAGTTCGAGGGTGGCACCGGCAGCGTCGTCAGGTTGATACGAGCCAGGTGGTGCCGGCCAGGTCGCGAGCTCACAATAGACATACCGTCCGCGTGGGCAGCTCCATGCCCCGATGTCGAGGTGGTGTTCGCACGCGGAACGACCGAGCCACCTGGCGTCGGCGGGATCGGACAGGCGTTCGTCGACTCGCTGCAGTCGCAAGTCGTTGTGGGCGGGAGACCGGTGTCGTCGAGGAGATGGTCATGATCGCTCGGATGTGGCGAGGCTGGGTTCGGACCGAGCAGGCGAACGCCTACGTCGCCTACATCACCGGCACAGGTTTGCGTGAGTATGCGGCGACGCCGGGCAACCGTGGCTGCCAGATGTGGACGCGAGACCTGGGAGATGGTCGAACCGAAGTCCTGACGGTCAGTTGGTGGGAGTCACGGGCTGCCATCATCGGGTTCGCGGGTTCTGACATAGAGGCCGCCGTGTTCTACCCCGAGGACGACGAGTACCTCGTCGATCGCGAGACCACGGTCTCGCATTTCGAGGTTGCCGCCGCCTCGCCGGTGATGTGACGAGCGGGCGCTGTGCGTGCCTCGGGCGGTCGAATAGTCTCGGCAGGCAATGGCGCGCGGTCTACGAGGAACTGGGCATGCCCGAAGTGACTGCGCCCAGATTCCGCAAGACGGTGACTGGTGGTCAGACGCTCTACCAAGACGCGGAGTTTGGCCCGAGCAGAACACCGGCACCTCCTTCCCGTTGATGTCACACGCCCCGATACGAAACACTCGCTGCAGGCCCACTCGACCCGGGTCGCAGAGAATTTCACGCAAACACCGCGAAGTGAACACTTTGAGCCACAACCGTCTCGACGCCACCGTGCTGCGGTCGGCTGTCGCGAGCATCCGTACGATTTGGCGCGCCACGCCGCTTCTCGTCGTCACGATCATGCTCGCACTAGTCGGCTGCTCAGAGTCGACCAAGCCTTCAACCACAACGACGGCGACCGCCACAGCGACCACCCTTCCGCCCGCGCCGCCGCGGCTGCCATCAGAACCATTGCAGCCGCGGTTGGCATCCGACCCCGTGCAAATGGCGGACGACCTTGTCGCCGACGAGATGGCGCTGCGCGACCCGTCGTCGTCGGAGACTGTGTTGATGGCGGCGGCGCACCGCCAGCAAGCCGCCTACCGTGCCCTCGGACGGCACCCCGAGGGGGACCCGATCGCGCGCCCGCGGATCCCGCCGTCGCTCCTCGAAATCTACGACCGCAATGTCGCCGCGCGTCGGCAGCTCACCGCGATGAGTAGAGCGAAAGACACGCTGCCTGCGTGGCGCATCGTCCCGCCGAGGCCGTCCGATGAGCTGCTTGGTTACTACCGCGAAGCGGAATCGGCGTCCGGCGTCGACTGGACCTATCTGGCGGCGATCAACCTGATCGAAACCGGCTTCGGCCGCATCGCCGGCGTGAGCACCGCTGGCGCGCAAGGCCCCATGCAGTTCTTGCCCTCGACCTTTGGCGCTTACGGCGAGGGCGGCGACATCCTCTCCCCCCACGACAGCATCATGGCGGCCGGCCGCTACCTCGCCGCTAATGGCTTCGTCGATGACCGCGATTACGCCCTGTACCGGTACAACAACTCGCACCAATACGTGCAGGCCGTCAACGACTACGCGGCGGTGCTCGCCGCCGATCCCGCTGCGTTTGCCGGCTACTACCGGTGGGACGTGTATTACAACACGACTGCCGGCGACGTGCTCCTGCCCATCGGCTACTCGGCGACCTCACCGATCCCCGTCGCGGACTACCTGGCGACCCAAGCAACGGGGTCGCCGGCCGTTCAGATCTCCAGCCAGAGCGAGCAGATTCTCCAAACTCTGTTGACCGTTGGAAAAGATGCCTCACGCGCCGGACTGTCCGAGCGATCCGAAACAGTGTCACGGCAGTTCCTGGGAGTACCTTACGGCGCAAATACTCTTGTCGGTTCGGCGACTGAACCCGAGCAGCTTGTTATTGAGCTGCAGAAGCTGGACTGTTTTACCTATGCCGACTACGTCGAAGCGCTGAAACGGGCGAAGAACCGCGAGGAGTTCATCGACAGCCTCATTCAGGTCCGATACAAGGGCGGCGTCGTCGGATTCCAGAACAGAAAGCATTTCTTTACCGACTGGTCGGTATCGACGCCTGCGATAGCGACCGACGTCACTACGAGTCTTAGCGCCAACTCGATTCAGGTGACCAAGACCCTCAACAAGAAGGATTCTGGCGGGGTGTACTTGCCCGGTATGCCCGTTGTTCCGCGAACCATCTCATACATTCCAAGCCAGCAGGTCGATAGCAGTGTCCTAGGCCGTCTGCGCACCGGTGATTACATCGGCGCATACGCAGAAGACGGCGGCCTCGACGTTACGCATGTCGGTATCTTTATTGACACACCTGACGGGCCTGTCCTTCGAAACGCGTCGTCACTGCGCGCAAATAGCAAAGTCGTCGATAGTCCGCTACTCGACTACCTACAGACCGTCCCAGGGGTGGTTGTGCTCCGCCCAGTTCAATGACCTTCGTTGACTGCCCTACCCGGCTGGCCGCCGGCGCCTGTCGAACCCGCAGCGAGGCCTTCTGCACGTAGTACGGACCGGGAGTGCCTGCTCAGCGACGACGCGCGAAGTGCTTTTGGTAGGCCTCTGCGGCGGCGGCCAGTTCGGGCTTGGCGTCGAGCACGGGCTGCATCTTCTTTCTCGCTTCTTCGCGCTTGTACGGCAGGAATTCGGTCGGGAAGTCGCCCTCGTGTGGGCGGTAATCCCTCAACACGCGCCGCGCGACCGTTGCCTTGTGCACCTCGTCGACGCCGTCGGCGATGCCCATCGTCGGGGCGGCGGAGTACATCGCCTGGATGGGCGTGAGATCGGTGGTGCCGAGCGACCCGAGGATGTGCAGCGCGTTGAACGACACCTCGCGCAAGACCTTCGCCATCGAGAACTTCACGGCGGCGATCTCCGTGCGGGCCTCCTGAGTCGAGGTGTTGTCGATCTTCCACGCCGTTTCGAGGACGAACAGGCGCAGCATCTTGATCATCGCGTAGGACTCGGCGATTTTTTCCTGCACCATCTGGTGTTCGGCGATGACCTTGCCGTGCGATTCGCGGCTGAGCGCCCGTTCGCACATCATGTCGAAGGCGAGATTGCACTGCGCGATCGTGCGCATGGCGTGGTGGATGCGTCCGCCACCAAGACGCCGCTGCGCCAACACCTTTGCACCGTCCTCCGGACCGAGTAGATGGTCGAGCGGCACCCGCACGTCGCGGTACAGGATGTGGTTGTGATTGCGCGGTTCGGGCATGATTTCCACGCCCGGCGTCTTGCGCGGCACCACGAACATGCCGTTGGTACACATCACAAACAAAATGTCGGCGACCCGACCCGCTGAGGTGAACCACTTCTCGCCGTTGATCACCCACTCATCGCCATCGCGGGCGGCGTGCGTCTTGAACAGGTTGGGATCGCTTCCGCCCTGCGGTTCGGTCATCGAATAGGCGGAGAACATGTCCTGGTTGAGCAGCGGCTCCAACCAACGCTTCTTCTGTTCTTCGGTCCCGTAGGCGGCGAGCATCTCCATGTTGCCGGTGTCCGGCGCGGAGGCGCCGAACATGTGTGGAGCGCCGGCGTAACGTCCGATGATCTCGTTGAGCAGACCGAGCTTGAGCTGCCCGTAACCTGGGCCGCCGAGATCCTTATCGAGGAAGATCGCCCAAAGGCCCAGATCTTTGACCTCCTGTTGGAGTTCTCGGACATAGGCTTTCACCGCGGGGTCCGGTGAGCGCACCGCGTGCGGAAACACGTGATCGAGCGGCTCGACCTTCTCCTCACAGAACTGCTTGACCCAGTCGAGTTTCTTCTGGAACTCCGGTTCGGTGCTGAAATCCCAAGCCATTTCTTCACAGTAAAGGTGCCGGCGCCGAAGTCGTAGAACCGCGCTCACCGCGGCGCAATCGAGATCGCAACCGGCACGCCGGTCTCTACATCGGCGGGCCACCCACCAGAAAGCCTTCTGGCGAGTCCCCGATACTGAGTCCACCCGGATTTAGAGTCGGGTTATTTGATTCCAGTCGATCTCGCAAGCCACGGTGTGGGTGTGCCTGCACGCCGCAGCGTACTCGGCCGGCGTGCGGTAGCCCAGCGCTGAGTCCCGCCCCACCGATATGGCCCGCGAGAAAGTCAGCGTCTACGACCGCAGCCCTAGCAGAACCACCCCTCAATCAGGAGGGGCCACCCCGATTTTCACTTCGAGCGTAGTCGTTACCGCTATGCCGTCGTCGATCGCCTTGACGGTGACGGCATCGGTTTGATTCCCGCCACCGGCGGCTTCGACAAACGGAGGGTCCCGGCACGAGCCACATCGTTAGCAGTTGAGTCCGAGCGACACCTTCACCAGCTGCCTGGATCGCGAGGACAGATCCACAATCGACCGCAGCAAATAATGGTGAGTTGCGCTCTGCTATCCCTACGCTGCACGCAACTACGCTTGCTCTCGCATATTGCAAACGCCCAAATCATGTCGGACGGTTCACCGGAAGATTGGAAAGGAAAAGTCGGATTGCTCTGACCGGCAACGAGATTGCCCGCCTCTGAGCGATCTCGCCGATTCACTCAGAGGCGGGCAACTGAGTGCGTGCCCGGGAGTCGTCAGGGCGCGACGTCCACATACGCCGGCGTGTACACCACCTTTAGCATCGTGTCCCCGCCACCAGCGGGCACGGTCTCGGTAACAGGCTGCCCCGGCCGGATCGACGTCACGTGGCACGCGGAGAGCGGCTCGGCGCCGACCTTGTTCAGGATGACCCGATAACCGTTGGCTTGGAGGGCTTGGATCGTCGCGGCGGCGTTCACCGGGCCTGTGGTGGCCGCCGAGGCTAGGCCGGCGGTTCCCATCGCCGCGGCGATCAGACCGGACGCAACGGCAGTGGTGCGGATGAAATTCGTCATGGTGTTGCTCTTTCTGATGAATTGGATTGGTTATTTCTAGATACGCGGGCGGGTTTACACCACGGCGCCGAATAAAAGCGCCGTATTTATTGCTGCGATTGCGTTCAGTAGGGAACAAAGGGGTTCGGGCCGAACGGAACGAACGGATCGGCTCCATAGGGGTGGACGGGTTGGGGCCGCCGGCGACGAACGGTCTGGGGCCGGCCGGGTTGCCTGCGCTCGGGCCGTACACCTGCGCGGGGTCGGGTCCGTGGCCTCCGAATGGGTTGGGGCCGTGCATCTGTGCCGCATCAGGACCATAGGGAACCATCGGGTTCGTGCCAGACGGGACGTGCGGGTCGGCGCCGCCGGTCGGGTGGCGGAGCGGCGGAGGCCAGGGGCGCGGCGCCCAGGGTGGTCGCGGCGGCGATGCCGAACCCTGCAATGGATCGCAGTGGGTTTGGGAAAGTCATGATTGTCCTCATTCTCGTGTGAATTGGCTCGGCGCTGTTCGAATCGCCTCACCAATAAATAGGGAGCAGGGTTACACAATCGCGGTCCGGAATTTCGTCACCAAAAATGGCTCTGGAGCCGTCGAAGGGTTGTCAGACGGGGCGAGCGCCCCGCGCCGTGAGCACTGCCGCTGCGCACAGCACGACGGTCAGCACTTCGGCGATCACGCTCACAAGCACCCCGGGCGCGGGCTCCCAGCCGTGCTCGACGACGCCGAAGATCCCGACTTCCCGGGACAACGCGAAGGCCACCAGCGAGCCCAAGGCGCCTAGACCTGCGGCCCATTGCCGCCAGCTTGGCCCGCCTACGGCGATCAGAATGGCCAGCGCCACAAAGACACTCGCCTGCGTCAGGAACGCCAAGCCAATGGTCGGCACGTAGCGGTAGCCGTGCACGTGGAGTTCTGCGTGGATGAGCCCACTGACCGCCAACGTCACGCTGATCCCAGCCCGCAGCGCAGCCGCGGTCAAAAACCGCGCGATAGCAAGTGTGCTCAGAGCAGCGTCTGCTCCTTCAGTGCGAGGGCGTCGTTGCCCGTGGTGTAGCTGACCTCACGGATGCCCAGAGCGTCCTTCAGCTTCCCGGCGGGCAGCGTCAGCGGTTTCGGTGCGGGCCCGTCACCCGGATGCGGCAACGGGTAGGCGGTGGTGGTGCCGCTGTGGAACGTGATGTTGCCCTCGGTCTTCGTAAACAACTGGTGCACATGCCCGTTCAGACATGTCACCGATGAGAACCGGCGCAGGTAGCTCAACGCCTGAGTGGCATCGTCGGTGCCCCAGCCCCAGTCCGGATACATCGCGAACAGCGGGATGTGGCTGAACACGACGATCGGGGTGTCGCTGGTCAGCGGCGCGACATCCTTCTCGATGAACGCGAGCTGGTCGGCACCGAGATGACCGAGCTTCTTCAGGTTCAGCGTGTTGACCAGCGCGATGACATGCACTCCTGCGGTGTCGAAGCTGTACCAGCCGTCGCCGCGGGTACCCGCACCGAAGGTCTGCAGATACTTCTGCCCGCCGTCGTCGATCGAGTCGTGTTCACCCGGGACGGTGAAGATGTGCGGCGATTTGATTCCCGTCATCATCTGCTTGACCTGATCGAACTGCTCGGGCGTGGCCAGGTGCGTGAGGTCACCGGTGTGGATCACGAAGTCCGGGGTGTAGCCCAGGTTGTTGATCTGATGGATCGCCTCGCTGAACGTCTCGGTGACGTTCGCGTTGGCGGTGCCGGTGAAACCGAGGTGGCTGTCGCTGATTTGGGCGAACCGCAGCCTCGGCCGCGCCGGTTGGGCTGCGCCGGCGGACATTGTCGAGCCGGCGACGTGCGAGATCACCTCGCCCCCGGCGACGGTCAATACGACGGCGGCACCAAACCAGGCCGAGTGACGCATCAGCTGACGCCGCGTCATGCCCTGCGAATCCTGCTCGCCGGTCGTCATTTGGTCACCACCACGGTGCCGTGCATGAACGGGTGGATGGAGCAGACGTAGTCGTACGAGCCTACGTTGGTGAAGGTGAACGAGTAGCTGCCACCAGTGCCCATCCCGGGTGAGTGGAACGACCCGTCGCTGGCGGCCACGGTGTGCGGCTCCTCGTCGCGGTTGGTCCAGGTCACCGTCGCCCCGACCGGGACGGTCAAGGTCAGCGGTGCGAACGCAAAGTTGTTGATATCGACCGCATCTGGCCCCTGCGGCGCCGGCACGGGTGTACCGGCACCCGGCGCCGGAGCCGGCATGACTGGCATTCCGGGCATCGAAGACAGGCCAGCCATTCCCGGCGTTACGCTGAGTTCGGTGGCGAAGGTCAGCGAGGGCGGGGCGGTCGCGGTATCGCTGCTCCCCGAGCAGCCGGCGAGCAACAGCACGGCCGCCGCGGCGGGAACCGTTGCGAGCCCGAGCTTTCGGTGTTGGCACAAGCGGTGGCGTGACAAACGGTGTCGAGACAAGGTGCACCTCCATGGCTGGATCGCGGGCCCAGCGCTGTGGACCGCTCACCAAGGGATAGGGGCGCGGGTTACGCCTGCCGAGAGTCACGCCGGTTCGGTGGGCTCGGCCGGGGCGAATACCTGGATGACGCCGTCGGCCTCACGCACGTCGAGCTTGGGCAACGGCGCCGGCGAGATGGACAGCTGATGGGTCAGCACCTGGCCCTCCGGCGAGAACGACGTCGAGTGGCACGGGCACCGTAGCCGGGCGTCGGGCTTGTCGAACCAGAGCCGGCAGCCCTGATGTGTGCATACCCCCGACACCGCTTCGGGTTGGCCGTCGACCCGGCGGACGAATCCGATGACCGAGCCCACCGCGAACGGGTGCATCACGCCGTCCTCGGCGATCTCGGAACTCCTGCCGACGGCCTGCCAGCTGCCCTCGTTGGGGGTGAGCTCGCCGCCCGTGGCGTTCACATCTGGCGTCTTCTCATCGCGGATCACCATCCGGTCGACCGCGACCGCCGCGACCGCTGCGGCTGCCGCCGCGGACGTCCCGACCACCACCTGGCGCCGGGTGGCTGTCGGCAGGCGGCGCACATTCGTCATCGGCTCCGGTTCGACTTCCATCTGAGCGGCGAGGCGGCTGTGCAAGTCGGCCAGGAACTCCTGGCGTGGCGCGTCGGCGCCCATCCGTGCGGCCTGCAGGTCGATGGCGGTGCGGATCTGCTCGGCCTCGAAGTCGTCGAGTTCGAACGACTTGGGGCGCCGACCGGCCGCGAGGTCGTCAATGTAGCGTCGGAAACCTCGCGCGTTCATCGCTCGCCCTTCCCGTTGACCTGTGCTGCCAAGCGTAGAGCCCGATGCTGCAAAACCTTGGCGTTCGCGACGCTGACACCGAGATCTTTGGCCGAGTCTTTGATCGAACAGCCATGCAGGAAGCGCAATTCCAGTATTCGCCGGTAGTTGTCCGGCAGCGCCGCCAGAACCTCACCTACCCGCTCGGGCGCGGTGCTGATGGCCTCTTCGGTCTCGGGTGCGGCCAGCTCCATGTCGTCGATCGTGGTGATCTCACGACCGAGCGTCTGGCGCCAGTGCGCGGCCAGCACGGTTCGTGCGGTTGCCCGCAGGTAAGCGCGAACCTCCGCCTTGGATGCCGTGATCTTCAGCGGCTTCAGCGCAGCCAGAAACACTTCGGCGGTCAGGTCCTCAGCATCGGCCAGGTTTCCGACGCGCGCGAAGATCGTGCGGTATACCCAGGTCACGTTGTCCTGGTAGACCGCCTCCCAGTCGGCGTACCGGTCGCCTGACACCGCCTTCAGGACCCGCGGTGGGTCAGGTTCACGCTGCACCATCACGACGTTGCCCCGCCTGTTCACATGAAAGTCCGTTCGCCTAAATCGTGACTCCGACTATCAATAGGGGCTCGGGTTACACCACGGATTCACAGCGAATACGCAGGAATGACGGCGTACGGTCTCGTAAGCCTCGATTTTTCATGAGATGCCACTGGTGGGGAGTTTCGGATAAGCGAAAGTGCCTGTCCTGCACAGCATAATGATACTTCTCTACGGTGATCGACCGTTCCACCACGTGCAGCAGCGAGACCCGGGTGTGTTCGTCGATCATCGAGGCAATCTTGATGGCCTTGCGATCTTCTTCTTGCTGACCTCACGGCGCTCGTCGTAGCGCAGCGTCGCCCAGGCACGCCGGAACCCATGGCACGGATGTTTGGTGGCGTAGGCGCGCAGTCCGGCCACGGGCTACCCCAATACGCCAATGTAGCGAATCATAGTGTAGTGCAATACTTTTCAGTCAGCAAAAAAACCACCGTACGGAAGTCATCGTCGCCGCCAGGCAATCCCTCGAGTAGATAGCCATCACCGCCCGAATCGCTTCCTTCAACCTCACCTGTATCGCAACGCCGATCGTTAGCGGGACGGTACTGTCGATAGGCCCGCTTAGGGTAACCTAAGCTCGATGAGCTTCTCGTTCGCGTCCGTCATCGAGATAAGGCAGCTGAGTCCACGCCTGCGCAGGATCACGTTGCAGGTCGACGATCCCGAGGCGCTCTCCGTACAACAGGCCGGCGACTCCGCAGTCGGCGTCTACTTCCCCACCCCAACCCCCGACGGCGAAGGCATCCCCCCATCGGTCCTCACCGGCTCCGACGGGACACGTTATGTCGACCCAGAATCCGGTGCGGAGGGACGCAACTACTCCGTGCGACACCACGACGGCGACCGGATAGACCTCGACATCGCGCTGCATGCCCGCGGAGCCGGAACGACGTGGGCCATCGAGACCCGCCTAGGCGACCGGGTCGGACTCGACCACGCCCGGTCGTGGTACCGGCCCGAAGCAACCACCGACTGGCAGCTGCTGGTCACCGACCTGTCCGGACTGCCCGCCACCGCCCGCATCATCGAGGAGCTGCCCGGCGGAATCCCCGTCACCGCCATCGTCGAGGTCGCCGAGCGCGAAGATCTGGACTATCTGCAGCCGCATCCCGACGTCTCCGTCATTCCCAGCATCGGCACTGGAAACGGCTACGCTTCAAGCCAACTCGCGCAGCTGGTCCGCGAGCTCACGCTGCCCGACGGTCGCGGCTACTGCTGGTTCGCCGGAGAGGCCGCCGAATCCCGTGCCGTGCGCAAGCACTTCCGCGGCCAAGGGTGGACGATCGACC
This sequence comes from uncultured Actinomycetota bacterium, assembly GCA_963715885.1. Lineage (GTDB taxonomy): Bacteria > Actinomycetota > Actinomycetes > Mycobacteriales > Mycobacteriaceae > Mycobacterium. The sequence goes on from CAVQSK010000032.1 coordinate 60,136, forward strand.
AACTGGATGTCATCGGCTACTGGCGGTTCGACTCCGAGACCTGGGATGCCAAGTACGCCCTCGTCGCCGATGACGTCGAGGCTGTCTACGCCCGCGCCCTGGCCGACGGCAAGGGCGACAAGGCAGCTGACGAGGAGTACGACGAAGCGCTCGAGCGGGCCGGCCTCTAGCCACCGTGACCGTCCACGCACCGGCAGCGAAAGCGCAGACCACTGCGCCGCGGTACCCGACTCGACGTTGCCGGGCCATCGGGATGGTCCTGGCTGCGGCGCTGCTGGCCGCAATGTGTGTGGCCAGTCTGGCGATCGGCACCGAGAACGTAACGCTGCCAACCGTGTGGCATGCGCTCACCGACTATCGCGACATCGGCGACCAGTGGATCGTGCGCGATCTCCGGATCCCCCGTACCGTCCTCGCCGTGATCGTCGGCCTGGCCCTCGGCCTGTCCGGAACGCTGATCCAGGCGGTGGGCCGTAATCCGTTGGCCGACTCCGAGATCCTCGGGATCAACTCCGGTGCAGCGCTTTTCGTTGTCTGCGCGATCGCATTCCTCGGCATGACCGGCGTCTGGACCTACATCTGGTTCGCCTTCGCCGGCGCGCTGTTCGCGATGCTGCTCGTGTATCTGGTCGGAATGACCGGCCGCGCCACCGTCACCCCGGTCCACGTGCTACTCGCCGGCGTCGCGATCGGCGCGGTGATGGACGGCGTCGGGTTCGCCGTGCGGCTGCACAATCCCCGGGCGTTCGACAACATGCGGTTCTGGGACGCCGGCGCGCTCGACGGCCGCGGCCTGAACGTCGCCGCCACCATCGCCCCCTTCATCGCGGTCGGCGTCGTGCTGTGCCTGATCGTGGGCCGTTCGCTCAACGTCACCGCGCTCGGCGATGATCTGGCAAAAAGCATGGGCGGCAACGTCGCCCGCACCCAGGCGCTGAGCCTGGTCTCCGTCACCTTGCTCGCCGGAGCCGCCACCGCCGGTGCCGGCCCGATCGGTTTCGTGGGTCTGATGGTGCCGCATGCGGTACGCCGGTTCACCGGTCCGGACTGGCGGTGGATCCTCGCGTACGCCACCGTCGTCGCGCCGACACTGCTGTTGGCGGCCGACATCGTCGGGCGGGTGATCATCCGCCCCGCAGAGCTACCAGCCGGAATCGTGACCGCGTTTCTCGGTGCGCCGGTGTTGATCTGGCTGATCCGCAAGCGGGGAGCAGTCCGTTCATGACGATCACCTCGAACCGTTCGGACCACGTCGAATTCGGCCGGCGCCACTGCGTCGTCCGGGTCGGCAACGTGTCGGCGCGGGCGTCATTGCGCGCGATCACCGTGGTCGCGTCGCTGCTGGCAGGCACGCTTGTCATCGCAGTCCTCGCAATCGGTATCGGTAAGTACACCGTCGCACCGGGCGACGTGCTCGGCTTGCTGATGGGAACCAACACCTCGTTCGACCGGGTCGTGATTCTCGAGTGGCGGATGCCCCGAATGCTGATGGCGTTGCTGATCGGCGCCGCGCTCGGCGTCTCCGGCGCGATCTTTCAAGCGCTCACCCGCAATGCACTGGGCAGCCCGGACATCATCGGGATCAACTCGGGCGCCTACACCGGGGCGCTGATCGTCATCGCCGGGATCGGCGGCGGCTACTACGCCGTGGTCGCCGGCGCGCTGGTGGGCGGCCTGGTCACCGCGGTCGTCGTGTATGCCCTGTCCTACCGCAACGGACTGGCGGGTTACCGGCTCATCGTCGTCGGCATCGCCGTCAGCGCGGTGCTCAACTCGGTGAACCAATGGATCGTGATCAAACTCGACTTCCACGTCGCCGTCACCGCATCGGTGTGGCAACAAGGCACGCTGAACGGACTGAGCTGGACGCAGGTACTACCCATGACGGTCTGCCTGGTCATGGTGGCCGTGATGCTGATTGCGCTGGGACCGCAGCTGCCGGTGTTGCAGATGGGTGACGACGCCGCCGGTGCGCTCGGCGTGCGGCCCGACCGCGCCCGGCTGCGGTATCTCGTCGTCGGCGTCGGCCTGGTGGCTGTGGCCTGCGCCGCTGCGGGCCCGGTCTCCTTCGTCGCGCTGGCCGCGCCGCAGATCGCACGGCGGCTCACCGCGAGCCCGGGTGTCGGCCTGGTGCCGTCGGCGGCGATGGGCGCGGTGCTGCTGTTGATCAGCGACGTCATCGCCCAACAGTTGTTCAGCGGGAGCGAGCTGCCGGTGGGCGCGGTGACTGTGTCGCTCGGCGGGGTGTATCTGGTGTACCTGCTCGTCACACAGGCGCGCCAACGTTGATCGGCCGCGAGAACGAATGCACCGCAGAGGATTCCGCTTTCGCAGGACAGACCAGTTCCAGGCTCCGCGCCGATCACCTCTCGATCGGTTATGACGACACTGCGGTAATCGCCGACCTCTCGGTCGACGTACTCGACGGCCGCGTCACCGCGATCGTCGGTCCCAACGCGTGCGGCAAGTCCACGCTGCTGCGTGGTCTGGCCCGGCTCCTGAAACCATCAGGCGGCCAGGTGATCCTGGACGGGCACGACATCAGCAGCGTGCACACCAAGGAGGTGGCCCGCCGACTCGGCCTTCTCCCCCAGACGTCGATCGCCCCGGAGGGCATCAGCGTCGCCGACCTAGTGTCCCGCGGTCGTTTCCCGCACCAGAAGGTGCTGCGCCAGTGGTCTCGCAGTGACAACGACGCCGTCGCCGACGCGATGCGATGCACAGGGGTGACGGAACTGGCCGGACGCCTGGTCGACGAGTTGTCCGGCGGACAGCGCCAACGAGTGTGGGTTGCCATGTTGCTGGCCCAGCAGACCCCCCTGGTGCTACTCGACGAGCCGACGACCTTTCTCGACATCGCCCACCAGGTGGAACTGCTCGACCTGTTCGCCATCCTCAACCGCGAAGAGAACCGCACCGTGGTCGCGGTGCTGCACGACCTCAATCACGCCTGCAGGTACGCCGACCAGATCATCGCCATGAAGGCCGGAACCATTGTCGCGCAGGGCAATCCGACCACCGTCATTACCCAGGAACTGGTCGAGGCCGTCTACGGCCTCAGGTGCCAAATAATCGACGACCCGCAGACCGGCACACCGCTGGTGGTGCCGCGCGCGTCTCCGCACGTCATGGTTCGCCGGTGAGATACCCGCCGCCCCGCCCGTGAGCCGGGCCGCGGTTACTCGTCGAAGGGCAGCGTCTGCCTCCTACCGTTCGAATACCAGCAGCGGTTTGCCCCCGTGTGCGGGGGCTTCGGCCAAATAGACGGCTTCGCTGAACTTTTCGACGGGGATCGGCTGGCCCTCGGGCACGCGCAGCGCGCCGCTGTCGGCGAGCTGAAGTGTCCGGTCGATCGCTGCGGCCATCCGATCCTTCGGGGTCTCGGTGAACCAGCGGAACAGCCAGAACCCCCGAACGGTCTTGGTTTCGTAGATCAGTGAGCGCGCGAAGATGGGGATGGTGAGTTTGTCGGGATCGGTTTGGCGGTGCGTGGACAGCGCACCGTAGACGACCAGCTCACCGTGCGGTGCCAGCGCACGCGACACGTCCGCACCTACCTGACCGCTGACACAGTCGATCGCCTTGGACACGCCGTCGTGGCCTGCTATGTCGGCAATCCGTTCGCGCACGTCCTCATCCTCCGTGCAGATCACCGCGGTGCCCCCCAGCGCGAGGATGTCCTCGACAGCGGATCGACGGCGGACCACGTTGAGGGTCTTGAAGCCGACGTGCGCTCCGAGTTGGATGACCGACTGGCCCACGGTTGAACCGGCCGCCGTCTGCAGGAGCCATTCACCCGGTCGAACATCGAGTTCATCACCGGTCAAGATCACGGCGGTGAGCGGATTGGCGAGAATCTGGGCGGCCGTGGAATTGCTCATGCCGACGGGAACCGGCAAGACCCGCTCGGCATCGGCAACGACATACTCCTGCCACGTGCCCTTGACTCCGATCGTGATGACGCGTTGCCCGACGGTCAGACCGTCTGCACCGCTACCGAGTTCGTCGATCACACCGACGGATTCGATTCCGGGTACGGTGGGGAACTCCGGGGTGAATCCGTATCTGCCGCGGATGGTATGCAGATCGCTGGCATGGACAGGTACAGCTGCCACCCGGATCCGGACCTCGCCGGGACCGGGCTCCGGAATCGGGCGGGCCTGCAGCTGTAGAACCTCGGACGGTTCGCCTAACGTGTCGGCAACGACAGACCACATGGTTGTCATCTTCCCGGCGCTCCTTCAGTCGGATCCAGATCTCACACGGTTCCGTGTGCATAGCCTCGGCCCCGCCCTTTGACGGCCAAGATGAGCGGAGACCGTCAGAAACCTGTTATCTGAGGCGCGGCTGGGTGCGCTCCCCTAGCGTTCGCCGGAGGCCGGCTCGTCTGCCGCCATGAAGTGCTCGACCATATCGGCCGCCGCTTCCTCCGCCGCCTCAGCCTGCTCGGCCTGCTCGGCTGCGGCTTCTTCTAGCTCCTCCGCCTTGGCCTCCTCGACCTCGACCAGTCGCTGCTCGAGCGCTTCGGCCTGCACCGCGACGTCTTCGGCTGCCACTCCGCCCTCACCAGCGGAGTGTGCGTGGACAACGAATTCGGTGAGCAGGAACAGACTCACGTCGTCGTCGGTACGTTCCTTGCCGACCTTGAACGGCTTGTCGATCACGTTGAGGATCCGGAGCAGGTAGACGAAGAAGAACGCCAGGAAACCCAGGGTGACAAGCGATTCCAGTTGCCCACCCATATCGGTGAACATCAGCATCACCAGAATGATCAGCACCAGGCTGGTGATCATCGCCTTCGCCGACGGCAGGAACGCCTCGCGCTGAATGTGGTACATGCGCAGGGTGGCCTTGCGCAAGGACGCCTGTTCGGCGCGCAGCCGGACGATGTAGTTGGCTGGGACGTCGGAGTCCTCGAGCTCCAACAAGGACACGGACAGCTCCTCGACCGCTTCCTGGCAATCGCGCGTGTTGCCCGCGTTGATGTCCGACCGCAAATTGGTCACCACCGCGATCAGTCGGTTTCGCAGCACCATCAGATCCGGTTTGCCCCAGACGTGGTTCATCGCCTCGGCTTCGCGCAGCAAGGCGTACAGGCTGGCCGCGATGTCGGTCGGCGCGCGCTCGGCGTCGCGATAATCCGAAAGCGTGCCGGCCACCACGAGACCCATGACGAACACGCCCCCGCCGATGATGCTGGATGCCAGGGGGGTGGTCGACATCCCGGTGATGCCGAGATTCCAGATCACCGCGCGGATCACGACCAGGACGGACACGATCGCCAGCGTTTCCACTGCGACGCGGTAGCTGCCAAACATGGCTCGAATTGCGGGTATCGGCATGTCATCCCCTACTGACGCACGCGTTGACGACAGTGAAAATACGCCGTTGCGCTGCATGGCGGACAACATTGACAGACGTCACTGAGGGTGTTCAGCAAGATAATCGGCGACTGGGATCGGTGAGGTTGCCACGTAGCCGACAGGCAGAAGCACTTCGCCTGAAATCGTGCGGTAGTAGACATCCCATCGGTAATAACCGGCGAATGCGGCGGGGTCGGCTGCCAGCACGGCCGCGTAGTCCTGGACCGCTCGCACGTACAACTCGGAGTTGTTGTAGCGGTAGAGAGCGTGGTCCTGATCGCCGGCGAAGTCGTTGGCGGCGAGGTAGCGACCGGCCGCCATGATGCTGTCGTGTGGCGAGAGGATGTCGCCACCGTCGCCGTACGCGGCGAACGTCGACGGCATGAACTGCATCGGGCCCTGCGCGCCGGCAGAGCTCGGGCCGACGATGCGACCGAAGCGGCTTTCGATCATGTTGATCGCCGCCAGGTGGTTCCAGCCGACGCCGGTTGCGTTCTCCGCCTTGCGGTAATAACCGAGCAGCTCGTCGGCGGGCGCCGGCGGGTCGATCCGCCACTCGGGCAGCATGTCCTCCGGACTGATCAACGCGTCGAGCTGGTGGCGCGCGTCGATGTTGCGGTCATAGATGTCGAGGAGTTCCGGCGGAATCCGCGGGCGCGCGATCGCTTCCCACTCGGGATTTCGAGCGATCGTGCGGTAGGCCACTTGCTGGCGGCGCGCCGCCTCCACCAGCACGCCTTCCGGAGACGACGGGTCGCGTAGCGCCTGCTCGTCGGCGACGAGGTCGTCGGCAAGTTGCGCGGGATCCGACGCGAGCCGCGGCTGCGCGGGCGGGAGTGTCGTCGCTGCCGGCGACGGTGTGGCGACCGGCGTGGCGGTCGACGACGCGGCGGTGGACGACGTGGCCGCCGACGACGTAGTCGACTCTGCGCAGGCCGCGAGCGCGAACGTCACCGCGGCCACGAGCAGAGTCGTGCCGCAACGCATCCTCCTATGGTGAAGGAGTTCGACGTGCCGCGCCGGACGAATGCACGGAATTTGCTGTGTCGGCGGCACACGACTGAACGTCTTCCGTCTCGGGATGTTCTGGCAGCCGATCCGGTGCATCATTCCTGACGGCTCGATGAACCCGCCCCTGGCTGGGCCTGGTGGGTGCGGCGGCATGATGGATAGCCGAGACGATCACCGGTAAGCCTGAGTTTTGTTACCCTCCGGCGGTGCAGGATTCGGCTGCGCCGTGTAGACGCACCGAATAGCGATCCGTTTCAAGACGCGCAGTCCTCAAAGGTTCGCTGTCCGCTTCGGTACTCGTGAGCCTCGGTGCGCTGGCAGCGACAATTGAGAAGGCATCGGCCGCCGACATCAAACTGATCGATTTTGCGGAACGGCTGGTCCCGGCCGATCAAATCGCGGCAGCAGGCTATGCCGGCGCGCTGGTCTATGTGTCCGAGTTACGCCCGGCCCTTCGATTTCAAACCCGTCACCCGCGAATATGCGGATGCGCTCCGCGCAGTGGGGCTTCACGTCGTCAGCTGCTACCAGTACGGCAAGCCCGGTTGGCCGACGCCGTCGGATTTCACCCGTGAATACGACGGCGGCGTCGCGGACGCTCAGACCGCTCTGCGCCTGCACGCTGCGGCCGGGGTACGGATTCGGCACCGATCTTCTTCAGCATCGACGAGGACATGGAAGTCAAGACGTGGAAAAGCGTTGCAGTCGAGTGGCTTCGAGGAATCAACTCTGTACTGGGCGTGGAGCGCACCGGTGTCTATGGACACGCCGGGGTATGTGCGTGGGCCATCGAAGATGGCGTAATCGGGCACTCAACCACTTCAGGACACCGGTGAGCATGGCAAACGAGAGCGTGGTCGCATGGAAAGCGCGAACCCGCCGCCGTGCTCTACCAGAGCGTCATCGTCACCGCGTCAGACCCTGGTATCAGCCTGGGTGGTACCCACGTGGACGAGGACGAGGTACTCGCGGCCGATTTCGGGCAATGGGGTCTGGCGAGATAGTTC
>CAVQSK010000033.1:0-321251 GCA_963715885.1 uncultured Actinomycetota bacterium
CCGGCCATCACCGCCGCCAGCAACGGCAGCCTCGCCTCCACCCAGATCCGCGACACCAGCTGCCCCCGGTTGGCGCCCAGCGAGCGCAGCTGGCCGGGAAGCGGCCGGAAACAACCGTACGGCGGCCATTGTGATCCCGGTGATCAGCGGGGTGGCGATCAGGACCTGGGCGACGATCATGCCCCGAACCGTGTAGATCAGGCTGAGGTCGCCCAGGGGGCCGCTGCGCCAGAACATCAGCGCGACGAACAGCCCGACGACGACCGTCGGCACCGCCATGCCGGTGTTGACCAGCGCGGCGACCAGCCCCGCCCCGGCATCCGAGCCAGCGCGAGCACGGTACCCAAACCGATACCGATCACCGCCGCGATCAGCGTCGCCGTCAGCGACACGAACGCCGACCGCGCCAACACCTCGTAGACGGGCTCGGCCATCGACTCACGTTTCAGCTCGGCGCGTCGGGAAGAACAGCGGCTCGCCGTACTCCTCCACACCGAACTCGCCGATCTGCCCCCGCACCGGCCGGACCGGATCCACTGCGAGAACTCCTCCGCGCAGGCCACTTGTGGCGCCCCCGTGTCGACGACGATCACGTGGTAGAGGTTCTGCAGGTGGTGAGTCCTCGAACGCGATCGTGGAACTGAGGCCCTCTGTAGCCAGGTAGGTGCCCCGGTCGGTGAGTGTGTACGCCGACTTCTGGCCCGCGATCGTGAGCGTCTCACCCATCCCCTGCCCGGTCTCGAAGTACCAGTACCCGGACGGCTCGACTCCCGCCTCCTCCCAGAGGCCCAGCTCCTTGTTGTGCGTCCGGAATCGTCGCCTCGCGACGCGAACGGTGCCTCCTGCTCGGCGATCCGGGTCAGCGCATCCGCGGCGTCGTGGGCCGCGCCGACCTTCGCGGGTCTCCGGCGGTCCCACGATCACGAAGTCGTTGTGCATCACCGCATCCCGGGAGCCGTGTCCCCCGTCCATGAACTCCTCCTCGTCCTCCGGGGAGTGCACGAGGAGTACATCGGCGTCGCCCTTTCCCCCATGCCATCGCCTCCCCGATCCGACCGCGACGGTCTTCGTCATGCAGTCCGACTCCTCCTCGAAGTCCGGCAGCAGCTCATCGAGAACCCGAGTCCTGGGTGCTCGTCGTGGTCGCCAGGAATGCCCCGGTGGCCTCGTCCGCCCCCCCGCGCCACGAGGCGCTCGCTGCCGCACCAGCGTGAGCAGGCCCGCCGCGACGAGCAGACCGCCTTCGCAGCTGGCGCCGGCTCATGCGGTGACCTCGCAGGCTCGGCCTCCGCATTCCGTGCAGGTGATTCGCTCGCAAGCTTCGCTCATGCCGCCACCCGGGACTCGCCGCTGCGGCTCAGGTCGTAGCCGCCGAGCCGGGACACCCGCTGGTGCACCGAGGTGGAGGCGAGTACGTCGAGCAAGGGGCCGAGCAGCCCCACCGCCCGCGGGCTCACCGCGAGCTCGAAGTCCTCCCACTCCACCGGGAGGAAGTCCGCGTCGACCGCCTCGGCCACCGCGCGAACGGCCAGCCCCGCGTCGACCGCGCCGACGGACACCGCCACAGCGACCCCGAAGTGGGAGTCGCACAGCTCGCCCTCCGGTGCGGGCACGGCACCAGCCTCCAGCAGCAGCCGGTTCAGCAGCAGCCGCGACCCGGTACCGGGCGGGCGCCAGGCGAGCCGAACGCCGTCGAGGTCGGCCATGCCGCGGATGCCCAGAGGGTTACCCTTCGGCACCACGATGCCCTGCTCGCGCCTCCACAGATGCACCAGTCGGGCGGGCTCGCCACCGAGCACCCGGCGGGCGAACACGTCGTTGTAGCGGCCGGTGCGGGCGTCACGCAGGTGTAGCGCCGCGGCGTCGACCGCCCCCTGGGCGAGCATCCCCAGCCCGGCCACGCTGCCGCGGCCACCGAGGGCCCGCTCGACGCCCCCGCCGGCCGCGGACAGCAGCAGGTCGAGAGCGGGGTCATCGCTGCCCGACAGCCGGAGCACGCCTTGGTGAGCGCCCATCATCAGGGCTGCGGCGACACCGTCGGCAGCCACTACCGCGCGCGACCTGGGCGCACCGCCGATCACCCCGGCGTCGCGCAGGATGCCGTGTGCCCGCGCGGCAGTGCCGGGCGCACAGCCCAGCTGCCGGGCGAGCGCGCGGACGGTGGGCACTGGATCGCCGGGATCCAGCCGGCCGGCGAGGACGTCGGCCGCGATCGCCTCGGCGACCTCCTGTGCCCTCTGTATCATCCGCACAGGGTACAGATCACCGGATCCGGCGACCAGTCTCCTCCGTGCCGTAGCCGCCGAGCCGGCGCACCGAGGCTTGGAAGTCCGCGGAATCCAGCAGCTCCCACAGCGGGGCGAGCAGTGGATCGGTCAGGCTCGCCGCCTCGACCACCAGGTCGTAGGGCTCCTGCACCATCGGCACGAAGTCCAGCCCGAACGCCCGCGCGGCCGCGAGGATGCCTAGGCCGCAGTCGGCACGCCCGGCCGCGACCGCCGCGGCGACCGCCAGGTGGGTGGGCTCCTCGCGCTCGTAGCCGTGGACCGTGACCGGGTCGATCCCGAGCCGCCGCAGCTCCTGGTCGAGCAGCATCCGGGTGCCCGCGCCACGCTGCCGGTTCACGTAGGAGAGCTCGCCACTCGCCAGGTCCGCGATCCCGGTCACGCCGCGCGGGTTCCCCGAAGGGATGATCAGGCCCTGGTCGCGATGCACCAGCCGCACCACGGCCAGGTCACGGTCGCCCATCATCTCGTCGAGGTAGGGCAGGGTGTACTCCCCGGTTGCCGGGTGTAGCAGGTGTGAGCCGGCGAGGTGGCACAGCCCGTCGCGCAACGCCACCAGCCCGCCGAGCGAGCCGACGTTGGTCGAAACCAGGCTCAGTGTCGGATCGGACGACCGCAGCGCCGTGGCCGCCAGGTCGAGCACCAGGTCGTGCGACCCGATCGCGACGATCGTGCGCTCGATCTCCGGCAACCGCCGCAGCAGCTGCACCGACACCTGCTCACCCGCATGGTGCCCCTCCACGCCGGCCGGGACCAGCAGCAGCCCGTCCGCGCGCACGAGCGAGGTCAGCACTCCGGCACCGCGGGGCAGCGGCGACGCCACCACCTGACCGCCCACCGATCCGAGCCGGACCCGCACCCAGTCGTCCATCCCCACCACGGAGGGAAGCTTGCGCGCGAGCCGGGCAGGTGCCTCCGGCCGGTGCGGCGGTGACGCACCCTCGAGCCCCGCGAGCAGCGGCGCGATGAAGATGTCGAACGTCAGGGCGGCCGAGACCGGGTAGCCGGGTGCCCCCACCACCGGAGTCGCGTCGACGGCACCCAACACCACCGGGTGGCCAGGTCGGACCGCGACCCCGTGCACCGCGAGTACGCCGAGTTCCGCCACGATGCGGGCCGTGTAGTCGTCGCGTCCGGCGCTGGAGCCGGCGACCACGATGACCAGGTCCGAGTCCGCGGCCGCCTTTCGCACCGCAGCGCTGATCTGGCCCACCGCGTCGGGCTGGATCGGCGTCGCCCACGCCTCGCACCCCGCCTCTTGGGCCTGCGCGACCAGCATCAGCGAGTTGGTGTCGAGGATCTCGCCCAGCTGCGGCGGCGACCCGACCGGCACGATCTCGTCCCCGGTGGGGATCACGGCCACCCGTGGTTTCCGGCGTACCTGCATCTCGGTCGCGCCCGCAGCGGCTGCGGCGGCGACGTCGACGGGGCGCAGCCGATGCCCCTCCGGCAGCAGCAGCTCGCCGGCGCTGACATCCTCGCCGATCGAACGCACGTGCTGGTACGGCGGGACCGCGGCCAGGATCTCCGCGGCCACTTCGCCTAAGTCGCCGGCCCGCGGCTCCGGTCACGTAGTGGACGTGCTCGCGCATCACCACCGCGTCGAATCCATCCGGCATAGGGTCGCCGGTGTCGACCACCTCGTAGTTGCCGGGTTCGAGCCGCAGCGGTGTGGTGGGAGAGGCGCCAGCGGTGTCCCGGGCGACGACGGCGATGCCGTCCATCGCGGCAAGGTCACCGACCGGCGAGGAACGAGTCGCCCAGACCGGCTCGGCGGTGACCCGGCCGACCGCCTCGGCCAGCGGCACGGTGACGGCCCCGACCCGCTCGGGACAGCCGGCGGCGGCGCAGGCGTCCAGCCACGACCGGATTGCGGTGTCGGCGGGTACGTCGCTGATGAAGGGGCTGTTGTCCGGCGCGGCGGGACTCGACGGGTCGTGCACGGGTGGCCAACCTACCTGTACATCGTCACGGTTACGGTCGACCCCGCGTCGAGGCCGGTGGCGGGCTCGGGGATCACGACGTAGCCGTCGGCGCTGGTAAGCAGGGACAGCAGCGCGGAGAACCCGAACAGCGGTGTCGCGATGCGCTCGGGCCCGTCGCTCAGCTGCACCTGCACCACGTCGAGGCGGCCGGCGGCCGAGGCGACCTCGCGGGACAGCGCCGCCGTCGTGGTCGGTTCCGGCGGAGTGACGGTGATGCCGGCGACGCGGCGGAGCACCGGCAGCCCGACCATGCGGAACACCACCAGGGCCGACAGCGGGTTGCCGGGCAGCCCGATCACCGGCACTCCGTCGCACTCTGCCAGCAGCGTCGGCTTGCCCGGCTTGATCGCCAGCCCGTGGCAGTAGACGCCGGGTGCACCCAGCGACTCCACCGCCTCGGCGGTCTGGTCACGGGCACCGACGGACGACCCGGCTGAGACCACCACCAGGTCGGAGTCGTGCAGCGCAGCCTGCAGGGTCTTGGCGAGCGCCTCGGCGTCGTCGGTCACGATCCCGCGCGGCGATGGCTCGCCGCCGGCTTCGGTGACCATCGCGGCCAGCGCCGACGCGGTGGCGTCGCGCACCTGACCGGGGCTCAGGCGCTCGGTATCGGGTGGCACCACCTCGTCGCCGGTGGACACGATCGCCACCCGCGGGCGGGCGTGGACCGCCACCTCGGTGACGCCGGCAGCGGCGAGCATGCCGAGGTCCTGGGCGCGCAGCGGCCGGCCGGCGGGCGCGATCTCAGCGCCGACCGCGACGTCCTCGTCGGCTCGCACAACACCCTCGCCCACTGCGACCGGCCGGGTCACCTCGATCACGCCGGGCATGGTGACCTGGGTGTACTCCACCATGACCACCGCGTCGGCATCGGTGGGGATCGCCGCTCCGGTCGGGATCTGCACCGCCGTACCGGAGCGCACGGCGATGTCGGCGGCGGCACCCATCCGCACCGCCCCGGCGAGGTCGAGGTAGGCCGGAAGGGAGTCGCCGGCGCCGTAGGTGTCGGCGGCGCGCACCGCGTAGCCGTCCACGGTCGACCGGGCGAAGCCGGGCAGCGCCGAACCCGACACCACCGGCGAGGCCGGCACCCGGCCGAGGGCCGCTTCGCGGGGAACCGTCTCTATGCGGGTGCGTCGCGACGGCAGGAACCCGGCCAGCGCCTGCGAAACCGATTGGGCCGTGAAGAACTCCCGACCGCTCACCCGAACCTCACTGATCCGGTGTCTGCCGCGGCTGTGGCCGCGCGACGGCGCCGCCTCGCTGCCGACCCATCACGCTGACCACCGGGCCCAGCGCCACCTGGCCCAGACCGCAGATCGAGGTCTTGCGCATGGTCAGCTCGAGCTCCAGCAGCCGGGCCCGTCGACCCTCGTCGAGCTCGCCGCCGGCCCGCAGGGTATCGGTCAGCAGGTCATGAGCCTTGGCGGAGCCGACCCGGCACGGCACGCACTTGCCGCACGACTCGTTGCGGAAGAAGCGCAGCACATTCGTGGCCGCCGCGAGCGAGTCGGTGCCCTCGGCGATCACGACGACCGCGCCCGAGCCAAGCATCGATCCGGCCTCGGCGAGCGTGCCGAAGTCGAGCGGCACGTCGAGGTGATCCGGGCCGAGGAAGTTCGACGAGGCGCCGCCGGGCTGCACCGATTCGAGCGCCGCCCCGCCGGCCACCCCACCGGCGAGGTCGAGCAGGTCGCGGATGGTGGTGCCCATCGGCACGCAGTAAACGCCGGGACGCTCCACGTGACCGGAGACGGCGAAGAACTTCAGCCCGTCGCTGTCGCCCAAGCCCTGGTCCTGCCACCACTGCGCACCGCGGGACACGATGATGGGCACGTCGGCGAAGGTTTCGACCGAGTTCATCAGCGTGGGCCGGCCCCACAGGCCCCAGACGCCGGGGAACGGCGGCTTGTTGCGTGGCTCGCCCCGATGCCCCTCCATGCACTCGATCAGCGCGGTCTCCTCGCCGAGGATGTAGCCACCAGGCGAGGTGAAGATGTCGAGGCTCAGTCGGCGGCCGCTGCCGAGCACGTCGTCTCCGATCAGGCCCTGCTCGCGCAGATTCTCGATCTCGGCGTGCAGAACCGCCTCCTCCGGGCCGTACTCATGCCGGATGAAGACCCAGCCCTCCTCGGCGCCGGTAACGACCATGCCCATCAGCAGGCCCTCGAGCACCAGGTGCGGCTGCTCGGCGAGCAGCTGGCGGTCCTTGAAGGTTCCCGGCTCGGACTCGTCGGCGTTGCAGATGGCGTACTTGATGCCGCTGCCGTCGACGGCCTCTTCGCCGCGCACCAGCTCCCACTTCTTGCCGGTCGGGAAGCCCGCCCCGCCCATCCCGCGCAGGCCCGAGGCCTGCAGGTTGTCGATCACCTGCTGCGGAGTGATCTCCCCGGACAGCAGGGCACGCAGGGCCTGGTAGCGCGGCTCGCCGGGCCCATAGGGATCGTTGGGCCAGCCGCCCTCCGGGCCATAGGCCAGCACGGCGCCGAGGTCGTTGTCGCCGCTGCGCTTGGCCTCGACCAGCGTGTCGACGTCGTCGAGCCGGGCAGGCTGTTCGTCGACGGTGGCCGCCGGCGCGATGTCGCACCGGCCGGGGCAGGAGATCTCCACCACCTCCACGTCACCGCCATCGCCGTACTGCTCGTGCAACTGCGCGATCCGGTCCTCCGCTCCGTTCAGCCAGCAGGTGAGGTCGTGGCAGACCCGGACGGTGACGCCTGCGGGCGGCTGCGTGCGGAAATGCGGATAGAAGGAGACCAGACCCTGGATCTCGTAGAGCGGCCGCTTCTGCTCCCGCGCCAGCGCCTCCAGTTCCTCGCGCGGCAGCCAGCCGAGGCGCTCCTGGATCTCCATCAGCATCGGGATCAGGCTCGGACCGCGGAACTTGCCTGCACGCGCCTCTACGCCAGGGACGGCCGGCTGCTGGTTAGCCGTAACTGTCACTGTGCGGAACCTCCGACCAGCGCGCTCTCGCGGTCGCCCGCCGGGGCGATGCTGACCGCGCAGAACTTGAACTCTGGAATCTTGCCGAACGGGTCGATCTCGTCGATCGTGAGCAGGTTGGCCGCGGCCTCCCGGAAGTGGAACGGGATGAAGACGTTCCCACGCGCTTCGCGGTGGGAGACCTTCACATGCAGCACGATCGTGCCCCGACGGGAGGTGACTCGGGCCAGCTCGCCGTCGACGAGACCTCGCTCGGCCGCGTCCTCGGGGTTGACGTAGACCTCCGCGCGCGGCGCGATCGAGTCCAGCGCGAAGGAGCGGCGGGTCATCGACCCGGTGTGCCAGTGCTCCAGCAGTCGTCCGGTATTGAGCACGAACGGGAACTCCTCGCTGGGCAGCTCCTTGCCCGGCAACCACTCCGCCGGCACCAGGTGGGCGAGCCCGTCGGCGGTGTTGAAGCGCTCGTCGAAGAGCACCACGGTGCCGTCGCTGTGGTCCGGGTCCTCGATCGGGTACAGCTTGCCGTACGAGCCGAGGTTGTCGTGGGTGAGGTTGGCGTAGTCCGGCATCAACGGCACCATCTCGTCGAAGATCTCGCTCGGCGAGGAGTAGTTCCAGTCCAGCCCCAGCCGGCGGGCGATGTCCTGGACGATCTCCCAGTCGACCCGGGCATCACCGGGCGGGTCGAACACCTTGCGGCCGAGCTGCACCCGCCGGTCGGTGTTGGTGTAGGTGCCGTCCTTCTCCAGATACGACGAGGCCGGCAGGACCACGTCGGCGAACTCCGCGGTCTCGGTGAGGAAGATGTCCTGCACTACCAGGAAGTCCAGCTTGGACAGCGCCTTGCGGACCTTGTTGATGTTGGGGTCGGACAGGAACGGGTTCTCGCCGAGCATGTACATCCCGCGGACGCCGCCGTCGAGGATCGACTTGATCACCTCGGTGACGGTCAGCCCGGTGTCGGGACTGAGCTCGGTGCCCCACGCCCGCTCGAAGCGCGCCCGGACCTTGCTGTCCGAGGCCGACTGGTAGTCCGGGTAGAACATCGGGATCAGCCCCGCGTCGGATGCGCCCTGCACGTTGTTCTGACCGCGCAGCGGATGCAGTCCGGTGCCCGGCCGGCCGACGTTGCCGGTGATCGCGCACATCGCGATCAGGCAGCGGCAGTTGTCGGTGCCGGTGGTGTGCTGGGAGACGCCCATGCCCCAGTAGATGACGCCGGCCCCGGCCTCTCCCCACAGCCTGGCGATCTCGCGGATCACCTCGACGTCGATGCCGGTGATCTGCGCGGCCAGCTCCGGCGGGTAGGCCTGCACGGTCTTGGCGAGCTGGTCGTAGTTGGAGGTGCGGTTCGCGATGAAGTCGCGGTCGATCAGGCCGAGGCGGATCACCTCGTGCATGATCCCGTTGTAGAGCGCCACATCGGTGCCGGGTTTGAGTTGGCAGAAGATGTCGGCGTGCTCGGCGACCGTGCCGGCCCGCGGGTCGATGTAGATGATCTTGGTGCCGCGGCGCCGCGCCTGCTTGAAGAACGACGACGCCACCGGGTGGTTGGCGGTCGCGTTGCTGCCGGTGATGATCGCGACGTCGGCGTTCTCGATGTCGCCGTAGGTGGTCGAGACCGCGCCGGAGCCGACACCCTCGAACAGCGCCGCGACACTGGACGCGTGGCACAGCCGGGTGCAATGGTCGACGTTGTTGGTGCGGAAGCCGGTGCGGATCAGCTTCTGGAAGAGGTAGGCCTCCTCGTTGGAGCACTTGGCCGACCCGAAGCCTGCGATGCCGTCGGAGCCGCTCTCGGCGTAGATCTCACCGAGCCGGCGCGCGACGAGGTCGAGCGCCTCCTCCCAGCTCGCCTCCCGGAAGTGCGGCATCACCTCTTCGTAGGGCACCAGGCCGCCGGGCTTGCGGCCACGCTTGTCGCTGCGTCCCTGTCCGTCGTTCGCCTTCACATCCGACGACAACGGCCCCTTGGGGTAGGACTCAGCGATGCGGATCAGCGGCTTGGTGAGCCGCTGGGGTGAGGCCGCGTAGTCCCAGCCGTAGCGGCCCTTCACACACAGCCGGCCCTGATTGCCGGGTTGGTCGCGACCCTCGGCGAACGAGATGCCGCCGCGCTCGCGGTCGACGTAGTAGGTCAGCGCGCAGCCCACGCCGCAGTACGGGCACACCGTGTCGACTGCGTCGAGCGTTGCGCGGGGCTGGATCGGGATGTTGTTGATCGCCTTGTTGGTCAGCGCGCCGGTGGGGCAGGCCGCCACGCACTCACCGCATGTGACGCAGGACGACCGCCCCATCGGGTCGTTGAGGTCGAACGCGATGCGGGTGGAGTAGCCCTTGCCGCTGCGGCCGATGACATTGTTGGCCTGGATGTCGTCGCAGGCGCGCACGCAGCGGTCGCACAGGATGCAGGAGTCGTGGTCGACCGCGATCACGGGATTGGACATGTCGGTGCCGCGGGCGGGTCCCGGAAGCAGGTCGGCCACGCCGGTGATGGCGAAGCCGTCCGCGACCGCGATCAGCTCGTTGTCGGCGGTCGTGGTCTGCTTCGGGTCGTCCTCGCGCGGCGGCTGGTCGGCGACCAGCAGTTCGGTGAGCACCCTGCGCCGGTTCTGGATCTCCGGCGTCGCGGTGGCGACATTCATGCCCTCCTCGCACGGCCGGATGCACGCCGCCGCGTCGACCCGCCCGCCGGTGTCGACCACGCACATCCGGCACACGCCAACCGGGTCGTAGCGTTCGTCGTGGCACAGCGTCGGGATGTCGATTCCCACGTCACGGGCCGCCTGCCAGATCGTCGTGCCCTCGGCGACGGTGAGGCTACGGCCGTCGATGGTGAGCGACACGGTGCGCTGCTGCACGTCGGTCGCGCCGGGACGGGTGAGGGTCATATCGTCTGCTCCGTTCCTGCAGCGGTCTGTGCGAGGCTTTGGGCGAGCGGCCGGCCCTGCGGGTCCAGGCCGCGTTCGGCGTAGTAGGTGTCGATCATGCTGCGCAGCCGGACGGCGGGCAGTATCGCCGTACGACCGGACCCGAGCTCGAGCGGGCTGTCGAGGAACCGCTCGGGAAGCCAGTCGTCGGCGGGGGTCCAGCCCTCCCGGAGGTTGAAGGCGCGCTTGGCCAGCACGATGCGTCGTGCGGTCTCGTGCAGTTCGTCAGCGTCGACGTCCCAGCCGGTGACCTTCGACAGCAGCTGTGCCCACTCTGCGAACGGCTCGGTGAACACCCCGCGCAGGAACTTGCACAGGATCAGCGAGTCCATCACGGCGGCGCGGTCCTCGGTCTCGATCGCCGCGCGTACGTGCTCGGTGCTGCCACGGATGCGGTCAAGACCGCCCTTGAGGTCGGCCTCGTAGGCGCCGGACCGATTGTGGTCGGCTCCCCTGGCGTTGACCGCCAGACCCAGGGCCATGGACTGCATGGTGCGTGGCTCGTAGCCGGGCATCTCCATGCCCTTGACGTGCGGGGCGAACGCGGCCGAGCCCTGGCCGACCACCTCAGCGGCCCGGCGGGAGCCCTCTGCGAGCAGCTCGCCGAGACCGGTGCGGGAACCGATCTCGTCAAGCACCCGCAGCAGGGCCGCGCCGTCACCGAATCGCAGCCATGGCGCGTCGAGTAGCCCACGGTCGACGCACTCCATCGCCCAGGCGATAGTGCCGCCGGCGGAGATGGTGTCGAGCCCGAGCGCGTCGCAGCGCGCACTGGCCTCGAGCACCTGGTCAGGGTCGGATACCCCGCACATCGGCCCGAGCGCGAAGACGTTCTCGTACTCCACCCTCGCCGTCTTGCCGCCCTTGGCGGCATAGATGTGCTCGCAACCGATGGTGCAGGAGGCGCAACTGTTCCTGGCGACCGACCGGCTCCGCGCCAGATCCTCGGCCGACAGCATGGGTGCCTCGGCGAAGGTGGCGGACTGGAAGTTGCGGGTGGGCAGGGTGTTGATCGCGTTGAACGCCAGCAGGTTTGCCAGTGTGCCGAGCTCGCGGTACTTCGCGGTGGCCGGGCCGAAGGACCGCTCGCGCAGGTCCTTGGCCGCCGCCAGCACGGCCTCGCGGTCGGCCACCGTGGGCCGGGCGCGGCCCTGCACGGCGACCGCCTTGATGTTCTTCGCACCCATCACCGCGCCCAGACCGCCTCGCCCGGCGTGCCGGCCGTCGTGAGAGATCGTGGCGTAGCACACGCCGCGCTCGCCCGCCGGGCCGATGCAGGCCGCACGCCAGCGCCGGCCGTGCTGCGCGCGCAGCGACTCCTCGGCGTCCGACGCCGACATGCCCCACTGCGGCGCCGCGTCGACGAGTCGGACGCCGTCGGCGTCGATCAGCAGATGGGCCGGCGCCCGCGCCCGGCCGGTGAGCACGATCGCGTCGTGGCCGGTGAACTTGCCCGAGATCGCGAAGTGGCTGGAGGCCAGCGCGTCGGTGAGCAGACCGGTCAGCGGCGACTTGGCCACCACCGCGAACTTCGCGCTGGTCGTCAGCGGGGTGCCCACCAGCGGCGAGAACACAAAGGCGAGCGGCGCGGCGGGATCTAGCGGGTCGACGCCGGGCGGCGCCAGCTCGGTCATCAACCAGACTCCCAGGCCTGCTCCGCCGAGGTAGTCGCGGAGCACCCGTTCGGGCAACGCCAGGGTCGTGGTGGAGCCGTCGGTGACGTCGACCACCAGGGCGTTGCCGAAGTAGCCGCCGGGCGGGCCGGGGTGGTTGTTGCGAAGGCCGTCGTACACGTCCGTCATAGCTCATCCACCCGCGTCCGCGGAGATGAACGACACGGTGTCGCCTGTTTGCAGCGGCGACTGCGCGTCGCCATGGATCTGATCGCCGTTGATCGCGGCCAGGACATGCCGGTCCAAGGCCAGCCCGAGCTGCTCGGCGGCCGCACCGATGGTGGCGGCCCGGACCCGCCGCGGCCCACGGACGCCGCGCTCGGTGGCCAGCACGCCGTAGCACTCGACGACGACATCGGGCGCTGGCCGGGCACGTGCCGCGCGGTAGTCGTCGGGGGTGTTGACGTTGAGCACGGAGTCCAGCTCGGGGTCCGCACGGGCCAGCCGGGCGTCAGCGAGCAGCGTGGCCTCGTCAAGCTGGCGCACGTTGACTTCCTCGAAAAGGTGCGCGGGGCGCATCCGCTGCGCCTCGATCAGCTTCTCGACCCGCGGCGCGAGGTCGGTACGGTAGCCGGCGGCCATCGGCTGCCGGTAGCCGCCGACAACGGGCAGCACCACGTCCGGGGATGCCTCCGGCTCACCCGACGCGGGTGCGGGGTCGAAGCCGCGGAGCACTGCGGTCACGAAGGCAGAGTGCAGGAAGGGCAGGTCGGTGGAGCAGACGAAGGCCACGGGGGCGTGCTCGGCCGCAGCGGCCAATCCGACAGCCAGGCCCTGCATCGGCCCCCGACCTTCCTCCGGGTCGGTGTGGACCAGCACCTGCGGGTCGAGTGCGGGCAGCTGCTGTCCCGGGGCACGCACGACGATCACCGGACCGTCGACAGCGCGACCAACAATGCCCGTTACGTGGCGCAGCATGGTCGAGCCGTGCCACTCAAGCGCCGCCTTGGCGGTGCCCATCCTCGTCGAGCGGCCCCCGGCAAGCACCACAACGGCCGCTGGTGCCGCACAGCCGAGGGTGTGCGACCCGTCAACGGGTGTCATGGCGGGCTCACCTCCTTGCGTACTCGATGGCGATGTCGGTGCCGATGCCTGGCCAAGCCGCCTCTCAGGGCACGACACCCGGGGCGGTCGATCAGCCGAAGAGTTGCAGCGCTGCCGTGACGGCGTTGAACACCCCGTAAGCCAAGGGTATGCCGACAATCAGCCAGGTGACGACGATCACCACCGCATATTTGGCGGGTGCGTTCTTCCATGCTGGGTCCGGCCGCTCTCCTCTCGCCCTACTCCGGGTGCGACCATCGAGCCGACGATCTGCCCGGACATCGTTTGCGGGGTTTCGGCGCTCTTCGCGATGCCGAAGTCGGCGATCTTGGTGACACCCGAGTGCGTGAACAGGACGTCGGCCAGTGTGCGCCCCGACAACCGCGCCATGACGATGTATGGGGTTCCGTCGTGGTCTCCGCTGTCGTGCACGGCCACGATGTGCGGATGGTTGAGCGCCGCAGCGGCTCGTGCCTCGATTTCGAAGCGCCGACGGTTGTCGGGCTGCATGCTGAACACCGGATACAGCAGCTTGATTGCAACGGGCCGATCCAGCCGGGTGTCCCAGCCGTCTCGAACCTCGGCCATGCCACCGCGGCCCAGAACCCCCCGCAGTTCATAGCGGCGGCCAAGAACCTCTGGCGCCTGCATCACTTCAAACTAGCCCGCCCGCGGCGGACGCAAACCAATCCGGCTACCTTGCCGGGACGGTCGGCACCGCCGTCGTATTCGGCCAGCAACCCAGCGGGCTGATTCCAGCCTCGCGAGCGGCGTCCAGGCACTTGCTCACCAGCACGTTCGGATCGTTGGACACCGACGCCGCGAGGATTTCGTTGGCCCGGGCCTCGGCCTCGGCGGTCTTGGCGCGCTGTTCGGCGATCCTTGTGTTGGCCTTCTCCACGTTCAGCGCGTTGATGCGCTCCTGAGTGGCGTCGTCGTAATTCACCAGCGGCAAAAATCACATTGAGGATCTCGATCTGCCCGCCGACCTTCGCGCGCAGCTTCTGGGCGACCTCGTCGCCGAGCGCCTGAACGTTGGCGCCTTCGACGTTCTCCGGGGCCAGCGGATCGAAATCGGCGAACACCTCGTTCAGTGCCGCCCTCAGTTCCCGGGTGACGAGGTTGTCGCGGACGTTCTCGAAGTCGCGGTAGTCCAGAAACAGTTCGTCGGCGGCCGCCGGTTGGATACGCCACCTCACGCTGTTGTCGACGAACGCCGTCGAGTTATTGCCGAGCCTCACCGTGGTCGCGTTCTCACCGGTGTGATTGTCGATTTGGATGGTGCCGTTCATTTCGGTCACCGACTGCCACGGCGCTTTCCAATGAAGGCCGTTGGAAAGCGTGCCGCCCGGCCGTCCGAAAGTGGTGACGACGCCGATGCGCAGCGAGCGTGTCTTGGCGGCCGGGTTCTTGGCCCCCAGCGTGCCGAGCACGCTCACCACGGTGACGATGAGCAAGGTGATCGCGACCCAAACTTGCCACGGCATTTTGGTTGATCCTTTTCGGTCGGACCGTGAGGCGATCCACGGCGAGAATGTCCGCCGAATCGTAACGGGCTATGCGCCGCTGTCACCGTCCGTCGAGCTACCCGTCGATGAATTGCTTCGATGAGTCGTATGTCGCCTTGCTCGTCGCTTTCGGTGACCGCCTCGGTTTCCGTCGGCGCGACTCGCCGCGAGGTCGAAATCTCGGGCGGCGCAACGGACGGTGGTCTCGCCGAGCGCCTTGAAGAAGTCGCCGATCACCTTCACCGGCCAGCGCGAGCGCAGCGGCCGTCAGCAACGTCAGGAACGCACCGACCACCGATCGAGCTACGCGGGCCACGACCCTGATCGAGCACGACGATTGAACCCGACATAGAGAAACACCGACTAATCTCGGTGGCATGCTCTACCAGCAGGTTCGACGACCGTTCTGGCGGCGGCACCCCGTGCTGACCGGTGCTGCGCTGCTTCTGGTGTTCTGGTGGTTCTTCAACGGGTGGTACGAAGCCCTCGCCGTCGCGGCAATCGTTGCAGTACTGATTGTTGTGCGCCGCCGCAGGCGAGCCCTCGCGCGCCGCGACGCCGGCTTGCGCGCCCGCGCTGACTACGAGTACCGGCTCAGCCTGGCCGGTGACCCCCGCGGCCTGTTCGGACGGTATCCGCCCGTCCAGGCCGGTTGGTTTCCCGATCCGCAAAACCGCTATCAGATGCGCTATTTCGACGGCGCGCTGTGGACGGGCCACGCACTGCGTCGGTGATTGTCAGACCTTCGGGCTGTAATGCATGCCGTTGTCGCGATGCTCGACCGGAGGCAGATTTCGCGCCGGAGTGTGTACCAGCGGTGCGTCGGCGGGGCTGCGCCCCGTCGCGCGATCCCAGCCGGCACGGGCCCGCGGGTGATACCTCCGGCGTTCCGGCAGCAGCTTGAACACCCGGTTCACCAGGCGGCCGAACAGCCGATGCAGCCGCTCGTCGCGCGAGGACCACGAGTAGCCCATCAATTCCCGCACCGGCGGGTCGTACAGGCCCATCGTCACCCACCGCGCGAAGCGCCTAAGGAACTTCAACTGAAGGCGCCACAGCCCGTCCGGAATCCATTCCAGAGACGGATGTTTGGGCATCGTCGACAGGTTGAGCACCTCGCGCGCCGCCCAGTTGTTCTCTAAGACGTTGCGGCACATGTGGTCCCAGTACTCCTGGAATTCCTCCCAGGACTTGGGCACCGGCCGCATGCTCATTCCGTACATCCGGTACCAGGTGATGTGCTCGTCGAACAACTGGCGCTTCTGCGCCTCGGTCAGACCGTCGCCGAACCGTTCTGCGGTCAGGATTGTGCCCATGAAGAACGTCGAATGCGCCCAATAGAAGACGTCGGGGTTCAGTGCGCTGTACCGGCGACCCTGCCTGTCCACGCCTTTGATGCCGACGTGATAGTCACGCACCTCGGCACCCGTCTGGGGCGCGCGGCCGCCGTCGAACACCACCCCGCCGATCGGATACAGCGAGCGCAGCAGCCGCGGCATGCGCTCCAGGAAGAAGATCGAGTGCTGCTCGACCGCCGCGCCCAGTTGGGGATGCATGTTCTGCATGGAACCGGCCCACGGCCCCTGCAGCAGGCCGCGCCAGTCGCCGAAGAGCTTCCAGGTCAGCGAGTCCGGCCCGAGCGGCTGCGGCAGCTCGTCGTACCCGCCGGGTGCCACCGGGCAGCCGGCCGCCGTCGAGGCCGTTACGGTGGTCACTGGGCACCGCTCAGACGTATCTTGACTCACTGGTGAACTTCCCATCGACGCCAGAATACAATTCTGACTACGTGTGTTGTCACAGTGCAGCCTAGGAGTGATGTGGATTCCGGTCAACGACGGGGCCGATGGTCCGGTGTTCCCCTGCAGGACCGCCAGGTTCTGCGCCGCGACGAACTCATCGCCTCTGGGGTCGCGCTGCTGGGCAGCGATAGCGGGCCGTCGCTCACGGTGCGCGCCGTGTGCCGCACGGCCGGGCTGACAGAACGCTACTTCTACGAGAGTTTTTCCGATCGCGACGAGTTCGTCCGGGCTGTCTACGACGACGTCTGCGCCAGGGCTATGTCGACGCTGATGAGCGCGGACACCCCGCGCGACGCCGTCGAGAGGTTCGTCGCGCTGATGGTCGACGATCCGGCGCGCGGGCGCGTGCTGCTGCTGGCTCCGGAAGTCGAACCGGTGCTGACCCGCTCGGGCGCCGAGTGGATGCCGAGCTTCATCGAACTCTTGCAGCGCAAGCTGACCCGCATCACCGACCCCGCCACACAGGCCATGGTGGCCACCGGTTTGATCGGCGCGCTGACGGCGTTGTTCACCGCGTACCTCAACGGCCGCCTACCGGCGACCCGCGAGCAGTTCATCGACTATTGCGTCGACATGCTGCTCAGTCGGGTGTCGAGCTACTGAACGACTACTCGTCGGGAGTGCTGACCGCTTCGAGCTCTTCCTGCTCGGCGGCCGCGGCTTCGTCCGCGGCGGCCTTCGATTCTCGGCCGGCCGGGCTGGCCACCGACGCACCGGGATTGGTCGCCGTCGCGTGTCCGCCGTTGCAGTTCAGCGACACCAGCACCTCGCCGTCGGCGTGCCCGAACTCGCCGCCGATGTCCCTCATGAACGGCGCGGTCTGCGACCGCGTCACGATGCAGTCGTCCTGGTCCATCTTGTCGCCCACCCTCCCGGCCACCACCAATGTCGTGTCGCCTGCCTCCTCTTGCGCTTCGGCGTAGGTCATGCCGGCGTAATCGTCCGCCGAAGCTATGCCGGTGCCGAACAGGGCCATGCAGGCCGAAGCGGCGACGGCCGAGCCGGCGCCAAGAACGATGTGCTTTTTCACGCTCGCGCGACCTCCGAATGTCATGGCAATGTGCGGGAAGCTAATGCGCGCAGTTTAAGGGCTGACAGGGTGAACCGCTACCGGTTGTGCGGTATGCGTCATGATCGGCGGGCGAGCGGCTATGCGCCGGGTGTGTTGACCTCTTCGAGCTGCTCTTCTTCGGCCGACGCGGCTTCGTCCGCGGCCGCCTTGGCTTCCCGGCCGGCGGGGCTGGCGGCGGAGTTACCTGACTCGCCGGCCGAGGCCACCTGGCTGTTGCAGTTCAGCGCGACCATCACTTCGCCGTTGGCGCTCTCGCCTTCGCGGACGAACGATGCGTCCCAGGCGTTGGTCACGATGCACTCGCCCTCGTCCGCTCCGCTGCCGACCCTGGTTGCCACGACACTCGTGCCGCCTGCTTGTTCGATCGCCGTTGAGGCGTCGCTGTACGTGTCACCCACAACATCGGGGGCTGCGCCGGCCGTGCCCGCCCCCCAGAGGGCGGCAGTAGCTGCGGCGGCGCCGAGGAGAATGGTGAGCTTGTTCACGTGTGCCCGACCTCCGAGTCGTCTGGTGCTGCGGCGGGAAATCCGGGCGTAAACGCATTGCCCGACCGGATCGTATCGCGACAGGAGATGTCGCATGTGGCAGATGTGACACCCCGCGGGGTGACTTGAATGTCACCGGGGTACACAGATATATTGACTGCAACCAACAGGTACAGATAACTGGGAGGGGCCATGGCGCAAGACCTGACGGACCTTCAGCTGTTGCAAGAACTCGAGCCCGTTGTTGAGAGGAATCTCAACCGCCACCTGACGATGCGCAAGGACTGGAACCCGCACGACTACATCCCCTGGTCGGACGGCAAGAACTACTACGCCCTCGGCGGCACGGACTGGCACCCGGAAGAGTCGAAGCTCTCCGAGGTCGCCCAGGTGTCGATGCTGCAGAACCTGCTGACCGAAGACAACCTGCCGTCCTACCACCGCGAGATCGCGATGAACTTCGGCATGGACGGCGCGTGGGGCCAGTGGGTCAACCGCTGGACCGCCGAGGAGAACCGGCACGGCATCGCGCTGCGCGACTACCTCGTGGTCACCCGCGCGATCGATCCGGTCGAACTAGAGCAGCTGCGCGTCGAGCAGGTGACCCGCGGCTTCAGCCCGGGCCAGAACCAGCAGGGCGACCTGTTCGCCGAGAGCCTGTTCGATTCGGTCGTCTACGTGACGTTCCAGGAACTGGCCACGCGTGTCTCTCACCGCAACACCGGCAAGGCCTGCCAGGAAACGGTCGCCGACCAGCTGCTGCAGCGGGTCTCGGCTGACGAGAACCTGCACATGATCTTCTACCGCGATGTGTCTGAAGCCGGCTTCGACATCGCGCCCAACCAGGCGATGACTTCACTTCACCGGGTGCTGCGCAACTTCAAGATGCCCGGCTACACCGTTCCGGAGTTCCGCCGCAAGGCCGTGATCATCGCTGTCGGGGGCGTTTACGACCCGCGCATCCATCTCGACGACGTGGTGATGCCGGTGCTCAAGAAGTGGCGCATCTTCGAGCGCGACGACTTCACCGGCGAGGCAGCAGCGATGCGCGACGACCTCGGGCTGCTCGTCGAGGAGCTCGAGGAGACGTGCCAGAAGTTCGAGGAAGCCAAGCAGCGCCGCCTCGAAAGGGAGCGCAAGGTCGCCGAGAAGAAAGCGGCCAAGAACCTCCTGGTCTCGTCATCAGCGTCCTAGCTCAACCGGCTCACGGGCTGCGGATCGGGCGCATTGCGCTGCGAAGCCCGGTCGTGCTGGCCCCGATGGCCGGTGTGACCAACGTCGCATTTCGCACGCTGTGCCGTGAACTCGAGCTGGCGCGCGCCGGGACGGTCAGCGGTTTGTACGTGTGCGAAATGGTGACCGCACGTGCGCTCGTCGAGCGGCACCCGGTCACCATGCACATGACGACGTTCGCGCCCGACGAGTCGCCGCGGTCGCTACAGCTCTACAGCGTGGACCCGCAGAACACGTATGCCGCGGCGAAGACGATCGCGGACGAGGGCCTGGCCGACCACATCGACATGAACTTCGGCTGCCCCGTTCCGAAGGTCACCCGGCGCGGCGGCGGCGCCGCGCTGCCGTTCAAGCGCCGGCTGTTCGGCCAGATTGTTAGGGCTGCCGTCGCGGCGACGGAAAACACTCAGATTCCCGTCACGGTGAAATTCCGCATCGGCATCGACGACGCGCACCACACTCACCTGGACGCCGGGCGGATCGCCGCAGACGAGGGCGCGGCCGCTGTTGCGTTGCACGCCCGCACCGCGGCGCAGCGCTACTCCGGAACCGCGGACTGGGAGCAGATCGCCCTGCTCAAGCAGCACGTCACCGACATACCGGTGCTGGGCAACGGCGACATCTTCGACGCCGACGACGCGCTGGCCATGATGACTGCCACCGGCTGCGACGGCGTGGTCATCGGCCGTGGCTGCCTGGGCCGGCCGTGGTTGTTCGCCGAACTCTCGGCGGCCTTCGCCGGCACGACGACGGCCACGCCACCCACTCTTGGCGAGGTCGCAGCGATCATTCGCCGGCACGGCGAGCTGCTGGCCGCCCACTTCGGCGAGGACAAAGGCATGCGGGACATCCGCAAGCACGTCGCCTGGTACCTGCACGGATTCCCCGCCGGCGCCGACCTGCGTCGGGCATTGGCCCTGGTCAAGTCGCTGGACGAGCTGGATGCGCGGTTGTGTCAGCTCGACGCCGATGTGCCCTTCCCGGAGGCCGCGACGGGCCCGCGCGGGCGTCAGGGGTCACCCGCGTCGGTGGCTCTGCCCGCGGGCTGGCTCGCCGATCCCGACGACTGCACCGTCCCCGCGGGAGCCGACGTTATGCATTCTGGGGGCTAACCGAGACGCACACGACATCACGTCTCTCAGGATGTCTCAGTACGATGTGAGTCTCGTCGTATCGGCTCCGGTGGCGGAGCCTGCAGAGTGCTGCTAGAGACAAGGGGCACCGGATACGCCCATGCGCACCGACGCGCACTGCTTTAAGAGTCGGAGGCTGGTAGGAACATGAGTGACGGCGACAACGCCACTCCTGGCCTTCCCGGCCCGTTTGGGCCGTCAGATCCTGGCGCCGAAAACCAATGGCTTACCCGAACGCCGCGCCCTTCTCCAGGCGCCGCGCCGTGGGAACGTGGCGCTGGTTCCGAATCCGAGGACACCGAGGCCGACAAGCCGACCGGCAACCACACCGACGGAGTCACGGTCGCCGACCTCATCGCCAAGGTCCACGGTGACGCGAGCGTTCCGGAGGAGCTGAAGCGGCCCCGCGCGGAACCCGAACCCGAACCTGCGCCTCCTCTCCCTGCACAGCCCACCGAGATCATCGAAGCGGTGCGCGAGCCCGTCGCTTCCGAACCGTTCGCGCCGGCCTACGCCGATCCGGCCACCGAGGTCATCCCCGCCGTACCGACGCCGTCCCCGGAACTGCCGGATCTCACCCTGGTGCGTCGACGCGGTCGGGTGCCGTCGTCGCGCGTCGGTTCCGGTCGTCGTGCGGGACGACGAAAATCGCACCGCGGGCGCCGCAGGACGATGGTCGCCGGTCGTTCGATCGCCGCCGTGATCGCCGTGCTGGCACTGGCTCTCACCGGCGGGGCTTGGCAGTGGCAGTCGTCGAAAAACAGCATGCTGAACAGGATTTCGGCACTGGATCAGGATTCGCGCGACATCGTGGATCCCAACGCACAGTTCGGCGACGAGAACTTCCTGATCGTCGGCGTGGACAGCCGTGCAGGCGAGAACCTCGAGATGGGCGCCGGCACACCTGAAGACGCCGGTGGGGCCAGGTCGGACACCGTGATGCTGGTGAACATCCCGGCCAACCGTGAACGCGTCGTGGCCGTGTCATTCCCGCGCGACCTGGCCATCACGCCGATGAAATGCGAGCCGTGGGACCCGGAGACCGGTGACTACGGGCCGCTGTATGACGAGGACACACAGACCTACGGTCCCGACGAGGCCTACACCGAGACGAAACTGAACTCGGCTTTTTCCGTCGGTGGCCCGAAGTGCTTGGTGAAGGTGATCCAGAAACTGTCGGGTCTGTCGGTAAACCGTTTCATGGCAGTCGATTTCGCCGGGTTCTCGAAGATGGTCGATGCGCTCGGCGGTGTGGAGGTGTGCAGCACGACGCCGCTGGAAGACTACGAGCTCGGCACCGTGTTGCCCACCGCCGGCCGCCAGATGATCGATGGGCACACCGCGCTGCAGTATGTGCGCGCCCGCCAGGTAACCACCGAAACCAATGGCGACTACGGCCGCATCAAGCGTCAACAGCTGTTCTTGTCTTCCCTGCTGCGCTCTCTGATCTCCAAGGAAGTGTTCTTCTCGCTGTCGAAGCTCAACAACGTGGTCAACATGTTCATCGACGACAGCTACGTCGACAACATCAAGACCAAGGACCTGGTCGATCTCGGCCAGTCGCTTCAGGGCGTGGCCGCGGGCCGGATCACCTTTGTGACCGTGCCGACCGTGGGATACGCCGACGAGTACGGCAACGAAACGCCCCGCACGGACGACATGCGATCGCTGTTCGACGCGATCATCAACGACGACCCGCTGCCCGAGGAGAAGGACGCCGACAACACGCCGGTGCCCGGCACACCCGAATCGACGGTAAGCGCGGCGCCCGAGTCAGACCAGCCCGATCCCACCACGTCTGAGCCCGCCTCCCCGACCGCTGAGCTGGTCGATGCGGTCACCACCAATCCGCAGGACATCACCGTGCAGGTGTCGAATTCGACGGGTGAAGACGGTCTCGCGTCCACGGCGGCCAGCGAGCTGCAGACACACGGCTTCAACGTCACCACTCCCGACGACTACCCGGGTCCGCTGACCTCCACGACGGTGTTCTTCTCGCCGGGCAACGAGCAGGCCGCCGCGACGGTCGCGTCGTCGTTCACCAACCCGACGATCGAGCGGGTGACCGGCATGGGTGACGTGGTACAGGTCGTGCTCGGCTCCGATTTCTACTCGGTTGCCCCTCCTTCGCCGAGCGGCTCGCCGGTGCAGGTCCACGTCCTTCACAGCACCAGCAGCACTCCGACGGCCCTGCCGGAGGACCTGACCGTCACCAACGCGGCAGACACCACCTGCGAATAGTCGGCACCGACAATAACGTTTGGGCAG
Source organism: uncultured Actinomycetota bacterium (assembly GCA_963715885.1). Lineage (GTDB taxonomy): Bacteria > Actinomycetota > Actinomycetes > Mycobacteriales > Mycobacteriaceae > Mycobacterium. The sequence continues at coordinate 22,359 of CAVQSK010000033.1, forward strand.
GTGGCATTCACCTTTCGTTCACCATCGACGTCGTGACGATTCGACGGATCAGCCCGTAGGCTTGGTTAATGCGAACCGCGTACCACGAGCAATTGGATGCCTTGACAGATCAGCTCGGCGAGATGTGCGGGCTGGCGGGTGTTGCGATGGAGCGCGCGACGCAGGCCCTGCTTCAGGCCGATCTGGTGCTGGCCGAGCAGGTCATCACCGACCACGAACAGATCGCCGCGCTGAGCGCCCGCGCCGAGGAGGCGGCATTCGTGCTGCTTGCGCTGCAGGCACCGGTCGCGGGAGACCTGCGGGCGATCGTCAGCTCGATTCAGATCGTCGCCGACGTCGACCGGATGGGCGCGTTGGCGCTGCACGTCGCCAAGATCGCCCGGCGCCGCCATCCCCAGCATGCGCTGCCCGAAGAGGTGAACGGGTACTTCGCCGAAATGGGCCGTGTCGCAGTCGAATTGGGCAACAGCGCACAGGAGGTACTGGCCACCCGCGACCCGGAGAAGGCCGCGCGGATCCAGGAAGAAGACGACGCGATGGACGACCTGCATCGGCACCTGTTCACGGTGCTGATGGATCGGGACTGGAGGCACGGCGTGGCTGCGGCTGTCGACGTGACATTGCTGGGCCGGTTTTATGAGCGGTTCGCCGACCACGCGGTCGAGGTTGCCCGCCGGGTCATCTTCCAGGTCACCGGCAGGCACCCCGACGACGACGTGATTCCCGCCCCTCGCTGAATGCAGTGCTGACAAGCGAAAGGCCCCCGATCATTCGGCGGGCTTTGCGTACAGACCGGGTTACCCGAAGCGGCCCGAGATGTAGTCCTCGGTGGCCTTTTCGGTCGGATTCGAGAAGATCTTCTCGGTGTCATCGATCTCGATGAGCTTGCCCGGCTTGCCGGTCGCCTCGAGGTTGAAAAACGCGGTTTGATCGCTGACTCGCGCGGCCTGCTGCATGTTGTGGGTGACGATCACGATGGTGAATTCCTGCTTGAGCTCGGCGATCAGATCCTCAATGGCCAGCGTGGAGATCGGGTCGAGCGCCGAGCACGGCTCGTCCATCAGCAGCACGTCGGGCTGCACCGCGATCGCACGGGCGATGCACAGACGCTGCTGCTGACCGCCGGATAGCCCGCCGCCGGGCTTGTCCAGCCGGTCCTTGACCTCGGTCCACAGGTTGGCACCCTTGAGCGAACGCTCGGCGACGTCGTCGAGCGTCTTCTTGCTGCGGACTCCCTGCAGCTTCAGCCCTGCCACCACATTGTCGCGAATGGACATGGTGGGGAACGGATTGGGACGCTGGAACACCATGCCGATGGTCTTGCGCACACCGACGGGGTCCACCCCGGCGCCGTAGATGTCCTCGCCGTCGAGCAACACCGAACCCTCGACGCGGGCACCCGGGATGACTTCGTGCATGCGGTTCAAGGTGCGCAGCACCGTCGACTTGCCGCAGCCGGACGGCCCGATGAACGCCGTCACACTCCGTGGCTGAACAGACAAAGCGACCTCCGCCACGGCCTTGAACGAGCCGTAGTAGATGTTGACGTCTTTGAGATCCAACCGCTTGGCCACTGAGAGCTCCTAAACCTTCTTGGGGGCAAAGAATTTGGCGATGAACCGGGCACCGATGTTGAGCAGAGCGATCAACACGATAAGCGTGAAAGCCGCCCCCCAGAGCCGGTCGGTGGGTACGGGATTGGCGCCGGCACCCGCCGACGTCTGGTCGTACATCATGCCGGGCAGCGACCCCATGAAGCCGCTGAACATGTCGAAGTTCATGGCCTGGGCGTAGCCGACCAGAATGAGCAGCGGCGCCGTCTCGCCCATCACGCGGGCCAGCGCCAGCAGAATACCGGTGACGATGCCCGACAGCGCCGTCGGAATCACGATGGCGGAGATGGTCTTCCACTTCGGCACGCCCAGCGCGTAGCTGGCCTCGCGCAGATCCATCGGGACGATCCGCAGCATTTCCTCGGTGGAACGCACGATCACCGGGATCATCAGCAACACCAGCGCGAGTGACACCGCGAAACCCGACCGCTGGAACCCCATCGTTGCGACCCAGAGTGCGTAGATGAACAACGCCGCGACGATCGACGGAACGCCGGTGAGGATGTCCACCATAAAGGTGGTCAGCTTGCCCAGTCGCGTGCCGCCGCCGTACTCCACCAGGTAGATGCCGACGAATACACCGATCGGGATCGAAATGATTGCGCACACCAGACCCTGCAGCAGGGTGCCGACGATCGCGTGGTACGCGCCGCCGCCCGGCTGGAATGCCGTCATGCCCGCCTGCGAGTTGAACCACCAAGTGCTCGACGTCACCACGCCGATGCCCTTGCCGATCACCGTGAAGAGCACCCACACCAGAGGCACCACGGCGACGACCACCGAGGCCGTTACGAGCACAGTTGCAACGTTATTGGTGAGCTTGCGGCGCAGGCTGACACCGTGGAACGTCGTCGCCTTTACCGGCTTGTCCAGCGTCGAGGTCATGATGCCGACCGGTCCTTTCCGGAAACCGCGGCGCGGGCCAGCGAGTTCACCACGAACGTCAAGATGAACAACACCAGGCCGGCGGCGATGTACGCGCCCGCCTTGTACTGGTCGTTGAATTCCGAAGCGGCAGAAGCGATCTTGCTGGCGAACGTGTAACCCGCATCGAACAGCGACCACCCGAAGGCCTGCTGTGTGCCGCGCAGGATGATCAGCAGCGCGATGGTCTCACCGAGCGCCCGGCCGAGTCCCAGCATCGCACCGCTGATGTAGCCAGACAGGCCGAACGGCAGCACGGTGGTGCGCACCATCTCCCATCGAGTCGCGCCCAACGCCAGCGCGGCCTCGATGTGGCCGCGCGGTGTCTGCACGAAAACCTCGCGCGTGACCGCCGTGATGATCGGCAGAATCATGACCGCCAGCACGATGCCGGCCGTGAAGATCGTTCCACCGCCTGCCACCGATGCGTTGCCGGTCTGGAACAGGAACAGCCAGCTGAGGTTTTCGTTCAGCCACGTCGCGAACGGCTTGATAACCGGCGCAAGGACATACAGGCCCCACACGCCATAGATGATCGATGGCACCGCGGCCAGCAGGTCGACCATGTATGCCAGCGGGCCTGCCACCCGCCGCGGGGCGTACTGGGTCAGATAGATCGCGATGCCCAACGCCACCGGCATGGACAGGAGCAAGGCGAATACCGAGACGAACACCGTGACCTGCAGCAGGTCGAGGATGCCGAACTGCATCGCGGAGGTGTCGGTGGTGACCCAGTTGCCGCTGTAGAGGAAGAAGTTCGCCTCGTTGCGGCCCAACGCCGGGATAGCCCGCCACAGCAGGAAGAAACCGATCGCCGCGATGATGACGACGACCAGGACGCCGGATCCTTCCGCGAGCCAGCGGAAGATCCGGTCTCCCGGTCGCACCTTCGCATTTCTCGAGGGATCGGTCGAGATGGGTGTCGGCTCAGGGAAGGGTGTGGCCAGCGCCTCACCCGACCCTGCGTCCAGCGGATTCGGTGTTGTCACTTCGACCCTATCGGTCATCTGTCGCCGCACCCATCTTCGCCGGTTTCGTGCTGCTGCGCCACAGACTAGGCAGTCGAACTGATGGCGTCGATCGAGGTGAGGAGTCGCTCCTTGAACGTGTCCGGAAGGGGCACGTAGCCGGCGGCCGACAGACCCTCCTGGCCCTGATTGGCGGCCACCGTCAGGAACGACTTGACCGCCTCGGCGGTTTCGGCGTCGTAGCCGTTCGAGCAGACGATCTCGTAGGTAGCCAGCACCAGCGGATAGGCGCCGGCCTCCTTGGTGCCGTAGATGGAGTTCAGGTCCAGCGTCAGGTCGTTGCCCTCGGCGGCGAACTTCGCGGCGTTGATCGCCGAGCCCGTCGACTCGTCGGTCAGCTCAACCGCTCCTGCGCCGCTGTCGATCTGCGCGAACGGCACACCGGCCTGCTCGGCGAAGCCCTTCTCGACGTAGCCGATCGAGCCGGGGGTGGCCTGCACGGCCTGCACCACACCGGCGGACTTCTGTGCGCCCTCGCCTGCGCCACCGTTGAACTCGCTGCCGTCACCCTTGGTCCACGCCTGCGGCGCCGCGGCGGTGAGGTACTTCTGGAAGTTGTCGGTGGTGCCCGACGAGTCCGACCGGAAGATCGGGGTGATGTCGGCGTCAGGCAGGCTGGTTCCGCCGTTCAGCGCGGCGATGGCCGGGTCGTTCCACTTGGTGATCTGCCCCTGGAAGATCTTGGCGAGGAGCTCGCCGTTGAGAACCAGCTTGTCGACGCCCTCGATGTTGTAGGCCATCGCGATCGGGCCGAACACCAGCGGCAGGTTCCACGCCGGGTTGCCGCCGCAGCGGTCCGCAGCAGCTTTGATTTGATCGTCCTTGAGCGCCGAGTCGGAGCCTGCGAAGTCAACCTGCTTGGCGATGAACTGCTCACGACCCGCGCCGGAGCCGGTCGGGTTGTAAGACAGGTTCTTGCCCGAGCAGACCTGTCCCCACACCTTGTTGAACTCGGCGATCGCGTTCTGCTGGGCCGTCGAACCCTCCGCGGTGAGGGAGCCCTTGCCGCCGCACTCCGCGGATGCGGACGCCGTACCGTTCCCGCCGGTGGTCGCCGTCGTGCCGGCGTTGTTGTCGCTGCCGCAGCCGGACAGCGTCAGCGCAGCGATCGCCGTCGCGGACAGCGTCGTGCCAAGCGTCTTGCCAATGCTGTTGAGCTTCACTTATCCCACTTTCGATTGCCGGCTTTGAACTCTCCGGCAACGTATGCGGCTGTGGTGGACGGCTCGCTGATGGAAGGTGAACGGACGGTGAACACGTTCAGCTGTTCATTGGGGGTTCCCCCAGCTAGCTTCGCTAGCGAAGGGGACTCGTCGTTGCGTAGGCGGCATCGACGCTGAAAACTTCGAAACCCAGTCGCTCATAGGTCTTTACGGCGGCTGAGTTATCTGCCTCGACGTAAAGCATCACGGTTGATTGTGAACGTCCCGACAGCCGCTCGGCGAGGTGATGCAGACCGGTCAGGGTGAGCGCGGCACCTAGCCCCCGGCCCTGGGCGTCGGGGTCGACGCCGACGACGTATACCTCGCCAAGGTCGCCGGTGTGCACCTTGGTCCAGTGAAAGCCCAGCAGCCTGCCGGTCTTTTCGTCGACGGCCATGAACAGTCCGCCCGGGTCGAACCACCGCTCGCCTCGCCGCTCGGCGATGTCCGCGGCGGTCCAGTCGCCCTGCTCGGGGTGCCAGGCGAACGCGGCGGTGTTGACGCGCAGCAGTTCGGCATCGTCGTCAGACCCGGAGTAAGTAGTCATGCGAACGCCGTCGGGAACCGTCACGGGCGGCAGCGCGGTCAGTGGCCGACGCATCTGCAGCAGCTCGCGCACCACCACCAGGCCGAGTGCGGCCGCCGTCGCACGGGCAGGCTCGAGGTTGCCATGGGCCCAGATGCGGGCACCGTCGCCGCCTTCGGACAGTCCCGTCCGCGCCATCACCGAGCCGATGCCCCGGCGCCGGGCCTCCGGGTGCACCACCAGTTCGGCCATGCCGGGTGCATCGGCCGTGGCGGGCGCGAGGTTCAGATAGCCGGCGACATCCTCGCCGTCGATGGCGAGCAGATGTCTGGTGCGGTCGTAGGACAGCTCGCGCCGGACCTGGTCGCCAACGGGCGCGACGCCGTCTACGGCCGTCGCAGCTGCCACCAGCTCGCGGATTGCACGCTGGTCGTCAGCGGACAGACCCGCCCGCCAGCCGATCGCCGGAGCCGCCTGGCCGGCGACATCCCGTCCAGTCACTGACTGCCCAGCGGGTCTACAAGCGCTTCCGGCAGGGTGTCAGGGATGGAATCGGCGGACGCTTCGTATCCGCCGTCCTCGACCATGTCGTCGGGCAGGTCGGTGCCCGAAGCCTGTGGCCGACCCCGCGCCGGCCGCACAGCCTTATAGCCGACATTGCGCACGGTGCCGATGAGCGACTCGTATTCGGTGCCGAGCTTGGCGCGCAGCCGCCGCACGTGGACGTCAACGGTGCGCGTGCCGCCGAAGAAGTCGTAGCCCCATACCTCCTGCAGCAACTGCGCGCGGGTGAACACCCGCCCGGCGTGCTGGGCCAGATACTTCAGTAACTCGAATTCCTTATACGTAAGGTCCAGCGGTCGTCCGCGCAGCCTGGCGGTGTACGTGCCTTCGTCGATGACGAGCTCGCCCAGACTGATCTTGCCGAGGTTCTCCTGGTTGCCGACGCCGCCGCTGCGCCCGACCAGAAGCCGCAACCGCGCATCGATCTCGGCGGGCCCGGTACTCGGCAACAGAATTTCGTCGAGCCCCCACTCGACGTTGACCGCCACCAGACCGCCCTCGTTGACAACGGCTACCACCGGAACCGACGTCCCGGTCGTTCCCAGCAGACGACAGAGCCCGCGTGCGGCGGCCAGATCAGTGCGCGCGTCGACAATGGCCACATCCGCGGTCCCCGCCTCCAGCAGGGAGGAGACCTCGGTCGGCGCCGTTCGCACATTGTGGGCAAGCAGCGTCAACGAGGGCAGGACAGATTCAGGATGTGGGTCAACGGTCAGTAGCAGCAGATCCAATTGGCCCTCCAGCAGCCATAGGGACCTCGCCCAGACAACAATGTCGGTGGTGACTTCCCAGATTCATGCCTGACACACAGCCGTTACCCGGCCGATGGTCATCTAACGATAGCTTGCAACCTGCTGGTAAGCCGCACCGAGCCGTCACCTGGGCGTCGGTGGGCCAGAATGTGCGGGTGCGAAAGGTGCTGATCGGTGTCCTCGCGACCGTGAGCGCGGTGTTTGCGGGTGCCGTCGGCACCGACTTCGGGGCGGCCATCTACGGCGAATATCGGCTGGCCAGGAGCGTGCGCACCGCCGCGAACCTGAGCTGGGACCCGTCGGTGGCCATCCTCGGTTTTCCTTTCATCCCGCAGGCGATGCGCCGCCACTACGACGAGGTCGAGATCAGGGCCAGTGGCGTTCATCACTCCGTGGTGGGGAAGGCGTCGCTCGAGGCGACCCTGCATTCGATCGACTTGACGGACGCCTCCTGGCTGATCGGGCCGGATGCCAGACTCCCGGTGGGCAAGGCGGAGAGCCGTATCATCATCGACTCCACCCACGTAGGGCGGTTCATGGGCATCCCCGACCTGCTGGTCGAGGCGCCGACGCGGGAAAGCAACGACGCCACCGGCGGCACCACCGAATCGGGCATCTCCAGCAACCGCGGACTGGTCTTTACCGGCACGCCGAAGAAGGCGGGCTACGCCAAGAAGGTCAGCATCGCTGTCGACCTGTCGATCGCCGGCCCGGACCAGACCACGCTGGTCCTCACCGCGACGGGTGTGCTCACCGGCGCGGGCACCGCCGACCAGCCGGTCCCCGAGGACAAGACAGCCGAGGTCATCGCCGCGTTTTCCACCAGCCTGCCCGGCCAGAAGCTGCCGTTCGGCATCGCGCCGACCAGTGAGGGTGCGCGCGGCTCCGACATCATCATCGAAGGCATCGCCGAGGAAGTAACGATCGCCCTCGACGAGTTCAACTTGTCATGAGCACGTCCGTCGCCTTGGTGATCACCGTGTTGATCGTGGCGCTGGGCGTTGCCTTCGTGATCGGCCGATTGCTGACCTTGCGAGCCGGGCGGCTCAAGGAAACCCACGATGTCGAGGTCGACACCACCGACCTGGGGTTGTCTCACACCGGTCCGACGGTGGTGCACTTCAGCGCGGTGTGGTGCGGGCCGTGCGCGGGGGTGCAACGGGTGGTCAACCAGGTGTGCGCGGAGCTGCCGGAGGTCGCGCACGTCGAAATCGACATGGACGCCAATCCCGCGGCGGCGCGGCGGCTTTCGGTGCTGTCGCTGCCGACGACGTTCATCTTCGACGTCGACGGTCGGCAGCGATACCGCACTGCGGGCGTCCCCACGGCCGATGACCTGCGGTCGGCGCTGGAACCGCTGTTGGCTTGATCACCCTGTCATTGGGTAGGCTGTCGGGCGTGTCCACCCGCCTTGAGCCGATGCTCACGAAGCGCCGCGCAGTCGATCTGTGCCGCGTTGCGGGTTCTTGCTGTTGTTGTTGTAGCTGCTGAGCGCAGCTGCGCCGGTTAGGCGCGCTCGCTCTGAGCAGCCGTATCGGCCTGCTCAAACCAGCCCGCTCAACGCAACAGGAGTATGACTGCATGTCAACCAATACCGACGGGGCCACCGCCCAGGTGGACGTCCGCGGGCCCAGGTTCACCGCCTGGGTGACCACGGCGGTACTGGTGCTCGCGCTGATCGTCTCGACCTTCAGTGCCATCGGTGCGGCCGTGATCCTGGCCGCCCAAGCGATCGTCTTCGCGATCGGCGCCGCGCGTGGACCCCGTCAGCACCCGTACGGCCTGGTGTTCGCCAATCTCATCGCGCCCCGGCTCAGCCGGGTCACCGACCGCGAGCCCGTCCCGCCGTTGAAGTTCGCCCAGCTGGTCGGCTTCTTCTTCGCCGTCGCCGCTGTCATCGGGTTCGCCGCAGGCATCCCGCTTCTCGGCGTGATCGCCACGGGTTTCGCACTCGTGGCGGCCTTTCTCAACGCGGCCTTCGGCATCTGCCTTGGCTGCCAGATCTACCCGCTCGTTGCACGAGTTCGAATGAATTCAAGTACACCTACCCACGCATAACTTCAAATACCAAGCAACCGAAAGGAATTCGTTCATGGCACGCTCCGACGTCCTGGTCACAGCAGACTGGGCCGAGAGCAATATCAACGCGCCGAACACCGCCTTCGTCGAAGTAGACGAGGACACCAGCGCATACGACGGCGGCCACATCGAGGGCGCGGTCAAGCTGGACTGGAAGACCGACCTGCAGGACCAGGTGCGCCGCGACTTCGTCGACGCCCAGCAGTTCTCCAAGCTGCTGAGCGACCGCGGCATCTCCAACGACGACACCGTGGTCCTCTATGGCGGCAACAACAACTGGTTCGCCGCGTACGCGTACTGGTATTTCAAGCTGTACGGGCATGACAAGGTCAAGCTGCTCGACGGCGGCCGCAAGAAGTGGGAGCTGGACGGCCGCCCGCTGTCCACCGACGCGGTGAGCCGGCCAGAGACCAGCTACACCGCGGCGGACCCAGACAACAGCATCCGCGCGTTCCGGGACGAGGTAATCGACGCCATCGGCGCCAAGAACCTCGTCGACGTGCGCTCCCCCGACGAGTTCTCCGGCAAGATCCTGGCTCCGGCGCATCTGCCCCAGGAGCAGAGCCAGCGGCCCGGGCATATCCCGGGCGCGATCAACGTTCCGTGGAGCAAGGCGGCCAATGAGGACGGCACGTTCAAGTCCGACGACGACCTGGCCACGCTGTACGCAGAGGCCGGCTTGGACGGCGAGAAGCAGACCATTGCTTACTGCCGGATCGGCGAGCGCTCGTCGCACACCTGGTTTGTGCTGCAGGAGTTGTTGGGACACAAGAACGTCAAGAACTACGACGGAAGTTGGACGGAATATGGCTCCCTAGTGGGAGTCCCGATCGAGTTGGGAAGTTGAATATGTGCTCTGCACCGAAACAAGGGCTGACGTTGCCCGCCAGCGTCGATCTCGAGAAGGAGACGGTGATCACCGGCCGCGTTGTCGACGGCTCGGGTCAGGCGGTCGGCGGCGCGTTCGTGCGCCTGCTGGACTCCACTGACGAGTTCACCGCCGAGGTCGTCGCATCGGCCACCGGTGACTTCCGGTTCTTCGCAGCCCCAGGGACGTGGACGCTGCGTGCGCTGTCGCCGGCCGGCAACGGCGACGCCAGCGTGGCGCCGTCCGGCGCGGGCATTCACGAGGTCGACGTCAAGGTCGCCTGACCGCTATTCACCGACGGCCACCGAGAGCCGTGGGCGCCCGGCGGCTAGACTCGCTGGCGTGGTGCTGTTGTTCGAGATCATGCTCGTCGCGGCCGTCGTGGTCATCACGTGGTTCGCGCTGTACGCGTTGTATCGCCTCATCACTGACGAGTCGTGACCTCGGGCGACGAGGCGGTCGCGGCGGCAGCCGAACGGGCCAAGACCACGGCGGCGCGCAACATTCCGGTATTCTCCGATCTTCCGGTGCCGGCCGACACCGCCAACCTGCGCGAGGGCGCGAACCTGTCCGATGCGCTGCTGGCGCTGCTACCGCTGGTGGGGGTATGGCGCGGCGAGGGTGAAGGACGCGGAGCGCGCGGTGACTACCGGTTCGGCCAGCAGATCGTGGTGTCGCATGACGGCGGCGACTATCTGATCTGGGAAGCCCGGTCCTGGCGGCTGACCGAGTCCGGCGAGTACGACCAGCCAGCGCTGCGCGAGTCGGGTTTCTGGCGGTTCGTCAACGACCCCAACGACCCGTCCGAAGCCCAAGCCATCGAGCTGCTGCTGGCGCATTCCGCCGGTTATGTCGAGCTGTTCTACGGCGCGCCCCGCAACCAGTCGTCGTGGGAGCTGGTGACCGACGCGCTGGCGCGCAGCAAGTCCGGCATGCTGGTCGGCGGGGCCAAGCGGCTTTACGGCATCGTCGAGGGCGGCGACCTCGCATACGTCGAGGAGCGCGTCGACCCCGACGGCGGGCTGGTGCCGCATCTCTCGGCCCGGCTGTCGAGGTTCGCCGGATAAGGCTGGCCTGCCGGCTAACTCAGCCGGCGTCGGTCAGCCACTGCTGTTCCAATTGGGCCGGTGTGGCGTCCTCGCGCAGCCCGATTCCGAACTGCTCGACATCGTCTGAGCCACTGGGGCACTGGCCGACCATGGTTCCGTCGCGAAGTTCGTCGGCCACCGCGAATGCGGTCGGCAGGTCCGCCGGGCATCCGAAGGCCTGGCTGGCGGTTGCGACGGGCAACGTGCGGGCGCGGCGGTTCTACGACCGCTGCGGATGGGCCGACGAGGGCGCGGTCGACTACGCGGCCGCCACCGAGTCGGGTACCACGCCGGTGCCGTCGCACCGCTACACCGTCAGCACCGCAGACTGAATCGAAGCCCAGACATGGAGCGGCCCCCGAGCCGAAGTTCCTGGTGGACAAACCTAGGGGCTCGGGGGCCGGGTGGCTGCGGGGAATTCGCCAGCGCGCGCAGGTGACTCCCCTGGTGCTGCTAGCTCGCAGCCACCTCACATGTCCATAAGTCAATCAATTTGTCGGACCACCTCCTTCCCTGTGTACGAGCGACCGTACCCGCGAGTCGACACAGCGACAAGCGATTTTCGGCGGCGGGGTGGTGCGAAATGCGGCGCGGAATCAGCGGGCCGCGAGGAAACTTTTTTTCGTCGTCGCGGTGTCACATCGATACGACGCACACGTCACCGAAAGGAACTGCGATGAGCCGAGGTGAGCGGTGAACTCAAGGTCGAAATCCAGAACGGATTCGAGCGCGCGATATACGCCCTCCAAGACGTGGTCGAGCATGAACTTCGCGCAGCGTCCGCGCTGCTGGCCGAAGAAAAGAAGGCCCATCAACTCGACGCCAAGGACAAGCGCGAGGAGGAGCGCCGCATTGAGAGCCTCAAGCAACGACTCAAGCCATTGGTGCAACAGTGGCACACCGAACACAATGCATTGATGGCGCTGACGGCCGGATCTCCGAAAGCCCTCAGCGATCGCTGACGATGGCGGCGTCGACCAGTTCGGCGAACTCGGCGGCCAACGGCGCGGGAGGCAACAGCTTGCCGTCCAGGGTGTGCACCCGGGCCGCGAGCGTGATGCTCGATACCAGCCAAACCCCTTGGGCGGCAACAAGATCGGCGGGCCGAAGCGCCCGGTAGTCGCAGTCATAACCCTTGTTGCGAGCCACCTCGAAAAGGGCCTGCTGGGTGGTGCCGCGCAGGATCGGATACCACGGCGGAGGGGTGAGTAGCGCCGGAGCCCCGTCGAGTTCGGTGGCGATGACCACCGTCGATCGCGGCCCCTCCAGTACGTAGCCGTCGGAGCCGATGAAGATGACATCGCCGGCGCCGTGCCGCGCGGCATGCCGCAGCGCGGCCATGTTCACCGCGTACGACAGCGTCTTCGCGCCGGCCAGCAGCCATGGCATGTCGGCGGCGCCCTCCGCGGGCAGCCCGCGGGCCAGCGTCAGCGCCGCCACCCCTTGACGACGGGCCGCGGCCACGCGGGCCGGCAGCTCGCCGATCGTCGCGAACGCCGTTGGTAGTGAGCCGCCTTCCCGCCCGCGGCTGTACACCAGCCGCAGCACTCCCTCGCCACCACCGTCGGCGGTCCAGCGGGCGACGCCGGCGGCAACCGCCGCGCGCCACCGCGGCAGGTCCGGCGCGGGGAGATCGGTCATCCGTGCGGACTGCGTCAACCGGCCCAAGTGGGCCTCCAGCAGACACGGCCGGCCGTCGCGCACCAGCAGCGTCTCGAAGACGCCGTCTCCGCGGACAGCGGCAAGGTCATCCGCGAAAAGCAGCGGGACCGCGGGGTCGTGCAGTTCACGGTCGAGCGTGACTACGACGCCGGGTTCGCTCGCCATGGGCAAGAAGCGTAGCGCCGTACAGTTGGGACCATGTCCGCAGTTCCCGCGCCCGAAGCCGGACCTGACGCCGGCGCCGTGTGGCACTACGGCGACCCGCTAGGTGAACAGCGGGCGGCGTCGGACGAAGCCGTGGTGGTCGACCGCTCGCACCGAGCGGCGATCACGCTGGCCGGCGGCGAGCGCAAGACGTGGTTGCACAGCATTTCCACGCAGCACGTGAGCGAGCTGCCCGACGGCACGGTCACCGAGAATCTGAGCCTGGATGGACAGGGTCGTGTCGAAGATCACTGGGTCCAGACCCAGCTCAAGGGCGTCACCCATCTGGACACCGAGCCGTGGCGCGGTGAGCCGCTGTTGAGCTATCTGCGCAAGATGGTGTTCTGGGCCGACGTCGTCGTTGAGCCCGCCGACCTGGCGGTGTTGTCCCTGCTCGGGCCGCTGCTCGCCGACACACCGGCGCTCGACGCGCTTGGACTTGATTCGCTACCGGCTGAACATGCGGCGGTGGCGCTGCCCGACGGCGGATTTCTTCGCCGTCTGCCTGGCTCGGGCGTCGAACTGGACCTCGTGGTTCCGCGCGAACAGGCGGCCGGGTGGCGTCAGCGACTCGTCGACGCCGGGGTGCGCCCTGCAGGCGTGTGGGCCTACGAGGCGCATCGGGTGGCCGCGTTGCGCCCGCGGCTGGGTGTAGACACCGACGAGCGCACCATCCCACACGAGGTCGGCTGGATCGGCGCGGCGGTACACCTGGACAAGGGCTGCTACCGCGGCCAGGAAACCGTTGCCCGGGTCCATAACCTGGGCAAACCGCCCCGGATGCTGGTCCTTCTGCACCTGGACGGCTCGTCGGACCGGCCGGCCACCGGCGAGCCCGTGCTGGCCGGCGGGCGTGCCGTCGGCCGGCTGGGCACCGTTGTCGACCACGTCGACGAGGGCCCCATTGCGCTGGCGCTGCTGAAGCGCGGACTGCCCGCGGACACGGCGTTGACCACCGGCGGCGAAGCACAGGTGGCCGCTGTCATCGACGCGGATTCGATGCCGGCCACCGATACCACGGGCGCCGGACGGCTTGCCGTGGACCGGTTGCGGGGCACAGCACGGTGAGACGCCCCAGGGCCTGCCAGCGCAGCGCAGCGGGGCACGGTAAAGTGTTGGCAGGACAATAAACACACACAGATCGGAGCCGCCTTCTTATTGGGCCGCTCCGTTATTGCGCGAGGGGGTCCCCCCATGGGCCGCGGCCGGGCGAAGGCAAAGCAGACCAAGGTTGCTCGTGAGCTCAAATACAGCTCACCGCAGACCGATTTCGAGCGGCTTCAGCAAGAGCTGTCAGGCGCTACCGATCATGACAATCTGAACGGCTCCGACGGGTTGGCCGACGACGAGTGGGCCACCGACGACGACTGGCGGCGCTAGTCCGGCTTTTTCTAGAAACGCGGGTGCTGGCCCACGAGTTGGGCGCGTGGGGCGTCTCTACCGCCCTTCTTTATCGTGCCAAGGGGCCAGCACTTCAGGTGCCGGGCGGTCAGCACCGCCAACGCGCGGTCGGTGTCCTCGGGCGCAACGACGGCGACCATGCCGACACCCATGTTGAAGGTCTTCTCCATTTCTGCACGCTCGACGCGGCCGCGCTGCGCGATCATCCCGAATACGGGGGCGGGTGTCCAAGTGCCGCGGTCGATTTCGGCCACCAGGCCGTGCGGGATGACCCGCTCGAGGTTGCCGGCCAGGCCGCCGCCGGTGACATGGCAGAAGGTCCGCACCTGGGTTTCGGCGGCCAGCGCCAGGCAGTCCTTGGCGTAGATCCGGGTCGGCTCGAGGAGTTCCTCGCCGAGCGTGCGGCCGAACTCCTCGACATGGCCGGCCAGGTTCATCCGGTCGATCTCCAGCAGCACCTTGCGCGCCAGTGAATAGCCGTTGGAATGCAGGCCGGTCGCGGCCATCGCGATGACCAAGTCGCCGGGCTTGACCCGGTCGGGCCCCAGCACGTTGTCGGCCTCAACGACGCCGACGCCGGTGGCCGAGATGTCGTAGTGGTCGGGCGCCATCAGTCCCGGGTGTTCGGCGGTCTCGCCGCCCAGCAGTGCGCAGCCGGCCATCACGCAGCCGTTGGCGATGCCGGTGACCAGTTCGCTGATCCGCTCGGGCACGGTGCGGCCGACGGCGATGTAGTCCTGAAGGAACAGCGGCTCGGCGCCGCACACCACCAGGTCGTCGACCACCATCGCGACCAGGTCGATGCCGACGGTGTCGTGCTTGTCCATCGCCTGGGCGACGGCCAGCTTGGTGCCTACACCGTCGGTCGACGACGCCAGAAGGGGCTCGCGATAGCCCCCGCGGAGCGCGAACAGCCCGGCGAAGCCGCCGATCCCACCAAGCACCTCGGGCCTAGTGGCCTTTTTGGCCAGCGGTTTCAGGAGTTCGACAGCGCGGTCACCGGCGTCGATGTCCACCCCGGCCGATGCGTAGGAGATGCCGTGTTGTTCGGCTCGATCCGTCATCGAGAGCAAGGCTACCGTCGTTCGCCGCGGCTCGGTAACCGGTCGATCCGCGGCCCAGTCCTTTCGATCGGTCACAGGATTACCGACGGTATGACAACGTGACCGACCATGAAATCTGTTCGCTGCTTTGCGCTTGTTGCGGCGGCGACCGTACCGGCATCGATGTTCTCGTCCGCGACCGCGTTCGCCACGCCGCCGGTCACCGAACTTGGCGGGCGCGATCATATCCACATCGGCCGCAACCTCGGGCCCACGCCGCTGGTGGCGTGGATCGTTTACATCGAACCGGCCGGCACCCCGCTCTCGGTCGAAGTGCCCGATCCCGGTTGCGGGTTCATCTGAGCCGCGCTCGCTACTTCGCCCGTAATCTTGACCAACGGACAACGGAGGGGGCGAAGCTCGATGACTCAGACTCCGGCCACGACGCGAGCCGTCTTTCCTGGGATCAGTTCCCGCGCCTGGGAACACCCCGCGGATCGGACGGCGCTCACCGCGCTGCGGCGGCTCAAGGGCTTCGATCAGATCCTGAAAGTATTGTCGAGCATGCTGCGCGAGCGGCAACACCGGTTGCTGTACCTGGCCAGCGCCGCGAAGGTGGGGCCACGGCAGTTCAGCGATCTCGATGCGCTGCTCGACGATTGCGTGCAGGTGCTCGACTCGCCGGTTCGACCGGAGCTGTTCGTCACCCAGACGCCGATAGCCAACGCCTACACGATCGGAATGGATACGCCATTCATCGTCGTCACCTCGGGGATGTACGACCTGATGACGCACGACGAGATGCGGTTTGTTCTCGGCCATGAGCTCGGTCACGCGCTGTCCGGCCATGCGGTCTACCGCACTATGCTGATGCACCTCATGCGGTTGGCTTCGTCGTTCGGATTCATTCCGCTCGGCGGTTGGGCACTTCGCGCCATCGTCGCCGCCCTGCTGGAGTGGCAGCGCAAGTCCGAACTCTCCGGCGACCGAGCGGGCCTGATGTGCGGCCAAGACCTCGACGTCGCCATTCGCGTCGAGTTGAAGCTGGCCGCGGGCCGCCATGTCGATAAGCTCGACTCGCAGGCATTCCTGGGCCAAGCACGTGAATACGAACACTCCGGCGACATGCGGGACGGGCTTCTCAAGCTGCTCAACCTGGAACTGCAGAGCCACCCCTTCTCGGTCTTGCGCGCTGCGGCGCTGACGAAGTGGGTCGACACCGGCGGATACGGCGCCATCCTGGCCGGCGACTATCCGCGACGCGCCGACGACGACAACGCCCGATTGCACGAGGACGTCGGTGCAGCGGCCCGGCAATACAGAGACGGCTTCGACCAGTCCGACGATCCGCTGATCCGGGGTATCCGCGACGGCTTAGGCGGCATCGTCGACGTGGGTCGCAGGATCAACGAGTGGCGGCGCGGCCCGAAAGAAAGCGACGAATAGCGGGTTTCCCAGGGCGCGGAAACGGCCATCCCTGAGCGTGTCGAATGACAAGATCCGCTGCTTGGTAACGGGCGCGACCGGCTACGTCGGCGGCCGGTTGGTGCCTCGATTGATCGACTGCGGCTACGACGTGCGGGCGCTGGCGCGCAACCCCGACAAGCTCGCCGGAGTGCCTTGGCGGGACAGTGCCGAGGTGGTGCGCGGTGACCTCGACGACGCCGACTCGCTGACCGCCGCGTTCGACGGCGTTGACGTCCTTTACTACCTCGTGCACTCGATGGGCACTTCATCGGACTTCGTGGCCCAGGAGGCCCAGTCGGCACGCAACGTCGTCACCGCGGCGCGCCGCGCCGGCGTCAAGCGGCTGGTGTATCTCGCCGGACTGCACCCGAGCGGTGCCGACCTGTCCGAACACCTGCGGTCGCGGACAGCCGTCGGCGAGATATTGCTCGAATCGGGCATCGAGACCGTGGTCCTGCAGGCGGGGATCGTGGTCGGCTCGGGGTCGGCGTCGTTCGAGATGATCCGCCATCTGACCGACCGCTTACCGGTGATGACGACCCCGAAGTGGGTGCGCAACAAGATCCAGCCGATCGCGATCCACGACGTGCTGCACTACCTGGCCGAGGCGGCGGCCGCGACCGTACCGAGCTCCCGGACCTGGGACATCGGCGGGCCGGACGTGCTCGAATACGTCGAGGCGATGCAGATCTACGCCGAGGTGGCCGGTCTGCGGCGACGGTTGATCGTGGTGCTGCCGTTGCTGACGCCGACGATCGCGAGTTTGTGGGTAGGTCTGGTCACGCCGATTCCGTCCGGACTGGCACGGCCCCTGGTCGAATCGCTGGAATGCGACGCCGTGAGGAATGAGCACGACATCGACGCGGTGATACCGCCACCAGAGGACGGTCTCACCGGCTACCGCGACGCCGTCTCTCACGCCTTGAACCACGGGCCGCTACCCAGCGATCCTCACTGGGCGCAGGTGCGGAGAATCAGCGGCTAAGGCCTGCGCAGCGCGGACACGTTGTCGTTGTCGGCCTGCAGCGGGACCCCGGTGCGGGCGGCGGTCGCCAGCATGTGCTCGATGACGTTCTTGCCCAGCGCCGTTTCGCCGGGCAGCTCGATCGGGTACTTGCCGTCGAAGCACGCGGTGCACAACCGCGAGGCGGGTTGTTCGGTGGCCGCGATCATGCCCTGCTGCGAGATGTAGCCCAACGTGTCGGCGCCGATCGCGTGCCGCACCGCCTCGAGCATCTCGTCTTCGTTCTCGACCGCGTTCGCGATCAGCTCGGCCGGTGTGGCGAAATCGATGCCATAGAAGCACGGCCACTTTACGGGCGGAGAGGCGATCCGCACGTGTACCTCGACAGCGCCCGCCTCGCGCAGCATCCGGACCAGCGCCCGTTGGGTGTTGCCGCGCACGATCGAGTCGTCGACGACGATCAGCCGCTTGCCGCGGATGACCTCTTTGAGCGGGTTCAGCTTCAGGCGGATGCCCAGTTGCCTGATGGTTTGTGAGGGCTGGATGAACGTCCGCCCGACGTAGGCGTTCTTCGTCAGGCCCTGCCCGTACGGGATGCCCGACTCCTGCGCGTAGCCGACGGCGGCGGGGGTGCCGGACTCCGGCACGCCGATCACCAGGTCGGCCTCGACGGGCTTCTCCTGGGCCAGCCGGCGCCCGATGTCGACGCGGGTCTTGTGCACCGAGCGGCCGCCGATCGTGCTGTCCGGCCGGGCCAGGTACACGTACTCGAAGACGCAGCCCTTGGGGTTCGGGTTGGCGAAGCGCGTGGAGCGCACGCCGTCGGCGTCGATGGCCAGTAACTCGCCGGGCTCGATATCGCGGACGAACGAGGCGCCGACGATGTCCAGCGCGGCGGTCTCCGACGCCACCACCCAGCCGCGGTCGAGGCGCCCCAACGACAACGGCCGCACACCGTAGGGGTCGCGGGCCGCATACAGGGTGTTCTCGTCCATGAACGTCACACAGAACGCGCCGCGCACCGTCGGCAGCAGCTCGAGGGCGGCCTGCTCCAGCGTGGCGTCGGCCGCGCCGTGGGCGAGCAGCGCGCCGAGGATGTCGGAGTCTGTGGTGGCGGTGGGTGCGCCGCGCGTCCCGATCAGCCCAGCCTTGCGGGCGCGGGTGGCCAGTTCGGTGGCGTTGACCAGATTGCCGTTGTGACCGAGCGCGACGCCGGTACCCGCGGCGGTGTTACGGAACACCGGCTGGGCGTTTTCCCAGGTGGTGGAGCCGGAAGTCGAATACCGGCAGTGGCCGATGGCAACGTGGCCCTCCATCGCGGCCAGGGTCTGCTCGTCGAAGACCTGGCTGACCAGGCCGAGATCCTTGAAAACAAGGACCTGTGAGCCGTCGGCGACGGCGATTCCCGCGGCTTCCTGCCCGCGGTGCTGCAGCGCATACAGGCCGTAATAGGTGAGCTTGGCGACTTCCTCGCCTGGCGCCCACACGCCGAATACGCCGCACTCTTCATGGGGTTCTTGATCCGTCTGCGGGCCGGTCACGATATGGCTGCTCCCAGGGCAGGATGGGTGACAAAGTTCAGTCTACGGTCATCACCGGTTAATCATGGAATCGAGCGTCGGTGTCGCCACATTAGATAACAGCGTGACCTCGGTCTGGATTCCTCGCCAGCAGTCCGACGAATCGGCCGTCCAGCCCCTGCCGTGGTAATCCGGTCATCAGGATGGCCTTCCGGTTTGCTCACCTACTTCGGGCCGTTCTGCACGCGCGCGGCGTTGATGCCGTGCTGCACCGCGATTCCGGCAGTGGCGATGGCGGCCTTCTGGGTAGGCGTGTTCTGCGTGCTCGGTGCGGCGGCGATCGTCATTGCGGTCTGGTCGGCGGCGGTGCCTGCAGGTCGGCAGTTCGGTCCCGCACCGCAGATCCGGCGCCTGGCGAATGTGCTTGTGCTGGAACGGCCGTCGGAGCCCGCCAGCCCGCCGCGGCTGTTCGCCTCGCCGCGAGCCGACCGGAACCGGCCGTGGTGCAAGCGCCGCTGGGCATCTGGGTGTTGATCGGCTGTGTACAGGTCGGGTGGCAAGCCCGGAACTAACACGGCGGCGGCCGCGTCAAGCCGGAGTTATACGGAATCGGGTCGGTGAGTTCACCGTCGACGGCGGGCCCCTGCCGCCGCTGACCACCGACGAGAAACGTTGGCAGCAACTGGTTTTCGATGAATCCAAGATCGTGACGTGCCAGCGCATGGACGGCGAGCTGGTCCCGGCACCGCAGAGGTCGACGCCGGCACCATCACCCTGCTGGATTTCGCGCGAGGTTCGCCGCTAACCAACCGGTTACGTCGGGACAGATGCCACGGTCAAGCGGTGACCATGTCGCTGGAGCGGATCGACCTGGACAGCTTCACGCTTCGCAGTCGCGGCTTCCAATAGTTTCAGGAGTATCCGTGTTTCACGTGAGCGCGACCACCGGCAGCCACTCGGCCACCTCGCCGGCCCGCGACCCGGACAGCTGCAGCGCCCCGGCCGCCGCGGCGTCGGCGACCTGCAACAGCCCGGTGGCCAGCAGCAGCCACGTGCGCGGATCGGTCTCCACCACGTTGGGCGGATTGCCGCGAGTATGCCTGGGCCCTGAAATGCATTGCACAGCAACGAACGGCGGTACCCGCACCTCGACGCTGGCGCCCGGCGCGGTCTCGGCGAGCGAGCGGACGGTCAGCCGCACCGCCTCGGCAAGCTCGGCCCGTGCCGGTTGGGGTTGCCGATCGTCGTGCAGCCAGTCGGCGAGCGCCGACACGGCGGCGCGGGTCTTCGCCGGATCGGCACGACGACGGGCGGCCATACCTTAGATTCTCAAAGTGCTTGTCGACCGCCACCATCCGCCCTACAAACTGGCCGGAGCGGTGTTGCTGGTCATTGCCGCCGTCGCGGCCGGGTTGATCTTTCTGCAGTTCCGCGGCGACTTGACGGATAAGGAGCAGCTGACGCTGCTGTCGTCGCGCGCGGGTCTGGTCGTCGACCCGGGTTCGAAGGTGACCTACAACGGGGTGGAGATCGGCCGGGTCTCGAGGATCGGATTGATCGACGTCGACGGCACTGCGAAGGCCAAGCTAACCCTCGACGTGGACCCGGACTACCTCAGGTTCATCCCGACGAACGTGGACGCCCAAATCAGGGCCACCACGGTGTTCGGAAACAAATACGTGTCGTTCAGCTCGCCGGAAATGCCAGCACCACGACGGATTTCAAGCCGTGATGTCATCGACGCATCGGCGGTGACCACGGAGTTCAACACGCTGTTCGAGACGGTCACCGAAATAGCCGAACAGGTGGACCCGATCAAGTTGAATCAGACGCTGACCGCGACCGCCGAGGCCTTGACGGGGTTGGGTGACAGATTCGGGGAGTCGCTGCTCAACGGCAACCGCATCCTCGACGACCTGAACCAACGGATGCCGCAGATCCGCTATGACGATCAGCGCCTGGCCGACCTGGCCGATGTGTACGCCGACGCCTCGCCTGACCTGTGGGACGGCCTGGAGAGCGCGGTGCGAACGGCCCGCACGTTCAACGATCACCACGGCGACATCGACTCGGCGCTGATGGCGGCGATCGGCTTCGCCAATACCGCCGCCGAAAGCTTTGACCGCGGCGGGCCCTATCTGGTTCGCGGCGCCGCCGATTTCGTGCCGACGACCAAGTTGCTCGACGACTACCGCGGCATGATCTTCTGCACGTTGCGCAAGTTCCACGACATCGAGCCCAGGGTCCACGACGCGTTCGGCAGCAACGGTTACTCGTTGGCGACGTCGTCCGGCACTATTGCGGGCGCGGGCAACCCCTACATCTACCCTGACAACCTGCCGCGGGTGAACGCCAGGGGCGGCCCCGAGGGGCGTCCTGGCTGCTGGCAGAAGATCTCTCGCGAGCTGTGGCCTGCGCCATATCTAGTAATGGACACCGTCGCGAGCATCGCGCCGTACAACCACGTCGAACTCGGCCAGCCGATGTTCGTCGAGTACGTGTGGGGCCGCCAGATCGGCGAGTACACCATCAACCCCTGACCGTTGACATCAACAATTGTTGAGGTCCTATGTTGGCGGCATGACGTTCAAACCCCACGAACTCGAGTTCTTGCGCCAGGCCGAGCTGGGCCGGCTGGCCACCATCCAGTCCAACGGCACACCGCAGAACAGCCCGGTCGGATTCACGTTCAACGAGCAACTCGGCACCATCGACATCCCCGGTTATCAAATGGCGAAGAGCCAGAAGTACCGCAACATCGCGCAGAACAACAAGGTGGCGTTCGTCGTCGACGACATCACCTCACGCGACCCATGGCGGGTGCGGTGCCTGGAGATCCGCGGCACCGCCGAGCAGGCACAGATCCCTGCGTCGCGTGGTGCGGCCGGCGACGAGCTCGATACGGCGATCATCCGGGTGACGCCGCGGCGCATCATCAGCTTCGGCATCGACGATCAGGACACCGAGCCGCACCAGCTGACCGCCGACATTCGCGACGTGTAGGGGCTGATTTTCCCGGCGAGCAGACGTAAAGTGCCCCACTTTCTCGGCGTGTCGGGGACTTTCACGTCTGCTCGCGCACGGGGTCAGCTCGCCGCACGGCTCTGCACCGCCAACGCCGCCACCGCACCGGCCTCGTTGATGGCCAGGTGAGCCAGTATTGGCGCGGCCAGGCTGCCGGACCTCTCAAACAGCCGGGCGAACAGCCAGCCCGCCGCGCCGGTCACCACCACGGTGCCGATCACCGGCTCGCCGGTGGCGCGTGCGTCGGCGATGTGCGACAAGCCGAACGCCGCCGACTGCAGCAGCCGGCCGCCCGTCGGCCCGAACGCCTCGGTGGCCACGGTGCCCAGGGCGGCCCGGTACGCGGCTTCTTCCGCCCACACCGTTCCAAGCGGAATACGCAGCAGCAGCCAGCGCGCCGCGGCGTCCGGTAGTTCGCGTTCGGCCATCGCCACCCGCACCGGCGGCAGCGCCGTCGCCGCCGCGACACCGAGCGTCACGGGCGTGGCCAAGGCCAGCCCCAGCCGCAATCCGGACCACAGCGCAGGGGGCCGCAGCCCCAGCGGGGCTCGGGTGATCACGGCGAGCGCAGTGCCCAGCACCGCATGCGGTAGCGGATGCCACCGTGGCGGCATCCGAGGAACCAGGAGGCTGCCGCCCACCAACGCGGCAGCCAGCGCGAGCGCACGGATTTGCTTGGGACGCACTAGTACTCGGGACCGTCGGCAGATTCGGTTTTCTCCAGCGCCAGCCTGATGCGTTCGGTGTCCTCGGCAGTCCAACCGTCGGGCGGCGCGACGGCCGCCCAGCCGTCGAGCACGAAACCGCCATAGTTGTGGCCGTGCCCGCCCGGAACCGAGCCCGCGTTGGTCATGTCGGCGGCGACCTGCCAGAACGTCACGATCGGATACCAGCGCATCGATGCCGTGCGGCCCCGTCCCGGCGGTTCCTTGAGCCAGTCCGGACGGGTGAACAGCAGATCCTCCGACCACCACACGATCGGATCGGAGGAATGCTGCAGGAACAGCACCCGGGTGCCTTCCCACGGCTGCTCGGTGTCGCCGGTGATCTCCGCGCTGTCGGTGGCCTGCGAGAAGCGCACAGTGCGACCGTTGTCGTAACGCGGCTCGACTTCCGGTGTACCGGGGTCGCGCCGCACCGTGATGGCTTTCCACAGCGGGCTGGCATTGGGCGGGCCTACCCACAACACCGAGGAGAAGCCCATCTTCGCGATGTCGGGCAGCCACCCGAACGCGCCCTGCCCCCCCATCGCGCCGAGGCTTTCGCCGTACAGCACCAGCTTGGGCCGCCGGTCCGGCGGCAGTTGCAGCCACCGGTCGTGGATCGCGTTGATCATCATCCGGCCGGATTCCATCGACTTCTGCCGGTCGCCGAGAAACGAAATCCAGCTCGGCAGATAGGAATACTGCGATCCGACGAGCGCGGTATCGCCGTTGTACATCATCTCCAGCGATCGCGCCGCGACCGGGTTTATCCACCCGGTGCCGGTGGTCGGGATGATCACCAGCAGCTTGCGGTCAAAGGCACCTGTTCGCTGGAGTTCGCTGAGCAGCACGGCCATCCGGCCTTCGTCGGTGTCGGCGGTCTGCAGTCCGACGTAGACACGGACGGGCTCCTTGGCCTGCCTTCCGTTTATCCGGGTCAATTCGTCGGCGTCCGGCCCGGTGGCCACGAAGTTGCGGCCCTGAAAACCGAGGGTGTCCCATGGCGCGAAAGAGTTTGGGCTGCCGGATCGTTCGAGTTCCGTGGGTTGGATGATGCCGGCCCTGGTGGTGGTGTTCTGCGGCTGGAACACTCGGTTGGCGCCGGCAAGGAAACCGCGCACAAGCACACCGTTGATCAGCGTGATCACCAGCGCCACCACGATCGCGGTGCCGATGAACAACGCGACCTCGTCGTGCAGATGCCACCGCCGGATGAAAAAGCGAGCCATCGTCTTGATCACGTCCAGCAGCGCCCGGGACACAGCCACACACACGCCGCCGACAAGCACCGCGATGATCAGCGTGCGCAGGTAGCCGAGCGTGTTCGGGCCCTCCATGCCCATCACGGCCGACACCTGACGCTGCCAGGCCGCAGCCGGGATCAGCATCAGCACGCTGGCGGTCGCCGACAATGCGACCGTGACAGCCTTCATCGCAGAGCGCACCCGCTTGGACGGTGGCCACCACTGCCGGCGGCGTAATACGAAGCGGCGCACCATTCTTCCGACGAAAACGCCGATGCCGTAGCCGATTGCCGCATTGAGGCCGCCGATCAGGCCCTGGAACAACCAGTCGCGCGGCAGCAGCGACGGCGTCAGCGACAAGCAGAAGAACAACGCGCCGAAGGCGATCCCGACGAAATCGAGGTGCACCAGGCTCCACGCCCAGACGTATAACGGGTGTCGTTCGCGGGTCGGCGCGGTCACCCGAACAACCCGGGAAGCACGCCCTCCGACGTGCTGCGCAGATCCTCGAGAGTTACCGTGAACAGGCCTTGCACCTCGATGGCGCGGCTGGGTTGGTCCACCACACCAACGCGGGTAGCGGGCAGTCCGCGGGCCTCACACATGGCCCGGAATCTGCTCTCCTCGGTGCGCGGCACCGCGACGAGCGCCCTGCCCGCGGACTCCGAGAACAGCGTGACAAACGGATCGGCACCCTCGGGAATCAGAATGCGGCAACCGGTTTCGCCGGTGAGTGCCGCTTCCACCACCGCCTGGATCAGCCCGCCCTCGGACAGGTCGTGGGCGGCCGACACCAGGCCGTCGCGGGATGCGGCGGCCAGCACCTCGGCGAGCAGCTTCTCTCGGGCCAGGTCCACCAGCGGCGGTACACCGCCGAGATGGTCGGCGGTGACCTGCGCCCAGATCGAGCCGTCGAACTCGTCGCGGGTGTCTCCGAGCAAGATCAACGTCTCGCCGGGTTCGGTGCCCAGCCCGGTGGGGATGCGTCGTTTGACGTCGTCGATCACACCGAGCACACCGACGACGGGGGTCGGCAGGATCGCTGTGGTTCCGGTCTGGTTGTAGAAGCTGACATTGCCGCCGGTGACCGGAATGCCAAGGGCCGCACAACCATCGGCGAGTCCGCGGACGGCCTGGCTGAACTGCCACATGACGCCGGGATCCTCGGGCGAGCCGAAGTTGAGGCAGTTAGTGACGGCGAGCGGCGTGGCGCCGGTGACGGCGACGTTGCGGTACGCCTCGGCCAGCGCGAGCTGCGCACCGGTGTACGGGTCGAGTTGGGTGTAGCGACCCGACGCGTCTGTCGACACCGCGATGCCGCGGCCGGTCTGCTCGTCGACGCGCAGCACGCCGCCGTCGGCGTCCTCGGCCAGCACGGTGTTGCCGCGCACGTAGCGATCGTACTGCTCGGTGATGAAGGCGCGGCTGCACAGATGTGGACTGCCAAGCAGCGCAAGCAAAGTCGCGCACAGCTCGTCGCCGGTCGACGGCCGCGGCAGTTTGGCCGAAATGTCGGCGTTGAGCGCGTCCTGACTCTCGGGACGCGCGACCGGGCGCTGATACACAGGCCCTTCGTGCGCCACCGTGCGCGGCGGCACGTCGACGACCGTCTCGCCGTGCCAGGTGATCAGCAGCCGATCGCCGTCGGTGACCTCACCGATGACGGTGGCCAGCACCTCCCACTTGCGGCACACGGCAAGGAACGCGTCGACGTTCTCCGGTGCGACGACCGCGCACATGCGCTCCTGCGACTCGCTGGACAGGATCTCTGCCGGTGTCATGTTGGCGGCCCGCAGCGGCACTTTGTCCAGCTCGATGCGCATGCCGCCGTCGCCAGCAGACGCGAGTTCAGATGTGGCACAGGATAATCCGGCACCGCCGAGATCCTGGATGCCGATCACCAAGTCGTTCGCATACAGCTCGAGACAGCACTCGATGAGCACCTTCTCCATGAACGGGTCGCCCACCTGCACCGACGGAAGCTTCTTCCGAGATCCGCTTGCCGGATCGAGCTTCGATCCAGTCCCGGTTCCGTCTTCGTCGCCACCGAATGTCTCCGATGCCAGCACCGACACACCGCCGATGCCGTCCAATCCCGTGCGGGCGCCGAACAGGACGATCTTGTTGCCCTTTCCCGACGCGAACGCCAGGTGCAGGTCCTCCTTGCGCAGCACCCCCACGCACAAGGCGTTCACCAGCGGGTTGCCCGCGTAGGAGGCGTCGAACACCGTCTCGCCGCCGATGTTGGGCAGGCCGAGCGAGTTGCCGTATCCGCCGATCCCGCGCACCACGCCGTCGAGCACGCGGCGGGTGTCAGGTGCGTCGGCCGCTCCGAACCGGAGCTGGTCCATGACCGCGACCGGCCGCGCGCCCATCGCCATGATGTCGCGCACGATGCCGCCAACCCCCGTGGCCGCGCCCTGATAAGGCTCGATGTACGACGGGTGGTTGTGCGACTCCACCTTGAAGGTGGCCGCCCATCCGTCACCGATGTCGACGACGCCCGCGTTCTCGCCGATGCCGGCCAGCATCGACGCCCGCATCTCGTCGGTGGTGGTCTCACCGAAGTAGCGCAAGTGCACCTTGGATGACTTGTAGGAGCAGTGCTCGCTCCACATCACCGAGTACATCGCCAGCTCGGCGTCGGTGGGCCGACGGCCGAGGATCTCGCGGATCCGCTGGTACTCGTCGTCCTTCAGGCCGAGTTCGTGAAACGGCTGAGGCTGGTCGGGGGTGGCGGCGGCGTGGTCGACGGTGTCGAGGTCGTGGGTGAGCCCGGACGTCACGCAGACAGTCTAGTTTGGGCTCCCGACCGCAGCGTTTTGACACGAGGTTGCAGGGGTAGCCCAGCGGATCAAATAGCGGCTACTGCCCCGCCACACAGAACGCGTTGCCGGCGGGATCGGCCAGCACCACCCAGCGGAACTCGTCTCCGAAGCTGTGCCGACCGGTCTCTGCAGCGCCCAGATCGACGAGCCTCTTCACCTCCGCCTCCAGATCTGCGGCGCTGAAGTCGATGTGCACGCGGTTCTTGCCCGGCGTCGGGTCATCGACCCGCTGGAAAGCCAATCCCGCTCCGTCTGGTCGGGCCATGATGACGAATTCGCCTGGGGCGACGGCGTTCACCTCGCCCCCGATCGCTTGTGCCCACCACTGGGCCAGGGTGTCGGGATCGCTGCAGTCGAACGTGATGTTCTCTACCTTCAGTGCCATGGCGCTGACCCTAGATCAGCCCGGTGACAAGAACGCCGATCATCGTCGTGATTACCTCTCGGGTAATTGAACGACCCTGTTCCTCGACGCACCCTGGAAGCATGACCGACATCCAGACCCATCCGAAGTTCAGCGCCGAGACGTGGGCGGCCTTCTGGGCCGCGCCGGCACAGTCGCATATCGGCGACATCCTCGCCGACGACATCGTCGGCTACTGGCAGGGTGATCCGAAGCCGGTGCGGGGACGCCAGGCATACGCCGGCAAGATCGCCGAACTCGTTGCCGCCATCCCTGATCTGCGGCTGGAACTCATCGACAGCGCCACCGCTGACGGCAGCGGGCCCGGCGAGCAGCTCGTCTTCCTGCACTACGTCGGCCACGGCACGGGGCCGGCCGGACCGTTCGCGATCCGCGGGCTCGACCGGGTCCGCACCCGGGACGGAATCGTGGTGGAGAACGTCATCCGCTACGACGAGGTCGAGACCTGAGCCGGGCGTGCTCAGCCCGGTGACAAGAACGCCCGCAGCGCCGCGGAGTAGGCACTGACGTCCTCGACGCCCATCACCTCTCGCGCCGAGTGCATGGCCAGCTGGGCCGCGCCGACGTCGACGGTCGGGATGCCGGTGCGCGCCGACGTCATCGGCCCGATCGTCGAACCGCACGGCAGGTCGGCCCGATGCTCGTAGCGCTGCAGCGGCACCCCGGCCTGCGCACACGCCAGCGCGAACGCCGCCGCGGTGCGACCGTCGGTGGCGTAGCGCAGATTCGGCTGCACCTTGAGCACCGGCCCGGCGTTGACCTCGATGAGGTGGCCCGGCTCATGGCGTTCCGGATAGTTCGGATGGGTGGCGTGCGCCATGTCACCGGACGCGAGCATCGAGCTCGGTAGCCTCCGCAGGAAATCCTCCCGGCTGCCGCCCGCGGCCAGCGTGATCCGTTCCAGCACGGTCAGCAGCAGCTCGGACTGTGCGCCGTGATCGGATTGCGAGCCGACCTCCTCATGGTCGAACAGCGCCAGCACCGGCAGGTGCCCGCCCGGCTCGGCGGCCAGGAACGCCTCCAGCCCGGCGTAGCAGGTGGCCTGGTTGTCCAGCCGCGGTGCGCTGAGCAACTCGCGGTCCACGCCGGCCAGCGTCGACGGGGTGAGGTCGTGGGTCATCAGATCTGCGCCGAGGATGTCTACCGCGTCGACCCCGGCATATTCGGCGAGGTAGGCCAGGAATGACCGCGCTCCGCTTCCCACCCCCCAGACCGCGTTGACATGCCGCTGCGGGTCCAGCGATACCGACTTGCGGTCGTCGGCCAGGTGGATCGCCAGCTGCGGCACCCGCAGGATCGGTTCGTCGATGAGCACCAGCCGATGATCGATGGTGTTCCCGACACGCACGGACAGCCGGCCGCTGACGCCGAGGTCGCGGTCGAGCCACGAGTTCAGCCATGCGCCGCCGTAGGGTTGCAGCGCGACGACCTGCCAGCCCGACACGAAGCGGTCGGGGTGTTGTTTGACCCGCAGATTGGGGCTGTCGGTGTGGCCGCCGACGATACGAAAAGGCGCACTCGCGTCGTCGCCCGTATTCCAGGAGAGCAGCGACCCGGCCCGCACGGTGAAGAACCGGCCCTCGCCGGGCCACGGGTCGCGTTCCGAGAGCTCGGTGTATCCCGCGGCGCTCAGCCGTCGCGCGGCGGTCAGGCAGACGTGGAAAGGCGACGGCGATGCGTCGATGAACTCGCACAGCTCTTGCGGGGTAGCCGGCATGGTTCACCATCATTGCTGACCGTCTGGCCGATAGGGTCAGACGGTGCCCGATCCATTGCCGCAGCCGGTTCTGGAGCCGTTGACCCCGGCGGCCATCTTCTTGGTGGCGACGATCGACGAAGGTGGCGAACAAACCGTCCACGACGCGCTGCCCGACATCTCGGGACTGGTGCGGGCGATCGGATTCCGCGATCCCACCAAGCGGCTGTCGGTGGTGACGTCGATCGGATCGGATGCCTGGGACCGACTGTTCTCCGGTTCGCGCCCGGTTGAACTGCACCCGTTCATCGAGCTCGACGGACCCCGCCACCACGCCCCGTCCACGCCGGGCGATCTGTTGTTCCACATCCGGGCCGAGTCGATGGACGTCTGCTTCGAGCTGGCCACCAAACTCGTCGAGGCCATGGAGGCGATCACCGTGGTAGACGAGACGCACGGCTTCCGGTTTTTCGACAACCGTGACCTACTCGGCTTTGTCGACGGCACCGAGAACCCGGACGGGCCGCTGGCCGACAGCGCTACTCAAATCGGCGCCGAGGATCCCGATTTCGCAGGCGGCTGCTACGTACATGTTCAGAAGTACGTGCATGACATGGACTCCTGGAACTCGCTGTCAACGGAGGAGCAAGAGCGCATCATCGGGCGCACCAAGCTCGACGACATCGAGCTCGACGACGATGTGAAGCCTGCGAATTCGCACGTGGCCCTTAATGTCATCACCGACGACGACGGCAACGAGCTGAAGATCGTCCGGCACAACATGCCTTTCGGCGCGGTCGGCAAAGGCGAGTTCGGCACCTACTTCATCGGCTACTCGCGCACCGCAAGCGTCACCGAGCTGATGCTGCGCAATATGTTCATCGGCGACCCGCCGGGCAACACCGACCGCATTCTGGATTTCTCCACCGCTGTCACCGGTGGCATGTTCTTCACTCCCATCACCGATTTCCTCAATGACCCACCGCCACTTCCCGATTCGGCGCCACAGCCGGAAACTGTCACGGTCATACCTGTCAGCCATGAAGGGTCGCTCGGGATCGGCAGCCTGAAAGGAACGCCTCGATGAACAACCTGTACCGCGATCTTGCTCCGATCACCGAAGTCGCCTGGGCGGAAATCGAATTGGAGGCGACGCGGACGTTCAAGCGGCACATCGCCGGACGGCGGGTGGTCGACGTCAGCGAGCCCGGCGGACCGGTGACCGCGGCCATCAGCACGGGCCATCTGCGCGACGTCGCCCCGCCCGGCGACGGTGTCGTGGCCCACCTGCGCGACAGCAAGCCACTTGTGCGGCTGCGGGTGCCGTTCACCGTGACCCGCGCGGCCATCGACGATGTCGAGCGCGGATCGCAGGACTCGGACTGGGATCCGGTCAAGGACGCCGCCAAGAGGTTGGCGTTCGTCGAGGACCGGGCGATCTTCGAGGGCTACGAGGCGGCATCCATCGAGGGCATCCGCAACTGCAGCTCGAACACTGCGCTCGCCCTGCCGGACGACGCACGCGAAATCCCCGATGTCATCGCCCAAGCGCTGTCCGAGCTGCGGCTGGCGGGTGTCGACGGCCCGTACTCGGTGCTGCTGTCCGCCGACGTGTACACCAAGGTCAGCGAAACCACCGAACACGGCTATCCGATCCGTGAGCACCTCAATCGGCTGGTCGACGGTGAAATCATTTGGGCACCGGCCATCGACGGCGCATTCGTGCTGTCCACCCGTGGCGGAGATTTCGATCTGCAGCTTGGCACCGACGTGTCGATCGGTTACTTGTCCCATGACGCGGAGACTGTGGAGCTGTATCTGCAGGAGACCCTGACGTTCGTCTGCTACACGGCCGAAGCCTCGGTGGCCTTATCTCCCTAACCCCTTTCGCGAGCGACCGTGTCTGTACGCCGACACGCCGCGAAATGCCGGCATTTTGCGGTCGCTCGCGGCAACCGGGTTACGCCAGTACCAGGTCCAGCGCGGAGTAGAACAGGCCGAGGCCGTCGTCGGACGGGCCGGTCAGGGCCTCTGTTGCGTGCTCGGGATGCGGCATCAGGCCGACCACCCGGCCGTTGGCGGAGCTGATGCCGGCGATATCGCGTTGTGAGCCGTTGGGGTTGTCGCGGTAGCGGAACACCACCCGTCCCTCGCCCTCGAGCTCGTCGAGCACCTTTTCGCTGGCGACGTAGCGGCCCTCACCGGACTTCAGCGGCACCAGCAGGTCGGCGCCGAGTTCGTAGCGCGACGTCCACGCCGTCGAGTTCGACGCGACCTCCAGCCACAGGTCGCGGCAGATGAAGTGCAGGCCGGCATTACGGGTCAGCGCGCCCGGCAGCAGCCCGGCCTCACAGAGCACCTGAAAACCGTTGCAAATTCCCAACACTGGCAGCCCCCGCTCGGTGGCGGACACCACCTCGCCCATCACGGGGGCAAACTTTGCGATCGCGCCGCAGCGCAGATAGTCGCCGTATGAGAAACCACCGGGGACCACGACAGCGTCCACGCCCTTGAGGTCGGCGTCGGCGTGCCACAGGCTGACCGCCTCGGCACCAGCCAGCCGGACCGCCCGCGCCGCGTCGACGTCGTCGAGCGTGCCCGGGAACGTGATCACCCCCACCCTCCCAGCGGTCATAGCGAGGGCTCCCTGCTGACCGACCAGTCCTCGATGACGGTGTTCGCCAGTAGCGATTCGGCGATCTCGGCAAGAGTCTCGTCGTCGATGCCGTCGTCGACCTCGAGCTCAAAACGCTTGCCCTGCCGCACATCTGAGACACCGTCGAAGCCGAGACGACCCAGGGCGCCGACGATCGCTTGCCCCTGCGGGTCGAGGATCTCGGCCTTGGGCATCACGTGCACAACCACCCTTGCCACGCGACAACTGTACCTGCGGCTACGCCCGTACCGCCTCACCGGCACGACCCGAGATATGCGTTGCACAACGGGGCGGCCATCGCCTCGAAGACCTGCGCATCGGGCACCGCGGGCCAGTCCACCAGCGGCGGCAGCGATGACCACATCGCGAGCTCGACCACCGTGCTGCTGCCGGGGTGGGCCAGCAGGTACTCGTGCATCACCTGCTCGCCCGCCACGCTGATCACCGCTGCGATCCGCTGCGGTGAGTCGGTGGTGATCGACGGCGACGCCAGCGGGGCCGTCGCCTGGCAGTCCCGCAGCCTGGTCCTGGCGGTCTCGATGGTGAACTCCGCGATCGGGCCGCCCCGGGCGGTGTCACCGCGCCAATGCAACACCTGCACCGCCAGGTTCCACTGCCCGGCCGGGGTCGGCACCACCGCCCGCTCGGCGACCGAGTATGCGCGAGCGTCGTCGGCAACCGGCGGGCTGTCGCACAGCGCCTCGAACCCGAATCTCGTTGCCGACGCCGTCACGGCCAATCCGGCCAGGCCGGGCCATCTATACACCGAGTACAGCGGGATGGAGACAGGCGCGATCCATGCAGAATCGGGGATGGCGTCGCAAAACGGCGGACATTCGCCCGGCACCGCTCGCGCCGACCAGCCGGAACTCGGCGCGATGGCCAACCCGCAGGTCGCCAGGGCTACCGCCA
This sequence comes from uncultured Actinomycetota bacterium, assembly GCA_963715885.1. Classification (GTDB taxonomy): domain Bacteria; phylum Actinomycetota; class Actinomycetes; order Mycobacteriales; family Mycobacteriaceae; genus Mycobacterium. The sequence goes on from CAVQSK010000033.1 coordinate 54,752, forward strand.
GCATCAATCTCACGACTCAAGTTCCCCCTCGTACCTCCCTGCGCAGCCACAATATAGGCATGCAATTGACGCATTTCGGCCATTCATGCCTACTCGCCGGATTTGGCGGCACCACCGTGTTGTTCGATCCGGGCGTTTTCTCGCACGGCTTCGAGGGCATCACAGGGCTCTCGGCGATCCTGATCACCCATCAGCATCCTGACCATGCTGACATTGAACGGCTGCCCGCGCTCCTCGACGGCAACCCCCAGGCCGCCCTGTACGCCGACCCGCAGACCGCCGCTCAACTCGGCGAGCCGTGGCGGACCGTGCATGTCGGCGACGAGTTCAGCGTCGGCAACCTGACGGTGCGCGGTGTCGGCGGAAAGCACGCCGTGATCCACCCCGAAATCCCTGTCATCGACAACATTTCGTATCTCGTCGGCGACGGCGATCACCCCGCCCGGCTGATGCACCCGGGGGACGCGCTCCACACGCCCGGCGAGCCGGTGGACGTGCTCGCCACCCCGGCCGCGGCACCGTGGATGAAGGTCTCGGAGGCCGTGGACTATCTGCGGGCCGTCGCGCCGACGCATGCGGTGCCCATCCATCAGGCAATCATCGAGCCGAGCGCCCGTGGCATCTTCTACGGTCGGCTCTCGGAGATGACGAACACCGACTTTGTCGTGCTCGAACCCGAAAACGGCACAGATTTCTAGCTTTGCTTGGTCGGGGTGAAGTTCACAATCAGACCAAGTTGGGGTTCAGGCTGCGGTGAGTGCTGCGTTTGTGAATTGATTGAGGCATTGGTCGAGTTGGCGCCAGGCGTGCGCCAGATCGCTGCGGTGGGCGAGATCTGTTGGGAGCCTTGGGTCTAACTCGGCCAAGCCGGGTGCCAGGACGCGCCCGTAGACCTTGGTGAACAGTACCGCGACGCGGCGGCCCAGCGCGGTGAGTTGGTAGCGGTGATGGCCCGGCAGCCGGACGATGAGCCCCTTGCGTTTGAGCCGCCGCAGGTCGTAGGTGGCTTGGCGGCTGGTGTAGGGGCCGCCCAGCAGGGTGGTGACGGTGCGGACCAGGGCGGGGTTGTCGAACCCGGCGAGCAGGTGGGTAAAGCCGACGACGGCGGCCAGCACCGCCATCACCCGCGGGTCCCCGAACGGCAGTGCGGGGGCGTGTTGACCGTCGATCTGCGATGGTCGGGTCACCCGAGTGAAGGTGGCCACATCCGGAGCGGGCCGGGCATCGGCGGCTTGCGCGTCACACAGACGCTGGTTGGCTTCCTGGCCAACCGCCCGTAGGGCCTTCCAGTTCTCGGCGGTCACCCGTCGGCCGATGCCGAAGTCACGGGTGTTGCAGACCACGGTTTCGGTGCGCAACGCCCGATGCTCCTTGAAATATTGCTTGATCCGGCTAGACCGGTAGTAGCAGCTGATCTGCGGATCGACCCCTTTGGTGATGACCCGGGTGCGCCAGGTGCCCGGGGTGCATCGGCTGATGCGTCGGTCGAAGATCAACGAGACCGATTCCGGTCGGCCCACGTCGAGGTGATCGCGGATGAGCTGCTCGAAAAACGACCGCCCGGCCGCGGGTCGGTCGAACACCCGGGTGTCGGAAATCTCGAACTGGCGAAACGCCAACTCGTAGACGTAGCCGGCGCGCACATCCGCGCGGGTCAGCGGCGAGGGCAGCCGCTTCTGCCAACGCCAAAAGAAGCTTTTCACCGCGCCCGAGCCGAGCCGGTCACAGATCCGCTGCAGCGCCGCGGGGTCCGCACAATCACGGAAGCCGTTATCCAGGGCGGTGTAGCCGATGCCGAGCCGTTCGCATTGCCGCTGTGCCCAGGTGTGCCCGTTGAGCCAGATCCACACCGGCCAGGGGGCATACGCGTTGGTCTTCCAAAACGCCCCACCCCACTCGGGATCCCACAGGTAGAAGTAGAAGTGATTGACGAAACCCATCTGCCGGGCCCACTCCATGTGCGGATGCGCCGCATGCTCTTGGCCCTTGGCCTTCCACGACCGCCACATTGGGGTCTTTTCCTGCGCGATGCCGATCAACACCACCCGCCCGTCACCGCCCTCGCGTTCGGCGGTCTTGATCAGCGGGCGGGCGATCTGCTCCTTATTCTCGCCCCTGGCGAACCGGCGCACCGGGACCCCATTCTTCTTCGCCCACCGGTACACCTCGGCGACATACGCGTCGCCGATCTTGCCGAACGCCGCCGACGACGGGATCGAAAACCCCTTCTGCCAGTACAAAAACTGGCACACCCCGCCCACACACTGCAGCTTCGGCACGTACGCCTGTAAGAAGATGCGGTCCACCGATCGACAGGTCAGCGTCACATGATCCCGCAGTAGAGTTGCATAGTCGGCCATCACCGCCTCCTTGGTCTGAACAACCCTGAGGCTACGACCGACACGAGGGATCTCCGAACACGGAGATCCCTCGTCTCACCTGCACACCCGGCCCATCGGCCGAGCATCACCCAACCAACACCTACGTATGAGGACGCTCGCTACGTTCTAGGCGACATCGCCCGCCGCGGCCCGGCCGGCCGCCCGGCCGGAGAAGATGCAGCCGCCGAGGAATGTGCCCTCCAGCGAGCGGTAGCCGTGTACGCCGCCGCCGCCGAAACCGGCGGCCTCACCCGCGGCGTACAGCCCGTCGAGAACGGCGCCGTCGGACCGCAGCACCCGAGAGTCGAGGTCGGTTTCCAAGCCGCCCAACGATTTCCGGGTCAGGATGTGCAGCTTGACGGCGATCAGCGGGCCGGCCTTCGGGTCGGTGAGCCGGTGCGGGGCGACGACGCGGCTGATCCGGTCGCCGAGATACCCGCGCGCGGCGCGGATCGACATGACCTGGGTGTCCTTGGTGAACCGGTTGGCCACTTCCCGGTCGCGCGCGGTGACCTCGGCCTCCACCGTCGCGTAATCCACGGGCACCACGTCGGGCACGGTGTTCATCGCGCACACCAGCGCCCGCAACGAGGTTGCGCTGACGAAGTCGACGCCCTGGTCGACGAAGGCTTGCACCGGCTTCGGCGCACCCGGTCGTACCCGGGCCAACACGTCGCGCACGCTGCGGCCGGTCAGGTCGGGGTTCTGCTCTTGGCCCGACAGTGCGAACTCCTTGGCGATGATGCGGGCATTCAGTACGAACCATGTGTAATCCTGGCCGGTTTTCGCGATGTACTCCAGCGTGCCGAGCGTGTCGAACCCCGGGTATAGCGGCGACGGCAACCGCTTGCCGTGCGCGTCCAGCCACAGCGACGACGGACCCGGCAGGATCCTGATGCCGTGCAGCGGCCAGATCGGGTCGTAGTTGGTGATGCCCTCGGTGTAATGCCACATGCGGTCCCTGTTGATCACGTGCGCGCCAGCGGATTCGGTGATGCCGATCATCCGGCCGTCGACATGCGCGGGAACGCCGCTGATCAACTGTTCGGGCACCCGGCCCATCCGCTTCGGCCAGTTTTTCCGCACCAGGTCGTGGTTCCCGCCGATGCCACCGCTGGCCACGATGACGACCGAAGAGCGGAACTCGAACTCACCCAGAGTGTTTCGCGACGACGCCACACCACGTGGCTCCGTCGAGGGTTCCAGCACTGCGCCACGCACCCCGACCACCGCGCCGTCCTCGACGATCAGTTCGTCGACACGGTGGCGGTGCGCGAACCGGACGCTCGCCGCGCCGCGCAGCCTCCGCGCGAAGATCTCCACGATGGCGGGCCCGGTGCCCCAGGTGACGTGAAAGCGCGGCACCGAGTTTCCGTGCCCGCGGGCGTCGTATCCGCCCCGTTCGGCCTAGCCGACAACGGGGAACGTCTGCAGACCACGCTCGCGTAGCCAGCTTCGCTTCTCGCCGGCCGCGAAGTCGACATAGGCGTGCGCCCACTGCCGTGGCCAGTGGTCTTCGGCCCGGTCGAACCCGGCGCTGCCCAGCCAGTCCTGCAGTGCAAGTTCGTGGCTGTCATGGATGCCCAACCGCCGCTGCTCGGGACTGTCGACGAAGAACAGCCCGCCGAACGACCAGAACGCCTGACCTCCGACGTTGTTAGCGTTCTCCTGGTCCACGATCAGCACGCGCCACGATCGATCAGTTCGCAGGCGGCGACCAGGCCTGCCAGTCCCGCGCCCACCACGATGACATCAGCATCCACGAGCGGCTACGTTAGCCGCGCTTCAGGCGGCGTCGGTAAGGGCGGGGTAAGGGCGCCACTGGTAGACCGCGGGCACGCACTGGTGCATCAGGGCGAGGTCGACCGCGTCGAGCATGGCCTGCCGAGGGCCGGATCGACGCAGATGGCGGGCCGCCACCGCGACCCGGACGATGCCCTCACGGCGGGCGGTGCGCTCGGCGGACAGCACCAGCGTTCGGCACCACCACGGCTCGGTCAGGAAGCCCTCACCGATGCCGAGCACCCGCGCCCGTACCGTGGTGTGACGCACCAGGTCGACGATGCCACTCAAACCTGCTAGCAGCCGAAAGCCGTTGCGGGGCAACGCGCTTACCGTCCCTTGCGAGACCGTCCAGCCAGGAGCGGCGAACAGTCGCGTTCGCAGTCCCAGATGTTCGAGTACCCGGTCGGCGGCCATCAGCCGCAGATTCGCCTCGTGCGCAGGCAATGTCGCGAACTCACCGCGGCGCTTCTTGGTGGCGGCTTCGTCGAAGCCATGCAGCACGACCGCGTCGCCGGCGTCGCGCCGGCCGGCGAGCCACTCGACCGTTGGCGTGTCGCGATCAAGGCGGTAGCCGCCCTTGAGCCGCGGCGCAACCAGGAACGACACCGGCACGCCGCGCCCATCCAACTGCGAGCAGAACATGTCGACATCGGCCAGTGTGCGGTCGCTGATCCCGGAGATCGAGACGATCAGTTGCCCAGCCACATGGGCAGTGTGGCAACGTCAGGTGTCCGAATGGTTGCCGACACTCTTACAGCAGCTGTCTTTCAGCTATCGCGGCAAGACCGCTTCGATGGCGGCTGCCGGGTTTCTGACACTTGAACTGATTGCACGACCAACGCGGGCAGCGCCGGCCAATTCCTGACTCGCACGCTACCCGTCGAACAGCATCTGGGCGATTCGCTCGACGGAGGCGATCGGGTCACCGTCGGTGTCGATTGCCTTGTTGAGCCAAAGCATCGAAAAGCCATGCACCAGAGACCAGGCCGCGAGCGCAGCACCTTCCGGATCGGTCTTGGAGCGGGGGTCTTTCAGGGTACTGACGCCGTGCGCCAGCTCGGCCCCGGCCGCATTTTGGGCGGCGACCAGTTCCGGATCGTTGGGGTCCACCAGCGAGCTGTCGAACATGACCGCGTAGTGGCCGGGATGGTCGAGGGCGAAGCGAACGTAAGCGAGCGCGGCGTCGACAAAGTTCGGCCGCGCGCCGGTGAGGGCGTCGGCCAGCTTCCGCCAGCCTTCGGCTGCCAGGGCAGTGAACAGGCCACGTCGGTCGGTGAAGTGGTGCGCCGGTGCGGCGTGCGACACCCCGGCCGCGCGGGCCAGCTCACGCAGAGAGATCCCGTCGGCGCCGCGCTCGGCCACCAGGGCGGCGGCCTCGGCCAGGATGACGGCCTTCAGGTCGCCGTGGTGATAGGTGTCCCTGCTCATGCGGCCAAGCATAACCGGGAATCTTGACAGTGCCTAGATGGTTGGTAAACTGCATCTTGTCGTTGTCTAGATCGGAGTTTTGAATGCCCGTCATCGTCACGCTCGTGCTGGGGACCCTCGGGGCCTGGTTCGCCGGCAGCCTGGGAAACTGGGACTACGTCGACAGCTGGCCTGAGGCCATCGCCGTCGGACTGGCAGCGATGTTCGTGCTGACCGGCGTCGCGCACTTCGTCAATCCGCTTCGCCGCGACATGATCGCGATCGTGCCGCCGCAATTGCCCGCGCCGGGACTGCTGGTGACAATCACCGGCGTGCTCGAACTGGCGGGCGCGGTCGGACTGCTGTACCCGCCGACCCGAGTAGCGGCGGCGGTGTGCCTGTTCGTGCTGATGTTGGTGATGTTCCCGGCGAACGTTTACGCCAGCCGAATGCCGAACCCGCCGAAATCCATGCAGGCGCGGCTGCCGCTACGAGCGGTCGAGCAGATCGTCTTCATAGGCGCCGCCCTCGTGGTTGGCCTTGGCGGCGTCCAGTAGCCAGGCGTACTGAAACGCGGCTTCCTTCCAGCGCTCGTAGCGTCCGCTGATACCACCGTGGCCGGCGTTCATCTCGGTCTTGAGCAGAACGGTTTGGTCGCCGGTCTTGGTGTGCCTCAGCGCCGCAACCCATTTCGCGGGTTCGACGTAGTAGACCCGGGTGTCGTTGAGGGAGGTCATCGCCAGGATCGGCGGATAGTGCTTGGCTTCGACGTTCTCGTATGGGGTGTAGGACTTCATGTAGTAGTAGACGTCCTTGTCCTCCAGCGGGTTTCCCCACTCGTCCCATTCGGTAACGGTCAACGGCAGCGAGGGGTCCAGGATCGTGGTGAGCGCGTCGACGAAGGGCACCTGAGCCAGAATGCCTGCGAACAACTCCGGCGCCATGTTGGCGACCGCACCCATGAGCAGCCCGCCGGCGCTGCCGCCCAATGCGACGAGGTTTTCGGGCCGGGTGACATCGGTGCGGATGAGATGCTTTGCAACGGCGATGAAGTCGCTGAAGGTGTTCTTCTTCTCCAGCAACTTGCCGTGTTCGTACCAGGGCCTGCCCAGCTCGCCACCCCCTCGGATGTGAGCGATGGCAAACACCATGCCGCGGTCGAGCAGCGACAACCGGGCGATGGAGAAGCGCGGGTCCTCACACGACTCGTACGCACCGTAGCCGTACAACAGAGCGGGCGCCGGATACTGCAAGCCGATGCGGTGGATGATCGAGATCGGCACCCTGGCACCGTCTTCTGCGACGGCCCAATCGCGGCGCTCCAGATACTCCTCGGGACGGTAGTCACCGAGCACCGGCTGTTCACGCAGCAGCGTGCGCTCACCGGTCGCCAGGTCGATGTCGTAGATCCGCACCGGGATGACGAACGAGGTCGCGCCGACCCGCAGCTTCGGTGAGCTCCAGCTTGGGTTTGCGCTAAGGCCCGCGGACATGAGGTCGGAGTCGAACGTGATGTCTTCGGGGCGGCCGTAGTCGCCGTCGGCGTACACCGGCCACAGCTGGATCCGCGGAAGGGCCTCGCTGCGGTAACTGACCACGAGGTGCCCCTCGAACGCATCGACAGCGTCGAGTCGCACGTCGTCGCGGTGCTCGATCAGCGTGCGGAACGCGGTGGGATCACTGACCGGAGCCTCGACGAGCGTGAAGTTCTCCGCGCCGTCGTTGTGCAGGATCAGGAACCGGTCCTCACCGCCGACGATCGCGTGCTCGACGGAGTACTCGACCAGCTCGCGGCGCGGCCACACGGTCGTGAACTCGGTCTGCGGGTCGGCGGCGTCGCCGTAGCGCATCTCGGAGGTGACGGCGCTGCCCGCCGCGATGATGATGTAGGAGTTGCTGCGGGTACGGCCGACAGCGAGCCAGAACCGGTCGTCGGGCTCGTGGTAGACCTTCTCGGCGGGCAACCCGGCGCCGATGCGGTGGCGCCAGATGGTGTCGGGGCGCCACGCGTCGTCGAGGGTGGTGTAGTAGACGGTGCGGTTGTCGGCCGCCCAGGTGACGCCGGCGCCGATGCCAACGATCTCATCGTCGTACAGCTGGCCCGTGCGTAAGTCCTTGAACCGCAGGGTGTATCGCTCGTCGCCGGTGACGTCCACCGAATACGCCAGGATGTTGGCGTCGAGGCTGACCGAGGCGGCGCCCAGCTGGAAGAACTCGTGCCCTTCGGCTTGGACGTTCTCGTCGAGCAGCACTTGCTCGCCGGGGATCTCGGTGTGCTCATCCAGCAGGGGTGGCGTCCAATCGTCGGGGTCGGCCACCGGGCAACGGCATTGCACACCGTACTGCTTGCCCTCGAAGCTGCGACCGTAATACCACCAGTCGCCACGGCGGGTCGGCACCGACAGGTCGGTCTCCTTGGTGCGGGCCTTTATCTCGTCGAAGATCTTCTGCCGCAGCGGCGCAAGATGGGCCGTCGCGTGTTCGGCGTAATCGTTCTCGGCCTTGAGGTAGTCGATCACCTCGGAGTTGGATTTGTCGCGCAGCCACTCGTAGGGGTCGATGAAGACATCGCCATGATGTTCCCGGCGAGCGTCAACCCGCTTAGCTACAGGTGGTTTCATGCGCTGATCCACGCGTCGAACTTCAGGCCGGAGATGCGTTCGTAGGCTTCGATATAGCGGGCACGGGTCGCCTCGACGATGTCGGGCGGCAACGCCGGCGGCGGCTTGTCGCCGTCGCGGTCCCAGCCGGAGTCGGAGCCGGTTAGCCAGTTTCGCACGAACTGCTTGTCAAAGCTCTGCTGGACAACACCTTCCTGGTAGTCGTCGGCACGCCAGTACCTGCTGGAGTCCGGCGTGAAGATTTCGTCGGCCAGGCGTACGTTCCCGAGCTTGTCGATGCCGAACTCGAACTTGGTGTCGGCGACAATGATTCCCTTCGTCAGCGCATGGTCGGCGCCCTGGATGTAGGTCTGCAGTGTGCGTTCGCGCAGCTGGTTGGCTCTTACAGTGCCGACGAGTTCGATCACGTCGGCGAATGCGATGTTCTCATCGTGTTGTCCCAGTTCGGCTTTGGTGGCCGGGGTGAACAGCGGCTCGGCGAACTTGCTTGCCTCGACCAGTCCGGGCGGCAGCGTGATGCCGCACAGCTTGCCGGTCTTCTGGTAGTCGATGATGCCGCTGCCGGTGAGGTAGCCGCGGGCCACGCACTCCACGGGCATCATCTCGAGCTCTTCGATCACCAGCGCGCGGCCGAGCACCTCGTCGGGGATGCGTTCGTCGTCGGGTGGGCCGGCCAAGTGGTTGGGCGCCTCGACGTAGTCGAAGAAGAACACGCTCATCGCGGTGAGGATCCGACCCTTGTCGGGGATCTTCGAGTCGAGGATGTAGTCGTAGGCCGAGATGCGGTCGGTGGCGACCATGAGCAGGTGCTCGTCGTCGACGCGGTACAGCTCGCGAACCTTGCCGCTGGCCAGATGCTGATAGTCGGACAGAGCGGGGCGCATCGGGCAAGCCTATCGGGCAGCATCAGACCATGAGTTCCCGGTTTGTCCCCTACGCCACCACGCCTGGACGCCTGCTGGCGCAGCTAATCAGCGATATCGTCGTCGTGCTCTGGACCATCGTGTGGGTGCTGGTCGGAATGGCCGTGCACTCCGCGATCTCGACCATCGCCGCGGTGGGCCGTCAGGTCGAGACCGGCGCCAACGGCGTCTCCGACAACCTCAACACGGCGGGTGACCGCACCGACGACTTCCCGCTCGTGGGCGATGCGCTGAGCAACGCGTTGCGTGCGGCCAGCGAGGCAGCGCTTGACATCGCCGGCGCCGGGCACAGCCTGGACAACACGGCGTCGTGGCTGGCGTGGGTGCTGGCGATCGCGGTGGCCGCGCCGCCGATCCTGTTCGTCGCGATGCCGTGGCTGTTCCTGCGCATCCGGTTCTTCCGGCGGAAGTGGACTGCGATCACGCTGGCCTCTACGCCGGGCGGCGAACAGCTGCTCGCGCTGCGGGCACTGGCCAACCGGCCGCTGACCAAGCTCGCGGCGATACACGTCGACCCCGTCGGCGCCTGGCGACGCGAGGACCCGATGGCCATCCGCAGCCTGGCCGCCCTCGAACTGCGCGCCGCCGGCATCGCCCGCGCCAGCCGCCGCTAGCGAACCGCTCGAGGGTTCAAACGGTCCATTGTGAGTGCTCGACGAGTATCTGCGTCAGCAAGATGGCGTGCTAACTCACGCGCAGGCGCTAACGGTTCCCCGCGATTCGCGGTTGCAATCCGGGGAGCGGCTGCAGCGGCGTGACCTGAAACCAGCCGACATTTGTCGAACGGAAGGGGTTGCGAGTCACCGAGCTGGCGCTGACAGTCGTCGAAGCGGCAGTGAGGCGCGGCGGCGGGGAGCAACTCATGGACTCGGCATTGCAACGCCACGTCGAACTGCGGCAACTGTCGCATGCGCATCTCCGCAACAGGGCCGCCACGGATCGCCCGCCGCGAGGCGGCTATTGCAGGCCGCCTCTGACGGTGCGCGCTCGGAGGCCGAACGGCTGCTGGTGAAACTTCTGCGAGAGTACGGCTTCACTGGATGGCGAACGAATTACCCCGTTGGGGGATACAAAAGTCGACGTCGCATTCTCCAAGCAGAAGGTGGACATCGAGGTCGACGGCTACGGCTGGAAGGTGCTTCGGTTCACGTGGCTGGACCTCACGGAGCATCCGCAGCGCGTGATCGCCGAAATTGCAGCAGCAACCCGATCGCCACGATGAGCCACGCCGCGAATGCAATCCAGAAGAACGCCAACGAGACCATCGTCAGCCAATGCCAACCGGTTTCGACGTACATCGCGTACGTCGCCGACGCATACATCCCCAACGGGAACACCGTCGGCCAACCGATGCCTGCGAATCGCCGAATCGTCACGTATACCAGCGGCGGAATCCACAGCGTCGCAACGACCCACGTCACGATCGTCACCACCCGGACGCCATCGGCGAACGGGCCAGGCAACAGGATGTGATGCAGGTGATCACCCGCCAGCGTCGCGATTGCCGCGCCGCCCATCAAGATCCAGCTGTCGGGCTGGGACAAGTCGACGCGCCACACGATCAGCCCGGTCATCAGCAGGTACACGCACATCGCCAACACCCAGAACACCACGGCCCAGAAGACGATGTCGAGATCGGCTGACACGATGGCCAATCCGGAGGTCGCCACGCTCGCCAGTTCCCACGCGCCGTGCGCGCGTTCGCGCAGCGCGCCGCGGTGTTGCCACATCCGCCGAGCCACCAGTGGCGCCAACGACAGCCAGCCCTGCAACGCCATGCCTGCCAGCACCCACAGCACGATCCGGTGCTCAGCCAGCCGCGCCGCAAGCACCGCACACGCTGCCACGTAAGTGAACAACCCCAGTGGCACATCGGGATCGCGGAAGTCGAAGCCGCGCCAAGCACGCGCCACCATCACGATCAGCACCGGTAATGCGACGGCGGCCAGTACAACGAGAACGTCGCTGATGATGTGGTGGCCGTGATCCGCGGCGGCGATCGACACGATGCCGGTCGCCATGACCGCCGCGAACACGTCCGGTCTCATGCCCTCAGCTCGACCACCAGATGGCGGATGCCGGTGTGCCGATTGCTGCGCGTCCACTCCACCGGTTTGACCACCTGCACCGACGCGAAGCGGCTGAGCAGTTCCTCGTACAGCACTCGCAATTCGAGCCGGGCCAGGTTCGCGCCGAGGCAGTAATGCACACCCTGGCCGAACCCCAAGTGCGGGTTCGGCTTACGGGTCACATCGAAGGTATCGGGGTAATCGAAGACCAACGCGTCGCGGTTGGCCGAGCCCTCCCACACCAACACCTTCTCCCCCGGCTGGATCGACTGCCCACCGAGCGTGGCCGCGCGGGTCGCGGTACGCCGCTTCGACGGCGACGGCGACGTCCAGCGCACCATCTCCTCGACGGCCGTCGGCAGCAGCCCCAGATCGGACCGCAAGACACTGAGCTGGTCGGGATTATCGGCCAACGCCAGCAGGCCGCCGGCGACGGCATTTCGGGTGGTTTCGGCACCGGCGCTGAACAGCAGGTTGAAGAAGAGGTACACCTCGACATCGCTGACGTCCGCGTTGGCGACCACCGAGAGCATGTCGTCGATCGGTGCGGCCCGCTTGGACGCGATGAGCTCCTGGCCGTACGTGTACATCCGCGAGCCGGCCTCCTCGATGGACAGCCGGGTGATGGACGCCTTGCGGGATCCGCCGAAGTCGAAGCTGGGCTCGATCGCCTCGAACAGCCAATGCCGTTCGGACTCAGGCACTCCCAGCAGAATGCAGATCATCTGCATCGGCAGTTCGGCGGCCACGTCGACCACGAAATCGAACGCCTCGCCCTCGGAAAGCGAGTCGAGCAGGCCGCGGGCCCGTGCCCGGAGGTCGTCCTCCACGCGCGTGATCATCCGCGGCGTCAGGCCGGAACTGACCAGCCGCCGGATCTCCGAGTGCCGCGGATCGTCCATCATGTTCAGCACCTGACCGGCGATGGACAGGTCCTGCAACAGCGTCCCACCGTACGGCCGCGAACCGCCCGCCACCGACGAGTAAGTCTCCTGATCGCGAAGCACCGCAAGGGTTTCCGTGTAAGTGGCGACGGACCAGAAGCCCTCCCCGTCGGGCGTGTTGTCCGTCGGCTGGTGCCAGTACACCGGCGCCTCGCGCCGATGCTCCTCGAAAAGCGAGTGCGGAAAGCCGCCAGCGAAGTTGTCCAGATCGGTGAAATCGATGCCGGCCAGCGTCACAGAATTGCACCCGACGTGTACTTGGCCGCTTCCGGATAGCGGCTGACCAACTCGTCCACTGCGTCGACGACGCGATCAACCTGGTCCCCCGCCGCCCCGGTGAACGCCTGCTTGTCGGCCAGCGCCGCATCCAACGCCGGCCGGTCCAAGGGCAACCGTGGATCGGCGGCCAGTCGGTCCAACAAGTCCGGCTCCAAGCCGCGCTCGCGCATCGCCAGCGCCACCGCGACGGCGTGATCCTTGATCACCTCGTGCGCCGCTTCGCGGCCCATTCCGGCGCGCACGGCCGCGATGAGGATTCGCGTGGTGGCCAGGAACGGCAGGTAGCGGTCGAGTTCGCGCTGGATCACCGCGGGGTATGCGCCGAACTCGTCGAGCACCGTCAGGAACGTCTCGATCTGTCCGTCGATCGCGAAGAACGCGTCGGGCAGCGCGACGCGTCGCACCACCGAGCAGAACACGTCGCCCTCGTTCCACTGTGCGCCCGCCAACTCGGCCGCCATCGAGGCGTAACCGCGCAGCACCACCTGCAGCCCGTTCACCCGTTCACACGAACGCGTGTTCATCTTGTGCGGCATCGCCGACGAGCCGACCTGCCCGGGCGCGAAGCCCTCGGTCACCAGTTCGTGGCCGGCCATCAGCCGGATGGTGTGTGCCAGCGATGACGGTCCCGCCCCTACCTGCACCAGCGCGGAGACGACATCGTGGTCCAGTGATCGCGGATACACCTGTCCGACGCTGGTGAAGATCTCGGTGAAACCCAGAAACTCCGCGACCCGCCGCTCCAGCTGTGCAAGCCGCTGCGCGTCGCCGTCGAACAGGTCGAGCATGTCCTGGGCGGTGCCCATCGGCCCCTTGATGCCACGCAACGGGTAACGATCGATCAACGAACGCAGCCGCGTCAACGCGATCAACATCTCCTCGGCGGCCGAGGCGAACCGCTTGCCCAACGTCGTGGCCTGCGCGGCGACATTGTGGCTGCGCCCGGCCATCACCAGATCGCGATAACTGATCGCCCGCTCGGCAAGTCGCGCCACCACCGCCACGCCATGCGAGAAAACGAGCTCAAGTGACTGCCGGATCTGCAGCTGCTCAACGTTTTCGGTGAGGTCGCGGCTAGTCATGCCCTTGTGCACATGCTGGTGGCCGGCCAGCCCGTTGAACTCCTCGATGCGGGCCTTCACGTCGTGGCGAAGCACGCGCTCGCGCGCAGCGATCGAGGACAGGTCGACCTCCTCGAGCACCCGCTCGTAATCGGCGAGGACTGAGGAAGGAACAGCTGTGCCTTCGGTGCCCAACTCTATCTGCGCCCGCAGCACCGCCAGCCACAGCCGACGCTCGGCGACGATCTTGGCCTCCGGCGACCAGATCGCCGCCATTTCGTCGCTGGCGTACCGGCTGGCCAGCACATTCGGGATCGTCACAGAGACACAGCTTACGGCGGCGGGTAGGCGCACGGTTAAGGCACAGTAGCCCCTATGTACTTCGTTGGGCTCGATCTTGCATGGGGAGAGAAAAACCGGACCGGCGTCGCGGTTGTCGATTCTGACGGTCGACTGCTGCATGTCGGTGACGCGCAGGATGACGCGAGCATCCAGGCCGCAGTCGCTCCGTACGTCGGCGACGAATGCCTGGTTGCCATCGACGCCCCGCTGATCGTCAACAACCCCACCGGCCACCGGGCATGCGAGACGGCACTCAACCGCGATTTTCAAAAGTTCGACGCCGGCGCGCGTCCCGCATACGCAGACAAGCCCGAATTCAAGGATCCCCGGGGTGCGCGGATAGCGACCGCCCTCGGTCTCGACATGGACCCCGCATCGACGGCGAGCCGACGGGCCATCGAGGTCTACCCGCACCCCGCGACGGTCGTGCTGTTCGGACTCAACAAGACGCTGAAGTACAAGAGGGGCGCCTTCGAGGATCGCCGACGCGAGTTGCTCCAGTTGATGACGCTGATCGAGGGACTCGACGGTGCGACACCACGGTTGCGCGCGAATCGCAATGTGGCGTGGGTGGAGCTGCGGAAGCGGGTGGGGGCCGCGACCCGGCCGGGACAGCTCGACCGCGACGAGGATCCCATCGACGCCGTCGTGTGCGCGTACGTCGGGCTCTACTGGTATCACCGGCCGGAAGACGTGACCGTCTACGGCGACGTCGGGAACGGCTACATCGTGACGCCGACGCTTCCGCGCGATCTGGAACCCGAACGGCAGCGCCGTCCGGCACAACCAGACACGAAGGACACACTTCAGCGCCTCGCCCGACTCGCAGCACTACTCGAGAAGGCGCAGCTCGAGCTGACCGAGATCCGAAGGCAGCTAGAGCCTTAGTCCGGCGGAGCGCCCAGATGCGTCGGGTCGGTGATGCCGGCACCCCGGATTCCGACCTGGCGGTTGATCAGCATGGTGATGAAGAACAACACGATGCCGATTCCGATCAGGATCAGCGCCAGCAGGTACTGCTGGCCGGGCCGGCCGGAAAGCGGCGTCACCAGATACAGCGATGCCGCGCAGCCGATGATCGGCAGCACCGTCGGCGTTTTGAAATGCCCGCCGGCTGCCTGGACGTCGCGGCGCAATACCAGCACCGCGATGTTGACCATCGCGAACACCGCCAGGAGCAACAGTGACGTGGTACCGCCCAGCAAGGAGATGGCCGTGGTGTTCGCGAAGGCCGTGACATAGAAAATCAGGCCGAACGCGATCGTGGTGGTGAACAGGATCGCCACCCACGGGGTGCGCCGGCCGGGCGCCACGACGCCCAAAACGGGCGGCAACACGTGCTGGCGGGCCATGCCGTAGATCAACCTGCTGGCCATCAACATGTTGATCAGCGCGGTGTTGGACACCGCGAACATCGAGATGAACGGCAGGATGTCTTCGATCGGCAAGCCCGGGGCCCCGGCCTTGACCACCTCGACCAGTGGGGTGTCGCTCTCCTCCAGCACCCCGACGGGCACCAGCGCCACCGCGACGATGGCCACCACCACATAAACGACGCCGGCGATGCCCAAGCCGGTGAGCAGCGCCTTCGGGAACACCCGCACCGGGTCCTTGGTCTCCTCGGCCATGTTCACCGAGTCCTCGAAGCCGACCATCGCGAAGAACGCCAGCGACGTGGCGGCTGTGACGGCCATGAAGGCGTTCTTGTCCGTCGCGGTGTCGAACGCCACCACGCGGGAGAAGTCGACGTCGGCGCCGCCCCCGGTGAAGGCCCACAGCCCGACCAGGATCACCAGCATCAGACCGCTGATCTCGATGATGGTGAGCCCGACATTGAGCTTGACGCTCTCCCCAACCCCGCGCAGATTCACCGCGGCCAGCATTGCCATGAATAGCAGTGCCACCACGACGATTCCGACCTTGCCCCAGTCGAGGTTGAACCCGGTGTTGAAGTTGGCGGCGAAGAACCGGGATGCCGTCGAGGCCGAGGTGATGCCGGAACACATCACCACGAAGGCCACCAGGAACGTGGCGAACTGCACACCGAAAGCCTTGTGCACGTAAAGCGCAGCACCGGCCGCCTGCGGATACTTGGTCACCAGCTCCAGATAGCTGAACGCGGTGACGGTGGCGATCAGAAATGCGGCGAGGAACGGAACCCACGCAGCCCCACCGACTTCGGCGGCGACGTCACCAGTCAACGCATACACGCCGGTGCCCAGGATGTCGCCGACGATGAACAACAACAGCAGGCCGGGACCCATTACTCGCCGCAGTTCTGGCTGCTCGTCGACCGTCTCAGGCTGAGTCATTGCCCTCCTTTTGGTTACACCCGCACAATCCGTTCGTCGATCGGTGCCAAGACGTCTATCACGTCGATCAACGTCGCGCGCGCTGTTGCCCGCGGGCTGTCACCGTCACCGACCAGCGCGGCCACCACGGCACCGTCGACGGCGTTCACCAACGCCGTAAGCAGTTCGGCGCGAACAGACCGCCCGGACCGCTCGACCACCTCGACGACGGCGTCGGTTCGCTGCTGAAGGATCCTCCGCTGGATCTCACGCAGCCCCGGATGACGTGCGCTGGCGATGTACCGTTCGTAGCGCGAGATCAACTGCTCGCTCACAAGCTGCCCCGGAGCCTCCCCGACCAATAGATCGACCAGCACGTCGGCCGTCGACTCCGCGCCGCGGCGTCGGCGCGACAGCACGGCCACCCGCGAGCGCAACTGCTCCGCCTCGCGAAGGCCGACATGCTCGACGGCCTTCGCGATCAGGTCGTCAAGCGAGGAGAAGTAGTACGTCGTGGACGCCAGCGGCAGACCCGCGCGGCGCGCAACGGCACGGTGCCGCACTGCATCGAAGCCGCCTTCGCACAGCAGATCAGCGGCGGCGCTGACCAGCGCATACCGCCTACGTTCCCCCTTAGGAGTGACCGCTGCTGTCACCATTAGCATGGTGCCAGTCGGGGGGTGGCGACATTGCCTTTTCGGCCAATCATCAGGCTTTGCTCAGAGAAGGTGCGAAAGCCGACCAAGTACCGATGGCATGATGGCCGCCATGCCCGAACTGAGCCGTCGCGCGATTCTGGGTCTTGGCTTAGGCGCGGCCGGTGCCTACGCGTTGGGCACCGCCGCACCGACGGCCGCGGCCCCGACGTACTCCAACGGAATCTTCATATCGGCGGCGCGCGGTGGCGTACCGACCAACTGGGCCATCGCCCGCCCGCCCGGGCAGACCGCGCCGCTGCGTCCCATCATCGCCCTGCACGGCAAGGGTCAGAGTGCCGCAGGCGTGATGGCCGGCGGCGTCGAGCAGGGGTTGGCCCAGGCCGTCGCCGCGGGCCTGCCGCCGGTCGCGGTGATCGCCGTCGACGGCGGCGGAAGCTATTGGCACAGGCGGGCCTCCGGCGAGGATGCCGGAGCCATGGTGCTCGACGAGCTCATCCCGATGCTCGGCACGCAGGAGATCGACACGTCGCGGGTCGCATTTCTCGGCTGGTCGATGGGTGGCTACGGTGCGCTGCTGCTCGGCTCGCGACTTGGCGCAGCCCGCACCGCGGCCATCTGCGCGGTCAGCCCGGCGCTGTGGACATCGCCGGGTGCCGCAGCGCCCTATGCCTTCGATGGCGCCGAGGATTACGAGGCCCACAGCGTGTGGGGCCGCCCCGAGCTGAGTTCGATTCCGATCCGGATCGATTGCGGCGACGGCGATCCGTTCGCCGAGGCCACCAGACAGTTCATCGCGCAGCTGCCCAACCCGCCGGCGGGCGGGTTCTCCCCCGGCGGCCACGACGCCGGGTATTGGAGCTCGCAGCTTCCCGCCGAGCTGGCGTGGATCGCACCGCTGCTAACGGCGTAGATCCCCGAGTCGCTTCGCTCTCCCCTGCGGACGCGGGGACCCCAGCCCGCCGGACCTAGAGCGCGATCCTGCCCTCCGCGGCGGCCAACCCGATGTCGCTGCGGAAATGGCTGCCGGGCAAGCGAATCGACTTCATCAACGTATAGGCGGCCTCACGGGCGGCAGGCAGGTCGGAGCCCGTGCCGACCACCGACAGCACCCGGCCGCCGGACGAGACGATCGCACCGTCCTCGCGGCGGGCGGTGCCCGCGTGCAGGACGCCGTCAGCCTCGGCGCCGACGATGACGTCGCCCACCCGCGGGCGGCCCGGATAGTTCTCCGCGGCCAGGACCACCGTCACGGCTGCGCCGTCGCGCCAGCGCAGCGGGGCCGCCTCGGCCAGTTGTCCGGTGGCGGCGGCGCGCAGCAGCTGGCCCAGCGGACTGTCCAGTAGCGCCAGCACGGATTGCGTCTCGGGATCGCCGAAGCGACAGTTGAATTCGACCACCGCGGGACCTCGTGACGTGATCGCCAGCCCCGCATAGAGCAGCCCCGAGAACGAGCTGCCCCGTCGAACCATTTCGGCAGCAACGGGTTTCACGATATCGTCGACGATCCGCGCCACCACGTCGTCCGGCAGCCACGGAAGCGGCGCGTAGGCGCCCATGCCGCCGGTGTTGGGCCCGGTGTCATTGTCGCCGACCCGTTTGAAATCCTGCACGGCCAGCAGTGGCACCGCGGTTTCGCCGTCGACCACGCAGAACAGCGACACTTCGGGTCCATCGAGATACGACTCGAGCAGCACCGGGTGACCGGCGTCGAGCAGGCTGGCGGCGTGCGCCCTCGCCGCGTCGCGGTCGGCGGTCACCACCACGCCCTTGCCCGCGGCAAGGCCGTCGTCCTTGACCACCCATGCGGAATCGCCGCTCGGAGGTCCGAACCGGTCGAGCGCGGCGTCGAGGTGCGCCGGGTTGTCAACGATCTCGCTGGTCGCGGTGAGCACGCCCGCGCGGGCCATCACATCCTTGGCGAACGACTTGCTGCCCTCGATTCGTGCGGCGTCCTTCGTCGGCCCGAAGCACGCGATGCCCGTGTTTCGCACGGCGTCTGCCACGCCGAGCACAAGCGGCACCTCGGGCCCGATGACCACCAGGTCGGCGCCGATGCGTTGCGCCAGCGCGCTGACCGCGTCGCCGGAGGAGATGTCGACGTCGTACTGGTCGGCGATGACCTCGGTGCCGGCGTTGCCGGGCGCAACGGCCAATTCCTCGACCTCGGGGTCCTGCCGCAACGCAAGCAGCAGCGCATGTTCACGGGCTCCGGATCCGATCACCAGGACGCGCACAAGTGCCCACCCTAATCGCAGCCAGGCGCTGCCGTTGCGGGGATGGCCCCCCGGACGCATCCGCGGCCGATTACACCTGTGGCCCTTCGGGTATCCGGGCCCCGATGAGTGAACCAGGTCTTATCGTCATAGGCAGCGGACCCGCCGGCCTCGGTGCCGCCGAAGCGTTCCGCAAGTACAACAGCGATCTGCCGGTGCTCCTCGTCAGCGCAGACCCCGCCGTTCCGTACGAACGTCCGCCGCTCAGCAAGGACTTCCTGCGTGGCGACACCGACGACGTCGCCCTGTATCCGATCTCCTGGTACTCCGCCCACGACATCGAGCTCGTCCGGGGGGTGGAGGTCAACCAGGTCGACCCCGCGGATCACTTCGTCGTCATCAACGGCGACCGCCACCCCTTCGCGGCCCTCGTGTTGGCCAACGGTGCCGTCCCGTCACCGCTTCCGGTCGCGGGCGGCGAACACGCGTTGCAACTGCGTTCGCTCGCGGACGCCGAGCGGCTGCGAACAGCGAGCTCGAACGCCCGCTCCGCGGTCGTAGTCGGCGCCGGCTTCATCGGCTGCGAGGCGGCGGCATCGCTGGCTCGCCGTGGAGTCGCGGTGACTCTGGTTGCACCGCAAGACGTTCCGCAGCAGAAGCGGCTCGGCGCGGAAGCCGGGAAACGACTTCTGAAGCTCGTCGAGACCGCAGGAGCCCGCTACGTCGGCGGCGTGTCGGTCGATGCACTGCACGAGGGCACCGCCGTGCGGCTGGACAACGGCGTGACCATCGACTGCGACGTCGTGCTCGCCGCCACCGGTGTTGTGCCGCAATGCGGCCTGGCCGAGGCCGCCGGACTGGACATCGAGCAGTCGCGCATCGTCGTGGGACCCGATATGGCAAGCTCGGCGCCGGGAATCTTCGCCGCAGGTGACGTAGCGCTGGCCTACAACTCTTCTGCGGGTCGCCGGATAGCCGTCGAGCACTGGCAGGACGCGGCCGACCAAGGCGCGGTCGCCGGCGCCTCCGCTGCCGGCGTCGATGCCGAATGGGATGGCGTACCTGGCTTTTGGACGACCATCGGTGATAGCGAATTGAAATACCACGCGTGGGGCGACGGCTACCAGGACAGTCGGATGCTGCACCGTGACGACGGCTTCACGGTCTGGTACGAGAGCGGCGGCGCCACGGTCGGCGTGCTCACCCTCAACGCCGACGACGACTACGACCTTGGCGAACGCCTCATCAAGGACGGCGCTCCGGCTCCCGTACCGATGCGGTAGCCGGCACATCCGCGCGGTGCCGCGGATCGACCATACACTTGACACAGTAGTGTATGGTCGAGCTATGACGCAGAGCACATGCCCGTTCGGCGCCGGCTTCGACTTCACCAACCCCGACGTCCTGCTCCGGGGCATACCGGTGACCGAGTTCGCGGAACTGCGCAAGACCGCGCCGGTGTGGTGGAACGAGCAGCCCGAGTCGATCTTCGGCGATGGCGGCTACTGGGTGATCAGCCGCCACGAGGACATCAAGGCCGTCTCGCGCGACAGCGACCTCTGGTCGACAAACCGCAAGGGCGTCGTCATGCGGCTGCCCGATGGGACCACACCCGACCAGCTGGAGCTGACCAAGGCGCTGCTGATCAACCACGACGCGCCGGAGCACACCCGGCTGCGCAAGCTGGTGTCACGCCTGTTCACGCCACGGGCGGTCGCCACGCTCGAGGAGAAGCTCGCCGTTGCCGCCCGCGAAATCGTTGCCACCGCAAAGGAAAAGGGGACCGGCGACTTCGTCGACGACATCGCGATGAGCCTGCCCCTGCTGGCCATCGCCGACCTGATCGGCGTGCCCGAGACAGACCGGGAAAAGTTGTTCGGATGGACCAACTCGATCATGAACACCGACGACCCGGACTTCGAGACGGACTACACCGCCGCCAACGCCGAGTTGATGGACTACGCCTACAACATGGCCGAGGAGCGCCGCCGTCCCCCGCAAGCGGGTGGTGCCCCCAGCCGACGAGACGACATCATCACCCGGCTCATCGAGGCCGACATCGACGGCGAAGCGCTCGCCGACGTCGAATTCGCGTTCTTCGTAATCCTGCTCGCGGTCGCGGGCAACGAGACGACCCGCAACGCGATGACGCACGGCATGAACGCGTTCTTCGAGAACCCCGACCAGTGGGAACTGTACAAACGCGAACGGCCGGCCACCGCGGCCGACGAGATCGTCCGCTGGGCCACACCCGTCCACTGCTTCCAGCGAACGGCGTTGGCGGACACGGAACTCGGCGGCGTCACCATCCGCGAGGGTCAGCGCGCCGGCCTGTTCTACAGCTCGGCCAATTACGACGGGGCCGTCTTCGACAGGCCGTTCCAGTTCGATATCAGCCGTGACCCCAACCCGCACCTCGGGTTCGGCGGCAACGGCGCGCACTACTGCATCGGCGCCAACCTGGCGCGCATGGAGATCAAGCTGATCTTCAACGAAATCGCCGACCAGATGCCGAACATCGCGAAACTGGCCGAACCGCAAAGGCTTCGTTCGGGGTGGATCAACGGGGTCAAGGCGCTGCAAGTCTCCTATCGAGGCTGACGTAGCATCGCGGCGTGCGTACCCATGGATGGTCGGGATCGGCGCCCGCCAGCGACGACGAGGCGGTTGAGCGGATTCTGGCCGCCGCGAGCAAGGCCATCGACGAGCGCGGCGCCGACATCAGCATCGCCGACGTGGCCAGAACCCTTGGCGTCACGCGCCAAACCGTCTACCGGTATTTCCCCAGCACGGACGCGCTGCTGGTGGCGGCAGCCGTTCACGCGGCGACCGATTTCCTCGACCGGATGGCCCAGCACCTTGTCGGCATCACCGACCCGGCCGAGGCCGTCGCGGAGGGCATCGCCACGGCGCTGGAGTGGTTACCGAAGGACAAACACATCGGCCTGTTGATCGTGCCCGGCCGGGCCACGGCGCACACCGAATCGGTGACCTCCGACCTCGCTGTGCAGTTCGCGAATTCCATGCTGCGGCGGTTTGACGTCGACTGGGACCGCCTCGGCTTCACCGACGCAGATCTCGACGAGCTGGCCGAGCACCTGCTGCGCGTCATCCAGTCGTTCGTAATCGATCCCGGACGACCACCCCGCAGCGGCCACGAGCTGCGCGACTACCTGTGGCGGTGGGTCGGTGCCGCTATACGACCGTCAGCGGAAGCGACTGCCTCGGTTCGAACACGAACGTCGAGCCGCCGCTGATGCGCACCACCGATACCTCCCGCAATTCCTTTGCCGCCGTATCGGTCTCGACCACGCGCGCCGTCCACTCGGTGACGGTCCCTGCAATCTCCACGTCGAGATGTGGGTCGATCGCCGCAACACTCGCCTCCAGCGGCCGCCTCTCAACGGGGCCGACCAACGACACCCACGCGCCGTCCTCATATGCCGGTGATCGATGCACGTGAATGACGTCCGGACCGAACTCAGCGTTCACGTATGCCGCCGGATTGAACATCGGGTGCAGCTCAAGCGTGCGGACCGCACCCTCGATCCCGATCGGCAGGTCAAGCGCGTGATGAATACGTTCGGCGGCGATTCCCGCGATGCCGGTGAGCTGCTTGGTGCAGATCTCCTTGGCAAGTTCGGTATTGGCGCCCGCTCGCTTACCGACCGCGAGGCCAAAGGACAGGTTCAACAGATGCATCTGCAGGCACACCTCGTCGGCGATGCGCACCAGCGCGGAGTGTGAGAACGAGCCGAAGTCGAAATCTGAAACCAGCGCGCCCGAGTAATCCGACTGTCCCGCGCCATCGGGATCGATCGGGTCCAGTTCGGTTCTCGCGGCGTGGGTTCGGCAAATGACATCCAGCGCGGGACTGTCGCCGACGGACGGATACGACTCGTCGATGATCACCGTCCATGCGCAGTGCGGGTGCCGATCGGCGGGTACCCGCGGCGGACGGTGGATCGGCCTAATCTGGGCCTTACGGTTAGTGGCCGCCGCGGTGGCGTCGAACGTGGGATCCTCGATATCGTGGCACATGCCGCGCACGTAGTCCTCACCCATCGGCTCGAGATCGAGCAACGCCCCGCAGTGGTCGAGGTGAAACTCGCCGTGCCAGCGGTCGTGCACGGTGTAGCGGAAATCCATGAACTGAGGCGGGGCGCCGATGTCCAGCTGCATGCCCTTGAAGATCGTGATGACGTCCTCGCCCTCATACTTCAATGCCTTCTGCATCCGCTTGGTGTAGATCGGGCTGGCGCCCAGATACTCCTCGATCGCGATCTGCAGCATCTCCTCGCGACCGAAAGGCTTTATACACCAACCCATTCCGGATCGGTCGGTGAGCTGGCCGATCAGCAGCAGTTCCGGCACCAGCTCAGCCAGCTGCTCGCGCGATAGCCCGGCATACCTACTTGTCATGAACGTCCCTACCGACATGCATCTGGACGGCGTCGTTGACGTTGGCTCGCCTTGCCTCGCGCGCGTCACCGCCCGGGCCCTTCTCCTCGGCCTTCTTGCGTTTGGCCAGCACCCGCTTGAACGCACCGTCGACCTTCGAGCCCAGCGGGAAGCCGACGTAGTGGGTGAGGAAGATCGCGATCTCGCGCAGTTCCTCCCGCGTCATCTCCTCGTTGTGCAGGATCGCGTTGGCCTGAACCTCCATCAGCTCTTCCATCCCCTGGGCGGACAGCACGCCGAGCAGCATCATCCGCCGGTCACGCATCGACAGCCCGGGGCGGCTCCAGATGGTGCCGAAGAGGTGGTCGACGGTCAACGCAAAGTATTCGCCGGGCATGTCCGGCATTTCCCACCCGTAGACCTCGTTCATCTTCGCAAGGCCCTTGCGGCGCAATTCGTCCATAGCTACTCCTTCGTGGTCGCGTGCGGCACGCCAAGACCCGCTGCCAGGTTCTCGAGCGCCGTCTCCGCCAATGGCAGTTCGACCCCAAGCGTTTCGGCTAATGCGAGTGCCAAGCTGAGGTCCTTCTCGCCGAGGCCGCGGGTGTGCAGGAACGGCTGGTACAGAAAGTGATCCGGGGTAAGCGGTTTCATGTCGTCGCGGTACATGATGGCTCCCGCGCCGCCACTCTGTGCGTCGCTGTGCCGCACCACCTTTCCGAGGTCCTGGAGGTTGACGCCCGCCGCTTCGGCAAGCGTCGACGCTTCACACGCCGCGGTCAAAGAGATGAAGTGCAACATATTGCGCGCCAGCTTCATCCGAGTACCGGCACCGGGCTCACCCGCATGGATGATCAGCGACGCCCATTGCGAGAACGGCTCTTGGATGAGCTTGAACGCCTCCATGGTCGCGCCGACCATAACGGCCAGTTCACCCTTCTTCGCTGCGCCGCCGCCACCGCTCACCGGGGCGTCGACGATGTGAATTCCCTGCGGCTGTAGTTCTTCGGCGAGCTCGGCGGCCGTGTCGGGGCTGATGGTCGAATGAAGCGCTATTACTGTGCCGGGCTTCGCGCTGGCGGCAAGTTCACCGACGACATCGCGCACCTGCTCGTCACTGAGCACGGTCACGCTGATGACATCGGCAGTCGCGACGTCGACCACACTTTCGGCGAGCGTCGCGCCTTTCTCGGCCAGCCGCGTCATCGCCTCGGTACGGACGTCGAAAACGATTAGCCCGCCGGGCCAGTCGACCAGCCGTTTGGCCATCGGTGCGCCCATTTTGCCGAGCCCGATGTATCCGAGCTTCACCTGCTCACTCATGATCGGATGATCTGTCCTCCGTCGACGTTGAAGATCTGTCCCGTGATCCACTTGGCCTGATCCGACAGCAGGAACAGGCACATGCCGACCAGGTCGTCGGGTTGTCCCATGCGCGACAGCGGAATTCCCTTCACGATGTCGGCGACCATCTCCTGCGGTGTGGTGGTTCGGTTGGCCTCGGTGTCGATGGGCCCCGGCGCGATGGCGTTGATCCTGATGTTCATGCCACCCAGTTCGCGGGAGAGCTGCTGGGTCAGGCCGTTGACGCCGACCTTGGCCAGGCCGTAGAAGTTCGCGTACATCCAAGCGGCGGTCGACGATTGGTTGACGATCGCGCCGCCGCCGCGCTTGGCCATCTTGCGGTATACCGCACGGGTGCACACCAGCGCGCCATCGAGGTTCACGCTCATGAACTTCTTGTAGTAATCCCAGTCGACGGTCAGCAGCAGGTCTAGCTTCATCCCGCCGAAGATCGCGGCGTTGTTCACCAGATAGTCGATGCCGCCGAACTCGGCCAGCGTCCGGTCTGCCATCGCCTTGGCCGAGTCGATGTCGGACACGTCGACGGGCACGCTGATCGCCGTTCCCCCGTCCGCGGTGATCTGCTTGGTCACCCCCTCGGCCGCCTCGGCGTTGATGTCGGCCACCACCACCGCGGCGCCCTCCCGGGCCAGCGCCTCGGCGTAGGCCTGGCCGATGCCGCCACCGGACCCGGTGACGATCGCGACCTTATCGTCGAACTGACCCATTCCGTCGGTCCCCTTAATCCGCTGCTGTGGCAATCACTTTGGTTTCCAGATATTCCTCGAAACCCGCCAGCCCCATCTCCCGGCCGATGCCGGACTGCTTGTATCCGCCGAACGGCATGTCGGCCGAGTACCAGACGCCGCCGTTGACGTTGACCGTGCCGACGCGCATCCGCGCTGCGATGCCGGCAGCGCGGTCGGGATCGGTCGAGAAGACGGTGCCGGACAACCCGTACGGCGAGTCGTTGGCGATTCGCAACGCGTCGTCGTCGCCGTCGTGCGCGATCACCGTCAGCACCGGCCCGAAGATCTCCTCGCGCGCCACCTTGGTTTTGTTGTCGAGCCCGGCGATCACCGTGGGCTCGATGAAGAAGCCGGTGTCGCGATCGGCGGGACGGCCACCGCCGCAGGCGTATTTGCCGCCCTCGTCGATCGCGGAATCGAGGTAGCCTTGCACGCGGTCCCGTTGGCGGGCCGAGATCAGCGGACCGCAGACGGTGCCGGGATCGGTGGGGTCGCCCGGTTTGATCGAACCCATGGTCGCGGCCGCGGATTCGACGGCTTCGTCGTAGCGGGCACGCGGCACCACGAGTCGCGTGGTGATGGCGCACCCCTGCCCAGCGTGCATCGCCGCCGTGAATGCTGACATCGAGCACGCTCCGGCAAGATCCGCGTCATCGAGGACCAGGAATGCCGACTTGCCGCCGAGTTCGAGGAACACCTTTTTGAGCGTGGCGGCGGCGTCGGCCATCACGCTGCGTCCCGTCGCCGTCGAACCGGTGAACGAAACCATGTCCACCCGTGGGTCTTTCGACAGCAGAGCGCCGACACCGTGGTCGCTCGAGGTGACGATGTTGATTACGCCCGGCGGCAGGTCGGTGTGCTCCGCAATGAGCTCACCGAGCGCGGCAGCACACCACGGAGTGTCGGGAGCGGGCTTGAGGACGACGGTGTTTCCCGCTGCCAGCGCCGCGCCGATCTTGGCGAGGTTGATCTGATGCGGGAAGTTCCACGGCGTGACAGCGCCGACGACGCCGACGGCCTCGCGGGCGATCGTCCGGTGAGTCTTGACGCCCATCGGCGACGCGATCCCGGCGTCGGTCGTCCACTGGTAGCCCTCGGCGGTGTCAGCGCTGAAGCTCAAGTCGGCGATCGGCCCTTCCAGCTGCGCCATCGAAGTGAGCATCACCGGCGCGCCGACCTCCGCGATGGTGAGCTCGCGAAGGTCCTCGACGTGCTTGGTCAGCACTTTCTGCAGCTGCCGGATGCAACGCACCCGCAGGGCGGTGTTGGTCGGCCAGTCCGTGTCGTCGAACGCGCGGCGGGCCGCCTCGACGGCGCGGCCCATGTCGTCGGCGCTCGCGTCGGCGGCGACGCCGAGCACCTCCTCGGTGGCCGGATTGACGGTCGGGAACGTGCCCGCGCTACCGGTGACAAGCTTGCCGTCGATGAGCAATCGACTCGCGCGATCGGCCAGCATTCCCATCCGAACTCCCGCTTCTATTGCTGGACAACTGTCCGACTCTGTTCCCCCGAACCATAGCCGCAGACGGCCGCGGGAAGCAAGGCCGACCCCGCTTTGACGGGATGTAGCTGCGTTTTTATCGGACGGACTTGCCTGCCACATTGGTCGTCCGATACGTTGGACATGTGTCCAGCGATGCAGTGGTTGCGATCACAGAATCGCCGCGCAACCGCAGGCAGGAAGAGACCTTTCGCAAGGTTCTTGCCGCCGGCGTGGAGATGCTGCGCGAGTCCTCGTACGCCGACCTGACCGTGCGCGCCGTCGCTGCTCGCGCGAAGGTTGCCCCGGCGACCGCCTACACGTACTTCTCGTCGAAGAACCACCTGATCGCCGAGGTCTATCTCGACCTGGTCCGTCAGGTGCCCTACTTCACCGACGTCAACGACAGCACGTCGACGCGGGTCGGGAAGGCGCTGCGTGCGCTGACGCTGATGATCGCCGACGAGCCCGAGGTCGCGGCCGCCTGCACGACGGCGCTGCTGAGCAACGGCGATGCGGCGGTGCGCGCGGTGCGTGATCGCATCGGCGCCGAAATCCACCGCCGCATCCGCTCGGCGGTCGGCCCGGATGCCGACCCGCGGACGTTGTCGGCATTGGAGATGACCTACTTCGGCGCCCTGGTTCACGCCGGCAGCGGGGCCGTCACCTACCACCAGATCGCCGACCGGCTTACCTACGTGGTGGGCCTCATCCTCGGAGAAGACCGATGACCGTGGACACAGACGATCTCGTTCTGGACCCGTATGACTACGCCTTCCACGAAAACCCCTACCCGTACTACCGGCGGCTGCGGGACGAGGCGCCGCTGTACCGCAACGACGAGCTGAAGTTCTGGGCATTGTCGCGGCACGGCGACGTGCTGCACGGCTTTCGCAACAGCACCGCGCTGTCCAACAAGTACGGCGTCTCGCTCGACCCGATCTCACGTACCTTGGACGCGCACAAGGTGATGTCCTTCCTTGCGCTCGACGATCCCGCGCACCTGCGGCTGCGCACCCTCGTCTCAAAAGGCTTCACACCGCGGCGAATTCGCGAGCTCGAACCCCGTGTCACTGAGATCGCTGTGCAGCACCTCGATACCGCTTTGCAGTCGGACGGTTTCGACTACGTCGACGAATTCGCCGGCAAGCTGCCGATGGACGTCATCTCCGAACTCATGGGCGTGCCCGAGCCGGACCGCGCCCGCATCCGCGCGCTCGCCGACGGCGTCATGCACCGCGACGAGGGGGTCGCCGACGTGCCTGCATCGGCGATGCAGGCCTCGGCCGATCTGATGGTCTACTACGCCGACATGGTCGCCCAGCGCCGTAAGTGGCCGACCGACGACCTGACGTCGGCGCTGTTGGAAGCCGAGACCGACGGCGACCGCCTCACCGACGAAGAGATCATGGCGTTCCTGTTCCTGATGGTGGTCGCGGGCAACGAGACCACCACCAAACTGCTTGCCAACGCCGCGTATTGGGGTGCGAAGTTCCCCGACCAGTTGGCGCCCGTGTTCGACGATGCCTCCAGAATCCCGCTGTGGGTCGAGGAGACGCTGCGCTTCGACAACTCCAGCCAGATCCTGGCCCGAACCGTTTCCGGCGAGCTGACGCTGTACGAGACGACGATGCAAGACGGCGACGTCCTGTTGTTGCTGCCCGGCTCGGCCAACCGCGACGACCGGGTTTTCGCGGATGCCGACGAGTACCGCATCGGCCGTGAAATCGGTTCGAAGCTGGTCAGTTTCGGCAGCGGCGCGCATTTCTGCCTTGGTGCGCACCTTGCCCGGATGGAGGCACGGGTGGCGCTGGGCGAACTGATCAAGCGAATCCGCGGATACGAGGTCGACGAGGCCTGCGCCGTCCGCGTCCACTCCAGCAATGTCCGCGGATTCGCCCATCTGCCCATGACCGTGGAGGTCCGCTAGATGCCCCGGTTCGAACCACTCCCCGACCGCAGGCCCGCGATCGTCGCGGGCGCGTCGTCCGGGATCGGCGCCGCAACGGCCGTCGAGCTCGCCGGCCGCGGTTTCCCGGTCGCGCTCGGTGCGCGTCGTGTGGACAAGTGCCAGGAGCTGGTCGACGAGATCCGTTCTGCGGGTGGCGAAGCGATCGCCCTGCCCCTCGATGTAACGGACGCCGACTCGGTCAAGGGGTTCGTGCACCGGGCCACCGATGAGCTCGGCGACATCGAGCTGCTCGTCGCAGGCGCGGGCGACACCTACTTCGGGCGGTTGCACGAAATCAGCACGGACGCTTTCGAATCCCAGGTCCAGATTCACCTCGTCGGCGCGAACCGGTTGGCCACCGCGGTGCTGCCCGGAATGGTCGAGCGCCAACGCGGCGACCTGATCTTCGTCGGGTCCGACGTCGCACTGCGCCAGCGTCCGCACATGGGCGCCTACGGCGCCGCCAAAGCTGCGCTGGTCGCGATGGTCACCAACCTGCAGATGGAACTCGAGGGCACCGGGGTCCGCGCTTCGATCGTGCACCCCGGCCCGACGAAGACCGGCATGGGCTGGAGCCTGCCGGCGGAAGCGATCGGGCCCGCGCTGGAAGACTGGGCCAAATGGGGCCAGGCCCGCCACGACTACTTCCTGCGCCCAGCGGATTTGGCCCGGGCAATCGCGTTCGTCGCCGAGACGCCGCGCGGCGGCTTCATCGCCAACATGGAACTCCAGCCGGAGGCGCCACTTGCCGACGCGCCAAAGGAACATCAGCGACTCAAACTCGGGCCGGAAGGGATGCCGTCATGACCACCCTGACCGTCCCGCGGGTATCCGGCGGGGAAGAACAGCACGGCCACCTCGAGGAGTTCCGCACCGACCCGATCGGCCTGATGAAGCGCGTCCGTGAGGAGTGTGGCGACGTTGGCATATTTCAGTTGGCCGGCAAGCAGGTGGTGTTCCTGTCCGGTGCGGAGGCCAACGAGTTCTTCTTCCGGTCCAGCGACGACGATCTCGACCAGGCCGCGGCGTATCCGTTCATGACGCCGATCTTCGGGGAAGGGGTGGTCTTCGACACCGACCCGGAGCGCCGAAAAGAGATGCTGCACAACGCCGCACTACGCGGTGAGCAGATGAAGGGCCACGCCACCACCATCGAGGGCGAGGTCCGCCGGATGATCGCCGACTGGGGTTACTCCGGGGAGATCGACCTGCTGGACTTCTTCGCCGAGCTGACCATCTACACCTCCTCGGCGTGCCTGATCGGCAAGAAGTTCCGTGAGCAGCTCGACAGCCGCTTCGCGCGGCTCTACCACCAGCTCGAGCAGGGCACCGATCCGCTGTGCTACGTCGACCCGTACCTTCCGATCGAGAGCTTCCGGCTGCGCGACGAAGCGCGGCTGGGCCTCGTGGAGTTGGTGGCCGAGATCATGAATGACAGGATCGCCAACCCGCCGGCCGACAAGAGCCGGCGCGACATGCTCGACGTGCTGGTCACCATCAAGGACGAGGACGGCAACCCGCGCTTTTCCGCCAACGAGATCACCGGGATGTTCATCTCGATGATGTTCGCCGGGCACCACACCAGCTCGGGCACCGCATCGTGGACCCTCATCGAGATGCTGCGCCATCCCGACGTGTACGCCGACGTGGTTGCCGAGTTGGAGGAGCTCTACGCCGACGGCCAGGAAGTCAGTTTCCATGCGCTGCGCCAGATTCCGAAGCTCGAAAACGTCCTCAAAGAGACGCTGCGGCTGCACCCGCCGCTGATCATCCTGATGAGGGTGGCCAGGGGCGAGTTCGAGGTGGAAGGCTATCCGATCCACGAGGGCGAGATGGTGGCGGCATCGCCTGCGATCTCCAACCGAATCGCAGAGGACTTCCCGGACCCGGACGGGTTCGTGCCGGACCGCTACGAGAAGCCCCGCCAAGAGGATCTGATCAACCGGTGGACCTGGATTCCGTTCGGCGCCGGTCGGCACCGGTGCGTCGGGGCCGCGTTCGCGACCATGCAGATCAAGTCGATCTTCTCGGTCTTGTTGCGCGAGTACGACTTCGAGATGGCCCAGCCGTCGAAGTCCTATCAGAACGACCACTCGAAGATGGTGGTGCAGCTGGCCAAGCCCGCCAAGGTGCGCTACCGCCGCAGGTAAGGATTAAAAGGAATGGGCTGCTCACATTTTCATGTAGAAGTCGACCTGGATCTGTGCCAGGGCCACGCGATGTGCGAGCTCGAGGCGCCCGACTATTTCAAGGTGCCCAAGCGCGGCCAGGTCGAGATCGTCAACGACACGGTGCCGGAAGGAGATCGGGCCGAAGTCGAACAAGCCGTGTGGGCCTGTCCCACGCAAGCACTGTCCATCAAAGAAGAGGACGACTGAAAATGGCCGCACTTCCCCGCGAGCAACTGGAAGACTGGGTCGAACGTTGGCTGCAGGTCAACCGCGACGCCGAGAAGGCCGGTGACTGGACGCCGTTGGCGGACTTCTACGCCGACGACGCCACCTACGGCTGGAACATCGGCCCGAAAGAAGACGTGATGTGCATCGGCGTCGACGAGATCCGCAACATCGCACTGGGTTTGGAGATGGCCGGCCTCGAGGGGTGGCGCTACCCGTACCAGAAGGTGATCATCGACGACAAGATCGGCGAGATCGTCGGGTTCTGGAAACAGGTGGCAACCGATCCCGACGATGCGAACGGCACCGAGCGCGAGATCTACGGCATCGGCGGCAGCTGGTTCCGTCTCAACGCCAATGCCCAGATCGAGTGGCAGCGCGACTTCTTCGACTTCGGCCACGTGCAGAAGCTCTACGTGGAGCTGATGAAGGACGGCAAGCTGTCCAAGGGCATGCAGGAGCGGATCGAACGCAGCCTGGCCGGAGAGAAGCCGCCGGGCTATTACCCGCTCGGTGAGTCACCCGTGCCGATCTGGTAGACCGGCCGAAGAGGTGTGACTTAGATAACTTAGTCTGTCGCTACAGTTCTCCGACGAAAGCAGGACGCGATGAAGACGAAAGGCGCTCTCATCTGGGAGTTCAACCAGCCGTGGCAGATCGAGGAGATCGAGATCGGTGACCCCGTCAAGGACGAGGTGAAGATCCAGATGGAGGCGGCCGGGATGTGCCACTCCGATCACCACCTGGTCACCGGCGGCCTGCCGATGGCGGGATTCCCGGTGCTCGGCGGCCACGAGGGCGCAGGCGTCGTGACCGAGGTCGGTCCGGGAGTTGAGGACCTCGCGCCAGGCGATCACGTCGTGCTGTCGTTCATCCCGTCCTGTGGAAAATGCCCGTCGTGTCAGGCGGGGCTGCGCAACCTGTGCGACATCGGCGCCGTCCTCCTTGGCGGGGCGGCGGTTTCCGACGGCACCTTCAGGATCAAGGCTCGCGGCGAGAACGTGTACCCGATGTCGCTGCTCGGCACCTTCTCGCCGTACATGGTGGTGAACAGGGCCTCGGTGGTCAAGATCGACCCGTCGGTACCGTTTGAGGTTGCCTGCCTGGTCGGCTGCGGCGTCACTACTGGTTATGGGTCGGCGGTGCGCACAGCTGACATCCGGCCGGGTCAAGACGTGGCTATCGTCGGCGTGGGCGGCGTGGGCATGTCGGCGCTTCAGGGCGCGGTGAACGCAGGCGCCCGTCACGTCTTCGTCATCGAGCCGGTCGAGTGGAAGCGCGACGCCGCCCTGAAGTTCGGTGCGACACAAGCCTATCCCGACATCGAGTCCGCAACGGCCGGCATCGCCGAGACCACCATGGGACTGATGGCCCACAAGGTAGTGGTCACCGTCGGCGAGGTACACGGCGAAGACATCGACAGCTACCTGAACATCACCGCCAAGGCCGGCACATGCGTTGTGACGGCCGTCGGCAGCCTGTTCGCCAACCAGGTGACCCTGAACCTTGCGATGCTGACCCTGATGCAGAAGAACCTGCAGGGCACCATCTTCGGCGGCGGCAACCCGCACTACGACATCCCGCAGCTGCTGTCGATGTACAAGGCCGGAAAGCTCAACATCGACGACATGATCACCCGACAGTACAAGCTGGAACAGGTCAACGAGGGCTTCCAGGACATGCTGGAGGGCAAGAACATTCGCGGCGTCATCCGCTACACGGACGACGATCGGTAAGACCCTGTGAGCAGCCCGTTGCGTGTGTTCCAGGTGGCGTCGGGAAACGTCGGCACCGAGATGGTGAAGCGCATCCAGAAACATCCGGATCTGGAACTGGTCGGGCTGCACTGCTATTCGCCGGAGAAGGTCGGGCGCGATGTCGGCGAAATCGCCGGCTTAGGGCCGCTCGGCGTCACCGCCACCGGCACCGTCGACGAGATCCTGGCCGCCCGCCCGGATTGCCTGACGTTCCACGGGGTTTGGCCCGACATCGAGCTGTACGAGCGGGTGCTGGAGGCCGGGATCAACGTCGTGACCACCGCCGACTGGGTCACCGGACACCATCGCGACACCAATCACCGCCGCAACGGCACCCGCGAATCCGACCGCCTCACGGTCGCGTGCGAGCGAGGAAAGTCGACGTTCTACGGCACCGGCATGAACCCCGGGCTGGCGCAGATCCTGACGATCGTGCACTCGACCGACGTCGCCGACATCGAAAAGGTCACCTGCATCGAGTCGGTCGACGTGTCCTGCCACCACTCGGCGGAGACGTGGGAGAACTGTGGGTTCGGCCGGCCGGTCGACGACCCCGAGGTGCCGCGGCTACTGGAACTGGGCACCCGGGTGTTCGAGGATGGCGTTCGGTTGATGGCGGACTGCCTCGACATCGAGCTCGACGCGGTCGTATTCTCCTACGAACTCGGCGCCTGCACAAAGGATGTCGACCTGGGCTGGTATCAGTTGCCCGCCGGGTCGCTGGGCGCTTGCGCGTTCTCTTACGTCGGCAAGGTCGGCGGAACCCCGCGCGTCGAGCTGCAGCTGGAGTGGCAGATGACCCCGCACACCGACCCGCACTGGAACATCCGGGGATGCTACATCACCAAGGTCGACGGCGACCCGTGCATCTACAGCAAGCATCTGATTTTGCCGAAGCCCGGCACCGACTTCTCGTCGGCGGCGGCGTTCGGGGCGATCGCTATGACCGTCACCGGTATGCCTGCGCTGAATGCCATTCGTGCGGTGGTCGATGCGGCACCCGGCATCGTCACCAGCGCCGACCTGCCGCTGCGCGCGTTCGCCGGCCGATTCCCACGGTGACCAGGCTGTCTGCTCTTCGCGCAAGCGGCTCATCGCCGCTGTCTGCTCTTCGCGCAAGCGGCTCATCGCCGCTGTCTGCTCTTCGCGCAAGCGGCTCATCGCCGCTGTCTGCTCTTCGCGCAAGCGGCTCATCGCCGCTGTCTGCTCTTCGCGCAAGCGGCTCATCGCCGCACTTTCCACACCTGTTGGCGCCGGGCAATATCGGCGCGATGTCGCTACGCAACCGGCTGGTGATGTCTCCGATGGAGACCATGTACGGCACACCGGACGGCTTGCCGTCGGAGCGGACGCGGGACTACTTCGCCGCGCGGGCCAGGGGCGGCGTTGGCCTGATCACCGTGGGCGCCACCGGGATCGACCATCACCATCCCGAGACGCCCGGCGGGCTGCACCTCGCCACCGATGACGCAATCGACGCCCACCGCGCGCTGGTCGAGGTGGTGCACGAGCATGGCGCGAAGATCCAGCCCCAGATCGTGCACGCCGGGCCCGACGGGCTCGGGCCCGAAATGCACGGAGTCACGTCGATCGGGCCGTCGGTCATCCCGTCGTATCTGACCGGGCGACCGTCGGCCGAGGTCACCCACGAACAGCTGATCGACGTGTTCGATCTGTTCAAAGCGGCCGTACGGCGCGCGGCCGAGGCCGGGTACGACGGTATCGAGCTGCACGCGGCGCACGGCTATATGTTCCTGGGCTCGTTCCTGGCGCCGCAGCGCAACCGCCGCACCGACGAGTACCGCGGCGACTCGGTCAAGGGCCGCATCCGGGTGGTGCTTGAGGCGCTCGCCGCCATCCGCTCGGAGATCGGCGACGCCCTGCCGATCACGCTGCGCATCTCCGGCTATGAGCGGGTTGCCGGTGGCCGGCCGATCTTCGAAACCGCCCAGGTGGCACCGCAGTTGGTGGCCGCCGGGGTGGACTGTTTCCATGTCAGCGGCGGGGTGATCGACCGGCTCGTCACGGGCATGGTCAACGCCGCCGACGACGGCGACGCCCTGAACGTCGGTGCCGCCGCCGCCGTAAAGGAGGTGGTCGACGTCCCGGTGATCGCCGTCGGCCGGATCCACGACCCCGAACACGCTGAGCAGATTCTCGCCGAGGGTCGCGCCGACTTCATCGCGATGGGCCGCCCGATGCTCGCCGACCCCGAGCTGCTGAACAAGGTCGCGGCCGGACAGTCCAGCCGCGTTCGCAAGTGCATCTCGTGCGAAAACTGCATCGACGCAATGGAACAACGGTTCTCAGTCGACTGCGCGGTGAACCCGCGCGCCGGCAAGGAGCGAGAGCTGGCCGTGCACCGCGCACCACACACCAAGCGACTGGTGGTGATCGGCAGCGGCCCCGCCGGGATGGAGGCGGCGCGCGTCGCGGCGGAGCGCGGGCATCACGTCACGCTGTTCGACCGTAACTACCAGACCGGCGGCGCACTGTTGTGGGCGTCGATCCTGCACCCGGAGAACGAGCCGTTCCTCCGGTACCTGCGTGCCGAGATCGGCCGCAGCCACGTGAAGGTTGAACTGGGCCAGGAGCTTTCGGCGCACGATGTCGTCGCCCTGCAACCCGACGCCGTCGTGGTGGCCAACGGCGGCCAGGTCGTGCTGCCGACCATCCCCGGCAACGACCTGCCGCACGTGCAGACCGGACAAGCGCTGCGGGAGAGGTTCGGCGGGTGGCGGCAACGGCTGGTCCGGCCAAGAGCCGTTCGGATGGCGTCAAAGGCATGGATGCCGATGGGCCATAGAGTGGTGATCGTCGGCGCTGACCTGGTGGCGCTGGAACTCGCCGAATTCCTCGCCGCCCGTGGGCGTCTGGTGTCGGTGCTGGAACCCGGCAAGGCGATCGCGCCGGAACTCGGCAACAAGCGTAAGACCGAGCACATGGACCGACTGGATCGGCTGAGCGTGACGGTGCATGTTCGCGTAGCTGTCGACCAGATCGTGCCCGACGGCGTCGTCTTCACCCCGTTCGGCGGAACCAGCCGCCAGCTGGCCGCGGACAGCGTCGTCATCGCCGGAACCCTGGAGCCGAACACCGAACTGTACGAGAAGGTCGTTGCCGCCCTGCCCAACATCAACGTGAGCGCCGCAGGCGACTGCACAGGGCTCGGGCTCATCCGCAAGGCCACCGAGGACGGCGCCCGCGTCGCATGCACCATCTAAGGAGAAACATGTCGCAAGGCCAGACTCCGGCGCTCACCGCCTCGCAGAACTCATGGCGCTGCGTGCACGCAAAGGACAAGGAGGGCTGGCTTGCGCTGATGGCTGACGACGTCGTCATCGAAGACCCGATCGGCCAGGCCTATACCAATCCCGACGGGACCGGCGTACGGGGCAAGGAGGGTGTCTCGTCGTTCTGGGACAACAGCATCGGCCTCACCACCATCAGGATCACCTGTGAAGAGACCTTCCCGTCGAGTTCCCCCGACGAGATCGCCCACATACTGTCGCTGCGCTTCACGTTCGACAACGGCTCAGCAAGCGCTGTCCGCGGCATATTCACCTACAAGGTCGACGACACCGGCCTGCTGACCAACATGCGCGGCTTCTGGAACATGGACATGATGAAGCCCGTCGTGCAGGAGGGCGAAGCCGATTAGCGAACCGCTGGCCGGCAGCGCGGCAGTTGTCGTCGGCGGGTCCCGCGGCATCGGGTTGGCGGTGGCCGAACTGCTTGCTGCAGAAGGCGCCGGCGTCGTGGTCAACGGTCGTGGCCCGGACGCTGTGGAGGCTGCGGCGCAACGTATTTCGGGTGTGGGATACGCAGGCTCGCCATCCGATCCATCCGTAGCCGACGCACTGATCGAGACGTGCATAAACGAATTCGGTCGCATCGACATCCTGGTGAACTGCGCGGGCACTGCGGGGCTGGCCGGCGAGTCGATCCTCAACGTCACCAGCGCCCAGTTCCACGACCTGCCAGCTCGTTCGCATTCCTCGGCAACTACGGGGGCACCGGCTATCCGGCCGGGAAGGGTGCGGTCAACGGCCCACAGGACGTAGGCCGCGCGCTTGTCGCTGCTGACTTCGATTATCAAGAACATGTCGAAGACACCGAAAGATCACGCCCGAGCGCAACGGCACTGGATTACGCTGTGCACCCCCTCTACAAACTCGCCTGATCTACGCTCGCCCTGCTGCGGAGGAGGTTTCGATGGCAGTACAACGTCAGACCGTCGACCTGAGCGCTTATCAGGACCTCGTCGTG
Source organism: uncultured Actinomycetota bacterium (assembly GCA_963715885.1). Lineage (GTDB taxonomy): Bacteria > Actinomycetota > Actinomycetes > Mycobacteriales > Mycobacteriaceae > Mycobacterium. The sequence continues at coordinate 92,074 of CAVQSK010000033.1, forward strand.
ATTTACCTTGGGATGCGTGTGCGGCGTCCGCGCGGAATGCTGCGGCTGTTAGGGCTGGGGCAGTTCCTAAGAGACTCTGGCGGATCTGGCGTCCGGCACGAGACCTACTTGATGGGCGGCGGCATGGAGGCGGTCTACGACGATACGAACCGCCCGACCGGCATGGCGCCGCCGTTCTGGGCCTGACCGTCGAATCCGATGCGGCGGCGCTGAGCGGCTTCGGGGTGAACGCACGCTTTGGTGATTCGGTGTGCGCAGTAGGCGCTGCCGCTGAACGGTGAACTCGACGGCTTCATCGCCGTGCGGACGGAATACGGCCCAGGCTGCCGGGACTTGCTTCGACAGGCGTCGCGCAATAGTCCCGCCTTTGTGTGCGAACCTCTTTCGCCGCGCGAGGCTGGCCACGTGGTGCGCGCGTACCTGATCGAAGCCGCGCTGTCGCATGCGGAAGGGCGCGGCCCACTAATCGTGCGCTGAAAACCCGCCGCAACGCGACGAATCGGACCAGCGTCGCGACGAGGTTGGCCACCACCAGCATCGACAGCTCAACCCCCTTGCCGACCGTCGGGTCGAAGCGGTGCAATACAAACAGCGATCCACTTGTGAGGCCCAGCCCGAACGCGAAGACCAACAGCCCATGGAACTGGTGGCGCGCTGCGCCGCTGCGACCGCGGATGCCGAACGTGAATGCGCGGTTGGCCGCGGTGTTGCCGATCGCCGTCAGCAGCAACGCCGTCAAGTTGGCGGCCTGGGCGCCCATCGAGGAATGCAGCACCAGGTACAGCAGCGCGTAGGCCAGCGTGCTGGCGACGCCGACGATGCCGAACCGGACCATCTGGCCGACCATGCCTTGCGGCACCCCCGGTACCAACGGCTCGCGGCCGAGGCTGCGCTGCAGCTCGCGCACCGGCAGCGCCCCGGTGGCCAGCGCCCGGCCCACCCGCCAGCAGCCCTTGAGGTCGTTGATCGCGGTGTTCACGATGTCGACGCGGGAGTCCAGATCGTCAACCCAGTCGACCGGCACCTCGTGGATGCGCAGGCCGGCACGCTCGGCGATCACCAACAGCTCGGTGTCGAAGAACCAGCCTGTGTCGGCGACCAGCGGCAGCAACTGACGGGCCACGTCGGCGCGCACGGCCTTGAACCCGCATTGCGCATCGGAGAAGCGCGCCCCCAGCGCGCCGCGCAGGATCAAATTGTAACTGCGCGAGACGAATTCACGCTTCGGGCCACGCACCACTCGCGACGACGCTGCCAGCCGTGAACCGATCGCGACGTCGGAGTGGCCCGAGATCAGCGGCGCCACAAGGGGCATCAACGCCGACAGGTCAGTGGACAGGTCGACATCCATGTAGGCGACCACCTCGGCATCCGAGGCCATCCACGTCGCGAAAAGCGCCCCGCCGCGGCCCTTGCGGTCCAGGTGGACGACGTCGACGTCACCGAGCTCGTCGGCCAGTTGCCGCGCCACCGGCAGCGTGTTGTCGGTGCTGGCGTTGTCGGCCACCGTGATTCGGGCGGAGTAGGGCACCTCGGTGGTCAGATAGCGATGTAGGCGACGAATGCACCCCGGAAGGTCGCGTTCCTCGTTGTACACCGGGACCACGATGTCGAGGACGTGGGTGCGAACCCCCAGGTCGGTCATGATTCACACGCTCTAGGAGCAAGCTGCTACCCCACTGCGGCGCGGCTGGGAGCTTGCTGGAATGCTCGTGCGCATGGCGACTGTCTTCACCAAGATCATCGACGGAGAGATTCCGGGCCGGTTCGTTTACGAAGACGACGACATCGTCGCTTTCCTGACGATCGCGCCGATGACGCAGGGCCACACGCTGGTGTTGCCGCGCGCCGAAATCGACCAATGGCAGGACATCGAACCTGCGGTGTTCGGCCGCATCATGGAGGTCTCGCAGCTGATCGGCAAGGCCGTGTGCAAGGCCTTCGGCGCAGAGCGCGCGGGCGTGATCATCGCCGGACTGGAAGTGCCGCACCTGCACGTGCACGTGTTCCCTGCCTACAACCTCACCGACTTCGGGTTCGCCAACGTCGACCACAACCCGTCCCCGGAGTCCCTCGACGAGGCACAGGCCAAGATCAAGGCGGCGATCGCCGAATTGACTTGAGCGTCAAGTGACCTGAGCGGCGACGTCGGCGATCCGCGGCAGGTTGACCTTGAAGCGACACCCCTGCCCGGGCGCGGTCGTGACGGTGACCGTGCCGCCGTGCGCGTAGACCAGCGAGTCGACGATCGACAACCCGAGGCCGGTGCCCCCGCTGGACCGAGCGCGCGAGGAGTCGGTGCGGTAGAAGCGCTCGAAGACGCGATGCGCGTCCTGACTGGTCATGCCGGGGCCTTCGTCGCAGACCTCGAGCACGGCGTTGTCGCGGTCGGTGCCGACCCGGACCGTGACGCCAGCCGTTTCCGGGGTGTGCTGCAGCGCGTTGGCCACCAGGTTGCCGAGCACCTGCCTCAGCCGGGCCTCGTCGCCGAGCACCTCGGGCGTTCCTGGGCCGTCGAACACCTCCATGGTGATCTCGCGTTTCGGCGCGATCGACTGTGCGTCGTGCACGGCGTCGGTGGCCAGCGCGAGCAGGTCGACGCGGCGCCGTTCCAGTGGTCGCTGGGCGTCGAGGCGAGCTAGCAGCAGAAGATCTTCGACGAGCAGACCCATTCGGCTGGACTCGCTCTCGATGCGGCTCATCAGCATCTCGACATCCGTGGCGGCGCCCTGGCGATACAACTCGGCGAAACCGCGAATGGTGGTCAGCGGCGTGCGCAGTTCGTGGCTGGCGTCGGTGATGAACCGGCGCATCCTGTCCTCGGAACTGCGCGCATGCTCGGCTGACGATTCCGATGACGCGACAGCGCGCTGGATCTGCGCGAGCATTCCGTTGAGCGCCAACGACAATCGGCCCACCTCGGTGCGCGGGTCCCGCTCCGGAACGCGGCGGTCGAGCTGTCCGGCGGCGATCGCCGCGGCGGTCTGCTCGACTTCGACCAGTGGGCGCAGGCTGCGGCGCACGACGGCGAAGCCGGCGACACCGAGCACCAGCAGCACCGCCGCTCCGATGCCGACCTGTGCGTAGATCAGCGATCGCACCGTCGACTGGACGTCGGAAAGGTCGATCGCGACCGTGGTGAGTTCGCCGCCTAAACCGCGCACGGTCATCGCGCGCCACTCCACGGTCGAGTGGTCGATGGAGCCGACCGTCACCGGCACGGGGCCCACATCGTTGTCGGCAGGCAGCAGCGGCTCGGCGGCCCGATCGTTCACCGCCATCCAAACGCGGCCGTCGGGATCGATGCCGCGGACGTAGAAGTTGGTTGGCGGCCGGGCGGGGTTGGGGCCTTCGATGGGCGGCATGGGCATTCGGCGCGGTGCTTGGGCCCAGCTGCGCGATGCGTCGAGAAGCTGCTGATCCACCCGGTTGGTCAGGCTGTGCCGCAGAATCGAGGTGACCGCGATTCCGGACGCGAGTAGACCGCAGGCCACCAGCACGAGGGTGGCCGCCACCAGCCCAAGTCTCAGAGGGATGCCTCGTCCGTACAGTCCGGCCACTCCTCTATTGTTCGCCAGAAATTACCGCGGTTCGCGGAGAACGTAGCCAACGCCGCGCAATGTGTGCAGCAGGCGTTTCTCGCCGGTGTCGACCTTGCGGCGCAGGTAGGAGACGTAGGACTCGACGACGTTGACGTCCCCGCCGAAGTCGTAGCGCCATACGTGATCGAGGATCTTGGGTTTGCTGAGCACGGTGCCCGCGTTGATGATGAAGTACCGCAGCAGGGTGAACTCCGTCGGCGACAGCGAGACCGGCTGGCCGGCCTTCCATACTTCGTGGGTGTCCTCGTCGAGCTCGATGTCGGCGAACGTGAGCCGGGCGTTGCGGGGTTCCTCGACACCTCGGCCGGTGCGCCGCAGGATCACCCGCAGCCGGGCGACCACTTCTTCCAGGCTGAACGGCTTGGTGACGTAGTCGTCGCCACCGAGGGTGAGGCCGGTGATCTTGTCCTGCAGCGTGTCGCGGGCGGTCAGGAACAGCGCGGGCGCGTCGATTCCGTCGGCGCGCAGCCTGCGCAACAGCCCGAAGCCGTCCATGCCGGGCATCATCACGTCGAGGATGACCGCGTCCGGCCGCACTTCACGGGCTTTATCGAGCGCGGCGGGGCCGTTGGAGGCGGTATAGACCTCGAAACCCTGGAACTTCAGACTGACCGAGAGCAGCTCGACGATGTTGGTCTCGTCGTCTACGACGAGGACCCGGGCTTCGGGCATGATCTCAGGTAGTGCAGCCATCGCCATCTCGCTAATGTCCACGACTTCGCTTGGAATAATCCTGCACGATCGCTGTGGACTTCCTGTGAGTTTGGGCCTTGCGCAGTCCATAGACTGAGCCAATGGATCTCGGCAAAGCCCTAACGGACCTCGCCACTGCCCCGGTGCGCGTCGGGCTCGCCGTCGCCGACGCCGGGCTTTCGATGGCCAACGGCGCGCTCGGCCTGGCGCAGCGGACATTGGGCGACGCGAATTCGGCGGCCAAGTCGGGATCGGGGTCGCTCGCGCACATGCTGGGCATCGACGACGCCGTCGAGCGCGCAAACCGGCTGGCCAGCCTGATGGACGACGACGCGCCTCTCGGGCGGGCGTTGGCACCCAACGGTCCGATCGACCGGCTGCTGCGGCCCGGTGGGCTGGTCGATCAGCTGACCGCCGAGGGTGGGCTGCTGGACCGGCTGACCGCCGAGAACGGCGCGGTTTCGCGGGCGCTGGCTCCGGGTGGGCTGGTCGACCAGGTGACATCCGAAGGCGGATTGATGGACCGGATGACCACCGACGACGGTGCGCTGTCGCGGGTCATCGCCCCAGGCGGGCTGGCGGATCAACTGCTCGCCAACGACGGTCTGATCGAGCGAGTGCTGCGCGAGGACGGAGTGGCCGATCGTCTGCTTGCCGAGGGCGGACTGCTCGACACCCTTACCGCGGAGAACGGCCCGCTGCTGAAGCTGGCGGATGTCGCTGACACGCTCAACCGGCTGGCGCCCGGGCTGGAAGCACTGACGCCGACGATCGACGCACTGCACGACGCCGTCGTCACGCTGAGCCAGGTGGTCAACCCGCTGAGCAACATCGCCGACCGCATCCCGATCCCCGGCCGGCGCCCGAGGAGCCGCTCGTCGTCGCGACCCGTCATGTCGCAGCGTGTCATCGACGCCGACGAGTGAGCCGATAAACTCAAGGCCCGCAGGCCTCCTTAGCTCAGTGGTAGAGCACTCGCCTTGTAAGCGAGCGGTCGTCAGTTCAATCCTGACAGGAGGCTCCACGAAAACAGCACGAGGTTTTGTCCCGGAAGCACGGCACGAAGGGCATCGACGTTCCTGCATCCAAGCGCGTCTCGCTTCATACCTGTAGTAGGAAAGCCTCCGCGGTTCAGTTAGTTAGTTGACGACGGCTCGGCCGGCTTCGAGGCGGGCGACGGGTAGCCGGAACGGGGAGCAGGACACGTAGTCCAGCCCCGTCTGATGGAAGAAGTGGATCGATTCGGGGTCGCCGCCGTGCTCACCGCAGACCCCGAGCTTCAGACCGGGTTTGGTCTTACGACCTTCCTCGGCCGCGATCTGCACGAGCCGTCCCACGCCATCGGCGTCGATGGTCTCGAACGGGGAAACGGTGAAGACACCCTTGTCCAGGTAGGCGGCGAACACTGTGGATTCGACGTCGTCGCGGGAGAACCCCCACGTGGTCTGGGTCAGGTCGTTGGTGCCGAAGGAGAAGAAGTCCGCGGCGTCCGCGATCCGGTGTGCGGTCAGCGCGGCACGCGGCAGCTCGATCATCGTGCCGATGGGGATCGCCAGTGTGACCCCCGTTTCGGCGGAAACGTCGGCGAGGATCTGCTCGGTTTCGTCCCGGACCAGGTGCAGCTCCATCACCGAGCCCACCAACGGGACCATGATCTCGACCTTCGGGTCCTTGCCTGCGGCGATCTGGTTGCTGGCAGCCTCGGCTACGGCGCGGACCTGCAACGCGAACAGGCCGGGGGTCAGCAGCCCAAGGCGCACTCCGCGCAATCCCAGCATCGGGTTCGATTCGTGCAAGTTCTCCACCGCGGCCAGCAGCTTGCGGTCTATGTCCACCTGCTCGCCGGTTTCACCCCTGGCCTCGGCGAGGGCGACCTTGACCGCGAGTTCGGTGCGATCCGGCAGGAACTCGTGCAGCGGCGGGTCCAGCAACCGGATATTCACCGGCAGCCCGTCCATCGCGTCGAGCAACTCGGTGAAGTCCTGGCGCTGCAGGGCCAACAACCCAGCCAGCGCCTCGTCGCGTTCCTCCGTCGTCCCGGCCAGGATCACCCGCTCGATCAGCACCCGGCGCTCGCCGAGGAACATGTGCTCGGTGCGGCACAGGCCAATGCCCTGGGCACCAAGGGATCTCGCCCGGGCCGCGTCTTCGGCGGTATCCGCGTTCGCCCGGATCGCCAGGCGCCGGCGAGCGTCGGCATGGGTCAGCAACCGGTCGACCGCCGTGACCAGCGCGGTCGTCTCGTCGTCCGCGCCCTCCAGCGCTACCGCGAGACCGGACTCGATGTAGGTCTCCACCGGAGACGGCACCACCGGCACAGCCCCGAGGAAGATCTCGCCCGTCGACCCGTCGATGCTGATCTCATCGCCCTCGTTGATGAGCACCGTGCCTGCCCGCGCGGTGCGAGTCGAGGCGTCGACTTCCAGCGCCTCAGCACCACAAACGCAGGTCTTGCCCATGCCGCGGGCAACGACGGCCGCGTGCGAGGTCTTCCCACCGCGCGCCGTCAGGATCCCGTCCGCCGCGATCATGCCCTCGAGGTCATCGGGGTTGGTTTCCTTGCGGACCAACACGACCCGCTTGCCGCCGCGTTCGGCCCACGCCTTGGCGGTTGGCGAATCGAACACCGCGCGGCCCACTGCAGCGCCCGGCGAGGCGGCCATTCCCGTCGTTAGCAACTCGCGGGGGGCCGACCGGTCGAACTGCGGGAACATCAGCAATGCCAGCTGTGAACCAGACACCCGGGACAGCGCCTCGTCCATCGTGATCAGATTCTCGTCGACCAACTGCCCAGCGATCCGGAACGCCGCCGCAGCCGTGCGCTTCCCGACCCGGGTCTGCAGCATCCACAACTTGCCGCGCTCGATGGTGAACTCGATATCGCACAAGTCCCGGTAGTGCGTCTCCAGACGGCGCATCACCTTCATCAGCTGCTTGTGCGACGACGCGTCCAACGCCTTCAGATCGTCCAACGACAAAGTGTTGCGGATGCCGGCGACGACATCCTCGCCCTGTGCATTGGACAGGTAGTCCCCGTACGCGCCGGGCCGACCGGACGCCGGATCACGGGTAAACGCAACTCCGGTGCCGCTGGACTCGCCCAGGTTGCCGAACACCATTGTGCAGACGTTCACAGCGGTACCCAGGTGCTGGGGGATCCGCTCCCGCCGCCGGTATAGCCGCGCCCGTTCGGTGTTCCAGGAGTTGAACACAGCGTTGATCGCCATGTCCAACTGCTCCCGCGGGTGCTGCGGGAAGTCCTGACCGGAGTGCTCCCGGACCGCGTCCTTGAACATGGTCACCAACGACTTCAGATCATCGACATCCAGGTCGACGTCGCTGGACACACCCTTGGTCGACTTCGCCTTGTCAAGCGCATCGGAGAACACCTCGCCGGGCATCTCCAACACCGTCTTGCCGAACATCTGCACCAGCCGCCGGTAGGAATCCCAGGCGAATCGCTCGTCGCCGGATTCCTCGGCAAGCCCTTTCACGCTGGCATCGTTAAGCCCGATGTTCAGCACCGTCTCCATCATTCCCGGCATCGAAAACGCCGCGCCGGAACGAACACTCACCAGCAGTGGATCATGGCGATCACCGAGCCGGCGACCGATGTTGTCCTCCAACTGCCGCAATGCCATCGTGACCTGTACCCGCAGCTCACTGGGTTCGCTGCCCTGCGACAGGTACTCTCGGCAAGCCTCCGTCGTGATGGTGAATCCGGGCGGCACCGGCAACCCGAGTTTGGTCATCTCGGCCAGGTTCGCGCCTTTGCCACCCAGCAGGTCCTTCTGGTCCTTGTCGCCCTCGGTGAAGTCGAACACGTATTTGGTCATCACGTTCTCCTTAAGTGGGCGTAGCAACGGATCGGCGGGTGGAACGGGTTAGAGGGCCTTGAGTCAAATCAGTGACGTCGCGACCGCCTCTGGGCGTCATCGAAGCACGTGGGTTGGTTCGGCGTAGTCGCTCCCGGCGACGGCGACGCCGGACGTCACCTGCTTGATACGCCGCGCAGCGATGGATGCACGTTGGGTCCGAACCAGAACGACCGACAATCTGGTACGGCGGTACCACCAATTTTGCCGTCAATTTGCCGTCAACTCCCGCGGATCAGGGCGAACAACACCGAACCGACACGAATGTATTTTCGCAGTTATCGGGCGTACCCGAACAACTGAGTACACACGCCGAACTGGGCTTCGATCGCCTTGTAAGCGAGCGGTCGTCAGTTCAATCCTGACAGGAGGCTCTCGTTCCCGGCGGCCGGTATCCACTGACAGCTTCGGCGCACATGACCGTGGTGCACCGCATCGAGCATCAGGTCACCCAAGCTGCGCCGCTCCACCTCGGTCTCACTGCCCACGGCTCCCCTGCCGCGAAACTGTATTCCGCAACGCGTTTCGAGTAGACCCGTCGCGGAATACAGTTTCGCGACGGTGCGTGTCAGGCCGACAGCCGGGCGACGTCGAGTCCGAGCATCGGAAGCACGTCGTTGATGATGCGGTCGGCGTTGTCGGCCGCGCGCAGCGGAAGCAGCGTCACCCCGTCGGCGATGCCCAGCGTGTGAAGGTCGGCGATGAATCCGGCCAATCCCCGTGGCGTGCCGGCGTAGCGCAGTGCCGAACCGAAGGTCGACGACGTCTGCCCCAGTTGCTCCACAGCCCGCATCGCCGTACGGGCGTCGGGGTCGACGAGCACCTCGATGTCGACGAAGACCGTGCACCCCTGCCTACCGGCCTCCGCGCGTAGCCTCGCCGACTGACGCTGAGCGTCTCGCAGATCGGCGGCGCGGACTCGGGCGAAGCACTCCGGCAGCCGCACCCCGCTGAGAGCGGACACTTGCGTGCGCGTGGCATGGTGTCGCAGGAAGACATGAAGCGGTCCGACGGGTCGGCGCAATCGAGTGGGCGCACAAGACGTGACTCGGTGGCGAGTGAGCTGGTCTGGCATGTCTGCTCCTAGTACGAATCACGTTGAGGGTGAGGCTAATAGCGGGTGGCGTCATAGAAACGCGGGTGCCACGTCCTTGATGAAAAGCTCGAGGGACTTGCGCTTCTCTTCGTGCGGCAGGCTGTTGTCGCACCAGAAACTGAACTCATCCACACCGAGCTGCTGGTAGAACCGCAGCCGCTCGATGACTTGCTCGGGCGTGCCGATCATCGCGGTGCGGTGCAGCGATTCGAGCTCGAACTCGGGCCTGCCCTCGAACTTCGATTCCGGGCTGGGTTCGAGGAATCCGTTCACGGGTGTGGTTTTGTTGCCGAACCATGCGTCGAAGGTGCGGTAGAACCGCGAGATGGCCTCGGCGGCCGGCCGCCACCCGTCCGCGTCATCGGCGGAATGCACGTGGGTGTGCCGCAGCACCATGATCTCTGGGCGGGGCACCTCCGGGTGGTTCGCGACGGCGGTGTCGAACTTCTGCTTGAGGTCGACGACTTCTTCGTCGCCCTTCATCAGCGGCGTCACCATGACATTGCATCCGGTGCGGACCGCGAAGTCGTGTGAGTCGGGATCACGCGCGGCGATCCACATCGGCGGGGTCGGCTGCTGGATCGGCTTCGGCACACTGGTGGAAGTGGGGAACTGCCAGATCTGACCGTCGTGCGCATAGTCGCGCTGCCACAGCTCACGCACCGCAGGCACCAGTTCGCGCAGGTACTTGCCTCCGTCGGAGGCCGGCAACCCGCCGGCCATCCGATCGAACTCGAACTGGTAGGCGCCGCGGGCCAGCCCGACCTCCATGCGGCCGTTGCTGATCACGTCCAGCAGCGCACACTCGCCCGCCACCCGGATGGGGTTCCAGAACGGCGCGATGATGGTGCCGGCCCCCAAGCGGATGGTGGAGGTCTGCCCGGCCAGGTACGCCAGCAGCGGCATGGGGCTTGGGGAGATCGTGTACTCCATGCTGTGGTGCTCACCGATCCACACCGTGCTGAAGCCGCCGGCTTCGGCCATCAGCGTCAGCTCCGTGAGATCTTCGAACAGCTGCCGGTGACTGACCTGGTCGTCCCAGCGTTCCATGTGCACGAACAACGAAAATCTCACGACTTCTCCTCGTCTCCTGGATTGGCTTTCCCCGCGTCCATCTCGCGCAGGGTCAGATCACCTGTGGCCCAATGGGTCCGGGGCACCTCGCGCACGATGACGCGGATGTGTTCGGACCGGGTGTTGACCGTTCGCAGCACCGCATCGTGCACCTCGTGCATCATGCGGCGAATCTGTTCCGGGGAGCGCCCTTCGGCGAGGGTGACCTCGATGAGTGGCACGGTCAGCTCCGCATGACGAACGGGTCAGCCACCGGCTCCTCGCTGGTGTTGATCCACACGCTCTTGAGTCGGGTGTACTCCTTGATGGTCTCGGTGCCGTGTTCGACACCGACGCCGCTGCTCTTGAAGCCCTGGCGCGGCGACATCGGCGACATCGCCCGGTAGGTGTTCACCCAGATGGTGCCCGCCTCGAGCCGCGCCGCCATGCGGTGTGCCCGCGACAGGTTCGAGGTCCACACGCCGGCCGCCAGGCCGTACTCGGTGTCGTTCGCGAGCCGGACGACCTCCTCCTCGCTGTCGAACGGCATGATCGCCGCGACCGGGCCGAAGATCTCCTCGCGGACCACGCGCATGTCGTTGTCGACGTCGACGAGCACCGTGGGCTCGTAGAAGTAGCCGCCCAACCCCCCGTCGGTGGGCCGGCCGCCGGTCAGCACCCGGGCCCCTTCGGTGCGACCGAGGTCGACGTAGGAGGCCACCTTGTCGCGCTGGTCCTCGAACGCCAGCGGGCCAAGCTCGGTGGCCTCCTCGAGGGGATCACCGATGCGGATGCTGCGGGCCCGTTCCGTCACCCGCTCGAGCAGCTCGTCGTAGACCGCCCGATGTGCGAACACCCGGCTGCCGGCGATGCAGGTCTGACCCGCGGCGGCGAAGATCCCGGCCACCACACCCATCGCGGCGTTCGCGACGTTGGCGTCCTCGAACACGATGTTCGGCGATTTGCCGCCGAGCTCGAGGGTGCACCCGATGAACCGGCCGGCCGCTGAAGACGCGATGCGCGCACCCGTGGCCGTGCTCCCGGTGAACGAGATCTTGGCCAGGGCAGGGTGATCGACCAGCGGCTGCCCGGCCTCGACGCCGAACCCGGTCACGATATTGACCGCCCCCGGCGGGAAGCCGGCCTCGATGACCAGCTCGGCGAGCCGAAGAACCGTCGCCGACGTGTACTCCGACGGCTTGATCACCACCGTGTTGCCGACGCACAGGGCGGGGGCCAGCTTGCTCGTCGTCAGCGTCAGGGGCGAGTTCCAGGGGGTGATCGCCCCCACCACGCCGAGCGGCTCGCGCGAGGTGTAATTCAGCACCTTGCGGTCTGAGGTGGGAACGACGTCCCCTTGGATTTTGTCCGCCAGGCCGGCGTAGTAGTAGTAGTACTCCGGCAGGGTGGCCAACTGGCCGCGCATTTCGCGCAGCAGTTTGCCGTTGTCCTGGCTTTCGGACCGGGCGAGCTCCTCGGCGTGCTCGCCGATGAGGTCGCCGAGCCGGCGCAGCAGGTGACCCCGGCGGGTCTGGCTGAGGTCGCGCCAGCGTGGATCGTCGAAGGTGGCGCGCGCTGAGTCGACCGCCGCGTCGACATCGGCGGCATTGCCGCGAGCGGCGTGGTAGAGCACCTCGCGCGTGGCGGGGTTGGTGCTCTCGAAGTACTCGCCGGAGGCGGGGGGCACCCGCTCGCCGCCGATGAAGTGCTGCAGTTTCGTTTGGTCAGACATGTGTGTTCGCTCCGATGAAGGTGGACAGGCAATCGACGAACTCCCGGGGCCGTTCGACGGGGAGCATGTGGCGTGCGCCGGGCACGATGACGGCTCGACAGTCGGGCATCGCCTCGGCCAGCCGCCGGGTCATCTCCGGCGTGGACCCAGGATCGTGTTCGCCGGTGACGGCCAGTGCCGGGACGGAGATCCGACTCAGCTCTGGTCCGAGCTCCGCGTCCGCGGTGGCGAAGACGCGGTAGCAATTCAGGAAGCTGTCCCGGTCGTTGGCCAGCAGCGTGGCCTCGGTGCGGCGCACCTGTTCCGGGTCGACCTCGGTGCCGTCATACCACCGGCGCAGCGACGCCGCAGCGCTCGCGGCGAAATCGCGCTCGGCGGTGCGCAGACGGTCGAGGACAGCCGTGCGCTCCTCGGCGGTGCGCCGGCATACCGAGCTGACCGAGGTGAGCGTCGCCACCAGTGCGGGCCGGTGCAGGGCCAGGTGCTGGGCCACCAGGGCGCCGAGCGAGAAACCGACCAGATGCGAGCCGGGCGGGATGTCGGCGGCCACTCCGTCGGCGAGCTCGGCAAGCGTGACGCCTGGGGGTGCCGGTGGACGCGCACCGTGGCCCGGCAGGTCGGGCGTCACCACCTCGGCGTCGCCGGCCATAAGAGCGACCACCGGGTCCCACATGGTGTGGTCGAGACCCACTCCGTGCAGCAGCACGAGCGTCGGTCTGGTCATATCACTGCTCGGTCGACAGCGGCGCCAGCCGCTGCTGTGGGCGTCCCTGGGCGGCGGCGGCGAGCGCCACCACGATCTCGTCGGGGTGCGGGGCGTCGGCGATCCGCACCTCCACCGTCTGATGGTGGGACCGGATCGTGGCGTCGGTGATGTGCTTGAGCGGGATATCGAAGAGCACGCCCGCGGGGCCGCGCTTCTCGACGGCGGGCAGCAGCGTGGTCGCGTTGGCCGCCTTGCGGAAGTGGTCACCGAACTTGAGGGTGTGGATCAGGCCCGAGCCGTGCTCGACCTCACCGTCGAGCCCGACGATGGCGGCCTTACCGTACGCCTCCGCAGGAGCCTCGAGCGCCTCCAGCACCAGGGGGGTGAGCAGGGCGCCGACGTCGGATGCGGTGGCGTCAATGCCCGGCGCCAGGTCCTCGACGAAACCCTCTCCGGCCCAGGGGTTTTCGATCACGGCCGCCACGACGGCGACGCGGGCCGGGGGCGAGACCTCGCGGCCGCCCTCGGTCCGGATCTCTTCGACGACAGTCACGACTTTGCGCAGCTTCATGACAGAACACTCTCCAAATTCTTCGTAGTGATAGCGGGGTCGGTGGTGCGGTCCCCGATGCGGGGATGCGGCCGGGGGCCGGTTGACGCGGCCGCGATGATCACGATCTCGTCCGAGCGCGGGGCGTCGGGCACCCGCGTGGTGACGGTCTGGTAGTGGCTGCGGGTCGCCGCGTGGGACTTGTGCCAGAGCGGTACGACCAGCGGTTCACCGGCGTCGGCGCGGGTGTCGGCGAAGCAGATGATCGATTCGCCGTCGAGGAACTCACGCATCAGGTTGCCGAAGTACGGCGTGTGAATGAGTGCCCCGCCGTGCTCGATCTCGCCGGCGCTGCCGACGATCGCGGCCTTGCCGAAGGCCTCGACGGCGGCCACCCCGCCGAGTGCGGCGGTGAGCCGGTCGGTGAGCAGCCGGGCCAGGACCGGCGCGATCCGCGCCGTCTCGTCGGACAGGTCGTGCGTCGGACCCGTGCCCACCCAAGGGTTGCGCACCACGGCGGCGACGCTCGCCTGACGCGCCGGGCGGGCCGGCTGCACACCGGCCTCAGTCACCACCACCTCGCGGTAGACGACCAGCTTGCGCAGCCCGATGCGGGCCTCAAAGTCGATCTGTTGCATGCCACAGGACAGTAGTCGTCTCTGGCGAAGAGGTCAAGACACATCTTCATCTGAGCTGATCTCCGACCAAGTTCGACCGTCGGCTTTAGGATCAAAATCCCAGTAAAACAGCTACTTTAGTAGTATGCAGGCGAACCGTGACCCACCGGCGAGCGGATCAAAGACGATGAGTTAGCGGCCGCACATTGACACACGCTTGTGATGTCAGCTACATTCTGTTGTATACCAGTTGGGCGTGTCGACGCTCGCCGGATCTACAGATGCAAGGAGCCCCATGTCCAGTGATCTCAGGGCGGATTCCACGGCCACCGTGGCGTCGTCGATACCAGACCCATCGCCGGTGGAAACCGACCCCGACGCCGCCGCCGAACACCTAGACGAAGAACACCACGTAACCCACAAGCTCGGCACGGTCTTTTGGACGTCGGTCGGGGTGTCGGCCATCTTCGTCGCGTGGTCGGTGTTGTTCACCGAGAACCTGAACAAGGTGACCACCGCGTCGCTGAACTGGGTCACCGGCAGTTTCGGCTGGCTCTACCTGGTGGTGACGCTGGCCATCCTGGTCTTCCTGATCTTCCTGGCGTTCAGCCGATCCGGGAACATCCGGCTCGGCAAGGACACCGACCGCCCCGAATTCAGCACAGTCACCTGGCTGGCGATGATCCTCAGCGCGGTGATGGGCATCGGGCTGGTGTCCTACGGTGTCGCGGAACCGATCTCGCACCTGGCGACCCCGCCACACGACCTGGCCGAGCCCGGCTCGTCGGAGGCGGCGGTGCGCGCCCTGCAGTACTCCTATTTCGACTGGGGTCTGCACGCCTGGGCAATCTTCGCCGTGTTCGGCCTGGCCATCGCGTATTCCACCTATCGCAAGGGCCGCAACACGCTGGTAAGCCAGATGTTCGAGCCGCTGCTCGGCGACCGGGTCAACGGCCCCATCGGCAAGATCATCGACGTGCTCGCGGTGTTCGCGACGTTGTTCGGCACCACCACATCGCTCGGCCTGGGCGCGCTGCAGGTCAACAACGGTCTGGGCACGTTGTTCGGCGTCCCGGTCAACAACGTGACGCAGGTTCTGATCATCGCCGCGGTAACCGCCGTGTTCACGATGTCGGCGGTCACCGGCGTCAGCAAGGGCATCAAGTTCCTCAGCCAGGCCAGCACCGCGATGGCGATTGCGCTGTTCGTGTTCATCCTCATCGTTGGCCCTACCGTGTTCGTCGCCAATCTCTACATCGAGTCGCTCGGCATGTGGGCCACGGACTTCTTCCGGATGAGCCTGCAGGGCACCGCCTTTGGTGGCCTGGAGTGGATGCAGTGGTGGACCTACTTCATGATGGCCTGGTGGGTCTCCTGGGGTGCCTTCGTGGGCGTGTTCCTGGCCCGCATCTCCCGGGGCCGCACCATCCGCGGCTTCATCGTGGGCGTGCTGGTTGTCCCGAGCCTCGTGTTCTTCACCTGGTTCACCGTGTTCGGTGGCACCGCGATCCACATCGACATGTTCGAGGGCGGCGACATCGCCAAGCAGACGGCCGCCGACATCAACAGCGCGTTCTTCGCCACGTTGGACCACTTCCCGTTTGCCACCGTGACCTCCGTGGTCGCGATCATCCTCGTCCTGATGTTCTTCATCTCCGGCGCGGACGCCAACACCTACGTGCTTTGCATGATGACCTCCGGCGGTTCGCTGGCCCCGCACCGCGCGGTGCTGATCCTGTGGGGTGTCCTCACCGGCGTCACCGCGGTGGTGCTGATGCTCGCCGGCGGACTGACCGCACTGCAGAACACCGTCATCGTGGCCTCACTGCCCTTCCTGGTGATCATCGCCGGCCTGGCCGTGTCGTTCTGGATGGAACTGCGCACCGATACACGCGCGGCCAATGCCTCCGTCCAGACTGTCGAGCCCGTCGATGAACCGACCGCCCAGAAGTGAAAGGGGAACAACACATGTCCGACAACGATGACCGCCGCGCCCGTATCCAGCAGGCGTGGGACGCGGCGTGGGACCGAGGCGAGGTCGATGCGTTCGACGAGCTGTTAAGCCCGGATTACCGCCGGATCGGAAGCGCCCACGCCGACCAGGATCTGACCGAGTTCAAGGCGTCGATCATCGCTACCCGGTCGGCCTTTCCCGACCTCGTCACCACGGTCGATGAGGTCGTCATCGAGGGAGATCGTGCAGCTATCCGCTGGCACAGCACCGGGATTCACCAGCATCCCTTCCTCGGCGTGCCGGCCACCAAGCGTCAGGTCGACGTGAGCGGCGCCACGTTCTCACGCTTCGATGGTGACCGCATCGTTGAGGAGTTCGTCACCTGGGATCCCCGCGCGCTGCTCACCGCGCTCGGCATCATCTCCGTCGGACAGGACGACTAACCGCCATGACAAGGAGCACACCCATGGGTACCACGCCCCCACGGCCCGATCTCGACACGATGAAACAGGTGAACAGGCAGTTCGTCACCGGGGTCACCGTCGTGACCGCGATGGATGACGGGAAGCCCCGCGGCCTTGCGGTGAACGCGTTTTCCAGCGTCTCCCTGGACCCGCCGACGGTCATGGTTGCGGTGCAGCGCACGTCGTCGACGCATGAATGCCTGTTCCGCGCACAGCATCTGGCGATCAACATCCTGTCCACCGACCAACTCGACGTGGTCGGCGTGTTCGCAACGAAGACCGAGGACAAGTTCGCCGGCCTGGACTGGGAGCCGGGTCCGTTCGGTAGTCCGCTGATCGACCGCAGTGGCGCGCAGATGGAGGTCGAGATCCGCGAGCGGCTGCAGGCCAGCACTCACACCCTGTTCGTCTGCCGCGTTGTGCACGCCACAGTCAGCGACCGCCATCCCATGGTCTACAGCGCAGGTAAGTTCTTCGACGGCGGCGCACTCCCGCCGCTGGGATGACAGCCGGAGGAGAACCACGGTGACACGCAACAACGGCTCGGCGCAACGGCTCGATCCAGGGCAGGTTGATCACGGAGATCCGTCGTCGCATCATCGCAGGCGAGTTCCAGCCGGGGGTCAACCTCTCCGAGCTGGCCCTGGCCGACGAGTTCGGCGTGAGCCGTACGCCGGTGCGCGAGACCTTCAAGCAGCTGCAAACCGAGGGCCTCGTTGAGATCCGGCCGCGGGTCGGGACTTTCGTCACGACGCCGTCGCGGCGGGAGATCACTGAACTGTTCGAGATGAAGGAACTGCTCGAGGGGGCCGCGGCCCGCCTGCTCGCCCAGCGCGGCCGGGTGCCCGAGATCGACCGGTTGGAGGAGAACGTCCGCCAGGCCGACCTGGCGGTCGCGCGCGACGACCGTGACCGCTACGCCGAACTGGTCCAGGAGTTCCACGATCTGCTGATCGTCGGTGCCGACAATCGCAAGCTCGAGGCGCACTACCGGATGCTGATGAACCAGCTGGCGTACTCGCGTCTGGTCACCACCTCGCTCAGCCAGCCCGGCCGGCCACTGCAGTCCGACCGCGAGCATCACCACGTGCTGGACCTGATCATCGAGAAGGACGGCGACAGCGCCGAACGGGTGATGCGCGAGCACGTCCGCGCCAGTCGGCAGGCACTGCTCGCCGGCCTCGAGTCCACGCTCTGACCGTCTACCGCATGAGCCACGAAGAAGTCAGGAATTGGTTCGATGACTGGCACCGTACTGTCGCCGACACGCCGGCAAGCGCTAGGCGCCGCACAATTGTTCGCCGCCGAATTGTTCCGGCGGAATCTGGCGGCGAGGCTGGGGCAGCGACACGCCGTCTAACAGCGGTCCGTGCTTACCCAGACACACAGAACACCACACCTTCTCCGACATGGTGGTCAGCCATAGCGCCGAGCTCCCGGCATGACCGCCACCGCTTACCCCACCCATAGGAAGGACAGCCGATGTCGTCAACCATCGTGACCGTCAATCCCGCCACTGGCGCCGAGCTGGCCACCTATCAGGCCATGACTCAAGCGGAGATCGATTCCGCGCTGGATACCGCGGCCGCCGCGCAGCGGGGGTGGGCCGGTGAGGATTTCACGGTGCGCGCCGAGGTCCTGCGCGCCGCCGCAGAGCTGTTGCGCGAGCGCGATGACGAGTTGGCGGTACTTGTCACCCGGGAGATGGGCAAGCCGCTGGCCGAAGCTCGGTCGCGGAGGTGCACAAGTGCGCCGACGGGTTGGAGTTCTACGCCGAACACGCCCAGACCTTCCTGGCCGACGAGGCCTACGACACGTCGGCGGACCGCAGCTGGGTGTCCTATGAGCCGGTCGGGGTGGTGCTGGCGGTGATGCCGTGGAACTTCCCACTGTGGCAGGTGTTTCGGTTCGCCGCCCCGGCGTTGATGGCCGGCAACGCCGCGCTGCTCAAGCATTCCCCCAACACCACCGGGGCGGCGCTGGCCTGCCAGGACATCCT
This sequence comes from uncultured Actinomycetota bacterium, assembly GCA_963715885.1. GTDB lineage: Bacteria > Actinomycetota > Actinomycetes > Mycobacteriales > Mycobacteriaceae > Mycobacterium. The sequence goes on from CAVQSK010000033.1 coordinate 110,415, forward strand.
GTCGGGCGCCGGGCTGCCCGACGGGTTGTTCACCACGCTGCTGGTCGCCGAACCCGAGGTTCCCGCGGTCACCGAGCGGCTGATCGCCGACCCGCGGGTGGGGGCGGTCACCATCACCGGCAGCGAGCGGGCCGGCAGCGCGGTCGGCGCGATCGCCGGGCGGGAGATCAAGAAGTCGGTGCTGGAGCTGGGCGGGTCGGATCCGTTCGTGGTGCTCGCCGACGCCGATCTGCCCCGGGTCGCGCACCTGGCGGTGCGCGGCCGGTTCCTCAATGCCGGGCAGAGCTGCATCTCCCCCAAGCGGTTCATCGTCGAACAATCCGTGGCCGATCAGTTCACCGGGCTGGTGATCGCCGAGACCCGGCGGCTGAGGGTGGGGGATCCCGAGGCGCCGGGCACCGACGTGGGCCCGATGGCGCGGCGCGATCTGCGCGACGGGGTGGCTGATCAGGTCCGCGCGGCGGTCACCGCCGGCGCCACCGTGCTGTGCGGCGGTGAGGCCCGCGAGGATCTGGGCGGGTTCTTCTACCCGCCCACCGTGTTGGGCGACGTCACGCCCGCCATGTCGGTCTACGCCGAGGAGGTGTTCGGCCCGGTCGCGACGATCATCACCGTCGCCGACACCGACGAGGCCGTCGCGGTGGCCAACGACACCCCGTTCGGGCTGGGCGCCAGCGTGTGGAGCGCCGATGTCCAGGCCGCCGTCGCGGTCGGGCGGCGCATCACCTCCGGCGCCTGCTTCATCAACGCCCTGGTCGTCTCCGATGCCCGCATGCCGTTCGGCGGCACCAAACGCAGCGGGTATGGCCGCGAATTGGCCGGCCCCGGCATCCGCGAGTTCGTCAACATCCGCACCTGGTGGGCCCTGGACGAACCCCAAACCCAAGCACCCACCTCCGAATAACCCCTCACCGCAGCCACTTCCACACCATCGATATTTGCGCACCAGCGCTGGGGCCTAAACCACAACACAGAGTGTCAAGGATCAACCGAAACAGATCCGTCAACAATCAACCGACACTCAACAGCGGGTCCACAACATTCGTTCAAGACGACTCGTCAGGACCGGACGGCTTGGACGGCGTCGATGATGGCGTCTGCGGCGAAGTCCAGGTCCTCGTCTGCCATCGGGGTGGAAAGGGCCAGGAGGGCGTTGGTGCCGGCCAAGACTCCGCGGCGGTACAGGCCCCACCAAAGGTCGCTGATATCAACGTTTTCCATGATGCGCATCAGCGAACCGCGACCGTTGACCTGGACGCCCGCCGCGCCGATGCGGTGGCGTACCTGGTCGCCTTGGTTATTGAGTTGGTCGATGGCGCTCTGATCGTAGGCCTCGACGGCCGCCAGACCGGCGGCCATGGTCAGCGGGTTGGCGTTGAATGTGCCTCCCCACGCGATTTGCGGACCGCTCTTGGAGTCAAATGCGGCCATGATGTCGGTGCGTCCAGCAAGGGCGCCGACAGGAAGGCCACCGCCGATCAACTTGCCGAACGTGGCGAGATCGGGGGTGATGCCATAGGTGGGACTGAGGCCCCTGAGGGCGAGGCGGAACGTGATGACCTCGTCGACAATCATGAGCGAGCCGTTGCGGGCAGTGAGCTGGCGGACAGCGTTGACGAACTCAGGGTCGGCGGGTTGGAGGCCTGCGCGATTCGGCATGAGGTCGATGAGGACCGCGGCGATCTTCGTACCGCTCGTATCGAAGAGCTCCCGAAGCGACGAACGGTCGCCCTGCGGGAGCACGATGACGGCCTCGCGCTCGGCATTCGTGATGCCGGGCTTGTCGAAGTCGGTTACCGGATCCGATGTGCCGTGGTAGCTCCCTTGGAACCGGACGATGACATCGCGTCCCGTGACAGCGCGGGCGCACCGGATGGCCTGCATGACCGCTTCTGTTCCAGAGTTGCAGAACCGCCACTGTTCGTAGCCTGTGCGATCCCGCAGGTGCTCGGCGAGCACAACTTCGCGTCGGGTCGGTAGCCCGAACGACGCTCCCTCGTCGAGGGCCTCGGTCACTGCGCGCTGGATGGGCTCGAAGCGGTGTCCATGAACCAGCGACGAGTAGTTGTTGTTGCAGTCGAGGATTCGCGCGCCGCTTTCGTCGGTGAGCCACGCGCCTTGGCCGCTGCGTGCCATGGGGACGGCCGGGGGCACGAAGAGGGTCGATCGGGATGTCCCACTGGGGATGACTGCGCGCGCCCGGGCGGCGAGGGCCTCGCTATCCACGCCACTCGCGACAATGCCCGAGGTCGCCTTCATGAACCCTTCTTTGCGACCGTGCGGCTCTGCTCGCGCATGAAACCCTGGATGTACCAGTGGCCGAGGCCGCCTTTACCTATCGAGCCGCTGCGCTTCCAGCCGCAGAATGACTGGACTCCCGGCCAGGCGCCTGTCGTCGCGCCAGCCGCACGATTGAGGTAGATGACTCCGGCCTCGATCTGCTCGACGAATTGGTCGACTTCATCCTGGTTTCCGCTGAACACACCGGCGGTCAGGCCGTACGGCACATCGTTGGCCTCTGCGAGGGCGTCTTCGAACGTGTCGACTGCGGTGATCGTGAGGAACGGTCCGAACAGTTCCTCCCTGGTGAGGTCATGCCCGGTCGGGAGGTCGGAGACGACGATCGGGGAGAACCAATTCCCGTCGCGGTCGAGCCGCCGACCGGTCAGTACCTTGCCTTCTCGGGACGCGACCCCGATCGCCTCGTCGAGGCGAGCGGCGATGTGCTCGTCGATGACTGGACCCATGAAGGTGTCGGCGTTGATCGGGTCGCCGATCACCAGCTCACCTGCCTTCTGGACGATCTTGGCGGCGAGGTCGTCGGCAACATCGCGGACGACGACGACCCGGCGGCAGGCGCTGCACTTCTGACCGGACAAGCCGAACGCGGAGCGGACGATCCCACTGGCAGCTGCATCCAGGTCGGCACTGGCGCCAACAACGGCAGGGTTCTGGCCTCCCATCTCGGCGAGCACAGGACGCGGCAGGCCCTTGGGGGTTGTCGTCGCGACCAACTGCCAGCCGACCTCAGCAGATCCGGTGAACGCGACGCCGTCGACGTCGGTCTCAGCGAGGGCGCGGCCGATGTCGGCACCGCCGTGGATTACGTTCACGACTCCCGGCGGCAAGACGTCGGCCAGCATCGAGGCGACTGCGGCGGTCGATCGCGGCGTCTTGTCCGACGGCTTGCAGACAACGGTATTGCCGGCCACGAGTGCACCCACCATCATTCCGGTGGCCAGAGCGAACGGGAAGTTGAATGGGGCGATGACACCGAACACGCCGTAGGGAACGAGTACGTCGTAGGTGTCCTCGGTCGAGGACGACTTCAGCTGGTTGTTGTAGCCGTCGTTCTCGGTCATCAGGCGGGTGTAGTGCTTGATGATGTCGGCGGCTTCCTCGACCTCACCGATCGCCTCCAAGCGCGTCTTGCCGGTTTCGGCAGACAGGATGGCGCTGAGCTCGGCGACGCCGACAGAGATGCGATCTGCTGCCTTCAGAAGACTGCTGCAACGCTGTTCGACCGTGGTCCTGCGCCATGCCTTGAAGGCGTTGCGGGCCTGGGTCACGGCTTCGGTGACAAGCTCGGTCGGGGCCGAGCGGGCAGCGGAGACGCGAACTGAAGGGTGGCACGGGTCGAAACGCTCGAACACGACGCCGTCGGTGCGTCGCGCACCGCCGATGATGTGGTCCTCGACGGGCGGCTCCTCGCTGCGAAGCCGGTGCAACGCGGTCTCAAACGTAGCTCCGAGGTCGGCGGGAAGCTCGGTGGACGTGTAGTCGACCTTCGTGGTCATCGCTATCTCCTTGGTGGTCAGCGGCCGGCTGCGATTTCGGAGACGACCTCGCTGAACAGGCGAAGGCCAGTCTCGGCCTCGTCGGCCCGAAGGACCAGCGGCGGCGTCATGCGGACGACGTTCTCGCCAGCCTCCAGAACGAGCAAACCCTTTTGGAAGCAACGGTTCTGGACAGCGTTGGCCACCTGCCCGTCGGGAAACTCGACGCCGATGAACAAGCCCACACCACGGACGTCTCTGACGATGTCGGGCTCGTTGGCCTGCAGCTTGCGCAGTCCCTCACGCAAATAGTCGCCGAGGTTGGTGGAGTTCTCGAGCAAGTTCTCGGACATGACGACTTCCAAGGTCGCTAAACCGGCTGCGCACGGGACGGGGCTGCCGCCGTATGTAGACCCGTGTGCACCCGGACCCCAGGCGTTCATGATCTCTTCGCGCGCGATGAAAGCGCCGAGCGGGAGGCCGGACGCAAGACCCTTTGCGCTGGTGACGATGTCGGGCTCGGCGGAGGTGTGCTCGATGGCCCACATCTTGCCGGTCCGGCCGATGCCCGACTGGACCTCGTCGGCGACGAGCAAGATCCCAAATTCGTCGCATAGCTCGCGGAGATCCTCCATCCAGCCCCGAGCCGGGACGATGATGCCGCCTTCGCCCTGGATGGGCTCGACGAAAATCGCAGCGACCTCGGTCGGTTCGACCTCGTAGCGAAACAGAGAGTTGCGCAGGTATTCGATGGTCGCGGTGTCGCGGTCACCAGACGCCGTGCGACGTGGGTCGGCGTAGGGGGCGTGCAAGACCGCCGGGAGAAGCGGCCCAAACCCTTTGTGATACTTGGCCTTTGAGTCGGTCAGGGTCAGTGCGCCCATCGTTCGGCCGTGGAAGGCGCCTTGGAAGCTGATGACGTAGGGGCGCCTCGTCGCGTACCGCGCGAGCTTGAGCGCGCCCTCCACCGCCTCTGCCCCGGAGTTGGACAAGAACACGCGCGTCGGACCCGACATCGGGGCCACATCGCGCAGGGCGTTGCACATCTCCGAGTAGATCGGGAGATAAAAGTCGGACGCCGAATAGTGCAGGATCTCGGCGGCTTGCCGCTGCACAGCCTCGACGACCTTGGGGTGCCCGTGACCTGTCGAGTTCACCGCGATCCCGGCGTTGAAGTCGAGAAAAACATTGCCGTCGACGTCCTCGACGCTGGACCCGCGGCCGCGCTTCGGGACGAGCGGGTAGGCGCGCGGCAGGGATGGGCTGGTGACCGCGTTGTCCCGGGCCAGGACTTCACTGGCGCGGGGACCGGGCAGGGCCGTCCTGATGAGCGGGGAGGTCGTGTATCCGGCCATGGGCAACAGTCTCTCCGACGACGAGCACAAGATCATTGGCTTTCGGGCACTTCACGTCGAACGCCAGACTTACGATCCTCGTTGTGACGAGCGAGCTGAACCGCGCTTTTTGGGACGAGCGCGTGCCCATCCATACGGCGAGCAAGTTCTACGGCGTCGAAGGCTTTAAAGCGGGCCGCGAAACGCTCCAGGACTTCGAGCTCGAGGCCCTCGGCGACGTCAGCGGTCGATCGCTCGTGCACCTCCAGTGCCACTTCGGGCTGGACACCCTGTCCTGGGCCCGACACGGGGCACGCGTGGCCGGGCTCGACTTCTCGGCGCCGGCGATCGAGGCCGCCCGCGCCCTCGCGGTGGACATCGGCGTGGCGGCCGAGTTCGTCTGTGCGGACGTCCACGACGCGGTCGAGGTGTTCGACGGCCGCAGCTTTGACATCGTCTACGTCAACGTGGGCGCGATCAACTGGCTGCCCGACATGCGGCGCTGGGCGGGGGTCGTCGAGGCGCTGCTGGAGCCCGGCGGCGTGCTCTTCATGAAGGAGGTGCACCCGTTCAGCTGGGTCTTCAGCGACGACGACCTCACGGTGGATGGCGACTACTTCGCGCACCGCAACGACTACGACGACGGGCCCGGCACGTACACCGATTCGGATGTCCAGACCGTTCACAACCGGACGGAGGAGTGGCAGCACCCACTGAGCGAAGTAGTTAATGCGGTGATCGACGCAGGCCTTGTGCTCGAGTTTCTCGAGGAGTACGACCATCAGGTCTATCAGCAGTGGCCGTTCATGGAGAAGGACGGCCATGTCTGGCGGATGCCGAAGGGAATTCCGCGGCTGCCGCTCATGTACTCACTTCGTGCCCGCAAGCCCGTCGAGCGTCGCGCCCACCAGGCGACCAAGGGTCGATAGCCTTGGAGACGCGTGACGAGGGGGCGGTGCTGATCTCGGGCGTGTTCGGGTCGGGCAAGAGCACGGTGGCCGAGGAGATTGCCGACCTGCTGGAGCAGCGCTGCGTTCCCTACGCGCTGATGGACCTGGACTATTTGGCGTGGTTCGACGCCGGAAGCCGTGAAGCCGAGTCGCTTGTGCTGCAGCAAAATATCGAGGCGGTTGCCGCCAACTTCCGGGCGGCCGGCGTTCGTCTGTTCGTGCTGTCGGGGGCCTCGCGTGACCGAGCCGAGGTCGACGGCCTGAGTACGGCGCTCGGGGTCCCGTTGCGTGTCGTTCGCCTTATCGTTCCCCTGGCCGAGATCGAGCGGCGGCTCCGTGCGAGCGCGTCGACCGAGGCGCGCCTTCGCGACGACCTGCCACGGGCGGCCGAATGGATCGCCGAAGGCGCCGGCGAGGGGATCGAGGACCTGGCCGTCGAGAATCGAGGCTCCGTCCGCCAGGTCGCAGCCGAGATCGTGGACTGGCTCGCCTGGACTTGACGAGTCGTCGAAACCGTTGAGCGACAACGAAGGCCCGTCAACTCACGACTGCGTCGCGTGCGCGCCAAGCCCGTCGAGCGTCGCGCTCACCAGGCCGGCCCAGGGTCGGTAGATGGTATCCACCCTCCTGCACCACAACGGTGGGAAGCCCTAGCGCCCCCAAGGCATCGCCGGCCCGCCGGTAGCCGTCGACAGTCACCTGCAACGGACTCTCGGGATCATCGATCGCCGCATCCACGCCGAGGGCGATCACGAGGGCGGTGGCGTCGAAGTCACCGGCGGCGTCTGCGGCGCGCTCGACGGCCGAGAGCCATACCTCGTCCCCGGACCCCGGCGCGAGCGTGAGGTTGAGGTTGGTCCCGAGCCCCGCATCGCGCCCGGTCTCGTCGGCGAAGCCGACGTGATGTGGGAACCAGCCAGCACCCGGATCGACGTGCACCGAGGCCGTGAAGACATCGGACCGCTCGTAGAAGATCGCCTGGGTGCCGTTGCCGTGATGGGCGTCGATATCGATGACAGCGACTCTCGCGTAGGCCGGCCTCGCGCAACGCCTGTGCGGCGATCGCCGCGTTGTTGAGATAGCACGACCCGCCGTAAGACGACCTCGTCGCGTGATGACCGGGTGGCCGCGTCAGCGCGTAGGCACTGGGCGTGCCCGACGCAACAAGGTCCACCGCGGTGCGGGCAGCGTGGGTGGCGGCGCGGATCGCTCGCCAGCTTCCAGGACCGATGAGCGTCATCGTGTCATAGCAGTAGGCGCCAACCTGGGCATGAAGTGCGGTGGGCAGCCGACGCGGGAGCCCGTGAAGCAGTTCGGTGCTGGGGAACAGATACGGCACGACCCGCTGCGCGCCGAGGTCGGGGTAGCCGCCGGTGACCCACCGGTCCCACACCGTGGCGAGGTGGTCGATCAGCTCGGCCGAGTGCACGTGGGTGAGCCAGGTGTCGTCGAACTCGCGCGCAGGCACGACGTCGTGGCCGAGTCCGCGCAGGGTCGATTCGATGACGGTGACGCGTTCGGCGACCTCGGTGCCCGGGGTGGTCACACCTACCCAGATCTCCGCCCCGGGGTCGTGGTCGTGGCAACGCGGGTCGACGACCAACGGAATCCGCCCCGCCACCTGGGCAGCATGGCACGATGCGCGAGTGAGTGGAAGGGTTCGGCTGGCTGACTGGTCGATCACCATCGGCACGCTCCCCCGAGGACGCACCAACTCGGTGCTGGATGTGCCGGGCGTCGGGCTGGGGCACGCGACGGTGATTTCGGATCAGGCCGAGCCGCCGGCCGGTACGGGCATCGCACGCACCGGCGTCACAGTTCTCGACCCCGGTGGCGATCTATGGGCCTCCCCCGTCCCGGCGGGAGTGTCGATCCTCAACGGCGCAGGCGAATTGACAGGTCGCACGCAGATCGACGAGTGGGGCCTTGCCGAAACTCCGGTCTTCCTCACCTCCACCATGCAGGTCGGTCGGGTCTACGACGCGGCGTGCCGCCTACTCATCGACGAGCAGCCGCGAATCGGAATCGACGACGTGCGTCATCCCGATCGTCGGTGAATGCGACGACTCGTGGCTGACCGATACCCGCCGCATGCACGTGCAGTACGCCGATGTGGCGTCGGCCCTCGCGGCGGCGCGCGGCTCGGTTGGTGGCGATGACGTCGGCCTCGGCGCCATCGGTGCCGGGACGGGGATGTCCTGCTTCAGCTGGAAGGGGGGCATCGGGTCGGCGTCGCGGGTGCTGCCGGACGGCCATGTCGTCGGGGTCCTGGTGCTTGCCAACTTCGGGTGGTGGGATCGACTCACGATTGCCGGGGTGGCAGTGGGCCGCGCGCTGGGTCCGCCGCCACATGTCGAGCCGCCACCCGCCGGGTCGTGTCTTGGCGTGGTCATCACCGACGCGCGAATCGACGCGGCGGGTTGCACCCGCCTGGCGGCGCGGATGGGGCTCGGACTGGCCCGGACCGGATCGACTGCCCATCATGGATCCGGTGAGATATTCCTCGGTCTGGCAACAGGATTGCGAACCGAGCGGTCAAGTCCCGTCGCGCCCTCGGGCGCGATGTCCGGGTCCCGGCTCGACCCCTACTTCGAAGCGACCGTCGATGCGACCGAGGAGGCGGTGATCGACGCGCTTCTCGGCGCCACGACGACCACCGGAGTCGGCGGCAGGACCATCGAGGCGCTTCCGCTCGATCGAGTGCGGACGATATTAGGAGTGCAGTGACAGGAACCCGCCGCGACGAGTGGATCCCGATGTCGGACGGTGAGCGCCTCGCCGTCACGCTCTACCTTCCCGAGAGCGGTGCGCGGCCGTGCATCCTCGAGGCGCTGCCGTACCGGAAGGACGACCTGACCGCCTCCTTCCGCCCCGAGTACACCCGGCTGCGCGACGAATTCGACTACGCGGTGGCACGTCTGGATGTCCGCGGCACGGGCAGCAGCAGTGGACGGGCGACCGACGAATACCCGTACCAGGAGCAGCGCGACCTGGCCGAGGTGATCGCATGGCTCGCTGCCCAGGACTGGTGCGACGGCAATGTCGGCATGTACGGCACGTCCTACAGCGGCTTCAACTCGTTGCACATGGCCGCCGAGCGCCCTCCTGCGTTGAAGGCCGTCATCGCGATCTATGCCACGGACGACCGCTTCACCGACGACGTGCACCTCTGCGGTGGTTCGCGACGTTGGCTGGACCTTGTCGACTACTGCCATTACATGACGCCGATGAATGCCCTGCCGCCTGTGCCCGCGCTGTGGGGTGACGGCTGGCGCGACGAGTGGGCGGCGCGGATCGCCGAGCACGAGCCGTGGCTCTGGCATTGGCTCGAGCACACCCGCCGCGACGAGTACTGGGAGCACGGATCGATCCGCCCGTCCTACGACGACATCGGGTGTCCGGTGCTCATCGTCGCCGGCTGGGCGGATGGCTACCGCAACAACACGTTCCGCACCGTCGAGGCTTTGCGCGCGGCGGGACGGCACGCCGAACTTCTGGCCGGACCATGGCCGCACGCGGCGACCTCGTCGTGCCTGCCGGGCCCGCGCATCGATCTGGTCCCGGAGATGGTCGCGTGGTGGGATCGCTGGCTGCTTGGACGCACTCCCAGCGTCGAGCCGCCGCCCGCGCGCTGGTACGCGAAGGCCTCCCACCGGCCCGCGCCCGACCTCGATGAGGTCCCCGGCGTGTGGAGAGCCGACGAGTGGCCGACGCCGCGCACCAGCGAGCAGACCTGGCCGATGTCGCCGAAGCCGCCATACGAGGTGGTCGCCGATATCGGGCTTACCGCGTGGCTCTCGTGCAGCGGACACCTGCCGTGGGGTCAACCCGACGACCAACGCGTGGATGACATCCGGTCGCTGACGTGGGAATGGCCGCTGGCCGACACTCTCGAGATCGCAGGGTATCCGGTTGTGCGGCTGCGGATTTCGGTGACCACACCGGTCGCCAGCGTCGCCGCCCGGTTGTGTGACGTGGCACCGGACGGTACGTCGACATTGGTATCGCGTGGTTTCTTGAACCTGACCCGGCGCAACGGAATGGCGACGGCCGAACCGCTGGTGCCCGGTGAGATCTACGAAACCGACGTCGAGATCGACGCGATCGCGTGGCGCTGGGCACCCGGCCACGTGCTGCGGCTGGCGTTGGCCGGCGCCGACTGGCCGAATGTCATCGCACCTCCGTCGCCGTCGACCCTGACGGTCCACGGCGGGGAGTTGGTACTGCCTGCCTACAATCCGGCCGGGAGCCCTTATCCGACACCAGCTTTCGCGCCAGGCGACGAGATGGCCGACGAGGACCCCTCCGCAGTCACCTGGCGGACGTCGCGCGACGTCCTGGCCCGGGTCACCGGTGCGTTCGTCGATCACGGCGGCGAATCCTACGAGACGTCCTATGGGCATGCCAGCGAGCACTATGTGGGCGAGGTGACCGTGCAGACGCAGACTTTCGCGCAGTCGGCGCGGTCCGACGTGACGTTTTCCCTGCACTACGACGACGACGGGTCGGGTGTACCCGTCGACTGTGTGGTCTCGTCACAGTTGCGGATCGAGTCGGACGAGACCGACCTCGACGTGAGGATCGAGCTGACCTGTACGGAGTCGGGCTCGTCGGGTGACCGTGTCTTCGGGGAGCGGTCCTGGCATCGACGGTTCGCCCGCGATCTCGCATGAGCGCAAGCGCGTTACCCGCTGATGCCGCGGTTTTAACGAGATTTCTTTTGCGCCTGCAGCGTATACGTCAACGGCACCCGCTCCGGTCGCTCCTTCAGATGCCACTCCCAATGCTCATCGCGCACCATGTGACCGGGCAGCCCCTCCCACGGGACGCTGCGATGCTCTTCCAACGCAGTGAGCTCCAGCCCGGCCTCGAGCACCGCGCCGACAATTTCGCCCAACCCGTGATTCCAGCTGTGCGTCGTGGTGGTGACGAAGACCACGTCCGTTTCGACGTAGGTGCTGTCGTCTTCGAACACGAGAGGTTCGGGCGTCTCGAAGTACGGGTAGTCCACGGCGAGCACACCGTCGCTGCGCTCCTCGTCCAAGCTCCACATCATCGGATGAGCCTCCCGGACGAACAGCCGTCCGCCTGGTCGCAGCAGGTCGGCGACCGTCCGCGCCCATCGGCGGATATCCGGCAGCCAGCCCAGGGCGCCGGCACCGGTGTACACGAGGTCGAACCGGCCCGCACCGAGCGCCGAGACGGCGTCGTACACTTCGGCCTCGACGAAATCCACCTCCGCTCCGGCCAGCGCCGCTATCCGCTGCGCCTCGGTCAGAGCTGCGGGTGAGAAGTCCAGCCCGGTCATGCGTGCGCCGAGACGGGCGAGCGAGATGGTGTCAGTGCCGATGTGGCACTGGAGATGGACGCCGCGCAGCCCGGCGATGTCTCCGAGCCGCGGAGCGTCGAACTGCACGACGTAACTCAGGAAGGCTGGATCCTGCACGAAGCGCGCGACATGGTAGCCAGGTGAGCGCGCGTGTGCGGGGGCGCGCTCGTCCCAGTTGAGACGATTGATCTCTGCGTAATCCACGAGGTTCACACCATCCAGTTCGCGACGTAGGAGGGATCTGTGAGGGCCGGGCGGTCGAGGCGAAAGGCGCAGAGATCATAAGGGCTTTCGCCCTCGACGGCCACGTCGGTGAGAAGGCGTCCGAACAGCGCCGCGAACTTGAACCCGTGCGCCGCACCGAGACCGACTGTGACGCTGGGATGCCCGGGGAGTCGATCGACGACGAAGTCACGATCCGGCGTCAAGGTGTACAGGCAGCGTTTGGACCGGACTGGTGCACCCGATCCGGGGATGACTCGGCGCATGAACGCCGAAAGCCGTTCCTGCATATCGTCATCCACCGCCCCGCTACGGTCATCGCCCGTCACGATGGGTCCGCCGCAGTCCTGCGCGGCCTTGACGGTCGCCTCGCCATAGGTGGGGAACCCGTAGTAGGACGGTTCATCCATCCAGATCCACACCGGGAACACGTCCGGACCGAAATCCGTGGGCAGGGGCGGAGTGAAGTAGGTGACCTGTTCCTCGGTGACTGTCAATGGCAGGTCGACGCCTAGCGGGGCGAGCAGGCCGGCAGTCCATGCATCGGCAGTGACCACCACCCGTCCCGCGCTCACCACGCCGTCGTCGGTGACCAGGTCAACACTGTCGGCGCCGGGCACGATCGCCTCGACGCGGGTGTTGTAATGCAGCGTCGCGCCGAGGTCGCGCGCACGCCGTGCCATCGCGGCGGTCCCCGCGGCCGCAGGCACGATTCCGGTGCGGGCCTGATGGATTGCGGTCGTCCCGTCCGGTAGGGAGAACGCCGGCCACCGCCGGCTTACCTCGCCAGCATCCAGCACGGCGTACGCGATGTGGTGGGCATCCATCGACGAGGTGTAATCACCCATGGGGATCTGCGCATCGTCCGGGAACAGGTCGAGCCCACCGGTGACCGTCACGAACTGCTCGCCGGTCTCGTCCTCGAGGCGGGCCCACTCGTCGTAGGCGCCGAAGGTCAAGGCGACGTAGGCCGGGGTGTGGTAACTGTGCCGGATGATCCGCGACGTGTCGTGTGAAGCGCCGCGGTCGTGCCCGAACCCGAACGCCTCGATGCCGACCACGCGCAGGCCCCGGCGTGCGGCGTGCCAGGCGGTCGAGCTGCCCAGCGCCCCAAGGCCGATGACCGCGATGTCACAGGTCTCAGTCACGGGAGCCGTGTCGGTCGAGCCGGGGAAGCAGCCAGCGTCGGATGTCGAGGGAGGCGTCCTCCATCGGCGCGAACCACCCCTGCGTGTAGTACCGCGACGTCATTCCGCGCTGCACAGACTCGCAGATCGCCCAATCCTGGCGGTTGACCAGATCCCAGAGATCGCCTGCGTCACTGGGATCGAATCCCCGTTTCGCGGCCTCGTCAGGCGCAAAGAGCAGATCGCAGGTGATCTCGGTGCGGTCAACCGCGGTGGGCCGCAACACAAACGCCGCGACGTGCTCGGCCGACAGCGACAGCAGCAGGTTCGGGTAGACGAGCTCTCCCTTGTGCCGCACCCGTTCCGCGTCGTCGAGGTCCGGGAACGGCGCGCGGTCGGTCGTGCCGGACAGGGTGAACGTCCATGCGCCCTCGCGGTGCGGGATGCCGTCGTCCCACGCCAGGTCGGTGCCACCACCGGCGAAAGCGGGCACCAACCGGGACAGTTCCGGATGGACAGGCCCGCAGTGGTAGCACTCGTTGTAATTCTCGGCGAGCACCTTCCAGTTCGCGGCGACCGAATAGTTCAGTCGCATGCCCACGACGAGGGTGTCCAGTGGATAGCGCCGGACACGGTCTGGCACCGGAGACAGCGCGTCGACGACGGACGGCGCCTCCAGATCCTCGGTGAGCCAGAGGAATCCGCCCCACGCTTCGGCGCGCAGGCGCTGAAGCCCGAAGGCCGAGGTGTCGAGATCGACATCCTCGGTGTGCGGCGCATGCAAGAGCCGGCCATCAAGGCCGTAGGTCCAGGAATGGTACGGGCAGCGCAATGATTTCGCGTCACAGGGCGTAGGCGGGACGCCCGGCTCGACCGGCACGACCTGCGAACCGCGGTGTCGGCACACGTTCGCGAACGCGTGCAAGGATCCGGCAGCGTCGGCGGTGACGATGATCGACTCACCCAGAAACGCCGTCACCACACGACGATGGCAAAGCAGGCGGCCCGACGCGGCAAGCCCGAGGTCGTCAAGGCGACCGATACACGTCCACTCGCGCCGCAGCATTTCCGCTTCGCGCGCGCAGGATGCCGCGTCGATGTAGTGGTGCCGATCGAGGGCCGGCTGGAGTCCTCGCAACCCCGAAACACTCTGCGGACCCGACACAGCGTCACCTCCCAGCATCGGGCCGCCACGAGATGGCAGGCGCTGGAATGGATGTCTGTGCCCGCCTCCGCGGCGAGCACGGGTAGCGCGACGGTTCGGCAGCTCCCATCGACGCCTGCGGCGGCGGCCGTGCCGTCCGCCAGCGCGGGGCAGCGGGTGTGGAACCGGCAGCCGGCGGGGATCCGGGTCGGGTCGGGCGTCTCGCCTGCGAGCACGATCGGTTCGACGTGCGCCGTCTCCGGGACCACCGAGAGCAGCGCCTTGGTGTAGGGATGCTGCGGCGCGGACATGATCTCCTCGGTCGGGCCGATCTCGATGATGCGGCCGAGGTACATGACCGCCACCCGGTCGGCGATGTTCCAGGCCAGGCCGAGGTCATGGGTGACGACAACCAACGTCAAACCCAGCTCGTCGCGCAGCCGCAGCAGCAGCGCGAGGATCTCCCCGCGAACCGACGCGTCGAGGCTCGACACCGGCTCGTCGGCGACGATGATGTCGGGGTCGAGGACGAGAGCTCCCGCGATCACCACCCGCTGGCGCTGCCCACCGGAAAGTTCGTGCGGGTACCGAAGATAGAAGCGCTCGGGTGGGCGCAGTCCCGCCCGCGACAGGGCATCGGCCACTTTGGCTTCCTCGCCCTGATGCAGGCCGTGTACCCGCAGGCCCTCGGCGACTGCCTCGTACACGGTGTGCCTGGGGTTGAGCGCTCCGGACGGGTCCTGCAGGATCAGTTGCGCACGGCGCCGGTAGGCCTTGAGATCGCGGGCCCGGTAAGAGAGCTGCTCGCCGGCGACGTAGACCGCGCCCGACGTCGGCCGCTGCAGACCGAGAATAGTGCGGGCCAACGTCGTTTTCCCGCAGCCGACTTTCGCCGACCAGAGCGAGGATCTCGCCGCGGCGGACGGCGAGGTCGACGCCGTCGACCGCACGTGCCACCACACCACCCCGGACACGGAATTCGACTCCCAGCTCACGCGTTTCGAGCGCCGTCGCGCCGGCTTCGGACGTTGCCGTCACACGAGCACCTCCCCTGCGCGATAGCAGGCGGCGTCCCGATCGCCGTAGTTCTCCAGCACCGGCTCCAATGTTGCGCACCTATCAGTCGCCATCGGGCAACGCGGGTGAAACGGACAACCCGCAGGCAGGTCACCGGGGAATGGCGGATCACCAGGCACACCGGCAGGCGCGTAGCGGAACTGTGCGATCGCCGATCCGGGGAAACGCCGCCGCGAGCGCCCGGGCATAGGGATGCAGCGGCCGGGCGAAGACGTCGCTTGCTTTGCCCTGCTCGACGATTCGGCCCGCGTACATGACCGCGACCCGGTCGCACACCGCCGCGAGAACGGATAGGTCGTGGCTGATGAACACGACGCCCAAGCCGAGATCGGCAACCAGCGACGAAAGCAGGTCGAGAACCTGCGCCTGCACCATGACGTCAAGCGCGGTGGTGGGTTCGTCGGCGATGAGCAGTTTGGGTCGGCAGGCCAGGGCCATGGCGATCATCACTCGCTGCTTCTGCCCGCCGGAGAGCTGATGCGGGTAGGCACGCGCCCGACTTGCCGGCAGACCGACTTGTTCCAAGAAGTTCACCGACCCGCGTGCCTGCTGCCTTCGGTCCGACGTCCTCGTGCAGCAGGATCGGTTCGGCGAGTTGGGTTTCGATGCGCTGCACCGGGTTGAGCGCGTGCATCGCGCCCTGGAACACCACAGCGGCCTGCGCCCAGCGGACGGCGCGCAACTGGCCGAATGACATCGCCATGACGTCCTCGCCATCGAGGCGGATGTGGCCGGTAACCTGCGCAGACTTTGGCAGCAACCGCAACACCGAACTCGTCAATGTGGTTTTGCCACAGCCGGATTCGCCGGCGATACCGACGGTCTGGCCCAGCGGCACGGACAACGACACATTGCGGACCGCGGGGACCGGACCCTGCCGGGACTGGTAGGTGATGCTGACGTCGTCGAACTCCAGAAGCGTCATACGTGGGCTCCGCGCGGGTCGAGGATGTCCTCGAGCGTTCGCCCGATGAGATTGAAGGCCAAAACGACCAGTACGACGCAGATACCGGGTGCAGCCAGATACCACCATGCGCCCGCCGAGATGGCCCCACTGGCGAAGGCGTCATCGAGGATCGTTCCCCAGGACACCGCGGTCGGATCTCCCAGGCCGAGGAAGGACAACGTCGTCTCGGACAGGATGGAGATCGACACGGCGAGCGTCGTATTCGCCAGCACAAGCGGCATGACGTTGGGCAGAACGTGCCGCGTCATCTGGTGCAGGTCGCTGCCGCCCAACGCCTTGGCCCGCTCCAGGTACGGCCTGCCCTCGACGGAGAGTGTCTGGGCCCGGATCAGCCGGGCGGTTGCGGGCCACGAGGTCACGCCGATCACGATGATGATGTTGAGCAGGCTCTTGCCGAGAACGGTGGCCAAGACGATGGCCAGCGGCAGGAACGGGATGACGAGGAACCAGTCGGTGAGCCGGTTCAGGACTCCGGCGACCAGTCCGCGGTAGTGCCCGGACGCGATACCGACGGCGGTGCCGATGACCATCGCCAGCACGGTGGCGCACAGCCCGACGAGCAGCGAGATGCGGGCGCCCCACGCCACCAGCGCGAGGACATTCCGGCCGGAATCGTCGGTACCGAGCCAGAATTGCCCCGACGGGTCTTCGTAGACTCCGCCGGTCGCCTTGGTGACGTCGAGTTGGGACTCGTCGAAAAAGACCGGCGCGAGCAGTGCGATCGCGGCGAAGAGGACGAAGATCGTGAGCCCCAGCATTCCCTGCCGGGAACGGCGAAACTGGCCCGCCATGTTGTTCCACGACCGGCGCCGGCGCGCCCACACGATCGAGCGCGACGAAACATGAGCAGCAGCAGTGGTCATGTCCGCACCCGCGGATCGAGCCGGGCGTAGAGCAGGTCGGCGAGAAGGTTGGCGAGAATCACGGCCGCGGAGAACAACAGGAAGAGCGTCTGCAGCAGGGGTATGTCCGGGCCGCGCAGGGCTTGCACGGTGAGCGAGCCGAGACCGGACAGCGAGAACACGTACTCGATCGTTATCGCGCCGCCGATGACGAAGCCGAGGTTGAGAAAGATCAGCGTCGTCGTCGGCAGCATGGCGTTGGGTACCGCGTGCCTGCGGCGCACCTCGGCGTCGCGCAGGCCCTTGGCGCGCGCGGTCTGCAGGTAGTCCTGGCCCATCTCGTCGATCAGCGAGGCTCGCATGACGAGGGAGTACTCGGCGAGATAGACGACGGTGAGGGTGAAGACCGGCAGCATGAGATGCCATGCGACGTCGGCTAATCCAGCGAAGCGTGCCGATGTCGACGCCCGGTGTGGACAGCCCGCCGACGGGAAAGATCCCCGGCATTCCGAACACGCCGACCGAGAACACGGTCAACAGGATCATCCCGAACCAGAACTCCGGCATCGAGTACAGCACGAGAGTCGTTGTGGTGGCGACCTTGTCGAAGCGCTCGCCGCGCTTCCACGCGCTGCGGACGCCGAGCCATACGCCGAAGACCGTCGCGAGCACGGTCGCCGTTCCGACCAGCAACAGAGTGGGCCCGATCCGCGGGACGATGACGTCCCAGACGGGGACGCTGAACTGCTGAGAGGGCAGCTCAGGGTCGAACGGATTCTTGATGTACTGGATGAACTGCTCGGCGATCGGGGCGTTGAACTTCGCCTGCATCTGCCTCCTGATCTCCGGATCCACGTCCCGACCGCGGAAGTAGAGCGCGATGGGATCGCCGGGCAGCATGCGGAAGAGGAAGAAGTTGAACAGGATGACGAAGACCAACGTCCCCATCGACGACAGCACGCGGGACACCGCGAACCGAGCACCCGGTCCCAGGACGCGCCCCCGCCCCGGGGCCTGCGGGGTGGGCGCGACATCCGGTGCGCTGATCAGCGCCATGGTTCTATCACTCCCGGTCGTCGGCCGCCCCGGCTCGGCGGCGTCTGAGCAGCAGGAAGGCGAGACCACCCAGGACCGCGACAGCCGCCACGATTCCGCCGATCAGCGCCGGTGACGGGCCGCTCGACTCCTCCGCCGCCGCGATGGGCTTGAGGTTCTCGTAGGTCCACGTCCCGTACTGGAACAGGTACGAACCGTCTGGGTCGGGCTGCGGCACGAAGCCCTCGAACTTGTCGGTGCGGTAGGCGACCAGGTTGTCGTAGTAATAGGTCACCGCGTACGGCCAGTCGTCGTAAAGCATCTGCTGCATCTGCTTGACGATCTCGGTGCGCTTGGCCTCGTCGGTCTCGGTGCCTCTGGGCGTCGAAGAGCTTGTCGTACTCGGGGTTGCAGTAGAACGAATCGGAGAGACCGGCCAGAACGCTGCCGCCCTCCTCGTAGGACCTGCTGCCGCAGGTCATCGTGGAGAGCTGGTAGTTCGGGTCGGGCTCGACGACCCACCCCCACTCGAACATGTCGAACTCGCCCTGACCGATCTTCTCGGTGAGGGCGTCCTCCGAGATGAGCGTGACGTTCGTCGCGACGCCGACATCGGCGAGGTAGCGCTTGATGTACTCGACGGCCTTCTTCGACGTCGGGGAGTCCGACCGGCCGAAGAGACGGAAATCGAGCCGCGCGCCGTCTTCGAGCGGTGCGGATGCCGTCCGGACCGACGCGGTAGCCCGCGGCATCCAGCAGCGACTTCGCCTTGTCCGGATCGTAGGTGACCTCGTTCGGCGGACTGAGGTGCAAGCTCTTGTACATCGCCGGTATGACAGTCGAGCCCACGCTGCCGTGTCCGCCGAACACCTTCTCGAGCATGGTCTTTCGGTCCAGTGACCATCCGATCGCCTCACGAAGGCGCTTGTCCTTCAGCAGTGGGTTACCGTCTCCGATCGGCCTGCCGGATTCGAGCGCGGCCCCGTTGTTGAAGGCGAGCTCGTTGAAACCCGAGTACACCGCCGACAGGCGCTTGATATTCGGCGCGTCGGCCAGGGAATCGAAGACGTTCGCCTCCAGGCTGTCGGCGTAGTCGATCTCGCCCTTCCTCAGCGCCTGGCCGAGCGCGTCCGGGTTGGCGTAGAGCTTGAAGACGACCTCGTCGACGGCGGGTTTGCCGTTGTAGTAGTTGGGGTTGGCGACCAGCCTGGTGAACTGCCCGACCTGCCGCTCGGCGACCAGATATGGGCCTGAGCCGACGATCGGATTGCCGCCCTGCGGTTCGTTGTTGTAGCTCTGGATCGCCGATTCGTCGATCTTGGAGTAGACGTGCTCGGGCAGGATGTAGACGTACAGCCTGTCCATGATCGGGGTGGGTTTGTCGACACGAAGGATCAGCGTGGTGTCATCGGGCGCCTCGGCCTTGGTGATGTTCTCGACGTAGTTGCCGTAGTTGGTCTTCTCGAACGTCCCGTCGATGATCCGGTTGAAGGTGTATGCCGCATCCTTGGCGGTCAGCGGCTGCCCGTCGCTCCATTTCAGCCCGGGCCTGATCTTGTAGGTCCAGAACGTCTTGTCCGCTGACTCCTCCCACGGATTCCGCCAGACCGGGCTCGATGCTGAAGTCCTTGGCTCCGTACATAGTCAGAGGGGGATAGACCATCTGGAAGATCTCGTAGGCGGCGACGGTGATCCCGATGAACGGGTTCAGGGAGTCGACGTCCTGGACGACTCCAACGGTGAACGTGGTCTTTGGCGGTGGGGGCTCTTGGGCGCTCGAGAGTCCGGTTGAGAGAACGAGCAGCCCTACAACGGTGGCGATCGCGGCAACGAGGCGGGCGGGCCGATGCGACATCACATGCCCCTCAATTTGAACGGCGAATCAGGACGCACCAAATACACCACGAACGGTCGAGTTACGGAGGCAGTCCGGTGATCTTGACGAATTCGTTGCAAAACCCGTAGCCGTCCCGGCGCGGGACCGCGCAATATCGTTCCAGCACGACTCACGTCCCATCGAGACAGTCCCGGAGGTTCCGTGCCATCCCGCGATGATGCTGACTGCGCCCTCGCACCGCCGGTCGCGCGGACCGGAGATGACCGACGCGACCCGTATGGCTGGATCGCCGAGCCGACGGCGGAGCTCATCGACCTGCTCGACGCCGAGCGCGCCTACTACGAGGCGCGGACTTCGCCGCTGGCCGGACTGCGCGCCGAGCTCGCGGCTGAGATGGCTGGCCGGGTGCCTGACACGTCCGAATCTGCGCCGTGGCGGTCTGGGGTCTTCACCTACCGCGAAGTCCACGCGGCGGGAGCGGAATTCCCCACCCTGGTCCGACGCACCGACGACGGTCGAAACGAATCGGTGATCGACCTGCAGCTGGTCGCTGACGCGCATCCAGGTGCCGAATTTCACCGCGGCGAGCTTGAGGTGAGCCCCGACGGACGCATGCTGGCCTGGTCGTACGACGTCGTCGGCGACGAGCGGTACGGCCTGCGGTTCCGCGACATGCGGACCGGTGGGGACCTGCCCGGTGTCATCGAGGCGACCTTCCCCAGTGGTGGGTGGAGTGCGGATGCGACAACGTATCTGTACCTGCGCACCGACGCTGTCAATCGACCGCACCAGGTGTGGGCGCACACGCTGGGCACCGATCCCTCGACGGACGTACTGGTCTTCACCGAACCCGACGAGCGGTTCGAGGTCAGCGTCGACGTCACCCGCTCGGGGGCGTGGTTCGTGATCACCGCATCGTCGCGGAACACGACGGAGGTCCACCTGCTGTCGTCCGCGCAGCCCAAAGGGACGCCGAGACTCGTACGTCCGCGGGAGGATCTCGTCGAGTACCTCGTGGAGCACGCGCCGGGACCCCAGGGCGATCGGTTCCTCATCGTCACGAATCTGGACGCTGAGTCGTTCCGCATCGCCACCGCACCGGTCGATGCACCAGGAGACTGGAGTGACTACGTCGCCGAGGATCCGGCGACGCGCATATACGAGGTGGATGCGTTCGACTCGGCCGTCGTGGTGTCCGCCCGGCGCGAGGGCGTCGGGATGCTGACTGTGTGCCCTTACGGCGATGCGCCCTACGACGTCTGGCCCGATCAGGCTGGCGGGCTGGTGACACTGGGCCGCAACGAGGTGTTCGACGCCGACTTCGTCACCGTCGTCCAGCAGTCGTTCATCCACCCGAGCCGCCGCGAGGACATCGACATTGCATCGGGCCGACGCAGCCTGCGTCATGTCGAGCGGATCGTCGGGGTGGACCCCAATGCCTACGTTCAGGAACGCCACCTCGCCCCGGCGAGCGACGGTACCGGGGTGCCCGTGGTCGTAGTGCGCAGGCGCGATGTGGACCTCGACGGCCGGCCACCGCTCTATCTGTACGGCTACGGGTCGTACGAGGCGTGCATGGACCCCGACTTCGGCTACGACTGGTGGCGCTCACTGCCCTCGCTGCTCGACCGCGGCGTCGTGTGTGCGTTCGGCCAGCCCCGCGGCGGAGGCGAGTTGGGTCGACGCTGGTGGCTCGACGGCCATTTGCGGGCGAAGCCCAACACCTTCGACGACCAGGCGGCCGTCGCCGACTTTCTCGCCGACGGGTTTGTCGATGGCACTCGCATCGTGACCCGCGGGCTGTCGGCGGGTGGCCTCCTGCAGGGCGTGCTGTACTCCCAGCGTCCCGAGCGCTTCACCGGGATCGTGGCGGAGGTGCCCTTCGTCGACGTGGTCGTCACCATGTCAGACCCGTCGCTGCCTCTCACGATCCCGGAGTGGGACGAGTGGGGAAATCCGGCCGACCCTGGCGACCGCGCCGTGATGATGTCGTACTCGCCGGTCGACAATCCGCCGCCGGCGGCGGCCCGACCGGCACTGCTCGTCACGGGAGCGGTCCACGACACCAGGGTGCTTGTCCGGGAGCCCGCGAAGTGGGTCGCGACGCTGAGAGCCAGCGATCCTGGTCATGGTGCCGGCATCGATCCCACCTCAGCTGTGTCCCGGCGCACGGTCCTCTTTCGCGCCGAGACCGGTTCCGGTGCCCACGCGGGCCCTGCCGGGCGCTACTCCCAACTCGACTACGAGGCCGAGATTTACGGCTGGATCCTCACGTGCTTCGCTCTGGGTTGAAGTCGAGTAAGGAGGCTGTAAGAGGTCGGCCTTACCGGGCTCGTGCTTGGGTAGGCGAGATACACACTGCCCGCGAGTAACGGGCCGACCAGACCTTGGTCAGACTCAGAGCAGGTTAGCCAAGGTCACGCAGACCATGGTTCCTCCGACGATGGAGAGGAGCATGTTGCGTTTCCAGATGTGCAGTAGTGCGACGGTGCCGGCTCCTGCGATTTCAGCGACTCCGTGTGTTGTCGTGGTGTCTTTGATGCCGGCCAGGCAGTAGATAGCCAGGATCATGACGGAGCCGGCCGGCATCCATCGGCTCAGGTCGTCGGCGATGGAATGCCGTTGGAGTGTGCGTGCAACGGGGAATGGCATCGCGCGTAAGCCGACAGTGATTGCGACGCAAATAGCCACTGTTGCAAAGAGATACGCAGTGTTCGTCATCGCGTGACTTTCCGGTCGATGTTATGGCGGACCACCAGCGCTACTGCGAATACGGTCATGGCAACGGGGATCATCGCGTCGTGGGCGACTACCACCAGCGCCACGGCGCAGCTCGCGGTGGCGAGAACGGTGGTTGTCTTATCGGCGTCGCGGAGAGCGTCTATCGACAGGACGAGAAACAACGCGGTCAGATGAACCCGAGGCCGTCGACGTCCGCGAGGAAGGCAGTCCCGATGAGCGCCCCGAGGAGTGCGCCCAGCACCCAGGATGCGTGCAGCCCCACCTGGGTCCACAGGATCCGCGGACTGGACAGGGTGTGTGGCTGTTTGCTGGTGATCAGTGCATACGCCTCATCGCACAGCGCGAAGACGGTATAGGTTTTCGCGGCGCGACCCTGCACCCGATACAGCGGAAAGGTCAAGCCGTAGAACAGGTGTCGCGAGTTGATCAAAGCCGTGGTCAGCGCAATGGCGGCTACCGAGGCGCCGCCGGCGAGCATGCCAACGATGACGAACTCGGCTGATCCGGCGAACACCAGCGCAGCTGTTGTGGGCGCGAGCCACCAAGGAAGATTCAATCCGGCGACAACGACGCCGAACCCAATTCCTAAGGCCAGCAACCCAATCCAGATCACCCCGGCTTCCCGGAGTGCGCTCCGCAGATCGTCGCTTTTGAGCACTTAGCAATAATAGATGGATTTCTACGCAATATAGTTGCCAATTGTTGCACTATAGGGCAGTTGTGCGCAATTATCTGACTGTGAATCAGCTAGATTACGCAATAATTGCCGAGCTGCAGCGTAACGGCCGTTTGACGAACCAGGAGTTGGCCGCCCGAGTCGGCTTGACGGCAGCGCCGTGTCTGCGGCGAGTACGGCGACTCGAGGAAAGCGGAATCATCACGGGCTACGTCGCCGTCGTGGACCAGGTCGCCGTTGGCCGGGGGTTCGAGATCATCATCAACGCCGACCTCGTCGCCAAGAATGCGGCCAGCGTCGAGGAGTTCGAAGCTCGCTTGATGGCAATGGACGAGGTCGTCGAACTCCGCCGAATGTTCGGCTTACCGGACTACATCATCCGCGTCCGGGTCGCGGACGCGACGGAATACGAACGCTGGCTGACCACACGGCTGTTGTCCGATCCGGCCATTGCCCGCGTAGATTCCCGCGTCACGATGAAGAAGCTCAAGCCGTAAGCGACGCGCCCTTGGGGTGGGCAGTTTTTTCAGTGGTGGATGCCCAGCCACCAATCTCTACTTGACCTCGTCGGCCGCGATCTTGTTGTTGCCCAACGCCCCAGAAGGTACGAAGCCCGGCCTAGCTCAGTGGTAGAGCATTCGCGTTGTAAGCGAGCGTGTATGTATGCAATCCACCCGCCGGTAGCGATTACCTGACCGACTTGAGGCGGGCCTTAGCCTAGCCTTAGCCTGAATCCACCGATGAACTGGCGCTGGTTGAGTGTCGGAATGAGGAAAGTGCCCTCTGAGCTGGGATGATTGTAGTTTCACGCTGCAACAACCCAATTCAGAAAGGCACTGTCGGTGCAAGTGTCGCATAGCTTCGCTGTGGCTTCTGCGGTGTTTGATGATGAGCATCTCGTGTCGTATGCCGGGCTGGTGCCGGTGATGACGTTGGCCGAGCAGACAGGGCTTTCGCGACTGCTCGGTGAGAAGGTCCACATCGCCGAGCCGCGGATCAAGTCAGGGGCGGCCCATCCGTCCCCGAAGCTGGTTACCGTGGTTGCCGGCATGTGCGTGGGCGCGGACTGTATCGACGACATCGACGCGGTCCGCAGCGGGGGGATGACGACGCTGTTCGATGGCGTGTACGCGCCCTCGACGGTCGGAACGTTGTTGCGGGAGTTCACCTTCGGTCACGCCCGACAACTCGAATCGGTGCTACGCGAGCACATGGTGGCGTTGTGCGAGCGGGTCGATCTGCTCCCCGGAGCCGCTCAGGAAGTGTTCATCGACATCGACTCGCTGCTGCGCCCGGTCTACGGGCACGCCAAACAGGGCGCCTCCTACGGGCACACCAAGATCGCCGGCAAACAGATCCTGCGCAAGGGACTGTCCCCGCTGGCCACCACGATCAGCACCCCAGGTTCGGCTCCGATGATCGCCGGACTGCGGCTGCGGGCCGGGCGGGCCAACTCGGGCAAGGGCGCCGGGCGCATGGTCGCCCAGGCGATCGGCACCGCCCGCGCCGCCGGAGCCAGCGGCCAGATTCTGGTCCGTGGCGATTCGGCCTACGGCAACCGCGCGGTGGTGGCCGCGTGTGTCCGACATGGCGCGCACTTCTCGTTGGTGATGACCCGCAACGCCGCGATCGAGCGGGCGATCGCCGCCATCGACACCGACGCCTGGACACCGGTGCGCTATCCCGGCGCGGTCATCGATCCCGACACCGGTGAGTGGATCTCTGATGCCGAGGTCGCCGAAATCCCCTACACCGCCTTCGCGTCCACCCCCGATGCGATCACCGCCCGCCTGGTGGTGCGCCGGGTCAAAGACGCCCGCTACCACGACGCGCTGTTCCCGGTGTGGCGGTATCACCCGTTCTTCACCAACACCGACCTCCCGGTCGAGCAGGCCGACATCACCCACCGCCACCACGCCATCATCGAGACCGTGTTCGCCGACTTGATCGACGGACCGCTGGCGCACCTACCCTCGGGTCGCTTCGGCGCCAACGCCGCCTGGATCCTGTGCGCGGCGATCTCCCACAACCTGCTGCGCGCTGCCGGCATCCTGGCCGGAGACCAGCACACCCGCGCACGAGGATCGACGCTACGCCGCAGGATTGTCACCGTCCCGGCCCGACTGGCCCGCCCGCAACGCCGACCGATCCTGCACTTACCCACCCACTGGCCCTGGTCCAAACACTGGCTTACGTTGTGGCGCAACACAATCGGATACAGCCCGCCACTATCCGCGCCAGCCTGACCCATCTGCCGAAAGGCCCGACCGAACCCCAACAGGAAAAGCTGGGCAGACCAGCAGCTACAGCATGCCCACAGCCCGACAATCAAGATCTCCTGACCCAGCGCAACTCAGCCAGGCCCGTCGGTCGGGTGGCCCGGGGGAATCGCACCCCCGGGCTCCCACAGATCCCGGCGTGACAGTCTCCCGTCACCGGGCTCTTGTCCTCCTGGTCACCAGACACGCGCGACCGAGGGAGTCCATGTCCAGTGCGCGAACATCCGGGGATACCGTGCGGTGATCCCCCGCCAACACTCGATGGCTTTCTTCTCGGCGCGCAGTCGTCGGTATTTCGTGCGGATCCAGCGCACCAGGTAGGCGTTGATGCGCGACAGGAGTTGATACAGCGCAGAGCGGTAGAACGCCCCGTAGTACTGCATCCAGCCCCGCACGATCGGATTAATCCACCGTGCAAGGTCGGCGAAGGTGCGCCCGGTGCGGTGGTGCAGCCGCCAGGACCGCACCTCGGCACCAAGCCTGTTCAGGGCGTGCTTGCTGATCGCGGGCAAGAACGCGCTGAACTGCTGCCCGTGCTTGTTCCGCGCCGCTCGCTGCCGGAACTCGTACCCCAAAAACGTAAACGACGTGTGCTCGTGCGAGCCGCGCCGCTGCCCGTCCTGGCAGTACACGATCCGGGTCTTGTCGGGATGCAGCCGCAACCCGACCTGCTCCATCCGGTCGCCGATCGCGGCCAGCACCTCATGTGCCTGCTGCTCGCTGACACAGTGCACAACCGCGTCGTCGACATAACGCTCGAACCGGACGGTCGGAAACTCCCGAGCCATCCACGCATCGAACGCATAGTGCAGGAACAGATTCGCGAGTACGGGCGAGACCGCAGATCCTTGCGGAGTGCCGCGATCCCGCGCCGTCAGCGTCCCGTCGACCTGCTGCAGCGGCGCGTGTAGCCACCGCTGCACATACAGCAACACCCACGGCTGGTCCGTGTGCGCCGCCACCGCCTTGACGATGAGATCCCACGACACGCTGTCAAAGAACTTCCGGATGTCGAGATCAATCACCCAGTCGTATTTCCAACACCGTGCCCGGCACGCCCCCACCGCATCCAACGCCGACCGTACGCGGCCGGTAACCGTAGGAATCGGAATGAAAGATCGGCTCGACCTTCTCCTCCAACCGCGCGGCCACCACCGATTGCGCCACCCGATCCGCCACCGTGGGCAGGAGGATGCCCGTTTACCGGCCAGGTGGTGCCCGGCATGGAGGTGACGTGAGCCGGTCTGCAGCTTCTGTGCGGAACGTGAGAAGGCGCGTCCCGATACCGCCACCGGTGGTGGCCAGAGGGAGGTTCCCGAGCGGGCGAAACCGTGAGGGACGGAGTACCGATGCGGGTCGCGCCGGCGGACCGGCTCGTAGTAGCTGGGAAGCTCCTGCTTGACGCGGTGGGAGTGGAGCCAAGGGGCCGGGTCATCCGTGGCTGTGTTCGTTGGATCAACCGAACCGTGGGTTCGGGAGGAGTCTGGATGGGCGAGCTGAAATCGTCAGGCAAGTCGTTTGAGATTTCGAAGTGGGAGGTGCAGGAGGCCTGGGAGAAGGTGCGGGCCAATAAGGGTGCCGCCGGGGTGGACGGGTGCTCGGTCGAGGATTTCGAGAAGGACCTGCAGAACAATCTGTACCGGGTCTGGAACCGGATGTCGTCGGGCAGTTATTTTCCGCCGCCGGTGCTGGCCGTGGAGATCCCGAAGCCGCATGGCGGTGGGGTCCGGGTTCTGGGCGTGGAGCACGCCATCTCTTCGCACGGACACACCGATTCGGAGGAACTTCGCTCGGGGATCGAGAGCGCCCTTAAGCCTGAGCAGACCGCCGCGTCATAGCTGAGTGCCGACGCGCACACCGCGGCAGCCCTCTGAACTCGGCTCGATAGTCGCGGTCCATGGCGGTGCGAGCATCGCGCAGTTCGCTCGCGGCGGGGTTTCTCGGGCCGTCTTTGTAGCGCGTCAGCCATTCGTTCATCAGATCGACCGCCTCGTCGAAGGGGCGGTCCCAATAGCCTGTGACAAGACCATCTGCTCGTGTCCCATCCTGGCCACACATCCCGCTGATGCGCCGAAAGATCCTGTTCGCGAGCGTCCGACGGTGTCCGGGCGAGCAGTGAAAGCCAACGCGAAATACCGGATACTGGGTGCCGCCGTCCCTGAAGGCCTCTGCAAACGTCTTCGCCGGGGCCACGACCGCATCCTCGATGTGCGGCGACGGTGCGACAAGCATGAACTTGCCGATCTCATGCCAGTGATAGCGGCGTGGTTTGAATAGTCGGTCGTTGACCTCGAACCCCGAGCTGGACAGCCGTAGCCAGCGGGCCCGCCGGGCTTTCCTTAAGCAATGAACAGCGGAAAGGAGAACAAACCAAGCAACCATCAACGTACCGGGAAGCACCACCAGGCCAACCCCGGCGACGGGCAGCCACGACGCCGAAAGATCCACAAAGAAGTCATCCCAACCCCAACCCGCAAGTACAAGAAGTTGGTTCACACACAGAACTGACAACCACAGGCAGACGGCGGCGAGCATTCCAAGCACGACGCTCACGAAGCTGACAATCACGAAGCTGACGCCAAATCGGATGTTCAGAGCCGGGTAGGGCAGTACCAACTCCTGATCCCCCACGGGGGATCCATCGCCGCTCGCCCCTCGTTTCACCTTCAATATGCCTCCCCCTACTGCTTATTGTGTGGCCCATAGTGAGGGAACCGCCGCTGTCAATGAATAGGAACAGTCCGTAGTGGGGAATTCCTTGCACGATTCACAGATTCACAGAGAGCCGAGTCGGCGGTTACGATTGCCCCCGCACTTGAATCAGCTGTAGTGATGGCAGTCGCCTGCCAATTTCGACGGTGCTAAAGCGGATTCACGCTCAGCCGTGGAGCTCTGTGTATGCACATGCCGATACGTCGTTCGCCACCATCAACTTTCAACCGGTTCACGTATTGAAGGTCGGGCCCGACTTGTCGATCGCGATCGTCAGCTCGGGGCCGTCATTGCCGCCGGCATACTTGCCGATCCCCACATCACTTGTTCGGCCCGCGAACGTCACCTATTCCGGCCGGTTGGATTGAGCCTTGAGGCCGCGGCCTGGATCGTCGCGACTCTGGCGAGGTCGACGCCCCACGGCTCGTCCACACCGACGCGTTCGTCGAGATCCCATAGAACACACTCTTCGCCGGGCTTCGCAACCAGCGACCAGGCGATGACGGTCCGGCGGAGCTGCTCGTCCATTGAATCAGTTGCCCCTGGGATATCGGTGGGTGCGCCGCCCTTGGGGTGGTGATGCAGAAACATGCCATACGCTTCCTTGCAGAACGCCGAATACCTTGCGGTGCACAGGATCAGGCCGTGCCAGGCCTCGTCGACAGCACGCGAGGGCATCCCAATCACCCGCCTGTCGCCCAGTGCCGGCGCACAGCAGCGCAACCACTGCCGTAAACCCGTCTCAACCAGCGCCCGCGGCTGCCACGGGCACGTCTTGAACACGGCCGGCGGAAGATCGAGGACCGCCACAGCGGCATACGCCCGATCCACCCGCCGGCGCCGCACGCTAACCACCGCAGCCGCCGCAGCCGCCGCCGCAACCGCCGCAGCCGCCGCCGCCGCCGGAATATTTGACTCCGCCTCCCCCGCGCATCACGTCGTAAATGGACTGCACCGCCTCCTGCAGTCCCATGATTGGGGCGATGGCTGCAAAGGTCAGATCCCGCAACTCCAAACGGTGCTGCGCGCGCTCTTCGGTGCTGAATACCGTGGGCATCTCCCCGAGGACGCCGAGCAGGCCCAAGGTCAGTGGCCGCGGGTCAGCCGGTCGGTCAGCGATGGCATTGCGAAGCGCCTGGGCCACTCGATCTGCCAGGCCACCGACCATGCCTTCGTCGTAGAGCCCGAGGCGGCCGGCAGGGATGATGCCGAGTGTCCGGCGCCGCTGCGGGCACAGCCAACCGCGGCCTTTGAGCTGGTCGCGCACAAGTCGGGGGGCATGCTCCTCGTTTGCGGCGATCAGCCACGCCCAGGTCTTTGGCCCGCTGACACCGATGGTGTCGAACACCGCCCGCAGCACCGGATCACCCGGGCGTGCGCGACTCGCTTGGCACGCCTTGCCTTCCGTGTCCTGGAGGTAGCCGGTCAGGAACAGGTCGGTCAGCATGGCGGCGCGCAAAGCGAAGCCGAGAAGCCAAAGGTTGTCGAAGTCGAATCGGTGCCGATTTCGGTCGTAGGCCAGCAAGTAGAGCTGGCCGTGAAGCGTCGGCGGTAGGTCCACTGGGCTTCCCCTTCAGGCGCCGTTTCTGCGTTAGTAAGCGATCGTGTTGTGGTGGAAGCGCGTCGTTTCGGCGCCGGTGTGGACTGCGGCTGCGGTGGTGAAGGGTTCAAAGAATTGTCGTAGCTCGATCAGGTGCCGGGCGTGCTGATCGAGTCGATGGTCTTCGTCGGAGTCGGGTTCCCACTTGCGAACAGGCCGCGCTTCGCCGCGCTCGTCGAGTGAAACGACGACGGCCAGTCCGCGTGCTACAAGGCAAGATTGACCGCCGTCCGTGTCGGTGGTGGTGACGTGAATGCTTTGGTGGATGCTGCGCGGTCCGGTGTGAATGATTCGTGCGGTGACTTCGATGACGCGGCCGATGATGATAGGCCGGTAGAAGCGGATCCCGGCGATGTAGGACGTGATGACTTGCGCGCCGGTCCAGTCGGCTCCGCACACGTAGGCCGCTTCGTCGATCCACCGCATGACTCGACCGCCGTGGACTTTGCCGCCCCAGTTGACGTCGGTAGGGGCGGCGAGGAAGCGGAGCGCGGCGTGGGGGGCGGTGCCCGCTGCGGTGTAGCTTTCGGCGGCCATGGCGCCTTCGATGCGTTTGCGCATTAGTATCCGGACCCGCGCTTGCCGTTGTCGTTGCAGTTCAAGCATGGTGACCGGTGTCCACGGTGGGACCTCGACGGGGTTGCCGGTGTCGTCGACAGCGACGAAAATGATTGGGCACTGCGAGGTTTGAGATGCTTTGGCCCGGGTGGGGTCGCTGGAGCAGACGGTGATAAGGATGTGCATACTGCTGCGTCCCGTGTAGACGAGGCTGGCGTGCATTTCGACAAGTTCATCGACGCCGATGGGCCGGTCGAGGTGAATGTTGCCGACGGAGGCGGTGACGCAGTAGCGGCCACTCCACTGTGCGGCGGCGGCGTATCCGGCGCCATCGATCCATTCGAGCAGTTTGCCGCCGTCGACGACGCCGAAGACGCCGACGTCAGCGGGCTCGACGCGGAAGCGGTGGATTGTCTCGTGGCTGCGAGGCTTTGGTGCGCAGGTCGGCTCGGTGCGCTGGGCCAAATCTTCACGCGTCGCCTGTTGTGTCGACTGCATTTTGATGGGCCTCCTCTTGCCTGGCTGCAGCCCATGATGTGAGAAGCGCCACACGGCAGGGAAGAGGAATTGTCCGATCGCGGTGTTTCCTTGCACGATTCACAGATTTGCTCATACCCGTACATGCGATGGGCAAGGACGCGCTCCACTCTCGGCGGCACCCAGGGCGACGAGCTACGTGGCACCGTCGGTTTCAACCGGCGCAGTCATGCTCGACCACCGGGAGTGGGCGACCAGAAGACATTTGACGACCCAGTTTCAGCTGCGCTCGGAGGCTGACGAGCGCCAAGAGCACGGTCACCGTGCTGTACCAGAAGACCGTCGGCGCCAAGCCGAACGGGCCGGCGAGTTGGCCGGCGATGACGACGGGCACTCCGAACGCGAGGTAGGAGACGAGGTAGATGGCGGCGACGACGCCCGCCCGCTGATGCGCCGCCGCGAGCGGGAAGATGAGCCGCAGGGATGCGGTGAAGGACGCACCGAAGCCGAAACCGGCGACGGCCTGCCCGATGATCATGATCGCCAGGCTTCCGGCGTAAACGCCACCGATGATGCCGATGGCCCCGACGATGGACGCGTAGATCCCGATGGTCATCGAGCGCCGGGGGTCGAGGCGGGCGAACATCACCCCGCTTACGGCCGATGCTGCCGGCGCGATGAACCCGGACAATCCGTTGAGCAGGCCGCTGTTCAGTAGGAAGACACTGCGAACCAAGCTCGGGGCGATCCCGCCCGACAGGCCTGAGAGCATCCAGACTGCGGCGATCACGGGCACCGCTGCGGTGAATTCCCTTCGCGTAGCAGGCGGGATGGCGACGCGCGGGACCAGCGAGCGAAACGCACCGGGCACGCGGGTCACGCTCTCGGGAGTCAGCGCCATCACCACGATCCCGAGGATCGTGATGAACGTCAGGACGATGAAGACGATGGCATTCGCCGCAGTCGTGAGTTGAATCGCGAGGCCAGCCACCAAGGATCCGACACCGAGCCCGCCGGTCAGGCCGACGCTGCCGAGGATCGTGCCCGATCGTTTCCGGTTCGGCGGGGCGAGTTCAACGAGCGCGGCAGTGAAAGCAGTCGTTGCTGCGCCGGTGGCAAAGCCTTGCACGATGCGGCCGGCGATCACCCAGCCGATATCGGGGGCGACCAGGAACATGACGTTCGATGCGAGCTGAATGATCAAAGCTCCTATGAGAACTGGGCGCCGGCCTACATGGTCGGAGAGCGACCCCAGGGTGAGGACGGCGGCGAGGAAGCCGATCGCGAAGACAGCGAACGCCTGCGTGAGAAGCGCTGCGGGCAACCCCCACTGCTCTTTGTAGACCACCAGAAGCGGCATCAGCGCGCCCGCCGCGAAATACAGACTCGTGAACGTGATTGCTGCACCCGTCAAGGCCAATCCGGCGGGCAGGGTGAGGCGGCGCCCAGTAGCCGACGTCTCAATGGAGACCGGACATGATGACACGAAAGCTCCTTCAATCGAAAGATGCGCGGACCGTTCGGCCGGTGGGCTAGGCGCACAACGCGCAACCCGATCGTCGATTAGCTTGAGCGGGTTAGTTATTCGACCACCGTCAGGATGCCCCGAGGGGCGTCGAGAGCTTCGACGGTTCGAGCGGCGGCAGTGTCGATGTGCACGCGGGGCGCCGGGGGAAGTTCCCTCTCGAAATAGGTGCCGGGTCCGTAGAACATGCCGTAGCGAAGGACGACCCCGTTCGCCGCGAGCACGGCTTCCTCGAGTGAGGCGACCGCGTCGGCTTCCGCACCGGGGCGCATCGTCCACGCGACGCTTTGGGCCACGACCTTCGTCTGGTCCGTGCCCTCCAACGCATCCAGGAGATTACGGGTGCCCTCGACCCGTATGCGGGCATTGAGCAGCGATACTTCCGGCAAGTTATCCAGCTCGTCGGGAAGGTCGGTCAGCTCATGCAGAACCAGGTCCGGGGAGAACGAGCGAACGGCGCTCTTGAGAGCCGAGCGGTCGAAGACGTCGCAGACGATCGGTTGCGTACCCATGGCAGCCAGCCGGCCGGCTTTCTCGGCCGATCTCGTCATCGCGCCAACGGTGTGACCGGCATCAACGAGTAGTGGCACGAGGCGACTACCGATGACACCAGATGCACCTGCGAAAAAGATGCGCATAGTTGGGGTCTTGATCGCCGGCGCCGCCCGGCGGCGTGAAGTGGTCATCAAGTTGCCTTTCTGTGGGTCGTCGTGCCGGACGCTGATGCGTTGTTGCACAACGTTTCTTGGTCATGGGTGTGCGAATATTCAGGCCGGACCGGCGAGTTCATGAGGTACCACCAGCTCACCGGTCAACAGCTACTGAGGCCAAGCACGTCTCAGTGGCCACCGAGCAGATAGGGCATGGTCCCGTAGGGATAAAAACTGACGGCGGGAGCGGAGTTGGTGATCTCAACATTGCCGGGCGACTGGCACGTCGTTCCGGTGCCGGCCGTGACGCAGGTCTTCGAAAGCGGGATGGGAACGGCCGCGGCCGTCGGTGCGGCGACAATCGCTACCGCGGCGGCCCCCGCCGCCAGAAGCGGTGTGACGTAGGTCAGTTTGATTCTCATTGTGGTACTCCTTCGTTGATAGCCCTGAGCTGGGCTGACTTGAATTGCAACCCTGACGCTACGCGTGAAGTGGCCTAGGTCTATGGTCCATTTCTATGACAGATAGTTGGGCCACTTCGGTACCCGCCGCGCGTTCCGTGGCCGGTACCGACCTGCACCTGGAACTGACCGGACCCGGGCTGCGCACCGGGCTCATGGATGCCCTGCGGGAAGCCGTGCGCACGGGGCGCCTGGTGCCCGGCACCCGGCTGCCGTCGAGCCGTTCGCTCGCCGCCGACCTCGGCGTCGCCCGGAACACCGTGGCCGACGCCTACGCCGAACTGATCGCCGAGGGCTGGCTCACCGCACAGCACGGCTCCGGCACCCGCGTGGCCAGTCGGGCCGCGCCGCGCCCGGCCGCGCCCTCCGCTCCCCGTACGCGGCTGACCCCGCGCCGTCCCGCTTACGGCCTGTTGCCCGGCACACCGAACCTCGCGGAGTTTCCCCGCACGCAGTGGCTCACCGCGGCCCGACGCGCTCTGACCGCGGCGCCGCACGACGCCTTCGGCTACGGCGACGCCCTCGGCCGGGTAGAACTGCGCACCGTCCTCGCGGACTATCTGGCTCGGGCCCGGGGGGTGTACGCCGAGCCGCACCGTGTTGTCATCTGCGCCGGTTTCCACCACGGTCTGATGCTGATGGCGCACGCACTCAGGGCGCGGCGGGTAGGGGCGGTAGCCGTCGAGTCCTACGGCTTCGATGTCTATCGCGACCTGCTGGCGAGCGCCGGCCTTCGTACCCCGCCCCTCTACGTTGACGAAAGTGGTGCGCGCACTGGCGATTTGACAGGGATGCACCCAGTTGGCGCCGTACTGCTGACACCGGCGCACCAGTACCCGACCGGGGTCGAGCTGCGCCCGGACCGGCGCGTGGCGGCTGTCGACTGGGCGCGCGCCACCGGCGGGCTGATCTTGGAGGACGACTACGACGGCGAGTTCAGATACGACCGTCAGCCGGTGGGCGCTCTGCAGGGCCTCGATCCCGAGCGGGTGGTGTACTTCGGCTCGGCAAGCAAGTCCCTGGCGCCGGGTCTCCGGCTCGCCTGGATGGTGCCGCCCGAGGAACTGGTGCCGCAGATCGTGGCGGCAAAGGGATACGTCGAATGGTCAAGCACGCTTGACCAGTTGACACTCGCGGAGTTCATCGCGTCGGGCGCATACGACCGTCATGTGCGCTCGATGCGGCTGCGTTACCGGCGCCGCCGCGACCAGCTGGTCGCTGCCCTGGCACAGAACGCACCCGGCATCCGCGTGACCGGCATGGCCGCCGGGCTGCAAGCAGTCCTCGAACTCCCGCGCGGGACCGAACGCTCGGTCGTGCACGCGGCGGCCCTCCAAGGCCTGGCTGTCAGCGGGATGGCGGAGTTCCGTTACGAAGTGGCGGGCTCCGGATGGCAGTTGCCCGAGCAGGACGCACTGGTGGTCGGCTACGCAGCTCCATCGGACAGCGCGTGGGCGGGCGCGCTGGACGCACTATGCAGGGTGATGCCGTAGACGATGAAATGCATCAGCCAGAGCGGCATTTCGGCCCCGCCGCTGGGCTGTCATCGCGTTCGAGCGTCTAAGCCGCGCCGTCAGATGAGTTCAGTACTGACCGGGGCTCAACTCTTGGGTTCGGCAGACTCCTCCAGATAGGCGAGCGCGTCGGCACCCTCGTCGGCGAAGTAAACGAGCTCTGCCAGGGGCACCGGCAGGAACCCTTCCTCCCCCATCCGCCGGAGCTGCAGGGCCAACCCGTCGTAGAAGCCCGCGGTGTTGAGCAGCACCACCGGCTTGTCATGCAATCCGTGCTTCTTCAGTTCGAGGATCTCGGTCGCCTCGTCCAACGTGCCCAGGCCGCCGGCCATCACCACCACCGCGTCGGATCGGGCGAGCAACAGCGCCTTCCGTTCGGCGAGATCCTTGGCGAGCACCATCTCGTCGGCGTCTTTCCTGGCCCAATCGCGGAGAAAGACGACCGAGATCCCGACCAGCCGCCCTCCGGTCTCCCGCACTCCATCGGCGACGACCTTCATCAGCCCTGAATCGGATCCACCCCACACCAGGGTGTGCCCGCCCTTGCCGATGAGTTCGGCGAACTCGCGGGCCGGCCGGGTGTAACGCTCGTCGAGGTCAGCGGCGGAGAGGAAAACACAAATGTTCATTGCCTGAGATCCATTGGCGGGTAGTTATCGACGATCGTCAAGATGCCCGGAGGGGCTTCGAGGGTCCGAGCGGCGGCAACGTCGATGTGTTGTACAACGTTCCCACAACGCTACCCACGAAGTGGCGTAGGGAGATGGTCCATTTCTGTGTGGTTTCGTGGGCCACTTCAGCGGACGACGTCACCAGCCTAACCACAAATCGCTGCAGGCCTTGCCAGGCCGACGAATGCGTCATATGGTCTGGGCGAACAAAATGTTCGTTGTCACAGAAAATGTGATCCTCTCGCGCGAACGGACGTTCGATCGATGGAGTTGGAGAGCCCGGACGTGGACTCCGTTCCCTTGACGGCGGAGTCGGCGATGGGTGCACGCATCCGCGAGTTCCGGCACGCACGCAAGCTGACCCTGCGCGAGCTCGCGACCCGGGCCGCCACATCTCCTGGATTTCTCAGCCAGTTGGAGCGAGGACAGGTCAACGCAAGCGTGGGGACCCTGCGCCGCCTGTGCGAGGAACTCGGGGTCACCCTCCCCGACCTCTTCACCGACCACCACGCGAACGGCCCCCGCATTCTGCGCAAGCAGGATCGTCCGGAGATCCACGTTTCAGACACCAGCGCCAAATACCTTCTGTCCCAGAAGCCGCTGCGCAATCTCGAGGTCTACGTCGCGGAATTCGCGCCGGGTGGGACCGCCGGTGAGGCCTACGTCCACGACGATTCTCAGGAGATCCTCTTGGTCATCGCAGGCAGCGTGATCCTCGAACTCGACGGCTCCAAGCATCGTCTCGACGCCGGAGACAGCGCCGAATACCGCACGTCCGTTCCTCACACAGTGCACAACACCAGCGACGCACATGCCGAGATTCTCTGGATCGTCAGCCCACCCACCAGTTAAAGAAGTTCTTCATGTCTACATCCCGTCACTGTCGACACGTACCGATGACGGCGGCATCCGTGATCGTCACCGCGCTCCTCGCCGCCGCGTGCACCTCCTCGGGCCCCGGCGAAGCAGCCAACATCGATCTTGGCAGCGGGCCACCGCAAGCCGGCACCGTCAAGGCCGACGCGCTCAAGGGCGTCACACTCACCTTCGTCTCCTACGGCGGCATCTACCAAGAAGGGCAGACGAAGGCGGCAGTCGACCCGTTCGCCACGGAGTCCGGGGCACGGATTCTTCAGGACGGCCCGACCGACAACGCCAAAATCAAGGCCCAAGTCGATTCGGGCAATGTCACCTGGGACGTCATCGACTCGACCAACGTTTTCACCGCGCAGCACTGCGGGGAACTGTTCATGCCGATCGACACAAGCATCGTCGACGTCAGCAAGATCCCGCCAAGCGCCAAGACCGACGAATGCTCCGTCCCTGCAATGCAATACGGACTGATCGTCGTCTACAACACCGAGAAGTTCGGTGCCAACCCGCCCAAGAGCTGGGCCGACTTCTACGACTCCGCCAGGTTCCCGGGCAAGAGGGCCATCCGGGGAGCTGGATCCGGGTGTCCTCGAGGGTGCGTTGCTCGCTGATGGTGTCGCGCCGGACAAGATGTATCCGATTGACGTCGACCGTGCTCTGCGCAAGATCTCGAGCATCCGTGGTGACATCGTCTTCTGGACCACTGGCGCCAACGCGCAGCAGCTCATCGAGTCAGGGCAGGTCGATATGGCGCTCGTCTGGAGCGGCCGCGCCTACTCCGCCGTGAAGAACGGCGCGCCCTTTGCCCCGATGTGGAACCAATGGATGCCCGAGGCCGACACGATAACCGTGCCGAAAGGCGCCAAGAACCCCAAGGCGTCCATGGCTCTCATCAACTACTACCTGGGCGCGCAGCAGCAAGCGAAACTCACGGAGCTGACGTCCTACAGCCCAATCAATATCGACTCCAAGCCGCAATTGGACGACCTGGCCAAGTCCTTTCTCACCACGAGCCCAGAGCGGGCGAAGGACAGGTTCCCGCTTGATATCGCTTGGTGGTCCGAGAACAACGATGCGATGATAGGCGCATATACGAACTGGCTTGCGGGATAAGAGGATAACTCTGACATGGCCGTGGTAGATGTCCTGGCGGGCCGCGACACGCGCCCACCGGCGCCGGTTGAAGCCGCCGGGACGAGGCGAAGGCGTCGCAGCGCCATCGGACTGCTATCCCCTTCGCTGGTCCTCGTCATAGGTGTGTTCGTCCTGCCCCTGGCGGTCATGCTCTGGCGTGCCTTCAGCGAACCTGCGCTGGGGTTCGGGAACTTCCAGTGGTATCTCTCGGACGACGTGCAACGTGACGTGCTCGTCCGGACCTTCACCACTGCCCTCACGGTCACCCTCGTCTGCCTGGTCCTCGGATACCCCTATGCCTACGCCATGGTCGCGTTCGGACCGAAGGTGCGTGCCGTGCTGACAATGCTTGTCCTCGTGCCGTTTTGGACAAGCCTGATGGTGCGCACCTTCGCGTGGGTGATCCTTTTGCAGGACAACGGACCGGTGCACACCCTGCTCTCCTTCGTCGGTTTGGAGGAAGTGCGCCTGATCCGCACCAACCTCGGTGTGGTCATCGGCATGAGCCAGATTCTGCTGCCGTTCATGGTGCTGCCGCTGTATGCGGTGATGGCGGGCATCGACCGCCGGCTCGTCTTGGCATCCGCGAGTCTGGGCGCGCGGCCGCTCACCTCGTTCCTGCGGATCTGGGTGCCGCTGTCCCTGCCCGGCGTGGGTGCCGGCTGTCTCATGGTGTTCATCAGCAGTCTCGGTTTCTATGTGACCCCGGCGCTGCTGGGCTCTCCTGACAACTCGCTGATCAGCCAGCAGATCTATGCACAGGTCAGCAGCCTGCTTCAGTGGGGCAAAGGCGGCGCTATGGGTGTCGTGCTGCTCGTCCTCACGTTCGTCGTGCTTGCGGTGCTCATGCTGGCGCTGCGCCGCGCCGCCCGTCAGGGGCCGCGCACATGACCCGTCGTCTCAGCGCCTTCTGGCGTGCGTTGCTCCTGTGCTTCTGCGGGGTAGTGGCGCTGTGGCTCGTCGCGCCGTCGCTCGTCGTCATCCCGCTGAGCTTCACCAACCGCCCGTCGTTCAACTTCCCGCCGGAGGAGTGGTCGCACAGTGGTACACCAACTTCTTCTCCGACCCCTCGTGGATGGCCGCACTGCAGGCGAGCCTGCGAGTCGGTGTCCTCGTGGCCATCGTGGCGACGGTGTGCGGCACCGCGGCGGCGGTGGCGCTAAGCCACACGCGATTTTTCGGCCAGCAGGGCATCCGAGCTCTCCTGCTGGCGCCCATGGTGGTTCCGGTCATCGTGGTCGCGGTCGGGCTCTACGCGGTGTTCCTGCGGCTCAACCTGCTTGGCACGACGCTGGGATTCGTTGTCGCACACAGCGTCCTGGCGCTACCGTTCGTCATCATCCCGGTCATGGCGAGCCTGCAAGGGTTCGACAGACGGCTCGAGGACGCGGCAGCGATATGCGGCGCTGGGCGGTGGAACGTCTTCCGCACCATCACCTTGCCGCTGGTGGCACCCGGCGTGCTGTCGGGTGCGGTGTTCGCCTTCGCCACGAGTTTCGACGAGGTCGTGCTGTCGCTGTTCATCCAGAGCCCGTACCTACAGACGCTGCCCGTGCGGATGTACTCGTCTGTCACCCGCGACACCGATCCGACCATCGCGGCGGCGGCCACTCTGATTCTCGCCCTCACCACCAGCGTGACCGTCATTGCGAGCATCTACGCAACGAGGAGAAATCGTGTCCGCTGACCGCGCTCCCCACGGCGCCTCGATCACCATGCGCGGCCTGACCAAGCGCTACGGCCCGGTCACCGCCGTTGACGCCATCGACCTCGACGCACGCCCCGGCGAGTTCCTCACGCTCCTCGGTCCCAGCGGCTCGGGCAAGACCACGACGTTGAACATGATCGCAGGATTCGTGGACGTCACGGAGGGAGAGCTCCGAATCGACGAACGTGAGATGACGAACCTGCCGCCGTACAAACGCAACATCGGCATGGTGTTTCAGCACTATGCGCTCTTCCCGCACATGACGGTCGAGGAGAACATCGAATACCCGTTGCGGCAGAGGTCTATTGCCAAAGCGGAGCGACACACCATGGTGGCCCAGGCCCTCGAGACCGTCGGCCTCGGCGACCTCGGCCGGCGCAGACCCAAGGAGCTTTCGGGAGGCCAACAGCAGCGCGTCGCACTTGCCAGGGCGATGGTTTACAGCCCCCGCGTCCTACTCATGGACGAGCCGCTCGGTGCGCTGGACAAGAAGCTTCGCGACTCGCTACAGCTGGAGATCAAACGGATCCACGCCGAGCTCGGCACGACGTTCGTCTATGTCACGCACGACCAGGACGAGGCCTTGGTCCTTTCCGACCGCATCGCGGTGTTCAACGATGGACGCATCGAGCAGATCGGCACGCCGACAGAGCTTTACGAATATCCGGACAGCCTGTTCGTCGCCCAGTTCCTCGGCGAGTCCTCCCTCTTCCACGGAATCGTCCACGGTGGCAAGGAAGTCGACGCCAACGGTCACCGCCTCGCCGCCAGCCGGGGTGAACAGCCCAACGGGACCCCCGTGGCGGTCGTCGTCCGACCGGAGCGGATCCGCATCGAGCCCGATGGTCCCCGACCCGACTCGGATAACGCTGTCCCAGGCCGAATTCTGCAGCACATCTACTTCGGCAATTCCCGCAAGGTCGAGGTGCGCCTCGATGACGACACGACCGTCCTCGTCCGTGAGAGCGCCGGCGCCCTCAGCCCCGGGAACGCCGACGACCGGGTCTGGCTCACCTTCCACCCGAACGACGCCGCAATCCTCGCTACCGGAGGCCCGCAGGTGGCGACCCCACAGCCGACGCCCGCCATACAAAGCTGACGCCTGGGACAACGAACAGGAGCACAACCATGTCCATCGACGAGAAACCCGTCGATGTGCCAACGGAATTCATCAACGGCGAGGTGTCCTTCTGGTACCGCTCGATCGGGCTACCGGACCTCCGACAACCGTTGGCGGGTGATCGCGAGGCCGACGTGTGCATCGTCGGCGCAGGGTTCACCGGTCTGTGGACCGCCTACTACCTCAAACAGGCGCAGCCCGACCTTCGGATCGTCGTGCTGGAGCGCGAGTTCGCCGGCTTCGGCGCCTCAGGTCGCAACGGCGGCTGGCTGTCAGCCGAGCTGGCAGGCAAACGCGACGCATACGCCGCAACCCACGGACACCAGGGTGTCGTCAACCTCATGCGCGCCATGCGCGGCGCGGTCGACGAGGTGATCGCCGTCGCCAAGACGGAGGGCATCGACGCCGACATCGCCAAGGATGGCCTGCTCCACGTCGCCCGCACGCGTGCACAGCTCGGCCGCCTGCAGGATTCCCTGCGTTACGAACAAGAGTGGGGCGCAGAACCGGAGGACTTCGTCGCGCTGAGCCGGGACGAGATGGACCGACGTATCCGGGTCGCCGGCACATTAGCGGGCCTGTTCAGCCCCCACTGCGCCCGAGTTCAGCCCGCCAGGCTGGTGCTGGGCCTGGCGCGTGTCGTCGAGTCCACGGGCGTGACGATCTTCGAGCAGACGACGGTCAGCAAGATCGAGCAGGGCCGGGCGGTGACCGACCGCGGCATTGTGCGGGCACCCGTCGTCCTGCGTTGCCTGGAGGGATTCACCGCAAGTATCCACGGCCAGCGGCGCAATTGGCTCCCGATGAACTCCTCGATGGTCGTCACTGAGCCGCTCACACAGGAGGCGTCTGACCAGATCGGCTGGCAGCGCGCTGAACTGCTCGGCGACTACGCGCACGGCTACATGTATGCCCAGCGCACCGCGGACAACCGAATCGCCCTCGGCGGCCGTGGCATTCCCTACCGCTACGGATCACGGATCGACAACCGTGGCACCACGCAGCAGTGGACCATCACCGCGTTGACCGCGTTGATGCACGATATGTTCCCGGCGACCCGCGCGGTGCCCATCGTCCACGGCTGGTGCGGCGTCCTGGGGGTGCCGCGGGACTGGACGGCCACCGTGGACCTCGACCGAACGACGGGGCTGGGCACGGCGGGAGGCTATGTCGGCAGCGGACTGACGACCACGAACCTCGCCGGGCGCACGCTCGCCGACCTGGTGCTCGAACGTGACACCGAGCTCACCCGTCTGCCGTGGGTTGGCCGGCGCGTCAGGCGCTGGGAACCCGAGCCATTGCGGTGGCTCGGCGTCCAAAGC
Source organism: uncultured Actinomycetota bacterium (assembly GCA_963715885.1). Lineage (GTDB taxonomy): Bacteria > Actinomycetota > Actinomycetes > Mycobacteriales > Mycobacteriaceae > Mycobacterium. Next base: position 152,077 of record CAVQSK010000033.1, read on the forward strand.
ATGTACGCGTTGTACCGCACGGCAGACCGAAGGGAAACCGAGAAGGACCTATCGCAGACAAGCCGAATTGCACGCATTGCCAACATGATCACCGGACGTTGAGCCGGTGGAGCACGAAGGACAGCCAGTGTCTCTCGACCAACACAACACGGTGAGCCTGCGGCACGCTCACGCACCGGGAATCGAGCTGCCCGCGCCGCAGCCCAAGCCGACGAGCATCAGCGGCCAGCTCGAGGCGACGGTGAACCTGTGGGAACGGTGGCTGCGCCTGAAGCGACCGGAGGAGCAGCCGATCATCTGAGCCAAAGCCCCCGCCCCGAGCAGGGACAAGCCCCAGACTGAAACAAGGTTTGGACGGGGGTAGTGAACGACATGAGCTCGCCGCGCACGCTGGACGCGCAGACCTCTGCGGCGTTCGTGCGACGGCTTGCCCGCACGACGCCAGGTGTCGTCGGCATGATCGCAATCGCTGTCGCGGCATTCTGCGTGATTGCCGGATTGGTGTGTGGCGCTCAACTCAACGCGCGGATCGACGAGCGCAACGCGGTTCTCGACCGTTCCGAGCCCCTCGCCTACGCGGCGCAGAACCTGTACGCCGCGCTATCAGCCGCCGACGCCGCCGCAGCATCAGCGTTCCTCTCCGGCGGCATCGAAGCGGCCACGATTCGAGCCCGATATCAACAAGCCTTGGCTGACGCGGCATCGGCACTGGCGGACGTGACCGCGGGGACGACTGATCCGGATGCCCGTACCGAAGTGGCGGAAATATCGGCGCGACTGGCTGCATACACGGGGCTGGTCGAATCGGCCCGGGTGAACAACCGGCAGGGGCTCACGGTCGGGTCCGCGTACTTGCGGGAAGCATCTTCGTTGATGCGGACCTCATTGCTTCCCGGCGCCGAGCGGATCTACACCCGCAATCTTGCAGCGCTCGACGAAGGCCAGCGCGCCGTCGGTTCGCTACCGACGGTCAGTCTCGTGCTGCTAGTGCTCGCCCTGGTGATGATCGGTATCGGCTCGGTGATCCTGCTTGGCCGCACCAACCGGCAGTTCAATATGGGGCTCGTTGTCGCAGCGGCGGTGGTGTTGGTGGTGATCGCGTGGATCGTCGTGGCAACCCGCTTGGCGGCAGCCAACATCGAGGACAGCCGAACCGAGGGCACCGCGAAGTTCGGGCAACTTGCGAAAGCTCGCATACTCGCCCAACAGGCCCGAACCGACGAGACCCTGCAGCTGATCGGGCGTGGCGACATCTCTGCAGGAGAGAAGTCGTTCTACGGCCACATCGACGAGCTGGGCACACTGCTCGACGCGGCACCGGCGGCCGCGAAGGACGGGGTGCAGAAATGGATCGCCAGCCACCGGAAGCAGACCGAGTTCTACGAACGCGGCGAGTACGACGCCGCGGTCGCCCAGGCAATCGGTCCCGATCCGGCCGCCTCGGCCGCGCAGTTCGCCGACGTCGAATCCAGCTTGCGCGACGGGATCGAGCGAACGCGCGAAACGCTGCGCGATCGAGTGTCCGCGGCGGGGCGATGGCTGGCATGGAACCCCACGGGGACGCTCGTGTTGATGGTTGTCGCTGCGTCGGCTGCCGTCGTCGGCTTGTGGCCGCGACTCAAGGAGTTCCTGTGAAAACACGAATTGTCCTGGCGCTGCTCGCCGTTGCGCTCACCGCCGCGGGATGTGGATCCTCCGTTGCGCCGGTGTCGGTGTCGGTCTCGCCCGTTGAACCGTGGCCATCCGGTGCAAACGAAGTCACGAGCGCGCCGACTGCGGCAAGTGCGGACTGCGACAGGGAAGCAAGCCTGCGCCCCGGTCCGCTCCCGTCCCCGGGTGCCATGCCGCCTGGTTCGACGATGGCGGCGATCGCCGAGCGTGGACGACTCATCGTCGGTGTCGACCAGGACACTTATCTGTTCGGCTTTCGGAACCCGTCCACCGGGCAAGTGGAGGGCTTCGACATCGATATCGCACGCGAGATCGCGCGAGCGATCTTCGGCGACCCGGACCGCGTCCAGTTGCGAGTGGTCAATGCGGCCCAACGCGAGTCGGTATTGCAGGACGGTGAGGTCGACTTGGTGGTGCGGACGTATTCGATCACCTGTGCCCGCAAGGAGCTCGTCGATTTCTCCACGGTGTACTTCAACGCCCACCAGAAGGTTCTGACCGTGAAGGGCTCCGGAATCGATTCTTTCCCCGCACTTTCAGGCAAACGGGTGTGTGCGGTGTCAGGCACCACGTCGCTGGCGAAGCTGTACGAGCTCAACCCGCCGCCGAAGGTCTTCGGTGCAACGACCTGGACGGACTGCCTCCTAATGCTGCAACAGGGCCAGGTCGACGCGATCAGCACCGACGATGTGGTGCTGCGGGGACTAGCGCATCAGGACCCGAATGTGGAGGTGGTCGGGGACAGCGTAGCCGTCGAGCCCTACGGCATCGGAGTCAATCAGAAGACCGAGGATCTGGTTCGGTTCGTCAACGGTGTTCTCGAGAAGATACGCGACGACGGAACCTGGCAGCGGCTTTATGAGGCTCGGCTCCAAGAGCTCGGGCCGTCGCCAGGTCCGCCCGCGCCACGCTACCAGGACTGATCATGACCGAACTGACCACCGACGCAATTGACCGGGAAATCGCCTCGCGTACAAAGGAAGTCACTTCCATGTCGGCGACGCTGATCGAGCTGGACAACCACCCCGGCCTCGGGCATGTGCGGCGCTATCCGCCGACGGGCGTCACCGCGCAACGGTGGGTGGTGATCGAGAAATCGCTCGCGCAACTGTGGGAGGACTTGGGGCGGATGACGACGATCCTGGACACCGCGCGGGCGGTGCGGGAGCGGGGATGGAGGCTCGACGACGACGACCGTGCGGAGTTGACGAGACTGTTGCGCGAACGTTCGCTCGAGGTAGCACGTCAACCAATCCCGTTGGCGCAGCGCCAAATCAGCGGCCCCGGTGAGTCGGTCGAGTATGTCGGGCTGGCCGACACGGCGGAACGTATGCGCTCCGCCTATCCAGCCGTGGTCGAGTTTCTCGACGCCGTGGACGGGATCAACTCGCAGATCACACAACGGCTCGCACCATCACAGAAACGACTCGACGAGGCCGGCGCGGCCGGGCCGGAGGAGATGGCCGAGCTGTTGGCTGTTTCCGCAACCGATCCGCTCTCGCTATCCAAGCACGACATCGAGGAGCGCGTCACCGCCATCGAAGATTGTATCGAGCGGCGATCGACCGATCTCGCCGAACTAGCTGCACTGCAGGCGAATTGGCCCGATGCAGTCGCCGGTACGAGCTTGCAGCTAGACGAGTTGCGGGACGCGATACAACAAGTCGCAGAGATACGCGCACGCGCCGAGCAGATCGTGGTCTCCGGTCCGCTTCCGGTGCACGCCGACGCCGAGCCGGGCCTGCGCGCAGCGCTGCGGTCGATAACCACTCCGGATACGACGGCGCTGCTGTCGCTGCGACGTCAGATCGAGGCGGCGCTGCGGGTCGTGCGTGAGGACGAACAGCTCGCGCAAGGCCTCCTCGACCGTCGCAGCGAACTCAAGGGACGGCTGACGGTATACCAGGCGAAGGCGGCCCGCCTGGGGCTGGGAGAGGATCCAGACCTGTTGGCGGCCAGCCGGATCGCTGCCGGCCTGCTGTCACGACAGCCGTGCGACCTCCGTGCGGTGACCCGCGCGATCGCCGACTACCAGCAGTTGATCGTCGAGAAGCGGGGGAAAGCCAGATGAGATGCGCCGAACCCGGATGTGCCGGGACAGTCGTCGACGGCTACTGCGACGTGTGCGGCACCGCGCCCACAACAGGTGCGACCCAAAAGCCGACACAAGCGACGGCCCCGAGCACTCCGACCGCTAGATCCGCTCCGTCAGTGCGAACGGCTCGCACCGGGTCATCGAGGTCTGCCAGCGCTCGCGGCCGCCTCGGCGCCGGCATTGTCGAAATTCCCCGCATACCGAAGGGCGATCCGGCCGCCGCGATACTGACAGACCCTCAGGTACCCGAGGGCAGCCGGTTCTGCGGCAACCCCGAATGCCACAAGCCCGTCGGGCGGTCAGCGGACGGACAGCCCGGTCGCCCCGAGGGCTTCTGCACCCATTGCGGCACCCGGTACTCGTTTGTTCCCAAGCTTTCTCGCGGCGATCTCGTCGGCGGGCAGTACGAGGTGCAAGGGTGCCTTGCGCACGGCGGCCTCGGCTGGATCTACCTGGCGATCGACCGCAACGTGCACAACCGCTGGGTGGTGCTCAAGGGCCTCATCAACTCCAGCGACGCCGACGCCATGGCCGCCGCCGCCGCCGAAGTCCTCGCCCTAGCCGAGGTGGAACATCCAAACATCGTCCGGATCTACAACTTCGTCGAACATGCCGGCTCCGCCGGGGTCCCGGTCGGCTATATCGTCATGGAGTACGTCGGCGGCCAGTCGCTCAAGCAGATCCGCAAAGCCGGCAACGCTCCCCTCCCACCGGGCCAGGCCGTCGCCTACATCGTCGAGATCGCATCGGCACTCGATTACCTGCACTCGCAGGGACTGGCGTACTGCGACTTCAAGCCGGACAACGTGATACAAGCCGATGAGCAGCTCAAGCTGATCGACCTCGGAGCGGTCATCGCGATGGACGACGAGGAAAGCTCGATCTTCGGGACCGTGGGCTACCAGGCGCCCGAGATCGCCCACACCGGCCCGACCGTCGCCAGTGATGTGTACACGGTCGGGCGGACGCTGGCAGTACTCGTCATGGATTTTCCGCAAGAGCACGGACACTTCGTCGAGCAGCTACCCGGACCCGAAGCCGTACCGGTGCTGGCGAAACATGAATCGTTGTATCGCGCGATCTTGCGCGCTACCGACCTCGATCCGGGGAGACGATTCTTCTCCATGGCCGAGATGGCCGACCAGCTGACCGGCGTAATGCACGAGATCGCGGCCGCCGAACGCGACACCGAACAACCTCGGATGTCGACCTACTTCAGTCCGCAGCGCGCGGTCTACGCCACAGGCCCTGACGTGCCAACGGATCCCGCTGATGTGATCGCGGCACTGCCCGTCCCCGTCGTAGACCCGAACGACCCCGGCGCAGCGGTGCTCGCCACCACGAGCGGCACACCCATCGCTCAGCTCGAACACGTGTTGCACCGGGCCCAAGGCGCTGCGAAAAAGGGCAACATTCCCTCCCTCGAGGTTCCGCTGCGACTGGTCCGCGCCTCGCTCGAGATCGGCGCCCCGGAGGACGCCCGCAAACGGCTTGCCGAATTGCGTTCGGTGATGTCCGGAGACTGGCGACTGCACTGGTACAGCGCACAATGCGGGCTGCTCGAGGGCGAATTTGACAAGGCTGCAGCTGATTTCGACGCGGTGCTGGACATGTTGCCTGGCGAGCTCGCCCCCAAACTGGCGATCGCGGCCACCGCCGAATTGCGCGACGCGCGCGACGACGCTGCCCGCTATTACGAGACGGTGTGGAGAACCGACCACAACTACGTCAGCGCCGCATTCGGGCTGGCGAGGCAGCGTGCGCGAGTGGGTGACCGGGCCGGCGCGATCACGGCGCTTGACCAGGTGCCCGCCGCGTCAGCGCATTTCACGGCGGCACGCACGACCGCGGTCGACATTCTGCTCGACAGCTGTACACCCGAGAACACCGACGAGCAGACGCTGCTCGATGCCGGAAATCGCACCGCGGCGCTGACCCTGGAATCGGCCGCCAAGCGGGCGTCGATTCAGCTGCGGGTTTTCGACTCGGCGTTGGGCTGGTTGCAGGCGGGCAACGAGCCTAAGGGCCCGCGACTGCTCGGCGCCGACTTCGAGGAACCCGATATCCGGGTCGGGATGGAACGCTGCTACCGCGAGCTGGCGCACCAGACGACCGGCATGTGGGAGCGCATCGCGTTGGTGGAAAAAGCAAATGCGGTTCGGCCGAGGACACGAGTATGACCACTGAGCAGACTATGTGCCCGCAATGCGCGGCGGTCGTCGGACGAGTCGACCGGTTCTGTGAGAGCTGCGGCGCAGGGTTGTCGGAGGTCCGCCGAGTCGCCATTCCGCGGCCCGGACGGTTTGTGGAAGCTCCTTGCCCCGACTGCGGCAACGAGACCCACGCCGACGATTACTGCACCGTCTGCGGTCACCGGCGCGCTGAGTCCGACCGCGACGAGGCAGATATCGACGTTGTCGTGCTGGTCACCGACCGCGGTATCGAACACGCCCGCAACGAGGACGCCGCTGCAGCCGGAATCGTGGTCGGCAGCGGCACCGAGCAATCCGACGCGATAGCCGTTGCCGTATGTGACGGGGTTTCTACCTCCGGTGACGCGCAGGTGGCGTCGGTGGCCGCCTCGAAGGCGGGTGTGGACGCGATGCTCGCCGCGCTCGCCGCGTCCCGCACATCACACGCCGCCGTGCTGGCGGGCCTAGCCGACGCGGCGAAAGCTGCGGCCTGCGCAAAGACCGGCGCCGATGGAATTATCGCGCCATCGTGCACCTACACCGCGGCGACAGTCGTCCCGACATCTGCTGGGACAGTGCAGATCACAATTGGAAACGTCGGCGACAGCAGGGCGTACTGGCTTCCCCGACCGCCCGCACCCGCGCAACAGCTGACCGTCGACGACTCGTTGGCGCAGGAACTGATCACCGCCGGTGCAGCGGCCGACTCGGAAGCCGTGCAACGCGGCGCACACACGCTGACCCGTTGGCTCGGTGCCGACTCCGAAGCGAAACCGTGGTCAGACGAGAGCGTCCGCACGATCACACCCGACGGCCCGGGGTGGCTGTTGCTCTGCAGCGACGGACTATGGAACTACCTGCCCGACGCCGCCGACATCGCAGGACTCTGCGCCGGTCTCGACACGACCGCGGCAGCGCGCGCACTGGTCGATTGCGCCTTGGACGCCGGCGGCCAGGACAACATCACTATCGCAATAGTCCCGATCGGAGGGCTTCATGAGTTCAGATGAACAGCAAGGCATTTCGGTTGACATCGATCACAATCCCTATCTCGCCGAGGGGACCGGGACGGTCGACGCGATCGTCAGCATCACTGTCGAAAACGAATTGAGTGCCACGGCCACCCCGATGGATCGAGTCGAGGCCATCATCATCGACTGCTCGACCTCGATGCAGTCGCCGTTCGAAAAGTTCGAAGCGGCGAAGCGCGCCACCGCGGCCGCCATCGACGAACTCGTCGACGGCACCTACTTCGCGATCGTCGCCGGCACCGAAGAGGCCGCCCACGTCTACCCAGAAGACGAATGGTCAACACGGGCCAGCGCATCCACTAGGGCGGCCGCGAAGCGTGCCGTCGACGGATTGCGACCCAACGGCGGGACCGCGATTGGAACGTGGCTCGCGCACGTCCGCGAAATCGCCGGACACCACCCGGGGGTTCCCACCCACGCGATTCTGCTCACGGACGGCAAGGACGAGCACGAAACCCCGGAAGAACTCGGCGAGCAGATCGGGCTCAGCGAAGGCGAATTCACCTGCGACTGCCGAGGAGTGGGAACCAACTGGCACGTCGACGAGCTTCGTTCGATCTCGTCCGCACTGCTGGGCACCGTGGACATCGTCGCCGATCCGGAAGATCTCGCGGACGATTTCGCCGCCATGATGCGCACATCGATGAGTAAGTCGATTCCCGACCTGACGTTGCGCCTGTGGACACCAGCCGGCGCCAATGTCGAGTTCGTCAAACAAGTCGCGCCGACTGTCGAAGACCTGACACACCGTCGAGTCGACTCAGGAAATCAGTCCGGGGAGTACCCGCTGGGCTCGTGGGGTGCCGAGGATCGCGATTACCACATTCAAGTCGAGGTAGAGCCGGCAGCGGCCGGGCGCGAGAAGCTGGCCGCGCGGGTTAGCGTCGTTGCAGGCGACGAGGTCCTGGGCCAGGGCCTCGTGAAGGCGGTGTGGACCGCCGACACGGAGTTGTCAGCCCAGATCAGTCGGAGGGTGGCGCACTACACCGGCCAGGCAGAGCTGGCGCAGGCAGTCCAGGAGGGCTTGAGCGCACGCAAGAACGGCGACATCAAGACCGCGACCGCCAAGTTGCAGCGCGCGATGGAACTCGCCGTGAAATCGGGAAACACTGGAACGGCCAAGCTGCTCAAGGGAGTTGTGGAGGTCGACGAAAAGACCGGCACCGTCCGGCTTCGACGCGAGATAGCAGCGGCAGACGAGATGGCCCTCGACGCGCGGTCGACCAGAACCGCTCGCGTGCGGAAGGAGACCTGATGCCGACCTGTATCGAAGGGCACTCCTCGGCAGCCGACGACTATTGCGACGTGTGCGGAGCCCCGATCGCAACTTCTGCCGCACAACCCGATCCGTCACCTGCGGCCAGGGCCTGTCCCGCGTGCGGAATGCCGGTCACCGGCCGCTTCTGTGAAGCGTGCGGACACGATTCGGCGCTGCCCGATCCCCCCGAACCAGACGTATCGCCCCCGCAGGCAGCGAACACGGTAGCGCCGGTCAGATGGACCGCCATCGTCAACGCCGACCCCGAGTTCTATCAACGTGTCATCGCCCGCGGCGGCCCCGACGCCGTTGAGTTCCCGCAGTACTTCCCCGAACGCCGCATCGTGCTGCAGCGTGACACCGCACTGATCGGAAGGCATAACCACGACCAGGGCGTGGAACCCGAGATCGACCTCGGCATCCACCCCGCCGACCGCGGAGTCTCGACGCAACACGCGGTGCTGCGGGTCCGCGATTCCGGTCTCACCATCACCGACCTGGGCTCCACCAACGGAACCAGCCTCAACGACAGCGAGGACCGCCTCGGAAACGGCGAAGAAACCCCATTGACCGATGGCGATCGCATCCACGTCGGCGCATGGACCACTATCACGGTCGTCGAAGGCCGGTAATTGACGTTTGCGTCCGACAAGATAGCCAAAACGCCCGCCTCGACAAGCCAATAGGCACAAACTGAAAAAGGGTCTCGACGGGGGAGACTATGGCCGATCCGAGCGAACACGCGTCAAGTACTCCGCGTGCCTCGGTCGAGCAGCGACGGGCAGGCACAACCCGACCGATCAAGCGTCTGCCCGCGGAGCGCCAGGCGTTGCGAGACGCCCGCGAGCAGTCCGCGGCGAGCCGGGAGATCCTCGCGGCGCTCGGTCGCGACGTCGCCAACCCCGGGGCAGTACTGGACACCGTCCTCGAGTACGCCGCGCGGCTGTGTGGAGCGCAGGCCGCCCAGCTGTTCCTCCTCGACGGCGACGTGTTCCGGCTATCCCGAGTCGCCGGCGCGACCTCCGACGAGTATCGGAAGTACTTGGAGGACCACCCGATAGCCCGCAACCGCTCGTCCATCGTCGGGCGCGTTGCCGAGGATATGCGCACCCACCAGATTCCCGACGTACTCAACGACGCGGACTACGGACGCCACGACCTCCAGCAACGTGGCGGTTTCCGCACGCTGCTCTCCACGCCGATGATCTTGCAGGACGAGGTCGTCGGCGTGCTGTCGATGTGGAGGACCGACGTCGCACCCTTCGACATCCGCGAACGCGAGCTGCTCGAGGACTTCGCCGCCCAGGGTGCGATCGTGTTGCGACAGCGAGATCTGATGCGCGCACTGGAGTCCAGGGGCGAAGAGCTGGCAAGCAAGGTCGCGCAGCTGGAGGCGCTGCGGGAGGTGGGCGAGACCATCGGCTCGAGCCTCGACCTCGACGAGGTCCTGGACCGGATCGTCAGCAACGCCGTGCGGCTCACCAACCTCGGCTTCGGGGACATCACCCTCGGTACCGACGGCGGATCGATCATGGAATACGACGAGTGGAGCGACTCGTTCCATGTCCGCGCCGCTTTCGGGAGCAGCTCCGCCCTACTGGAGCAGCTGCGGGCGATCACGATCCACCGGGAATCGACCCTGGTTGGTCAAACCGCGCTTACCCACGGGCCAGTCGAGGTTCCCGACCTTGCTCAGGTGGAGCGCGACCCACATCTGGACATCCTGTTCCGGGATGGATGGCGTTCAGTGCTCGCGGTTCCCATGCTGCGCGGCGACAAGTTGGTGGGCGTGCTGGTGATCCGGCGCCGCGGCACCGGCACTTTCCCACCCGACGTGATCGAGCTGCTCCAGACCTTCGCCAGCCAGTCGGCGCTGGCCATCGTCAACGCGCGCCTGTTCGGGGAGCTGGAGACCAAGACCAGCGAGCTCGAGGTCGCCAGCCGCCACAAGTCGGAGTTCCTGGCCAGCATGTCCCACGAACTGCGTACCCCGTTGAACGCGGTGATCGGTTTCTCCGAGGTGCTGCTCGATCGCATGTTCGGCGAGATCAACGAGCGCCAGGAGGAGTATCTGCGCGACATCTGGAACTCGGGCCGGCACCTCCTCGAGCTGCTCAACGAGATTCTGGACCTCTCAAAGGTCGAAGCCGGCCATATGGTGCTCGAGCCCAGCATCTTCTGCGTCGGCAGCGCAGTGGAGGATGCGCTGGCGATGGTCCGCGAGCGGGCCACCCTGCATGCCATCACCGTCACGGTGGAGGTCGCCGACGACGTCGGGACGATCGTGGCTGACGAGCTGAAATTCAAGCAGGTGGTCTTGAACCTGCTCTCCAACGCCGTCAAGTTCACGCCCGACGGCGGCAGCGTTTCCATTCGCGCCTCCCGCGAAGTCAACGAGCTCACAGTCACAGTGACCGACACCGGCATCGGGGTGCCTCCCGAGGACCAGGAACGGATTTTCGAGTCTTTCCAGCAGGGCCGCCGCGGAGCCCCGAAGGAGGAGGGCACCGGACTCGGACTGACACTGTCACGAAAGATCGTCGACCTATTTGGCGGGCGGATGTGGCTCGAAAGCACGCCGGGCGTCGGAAGCACGTTCGGCTTCTCGATCCCGGGCTTGCAGGAGCGCGGGGACAAGGTCGCCTTCCCTGACGGTGGCGACCTTCCCGTCATAGTCCTTGTCGACGACGACTGGGCCTCGCTGGATCTCATCTCGGCCTACCTCGACGGTTCACCCGCCCAGGTGCTGCGGGCCTGGGACGGGGTCGAGGCTCTCGAGGTGATCCGTCGAGTTCTGCCGGCGGCCGTTGTGCTCGACATCAAGCTGCCGCGGCTTGACGGCTGGCAGGTACTGGCCGAGCTGAAGGGGGACCCCGCCACCGCGGCCATTCCAGTCGTCATCGCCTCAGCCGTCGATGATCGGCCCCGCGGATTGGCCCTCGGCGCGGACGTGTATCTCCGCAAGCCCGTCAGTCGCGAACAGCTGGTCGATGCGCTGCGACAGGTGGGTGCCCTAGCCGGGGAGGAGTCGTCCTGATGTCGCGCCGGATTCTCGTGGTCGAGGACAATCCGCTGAACCTGAAACTGGTTCGCGACGTGCTCCAGGTCTCCGGATACGACGTCATCGAGGCCCGTACGGGCGAGGAAGGCCTGCGCGCTGCCCAGGAGAACCCCCCGGACCTGGTGCTGATGGACCTCCAGCTCCCCGGCATCGATGGGACCGAGACCCTGCACCGGCTCAGGCAGGATGGCCTCGGGCGCGACGTACCGGTCGTCGCCGTCACCGCCTTCGCGATGGCAGAGGACCGGGAGCGCGCGGCTCATGCCGGCTTCGACGGATACGTCGAGAAGCCGATCAGTGTGCGAGCGCTACCCGGTCAGATCGAGGCGTTCCTCGCCGGGCGGAACCCATGACCGGTTCCGTGACCGTGCTGGCTGTCGACGACCAGCCAGCCAACTTGAGGCTCCTCGACGCGGTCCTCACGCCTCGCGGACATCGGGTCCTCACCGCGTCGTCAGGCACGGACGGGCTTGCCTTGCTCGAGACCGAGGACGTCGACCTCGTCCTGCTCGACATCGTGATGCCCGGAATGGACGGGCACGAAGTCTGTCGCAGGATCCGATCCACGCCTGCAACCGAATTCCTTCCGGTCGTGATGATCACGGCCAGCGGGTCTGAACAGCGTCTGGCCGCCCTCGAGTCAGGGGCCGACGACTTCGTCACCAAGCCCTTCGACAAGAGCGAGCTGCTCGCCCGAGTGGCGTCGCTGGCGCGCATCAAGCGCTACCACGACACCATCCGGCGACAGACCGACGAGCTGACCAAATGGAACACCGAGCTCGAAACTCGGGTTGCCACACAGGTCGCCGAGCTGGAGCGCACCAACCGACTGCGCCGCTTCCTGTCGCCGCAACTCGCCGATCTGGTGGTCGGCGACGAGACCCTCCTAGGCAGCCATCGCCGCGAGATCGTCGTGGTTTTCACCGACCTCAGGAACTTCACCCCCTTCGCGGAGAACAGTGAACCCGAAGAGGTGATGGGCGTGCTGGCCGAGTATCACCGAGCCATCGGGTCGTCGGTGCACGCACACGAAGGGACGCTCGAGCGCTTCACCGGTGACGGGATCATGGTGTTCTTCAACGACCCGATCCCGTGCGACGACGCCGCGGAGCGCGCCGTCCGGATGGCGTTGGAGCTCCGGGACGCCGTCAAAGTGCTTTCCGCACAATGGTTCCGGCGAGGTCACGACCTCGCCCTGGGAATCGGTATCGCCCAGGGCTTTGCGACCCTCGGCAGGATCGGCTTCGAGAGCCGCTTCGACTATGCCGCCATCGGCAGCGTCACCAATCTCGCCGCCCGGCTGTGTTCCGACGCCGGCCCCTGGCAGGTATTGGTCACCGACCGCGTGCTCGCAGCCATCGAGCACGTGTCCGTCTCCGAGATGATCGGCGACGTGCAACCAAAGGGATTCAGCCGCAAGGTGCGGGTCCACAACATCAGCGGGCTCGATGACAGGCAGGTAAGCACATGACACAGCTCTCGCACCTCGACGAAGAGGAGCGCTACCGCTCCTTCGACAGTCTGCAACTTTCCATGCCGGCCGTTTGGGAGTCAATGCGGCGCGGACTCGCAGACGAATCGGTCGTGGTGGTCCCCTCGATCAGCATCGAGCGCACCACCCCTGGAAGCGGCACCGTCATGCAGGCGCTCGAGGAACGCGCACTGTTCCTCCTGCTGCTGCTGCGCCAACCGCGATTGCGCATGATCTACGTGACGTCGCAGCCGGTGTCCGAATCGATTGTGGAGTACTACCTCGGCTTGCTCCCCGGGGTGATTCCCAGTCATGCCCGCGCCCGGCTCAACCTGGTGCCGGTCGGTGATGCGTCGACGGTCCCGCTTAGCGCGAAACTGCTTGCACGACCGCGACTTCTGCGCGAGATCAGGGCACTGGTCCCCAACGCGGCTCGCTGTCACCTGATTCCCTACAACACCACGCCGCTCGAGAGGGACGTCGCGCTCAGTCTGGGTATCCCGATGTACGGCTCGGATCCTCGGCTCGCGGACCTCGGCAGCAAGACCGGCTGCCGCAGGATGTTCGAGGAGCTGGGGGTGCGGTGTCCGGTCGGGGCGGAGGACCTCCACACGGTCGACGACATCGTGGCCGGCGTGCAGAGCATGCGCGCGAGGCGGCCGTCGCTCAGTCAGGCGATCGTGAAGCTCAACGAGGGTGTCTCGGGCGCAGGCAATGCTCTGATGGATCTGGGCGGGCTACCGGCCGCCGGCTCGTCGAACGAGGCGGCCGCGATCGCGGAGCGCGTGCTGGCCCTGCAACCGGAGGCCGAAAACCTTGCTGTCGACGTCTATTTGGCCGCGTTCGAGAAGCACGGCGGCATCGTCGAGGAACGGATCACCGGAGTCGCGCTGACGAGTCCGAGTGTCCAGATGCGCGCACTGCCGGACGGCACCGTCGAACTGCTGTCCACCCACGACCAGCTTCTCGGCGGGGCAAGCGGTCAGAAGTACCTCGGCTGCGTGTTCCCGGCGAACTCCGACTACGCCGCCGCCATCGCCGAGCCTGCGATGGTGATCGGACGGCATCTCGCGAAGCTCGGCGTGCTCGGCCGGTTTGCGGTGGATTTCGTTGTGGTGCAGGATGATAGCGGCGCGTGGACGCCTTACGCTATCGAGCTGAACCTTCGCAAGGGCGGGACCACCCATCCGTTCCTGACCCTGCAGTTCCTCACCGACGGCACCTACGACGGAGAGCGCGGAGTCTTCCTGACACCGACAGGCACGCCCAAATTTCTAATCGCGACGGACCACTTCGAGGACGATCGGCTCAAGGCATTGACCGTCACGGAGCTCTTCGACGCCGTGGTCAGCCACGGTCTGCATTTCGACCAGGCCCGCCGTACCGGAGTGGTGTTCCACATGATCAGCTGCCTCACCGAGTGCGGTCGCGTCGGCCTCACCGCGGTCGGCGACAACCCCGATGAAGCACGTCGGATCTACGAGGAGGCGCAATCGGTGCTGCTTCGGGAGGCGGACCTCGCGCTCGAGGAAGGCGCCGTAGTCGGTTGAGCCTGAGTCTGGAGACCGACGATCTCGTCTGGTACGTCGCCTACGGATCGAATATGAATGCGGCGCGGTTTGCCTGCTACATCTCGGGGGGACGACCGCGCGGCGGCAGTCGTACCTACTTGGGCTGTCGCGACCAGTCGCCTCCGCGGCGAGACGTCGGGATCCACCTGGGCGGTGGCATCACCTTCGCGGGGAGCTCGACGGTGTGGGGCGGGGGCATCGCCTTCTACGATCCTCACGCCGACGGTCAGGTGGCGGCACGGGCATACCTACTCACCTTCGGACAGCTCAGCGATGTGGTCGCACAGGAGGCCAGGCGCCCGGTTGGCAGCGACCTGGTCCTCAGCGACGCCGTCGACCGACAATTGTCGGTGCCGTCCCGGGTCTACGAGACCGTCCTGCGCCTGGACGACCGGGACGCGTTGCCGATGTTCACCATCACCTCCCTGCAGGACCTCGAGCCCACAGCGCCTTCGGCGCACTACCTTCGCACCATGCTCGGAGGGCTCGGCGAAGCGTTCGGCTGGTCCGCGGACGAGCGGGTGCGCTACCTGTTACCAACGCCTGGCGTCACCCCGGCGTGGACCGCCAGCCGACTCGTCGCACTGTGCGACGGTCAGCCGCGAGCTCCCCTCACCGACGAGGAGTTGTAGACAGTTGCGCCTTTGCGCTCCTTAAAAGATCATCAGCGAGAATCTCGGGCTCGCCAGCGCTCAATCCGTCGAGCGCGAGCTTGGCGGGCCTCACGCCCGCGTGGGCTCGCCGACCTTCACCAGCATCTTGCCAATGTTGACGCCGGTAAACAGTCCGTTCAGGGCGTCGACGCAGGATTCGATACCGTCGAGGATGGTCTGGCGGTGCACGAGGCGGCCGTCCTCCTCCCACTGGCGTAACGCGGCAAAGGCCTCGTCGAAGCGGCCCCACTCATCGAGCGCGTTGAACCCCTGCATGAGCGCGGTCTTGGCCAGAAGGTTCACATAGTTGGCGGGCCCCGGGTGCTCGCCGGTGAGGTAGCTCGAGATGACGCCACACAGCACGACCCGTGCCTTATGGGCCAGTCGGCCCAGTACCGCATCGAGGATCGGCCCGCCGACATTGTCGAAGTACACGTTGACACCTTTGGGGCAGTGCTGCTTGAGCGCCGCAGGCAGGTCGTCCTGCCGGTAGTCGATGCACGCGTCGAATCCGAAGTCTTCGACCACCGCCCGGCACTTCTCCGGTCCGCCCGCGACACCCACGACCCGGGCGCCGGCGATCTTCGCGATTTGGCCCGCCACGGACCCGGTGGCACCTGCCGCGGCCGAGACCACCACCGTCTCCCCCGGCTGAGGCTTGCCGATACCGCTCATCCCGAAGTAGGCGGTGGCGCCGGTCGGACCGTACACCGACATCACCGCCAGTTGGTCGACGACCGGGCCGGGCACCGGCGTGGTGAATACGTCGTCGCGACTAATCGAATACTCCTGGAAGCCCGTAAGCGTCGTGACCACGTCGCCGACGGCATACGCGTCGCAGCGCGATGCCACGACTTCGCCGATCCCGGCGGCCCGGATGACTTCGCCGAGCTGCACCGGCGGGAGGTAGCCCGGCTGGTCGTTGAGCCAGGTGCGAGCCGCGGCGTCGATACCCACGTAGGTGGTGCGGACAAGTGCCTCACCCTCGGCGGGCTCGGGCGCAGGCGAGGTGACCAGCTCCGTGTCCCCGGCTTGCACCAGCCCTTGGGGGCGGCGACGCAGCAGGATCTGGCGGTTGGTCAGCTCGGCCACGATGGCGAAACTACCGAACGGGTATGCGTCATCCATGACGGTCATCGGTTTTCATTGTTCGCACGAGCAGATCGACCCGGCTCAGCTGCTCAGCGATGTTCAGCAGGCGGAAAGAGCCGGCTTCACCGCCGGAATGTCCTCGGACCATTTCAGCCCGTGGAGCAGTCGGCAGGGCGAGTCCGGCTTCGCCTGGTCCTTCCTCGGCGCCGCGCTCGCCACCACCAGCCTGCCCTTCGGCGTCGTCAACGCACCCGGGCAGCGCTACCACCCCGCGATAGTGGCCCAAGCGATCGCGACACTCGCGCAGATGTTCCCAGGCCGCTTCTGGGCGGCGCTCGGATCCGGGGAGGCCTCCAACGAACGCGTCACCGGCGAAGCGTGGCCGCGCAAGGAGGTGCGCGACGAACGCCTCGTCGAATGCGTCAACGTCATCCGCCGCCTCCTCAACGGCGAGGAGGTCAGCCACGAAGGCCGCGTCCATGTCAACCGGGCACGGCTGTGGACGCTGCCCGAGACCGTTCCCGACCTCGTCGGCCCCGCGGTCACACCCGAGACGGCGGCCCGCCATGCCGCGTGGGCGGACGGCCTGATCACCGTCAATCAGCCTCACGAGACACTGAAGAAAGTCCTCGACTCCTACCGTGAGGCCGGAGGACGAGGCCCGGCCCGCCTCCAGGTCCACCTCAGTTGGGCGGCCACCGAGGACGAAGCCCTGACCATCGCTCACGACCAGTGGCGCAGCAACGTGTTCGCTCCTCCGGTCTGCTGGGACGTCGAGTCCATCGAGGCGTTCGACGTCATCAGCGAGAACGTCTCTCCCGAGCAGGTGAAGCAATCCGTATGCATCTCAAGCGATCTCGGTCGGCATACCGCTTGGATTCAGGAATACGTCGACGCGGGTTGGGACGAGTTGTACCTGCACTTCGTTGGCAAGGAGCAGTCCGGCTTCATCGACGCATTCGGTGAACACGTCCTGCCGCAGCTGTCGCCTACCGCGCCGCAGGCGGTGATCGCATGAGACGCAGCGACACGGGCGACCTGTGGTGGAAGAACGCCGTCTTCTACTGCGCGGATGTCGAGACCTTCTATGACGCCAACGGTGACGGCTGCGGTGACATCCGCGGGATGACGGATCGAATCGAGTACCTCTTCGACCTCGGCGTGACGTGCCTGTGGCTCATGCCCTTCTACCCGACCGCCCGTAAGGACGACGGCTACGACATCACCGACTTCTTCGGTATCGACCCACGTCTGGGGACCCACGGCGACTTCGTCGAACTGGTGCGCACGGCCAAAGCGACCGGCATACGGGTGATCGTCGACTTCGTGATGAACCACACGTCCGATCGCCACCCGTGGTTCAAGTCCGCCCGCCGCAGCACGACCGACCCCTACCGCGACTATTACGTGTGGAGCGCCACCAAACCCAAGTCGAGTCGCAAGGACGTCGTCTTCCCCGACGAGGAGGACAGCCTCTGGGAGCTCGAGCGCAACACCGACGAGTGGTACCTGCACCACTTCTACAAGCACCAGCCCGACCTCAATGTCGCCAATCCCAAAGTGCAGGAAGAGATTGCACGCACTCTCGGCTTCTGGCTCGAACTCGGAGTCTCGGGCTTCCGTGTCGACGCCGTCCCGTTCATGTTCGCCAAGGACGGCGCGCCAGGAGATCCCGGCGTGTTCGACCCCAACCAGTACCTCGGCGACGTCCGCAACTTCGTCACCCGTCGTCTCGGGGATGCCGTCCTGCTCGGCGAGGTCAACTTGCCGTACAAGGACCAACTGACGTTCTTCGGCGGGCCGGACGGCGACGGGCTGAACATGCAATTCGACTTCATCGGAATGCAGGCGATGTACCTTTCGATGGCTCGCGGTGAGGCTGGTCCGATCGCCGACGCCCTGCGACAGCGACCGGAACTCGACCTGACGAGCCAGTGGGCAAACTTCGTGCGAAACCACGACGAGCTCACCCTCGACAAGCTGAGCGAGGACGAACGCCAGGAGGTTTTCGATGCATTCGGCCCCGAGCCGGACATGCAACTCTACGGACGCGGACTGCGCCGGCGGCTTCCGTCAATGCTCGGCGGCGACCAGCGGCGGATGCGGATGGCCTATTCACTGGCATTCTCCCTGCCCGGAACCCCGGTCCTGTTCTACGGCGAGGAGATCGGGATGGCCGAAAACCTCGACATCCCAGGACGCCTCGCTGTGCGAACACCGATGCAATGGACCGCGGGCGACAACGGTGGCTTTACCACGGCGCGGAAGCGGCGGCTCACCCGTCCCCTTCCCGACGGTCTCTACGGTCCGGACCGCATCAACGCCGCCGACCAGCGCCACGACCATCAGTCCTTCTGGTGGTTCATGCGCAACCTCATCTACACATACCGGCAGCAGCCCGAGATCGGCTGGTCGACACCTGAGGTCTTGGAACAGCCCAACCCGGCGGTCCTGGCCCACGTGTGCCGGGAGCAATCCGGATGGGCGATGGTCGCGCTGCACAACTTCGGCGCCGACAGCGCCATCGTGCCGATTCGATTAGCGGACGTTCCGCCTGGGTCTGTTCTTGTCGACCTGCTTCACGGGCTCGACGAGCACGAACTCGACTCCAAGGGCCGGATCGAGGTCGGCATCGATGGCTATGGCTACCGGTGGCTGCGGCTGCGGCGGCCCGAGGACCAGCCGATCATTTGATCCGGCGGTGTCACGCATCCGAGGGGCACCATCTGGTGTAAAAGGAAAGCCATGGCTGAAGCTGGTGTCTGGGTGGCTTGGGGAATTCCGGCGCGCGGGCGCGAGACGCATGCCCTCGACCTCTTCAAGGAGTCGAGGACGGGGTACCTCGAGCGCCTGGCGCAGGAGGGGCGCATCGAGCGTTTTGACGTGGCCATCCTCCAACCGCAGAGCACCGAGCTGGGCGGCTTCGTGCTGATCCAGGGCACGCGGGATCAGATCGACTCGCTCCGCCGAGACGCCGACTTTCAGGCCTGGGTCAACCAGGTCCAGCTGGTCGCCGACCGGGTCGGGATCGTGGATGCCTGGGTCAACGACGGGCTTGCCGAGGCCATCGGTCTCTACGAGGTCGCGCTTCGAAAGGCCGGCCTGACCGAGTAGCCGTCCCGCTGGTCGGCCATTAGAAGTCCCACAGAGATCAAAACCACAGCGACCCCTGTGGTTTTTGGGACATTTGTCGCTTTTGCCGTGGGCGCAGCGGACGTGCTATCTAATAGCACTAATTAACGGGGAGGGGGCTTGCCTGTTGGAGGGAAAAGCATGGGAGCAGCAGGTTATGTCGGACGCGTCGGGGGCCTAGCCGTCGCATTGGGCGTCGGAACGGCGATCGCCACCGGCCACGGCGTGGCGTGGGCCGAAACCACCGACTCAGCATCACCACCCTCTACGGATACTTCCAACACCGATCCGTCGACCACTGGCACTACTTCGGTCGACCCGACGACGACCCCTGAAACCTCAGAGTCGGAAGAGTCGAAAACCACCACCACGACGACGTCGTCGTCGTCGTCGAACACGACAACCAACACCGTCGAACCCGGTCAGGTGAGCGCCCAGACCAACACCGGGACCACAGGCACCACCGCCACCCAAACGCCTGACGAGTCCGAGGCTGGTGAGGAAGAACCGACATCGGAACCCACGGAGGCCGCCGATCCGGAGCCGACGGAGACCGAGGAGCCGCCCACGGAGGAGCCGGAGGTTCCGGAAGAACCGCCGGCGGTCGACACCGCGAAGCCGAACAACAACAACACCGCAGCGGAACCCAACAGCACAACGTCTGCGCTCACGGTCCAATCACTGCCGGACCCGGCATCGACACTTCAGGAAACCGACGACGTCGCGGTGTTCGCCGACGCACGCGCGCTTGCTGCTGCCGGGCCGATAAACGTCTCGCCGATGATGGCCGCGCAGACCACCGCCACCACAACGGTTGCGCCGCCCCCTGCCGCAGCACCGGATCTGTTGACGGGGGTCGTCAACGTCGTGTCGAGCGTGACCAATTGGGTACTGAATCCATTGGCGGGCCACGCTCCATCGACACCTGCGCAGCCGCCGTTGATCTGGGGTCTGCTTGCATTCGCGCGGCGCGAAATCGAGAACTTCTTCAATGCGCTCGCGGGTGGCCCCGCAGGCAATGCGATGCTTGCCGCAGCCCAGACGACGACCGCGCTCGCGCTGCCGCCGGTCAACCCGAGGCCGGCGTTGCCGTTCCCGA
Source organism: uncultured Actinomycetota bacterium (assembly GCA_963715885.1). GTDB lineage: Bacteria > Actinomycetota > Actinomycetes > Mycobacteriales > Mycobacteriaceae > Mycobacterium. Next base: position 172,403 of record CAVQSK010000033.1, read on the forward strand.
CCCAGGTGAGCCCATCGACGAACTTTGTCGACTGGGTGACTGGAAACTACCTGCCCAACAACACGCAGCACTGGTACGGCGTCACGGGCACCGACGTCGGCGTCATCTGGGACAACGGCATGCTGGACGACCCGGCAACCCCCTTCAACGAGCATCAGGTCCTGATGGCGTTTGGCGACACGTTCGGCATCCGCGGTTATCCGGCTGACCACTGGCGACCGAACATCCTCTTCCGCAGCGCCGACGCCACGCTGGCCGACGGCATCACCCTGACAGACCCAGAATGGTTCACCGGCAATGACTTCGGCGGATCGCCGCTGACATGGGTGCCCAATGGAGCGCCTTACCAGTACCACGCACGGCAGATCATCTTCCCCGAGGGCCTGCCCGCCGGGATCACCCTTATTCCGACCGCAGGCATTTCCGTGCCGACGCCGGGAACCGAGTACGGCGTGACGCAGTACATCAGCTTTATGTCCGTCACGCAGTGGGGCGCCCCCGGACAGTGGACGACGAACTACTCCGCGATCGCGTACTCCGAAGACAACGGCGAGGTTTGGAAGGTCGCTCCGCAGACCGTCCGGTACAACCAGCCATGGAGCGGCAACCAGAACTTCCAGCAGTCCGCCTTTGTTCGGCCGGGCGACGGTTACGTCTACATGTACGGCACACCCAACGGGCGGCAGGGCGCCGCGTACCTGACACGCGTCGCCGAGCGAGATATCTTGGACCTGACCAAGTACGAGTACTACAACACGGGCAATGCCGCTTGGTACAAGAACAATCCCGCGATGGCCAACTCGGTGTTCGGCGTCGACACCGGCGCCTGCGGAGTCGCCAATCCAGGCAACCAGGTCAGCGAGATGTCTGTGCAGTACAACAAGACGCTGAAGAAGTACGTCGTGCTCTACGGTGACCAATTCAACAACATCGTGATGCGCACATCGGACACCCCGCAGGGGACGTGGTCGTCGGCAAAGGTGTTGATGGGCCAGCAGAACGGCGGAATCTACGCGCCGATGATGCACCCGTGGTCGCCGTCGACTCAGGGCACCGGTACCGACCTGTACTGGAACCTGTCCCATTGGTCGCAGTACAACGTGATGCTGATGCGCACCGACCTCACCAAGGTCTAGGCCCGTGAAGCGTGCGGCGACTGCGCTGGCGACACTGGCCCTGTTCCTTTCGTCGGCGGTGGCAACTGCTGATCCCGTTGCGCCGCAACCAGATACGCCCTGTTCATCGAACTATGCCGATGTAATGACGTTTCCTCAAGGCGCCACAATGCCGTTGGCGTGCCAGAACGACCAGTGGCGGCCCGTCACAACGCCCCAACCGCCAGGCGACCGATGGCTCAGCTACGGACCGGAAATAACGCTGTCCGGTGAGGGAAGGCGCAACCCGAACGTCAGGTCGGGCGAATGGACTGCGACGCCCCAGGACTCGAGTAGCCGGTGCCGTGCGGAGCAGTCGACCGTTGTCAGCCCCGGTGTTGTCAGTCCGCCTCAAGTGACAGAGGGGCAGCCGGGCCAGGTGCTGGACGTCCAATTGGCGGCCCGACTGTTCGAACTGCAGCTGAGCGGTTACTGCTTGTGGGAGCGAGTCGCCTAGTCCGCGAACGTGATTGACGTTTCGTCGCAGCCAGTGACGGCACGGCCGGGCGGGAGGTACGCATCGGGAATCAAGTCACCTAATTCACCGGCACATCGAGTATCGGCCGCTTGACGTATGCATCCTCGGTGTCGAAATGCCACCACTCGCCCGAGTACACCGTCAACCCGCCTGCCGCCATCGCGTCACGCAGCCGGGCCCGGTTCGCCTGCGCTGCCGCGCCGACACCCTCGGTCGCATAGGCAGTGGCGCGCGACGAGAACTCGTCGAAGTCGGTTCCCATGTCGGCACCGGCGATCGTCACATCGACCGACCGGCCGGCTTCGTGGCTGCGCGAATAGGGCCCGGGCCTGGCCACCCAGTCAGGATCTGACACCGCCTCGAACATCCGCACCTGGACGTCGTGTGGCCGGTAGCAGTCCCAGAAAGTCAACACGTCGGGTCGCAGCGCCTCGGCCGCGGCGGCCAGGCCCGCCGCCATCGACCCGTGCACCAGACACCGGGCGCCGGCTGGATACATCGGCACGCCGACGAAGTTGTTCGACGTCGCATAGCGCAAATCGATCACCGCATCCGGCACGACGGTTCGCACGTCGACCAGATCGGCCGCGCGCGCCTCCTCGGAAACGGGCGGAATAGGCGGCGGAGGCGATGCCGGCGCCACTCCCACGGCACCGAAGCCGGCGGCGTACGCAGCGACCACGAGACCGCAAGCAAGTAAACGCACCGACCTCACCTCCGTATTGAGGTATTTATCTACGCTATCGGGCCGCTAACTGCGGCTCGACCATGAAGGCGTCCCGGAAAACAGGAGGCCATCATGAGCGTCGCCACCGTTGGTTCAGGCTCTCCGAGCGTGTTCGAAGCCGACCTGCCCACCATCTCATACGAGGATGCGCCCACTCCCGACGCCGCGCATCGGGCAATCCGGCAAGCACAACAGCAGGGGCCGATTGCGATGGGAGCCCACGGACCCGAGCTGCTGAGCTACGAGCTGGCGCGTACGGCGCTTCGCGACCATCGGTTGTGCCCACCGCCAGGCCTTGGTCTGGAAGCGCAGGGCCTCACCTCCGGGCGGCTGTGGGACCGCGTGAACAAATCCCTGCTCAGCATCAACGGTGCAGACCACAGCCGGCTCCGGCGACTGGTGTCGAAGGCGTTCACGCCGCGGTCGGTGGCCCGCCTCGACACGACGATCGTCGACGTCCTGACACGGTTGATCGATCCGCTGACGGCGTCGGGACGTTGCGAGGTCGTCGCCGACATAGCTCGCCCGTATCCCGTTCCGGTCATCTGCGCGCTCTTGGGCGCTCCGGCCGAAGACTGGGAACTGTTCTCTGCGTGGGCGGATGAATTCTTCAAGACATTCACGTGGAATGCCGCCGAGCTCGAGCCCGAGATCAACAAGGCGTGGGACGAACTCGACGCCTACGTCGACGACATGGTCGCCGTACGGCGCAGATCTCTCACGGACGATTTGATCTCGGAGCTGATCCGCGCCGAAAACGACAATGATCGACTGACCGGTGACGAGCTCCGCATGCTCGCCGCCGGCATCCTGATGGCGGGCACCGACACCACGCGCAACCAAGTGGCCGCTGCGGTCGACATCTTCTGCGACCACCCCGACCAGTGGGCATTGCTCGCCGAGCGCCCGGAACTGGCGATGAACGCGGTGGAAGAAGTAATGCGGCACTATCCGGTCACGTTCGGCGTGATGCGCATGACGATCGAGGACGTCGAATACGAAGGCGTCGTCATTCCTGCCGGCACCTTCGTCATGGTCAATACGGCCGCCGCCAACCGCGACCCCGCCGTCTACGAGGAGCCGGATCGCCTCGACATCACACGCGAAGGCGCACCGCCGATGCAGACGTTCGGCGCAGGCGCGCATTACTGTCTCGGGGCCAACCTTGCTCGCCGAGAAGTCGCCGAAGCGTTGGTGTTCATGGCCCGACGGATGCGCAATCTGCGCCGGGCCGGGCCGGCGCCGTGGAAGCCGATGGTCGCAATCTCAGGCCCTGCCGCACTGCCTGTCGAGTTCGGCGCCGCATGACATCACGCTGAGCGCCCGCGTAGCACGGCGGGCATACACTTCGACCGTGCGCGACGTTCTCGACGAGTTGCTGACCGTCTGGCAGTCCGGCGCCACGGCCGGCGTCGGCACCGTCGTGCGCACGATGAAGTCCGCGCCGCGTCAGCCCGGCGCCACCATGGTGGTCGCCCCTGATGGCACGGTCGCGGGATCGGTATCCGGCGGCTGCGTCGAGGCTGCCGTCTACGAGCTGGCCAATGAGGTCGTGGCGAGCGGGCGCCCGGAGTTACAGCGATACGGCGTCAGTGACGACGATGCGTTTGCCGTCGGCCTCACCTGTGGCGGGATCATCGACATCTTCGCCGAGCCGATATCGCAAGCCACCTTCCCGCAACTGCAGGCGGTCGCTGACGACATCGCCGCACACCGGCCGACTGCCCTCGCCACCGTCATCGAACATCCCAATCCGCACTGGGTTGGGCGCAGGCTGATAATCGGCACGCACAGCGCCGGCGGGTCTCTCGGCTCGGCGCGCGCCGACGCCGCGGTCATCGACGACGCGCGGGGTCTGCTCCTCGCGGGACGCACAGAGGTACTGACCTACGGCCCGGATGGCCAGCGTCAGGAAGCCGGCATGGAGGTGTTCGTAGCCAGCCATGCGCCACGACCGCGGATGCTGATCTTCGGCGCGATCGACTTCGCGGCGGCTTTGGCCAAGCAGGGTGCGTTCCTTGGATACCGGGTCACCGTGTGTGACGCCCGACCCGTGTTCGCGACCGCCGCGCGCTTCCCGGCCGCCGACGAGGTCATCGTCGAATGGCCCGACCGCTACCTCTCGGCCCAGGCCGACGCGGGCGCGATCGACTCCCGCACCGCGATCTGCGTGCTCACCCACGACCCGAAGTTCGACGTGCCCGCGCTGCAGGTGGCACTGCGGCTTCCGCAGGCCGACTACATCGGCGTGATGGGGTCACGCCGCACCCACGACGACCGGATGAACCGGCTGCGCGAGGCTGGGCTGAGCGACGCCGAACTGAGCAGGCTGGCCAGCCCCATCGGCCTTGACCTGGGCGCCAGGACGCCGGAGGAGACGGCGGTCTCCATCGCCGCGGAGATCATCGCGCGCCGCTGGGGCGGCGGCGGTCGGCCGTTGACCGACATCGCCGGGCGCATCCACCACGAAGGTTGATTCGGCCCGTTCACGGGCGAGAATGTCATATGTGCTAAACCGAGAATCACATATCCGGTACCCTGACGCTGTGCGACTGCTTAGCACGTTGGAGCTGCCATGACTTATGCGGGCACTCGGATGGCGCGCGTCGAGGACACCCGCCTGCTCACCGGCCACGGCACATTTGTCGACGACATCGTCCGTCCAGGCATGCTGCATGCCTGCTTCGTTCGCAGCCCGTTCGCGCGGGCCCGTATCAACGGCATCGACTTGTCGGCGGCAGTCGCTCTGCCAGGTGTGGTTGCGGTGTTCACCGCCGCCGATCTCAACCCGGACGTCAGGGAGGCCTGGCACGCGGTGACAGGCAAGGACATTCCCGACACCCCACGCCCACCCTTGGCCGAGGGTGAGGTGAAGTTCGTCGGCGATCCGGTCGCGCTCGTCGTCGCGCAGAACCGGTACGTCGCAGAGGACGCCGTCGAGCTGGTCGACGTCGACTATCAGCCGCTGCCCGCGGTCGCCGACTTCACCAAGGCCGTGGGCTCCGATGTGGTTGTGCACGAGGCATATCCGGACAACGTCGCGGGTGGCATGGGCGGAGCACCGCCCGACGAGGAGACGTTCTCGTCGGCCACGCACGTGGCGTCGGCCAACGTGTACCAGCAGATCTACGCGCCGGTGCCGATCGAGACGCGCGGCATGGTCGTCGAGTGGGCAGCCGCCTCCGGCGAGCTGACGCTGTGGGCCTCCACCCAAACCCCCCACGAACTACGCGCGTTCTGTGCGCGACTGCTAGGCATTCCGGCGCAGAACGTGCGAGTCATCATGCGCGACACGGGCGGTGGGTTCGGCCAGAAGGTCGTGCCGATGCGCGAGGACATGTGCATCATGCTGGCCGCACGCAAGGTGCCCGCCGCGCTGAAGTGGATCGAGGACCGCCGCGAGAACCTGATGTCGGCCGGGCAGGCCCGCCACGTCGACGGCAACGCTCGAATGGCGTTCGACGACGACGGCAAAATCCTGGCCGCCGACATCGACTTCGTTCAGGACGTCGGGGCCTATCCGACGCCGTACCCGGTGTTGACCACCGCCGCCATCGGCATGTTCTTCCCCGGCCCGTACCGGGTGCCCAAGGCCAGCTTCAACTACAAGACGGTGTTCTCGAACACCGCGGGGCTGGCGGCCTACCGCGGCCCGTGGCAGTACGAAACCCTCACGCGTGAAATCCTTCTCGATGTCGCCGCACGCAAGATGAACCTTGATCCCGTCGACCTGCGCCGCAAGAACCTGCTGCGCCGCGACGAGATGCCCTATTTCAATCCCAACGGGATGCCCTACGACCACGTCGCCCCGATCGAGACGTTCGAGCAGGCGGTGAAAATCCTTGACCACGAAGGCTTCCGCAATGAGCAACGCGACGCGTTGGAGCAGGGGCGCTACATCGGGCTTGGCTTCTCCGCGTACATCGAACCGACGGGTGCGGCGACCGGCCACCTGGCCACCGAAGGCGCCACCATCCGCATCGAGCCGACGGGCAAGATCAACGTCTACGTGAACGGCGGGTCGACGGGCAACAGCATCGAAACGACCGTCGTCCAGTTGACCGCCGATGCGCTCGGCGCCGACATCGCCGACGTCGCAACGATCCAGGGCGACACGGCGGTGACTCCGTACGGGGCCGGTACGCAGGGCAGCCGCAGCGGCCCCATGACGGCCGGGGCCGTAACCGAGGCCGGAACCATTCTGCGCCAACAGATCCTGGCGATGGCCGCTGCCCGCCTTGGCGTAGAGAAAGCCGAAATCGAACTGGCCGGATCCAGGGCCACCGTCCGCGACGATCCCTCTAAGAGCGTGAGCTTCGCCGACCTCGCATATCGCTCGTATTACGAGCCGCAACAACTGCCGCCAGGAATGGCGGCGACGCTGGAGGCGACCGCACGCTTCACGTCGCAGGCGATGATCCATTGGGCCAACGCGACGCATGCGTGCACGTGTGAAGTGGACGTCGACACCGGACACGTCACGCTGACGCGGTACATCGTCAGCGAGGACGTCGGCCCGATGATCAACCCGAACGTGGTGGAGGGTCAGATCGCGGGCGGCACCGTGCAGGGCATCGGCGGCGCGCTGTTGGAGGACATGGCCTATGACGCTGACGGAAACCCGCTCTCCACAACGTTTGTCGACTACTTACTGTTACTGCCGACCGCCACAGAGGTGCCGTCGATCGAGTACGGTCGTGTCGAGATCCCGGGACCGGGTGTCGGGGGCTACAAGGGCTGTGGTGAGGGCGGGGCCATCGGCTCCACACCCGCGGTAATCAACGCCATCAACGACGCGCTGGCATCGCTCGGCGTCGAACTCACGCGGCTGCCAGCCAGTCCCGCCGCCATCGTCGAGGCGATCGAACAAGCGCGAAAGGACCACTAGAGGTGGAGCTGAACAACGAATTCCGTGTCGCCGTGCCTGCGGCGAAGGCGTAAGTGCTCACCGACGTCGAGCGGGTGGCGCCCTGCCTGCCCGGTGCCACCCTGCTGTCCGTCGACGGTGACGAGTTCACCGGGGCCGTCAAGGTCAAGGTCGGCCCAATCACCGTGTCCTACAAGGGCGACGCGGCTTTCCAGGAGAAGGACGCCGCCACCCGGCGCGTGGTACTCAAGGCCAGCGGCAAGGAGACGAGGGGTAACGGCAACGCCGCCGCCCTGGTGACCGCGCAACTGCAGGAGGACACCAGCGGCACGATTGTCGCAATCACCACGGACCTGACGATCTCCGGCAAGGCGGCGCAGTTCGGCCGCGGAGTGCTCGCCGACGTGGCCACCAACCTGATCGGACAGTTCGCCAAGAGCCTGGAAGCCAGCGTGCTCGGGGATACCGCGCCGATCGCCGCGACGACATCTTCTGCGACCGCCGCTGCCCAGGTCGATGCCGGCGACTCAGTGGATCTGCTGAAAGTCGTCGCGGTGCCGCTGGCCAAGCGTTTCGCGCCGGTCATCGCCGGGGTGACCGCAGGCGTCGCGATCGGTTTCCTGCTGGGCCGCCGGCAAGCATGAAGGCAGCCTCCTTCGCCTATCACCGCCCCGACACGGTCGCCGAGGCGGTGCAGATGCTCGGCGAGTTCGGCGAGGGCGCGAAGATCCTCGCCGGTGGGCAGAGCCTGGTGCCGATGCTCGCCATGCGGCTGACCTACTTCGAGAACCTCATCGACATCTCGCGTGTGGACCAACTGAAGAACATCGAACTGCGAAACGAGGAGGTGTGGATCGGTGCGGGCACTCCGCATGCGCTGGTGGGCATGGACGACGAGGTGGCCGACTCGGTGCCGCTGCTGACGTTGTCGACTCCGTACATCGGCCACTTCCAGATCCGCACGCGGGGCACGCTGGGCGGAGCGATCGCGCACGCCGACCCCGCCACGGAGTACGCCGCGGTGGCGCTCGCACTGGACGCGACGATGGAGGCGACGTCGTCGCGCGGCAGTCGGCAGATTCCGGCGTCGGAGTTCTTCACCGGCTTGTGGGAGACGTCGTTGGCGTCCGACGAGATCCTGACCGTGGTGCGGTTCCCGGTGTGGGGCGGTCGATCGGGGTTCGCGATCGAGGAGTTCGCCCGCCGCCACGGCGATTTCGCGATCGCCGGGGCCGCCGTCGCGCTGGAGCTCGACGATTCCGACCATGTGCGCCGCTGCGGTATCGGCCTGTTGGGCCTCGGCTCGACACCGCTGCGCGGTTCGGTCACCGAGGAGGGCGTCATCGGTCAGCCCGTCGCCGGCCTCGCCGCCGACGAGATCGGCCGGCTGGCGATGAGCGGATTATCCGACATTCCTGGCGATCTACAGGGTTCGGCCGACTACCGCGCCCGGGTGGGTGCGGCGATGGTGGCACGGGCCTGGACTGGAGCGGTTCGGCAGGCGACGACGACGGAGGCGATTCATGCATGAGCTGCCGGTCCATGTGTCGGTCAACGGGCGGACGCAGCAGGGGCTCGTCGAGCCTCGCGTCACGCTCGCCGACTTCCTGCGTGAAAAGTGCGGCCTGACGGGCACTCATCTCGGTTGCGAACATGGTGCATGCGGCGCCTGCACAGTGTTGTTGGATGGTCAGGCGGTGCGGTCGTGCCTGATCTTCGCGGTGCAGGCTGACGGCCAGGAGGTCACCACGGTGGAGGGCATTGCCGGAGATGACGGCGAGCTGTCGCCGGTGCAGTCCGCGATGCGCGAATGTCATGCACTGCAATGCGGCTTCTGCACGCCGGGTTTCGTCATGTCGATCACCGCGCTGCTGCGGGACAACCCCACGCCCACCGACGAGGAAATCCGCGAAGGCCTGTCGGGGAACTTCTGCCGGTGCACCGGGTACCAGGGCATCGTCAACGCCGTTCACCGCGCGGCGGAGATGACGTGACGAATTTCGTATCGGGCAACGCCATACCTGACGTTCAGCCGCGGACGGTGGGCAGCTGACCTGAAGCAGGGCTACGACCTCGTAGCTCCGCTATCGCTGGTCGACCCTTTCACGATGATCGCGCGCATTGCGGCCAACATCGCGCGCTGGCTCCAGACCGGCGAGCTGGGGCCACTCATCATCTCCCGGGCGATAAAGACCGGATTCGATCTGGGCGCGTTCCTGCGGGAAAACCCGCACGACAAGTACGGGGTCTGGCAGATCATCCCCGGCCGGACGGCGCTGCAGCATTCGGCGAACCACCTGAATTTCTGGGGACCGCGGCTGCCGGACTTTGTCGATGTGACTTTGTCGATGTTATGAACACAGCATGAAAATTGGATTTGTCGGACTGGGAAACATGGGCTCCGGTATGGCCGCCAACCTGATCAAGGCCGGCCACGAGGTGACCGCATACAACCGGTCGCAGGACAAGGTCGCCGCGCTGGCCAGCCAGGGCGCGCGGCCCGCGCGCTCGGTCGCCGAGGCATGCGGCGGGGACGTCGTCATCTCGATGCTGGCCAACGACGAGGCCGTCGAGGCGGTCACGTTCGGCGACGACGGCATCGTTGCGTCGCTGCGGCCCGGCGCCACTCATGTTTCGTCGAGCACGGTCAGCGTCGCGTTGTCGGAGCGACTGACTGCGGCGCACGCCGAAGCGGGTCAGAAGTTCGTCGCGGCGCCGGTCTTCGGTCGACCCGAAGCGGCCGCGGCCGCAAAGCTCTTCGTGGTCACCGCGGGCGAACACACTGCCGTGCAGGCAGTTTCGCCGGTGTTCGACGCGATCGGTCAGCGCACGTTCGTCGTCTCGGAAGAACCGAAGGCCGCCAGTCTGGTGAAGCTGAGTGGCAACTTCCTCATCGCCTCGGTCATCGAGTCGCTGGGCGAAGCGGTTGCTCTGGTCGCCAAGGCGGGCGTCGACAAGCAGGAATACATCGACATCCTGACGTCGACACTGTTCGGCGCGCCGGTCTATAAGACGTACGGCGGGCTCATCGCTCGCGAGGAGTTCGAACCGGCCGGCTTCGCGGCCGCGCTCGGGCTGAAGGACATCCGGCTGGTTCTCGCCGCGGCCGAGGCTCTGCAGGTGCCCCTACCCATCGCCAGTCTCTTGCGGGATCGCTTCTTGGCGTTGCTCGCCCACGGCGGCGGCAGCCTGGATTGGTCGGCCGTCGGCAGCCTCGCAGCGTGGGAAGCCGGCGGCTCGAGTCCGACTGCGCGCAACTAATTCCGCCCCTCAAAAGGGTGGTGGTTCGTAGTTGGCGGCAAGCCAGGCTTGGCGTTGGCGTTCTTGTTCGGCGATGAGTTGGGTGCGTTCGCGGCGTTCGTTGGCGATGCGGTCGCGGCGGTCTTGGTCGCGGGTTTGTTTGCGGCGCGGCATCATTGCCGCGCGGTCGGGGCCAGGTGTCTGTTGGGCGGTGGGGAGGTCGAGTTCGCCGGTGGGTTGGGCCAGCGCGGGGAACATGGCCGCACCGTGGGGTTGGGTGCCATAGACATGGCCGGTGGGAGCGGTCAAAACGATGGTCCCATCGGGCAGCTGCTGATCGGTCCAGCCCGCACAGAACGTCTTGGTCAGATGGTGGCTGCGGCAGTAGGGCTTGGTGTTCGAGGGATGGGTGGGTCCGTGCGGCCAGGGCACGGTGTGATCGATATCGGATTTCTCGGCCGGCCGATCACAGCCCGGCCAACGGCACGTCAGATCGCGCCACCGAAGGAATTCCAGCGTCGCCGCGCTGGGCCGATACCCCGGATCGGGCGCGGCGCCGGTGGGCACCGCCACCGGCGTGAGCCGCGCCGAGGTGGCCAGCTCGCGTACCGAATCGGCGGGCAGAATCCCGAACCCGGGCAGGTAGCCCGGCTTGTCGCTGCGGCCGTCGAGGGTGGCCTGCTCGGCCAGCACATGAATGACCGTGGCCGCGGTGGCGTGGCGTTGGGCGGCGGCCGGGCAGTCCGCTGATCCGCATTGGCAGGCCAGGCTGGCCTGCCCGCGCGCCAGCGGGCCGCAGGCATCGGCGCGGCGCTGCCGCAGGGTGCGCGGATCGTGCTGGCACACGGTGGCGGCCAACGCATCGAGGCGCTGCGCCAGCGCGGCGCCGTCGGCGGCGTGAATGTTGCCGAAGACGCCGGCCATCCCCACCTCGGTCGGCACGATCTCCACATACCGGTCGTCCTCGACCTTGGGCGGCACCCGCACCCCGGCCGGATCGAACTTGGCCACCCACAGATCAAGCCGATCCCGCAACTTCGGGCCCGAGAGCTTCATCCACTTCTCGGCGTGGCGGGCCAACGCCGTATCCAGCCGGGTCATGACCTCGTCGTCGACGTTCTCGGTGCGCGCGATGATCGTCGACACCATCCGGAAATCGATCACCCCACAGGCGAATACCTTGGCCACCTCCGGCAGCCGCTCCCGCAACGTGCGTCCATAGTGAATCTGGCCCACCGCGCGGGCGCGACTGATGTTTTGGGCCGCCGAGATCTCCGCGGCGACCTCCTCGGTCGGATCGGTGCGCCACCAAAATGTCTCCGCCAGCTCGTGCGCCCGCCGGGCGTAGAGCTCACCGACCGCCACCAGCCGCTGGGCGATCGCCGTCGACTCATCGCGGGTGGCCTCACCCATCACATCGATGAGCTCGGCTTCCGACACGTCTTCGAACACATGATCGACTATGCCAGCGTCCGCCGACTCACACCGACCCGAACCAGCAGCTCAACCCAACCTGTGGATAAAAACGCGACTGGGGATAAACCCGGCCAGGCGAGTTAGTTCGACACCACCCCACGCAGGCCGTCGGCGCCGAACAGTGGCTCGAGCATCGCCGACATATCGGGCCCGCGACGTAGCCCGTGCCCGCCATCGACGTTGATCAGCTGGCCGGTGATCCAACTGGCGGCGTCGCTGAGCAAGAAAACTGCAGCGTTCGCGATGTCCTCGACCTCGCCGGCCCGCGGCAGTGGCGTGCAGGACGCATAGTCACCGCTGATCTCGGGCGAACTCAGAATGGGCGCAACGAGATCCGTGCGGATCAGGCCCGGCCGAATGCAGTTGACCCGCACCCAGGACGGACCGAGCTCGTCGGCCGCCAACATCATCAGGTGGTCGACGGCCGACTTGCTGACCCCGTATGCACCGAACCACCGATGCGTGTTGCTCGACGCAATCGACGAGATCCCGATGAACGACCCGCCGCCGCCGCGAACCATTTCCCGGGCGGAATGTTTGAGCACATACATCGAGCCGTTGACGTTCAGGTCGACCGTGCGTCGCCATGCGTCGGAGTCGATCTGCGTAATCGGGCCGATCGTCTCGCTGCCCCCGGCGCAGTGCACCACGCCGTGCAGCCGCCCGGTCCACGCGGTGGCAGCCTCCACCACGCGGGCGACCTCTTCCTCGTTGGTGACGTCGGCGGGCTCGTATAGCACGTTCCCATCGCCGGCCTGCGCCTCGATCTCGTCCGCGGCGCCCGACAGCCTGTCGACGTTGCGGCCGACGAGCATCGCCTTTCCGCCCGCGGCGACCACCGCGGCGGCCACGCCCTTGCCTATCCCGCTGCCACCACCGGTGACCATTACCGTTCGATCCGCCAACGACAGCTGCACAGCTATCCCTTCGTCGTATAACTAGAACAGGTTCTAGGTATACGTCACGGCTCGTCGCGCCGCGCAGGCTTAGGCGCTCCAAGGGTCCGCCAATCCGGAACGTCGGGTGGCAGGCCGACCGATTAGCGGGTTTTCGTTGTGCGCCGCCCAATGCGCATGCCCAAGCTCGTGAATGTGAAACCCGTGGCGCAGGGCCTCGGTGAAACCCATTGCATCGCTGGCCGCGTTGACCGAATCCTTGATCAGCAGAGCTGCCATAGTCGGCCGCTCAGCGACGCGGCGGGCAAATTCAAGAGTTTTGTCTTCGAGTTCGCCGCGCGGGAAGACCTTGGACACCATGCCGAGGTGGTAGGCCTCCTGGGCATCGATCGAATCACCGGTCAGCAGAAGTTCTTTGGCCTTGCGCGGCCGAATTCCCATGGGTGCGCGTAATACTCGACACCGGGCATACCCATCCGGACACCGACGACGTCGCTGAACTTCGCATCGTCTGCGGCGACGATGAGGTCGCACGCCCAAATCAGCATGAGCGCAGCGGAGATCGCGTTGCCCTGCACCGAAGCGATGGTGATCTTGCGCAGATCCCGCCAGCGCCGGGTGTTCTCGAAGAAAAAGTGCCACAAGCCGATTCGCAGCGGTGCCACAGCAACACCACAGGCACCTTTCAGAAATGGGACAAACGCACCACTCTATCAGTGATGAAAGGGCTTTCTCCCATGAGTCGGAGTAATATTCGCGTTAGCAGTTGGCTTCTCCCGTCGTGAGATTGGGGCGGCCACTGGTACGGTCAGCAAAACTACAGAAAGCGTGACGATGGCGACCCTTCATCTTCTGACACGACGCCTCATTCTTGCCGGTGGATTCGCGATCGCAGTTGCCGCGGCCCCGGCGATCGCCGCCTTCGCGGTCCCGAACCACGACGCCGCACCGATGGCCCAATGCCCGGCCGGAGAAGAGACAGACACGTTCACCGGAGTGTGTCTGCCCCACCTGGTGCCGAACTCGCCGGCGTTCGGCCAGACTTCGCCCGGCGGTCTCCCCGAGATCAGTGGCATCCCCTGCACAGGAGCCAACTCCGGTCAGTGCATCGGCCTGGCCGAGGAACAGCAGGCGCAGGGGCCGCAACCGATTCCGCGGTCCACAGTCAGTTCCAGCCCTTAACAGTAGTCTCTTCAGAACAATGGCGACATTTGCGGTCTCGACTCAACGATTGATCATTGCGGGTGGCTTCGCCCTGGCAGTCGCCGTCGCGCCGGCTATCGCCATGGTCACGGTCGCCCAGCCCACCCACGTGGTCCCCGTGGCGGCATGCACTCCCGGCGAGGAAGAGGACGTCTTCACCACCGTCTGCACACCATTTTTGGTGCCCAACTCACCGTCGGGGTTCACCTCGATCCCCGGCAACCCCGACATCCCGGAGATCGATGGCATCCCCTGCACAGGACGGGATTCGGGCGCCTGCATCGGGCTGGCCGAAGATCAGCAGGCTGAAGGGCCGCAGCCGGTCCCGCGTTCCACCATCAGTTCCAGCCCGTAACCGGGCGGACTCCGTTTTCATAGCCGAGGCGCCTTATTGGCGCCTCGGCTTTTTCATGCCTACCCGTCGGTAACAGCGAAAAGCCGCATTAGCTGGCCGCCTAGCAGACCGCAACTGCACGGGACACATTCCCAGGGAACTGGTGGAACGTATGCAGATTTCTTTCAGCTTCCATACAATTCACCCGACGATCTGGTCAATAACTACAGAAAGCGTGACGATGGCGACCTTCCAGCTTTCAGCACGACGAATGATCCTTGCCGGTGGATTTGCGGTCGCAGTTGCCGCCGCCCCGGCGATCGCCGTCTTCGCTGTGCCGACCCCCGACGCCGCACCGGTGGCCCAGTGCCCGGGCGGCGAGGAGCAAGACCAGTTCACCGGGGTCTGTGTCCCCCACACTGTCCCGAACGCGGGCGCACAGTTCAGCACCATTCCCGGCAACCCCAGCATCCCCGCAGTGAATCTGCCGGGCGGCGGTGGCGCCATCCCCTGCACCGGGCACAACTCGGGTGAGTGCATCGGTCTTGCCGAGGAGGCGGCGGCCGCGGGACCGCAAGCTGTGCCGGAGTCCACGGTCGGCTCAAGCCCCACGGTGACCGGCAGCATCGGCTAGTCGCCGCAGGCGGCGACTAGGGGCGCAGCCGAGTCGCCTACAGTTGTCCTATGCCCGCGAAATCAGATCCCGCCGAACTCGGCGACGTCGAACCGCTAGCCGACAGCACTGCACGCCAGGCCAGGCGTGTTGTCGCTGCGTACGCGACCGACGCCGATGAATGCCGGATTTTCCTGTCCATGCTCGGCATTGGACCTGCGAAACTCGAGGCCTGAGTGGCTCCGCGGGGCGGCCAGAGGGTCGGCTCCGGGGATTCCGACTTCGTCGTGGTGGCCAACCGGCTGCCGATCGACATGGAGCGGCTGCCCGACGGCAGCACAGAGTGGAAACGGAGCCCCGGTGGTTTAGTCACCGCGCTCGAGCCGCTGCTGCGCCGCCGGAGTGGCGCGTGGATCGGGTGGGCCGGCGTACCCGATGCCGACGAGGATCCGATCGACGACGACGGGCTGCAGTTGTACCCGGTGCGGCTGTCGGCCGATGACGTCGCCTCGTACTACGAGGGCTTTTCGAACGCAACGCTGTGGCCGCTTTACCACGACCTCATCGTCAAGCCCATCTATCACCGCGAGTGGTGGGATAGCTACGTCGAGGTGAACCGGCGGTTCGCCGAAGCAACCGCGCGTGCTGCGGCGCAGGGCGCGACGGTGTGGGTCCAGGATTACCAGTTGCAGCTGGTTCCGAAGATGCTGCGGATGCTGCGGCCGGACCTCACCATTGGCTTCTTTCTGCACATCCCGTTCCCCCCGGTAGAGATTTACATGCAGATGCCATGGCGCACCGAGATTGTCGAGGGACTGCTCGGCGCCGATCTGGTCGGCTTCCACCTGCCCGGTGGCGCACAGAACTTCCTGGTTCTGGCCCGGCGCCTGGTCGGCGCGAACACCTCGCGCGCAACCGTCGGTGTGCGGTCGAGGTTCGGCGAGGTCCAAACCGGCTTTCGCACCGTGAAAGTCGGTGCCTTCCCGATCTCCATCGATTCGACGGCGCTGGACCAGCAGGCGCGCAGCCGGGCCGTCCGGCAGCGGGCCCGCGAAATCCGCAGCGAGCTCGGCAACCCACGCAAGATCCTGCTCGGCGTCGATCGTCTGGACTACACCAAGGGAATTGACGTTCGGCTGAAGGCGTTCTCGGAGCTGCTCGCCGAACATCGGGCCAAGCGCGACGACACCGTGCTGGTTCAGCTCGCGACACCGAGCCGTGAACGCGTCGAGAGTTACAAGGTGATGCGCGAAGACATCGAGCGCCAGGTCGGCCACATCAACGGCGAATACGGTGAAGTCGGTCATCCGATCGTGCACTACGTTCACCGGCCAGTCCCCCGCGACGAGTTGATCGCCTTTTTCGTGGCTGCCGACGTCATGCTCGTCACGCCGTTGCGCGACGGGATGAACCTGGTAGCCAAGGAATACGTGGCCTGCCGCAGCGACCTCGGCGGCGCGCTGGTGCTCAGCGAATTCACTGGTGCCGCAGCCGAACTCCGTCAGGCCTACTTGGCCAACCCACATCACCTTGAGGGTGTCAAGGATGCCATCGAGGCCGCGCTGAATCAGACGCCGGAAGAGGGTCGGCGACGGATGCGCGCCCTGCGCCGGCAAGTTCTCGCGCATGATGTGGACCGCTGGGCACGTTCGTTCCTGGACGCGTTGGCGTCCACACCGTCCGCGGAGCGGACAATTCAATCCCAGCCGGCCGTCGATTCTTAAATCGGAGTGATGTACTCGATCAGCCATTTGCCGCCGATCTTCTGATAATCAACGCGCAATCGGCTGCCGTCGTAGACCGGCTCCTTGGACTTGTCGGTCACCGTACGGTTCATGTACACCATCACCGACGCCGAATTCCGTTGCGCGCTCAGCACTCCCACCCCGACCACGTTGGCCTGGCTGACCAGTTGCCGTTCTCGTGCTTGCGGAATGATGTCCTTGTTCGCCCGGTCCTGGAACTCCTTGCGGTAGTCCGGTGTCAGCAGCTGATAGACCTCGGTGAGGCTGCGCTCGACGGTCTGGTAGTCGTAACCGAAAACCTGCGGAATCTGCTTCGCCGCTAACGGAGCCAGTTCTGCGCGTGTGGCTTGCTCGCCGCGGAGCTCCACCCGGTTCCAGTACATCCAACCACCGACGGCGGCGAGCGCGACGAAGCTCACCGCGAGCAGCATAGTAAGCGCGCCCGTCAGCTTCGGGGTCGAGCCGCGCATCAGTTGCCCCCATCGGGGTACTTGAGGTCGTAGGCCGTCATGTGCCCGTTGTCGTCCTCGTGCACGATGATTCGCAATCGGTACGGCTGCGATGGCTTGTTGGTGCCCTCCATGTCGGTCACCGTCACCCGCGCGGACACCAGCACCGCCGCGTTGTTGGCGACGTCGTCTATCTTCTCCAGTGCGGCACCGTTGATCACCGCCTCGGAACTCGCGTTGGTGTCGCGGAAGATCGCCTTCAGATTGTCGACGTTGTTGTTCTGGCTCATCATGTCGCGCAGCGGGCCACTGGTGCCGTTGACGAACTGGTCCACGCTCTGATCGATGTTGTCCTGGGTGTAGCTGAACATGTTCACCACCGTCTGCGAGGCGGTGTCCACGAAGCGCTGCTCGCGGGCTTGGATTGCCTCGGCATCGCGCTCCTGTACGAACATCACTGCGACCACCCCGGCCAGGACCGCGGCCGCTACGAATGCGGTCGCCACCGCGACGATGACCACCAGTTTGCGGTTCGCCTGACGACGCGGCGGAGGTGCGGCGGGCGGGCGCAGCCGCGCATTTACCGGCTGCGGCGGCTGGACCCGGACACCGGTCGACGACATCGTCGCGCCGCTTGCCGGGCCTGCCGCCCGCGACGCGCGTCGGCGCACCGGCTTCGGCGCTTCGGGCGGCGTCGAAACCGTTTCTTCTGCCATTACGCCTGCCTTGGAGCCAACATCAGATCAACCCAATTTTCCGCAGGCGCCAGTTTGTCAGTACCAGGCGCGTACACGCCAGTTCCGCCCGCTGGGTCGACGAACTTACCGTTCTGGTCGTACGTGGTGACGGCCGGGGCGTCCCCGTGCCCTTCGAGCGGGTGGTGTCCCCAGGCCATCGGCACCTCCGCGGGCAGCGGCGGGCTGTCGGCGGGCGGCGGTGGCGGCGGGGGCGGCGGAGGCGCGGGCCTGCCGTACGGCGGCACCTGTTGGTCCGGCGGCGCATAAAACGGCCACGGCGGCGGCATACCAGGCTCGTTCGGCGGCACCGGCAGCGGGAAGGGTCCATGCGGAGCAGGCCCAGGACCGGGCAGCACGCCGGGCGGCAGCTCCACGACCGGTGGCCCCGGATCCGGGTCCACCTGGGGTGGAATGTACGGGTACTTGTTCTGCGGGAGGATCATCCGCGGATCCTCGATCGGAGTGCCGACCGGCACCGGCGGGCCGCGCCACGGATTGTTGCCGATCGGCACGTAACCACGCGGATCGCGGCAGAGCTGCACCGTCGGCGCCCGCTTACCGGGGAACTCCTGGCACGGGTAGTTGCGCGCGCCGCGGACCACGCTTGGATCGTTGTGCGGCACTTTGCAATACAGCTCGGATGGCAGTTCACGCAGCGTGAGGTCGGCAGGTGACCGGATGAGTG
Organism: uncultured Actinomycetota bacterium; assembly: GCA_963715885.1. Classification (GTDB taxonomy): domain Bacteria; phylum Actinomycetota; class Actinomycetes; order Mycobacteriales; family Mycobacteriaceae; genus Mycobacterium. The sequence goes on from CAVQSK010000033.1 coordinate 191,007, forward strand.
GCGGCGGGATGAAGCCCGTCGAACAGCCCGGAGGATCCTGCAGGTGGATCTTGAAGTCCAGCTTGGCGCCTTCGTCCGCCGGCTGTCCGCCGGCGACGGTGAGCAGCGCGGAGATCAAGGCGGGAAAGATGACCAGCGCCTGTTCGATCGACTTGTTGTAGATCACGCCGATACGCCCCAAGTTGGCCAGGTTGGCTGCCAGTATCGGGAAGGTGGGCCTGATGCCTGCGAACGTCTCGTTGGCTTCCGCGGTTGCCCCGGGAACATTCTGCAGCACCGATCTCAGCTGCGGATCGGCGTTGGCGACCTCACCGGTGAGTCGGGCCAGTCCCTCGGACAGTGACCTGATGTCGTCGCCGCTGCGGATCTGCGCGTCCAGAAACGGACCCGCCTGGTCGATCAACTGCGAAACCTGGCCGTAGTTCGCGTTGGCCTCATCGATCAGCAGCCGTGACGACTGGATCAGCCGGGCAAGCTCGGGTCCGGATCCATTGAACGCCTTGAACGTTTCCCGCAGCAGGTCCTGTATCCGGCTGTCGCCCACGCTGTTGACCAGACGGTCGGCTTCGGTCAGCAGCCCGGCGATATCCTGGCCGATCGCGGTGTGCTGCATGTTGATGTCGGAGCCGTCCCGCAGCGTCGAGGACGACGGGTCAACCGGCGGCACCAGGTCTATGTACTGCTCGCCGACCGCCGAGACGCTCTTGACGGTGGCGGTGACATTCTCCGGAACGGGCGTGCCGCTGTTGAGCCTCATGTGGGCAACGACGCCATCGTTGGACAGCCCCACAGACTCGACGCGGCCTACCGTGACACCGCGGTAGGTCACGTTGGCGTTCTCGTAAAGACCGCCGCCCGCAACGAAATTCGCGGTGATGTGATACGAGCCGATCCCCACGGCAGCGGGCAGATGCAGATAGAAGATCGATATCGCGCCGACGGTGAGCACCGTGACGATCGCGAAGATCCCCAGTTGCAGTCGCGTCAGCCGATCGATCATCAGGGCGCCGCCTCGTGTTGAGTGGCGGTTCCTGGCGGAATCTTGAACGGGTCTGCGGCCTGACCGGAGAGGTTCGCCATGGCACCGGTGAGGAAGTCCGGCGGATTGACGACTTCACCCATCCTCTTCATGTTTGCGTCAAGACCGAGTGAGGTGGTGAACAGCGTCTCACCGATGCGCCTCACCGTGAGGTCGAAGGTCACGAACACGTTCAGGTAGTCGCCGCGCACCGCGTTGCGCAGGTAGCTGTAGTGGAACGGGAATGTCGGCAAGAACTCCAGGTCCTTGATGAAGTAATCGGCGTTGTCGTTGAGCACCCTGATGATCGGGTACAGATCCTTGAAGTCTGCAGCGAAATCGTCCTTGGTCTGCTGCAGGATCCGCGAGGCGATCGTGGCGAAGGATTGCAGCGCGCCGAACGCGTCGACGATGTTGCTGCGATTGTTGTTGAGCACCTCCAGCGCGGCAGGCAGGGTGTCCAGGGTACGGCCAAGGCTGTCCTTGCTGCGGGCCAGGATGCTCGCGAACCGGTTGAGCCCTTCGGCCGCGGCGATGATGTCGTTGGTCTGCCGATCCAGGGAACCGGTCAGCTCGGCGAGCCGCGGGATCAAGTCGGCGAAGGTGCCGGCGCGACCGGCGACGGCGTTGTACGTCTCGTCGGTGATGTCTTGAAGCGCACCGAGATTGCCCTTGTTCACCACGACGCCCAGCGATGACAGCACTTCTTCGGTGGTCGGGTAGCGCCCCGTCCGGTCCTGCGGGATAGTGGAGCCCTCGGCGAGTTTTCCGACGCCGGGTTCCCCTGCGGGCTCTGCCAACTCGATGTGCTGTGAGCCCAGCAGTGAGGTCTGTGCCACCTTGGCGGTGGCATTGGCCGGCAGGTTGACGTTGCGGTCCAGCGACAGTTTGACAGCGGCGTAGAACGTTCCGTCGGGACGCTGCACGGCGTCAACTCCGGACACGCTGCCTACCGTGACGTCGTCGACCATCACCGGTGAGTTCTGCGGCAACGTGGCCACATCGGGCAGTTCCAAGGTGATCTGGTAGGAGCCTGCGCCGTGGCCCGCGGTACCCGGCATGTTGAGCGAGTTCAGCCCGCCGAACTGGCAACCCGCCAGCAGCACGGCGGCCGACGAGATGGCAAGAACGCGCGCTGTTTTCGGCATCAGCCACCCGCCTCGGCGGGAAGGGGCACCGTAGGTGGCGGCGCGCATTCGGGCGCCGGCGGGACTAACAGCGAGCTCAGGTCGGTCGCGCCGGTTAGCGGTGGCGGGGTCACGCCTGGCGCGTTCTGCCACTGGAGGTACGGCAACGGTGTCTGGGCCTTGGCTTCGGTGGCAGGCGTGTCGTAGAGGATCTGGCCCTTGTATGCAGTGATGCTGTTGATCGGATGGAACAGCAGCGGCGGAAAGTTCATCGCAATGCGTCGGAATACGGGGCCCATACGCTGACGGCATATCTCGGCACGCTTGAAGTTATCCGGTGAGGCGCCGACGTCGAAGGTGCCGCCGCAGATGAACTGCACCGGGTTGCCGAAGTTCGGAAGGGTCAACAGGCCGCCCGCCGTGCCCTGCGCCGGGTTGTAGATGTTGTAGAAGTTCGCCAAACCGTTGGGCGTGATGTGGAGGATCTGCTCGATGTCGTCGCTGTGGTCGGTCAGGATCTGGGTGAAATCCGCAAGCTTGCCGATCTGGTCGATCAGCGCCTGATTGTTCTCGTTCAGAAATCCCTTGACATCGGACAGCGCCTGGTTGAGCGTGCCAAGGGTGTTGTCGAGGTCAGCGGAGCTGTCCGCCAGCACCTGCGACACCGAGGCGACGTGGTTGGAGAACTGCACGATCTGCTCGTTGCTGTTGGACAGCGCGTTGACGAGCACCTGCAGATTACGGATGGTGCCGAACAGGTCGGTGCGGGAGTCACCCAGCCGCCCCGCGGTCTGCGACAGCTCGCGTAGCGCCTGTCGGAACGAGTCCCCGTTGCCGTCGAAGGTGTCGGCGGCCTGGTTGACGAACGCGGACAGCGGGCCCTGCATCGATCCTTCTTGCGGGCCTAGTTGCGTGCTGAGCTGAGTGAGCTGCTCCTTGACCTCGTCCCATTCCACCGGCACCGCGGTGCGGTCAAGGCCGATCTCGGCTCCGTCGGCCATTACCGGGCCACCTGTGTAGGCCGGGGTGAGCTGAACGAAGCGGGCCGACACCAGGTTTGGCGCGATGACGAGTGCCTTGGCGTCGGCAGGCAGCTTCACCCCGTCCTTCACCGTCATGGTGATCTTGACGTCGGTGGCCCGTGGCTCGATGGAGTCGATGGTGCCCACCGGAACGCCGATCACCCGGACGTCGTCACCCGGATAGAGCCCGACCGCCGAGGAGAAGTAGCCGACCACCTTGTGACCCACGCGCGACGGCCACACCAGGTAGACACCGACGGCCAGCGTCGCCACCAGCGACGCGGCGAGCGCCATCCGCAGCCAACGGCTTCGGGCGATGGACGGATTGGCCTGTGTCATGGTGACTTCGGCCTGATGATAAGGCGCTCGGCGATGAAGCCGCGCAGGTAGTCGGCCAGGCTGTCCGGCAGCTTTCCGGGCTGGAAGTAGGTGTCCAGGAGCACCTCGGCGAGGCTCGCGGGCGGTAGGCCGTACAGGTTGATCTGGAAGCCGGGTCCGGAGCCGACCACCTCACCGAGCGCCGTCGCGTAGGGCGGCAGCCTGCGCAGGGCCTCTCCGATGTGCTCACGACGCTCGAGCAGGTTGTCCATCACCAGATTCAGCTTCTCCAGTGCGGGGCCGAACTCGCGCCGATTGTCTGCGACGAATCCCGAAATCTGCTGCGACACATCGTCGATTCCGGCGATGAGATTGCTCAGCGCCTGGCGCCGCTCGTCGAGCGCTGCGAACAGCAGGTTGCCGTCGATGACGAGCTGGTTCACCTGTCCGGCACGCTGGGCCAGCGTGTCGGAGACCTTCTTGGCGTGTGCCAGTAGCTGTTCCAGTGCCTCGTCACGCTTGTTGAGGCTGCGCGACAGGTTGGCGACGCCGTCGAGGGCTCCTCTCAGTTGAGGAGTGGCATCGCGCAGCGAATCGGTGAGGGTCTGCAGCGCCTGCTCGAACCTCGGCTTGTCGAGCTCGCTGGCGTTCTGGCCGAGATCCTGCAACGCCGTGTTGAGCGTGTACGGGGTTGTGGTGCGGCCCAGGGGAATAACCGTCGACGAGCCACTGCCCTGCGGGGTGACGGCAAGCGACTTCTCACCGAGCACGGTGTCGGTCTTGATCGCGACCATCGACTGGTCACCGACGTTGACGTCGCGGTTGACCGTGAAGGTCACCTTGGCGGTGTCCCCGGCCAGCGCCACCTCGGTCACCTTGCCGACCGTGATGCCGGACACGTTGACGTCGTTGCCAGGCGAGATGCCGCCGGCGTCGGTGAAGTACGCCTCGTACGGCTTGCCCTGTGGCCAGAACGGCAGGCTGGTATACCCGAACGAGACCAGCACGAGGCAGCCCACCAGTGCGATGCCGAAGATCCCGGTGCGGAGGGGGTTCGACTCGTCCGGCCTAGCCATTCTCCGAACACCTCCCCTTCGATGGATCGGGCGGCCCGCCGAACGGGATCAGGATGTCGCTGCCGGCGGGGCCGTTGATCTTAATCCGGATCGAGCAGTAGTAGATGTTGAAGTATGACCCATACGCGCCAAGCGCATTGAGCCGCAAGTAGTTTTCGGCGAGGGGCTCGATGACCTTGTTCACGTCGGCCTTGCGTTCGTCGAGACGCTGCGCGAGCGGGCGGACGTTCTCGATCACGCCCTGCAACGGCCGGCGGGACTGCTGCAGCATGTCGGTCAGATCGTTCTCCGCCGATGCCAGGGGCCCAATCGCACCCGCGATCGGATCGCGGCCCTCCGCCAGCCCGGTGATCAGCTTCTGCAGCTGGTCCACGCTGGCGTCGAATTGGGCGCCCTTCTCGTCGACCGTGCCGAGCACGGTGTTGAGGTTGTCAATGACGTCCCCGATGAGTTGGTCACGGGCAGCGAGGTTTTGGGTGAAGGCGCTGGTGGTGGACAGCAGGTTCGACAGCGCTCCGCCCTGCCCCTGCAGGAGTTCCATGACGGCGTTGCTGACCTCGTTGACCTTCGATCCATCGAGACCCTTGAGCACCGGACGCAATCCGCCCAGCAGCGCGTCGAGGTCGAGCGCCGGTTGGGTGTTCTGCTTCGGGATGGTCGACCCGACAGGCAGCTTACGCAGTTCGCCTGGGCCGGAGGTGATCTCGAGATATCGGTCACCCACCAGATTCTCGTAGCGGACCACCGCCCTGGTCGAGGTGTACAGCTGATAGCGCTTGTTGATGTCAAACGCGACGTCGACGGTGTTGTCGGGGTTCAACTTGACATCATTGACGGTCCCCACCGGCACGCCGGAAATCCGCACGTCCTGACCCGCCTTCAGCCGAGACGCGTCGGTGAACGTGGCGTGATAGCCGCTCTCCGAAGCGAACCGGAACTCACCGAAGACCACCACCAGCATCGCCGCCACCAACAGCATGGCGACCGTGAAGATGCTGACGTTGAGCAGGGTCCGATCACGCTTCATCTAGAAGTCGTCCCTTTCCGCGAAGGCGCCGTTGAACAAGAACTGGATTGTCGACGGTGCGTCGAACTGCAGTTCGGTGTTCGGCTGGTAGGGGACGTAGGCGTTGTCGGTGACCAGGAACGGCGTGTGGTACCAGGAACCGCCGTACTGTTTGGTGGGAACGTCGGGCAGGCCGCGGCAGTTCGGTCCGCCGGTGGCGTTGACGATCGGCAGGCTCTCCGGATAGGTGTAGGCGGGTGCACCCGGAAGGAAGTTGGAGGAAACGAAGAGACCCGGCCGGATACCGCCGATCACCGGTGCGAACCGATCAACGGCGTTGGCGGTGCCTTTCAGGAGGCAGCCGAACTCCGGCGAGTACTCTCCCACGACCTTCAGCGGCGCGCGCAGCCGTTGGATGGCCGCGATGTAATCGTTCTCTGCGGGCTCCAGGGTGGCGGTTCCGTTGTTGGCCAAACCCGTAGCGGCCAGCAGCGTCGCGTTGAGGTTGTCCTGCTCGTCGACGATGGTGTTGCTGATGGCGGGCACGTTGTCCAGGATCCTGGCCAGATCGGGCCCCGCATCGCCGTAGATGTTGGCCACCACCGCCGTCTTCTGGAAATCCTCCTGCAGCGTCGGCAGTTTCGGATTCAGCTGCTGCAGATAGTAATTCAGGCCGGACAGCGTCGCTCCAAGATCATCGCCGTTGCCGCGCAAGCCCTCCGCGAGCGCGCTCAGTGTCGCGTTGAGGTTGATGGGGTCGATCTTGTGCAGCACGTCGGTCAGCGTCTGGAAGAGCGTGTTCACCTCGAGTTGCACGTCCGACGCCTGGATCGAGGCGCCCGGCTGCAATGGCGTCGGCTTGGGGTTGTCCGGCGGGAGGAATTCCACCGACTTCGCGCCGAAAACCGTTGTCCCGGCGATCCGGACGACGGCGTTGGACGGGATGTAGCGAAGTTCGTTGCTGTCGATCGCCAGGGTCAGCTTCGCCTGATCGCCGGTGTACTCAATGGATTTCACTTCGCCGATCTGGATGCCGCGGTATTTCACCTTTGCGTCGCGGTCCATCACCAGACCGGCGCGCGGGGACGTCACCGTCACGGTGTCGGTCGACGTGAAGGCGGCGGTGTACGCCAGGTAGGTGAACACGATGGCGGCCACCACGATCGCGGCCAGGATCGCCGCAGCGATCCGTACGTGGCTGCGCTTGGCGTCACCGTCTGACATCGTCCGTCACCTATCCGGAGAGGTTGAAGTTGCCGGACGCGCCGTAGACGGCGAGTGAGATGAACAGGGTAATGGTCACGACGACGATCAGGGACGTGCGCACCGCCTGACCGACCGCGATCCCAACCCCGACTGGGCCACCGGATGCGTTGTAGCCGTAGTAGGTATGCACCAGCATCACGGCTACCGACATCACGATGGCTTGCAGGAAGGACCACAACAGATCGGTCGGTATCAGGAACGTGTTGAAGTAATGGTCGTAGAGACCCGCCGACTGTTTGTTGATGAACACGGTGGTGAACCGGGCGGCGAAGAACGCCGCCAGCACCGAAAGCGAATAAAGCGGAATGATCGCGACCATCCCGGCCATCAGCCGGGTGGAGACCAGGTACGACACCGAGTGCACGGCCATCGACTCGACGGCGTCGATCTCCTCGGCGACCCGCATCGCGCCGAGCTGGGCGGTGGTGCCTGCGCCGATGGTGGCCGCGAGCGCGATACCCGCGATAACCGGTGCGACGATGCGCACGTTGAGGAACGCCGATAGGAACCCGGTCAGCGCCTCGATGCCGATGTTGCCCAGTGATGAGTAGCCCTGCACGGCGATGACGCCACCGGAGGCCAGCGTGAGGAATGCCGCGACGCCGACCGTGCCACCGATCATCACCAGCGCCCCGGTGCCCATGGTCATCTCGGCGATGTTCCGAATGGTCTCCTTGCGGTAGCGGGTGACCGCATTGGGGAGGTACCGGATCGTCTCGCCGTAGAAGAGCGCCTGCTCACCGATGGTGTCGACGGCCTTGGGCACGCGGCGGAAAAACCGTCGGAAGCGGAGCGGGGCGTCGTAAGTCATCGCTGTCTCCTCTTCGCGCAAGCGCTCATCGGCCGCTCACCGCACCAGCACCCGGACGCCGATGGCGGTCATGATCACGTTGATCACGAACAGGCAGATGAACGCGTAGACGACGGTCTCGTTGACCGCGGTGCCCACGCCCTTCGGTCCGCCCTGGACGGTCAGGCCGCGATAGCAGCCGACCAACCCGGCGACCACGCCGAACAGCAAAGCCTTGATCTCGGCGAGCACCAGCTCGCCCAGGCCGGTGAGCACGGTCAGCCCGTTGATGAACGCGCCAGGGTTGACGCCCTGCAGGAACACAGAAAAGACGTAGCCGCCGGACAGGCCGATCAGGCAGACCAGGCCGTTCAGCATCAGTGCCACGAAGGTCGACGCCAGCACGCGCGGCACCACGAGCCGCTGGATCGGATCGATACCGAGCACCCGCATAGCGTCGATCTCCTCGCGGATGGTGCGGGCACCGAGGTCGGCGCAGATCGCGGTGGCGCCTGCACCTGCCACCACCAGCACCGTGACAACCGGACCGAGCTGCGTGATGGTGCCGAACGCGGTGCCTGCCCCGGACAGGTCGGCGGCGCCGATCTCGCGAAGCAGGATGTTAAGGGTGAACGCCACGAGCACGGTGAACGGGATCGCCACCAACAGCGTCGGGATCAACGAGACGCGCGCGATCATCCACGTCTGTTCGAGGAACTCTCTGAACTGAAAGGGGCGTCGGAAGATCTTGACGAAGGTGTCCAAGGACATTTCGACGAACCCGCCCACGGCCCGAGCCGGTGCCGCGAGCTGTTCGATCAACCTCGGGCTCCGTTCTCGGGGCGGGGTTTGTTAAGAAACGCCGTGGCGAAGAGCTGGACGCTGCTCGCCGTTGCGGATTTCCCACCCCTGGTTTAAGCGCTGCTCTTAGTGAGCCGGATCATACTAACTAGAACAAGTTCGCAGTGTCAAAGAACAGTAATATCCGAATTTGTAACGTTTGCCGTGGTCAGAGCAGGTGTGACGGAGATCATTCTGTAACGTGTTCTAGTGCCAATAAAGCTTCGACAACCGAGACGGTCAGTCCTGCGACTTCATCAGCGCCGTCGCTGAGAAACTCCGCTCAGGATCACGGTTAGCAAAGTATTCATGCAATTTTGCACCGAGGTCGGCCGGGTCCCACGCTTCGGATTCAGCAGTGAATCGTTTCTCGGCGGTGGGCGCCGCAACCAGCGTCACTGTGGGACCGTAAACGATGAACAGCTGCCCGTTGACCGCATCCGATGCCGGTGAGGCGAGGAAGCGCACCAGGTTTACGACGTGATCCGGGGATAGGGGATCGATCTGGCCGTCGGCCAGCTCAGGCTCGTCGCCGAACACGTCGGCCGTCATCGCCGTGCGCGCTCGGGGGGCGATGGCGTTGGCGCGCACCCCGTAGCGCTCCAGTGCCCTTGCCGCAGACAACGTCAACGCGGTGATGCCGGCCTTGGCGGCGCCGTAGTTAGCCTGGCCGACCGGGCCCGCCAGGCCGGCTTCCGACGAGGTGTTGATGATCCGGCCATAGACGGTGCCGCCCGTACCTGATGTCGCCGACGGGTCGGCTCCGGCCGCCTTGGCCTTCGCGCGCCAGTACGTGGCGGCGTTTCGGGTCAGCAGGAAGTGGCCTCGCAGATGGACCGCGATGACCTTGTCCCAGTCCTCGTCGGACATGTTGAACAACATGCGGTCGCGGGTGATCCCGGCGTTGTTGACGACGATGCCGAGCCCGCCGAGCCCATCGGCCGTTTCGACCAGCTCGTCGGCAGTGGACCGCTCGCTGACGTCGCCGGCGACGGCGATGGCCTTGGACCCAGCGGCGACGATTTCATCGATGACATCCGATTTGTCCAGCGCGGCGGCGATGTCGTTGACGACTATCGTCGCGCCCCCACGAGCTAGGCCGATGGCCTCCGCGCGGCCGAGTCCTGCGGCCGCGCCCGTCACCACCGCGACCAGGCCGGACAGGTCTGTCGCGCTGTCGTAGTTCGTCAATTTATGAATACCTCTAGTCTCTGCGAATCAGGGCAGCCCGCGGGCACTCGGCGATCGACTGGTCCGCCAGCTCTTCCTGGTCGGCCGGCACCGGGTCGGCCTTGACCACGGCGTAGTCCTCATCGTCGAGATCAAACAGGTCCGGGGCGATTCCGACACACACCGCGTTCCCCTCGCAGCGGTCACGGTCCACTTCCACTCGCATCACAACCTCCTCGCGGTAAGAGCTGCTCTGAGCCCAGTGTGGCACCGGCCTGGACCCCAAGACTAGAACGTGTTACAACCGGGTGTGAACCCAGGCCAGACTTCAGTTCCAGCCTGGGTACCAAATCGTCCCATTTGAAAAGTTAGGACATGGCGATGCGGATCGGCTACAGCCCAGAGCAGGAGGAGTTGCGGCGCGAGCTGCGGTCGTACTTCGCCCAACTCATGACACCCGAGCGCGCCGAGGCGCTAAGCGCCAGCGAGGGCGAGATGGGGCGCGGCAACGTGTACCGCGAGACCATCGCGCAGATGGGCAAGGACGGCTGGCTCACGCTGAGCTGGCCGAAGGAGTTCGGTGGCCAGGAGCGCACGCCGATGGACGGGCTGATCTTCAACGACGAGGCCGCGATCGCAAACGTCCCGGTGCCGTTCCTGACCATCAACAGCGTCGCGCCGACGATCATGGCGTTCGGCACCGACGAGCAGAAGAAGTTCTTCCTGCCCAAGATCGCCTCGGGTGACCTCCACTTCTCCATCGGCTACTCGGAGCCGGGCGCGGGCACCGACCTCGCTTCGCTGCGCACCACCGCGGTGCGCGACGGCGACGACTATGTCATCAACGGCCAGAAGATGTGGACCAGCCTGATCGCCTACGCCGATTACGTATGGCTGGCGGTGCGCACCAACCCGGAGGCCAAGAAGCACCGCGGTATCTCGATGGTGATCGTGCCAACCACGGCTGAGGGCTTCTCATGGACGCCGGTGCACACGATGGCCGGGGTGGACACCAGCGCCACCTACTACTCCGACGTACGGGTGCCGGTGGCCAATCTCGTCGGCGAGGAGAACGCCGGCTGGAAGCTGGTCACCAATCAGCTCAACCACGAACGCGTCGCGCTCGTCTCCGCCCAGCCGATCTTCATGGCCCTCAACGGCGTTCGTGAGTGGGCGCAGAACACCAAAGATATCCACGGCAACCGGCTGATCGACTCCGAATGGGTGCAGCTCAATCTCGCACGGGTGCACGCGAAGGCCGAGGTGCTCAAGCTCATCAACTGGGAGCTCGCGTCTTCCGGAGCCGCGGAGTCGGCGACGTCGAACACAGCCGAGGCATCCCCTTCCCCCGCGGACGCATCGGCGGCCAAGGTGTTCGGCACCGAGCTGGCCACCGAGGCCTACCGCCTACTGATGGAGGTGCTCGGCTCCGCGGCCACGCTTCGTCCCGGCTCACCCGGGGCGCTGCTGCGTGGGCGGGTCGAGCGGATGCACCGCAGCTGCCTGATCCTGACATTCGGCGGCGGCACCAACGAGATTCAGCGCGACATCATCGGGATGGTCGCGCTCGGCCTGCCCCGAGTGAACCGATAAGGACTGAGCATGGATTTCTCAACGACCGAAGCGGCCACCGACCTCGGCGGCCTGGTGCGCACCATCACGGAATCGGTGTGCACGCCGGAACATCAGCGTGACCTCGACGCGCTAGATCAACGGTTCGACCGCGAACTGTGGAACAAACTGATCGACGCCGACATCTTATCCGGCGCAGCGCCGGAAGCCCTGGGCGGCAGCGGTTTTGGCGTGCTCGAGCAGGTTGCAGTGCTCGTCGCACTGGGCCGCCAACTGGCAGCCGTGCCGTATCTCGAGTCCGTCGTGCTGGCCGCGGCCGCGCTGGCCAAGTTCGGCCCTGATGCGCTGCAGCAGGAGTGGGCCGTGCCCGCGGTCAACGGCGAGAAGATCGTCGCCCCCGCACTCGAGGGTGACATGGGTGAGGGTCCCGTCCAGGGGGCTGCCAATGGCGATGGCTACCGGCTCACCGGGACTCGGACGCAGGTGTTCTACGGGCCGATCGCCGACGCGTTCCTTGTCCCTGCCGAAACCGATTCGGGCACCAAGGTCTTCGTGGTGGCGAAGGACGACGCAGGTGTAACAGTCACGTCGCTGGACACCACCGGCCACGGCAGTGTCGGGCACCTGGAACTGCAGGGCGTCGAACTCGGGGCCGACCGGGTGGTCAGGGGCGACGACGTCGTCGCATGGCTGACCACCAACGCCACGTTGGGCCGCAGCGCATTTCAGCTCGGCGTGCTGGAGCGGGCGCTCGAGCTCACCTCGGAGTACGCTCGTGAACGCGAGCAGTTCGGCCGGCCGATCGGCAGCTTCCAGGCCGTGTCGTCCCGCCTGGCCGACGGGTACATCGACGTCAAGGGTCTGCGGTTGACGCTGACCCAGGCGGCGTGGCGATTGTCGGAGGATTTGCCAGCCGATGTCGAGGTGGGTACCGCGGCGTTCTGGGCCGCCGATGCCGGGCATCGGGTCGCGCACACCACGGTGCACGTGCACGGTGGTGTCGGTATCGACCTTGACCACCCGGTACACCGGTACTTTCTGGCCGCCAAGCAGACTGAGTTCGCGATCGGCGGTGCCACCGGGCAACTGCTGCGCATCGGCCGCGAGTTGGCAGACACCCCCGCCTGAGTCGTGAGCGGTCTGCCCACCGTCACCGACCTGCTGACGCCGCTGGTCGATGTCGACGATCGGGGGGTGTACTTCGAGGACTCGTTCGTCAGTTGGCGGGAACACCTCAAACACGGCGCTGCGGTGGCCGCCGCGATGAGGGCGCGGCTGGATCCCGACCGGCCGCCCCACGTCGGGGTACTGCTGCAGAACACGCCGTTCTTCTCGGCCGTGCTGGTCGCCGCGGGGCTGGCGGGCATCGTGCCGGTCGGGCTCAACCCGGTCCGCCGGGGCGCCGCGCTGGCCCGTGACATCACCCACGCCGATTGCCAAGTGGTGCTTGCCGATTCGGCGTCGGCGGCGACCCTCGGCGACGTCGTGCACATCGATGTCGATTCCCCGGAGTGGGCCGCGGAGCTCGCGGCTCACGCCGATGATCCGGTGGTCGCGCGCGTCGCCGATCCCGGCCACCTGTTCATGCTGATCTACACGTCGGGCACCAGCGGCGACCCCAAGGCGGTCAAGTGCAGCCAGGGCAAGGTCGCGATCGCGGGCGTGACGATGACCCAACGCTTCGACCTCGGCCCCAGCGATGTCTGCTACGTCTCGATGCCGTTGTTCCATTCGAACGCGGTGCTGGTGGGCTGGGCAGTGGCGATCGCGTCGCGGAGTTCGCTTGCGTTGCGGCGCAAGTTCTCTGCGTCTGGATTCCTTACCGACGTCCGCCGCTACGGCGCAACGTATGCGAACTATGTGGGCAAGCCGCTGTCGTATGTGCTTGCCACACCCGAGCAGCCCGACGATGCCGACAACCCGCTGCGGGCCGTGTATGGAAACGAAGGGGCCCCGGCCGACCTCGAGCGCTTCGCCCGCCGGTTCGGCACTGTGGTCATGGACGGCTTCGGTTCGACGGAGGGCGGGGTGAACATCGCCCGCACGCCGGACACCCCGGCGGGTTCGTTGGGGCCACTACCCGAGGGGATTGACGTCGTCGATCCCGAGACCGGCCTGCCGTGCCCGCCGGGCGTGACGGGTGAACTGGTAAACCTTTCGGACGCAGGGCGATTCGAGGGTTATTACAACGATCCGGAGGCCGATGCCGAACGGATGCGCGGCGGCGTATACCACAGCGGCGACCTGGCCTACCGCGACGAGAACGGATATGCGTATTTCGCCGGGCGGCTTGGTGACTGGTTACGCGTCGACGGCGAGAACCTCGGCACTGCGCCGATCGAGCGAATCCTGTTGCGCCACCATGACGTCATCGAGGTCGCGGTGTACGGAATTCCGGCGTCCGACGTAGGCGATCGCGTGATGGCCGCGCTCGTGCTGGCCGAGGGCGCGGACTTCGACGCCGAGGAGTTCCTGGCATTCCTGGGCGAACAGCCCGATCTCGGCCCGAAACAGTGGCCATCGTTCGTCCGGATCAGTGCGGAACTGCCGCGCACCGAGACGTTCAAGGTGGTCAAACGCCAGCTGTCGGCGGAGGGCGTGGACTGCGGCGACCCGGTGGTTGTCGTGGCCCACCGGTAGTCTGAGGCACGTGGGCTACCGCGAATTCCCGTCGCCCACGGGGTTAGGCGACCTCGTCGAATGCGCATGGGTGGTGGACGGGCCACCAGCGCCGGTGCGCGTGCTGCCGGACGGCTGCATGGACCTGATCCGGATGGACGGCCGCGTCACGGTTGCCGGACCCGACACCACGGCATCGGTAAGCCCCCGAGAGGGAGAACCGTTCGTGGGCTTGCGATTTCGGCCCGGCGTTCTCCCCCGCCTGCTCGGCGTGCCTGCATCGGAGCTGCGCAACGACCGGGTGCCGCTGTGCGCGCTGCGGATGGGGTTTCCGCAGCGCGGATCGCTGGCCGACCTGGCCTGCGCACTGCTCGTCGAAGAACCGCGGCCCGAGACCGCGCCCTGGTCGTTGGCGCTGCTGCGCCACGTCACCGGCTGTCTGGCCGCAGGCGCGGCAGTCGCCGATGTGGCGCGGGATATCGGCTGGTCGAACCGCACGCTGCAGCGTCAGTGCGCGGCGGTCTACGGCTACGGGCCTGCGACGCTGCGCCGCATCCTGCGCTTCCGCCGCGCACTTCTGCTGCTGGATGATGGTCTGCCCTATGGCGACGTCGCCGCTGGCGCCGGGTATGCGGACCAGCCGCACCTGCACCGCGAGGTCCGCGATCTTGCCGGCGTGCCGCTGGCCGAGCTGCGTCAGGATTCCAGCGGCGCGAACAGGTCCACCCAGTTGCCGTCCGGGTCGGCGACGGTCGCGTAGCGCTGACCCCACGGAGCGTCGTACGGCTTCAACGGCCCTTCGTGACCCGCGGCCGTCACCTTCTCGAACAGCGCGTCGACCTGTTCCGGTGAATCCACTCCGAACGCCAGGGCCAGCCGGCTGTCCGAACCGGACTGCGGCGTCCAGCCGGGATGCATACCGGCGATTGTCTCCTCGTCATCGAACGAGAGCGTGTTGCCGCCGGGCAGCTCGACCGCCACGTGCGGTGGTCCCTGCAGCTCCGGCACGGACAGGCCGATCAACCGGTAGAACTCGAGCGATCGTTGCAGGTCGTGGGCGAAGATCTGAAACACCGTCGATGTCACGCGAATATCCATACCTGGCACGCTAGGTCGATCGCGCCGGCCTGTCGTGAATAAATCGGACACGCCGGGATAGCGCACCGGTGTCCAGGCGTCGGTAGTCGATGGCGGCGATCGCCCGCTCGATCGCGGCGTTGCGGGTCATCACCAACGAGAAGTGCGCGCCCTGTCGGACACACGCGGCCACCACCGCGCGGTGCCGTAGCCGAATCGCCCGGACCAGAATCTGGCCGCTGGCTCCGGCGGCGCGGCGGTGCCGATCGCCGGGCGACATGCGCCCGCGCCCTTGCCCGAGTTGGCCCGCCGGCCGCAGCCGCAGTCCGGCGATCATCGGAGCCGAACCTGGGGTGCTGATCGTGGTGGCCAGCGGGGACAGTCCCTTGCGCAGGATCTGTTTGCCGGCGATCTTGGTGTGCCGTAGGAGGCGCCCTGTTTGGCGTGCCCGTAGACCGGGCGCAGCAGCGAGTCGATGTCGATGAACACTTCCTGAGCGGCCCGGGCAGCAGATCGACCCGCTCGCACAACGCCACCATGTGCTCGCGTAGCAAAGATCGAAACCCGACCTGAAAGTCGTCAGCGGCTGCCGGGTGACGGACTCCCTGGCCGGACTTGCCCCTGGTCACAGACGCGTGCGACCGAGGGAACCCATGTCCAGTGCGCGAACATCCGGGGATACCATGCGGTAATCCCCCGCCAGCACTCGATGGCTTTCTTCTCGGCGCGCAGTCGTCGGTATTTCGTGCGGATCCAGCGCACCAGGTAGGCGTTGATGCGCGACAGGAGTTGATGCAGCGCAGAGCGATAGAACGCCCCGTAGTACTGCATCCAGCCCCGCACGATCGGATTGATCCACCGGCGAGGTCGGCGAAGGTGCGCCCGGTGCGGTGGTGCAGCCGCCAGGACCGCACCTCGGCACCGAGCCTGTTAAGGGCTTGCTTGCTGATCGCGGGCAAGAACGCATTGATCTTCTGCCCGTTCTTGTTCGCGCCGCCGCTGCCGGAACTCGTACCCCAAAAACGTGAACGACGTGTGCTCGTGCGAGCCGCGCCGCTGCCCGTCCTGGCAGTACACATCCGGGTCTTGTCGGGATGCAGCCGCAACCCGACCTGTTCCATCCGGTCGCCGATCGCGCCAGCACCTCTGGGCCTGTTGCTCGCTGACACAGTGCACGACCGCGTCGTCGACTAACGCTCAACCGGACGGTCGGGAACTCCCGAGCCATCCACGTGTCGAACGCATAGTGCAGGAACAGATTCGCGAGTACGGGCGAGACCGCAGATCTTGCGGAGTACCGCGATCGCGCGCAGTCAGCGTCCCGTCGGCCTGCTGCAGCGGCGCTGTAGCCACCGCTGCACATACAGCAACACCCACGGCTGGTCCGTGTGCGCCGCCACCGCCTTGACGACGAGGTCCCACAACACGGTGTCGAAGAACTTCTGGATGTCCAAATCAATCACCCAGTCGTATTCCAACACCGTGCCGGCACGCCCCCACCGCATCCAGAGCCGAGCGAACGCGGCCGGTAACCGTAGGAATCGGAATGAAAGATCGGCTCGACCTTCTCCTCCAACCGCGCGGCCACCACCGATAGCGCCACGCGATCCGCCACCGTGGGCGCGCCAGAACGCGGACCCCACCGCATGCGGCTTCGGTATCTCACGGCCAGCCTGCGGAAAGATGGACGACATCCGGTTCCAGACCGGTACAGATTGTTCTGCAGATCCTTCTCGAAATCCTCGACGCAGCACCCGCCCACCCCGGCGGCACCCTTATTGGCCCGCACCTTCTCCCAGGCCTCCGCACCTCCCACTCGAAATCTCAAACGACTGCCTGACGATTCAGCTCGCCCATCCAGACTCCTCCCGAACCACGGTCCGGTGATCCAACGAACACAGCCACGGATGACCCGGCCCCTTGGCCCCCACCGCGTCAAGCAGGAGCTTCGCAGCTACTACGAGCCGGTCCGCCGGCGCGACCCGCATCGGTACCCGTCCCGCACGGTGTCGCCCGCTCGGGAACCTCATGGACCATCCGGGTGATCGGTTTGAGTGCTTAGCCTGAGGATCTTAGTCCGGCCGGAGTGAGCTGCTATTCGACCATTGAGGTGTTGGAGGGACTCCGTTCGGCCGCTATCGGCTACTGACATTGCTGGGCAGTGGCGGCATGGGTGAGGTATGGCGGGCATACGATCGCCGCCAGCCTGAACGATCCCCAAGTGGTGCCCATTCACCACTTCGGCGACATCGACGGGAAACTGTACGTAGACATGCGCTAATCGAGGGGCGCGACCTAGATTCGATGTTGCACGATGGACGGCTAGATCCGGTACGAGCGGTGACGATCATCGAGCAGGTGGCTTCAGCGCTTAACACCGCGCATCGTGCGGGATTGGTACACCGGGACATCAAACCATCGAACATTTTGGTCGGTGATGATGACTTCGCATACCTGATCGATTTCGGAATAGCAAGGGCCGCTGGCGAACTGGGGTTGACGAGCACCGGCACCACCGTCGGTACATGGGCGTATATGGCTCCAGAGCGGTTCAGCACTGGCCATGCCGACCCGCGGGCTCACATATATGCGCTGTCTTGTGTGCTCTACCAATCACTTACCGGACACCAACCGTTCCCCGGGAACACCCTCGAGCAGCAGGTGGCAGCCCACTTGGTGTCTCCTCCGCCGCGCCCGTCTGCCATTGTCAGTGGTCTGGCACGCCGTTTCGACAGCGTGATTGCAACCGGCATGGCCAAGGATCCTGCCGCAAGGTATCCGACCGCCAAAGACCTCGCACGGGATGCCCATGCAGCCCTCGTGGAATCTACTTCGGGACCAACGTTTGCTGCACCGGCTTCGGTTCATCCCGCACCCCCACCGATGTATGCAGCGCCCTTCTCGCGCGCGCAGGTACGCAACTGCGCCCACCTGGGGAATGGTCGCACCCAGGCTCACACTTCGGCTCCGCCCCCGGGCGCCAGCTGGCACCAGGGCGGTATGGCCGCCAACCGTCCATGGTGGCAACGCAAGCGCATTGCAATTCCCGTACTCGGTACCGCGGTCGTGGCTCTGATCGCCGCATTGGTCGCCCGCCATCAACCTGCCGATGCCCGAGGGCTGGGCGGGTGCCGGCGCGGACACGCCGGAATGGGCCTATAGCGCCCTCGTCTACAAGGGACCCGAGGCAGCCGAGTACACGCCCAGCATCGTTGCACTCGTGTCAAAAGTCAGCGGAAACGTCGAACCGCAACAGATCCTCGAACCTAGCGCCGGGCGAACTAAAGAATCTGCCTGGATGGAAACCAATGAATCAGGGCGAAGGAAGTACTTTGAGCGGCTTCCCCGCCTACCAGCAGGGCGGCAGCTGGAAGCAGGACGGCCAGACCAAGCTCGTGGCGCAGAAGACGGTCGTCATCCAGCGCCCTGACGGTCTTTATGTCCTGCAGCTCAACGCCGACGGCCTGTTGAACCCGAGGAAGATCTTGGACGATGCGACAAGCGTGGTCGACGAGCAGACGACCATCACTCCCTGACACTAAAACGCTGCGCCGCCAAAGATTTCCAGCACTTTGGCGGCGTTTGGCTATGTCAGAAGCGCAAGACGATCGACGAGAACATCCAGAAGCGAATCGTCTGGGCGCCAAGGGAAGTCGGGTAGCGAAGTTCGCAGACCCACGTAGCCGTGCAGCGCGACCCACACTGCCGTGGCGTCGTCGACCGGCTGTCCCGAGCCAGACAACCCGGCGTCCACGCAATCCCGGATGGCGTCCAGGAGAATCGCGAACGCCTCAGCGCCCCGCATTCTTTCGATCGACTTGTCCACACCGGCCGCCGACAACGCCATGCCGCGACTGAACAAGGTCGCGTACTGCAGGGGATGCTTGCGGCCGAAGGCCACGTACGCGTGGCAGAGGGCGCGTAGTCGGTCCACCGGGTTCGTCTCTAATTGCCCGGCGCGCCGCAGATAGTCGGCCAGCGCCCAAAAGAAGCTGTCGACGACCGCCTCCGTCACTTGGTCGAGGTCGTCGAAATGGCGGTAGATGGCGGGTGCGGTGATCCCCGCCTTGCGTGCGATCGCGCGCAGGCTCAACGACTCCGGCCCGTTCTCGGCGATCAGCGCGGCGGCAGCTTCGACGACCTCGTCGCGAAGGCGGTCGCCCTCGCCTCGGGGGTTGCGGGGCCGCGTCTTCGCCGGTGTCATGCAGATCACTTTACATCTGTTTACTTATGCGAGTACAAATGACTAAGTAAACATCCGTTAAGTTACTCATTCCGACAGGAGACACCTCATGAAGTTCACCCAGCAGGCCGTCATCGATGCGCCGATCGACCAGGTCGACCTCGAGAACTGGCTATTCACGCTGTCCGACACCGACTACCAGGCCGCCTCGCGCGGACACCGCGCGGCGGGCTCGTTCACCGAGGACGGCGTGCGGGGCACGGTCAACGTCGAGACCATCGGGGGCACGCTGATGGTGCAGCACTACCACGAGGTCAGCGCAGAGCCGACCCGCGTGGAGATGCTGTCGAAGCGGACCCGCGCTTACGTGTTTCACCTGATCCCGGTGCACTTCCTCGTGCGCTGGACTATGACAGCTACGCCGCGGACCAGCGACACGACGACGTTTGGCTGCACGGTCGAGGTCGAAATGCCCGCGTGGCTTCGCGTCGCCGCGGGATCGATTTTCACGCCCCACTTTCTGCGCAAGCACGTCGACGAGGAGGCGCCGAACTTCGCCGCGGACATCAGCCGGAAGCTGGCGACGTTCACCCGGGTCTAGCGCTCGCGAATCTCGTCTAATCGCCGAGTTGCGTCTTCGAAACCCTTGACCAGTTCGGCGATGATGTCGGCGACCGGCCGAATCTCATTCATCCGGCCCACGATCTGGCCGACCGGCATCGCCACGGTGTGGGGATTGTCCGACTCGTTCATCCGCTGATGTGCCTCGCTGACCAGAATGTTCTGCAGCGGCATCGGCAGCGGTTCGGGTGCGTCGGGCGCATCCCAGGCGTCGGTCCACTTCGTCTTGAGCAGCCGCGCGGGCTTGCCGGTATAGATGCGACGGCGCACGGTGTCGCTGGAGCCTGCGCGCAGCAGCGCTTCCTGAATGGTCGAGACGCCGCTCGGCTTGCGGTGGCCGAGGTCGTATTCGGCCGAGGTGAGGAACGCCGAACCCATCCACACACCTGAAGCGCCGAGCGCGAACGCGGCGGCCACTTGCCGTCCGGTTCCGATACCGCCCGCGGCGAGCACCGGATTTTTATGGCCAAGAGCGCGCAGTTCGTCGATGATTTCCGGCCACAGCACCATCGACCCGATCTCGCCGGTGTGACCGCCTGCCTCGTGGCCCTGCGCGACGACGATGTCGACACCGTTCTCGACGTGCCGCTGCGCGTGCTCGGCGCTGCCCGCCAGTGCCGCCACCGGAACACCGGCCTCGTGGGCCTGGTCGATGACATCCTTCGGCGGCGACCCCAGCGCGTTGGCGATCAGCTTGATCGGATGCTTGAGCGCTACGTCGACGTGCGACCGGGCCACGGAGTGCAGCCAACCGAGCACACCCGCCGACCGAGCCTCGTCGTCCGGCAATGACGGAACACCAAGGTCGGCAAGGGTTTTGCCGACGAAGTCGCGGTGCTCCTGGGGAATCAGCTTGTTGATGTCGCTGGCCGTGCCCTCGGTGGGCACCTTGGCGGGCATGACGACGTCGACGCCGTATGGCTTGCCGTCGGTGTTCTCGTCCATCCAGCACAGTACGGTCTCGAGATCGTCGGGGTCGTTGAACCGCACGCAGCCCAGCACACCGAGCCCGCCGGCCTTGCTGACCGCAGCGGCTACCTTCTCCGACGGGGTGAAGACAAAGATCGGATAGTCGATGCCGAAGCGGTCACACAGCTCGGTTCGCATCAGGTCTTCGCCCCAACGTGATTAGCGTGCACATCGTCGGCCGGTCGCTCTTCGGTAATGTCCTTGGCCCACCGGTAGTCGGGCTTACCCGCCGGCGTCCGGTGGATCTCATCGACCCACCAAACCTTGCGCGGCACTTTATATCCCGCAATATCCTGGCGCACGAACGTGTCGAGCTCGGCCAGTGTCGGGATGGTGCCCGGTCGGCGATGGACGACGGCCGCAACACACTGGCCGTAGCGATCATCTGGCACGCCGACCACCAGCGCGTCGAACACATCCGGGTGGCCCTTGAGCGCGGCCTCGACTTCCTCGGGATAGATCTTCTCGCCGCCGCTGTTGATGGATTGAGAGCCGCGGCCAAGCATCGTGACGCTGCCGTCCGCCTCGACCTCGGCGTAGTCACCCGGGATCGCGTAGCGCACGCCGTTGTAGGTGCGGAAGGTCTCCGCGGTCTTCTTCTCGTCCTTGTAGTAGCCGACGGGAATGTGGCCCTTTTTGGCGATGATGCCCCGCGCGCCCGAGCCTGGCTTGACCTCGTTGCCGTCGTCGTCGAGCACCACGGTGGTCTTGTCGATGGTCACCCGCGGTCCCCCGGTGTGCGACTGGCCCTTGGCCACGATGCTGGTGCCGCCGAAGCCGGTCTCCGACGAGCCGATCGAGTCGGTGATGACCCGGTTGGGCAGCAGCTCCAGGAACTTCTCCTTGATGCTGGTGGAGAACAGCGCGGCAGTGCTGGCGAGCAGGAACAGCGACGACAGGTCGTATTCGTTGTCCGCGTCCTGGTGTGCGAGCAGCGCGTCCAACAGCGGCCGGGCCATCGCGTCACCGGTGAAGAAGAGCAGGTTCACCTTGTGGTCGTGGATCGACCGCCACACCTCGTCGGCGTCGAATTCCGGTGCCAGGACAGTGGTTTGACCGGCGAACAGCGACATCCAGGTGGCCGACTGGGTGGCGCCATGGATCATCGGCGGGATCGGGTAGCGGATCATCGGCGGGTTGGCGGCGGCCTGCTTGGCCAGGTCGTACTCGTCCTTGACGGGTTCACCCGTCGCGAAGTCGGTGCCGCCGAACAGCACTCGATAAATGTCCTCATGACGCCACATCACGCCTTTGGGGAACCCTGTGGTGCCGCCGGTGTAGAGCAAGTAGATGTCGTCGGGGCTGCGCTCGCCGAAATCACGGTCGGGTGAACCCTGCTCGAGCGCGGAGTAGAACTCGACGCCGCCGTATTTTCGGAAATCGCCGGCTGGGTCCTCTGTGCCGTCCTCGACGACCAGGATGGTCTTGACGTTCGCCGTCTCGGGCAGGACGTTGGCGACGCGGTCGGCGTAGCGACGTTCGTGCACCAGCGCGACCATGTCGGAGTTCTCGAACAGGTACTTGAGTTCGCCCTCGACGTAGCGGAAGTTGACGTTGACGAGGATGGCGCCGGCCTTCACGATGCCGAGCATCGCGATCACGATTTCGATGCGGTTGCGGCAGTAGAGTCCGACCTTGTCGTCCTTCTTGACGCCCTGATCGACGAGGTAGTGGGCCAGGCGATTAGCCTTCTCCTCCAACTGGGCGTACGTGAGCTGCTCGTCACCGCAGATCAGGGCAACACGGTCAGGCACAGCGTCGACGGCGTGCTCGGCGAGATCGGCAATGTTCAGGGCCACAAACCCTAAATTAGAACGTGTTACATTTTCTGACAAGTCTGTGGCTCACACCCAGGAAGGCGGACACCCGTGAGCGAGTCCGACAGTAATTCCAAGGCTGGTCCCGACGCCCTCATTGAGCAGCGCGGACACACGTTGATCCTGACGCTGAACCGGCCGGAGGCGCGCAATGCGCTATCCACCCAGATGCTCTCGATAATGGTCGAGGCATGGGACCGGGTGGACAGCGATCCGGAGATCCGGACCTGCATCCTGACCGGCGCCGGCGGCTACTTCTGCGCGGGCATGGACCTCAAGGCCGCGACCGCCAAACCACCGGGCGATTCGTTCAAGGACGGCAGCTACGACCCGTCGCGCATCGACGCCCTGCTGAAGGGCCGCCGGCTGACCAAGCCGCTGATCGCAGCCGTCGAGGGCCCTGCCATCGCGGGCGGCACCGAGATCCTGCAGGGCACCGACATCCGGGTGGCCGGCGAGAGCGCCAAGTTCGGCATCTCCGAGGCCAAATGGAGCCTTTACCCGATGGGCGGCTCCGCGGTGCGTCTCGTGCGCCAGATTCCCTACACGGTGGCCTGCGACCTGCTCCTGACCGGCCGGCACATCACGGCGGCCGAGGCCAAGGCGATGGGCTTGATCGGCTACGTGGTGCCGGACGGCTCGGCGCTGGACAAGGCGCTCGAGATCGCCGAGGTGATCAACAACAACGGACCGCTTGCGGTGCAGGCGATCCTGAAGACCATCCACGAGACCGAAGGCATGCACGAGAACGACGCCTTCAAGATCGACACCCAGATCGGGATCAAGGTGTTCCTGTCCGACGACGCCAAGGAAGGCCCGCTGGCCTTCAAGGAAAAGCGCGCACCGAACTTCAGGATGAAGTAGTCACTTTTCTGCCCGAACAGACGCAAGAGTCCCCGAAACACCGCGTGTCGGGGGCTTTTTGCGTCTGCTCGCCCTAAGCGGTGAGCGGCGTGGTGGGGGTGAAGACCACCGGCATCTTCTCCAGGCCGGACACGAAGTTCGCCGGCCGCAACGGCAAGTCCGCGCCGTCGGCAAGCTGCAGATCAGGCAGCCGGTGCAGCACCCGACTAGTCATGTTTACGAGCTCGATTCGGGCCAACTGATTACCAAGGCAGAAGTGTGTGCCGAACCCGAACGCTAAGTGGCTGTTCGGATCTCGCTGAATATTGAAGTTGTCCGGGTCGCCGAAAACAGCTTCGTCGAAGTTCGCCGACTCGAACATCAGCATCATCTTCTCGCCCTGACGTAACGGCGTGCCATGAAATTCGGTGTCGGCGGTCAGCGTGCGGCACATGTTCTTCAGCGGCGACGTCCAGCGCAGCATCTCCTCGATCGCGCCGGGGAGCAGGTCGGAGTTGTTCTGCAGCAGATCCCACTGGTCGCGGTTGCGTATCAGCTGCTCGATTCCACCGGAAATCGTGTGACGCGTCGTCTCGTCGCCGCCAACGAGGATCAGCAGCGTCTCCTGAAGGATGTCGTCGTCGGTCAGCCGTTCACCATCGACCTCCGAGTGCACCAGGACGCTGATTAGGTCCTCGGTCGGCTCGGAGCGACGCTGTTCGATCTTGCTGCGGGTGTAGTCGTTGTACGCGACAAAGGCATCCAGCGTGACCTGCACATCAGCCTCGGACACAGTTGAACTGAGGCCGACCATCATTTCGTCGGACCACTTCAGGAACATCTCTCGCTCGTCCGGGAGCACACCAAGCATGTCGCCGATGACCGCCATCGGCAGCGGTGCGGCAAGGTCTCTGACCAAATCACATTCGCCGCGCTCGCATACCGCGTCGATGAGCACGTCGCACAACGCGCCGATGGACGCATCTTGGACCTTCAAACGCTTTCGCGTGAAGCCGGCGTTGACGAGCTTGCGGCGCAACAGATGTGCCGGATCATCCATGTCGATCATCATCGGCAGGGCATCCTGGTCGGGCCGGATGCCGCCAGCATTGGAGAACAGCTCAGGCTGCCTCTCGGCCTCGATCACCGCCTGGTACGTCGCCGCGGCGGCCAAGCCATTGCGGTCCCGGAAGACCGGCTCATTCTCGCGCATCCACTTGTAGACCGACCGCGAGTCGCCGGCGTAGAACGCGCCGTCGGTCAGATCCACATCCGGCTTGGTCGTGGTCACGGCCGAACCTCCTGCGCGTCGCCGAACGACATCTCCACGTTGGCAGCCGAACTGGAGACAAGCGCGCGCTTCGGGAGGCCTAGTGAGGCGAGCTCTCTCGCGTCGGGATGTTCACCAAGCCGCACCCGCGCACCGCCGATCCGGTAGCGCGCGCCGTGGAACGAGACCTCGTAGGGGCTTTCGCGTGTCAGGCCGTCGAGACAGGAGTACGCACGCAACTTCTGCTCCCGTGAAGTGAGCGCCGACGGAACCCGAAGCCCGGGACTGAATTCCATACCAAGCACCAGTTGGCCGTCGATGCTGGCGTCGAAACCGAACTGCTTGCCATCGCGGATGGTGAAGTCGGCAATGACCTTCGGGAAGCCCCAAATCGTCCGTCCGGCTTCCAAAGTGAAGGCCTGGTCGACGAACATGTGCGCAACGAATGCCGATTGCAACGCGGGTGCGTCGGAACCCGGAGGATTGACCATCACACAGGTGCTGTATTCGTAGTACGGGCCGAGGTCGCCGTCGATGTAATGAGTCAATATCAGCGTCGCGATCGCACGGCGGGGTATAGGCCGGTAGACCTGCAGGCCGCTGTAGTCGACCAGCCGCTGTGCTGCGTCCGCGTCTACAGCGAACATGGCAGTGTGCTGAGTCGCCTTGCGGATCTTCACCGGCATCGTGAGGAGCGTGCCGGCAATGGTGTGCTGCGAAACAGTCATCGAGCCAATCTAGAACGTGTTCTAGACAACTGGCAAGAAGTGTCTACACCAATGTCGCCAGTTCGCGGATCTGCGCGGCGTTGCGGCCGGTGACGACCATCATCGTGACGCCGGCGGCCTCCCACACCTTGATCTGCGCACGCACGTATTCGAGATCGCCGACAATCGCGGCGTCGTCGACGAGTTCGTCAGGGATGACCGTTGCGGCCTCGTCCTTGCGGTCGTTGCGAAACAGTGTGGTCACGTCGTCGACCACCTCGGCATAGCCCATCCGGCGGTACACATCGGCGTGGAAGTTGGTGTCTTCGGCGCCCATCCCGCCCATGTAGAGCGCGAGGTACGGCTTCATCGCGGCGAACGCGGCGCTGCGGTCGTCGGTTATGACGATGTTGGCGGTCGCGCAGATCTCGAAGTCCTCACGGCTGCGGCGGGCCTCCGCGCGGGCAAAGCCCTCGTCGAGCCACTCGTTGTAGGTGTCGGCCATCCGCGGGGTGTAGAAGATCGGCAGCCACCCGTCACAGATCTCGGCGGCCAGCGCGACATTCTTCGGGCCCTCGGCGCCGAGCATGATCGGGATGTCCGCCCGAAGCGGGTGGGTGATCGGCTTGAGCGCCTTGCCCAGTCCAGTGGTGCCCTCCCCCGACAGCGGTAGCGGGTAGTGCGGCCCATCGCTGGTCACCGGGGCCTCGCGGGCCCACACCTGCCGGATGATGTCGATGTACTCGCGGGTGCGGGCCAGCGGCTTGGGGAAACGCTGGCCGTACCAGCCCTCGACGACCTGCGGCCCCGAAACCCCCAGCCCCAGGATGTGCCGCCCACCAGACAGGTGATCCAGCGTCAGCGCGGCCATCGCGCACGCGGTCGGCGTCCGCGCCGACAGCTGCACCACCGACGTGCCAAGCCGCATCCGGCTGGTCGAGGCCCCCCACCAGGCCAGCGGCGTGTAGGCGTCCGACCCCCACGCCTCGGCGGTGAAAACGGTGTCGAAGCCGGCGTCCTCGGCCGCGGCCACCAATTCCTGCGTATTCTCCGGCGGCTGCGCGCCCCAATAACCCAGCTGAAGTCCAAGCTTCATTAGCTCGCCTCTCGACCCGTTCTTGAAACCA
This sequence comes from uncultured Actinomycetota bacterium, assembly GCA_963715885.1. Classification (GTDB taxonomy): domain Bacteria; phylum Actinomycetota; class Actinomycetes; order Mycobacteriales; family Mycobacteriaceae; genus Mycobacterium. The sequence goes on from CAVQSK010000033.1 coordinate 217,445, forward strand.
TTCTTAGAACCTGTTCTACTCGATGCTGTGACCGCCAGCCAAAGCAGCCCGGTGCAGATCGACACGCATGAGCCGCCACTTTCAGCGCCGCTCAGGCTCTCCTTCGACTACACCCGTTCAGTCGGACCACTCCTGTCCCAATTCTTCACCGCCCTGCGCGAGCGACGCATCGTCGGTGTGCGCGGTTCGGATGGGCGGGTGCATGTGCCGCCGGCTGAGTTCGATCCCGTCACCTACGAACGATTGACCGAGATCGTACCGGTGAGCAGCGTCGGGACCGTCGTCTCATGGACGTGGCAGCCGCAGCCGCTGGAGGGCCAGCCGCTGGACCGCCCGTTCGCGTGGGCGCTGATCAAGCTCGACGGCGCAGACACCCCACTGCTGCACGCGGTCGATGCAGGCACCTCCGACGACATCGGCACGGGCGCGCGGGTGCACGCGCACTGGGTCGACGAGCCGGCGGGCGCGATCACCGACATCGCCTACTTCGCGCTCGGCGACAACGCCGAACCCGAGGGCGAGGCCGACGACCGTGATCCGGTGACCGTGCTGGTCAGCCCGAGCAGCATCGAGATCCAGCACACCGCTTCGCTTCCCGAGAGTGCATTCCTGCGCGGGCTCGAGGAGGGCAAACTGCTCGGCGCGCGCTCGGGCAAGGACGGGAAGGTGTATTTTCCGGCGCGGGAAGCCGATCCGGCGACCGGCACACAGCTCGACGAGTTCATCGAGCTGCCCGACAAGGGCACCGTGACGACGTTCGCGGTCATCAACATCCCATTCGCGGGCCAGCGCATCAAGCCGCCGTACGTCGCGGCGTACGTGCTGCTGGACGGCGCCGACATCCCGTTCCTGCATCTGGTCACCGAGATCGACGCGTCCGAGGTGCGGATGGGCATGCGCGTGCAGGCGGTGTGGAAACCCTGCGAGGAGTGGGGCCTTGGCATCGACAACATCGACTACTTCCGGCCAACCGGCGAACCGGACGCCGACTACGACACCTACAAGCACCACCTGTAAAGACAGCGATGAGCGCTTGCGCGAAGAGCAGATAGGACCGAAATGACTGACGTCGCAGTCGTGGGCTTCGCCCACGCGCCGCACGTGCGCCGCACCGAGGGCACCACCAACGGCGTCGAGATGCTGATGCCCTGCTTCGCCGAGCTCTACGAAGAACTGGGGCTCAAACAGACCGACATCGGCTTCTGGTGCTCCGGATCGTCGGATTACCTTGCCGGCCGGGCGTTCTCGTTCATCTCCGCGATCGATTCCATCGGCGCCGTTCCGCCGATCAACGAGTCCCACGTCGAGATGGACGCGGCCTGGGCACTATACGAGGCCTACATCAAGCTGCTGACCGGCGAGGTGGATACTGCGCTGGTCTACGGGTTCGGCAAGTCCTCGGCGGGCACCCTGCGCCGGGTGCTCGCGCTGCAGACCGACCCGTATTCCGTTGCGCCGCTGTGGCCCGACTCGGTATCGATCGCCGGCCTGCAGGCGCGGTTCGGGCTGGATGCTGGAAAGTGGACCGCCGAGCAGATGGCCCAAGTGGCGCTGGATTCGTTCGCGGTCGCGCAACGCACCGACTCGGAGAAGCCGGCGAAGAGCATCGATGAGCTGCTGGCCCGACCGTACTTCGCCGATCCGTTGCGTCGCCACGACATCGCGCCGATCACCGACGGCGCGGCGGCCGTCGTGCTTGCCGCCGGAGACCGCGCCTGCGCGCTTCGGGAAAACCCCGCGTGGATCACCGGTTTCGAGCACCGCATCGAGACGCCCGTGCTTGGCGCCCGCGACCTCACGACCTCGCCGTCGACGGCTGCGTCGGCCAAAGCGGCGACCGGCGGCGAGGTCGGCTCGATTGACGTGGCCGAGATCTACGCGCCATTCACCCACCAACAGCTGATCCTGAAAGAGGCCATCGGGCTGGACGGGTCGACCAACGTAAACCCTTCGGGCGGGGTGCTTTCGGCCAATCCGATGTTCTCGGCGGGCCTGGAACGCATCGGCTTTGCCGCACAACACATCTTCAATGGATCGGCGCAGCGCGTGCTGGCCCACGCCACCAGCGGGCCTGCGCTGCAACAGAATCTGGTCGCGGTCTTGGAGGGACGCTGATGGCAGGGCAATTGGCCGCGGTGCTGGGCACCGGCCAGACGAAGTACGTCGCCAAGCGCCAAGACGTCTCGATGAACGGACTGGTGCGCGAGGCCATCGACAAGGCGCTTGCCGACTCCGGTTCGACGATGGACGACATCGACGCCGTCGTCGTCGGCAAGGCACCCGACTTCTTCGAAGGCGTGATGATGCCCGAGTTGTTCATGGCCGACGCGGTGGGCGCCACCGGCAAGCCGTTGATCCGGGTGCACACCGCCGGTTCGGTCGGCGGGTCGACGGGTGTCGTGGCCGCCAGCCTGGTCCAGTCCGGTAAGTACCGGCGGGTGCTCGCGATGGCCTGGGAGAAGCAGTCGGAGTCGAACGCCATGTGGGCGTTGAGCATTCCGGTGCCGTTCACCAAACCCGTGGGCGCCGGAGCGGGCGGCTACTTCGCACCGCATGTACGGGCATACATCCGCCGTTCTGGCGCGCCGACACACATCGGCGCCATGGTGGCGGTCAAGGACCGCCTCAACGGTGCCAAGAACCCGCTGGCGCACCTGCACCAACCCGACATCACGTTGGAGAAGGTGCTGAGCAGCCAAATGCTGTGGGACCCCATCCGATTCGATGAGACCTGCCCGTCGTCGGACGGCGCGGCCGCCGTCGTGATCGGCAACCAGGAGAGCGGCGACAAGCGCGTCTCCGAGGGCCACCCCGTCGCGTGGATCCACGCCACCGCACTACGCACCGAACCGCTGGCCTTCTCCGGCCGCGACCAGGTCAACCCACAGGCCGGCCGCGACGCCGCCAAGGCACTGTGGAAGGCGGCAGGGATCACGAGCCCGATCGACGAGATCGACGTCGCGGAGATTTACGTGCCGTTCTCCTGGTTCGAGCCGATGTGGTTGGAGAACCTGGGCTTTGCGCCCGAGGGCGAGGGCTGGAAGCTCACCGAGGCCGGCGAGACCGCGATCGGCGGCCGGATACCGGTCAACCCGTCGGGCGGGGTGCTGTCGTCGAATCCCATTGGGGCATCGGGGCTGATCCGGTTCGCCGAGGCGGCCATTCAAGTGATGGGCAAGGCGGGTGACCATCAGGTGAAGGGCGCCCGCAAGGCTTTGGGCCACGCGTACGGCGGCGGCTCGCAGTACTACTCGATGTGGGTCGTGTCGGCGGACAAGCCATGACGCGCCTGAAGTACACCTGCAGCGTGGCGATGGGCCCGATCGATCAGCTGATCGACATCGCCAAGACCGCCGAGGAGGTCGGATTCGACTCGATCGCGCTGCCCGACTCGGTGTTCTACATGGAGCAGCAGGCGGCGGACTATCCGTACACCCCCGACGGGTCGCGGATGTGGAAAGCCGACACGCCATGGGTCGATCCGCTGATCGCCGCGGGTGCAATGGGCGCGGTCACGTCGACGCTGCAGTTCTACACCAACGTGATGAAGCTCGGCTCCCGCAACCCGCTGCTGCTGGCCCGCCAGGTCGGGTCGGTCGCCAACCTGACCAACAACCGGTTCGGCTTCGGCATCGGGATCGGCTGGGCGCCCGAGGAATTCGAATGGTGCGGCCAGCCCTACGCGAAGCGCGGCAAGCGGGTCGACGAAATGATCGACGTGATCAAGCTCGTGCTCGGCGGCGGCATGGTCGAGTTCCACGGCGAGTTCTACGACTTCGACAAGCTCCAGATGAGCCCGGCACCGAGCAAGCACGTGCCGTTCTACGTCGGCGGCCACACCGAGGTGGCGCTGCGGCGTGCCGCCCGGGTCGGCGACGGGTGGACCAGCGCGATGATGACCGGCGACCAGTTGGCCGAGACCATCAGCAAGCTCAACGCGTTGCGCGCCGAGTACGACAGGGACGACAAGCCGTTCGAGGTCCAGGCGGTCTGTATCGACAAGTTCGGTGTCGACGGGCACCGTGAGCTGGCCGAGGCCGGCGTCACCGACAACATCGTGATCCCCTGGATATTCGACGGCCACGGCTTCGACGCGCCGCTGGAGAAAAAGAAGGATTCGCTGAAACGCTTCGCCGACACCTACATTCACTCGGGGTGGCAGCAGTGAGCGTCACCAACCCCGACGCCCCCGTTCACCTGGCGGGCAAGCGCTCCCGGGAAGCGGCGATGGCGCACGACAAGGAGACCTGGCTCAGCTTGTTCGCCGACGACGCCATAGTCGAGGACCCGATCGGACCGTCACACTTTGACCCGGAGGGCGACGGCCACCGCGGCAAGGAGGCGATCGCGGCGTTCTACGACAAGGCCATCGCCCCGAGCGAGTTGCAGTTCAACTTTGCCGTGACCTTCCAGTGCGGCAACGAAGAAGCCAACGTCGGCAACATCATGATCAAGGCCGGCGGATACCAGGTCGTCGCCGAGGGAGTGTTCACCTACCGGGTCAACGACGAGGGCAAGATCGTTGCGCTGAGGGCCTATTGGGAGGTCGACCGCGCCACCGCCACCGCGCGCAAGGTGTAGCATTCGCGCCTCGAACGTGACGACAGTTTGCCGCCGACAATCCTAGGGTGCTGCGCGCGGTGGCCGCCGTGGCCGCAATGGTGTGCATGAAACCCTTGGCAATGGTTCATCTAGCCGCAGGCTGCATCCATGTCTCCGATGGCCGACCTGGACACTGATTGCCAGAAGCGGATCTCACTTCGGTTTCCGCTATTGATGGGCGCCCTCATAGTTACCGAGGGCCCAATCGACATGATCCATCGCTTGCTCGCATCGTTTCGTCTCGGCATGTGCTGTTCCGGTGGTCGCGCCAGCGGCCACGCCAGCCATAACCAGGACCGCGGCCGCTCGGACGGCATAACGACGTAGGCGAATATTGTGGTTCATTTCTGTGCCTCCGTAGGAGTGGGGATCACGCTGCCAGCCAACGTGTTTTGCAATTTTGGGACGCATCGTCCTACTCCGTAACGGGACACACGCCCCTCCCGAACTCGTCAATACTCGGGGTCTGGCAGCAACATCCATTAGGGGATTAGGGACCACCCCGGCGACGTCTTCGACGCGGTCACACCGCATCTGGCAAATCGAGTGCCGTCAGCCCTCCGCTACGGGCTCCAAGCCCGACATGTAGCGGCGTGCCAAGTCCTGGTACGCCCCGGGGTTACCGTCCACCCAGACCTCCGCACCGGTACCGGCGATCGGCCCTCGGACCTTGGCGGGCGCGCCGGTAACCATAACCTCGTCGGGGATCTTCGTGCCGCCCACCACCAGCGAATGCGCGGCGATCAGGCTGCGCGCGCCGATGACCGCCCCATCGAGGACCGTGCAGTGGTTCCCCAGCACGGCCTGGGGGCCGATATGCACCCCGTGCACCACACAGCCGTGCGCGACGGTCGCACCGGGCCCGACGTCGACCGGAATGCCGGGCGGGGCGTGCAGCACGCAGCAGTCCTGCACGTTTGCGCCTTCTCGAACGATGATCGGGGCGAAGTCGGCACGGAGGACTGCGTTGAACCACACCGAGGCGCCCGCCTCGACGTGCACGTCGCCGACCAGAGTGGCAGTGGGCGCGATGAACGCGCCCGGATCGACCGTCGGTGACCGGCCTTCGAATGAGTACAACGGCATTCTCTAGATATACCGCAGGTAAAACGCATTTAGATTGCGTGCCGGGGGGCAAAAACTGTAACGTGTTCTAGTTAGAGACACAGAATCGGGAGGCCGACCGTGACTACCGAAACCGCAGGCATTCGCGAAATCGACACCGGCGCGCTGCCGGACCGGTACGCGCGCGGCTGGCACTGCCTGGGCCCGGTGACGGATTACCTGGACGGCAAGCCGCATGGCATCGAGGCCTTCGGCACCAAGCTGGTGGTGTTCGCCGACTCCAACGGCGACCTCAAGATCCTCGACGGCTACTGCCGTCACATGGGTGGCGACCTGTCTCAGGGCACCATCAAGGGCGACGAGGTGGCCTGCCCCTTCCACGACTGGCGCTGGGGCGGCGACGGCAAGTGCAAGCTGGTGCCCTATGCCAAGCGCACTCCGCGGTTGGCCCGCACCCGCTCCTGGACCACCGACGTGCGCAGTGGCCTGTTGTATGTCTGGCACGACCACGAGGGCAATCCGCCGCCGCCTGAGGTCCGGGTTCCGGAGATCGGAGAATTCTTCAGCGAAGAGTGGACCGACTGGCGCTGGAACTCGATCCTGATCCAAGGCGCCAACTGCCGCGAGATCATCGACAACGTCACCGACATGGCGCACTTCTTCTACATCCATTTCGGTCTGCCGACGTATTTCAAGAACGTCTTCGAGGGTCACATCGCCTCGCAGTACCTGCACAACGTCGGCCGACCGGACGTGAACGACCTGGGCACCTCTTACGGCGAAGCGCACCTGGACTCGGAGGCGTCGTACTTCGGGCCGTCGTTCATGATCAACTGGCTGCACAACAACTACGGCGGTTTCAAGGCTGAGTCGATCCTGATCAACTGCCACTACCCGGTGAGCCAGGATTCGTTCGTGCTGCAGTGGGGCGTCATCGTCGAGAAACCCAAGGGCCTGGACGAGGCGACGACCGAGAAGCTGGCGCGGGTGTTCACCGAAGGCGTCAGCAAGGGCTTCCTTCAGGACGTCGAGATCTGGAAGCACAAGACCCGCATCGACAACCCGCTGCTGGTCGAAGAGGACGGCGCCGTCTATCAAATGCGGCGGTGGTATCAGCAGTTCTACGTCGACGTCGCCGACGTCACGCCCGATATGACCGACCGCTTCGAGATCGAGATCGACACCACCGCAGCCAACGAGAAGTGGCACGTCGAGGTCGAGGAGAATCTGAAGCGGCAGGCGGAAGAGAAAGAGAAGGCCGACCAGAACTCGTGAGCGAGGAACGCAACGCACCGGACGTCGACCGGCTGGCCCGGTCGATGCTGATGCTCTACGGCGCGCACCAAGACGACGATCACGAGCACGCCCACGACAGCAGGGGCTCTGAGGAAGGCGGGGCTGGGACTTGGTCGAAGGCACCGGCTTTCGGCCCAGACCGGGCGGCGGCACTGAGGGAGGCCACGCAGCAGGATCGCGAGCGGTACCTGACGTCGGGATTGGTTTCGGTCGACTGCCGGTTCTGTCACGTCTCAGTGGACGTGAAGAAGCTGGGGCCAGGCCATACGTCGGTGCAGTGGAACACCGAGGCGTCGCAGCGCTGCGCCTATTTTGGAGAGCTCCGTCGGTCCGGCGGCAATCCGGCCCGCACCAGGTCGTGCCCGAAGCTGGCCGACAGCATCAAACACGCTGTCGCCGAAGGTTGTTTGGAAGAAGTGTCGTCCGCCCCCTCTCCCGGCGACGGCTAGCTTCAGTTTCGCCCAAACCGACGAATGGGCGCAAAAGTGCGAGTAGAAACCGCCAGAAAGTCGATCTCGACGCGAGTGGGTTGGCTGGGCGACTTTCCTTAAACTGGCAGACATGGGGAAACGGGGCTTGGCACTCTTGCTGGTCCTCGTTCTCGGAGGGTGCACGCAGGTGGTTGACACGCCACAGCCGCAGCCAGAGCCGCCCGTGGCGCCCATCTCCGCGCTACAAGTCGGCGACCTCTTGAGCCCGAGTGTCCAAGACAAGGACGGCAACTTGTTCGTCACCGTTGAACCAGACGACTGCAGCGGTGTTGCCCGGGAAGTGGATCCACCCTTCATCTTCGACCTCGACCCGGCGGCAACCGATGGTGGGCACTGGGAAACGAACGTCGGCCGGGACGTTTTCATCGAGGAGATGGTTGGCGTCTATCCCGCGGACTTCGACGCGAAGAAAGCGCTCGCGGAAGCAATGCGCACCATCGAATCCTGTCGGGACATTCCGTTCACGGTTACCACGATGGAACGCCGCGACCATGCCTTCACGCTCTTGCCGCAGGTGGATTCCGGTTCGCCGGACATCCTGCTCTGGTCGTTCAAAGCTGCTGACTGGGCCTGTGACAGTGCGTTCGTTGCCGCACACAATGCCGCCATCGAGATCTCGACGTGCGGCCCCGTCAACGGCTACGACGTGCTGTCCCTGGCGCAGAATGCGTTGAAACGTATTGACACACTGGCTAATACGACGGCGTGAAGCCGCGTCACAGCCCCTTGAAGCGCTCCTTGACCTGCTCGTCGGTCAGGCCATAGTCGACCAGCGAATAAGTGTGCTTGGGTGCCCGCGGGCCCTGCTTGCTCTCCGCATGGCTGGCCTCTATCGCTGAGCGGGCCGCGTCGGTGAACTCGATGCCGAAGTGGCGGTAGATCGCCTCGACCTCGCGCACGGGATCGGCGATGAACTCGAAGTAATCCATGTCGTAGAACTGGGCCGAATCGTGTTTGGCCCGTTCGGCATTGAACAGCTGCAGGCCGCGCGACCAGGTCTCCAACGCGTCCTGCCCGATCAAGTCACCCTGGAAGCTATTCGACCAGCCGTCGGTGGTGTGCTGCGCCAGCGAGCACATCGAGGCCATGATCGTCTCGGCCGGCCGATGGCATTGGATCACCAGGGCGTCAGGGTACGTCTTGAACAACGCGTCGAGTGCGAACAGGTGGCTGGGGTTTTTCAGCACCCAGCGCTTCTCCGCGTCGTTGAGCCCGATCAGTTGAAGGTTGCGGCGGTGCCGCTGATAGGACTTCGTCCAGTCCTGTTTGGCCAGCCACTGCGAGTATGTCGGGATGTGCGCTAGCGTCTCGTAGGACACGGAGTGCAACGACTGGCGCAGCAGCTGCCAGCACTCCTCCACCTCGTCGGCGGTCATGTAGTGCAACCCGGTGTAATCCGGGTCCTCGTCGTGCGCCTTGGTGAACTGCGCATCGATCTGGGCGAAAACCGGGTTATCCGACCAGGTCTCGCGTGGCGGTCGCGGCTGCGGGAACTCGGCGAGCCACAACTCCAGTCCCTGGTGCGCCGGATCGGCGGTCAGCAGACGGTGGATGACCGTGGTGCCGGTGCGCGGCAGTCCGGTGACGAAGATCGGTCGTTCGATGGTCACATCGGCATGCTGCGGGTGCTGCTTCCACGACGCCTCCGACACCAGCCGCGCGACCAGCGCGTTGCGTACAAAGAATCGGTTCATCTTGCTGCCGAACTCGGTGAGATCGGCGTCGCGTGCATAGGAGTCGAGCAGCACCCCCAATGCTTCGCGGTAGTTGTCGTCATCGGTGCCGAAATCGTCCAGCCCGCAGGCCTTGACGGCCGAGGCGTGCAGGTCGTCGACGGTTCCCACATTGGTCCGGTCGTCGGTTCCGCTCATGTCAGGCTTTGTACTCTCCGCAGTTGACGTCGAGTGCCTGGCCGGTGATGCCACTGGACAGGTCGCTCGCCATGAACAGGATGGCCGACGCGACCTCGTCCTCGGTGGGCAGCCGCTTGAGGTCCGACGCGGCGGCGGTGGCCTTGTAGATCTCGTCGACGGTGATGCCGTACTTGGCAGCTTGGTGGTTGAAATAGCTCTCCAGCGTGCCGCCCCAGATATAGCCGGGCAGAATCGAATTCACTCGAATACCCTGTTCACCCAGCTCGGTGGCCAGCGACTGCGACATCGCCAGCAACGCCGACTTGGCCATCTTGTACGCTCCGTACTTCGCCTGGGAGTGCCGCACCACCATCGAGTTCACGTTGACCACCGAGCCCTTGGCCTCGGCCATCGCAGGCGTGAAACCCTGGATCAACCGGAGCGCGCCGAAAACGGTCAGCTCGATCGCCTCCCGCATGTGATCGAAGGTGGTGTTGGCCAACGGTTTCATCGACGGCACGCGGAATGCGTTGTTGATGAGCACGTCGACCTTGCCGTAGGCCTTGAGTGATTCGGCGACCAGGTTGCTGACCTGTTTCTCGTCGGTGATGTCCGTGCCGACCGACACCGCGCGACGGCCCATGTCGGTGACCTGCTTGGCGACGTCCTCCAGACGCTCGACCGTGCGCGCCGCGAGCACCAGGTCTGCCCCGGCCTCGGCACATCGGCGTGCGAGCGTGGTGCCGAGGGCGGGTCCGACGCCACTGATCACGACGACCTTGCCATCAAGCAATCCGGCCATATGCTAACCCACCATCCTGTCGCCAATTTGCTTCTGGCGTAATGCGATCCGCGCACACCAGTCTTCCTCGGAAATCTTGTTGGACTCGTAGTACGGCAACGCGGCAGCGACCTTGTCGAGGTCGACGAGTTCGACGGCCGGCCCGTCAGCCTCGGTGAGCTCGCGCGACAGCCGTTGCCAGCGGAACTGCAGGTAACCCTTCCGGTGCCCGAGGGTCTCAACCCAGTTCGTTACGCCCGGGTTGGCGTCGGCCACCACAATGCGGATCTTGCCGTCCGGATCCGCTTGCGCCTGAGTGCCGTTGAGCGACGTCTGGTGGTTGATGTAGTCAAGCGAGATGTACCAGAGGCTGCCGAGCTGGAAACCCAGGTACGGAGCGTCGGTCACCGGAAGCGTGATGATCAGAGCCTGCTCGGGCGTGAGATCGAAATGGCCCACCGACGAGTACTGGGTGGCCAACCCGCCCGGCGTCAGACGCGGCGCGACCATGGTGTTCACCGGCAAGGTGTTGTAGAACCACTGTGGGAACTGCAACCAGGTCTTGACGCGCTGCACAAGCTGCTTTCCCGCTACGGCGTAACGCTTTTCGATCAGCTCGCGGGTCAGGGGCGGCGGAGCAGTCCCCGCCGTGTCGGTGCGGGCGATGCTGATGTATCCACGCTGGGCCGACCAGTCGTTGTACACCTCACGAACAAGCAGCTGGGAAGGGCCGTTCGGGGTGAGTCGCCACTCGAAGGTTCCGTCGGACGCAATGTCGAGTTCGCGGTCGTCGAACGCCGCCTGGCTGACGGGAACGTTGTCGTCGGTGTACTCACCGCCGAGCAGCTGGAAGCTCAGGTCGGTGGTGGTGCCGCGTGTTCCCGTCACGACGTACTCGTGGCCGGGCGCAACCCTGGTTCCGAAGTACAGGGTGTCGGGATTGTCCAGGCCCATCTTGGTGAACGGGCCTGTACCCGACTGCATGAACGGATAGTCGCGGTCGTAGTCGAACGCCAGGTGCGTGCATCCAGAAATGCAACCGGCCAGGTATTGGAGACCCTCGAGCAGATCGGCTTCGGACTCGATGAATCCGGCGGCGGCGACCAACTGCTCGGCCTCGGCGATCGCGTCGATCAACGGCTGTGAGAACACCCCTAGAAACTAGAACGTGTTCTAGGAAGAGTCAACATATCGACCGCGGCGGTTCATATATGGAACGGTCGGCTACAGTTGCCGAGTGTCCGCCGCCGCGTCATCGGGTCGCGCATCGCCACCGACCGAACGGGTGGTGCGCGTGCTCGATTTCCTGGCGGGCCGCCCCGAGGAGCGCTTCGGGGTCTCTGAGCTGGCCCGTCGACTGGAGCTGAGCAAGCCGACCTGCCTGGGCATCGTGACGTCCCTCGCCGACGCCGGCTACCTGGTGCGCGACCCCGGCGACAAGACTTATCGGCTGGGCCCGTCGCTGATCACGCTGGGACACAGGGCGCAGGAGTCGATGCGGGTCAGCCCGGCGGCGCGTGAGGAGCTGCGCCGGCTGTCGGCCCGTTTCGGGGTAACGGCGGCGCTGTCCGGGGTGGTCGACGACCGGATCACGCTCTTGGATCTGGTGGCGCCCGCAGGTGCCCGACCGGGCGTGGAGGTGGGCCAGAGTTACCCGTTCGCGCCGCCGGTCGGATTGATGTTCGTCTTGTGGGACGACGAGGCGGAGCGCAATTGGCTGGCCAAGGAGCCGACGATCCCGCTGCGCACAAACACCGAGCGCATCAACCGCGTGATCGACGAGTGTCGTGCCGATGGCTACCTCATCGAACGCCTGACCCCTCGCGGGCGCCGGCTGTACTCGTTGATGGCGGGCATGTCGGCCAACCTGCCCGACGAGCTGCGGGCGCTACTGGGCGAGTTGGTATCCGACATCGGCGAGCGGGTATATCTGCGCGACGATAGCCGGCAAAAGCGTCACGACATCAGCGTCATCTCCGCGCCGGTCTTCGACCACTACCAGCGGCAGGTGATGGTGGCGTCGATGCACATCGGAAAGTCACTGACCGATGCCGAAATCACCGAACGCGCACGGGCTTTGGTGGCGACCGCTGATGCGGTGACGGCGCAACTGGGCGGCGTGAAGCCGCGGCGCTGACGCTTAGACCTCTGCGAGCACCGTAAGGGCGTCGGTCGGCGACACCTGCATGCCGCATCGGTTCTTGTAGTCGACAAGCGGCTGCTGGATGGCCACGAACGCAGGCTGTCTGGTGATGTCGATCAGTGCCTGATTCAGGTCGGGCTCTGCATCGGCCGACATACGCGGGTGTTTCGATGCTGCGACGTCGGCGACTGCGGTCGGCGTTACCTGCCACAAAAGCACTCATCGCGCCGGCCGAAAAGACCAGCGCGATGAGCGAAGCAAGCAAGAACCGGGCGGTCACCGCCCCAACTTGCCGGTGTTACTTGTTAGAGGTCAGACAGCGCCTCAGAGATCGGCGTCGGCGTCACCTCGATGCCACATTGGCTGGCGAGGTCGACAACCGGCTGATTGATCGCCTGCAGCTCGGATTCAACCCGCGGGTTCTCCGCGAAGTACGCGCGGAAGGCCTCGGTCGCCTGCTCCTGCGGCTGCGTAGCGATCTCCGTCAGCGCCTCATTGGCCTGCGGGTTGGACGCCAGGTACGTGCTCGTCGACGCCGACACCGTGCTCGAGGTGTTGGCGATCCCGCTAACGGTGCAGGTGTCCGTGTCTGCGGGCTGGGGTTCGGCGTTGGCCACCGGCGCAATGATCGCTGCGGATCCAAACGCAAGCAGGCCGCCGGCGAACATGCCGTACAGGCCGCGTCGAACGGTCGTCGCGGACATCTTCATCGGATAACTCTCCTTCGGTCTGCGAAATGTGCGACGGATGCGTCGCGCCCCGAGGGCTAGCCGAATGCCCAAGGCGCTAAACGAAGTCACCGCCGGTTGGTCCCGCCCGATTGGGACCGTCCTGCCTGGACAAGGGCGGTTATCGCACCGCTGAAAAAAATTCTCTTAGCCCAGCTATCGGGCGAGGCTTGCATAAACTTCTGAGAATGTTGTGGCGCCTGACCACTTCTCTGATTGCAGTGGCAATACTGACGGCCTGCGGGGCGGATTCCGTCGACCCTGGCCCGACGTCGATGAATCCCCCGGCGGCGAACACCACCTCCACCGCCACAGCCGCAGCGGCTCCTCCGTCCACGCCGGACCCTCTCATCAAGACGTGGGTCGACCTGGAAGTCGGTGACTGCATAGCTGATGTTCCGCGAGTAGACCTCGGTGAGGTGAGCGTGACACTCGTCGACTGTGCGACCCCGCACACAGCAGAGATGTACTTCCGTGCGGGCATTCCGGTCAACGCCGCGCTGGACGACGTCGCCGATCAGGAGTGCGGCGCGGCGTTTCCCAAATACACCGGGCAGTCGCTTGGCGACGGTCCTCTGGCGATGACGTATCTCATCGACTCGAACCAGGATCGGACGGTTATCGACCCGACGACTGGTCCCGCGCCCAGCAACGTCATCTGCCTGCTTGAGGACGCGAACGGCGAACAGCTGACGGGGTCAGCGCGGCGCTGACACCTGCCCGCTGTCTCCCCCGCAAGCGGGTGGGCCCCCCGCTTGCGTGGGGAGTGCCCCCAGCTCGCGCTTGATCTCCAGCGCGATGTCGATCAGCTGGTCCTCCTGGCCGCCGATCAGCTTGCGCTGGCCGGCCCGGTGCAGCAGCTGGTGCGCGGGCACGCCGTAGCGTTCGGACTGACGGATGGCGTGCTTGAGGAAGCTGGAGTACACGCCCGAATAGCCCATGATCAGCGCATTGCGGTCGAGCAGGCATTCGGCCGGCATGGCAGGGGCCACGACCTCCTCGGCCGCGTCGGCGATGTCGAAGAAGTCGATGCCCGTTTTGACGCCGATCTTGTCGAACACGCCGATCAGCGCCTCGACCGGGGCGTTGCCCGCACCCGCGCCGAAGCGACGGCAGGATCCGTCGATCTGTTTGGCGCCGGCCCGGACCGCTTCGACGCTGTTGGCCACGCCGAGCCCGAGGTTCTCGTGGCCATGAAAACCAACTTGAGCATCCGCTCCCAATTCGGCGACGAGCGCCGACACGCGGTCGGCCACGCCCTCGAGGACCAGCGCGCCGGCCGAGTCGACGACGTAGACGCACTGGCAGCCGGCGTCGGCCATGATGCGGGCCTGGGCGGCCAACTTCTCCGGCGGAATGGTGTGGCTCATCATCAGGAAGCCGACGGTCTCCAGGCCGAGTTCGCGGGCCAGCCCGAAGTGCTGGATGGACACGTCGGCCTCGGTGCAGTGGGTGGCGATGCGGCAGATCGAGCCGCCGTTGTTCTGCGCCTCTTTGATGTCCTCTTTGGTGCCGACGCCGGGAAGCATCAGGAACGCGATCTTCGATTCCTTGGCGGTTTCGGCTGCGAGCTTGATCAGCTCCTGCTCCGGCGTCTTGGAAAAGCCGTAGTTGAAGCTCGACCCGCCGAGCCCGTCGCCGTGGGTGACCTCGATGACCGGTACACCCGCGGTGTCGAGCGCCGCGACGATGGCGTGCACTTCTTCCTTGGTGAATTGGTGACGCTTGTGGTGCGACCCGTCGCGCAGCGACGTGTCGGTAATCCGGATGTCCCAGATGGGATTGAAGAAAATGTCGCTCATGCCTGACCTCCTCCAGCGGTCGCGGACAGACTCTCTTTGGCGATTTCCTCGCCGACCTTGGTGGCCGCCGCCGTCATGATGTCCAGGTTTCCCGCATACGGCGGCAAGTAGTCGCCTGCGCCCTCGACCTCGATGAAGGTGGTGACGAGGGCCTGACCGCCTGAGTTGACCGACGGATCGTCGAACTGCGGGTCGTTGAGCAGGCGATAACCGGGCACGTATGTCTGCACCTCTTCGACCACGTCGCGGATCGACTGGGCGATGGCGTCGCGGTCTGCGTCCTCCGGGATCGCACAGAAGATGGTGTCGCGCATGATCATTGGCGGGTCGGCCGGGTTCAGGATGATGATCGCCTTGCCGCGCTTGGCACCGCCGATGGTTTCCACGCCCTTGCTGGTGGTCTTGGTGAACTCGTCGATGTTGGCGCGTGTGCCGGGGCCCGCAGAAACAGAGGCAACCGACGCAACAATTTCCGCGTACGGCACTCCACCTTGGTCGGAGACCACGCGCTCCACGGCATACACGATCGGGATGGTGGCCTGCCCGCCGCAGGTGATCATGTTGACGTTCGGAGCGTCGAGAAACGCGCGCAGGTTGGCCGGCGGGATGACGGCCGGGCCGACGGCCGCCGGGGTGAGGTCGATCGCGCGGATGCCGGCCTCGGCGTATCTCGGGGCCGCCTCCCTGTGCACGTAGGCGCTGGTGGCCTCGAACAGCAAGTCGGGCTTTTCGTCGAGGCCCAAGAGCCAATCGACGCCTTCGTGACTGGTCTCCAGTCCGAGCTTGCGCGCGCGGGCCAGACCCTCGGACTCGGGGTCGATGCCCACCATCCAGCGCGGCTCCAACCACTCCGAGCGCAGCAGCTTGTACAGCAGGTCGGTGCTGATGTTGCCCGACCCGACAATGGCGACGGAAGCCTTCTGCGGCATATGTTTTCCCCTCGCTAATCGAAACTCAGCCGTACTGAACCTAACCCGGTGAAGTCGGCGACGAAATTGCTGCCTGGCACTGCATCTATCGCACGGGTGCATGACCCCGGCAACACGATGTTTCCGGCCTTGAGGCGGACACCGAAGCCCTCCACTTTGCGTGCCAGCCAAGCCACTGCGGTCACCGGATTGCCGAGCACCGCGTCGCTGCGGCCCTTGGCGACCACCTCACCGTTCTTGGTCAGCACCGCGTCGATGTTGCGGATGTCGATATCCTTCGGCGACACCCGCGCCTCGCCCAGCACCCAGCCGGCCGACGAGGCGTTGTCGGCGATGGTGTCGCACAGCTTGATCTTCCAGTCCTTGATGCGGGTGTCGATCAGCTCGATGGACGGCGCGAACGCGGCCGTCGCCGCGAGCACGTCGTCTTCGGTGCAGCCGGCGCCGGGGAGGTCGTCGGCCAGGATGAACCCCACCTCGACCTCGACACGCGGGTAGAGGTATTTCGCCGACTTGACCGGTTTGTCCTCATACAACTGCATTTCGTCGAGCAGGTGCCCGTAGTCGGGCTCGTCCACATTCATCATCTTCTGCATGGCCTCCGACGACAGGCCAACCTTGTGCCCCACCACGCGCGCGCCCTCGGCGACGCGCTGGCGGATGTTGATGAGCTGGATCTCGTACGCGTCGACCACGTCGATCTCGGGATTGCCGGTTGTCAACGGGTCGATCGCGACGCGGCTTCGTTCGGCCTGCGCAAGATCGGCGGCCAGTTCGTCACGCACCTCGACACGGATCATTTGGCGAAGTCCCCTCGTTTCCTCGACCGGGGAAGTTGTTCCCGAGCCGGGCAATTCTATAACGTGTTCTACATGACAGGACAGGAGTTCGACGTCGTCGTGGTGGGAAGCGGCGCCGCCGGCATGGTCGCTGCCCTCACCGCCGCCCACCAGGGACTATCAACACTAGTCGTCGAGAAGGCTCCGCACTATGGCGGTTCCACTGCTCGGTCAGGCGGCGGGGTGTGGATCCCGAACAACGAGGTCCTCAAGCGGGACGGCGTCACCGACACGGCCGAAGCCGCGCGAGCCTATCTGCACGGCATTATCGGCGACGTAGTCGAGCCAGAGCGCATCGACACCTTCCTCGACCGGGGCCCCGAAATGCTGTCGTTCGTCCTGAAGAACTCGCCGCTGAAGATGTGCTGGGTGCCGGGCTACTCCGACTACTACCCGGAGAGTCCTGGCGGCCGGTCTGCCGGACGATCGATCGAGCCGATGCCATTCAACGCCCGCAAGCTCGGCCCCGATCTACCCGGGCTGGAGCCGCCGTACGGCAAGGTACCCCTCAATGTCGTTGTGATGCAACAGGACTACGTGCGACTCAACCAGCTCAAGCGTCATCCGCGTGGTGTGGTGCGCAGCCTGAAGGTCGGCGCGCGGACAGTGTGGGCCAAGGCGACCGGCAAGAACCTCGTCGGCATGGGGCGCGCGCTGATCGCCCCGCTGCGGATCGGGCTGCAGAAAGCGGGTGTGCCGGTTCGCCTCAACACCGCGCTCACCGACCTACATGTCGAAGACGGTGTCGTCCGCGGCATCTATGTCCGCGACACGACCGCGCCGGAATCCGTTGAGCCGGAACTGATCCGGGCTCGGCGGGCAGTGATCCTCGGATCCGGCGGTTTCGAGCACAACGAGCAGATGCGAGTGAAGTATCAGCGCGCACCGATCAACACCGAATGGACGGTGGGCGCGAAGGCCAACACGGGCGACGGCATCATTGCCGCCGAAAAGCTGGGCGCCGCACTCGACATCATGGAGGACGCGTGGTGGGGGCCGACGGTGCCACTGGTCGGTGCACCGTGGTTCGCGCTGTCCGAGCGCAACTCGCCCGGTTCGATCATCGTGAACCTGGCCGGCAAGCGGTTCATGAACGAGTCGATGCCCTACGTCGACGCGTGTCACCGCATGTACGGCGGCACATACGGACAGGGCCCAGGACCGGGCGAGAACGTCCCGGCCTGGCTGGTGTTCGACCAACGTTACCGCGATCGCTACATTTTCGCGGGATTGCAACCGGGGCAACGCATTCCGAACAAGTGGCTGGAGTCCGGTGTCATCGTCTCGGCGGACACGCTCGAGGACCTGGCGACAAAGGCGGGTCTGCCGGTGGAGGCGTTGACCGCGACCGTCGAGCGGTTCAACGGCTTCGCACGCTCTGGCGTCGACGACGACTTCCACCGCGGCGAGAGCGCATACGACAAGTATTACGGCGACCCGACCAACAAGCCGAACCCAAACCTCGGCGAGATCAACCACGGGCCGTTCTACGCGGCCAAGATGGTGCCCGGCGACCTCGGCACCAAGGGCGGCATTCGCACCGACGTGTATGGCCGCGCGCTGCGCGACGACGGCTCGGTGATCGAGGGGCTCTATGCGGCCGGTAATGCCAGCGCACCGGTGATGGGGCACACCTACCCCGGCCCCGGCGGGACGATCGGTCCGGCGATGACGTTCGGATATCTGGCGGCGCTACACATTGCAGGGAAGAACTGATGCCGATCAATCTCGACGAGGCGATAGGCGCGGAACTTCCTCCTGCCGAATTCTCTTGGACCAGTAGCGATATCCAGCTGTACCACCTCGGGCTGGGCGCAGGTCAGGATCCGATGGACAAGCGCGAACTGCGCTACCTGACCGACGACACGCCGCAGGTGCTGCCAACGTTCGGCAACGTGGCGGCAGAGCTTCCACATGACCGAACCGCCGAAGGTGCAGTTCCCCGGTATCGACATCGAGCTGAACAAGGTGCTGCACGCCAGCGAGGCCGTCTCGGTTGCCTGCTCCGATCCCACCGTCGGGCACGGGCCGTGCGGTCACCAGGTTCACCGACATCTGGGACAAGGGCAAGGCCGCGGTGATCTGGTCGGAGACAACGGTCACCACGCCCGGCGGCACGCCGCTGTGGACGCAGAAGCGCTCGATCTTCGCCCGCGGCGAGGGCGGCTTCGGCGGTGAGCGTGGCCCGTCGACGTCGCCGAAACCGCCGGCGCGAGCACCGGACTTCGAACTGGCGATTCCGGTGTCGCCGCAACAGGCTTTGCTGTACCGGATGTGCGGCGACCGCAACCCGCTGCACTCGGATCCCGATTTCGCTGCGGCAGCAGGCTTTCCGCGGCCGATCCTGCACGGGCTATGCACGTATGGCATGACATGTAAGGCCATGGTGGACGCGCTGCTCGACGGTGACACTTCCCGGGTCAGCCACTACGGCGCCCGGTTCGCCGGCGTGGTGTACCCCGGCGAGACGCTGAAAGCCAGCATCTGGAAACAAGGCGACGGGTTCCAGGCCGTGGTCACGGCGCCCGAGCGCGATGACGCGGTCGCACTGGCCGGCGTCGAACTGGTGCCGGCTTAGATTCCCTCCTCACTAACCGACACGAATCGGGCAAGTCGAGCGTCGTAAGCCTGTGCACTCAAATGAAATGGCGCTGTCCCGCTGCGCCAAGCTTTCATTCCGGCTGGGCGGTCCCGCCGGCGCTGGCGCATGGCAGGGTGTGAGCCGCTTCCGGGAGCGCGGGTCGTCCTGCGACCGCCTGGACGCAGTAGTGGGCGAGCACGCGGGCGTGAGGAGCGATGGCGGCCAATTCAGTCGTGGTCGCCGTCGGAGTAGATCTTGAGCAGGTAGCCGCGGTGGCGGTCGCAGGTTCCGACCGCGAGTAGCGCACGGTAGCCGAGTTGCCTCATCACCTCGACCTCGGCGGCGTCGGAGCCGCGCAGGTCGATCCCTGCCACGAACGCGCTGCCGTGTGCGAGGCACTGTGCCGTGGCCGGGTAGTCGGCGAGCGGGTAAACCATGTCCTTGGCCAGCTCGACCACACGCAGACCCGAGTGGGGATCGAGCGCGGACTCCACACCCCGAACAGTGCGAACACCCGCGAAATCGTCGGTCGTGACGGAGATGGACCACGCGGCGGCGCGAGCAGCATCACTCAGCTCGCAGGCGAGCAGCTCGAGGGCAAGGAGGGTCGTCCGGGGTTGGCGCTGCTCGACCAGGTCGACAAAGCGCGGGACCAGATCGTCCGCCGCGCGGCGCCGCGACGCCAGAGACCGACGCCGGTCCGGGCCCGCGGGCAGGCCGCTTTCCCCGGGCACGTGTAGCCGCAGGCGGCCAGGTCCGAGGCGTTTGGCTTCGACAAGGGCGGCGTCGGCGTTGGTGATCAGCTCCTGCACGGTGCTGGTATCGGCATCACGGGCGGCTGCACCCCAGCAGAGCGAGACATCGGGACCCATCTCAATGGCAATCCGGCGGCTGGCGGTGCAGGCAAATTTCTGCGCCTGCGCGAGCGAGGCGGTCGGAAGGACAACGCAAAACTCGTCGCCGCCCAAGCGCGCGACGAGCGACGCCCGGAATTCGGAGGCGACATCGCTTAGGGTGCCGGCTACGCCGCGCAGCAGGGCGTCACCCGCGGGATGGCCGTTCCTGTCGTTGACCTGCTTCAACCCATCCAGATCGCACACGAGGAGCGTCGGCGCGCCGTCACCGTTCTCGAGTCTGCGCAGGCATTCGTCCAATCCGCGTCGATTGGCCAGCCGGGTCAGCGGATCTTCGTTGGCGTACCGCGAGACCTCGCTGAACAGCTCGGATCTACCGATCGCCACCGACACCTGAGCAGCGATGGCCGCGAGCAATCGTAAGTCGTCGGGGCCAAAACGTCGGCCACGGCCGCCGGTGGCCCACAGTTCGCCCCATATGGCCGACTCGTACATCACTGGCACCGCCAACTCACTTTCTTTGTTTAGTCGGCGGAGTAGCGACACGGCTGCCGATGCATTCTCGTCGTCGTTCTCGATGGAATTGACGTACGGGCGTCCCTGCCGGAGTAGTTCGGTCACTTGCCGGTCTTCGGCGAGCGGGTACTGCTCGTCGTGAGGCCAGCGCTCTTCACCCGGGCCCAGTTCACCGACGTTGATCAGGGTTCGCAGCACGCCGCGGTGGCGCTCCCAGCGGCTTATCGAGAACGAGGCCGCGTCCAGCGCGATAAGCGACTGCTCAGCGATGACCTCCAGTGCGTCGTCGAGGTGCTGCGCACCCGACACCGCTTGACTAACGCGTAGCACCGCACGCAGCGCGTGCAGATCGTTGCCCGCGCTGGAATCAAGCAGGTCGGAGGCGGCTGTCTCGATACCCATCGAGAACCGGCCGCCGGTATCGTCGCGCCGCGGCTGCCTCACCTCAACACCCATCGGAAACATCTAGCGCACAATGCTTTACGGGCTCCATCTTTCTTTTATATCTCCACGCCGTGACCGGTCGTTAGCACGCAGGCCTGCCCATGTCGGTGGTGCTCGGCCAAGCATCCGTCCGCCATTCGCCGGAGGATCGCGAGACGAAGAGCGGCAAGAATCCTCGACGGCCGATAGAGGCCGTCTTTCATTCCGGACCGGTCCGGACCTAATCCCCCCGCCCGAGGTTTGCGCTCCCAAGCCATTCCTGGCCACCACCCTCCGCTGGGTGGACCTGGTTCTGCGTCATACAACGCAGATCAAGCGATGATATTGCTTTGCCAGACCTGGTGCAAGAGCAAATAAAACGATCTTGAAGCGAATTATATAGACTATCTGAACAAATGTCCGACCCACGTTATCGATCCGCTCAGAACGGATCACCTGTCCTGACGGACTACCTATGCTCTCGACACCCCGCTGCGCGACTCGCGTGGATCAGTCACGCGAATCATCATCAGACAGTGGGCATTTGAAGGGCAACACCTCAAGGACCCGGTCCAGTACCCGCGCAGATCGACGGAGCTTGCGATGTGGCGACGCACGATCGACCTCGATGTGTCAAGGTCCTCTTGATCGCGGACGCTGAAGATCCAGCAATCGCCAGATCCCCTACGTCAAAGGTACTCGGCGATTGCTAGCACAATCACGCAGCCAACCACCGGCCCTCGACGCCGGGACGGCAGTAGGATGCAAAGTTGGATAGTTCCTGGACAGCGACGCGAGTCGGGTTCACTCCGACATCTTTCACTTCGAGACCCGTCGCAGGGGATACCGCCAGCCGAGGCGATATAAGTTTGCTAAAGGTAATCGTGTTACGAATACCGAAGTCGCAGGCGACGGAGATTGTGCGTGTCGTGCTCCGACGTTCGTTGTCATAGCAATCATCTACATGCAGCGTGCTGCAAATCTACGAGAATTTGCTAATTTCCGCACTGGTTGCAGTACGGTGTGTGGTATGTGCGGAATCATGGGGTATGTCGGGCACCGCCGCGCCTGCGATGTGGTGATCGATGCATTGCGCCGAATGGAGTACCGGGGCTACGACTCCGCCGGTGTCGCCGTGGTCAACGGCCGCGGCACTCTGACGGTGCGCCGCCGTGCCGGGCGGCTGGCCAACCTGGAAGCCGCGCTGGACGCCACCGACCCGGTAGCGCTGAGCGGGCACTCCGGCGTGGGCCATACTCGCTGGGCCACCCACGGGCGGCCCACCGACCGCAATGCACACCCGCATAGCGACGCCGCCGTCAAGATCGCGGTCGTCCACAACGGGATCATCGAGAACTTCGCGGCACTGCGTCGCGAGCTGGAAGCCGCCGGCGTGGAATTCCTCAGCGACACCGACAGCGAGGTCGCCGTGCACCTGGTCGCACGCCAGTACGCGCGCGGTGACACCGCCGGCGACTTCGTCGCCTCCGTGCTGGCCGTGCTGCGCCGCCTCGAGGGTCACTTCACCTTGGTTTTCGCTAATGCCGACGAGCCGGGCACGATCGTGGCCGCCCGGCGCTCGACCCCGCTGGTGCTCGGCGTCGGCGACGGCGAGATGTTCGTCGCCTCCGATGTCGCGGCGTTCATCGAATACACCCGCGACGCCGTCGAACTCGGCCAGGACCAGGCGGTGGTGATCACCGCCGACGGTTATCGCATCAGCGACTTCAACGGCAACGATATGACCGGCAGTGTCCGCACTTTTCATATCGACTGGGACATGTCGGCCGCCGAGAAGGGCGGCTACGAGTACTTCATGCTCAAGGAGATCGCCGAGCAGCCCACCGCGGTGGCCAACACTCTGCTGGGCCACTTCGTCGACGGCCGCATCGTGCTCGACGAGCAGCGGCTCTCCGACCAAGAACTGCGCGAGATCGACAAGGTGTTCGTGGTGGCCTGCGGCAGCGCCTACCATTCCGGGCTACTGGCCAAGTACGCCATCGAGCACTGGACCCGGCTGCCCGTCGAGGTGGAGCTGGCCAGCGAATTCCGCTACCGCGACCCGGTGCTGGACCGCAGCACGCTGGTGGTGGCGATCTCGCAGTCCGGGGAGACCGCCGACACGCTGGAGGCGGTGCGCCACGCCAAACAGCAGAAGGCCAAGGTGCTGGCCATCTGCAACACCAACGGCAGCCAGATCCCGCGCGAATGCGACGCGGTGCTCTACACCCGCGCCGGCCCGGAGATCGGGGTGGCGGCGACCAAGACGTTTTTGGCGCAGATCGCGGCCAACTATCTGGTCGGATTGGCACTCGCGCAGGCCCGCGGCACCAAGTACCCCGACGAGGTGGCCCGCGAGTACCGGGAACTGGAAGCCATGCCCGAGCTGGTGGCGCGGGTGCTGGACGATCTCGAACCCATCGCCGAGATGGCCCGTGGGTTTGCGCTGTCATCGACGGTGCTGTTCCTCGGCCGCCACGTCGGCTACCCGGTTGCCCTGGAGGGTGCGCTCAAGCTGAAGGAACTGGCATATATTCACGCCGAAGGTTTCGCCGCCGGCGAGCTCAAACACGGTCCGATCGCGCTGATCGAGGACGGCCTACCGGTCGTCGTGGTGATGCCCTCGCCGAAGAACTCCTCGACCCTGCATGCCAAGCTGCTGTCCAACATCCGCGAGATCCAGGCCCGCGGCGCGATCACCATCGTCATCGCCGAGGAGGCCGACGAGACGGTGCGCCCGTACGCCGACTACCTTATTGAAATCCCCGCGGTGTCAATGCTTTTCCAGCCGCTGCTGTCCACGATCCCACTGCAGGTATTCGCGGCCTCGCTCGCCCAGGCCCAAGGCTACGACATCGACAAACCCCGCAACCTGGCCAAGTCCGTCACCGTCGAATAACCCACAATGGCACATTCCGCTCGGTGGCGACAATCAAGATCGATTTGTTGCCTTACACGCCACGCCATGCTTGCCACGCACTTTGGACGATGCTGTCCAGGTCGTGCTGCGACTTCCACGCCAGGTCGGCATGTATCTTTGTCGGATCCGCGACGACCTTCGCTGGATCACCCGGTCGAGGCGAAGAGACGTCCCACTCAAAGTTGATGCCGGTGACGCGCTTGACTGCCAGCATTACTTCCAGAACGCTTGTCCCGGCTCCGGTTCCGATGTTGTAGGTTGCCGCAAGATCTTCGGCCTCCATCCGATGCATGACCTCAGCGTGTGCCTCGGCCACATCATCGACATGGATGTAGTCGCGAACACAGGTTCCGTCGCGCGTTGGATAGTCACCGCCAAAAATCTGTGGATTAGTGCCAGAGCTGAGAGCTCGAAAGACCCTCGGAATTAGATTGTTCTCACCACGGTCCGCCAGTCGTGAGTCAACCGCCCCGGCCACATTGAAGTAGCGGAGACAAACCCAGCTCAGCTGCTCAGCGGCGGCAGCGTCCCGAATCATTTGTTCCGACATGAGCTTGGTCCAGCCATATGGTGAGGCCGGGGCTGGTTGAGACTTCTCGGTCACCAAGCCGTCCGACGGCACTCCGTACACCGCAGCGCTTGACGAAAACAAGATCCGTCGCACGCCGGTCTCGACCATGGCCGTCAACAGGCTATGCATACCGATGACATTCTCTCGGTAGTAAGACAGAGGCCTAGCAACGGATTCTTCGACAGCCTTCTTCGCTGCAAGATGGACGACGCCTTCCGCACGGTAACGGCGCAGCGTCTCAACGACGAACGCGGTGTCCAGGACAGAACCGAGGAAGAGAGGGGTGTCGGAGCTCAACCGGTCTTGGCTTCCACTCGAGAGGTCGTCGAGCACCGCCACCATGTGACCATCACGCTGTAGCGCGCGGACGACATGCGCTCCGATATAGCCGGCCCCGCCAGTCACCAAAACTTTCACTGTGTGCTCCCCATCTGCTCGAACGCCGCAATACATCTAATGGGCGTGACCGTGCTCTGAATCATGCCCCGACGAGTGCGGGCGACTCGGGTTCGAGAGTGGCGCACAGCCAGCGGACTGTGCGCCGGATGCCCTCCACAAGGTCGACCGTTGGTTTCCACTCTAGTTCCTTCTCGGCTTTGGTCGCGTTCAACGCGATGGCATTCAGCTCATCGCTGGGGTACTCGGCGACGCTGGGCAGCGACGACCCATCGAGAACCGCGGAAATCAGACGGTGTACCTCAGTCAGGGTTGTGTGCTGTCCGGTGCCGATGTTGTATGTCCCGGTCGCTTCGAGGGGACCGCACCCGGCGCGCATAAAGGCGTCGACGACGTCGTCGACGTAGACATAGTCGTGGGCAGCAGCGCCGTCCCTGTACACCCCGAGGGGGCGCCCGGTGATCATGGCGCTGCCCAGAACTGCGATCACACCCGCAGCGCCATGCGGATTCTGACGCGGTCCGTAGACGTTTGCTAACGCTAGGCAGGTCGGTGCCAGGCCGTACATTTGGGCGTAGGCGCGCAGATACATTTCCCCGGCCAGCTTGGCCACCGCATTGGGCGACAGGGGATCGAGCGGGTTACTTTCATCCACCGGCAGGCGGGCCCCTGCTCCGTAGCGCGATTCGCCAGACGCGGCGTAGACGATTCTTCGAACTCCGGCGTGCCGGCTCGCTTCGCAGATATTGATTGTGCCCAGCACATTGTTGCGCGCGTCGAATCGAGGATCGGACACCGAAGTACTAAGGTCGACCTGCGCGGCAAGGTGGAAGATGACGTCAGGGTTCGCGCCCGCGACGATGCCGACCAGTTCGGGCGCCTGAATGTCGGCCTTTACCAAGGTAAATCGGCGGGGGCTGTGATCGTTATAGCTGTACGCATGCTCCAGGTTGGCCGCAATACCGGTGCAGAAGTTGTCGATTCCGACCACCTGGTGACCTTCGGCCAGAAGACGGTCGACCAGATTTGATCCAATGAACCCAGCTGCGCCGGTCACCAAGGCTCGCACGATCAGCGATCACCCCCGTCTCGCGGGACAAATCGGTCGGCGGCCGGCGGAGCCGAGTAGTGTGCATCGCCCCCGCCGGCCATCGAACCGAGCCTGAAGCGGGAATGTAGCGAACTGCCGATTGGCCTGACACACCACTTCCCTTCTTCCGATCGGCTAGAGCATAGGCGCTCTGAGCCCTACCATCCGATTCCGATGTAGCCGCGCTTGAGTCGTCGTTCCTCGGCACCGGGGAGGCGCACCAAGTCGATGACGACTTGGTCGTCCCTCAATTTGTCAACCGCGGTAACGACGCCAGGATCCTTGGTTCCGGCGATCAGGACTTCGCCGTGTTGGAGTACCGCATCGACGTCGTCGGTAAGGAACTGGTGAATGTGCGGCAGCCGCTCCTCGAGGTAAGAGTGGTTGGCGCCCAGAAGGTTTGACAGTGCGACATTCGCATCGTAAATCCTGACGTCGCAACCTTTTCCAAGGAGTCGCTCCGCGAGTTCGACCATCGGGCTCTCACGGAGATCGTCCGTCCCCGACTTGAATGCGAGGCCGAAAATTCCGACCTTGCGCTTGCCCAACGCCAGAATGTTGTCGACCACGCGGCGAATCTGCATTTCGTTGGACACCAATACATTCGCCAGAACCGGTAGCTCGACGTCATGTTGGCGTGCGGTGTGTGTGAGAGCGCGAACATCTTTTGGCAAGCACGACCCGCCGAAGGCGAAGCCGGGACGCAGGTAAGCGCCGCTGATGTTCAGTTTGGTGTCCGCGAGAAAAATGTCCATGACCGCATGTGAGTCCAGCCCCAGCGCCGCACACAATGTGCCGATCTCGTTGCCGAACACCACCTTCAGCGCATGGAAGCTGTTGTCGACATACTTTGTCATCTCAGCCACGGGAATCGGCACCCGAAAACGCGGCGCGTCGAGACCATCGTAGAGGCTCATCACAACTGAGCCACTGTGCTCGTCACTTTCGCCGACAACGATTTTCGGCGGGTTCTCGAAGTCCCGGACACTGGTGCCTTCCCGAAGGAACTCCGGGTTGACACATACACCGAAGTCGATGCCCGCCCTCTTTCCTGACGATTTCTCCAGGATGGGGATAAGGAGGTTTTCACACGTTCCCGGCACCATCGTGCTGCGCAACACCACGATGTGCCAGCCATCTTTGCCGGCAAGTGCCTCGCCGATTTCCCTGGTCACACTTTCCAGGTAGCGCGTCGACAATCCCCCACCCGACAGGGACGGGGTGCCGACACAAACGATCGACACGTCGGAGCGGAGCACTGCTTCGGCAGGATCGTCGGCGACGGTCAGCCGGCCGGCGCCAACAACCGCGGCGGTGAGTTCTCCGATCCGTTCCTCGACGACCGGTGACTGTCCCTGGCGCACGAATTCAGTCTTGTCGCGGTTGGCATCCACGCCGATTACGGCGTGGCCACGGGCCGCCAGGCAGGCTGCCGACACACAGCCGACGTAGCCAAGACCGAAAACACTGACGGCCGCCAAACCCCCCCGCTCGGGTGCAACGACACCTGTAGTCGACATCACGGTGCGAGTCTAGCAACATTTAGAGGCGTTGCGCTACTAAATCAATTACAACTTTTACCTTGTAAATTGCCGATGTATGGCACGGTTACGTGTTCGCGCCCGATCCTGATGGCTACGGTCATGAGTTGGCTTGACCTTGAGCACGTGTGCTCCATCAGCGGCTGCGTCTCCGGTTGTTGATCTAGCGGGTCGGAGTTCGCCCTCACGCAGCAGAACAGGGTTGAGTCGATGGACGTTCGATACGAGCGGCTCGCATGACGCGCATCACGTCGAGAACGGCACCCGAATGGGATACTCCGAGTTCGACCACCTGCTCGCCGTCCGTAGCCGGATACAGTCGCAACCACGACTGGTAGATCCACGCCGGACGCCCCGACGAGCCATGACGGCTCTCGTGATTCCAGCCGTGAAACTGCAATCTGACCCTGGGCTGCGTCTGTGGAAGCGGGCGACCGGCCAGAGCCTCGTAGTTCGCTGTAGGCGGCTCAACACTTTGCTGTCGCAAAGTAGTGCAGTTAGCTTGATGCACCAACGGATCGCCTGAGCGCACCACACTTCGACGGCTCACCAAGTCATCCCGGTTCCATCGGACTGAGTACGGGCCGATATCAGTTTGCTACGATGTATTCTGCTACGGAGATAAAGAGCACACACTGACGACCGATCATACTATGGACCTCTAGGTTTTGTTGCTCAGCAACGATTGATCTGCAGGTTTTGCAAATCTTTGAGAATTTGCTAGCTTTCCAACTTGCTCGCAGTACGGTGTGGGGTATGTGCGGAATCGTGGGTTATGTCGGGCACCGCCGCGCCTGCGATGTGGTGATCGATGCATTGCGCCGCATGGAGTACCGGGGCTACGACTCCGCCGGTGTCGCGGTGGTCAACGGCCGCGGCACTCTGACGGTGCGCCGCCGCGCCGGGCGGCTGGCCAACCTGGAAGCCGCGCTGGACGCCACCGACCCGGTAGCGCTGAGCGGGCACTGCGGGGTGGGCCATACTCGCTGGGCCACCCACGGGCGGCCCACCGACCGCAACGCCCACCCGCACAGCGACGCCGCCGTCAAGATCGCGGTCGTCCACAACGGGATCATCGAGAACTTCGCGGCTCTGCGTCGCGAGCTGGAAGCCGCCGGCGTGGAATTCGCCAGCGACACCGACAGCGAGGTCGCCGTGCACCTGGTCGCCCGCCAGTACGCGCGCGGTGACACCGCCGGCGACTTCGTCGCCTCCGTGCTGGCCGTGCTGCGCCGCCTCGAGGGTCACTTCACCCTGGTTTTCGCTAATGCCGACGAGCCGGGCACGATCGTGGCCGCCCGGCGCTCGACCCCGCTGGTGCTCGGCGTCGGCGACGGCGAGATGTTCGTCGGCTCCGATGTCGCGGCGTTCATCGAATACACCCGCGACGCCGTCGAACTCGGCCAGGACCAGGCGGTGGTGATCACCGCCGACGGTTATCGCATCAGCGACTTCCACGGCAACGATATGACCGGCAGTGCCCGCACTTTTCATATCGACTGGGACATGTCGGCCGCCGAGAAGGGCGGCTACGAGTACTTCATGCTCAAGGAGATCGCCGAGCAGCCCACCGCGGTGGCCAACACACTGGCGGGCCACTTCGTCGACGGCCGCATCGTGCTCGACGAGCAGCGGCTCTCCGACCAAGAGCTGCGCGAGATCGACAAGGTGTTCGTGGTGGCGTGCGGCAGCGCCTACCATTCCGGGCTGCTGGCCAAGTACGCCATCGAGCACTGGACCCGGCTGCCCGTCGAGGTGGAGCTGGCCAGCGAATTCCGCTACCGCGACCCGGTGCTGGACCGCAGCACGCTGGTGGTGGCGATCTCGCAGTCCGGGGAGACCGCCGACACGCTGGAGGCGGTGCGCCACGCCAAACAGCAGAAGGCCAAGGTGCTGGCCATCTGCAACACCAACGGCAGCCAGATCCCGCGCGAATGCGACGCGGTGCTCTACACCCGCGCCGGCCCGGAGATCGGGGTGGCGGCGACCAAGACGTTTTTGGCGCAGATCGCGGCCACCTATCTGGTCGGATTGGCGCTCGCACAGGCCCGCGGCACCAAGTACCCCGACGAGGTGGCCCGCGAGTACCGGGAACTGGAAGCCATGCCCGAGCTGGTGGCGCGGGTGCTGGACGATCTCGAACCCATCGCCGAGATGGCCCGCGGGTTTGCGCTGTCATCGACGGTGCTGTTCCTCGGCCGCCACGTCGGCTACCCGGTTGCCCTGGAGGGTGCGCTCAAGCTCAAGGAACTGGCATATATTCACGCCGAAGGTTTCGCGGCCGGCGAGCTCAAACACGGTCCGATCGCGCTGATCGAGGACGGCCTGCCGGTCATCGTGGTGATGCCCTCTCCCAAGAACTCCACGACCCTGCACGCCAAGCTGCTGTCCAACATCCGCGAGATCCAGGCCCGCGGCGCGATCACCATCGTCATCGCCGAGGAGGCCGACGAGACAGTGCGCCCCTACGCCGACTACCTTATCGAAATCCCCGCGGTGTCAATGCTTTTCCAGCCGCTGCTGTCCACGATCCCACTGCAGGTATTCGCCGCCTCGCTCGCCCAGGCCCAAGGCTACGACATCGACAAACCCCGCAACCTGGCCAAGTCCGTCACCGTCGAATAACCCACAACGGCACATTCCGCTCGGTGCCCGCAATCAAGATCGGCTTAATAGGATACGACTCGCGATAGCGACGTCAGCCGCGTGCGCTCCTACAGCGCACAGTTCGCGTGTGGTGTTCCCCGGCGTAACGCTGCGGCCAGCATCTGGAAGGACGACGGCAAGCTGCTGGCCACGATCACGGGCGCCAGGCCGCGACTGCACGACCGTGCTGTCGGGCGTGGAGCTGCTTCCGACGTAACCGGTCTGCAGTCGTCTTAGGCATCGACAAGAGCGGGCGGGACGGTTTCAAGAGCGCCGCGTAGCCAGTGGACAGTGCGCTCGATGCCGTCTACGAGTTTGATCGAGGGTTTCCACCCGAGGTCCGCGCGGGCTTCTGTGGAATCCAACGTGATCGCGTGCACTTCACCGGTTCGGGCCGCGGCGTATCGAGGCGGAGACGACACACCGACAGCCGCGGCGACCCTCCGGTACACCTCGTTAACGGTGGTCTGCTCACCGGTTCCGATGTTGTAGGTCCCCATAGCCTCTAAGCCTGAATCCGTGGAGGGTCGGTCTTGGTGATCGGCGTGTGAACAGCGAAAATGCCTCCTGAACTGGGACAATATCGATTGCTGAAGTCGAAAACGTCCCTGGTTCGGAAGGCATTTCCGGTGCAATCATCGCATACCTTCGCGGTCGGGTCGGCGGTGTTCGACGAGCCGAATCTGGTGTCGGCGGCTGGCTTGGTGCCGATCATGGAACTGGCTGAGCAGACCGGTCTTTCGTGTTTGATCAGCGAGCACATCGGCCTGCCCAGCACACGGGTGGCCTCGGGCGCGGTCAATGCGGCCGGGAAGCTGACCACGATCATCGCGGGCATGATGTGCGGCGCGGACAGCATCGACGATGTGAACGTGTTGCGCGCCGGCGGCACGCCCCGGGTGTTCGACGAGGTGTATGCGCCCTCGACGCTGGGGATCTTGCTGCGCGAGTTCACCTTCGGGCATGCCAACCAGCTCGCCGCGGTGGCCCGCGAGCATCTGGCGGCGCTCGCGCAGCGCACCCCGCTGCTGCCCGGCATCGAGCAGCGGGCGTTTTTGGACATCGACTCGCTGCTGCGCCCGGTCTACGGACACCACAAACAGGGGGCTACGTTCGGGCACGCCAAGATCGCCGGACGGGCGCTGCTGCGCAAGGGCCTGTCCCCGTTGGTCACCACGCTGTCGGTGCCGCAGGCGGCACCGATGATCGCCGAGGCGTGGCTGCGCAGCGGCAAGACCGGCTCCGGACGCGGCGCCGCCCGGCAGGTCACGCAGGCCATCGGCACCACCCGCGGGTGCGGGGTAAGCGGGACGATCATGCTGCGCGGCGACTCGGCATTCGGCACCAAGAAAATCATCGCCGCCTGCCTTGATGAACAGATCGAGTTCTCGCTGACCCTGAGCCGCAACCGCCGGGTCACCACGGCGATCGATTCCATCGACGAGACCGCGTGCACCCCGGTGCACTACCCGGGCGCGGTGCTCGACCCCGACACCGGCGCACTGATCTCCGACGCCGAGGCCGCCGAAACCGGCTACACCCAGAGCATCCGAGGCCATGGCCGCGTCACCGCCCGGCTGGTGGTGCGCCGCGTGAAAGACGCCCGCTACCCCGACGCCCTGTTCCCGGTGTGGCGGTATCACCCGTTTGTCACCAACTCCGAGTTGCCCACCGCCGAAGCCGACCTCACCCACCGCCGCCACGCCATCATCGAGACCACCTTCGCCGACCTCATCAACGGGCCGCTCGCGCACATCCCATCAGGGCTGTTCGCCGCCAACTGCGCCTGGCTGGCCTGCGCGGTGATCGCGCACAATCTGCTGCGCGCCGCCGGGACCATCGCCGGCGGCGACCACGCCGTCGCGCGCGGCGCCACCCTGCGCCGGGACCTGGTCACCGTGCCCGCCCGCTTCGCCGCCCCCGCCCGCAAGCCGACGCGGCACCTGCCCGCGCACTGGCCATGGCAGACAGGATGGAAAACCCTGTGGGACACCATCACCGGTTACAGTCCCGCAACCCCACGAGCAGGATGAACGCCACGACCCCCGCCCACCCGCCATCCCAGGCCCGACCCGGAGACACATGGAACGCTGGTGCAGGCCAGCGGACCACTCACGCCCACACCATTCCCAACCGCCCAATCGCGCGGAATCAGCCCCGCGACGGCACGACATCACTGATCCACGGATTCAGGCTAAGGGCAGCCGAGCGGCGTACATGAACGCGTCAACGACGTCATCGACATAAACGTAATCACGGACGGCGGTGCCGTCGCCGTAGATGGTGACCGGGCGTCCGGCGATAAGGGCGCCACCGAAAACCGCAATCGCGCCTGAGTGCCCATGCGGATTCTGGCGTGGACCATAGACATTCGCCAGTGCTAGCGAGATCGGCGATATTCCATACATTTCGGCGTAAGCACACAGATACAGTTCCGCGGCAAGCTTGGCGGCCGCGTGCGGCGACAACGGCTCCACCGGGGTGTCTTCGTTCGCCGGCAAGGATGTCGGCGCCCCGTAGCGGGATGCTCCCGATGCGGCATAGACAATCCGTTCGACGCGCGCACACCGGCAAGCTTCGAGCAGATTGATCGTACCCAGAACATTGTTGCGGGCGTCGCCAATGGGATCGGCCACGGAGCTACGAAGATCCACCTGCGCTGCGAGGTGGAAAAACCACGTCCGGGTTTGTGCCGGCGACGATACCGGCGAGCTCGGGTGCCTGGATGTCGGCGCGTACGAAGCTGAAACGTGTAGGACGCCGCCCGTTGCACTTGCGCGCATGCGCAAGGTTGGTCGGACTACCCGTGCTCAGATTGTCTACGCCAACAACC
Source organism: uncultured Actinomycetota bacterium (assembly GCA_963715885.1). Lineage (GTDB taxonomy): Bacteria > Actinomycetota > Actinomycetes > Mycobacteriales > Mycobacteriaceae > Mycobacterium. The sequence continues at coordinate 250,345 of CAVQSK010000033.1, forward strand.
TGGTGGCCCTCAGAAAGCATTCGGTCGACAAGGGTGGAGCCGATGAATCCGGCAGCGCCAGTAACCAAGACACGCATTTCACCAACTCCGTTTCCGAACCCGGGACTAGTTCGCTCGGACTACTTGTGTCTTCGGGTGCGCATGCACGGTGCCAAGGGCAGTACGCCCCCGCCGTGCGCGGCGGCAAAAACGCCACGCAGCGGTGCGCAGCGTCTCTGGATAAGGCGCTACGCGGGCCCCTTGCCCGCCTAGCCACGCTTCCAACTCGTCCGTAGTGGTCGTGGCACGAATTGTGAGCCGGGCCAACGAGAAGACACAGTCAAGACTGGAGCTGAACGCGTTCATCGCTGCACAGGCAGAGGTGAAGCCCAGCGACTGGACGAGACGGCGCGTCTTCGCGCAATGGAAGCCGTCTGGGTATGCAAAGCTCGACACTTCGAGCCCCAGGGCGTCCTCCAGCATTTCCTTGGATTGGAGGATCTCGTGGGCGATTGCGATGGGTGGCAGTGTGTCCAATTGAGGATGGGTGTGGCTGTGCGCACCGATTTCGACGTTGAGTTCGCACACCTCCGCCAACTGCGACCAGTCCAACATGGGCGCCGGCGGCAGTGCCATGTTGGTTGGGCGGGGACCTCGGCCGCTAAGAGCGCCGGTTGTGAGGTAAACCGTGCTGGGCAGATAGTGCTCGCTGAGAACTCTTGCCGCGTAGGCGAAGTCTGCGAAACCGTCATCGAAGGTGAGGACGATCGGTCGGTGCGGGAGCGGCCTACGACCGGTCAATGCCGCGCATAGCTCGGAGACGGTCATCGCCGTCCGACCACTCGCGGTGATGAGGTCGACGTGGCGCGCAAAGGTCGCAGGAGCCACCGCATACGGCGCGATCCACGGGGCGGGGTCGGCGGAAACAGAGTGGTAGCGCAGGATGGGAATGGTTGTCATCATCCGACCGCGCCTAGTTCGGTCATTGTCGGCCAGCGCAACTGCGTGGATTCGATGTTGCGCGGCAACCGAATTCGGCCAACCGCGTAGCCGATGCCAGTCGTGAGCACACCGACGGCAAGGGCCATCGCACGAGCGATGCCGTCGGGCTGGCCGCTAAGAGCCTCGCCGAGGTTTCGCCCGATTGCCCGCGGAATGATTGACCACAGGTACGACTTCTCGCTCGACATGATCCATTCAGGGCCGGCCAGCCCCCTCACAACCGCCTTGGATAGGCCCTCGGCGTAACAACGCGACCGGTAGTACGACCATGTGCTACGGGAACGCGGCACGTGACGCCGAACCACCGCCTTTGGCTCATAGAGGTAGACACCGTCGAGGTGGCGACGCCGTAGGCGAGCGCAAATCTCCGTCTCCTCGCAACCGGGCGTTCGTGTGCCGATCCGACCGAGCCCCGCATCGAAACCACCTGAATCGACAAGGAGCCTGCGCCGCAGGGACATGATCGCACCACTAAAGCTGGGCACCTGGGTTCGGCCTGGGGGCATGCCGCGGTAACTGCATCCGACGACCCAGTCGAACTCGGGCGGAAACCACTTCGGACGCCCCGTCTGCCAGACAGGGATTATCTGTCCACCGACACCAAGCACTTGTGGGTCTGCATAGGGTGCCGTCAGCACAGCAAGCCAGTTGCGCTCCGCGACCGCATCGTCAACAAAGGCGACGACCTCCGACTCGGCCGCGGCCACACCGGCGTTGCGGGCGCCGGGCAGTCCCTGTTCGTTATCGTTCGGAACAACTTTCACGCCGGGCAACTCGTAGGCCGACCTGCGCTGAAGTGTGGGATTGTGGTCGATCACCAGCACAATTTCGGCGGGGCGATAGGTCTGCTGCTCGACGGATGCCACGACTGCCGCTAAGTCGTCCCATCGAACGTCGCTATGCGCGCAGATCACCACCGCGACAGTTGGGTGGAGCGCGAAAGCTTCCGGCCTCGCCTCGACCTGCGAAAGCAGTTCGCGCCGTGCACCCCTCCTGAGGAGGATGCCGGTGAGTGATCCGTGGACGGCACCGGCGTCAGGGTCTGGATGTGGCTTACTCAGCAAGTCAGCGCGACCGCGAAAAGCGCCTGGCACATGCCGCAGCCGCTTCGATGGTGTCCATTGCCCGAACACGGCCACCTCCTCTGGTCCACACAACGAGAACCGCTGACACAGCAAGCGATTGGCAAACTATGTTAGCTTTGCTATGGGACCACTGTCGCTGTGACGGCACGGTGTGCGAATGGAACGCTATCACTCGCCGATGGCTGCCATCAAGCAAATATCCTGGATAGTTGCAACGAAAACAGTGATGTGGTCTAAGCTCAGCTGCGCCGACCTGGTCGATTTGGCCATTGACATGCTGATATATACCGCTTGCCACGTGGTCTAGGCAGGGATCGGGCTCGGCGAAGTCTCTGCACTCCTGGCAACATGGTGGTTGCTTGTCCTTTGATCTCGGCGCGTCGCTGAACGACGACCTCCATCGTTGCGAAGTCTGACTCGCCATCATACTTGTTGGCTACATCAATGTCGTGGCGATGCACGTTGCCTTCTCTCCTTCTGAGCTGGCTTCACAGGGCTCATCCCCCGCTAGACGCAGATCGCACTTCGTCCCAAGGTGCGGTAGCCAGCCCGCACGAAATTCGCGATCGTGGCAACTGATCCCTGGTGGCCGGCTAGGCGAAACGGTGCGGATCTCGGCGCCGGCCGAGCGCGCCACCGCGGCGAGGGCGCGCGGCAGGTCGCCGGCGACACCGACATCCCGTTGTCGAGGTCGGCGACGTGGCTCGAGGAACGGGAAGAGCGCCCCGAAGGCGACGTCGGGGCCGAAATCGATGTGCATCCCCCAGGCGGAGATCATCGCCTTGGCCTCGTCGCAGTGGAAGTAGCGGTCGCCGAGACCGGCGTGGGCGGACGAGGGAGTTCCGGGAGAGGCGGTGGCTGCCGCCGACCCTGTTGCCGCCGACCAGGTTCGGGTTGGCAATCTCGAGGTCGTCCGGGGCGACGACGTTCCAGTCGAGGATGCGGTTCGGCGCGCCGGGAGCGTAGGCCCTCGAGCTTGGCGCAGGTGCTGCCGTCTTGGGCAACGTGGCATGTATCGACATCAAGCTGAGCAAGGTACTGCCCGTCACACGGTTCGCCGAGATCTGAGACACGAGATCTGAGACAAAGGCAAGGCCGCAGCGATCGTCATCGAGACATTGGTGACCGACCTCGACGGCAAGCCGCTGTCGAGCACGAAGCGATCGATCTTCGACCGCGGCGAGCATGGCTTCGCCAACATACGCGGATCGTCGACGAACATTGCACCGCCGGATTGAGTCCGACTTTGAGCCGATCCTGAGCCTGTTCGACCAGGCTCGCCAGCTCGAGAGCCAGCGTCCCCAGGTGGCCGCGTTTATCAGCAGGCGGTAAACCCACGTATTCAGACCGACCATCGCAGCCAGAGTGACCCGCCGTTTGCCAGTAGGTGGCTTATCACACTCTGCCATCGTATCCTGCAACGGCAATGGGCCGCCGCCACCTTCCCGCCCCTCGGCCGCTGACGTTCGTACAGCAGGATCTGCAGTTACCATCGCAAAGGACAGGCAGTTAGCTGGATGCGCAGTGGGTCTCAGAATAGAGAGATCTAGCATCCGATATCCCGGCAGGTGAGCCCAGCAGCTATCAGTCTTGCTGAGATGGAACAGGCTACGGAATTCAAGTGAACAGAAGTAGATCAATCGTACTACACGGCTCTTCGAACATTGATGCTGTAGCAACTACTTACCCTTGGTTTGTGCAAGTTTGCTCTTTGCGCGGCTACTGCAGTACCGTGTGCGCTGTGTGCGGAATCGTCGGTTACGTCGGGAATACCGGGGCTATGACTCCGCCGGCGTCGCCCTGGTCAACGGCCGCGGCACTCTGACGGTGCGCCGCCGTGCCGGGCGACCTGCCAACCTTGAAGCCGCGCTGTACGCCACCGACCCGGTAACGCTGAGCGGGCACTGCGGGGTGGGGCACACTCGCTGGGCCACTCACGGCAGGCCCACGGACCGCAACGCCCATCCGCATAGCGACGCCGCCGGAAAGATCGGGGTCGTCCACACGCCTCGCGGATCCCGCGCATCATCGCGTCGATGCAGTGGTCGACGTCGCTACCGCGGGCCGGGTCCTCGCTGGCCGAGGAGTAGTCACCTCCCGACATCCACATAATGTTGGGCAGGTCACGAAAGCGCTGCGCCACCTTGCCGCCGTATTGGTGGCACTGCTCGATCGATTTGGGGACGAAGGAATGTCCGATGGTCCAACTGTCGATCGGGTAGAGCATGCGGTAACCGTCGGCGGTGATCACGACGGCCTGGTCCTGGCCGAGTTCGATGGCGTCACGGGTGTATTGGATGAATGCGGCCACATCGGAGCCGATGAACATCTCGCCGTCGCCGACGCCGAGCACCAACGGCGTCGAGCGCCGGGCGGCGACGATCGTCCCCGGTTCGTCGGCATTAAGGAACACCAGCGTGAAGTGCCCCTCCAACCGGCGCAGCACGGCCAGCACCGAGGCGACGAAGTCGCCGGCGGGTGTCACCACTCGCGTACTGCCGGGCGACGAGGTGCACGGCGACCTCGGTGTCGGTGTCACTGACAAATGCCACCCCGACCGCCTCGAGCTCGCGGCGCAACGTGGCGAAGTTCTCGATGATCCCGTTTCGGCGCGGCCCACTCCTTGTCCGAATGGCGGTGATCAACGCGGCGTCCAGATCGACCACGACCAGCCCGTGGGCCGCGGCACCCCCGCGTGCTGCGAGGCCCGCTCCCGGGCGCTGGCGCGGGCGGCGCGGATCGCGGCCACCGCCGCCTCGTCGTCGGCGGCCCACCGACCGATCAGCCGCGACACCGTCGGATCCGAGGCCACCGGTCCGAACACCTCCGGTTGCGCGCGCACCAGCGCGATGTCGCTCGCGCAGTCCCCGCCCAGCGCGACCGCGATCGCCAGATCGGCGACGATCTTGCCCGGATCGTGGCTCGCCAGCGGCGTCCGCCACGGCGCCAGCGCCTTCGACAGCGCCCGATCCAGCCCGATCACCCGAGCCGTCCGGCTCAACAGCACCCCACCCGCGGTCGACACCAGCGACTCGCCGTGGGCGACCACCGACGACGACGGACATAACCGTTTACCATTCACCTACCGAGTGCCTCTGCTGTCCGGACGATTGTTGCCTCGCAACCAGCAGTTTTCCTTGCAGCACAGGCACTTCGGTGTATCTACCGCATGTTTCGCCTCACACTCGACGAAAGATCGAGGCTAACGGGTAGGCTACCGGGTGACGTCTTGCGATCGCAGACGCGGCGAGCGACCAGAGTTCGCTCGACCCAGGCTTCGTGGCGCGTGCCGACCTCGGTTAACTACTTCGACCTGAAAAACTAAGCTGTGCCTGATCTGGTGCGTGTGGTCGCCGGTGGTACTGGGGTGGTGGGAACCCTCGATGACCGTTTGGTTTGAGTGTCACGCGGTGAGGGCGCTGATCTTGACCAGGTTGTGGGCGACGCTGACGCTGTTTCCGGTCCATATCCGGGCGCCCTCGATGCCGTCGATGCGGGTGCGGTCCCAACCGTAGCCGCGTTTGAGATAGCTGATCCGGCCTTCGCTGCCGGTGCGCCATTTGATGATGCGGCGGAACGCTTTTCGGTGTTCCTCGGTGCGCCGTGCCTGGGACGGTCTACCTTTGCGCGGAATCACCACAGGTGACACCGAGGTCGGTGAGCTGCCGGTCGTCCTCGGCTTCGCCGTAGCCGCGGTCGGCGGTGACGATGCGCGGCGTGCGCCCGGCGCGTTTCTTGACCCGTTTCACCGCAGGAGCCAGTGGCGGCGCGTCGGGCGGATTGCCCCGCTCCACAGTGTGATCCAGAACGATCCCGTCGTCGTTGTCGACGACCTGCGCCTTGTGCCCGAATTCGACGGGGCGCCCGAGGCGGCCCTTGGCGATCGGACGGGCATCGCCGTCGTGCAGGCTGACCCGTCGGGTGGCGCCAATGGGGGGTGCCCGGCGATTCGTTGCCTGCTCTGCGCCACGACCTTTCGGGTCGCCTCCAGCAGTTCGGTCAGCTCGTCGACCGCGCGGGCCAGCCGTCCGCGCCGCCGCCCCGCCGCCGCATCGCGCACACCACGTTGGCGCAGCTCGTCGGCCTCGGCCCGGGCGCGGCGCAGCGCTCGCTTGGCGTTGGCGAGCAGCCGTTGGGCCTCCTCGACGGCGAGGGCGGCCAGCTCGGCCAGCTCCCCGGTGACCCGCCGCACGGTGGCCTGCGCCTCCTCGCGGCCGGCCGCCGAACGGGGTCCGCAGTTTGGCCCCGATCTCGTGCGCCCGCTTCCCCGCCGAGCGGGAGCGATCCCGCACCCTGGTGCGCACCGCGCCGCCAACGGCCTGGATCCGCTGCCAGCCGCGGCGATCCGACGCACCGCCTTGGCGAGCAGACCGGAATCGGTCGGATACGACACATTCGCCGGCACCACCGTCGTGTCCACACGGATCCGCCAGGTCAAACCCGATCAACCTGGACTATTCGACACAGCTGATAGAGGTCGAACAGCGCGCCCTGACCGACTACGACACCCTGCTGGGCCTTGACGGGCCGGTGGCGTGATGGCAGCCAAGAGCATTGCCGGCAGCCGGGACGTAGGCGCGGAGTTGGCCTATCTGACCCGGGCGCTCAAAGCGCCGACCCTGCGCGAGGCCATCGACCGGCTCGCCGAACGTGCCCGCACCGAACCCTGGAGCTATGAGGAGTTCCTGGCTCGGTCGGCACATCGAGATCACCGCAGATCTGGAGCGGGTGCGGGTCTGGTGTGCTGGCACCCTGGTCGCCGGCCCCCGCGGTCTCAAACGTGACACCATCACCCACCTGGGCACGCTGGACTTCGTGACCGCCAAGGACATGGTGTTGTGCCAGTGCACCCAGCCGAGGGTGGCCAGCTCGACGTCTTCGACGGTTTTCCAGGGCTCGGTGCGGGCTGGCCGCAGGCGCCTGCACGGCTACCTCAACGACATACCGCCCGCAGAGTTCGAAGCCACGTTTTACGCTACAGAACGGACCGACCAGCCCCTGGTCGAAATCCAATAGCCCGAGCCTCCATCAGAACACCCCACACCCTTTGCGCAGCCGTGCATTTGCTGTGCGTTAACTCGCAAACTGCTGTGCGGTTGCGGCGGATCGGTTTCGCCGCCAACCGGCGCCATCACCGCCGGCAAGATAACCTATGACCTGCGACGGCCGCGCGCGCACGGCCTCATCGAACGCATCCCCCACACCCGCCGCCACATCGTCACCGACACCGGGCTACACCACGCGCTGCTGTTCACTCACGCCCACGACAACCGATTGGGGCGACACGGTGCAGATGATCGGGCGCGGCGTTCCACTATCGCAATCCCTGTCGGGACGGGCGCCGCCGGAGCTGCTGCCGTGATCGGCGCGTAGCCCGCAGCAAGCGACGTGCCGCCGCGCCTGATACTCAGCCTGGGCGATCTTCCGAAATCCGCCGCGCTGTGCGCTACGATCAGATTTGCTGCTCACGATGGCGTACCACCAGTCCGGCGGGAAGGATGAACCGCATGCCAGATCGATCGCCGCACCGCTCGCGCGGGAATTCTCCCGACGAACACGAAGAAGTCCGGCAGGGAATCGTGCAGACCACACTCACTTCGAATGGTCGTGTCATCGACCAGGACCCGACCAAGTTCGGGCGGCTGCGGGAATCGAGCGAGCACGCCGCCGACGGCACAGTGCTGCGCGAGCGCCTGAGCGAAGACGGGTATGTCTTCCTCCGCGACGTGCTCGACACGCAGTTGCTACTGCGCGTGCAGCAAATCATCGCTGATGAGCTACACCGGCTCGATGCGATCGATCCCGACGTCGACCGCGCCGTGCACCTTTTCCCCGCGCGACCCGGCCTGTCGCTCTACAAAGTGGTCGCCGGCATCAGTCAGGAGGAGCGCCGCGCGCTGACGCGCCAACCCGCACTGCACGCGATCTTCCGCGCCATCTTCGGCGAAGGGGCCAAGCCGCTCGATTACACCTGGCCGCGTATCGCCGGCCCGGGCCGTAGCGAGCTGCCGCATTCCGACTGGATTTACATGCGGCGCGGGACGCCGCGCCTGTACACGGCGTGGATTCCGCTGATGGACCTGTCGCTGTCGCACGGACCGCTGATGATTCTGGAGAACTCACATCAGGACAATCCGCACACCCGGCGCTACCTGGACATGGACGTCGGGAAGCTCGGCTACTTCGACGCCGCGCGCTTCAAGCACGGCACCCTCGTGCACGGCGGGCGCTACAGCCGCCGCCCCGACCGGGTGCGCGAGGAGTTCGGCACACGCTGGCTCAGCACCGACTACCGGCTGGGCGACGTGATCATCTTCAGCACGCGCGGCCTGCACGCGACGCTCGACAACCGCAGCAAGGGTTTCCGCATATCGATCGACGTGCGCTTCCAGCCCGCGTCCGATATGACCGATCCGCGCTTCGAGGGCTCGCATCCGATCGCTGACGGCGCATGCGACACGAACATCTTCGACCACGCGATCCAGGTGAGGGACGGGGTGCGGCGATCCCTGGTCGGCGGCGTCCTCTGCACGGCTGCCGGGCGTGCGGCCAGCATCGGCAAAATAGGGCGCGCGGCGCGTTTCGCGGCGCCGTAGCGCTGGCGCATCCACGCGGTGCGCCATCCTTGACCTCGCTGGTCACGGTGCTAAATACCAGCGTGCAGGCGCTGGTGTGCACGACCCCACCGCACCGGGCGCCCACGCGCAGCGTCAAGTACCCGACCACTAAACGCGACACGCATTCAAGGCGGAACTTCCGCCTAGGCCGATGGCCCGCCTCGCTAAAGCTAAACGGTGGCGTACGTCACTCCGCGGCGCGTCGGAATCCACGATCTTGCCCAGATGCGGCGGTCGGGCCAGGTGCGCGCATCACGCGCATCGGTCTTTACCCGATCACCTGGGGTGCAGTCCGAGCGCCGGACGCGCCGTGGGGGAAATCGGTGTTATCCCGTTCCGCCGAAGCTGGATTGGTGGGTGGGACGAAGCCCGGCTGGTGGCGGGACGGTTGGTCGACCTCCCCTCAGCTTCGTCACCTTCGTAGCGGAGCGCGGAGATGTGCCCTGAGCCATGTCACCAGATCGATCACACGACAACCGGTGACAGTCCCGTCGCCGTGGCCGATCGTCGGTCCTGTCTCACCGGATCGCGCTCACGAGGTCAGAACGAGGAGCCAATCGTTGTCACCTTCGGCATTCGTGCCGGGGGTCGTGAAGGTCGCCGACATGGGGACGGGCCGGCGCGCACCGGAGGTTGGATCGATCCACGCTGCTTGGGTCCCGGCGGCCATCGCCGAGGGGTTCACCGAGATCGTGCGCTGGTTCGGCAGGTAGATGACTGCCAGGCGGCCGTCCGGAGTCCTTGCCGCCGTCACGTAGTCGTTTTCAAGAACGTCCTTCGCCTCATCGGTTGTCAGTTCCGTGCCCCGTCCGGCGGTGACAAGCTCGCTTCCGGTGTCCGGCACCAGCTGCCACCACGCAAGCGTCGAGAACAGTGTGCGCAGCCGGGTGATCTGGGTGAGCGAGCGGGTCGACAGCCGCTGCTCCCACGCGTCATGGAAGTCCCAGTCGTCACTGCCGACGAACTCGCCGGCCGCCCCGGAGGTCATCGCCCATAGCACCTGCCGGCGAAGGGTCTCGTCCGTGGTCGGTGGTGTCTCCGGCTGGTTGTTCTCGCCCTCGTAGTTGGCCTCGCCGAGGATCGCCGGTTTCGGCGGCTGGCGTCCGTAAGCGTCGAGCATGGCCTTGTAGGTCGGGTAGTAGGTGTAGACGAAGTTCCAGTCGACACGCTGTGCCCAGTAGGGGTTCTCGGTGGAGATCGACGGAGGATCGAACTGCATGGAGAACGGTCGCCCGTCGCCCGCCTCGCGGATCCCGCGCAGCATCGCGTCGATGCAGTGGTCGACGTCGCTGCCGCGGGCCGGGTCCTCGCTGGCCGAGGTGTAGTCACCTCCCGACATCCACATGATGTTGGGCAGGTCACGAAAGCGCTGCGCCACCTTGCCGCCGTATTGGTGGCACTGCTCGATCGATTTGGGGACGAAGGAATGTCCGATGGTCCATGCATCGATCGGGTAGAGCACGACCGTGATGCCGTGCTGGGCGGCCATCCGCAGGTAGGTGGTCACCCGCTCCCAGTACGGCTCCTGCCACTGCAGGACGTCGCCGTCCACGAAGGGGAGCAGACCATCGAACGTCGCGCCGTCATCGCTGGGCGCGCCGTTGGCTCTAGCTCCTATCAACGAGATGATGGCCGCGTTGAACCCCTGCGTCTGGCGGTCCGCGAACCACAGCTGGGCCTGCTGCGGCGACAGCAACGTCATCAGGGCCCAGGGGGAGTCGCCGTGCAGCAGGAGTGGCCTGCCGTATTGATCGAGGAAGTAGCGACCGTTGGGGCTCACCGAGGTCACGAACGGCGGCCCTTCAGGGGTCGCCTGCGTGCTGGGAGCTGGCGTCGGCGCAGAGGGACTACCCACCGTGCCTGGGATGCTCATGCGCTGTCCTTGGTGAAAATGCCGCCACAACACCCACGAACCGCCCGCACCCACCACCAGTACCACCGCCAGGACTGCCAGCCCCAGCATCCGCCAACGGCGGCGTTGCGTCGTTCGCTGCGGTGCCATTTGTACGTCGCAGTCCCTCTCTCTGGAGCCTTTCACTCACCCCGGATGCCGCCAGAGAACTCTGTCCAGCGAGGTGGCTATGCGGTTGTTCGTACTGGATCAGAGGAAGGCTAGTCCAGCGCATCGCCGAAGCGGCCTTTGCTCGGCAGCTCCAAGGCTATCTCAGTCATGCCTGGTCGGTGAGTTCGTGGCGTCCTGGCCGCCCGTCCCGATGGCAGGCCCCTGGCCGACACACGCCAACCTGTCAAGCACTCATTGTCAGAAAGGCGCTCGAGAGGGCCTGTCTGACGGCTCATACGGCGAGCCACAGCAGCAGTGCGGCCAGGACCAGCCTGTGGTAGCTGACCGCCAGCTTGTTGTACCTCGTGGCGATGGCGCGGTGCTGCTTGACCCGGGCGATCACTTGCTCGACCACGTTGCGCTGGCGGTAGCGCATCGTATCCACCTTCGGTGGCCGCCCACCTGAGCGCCCCACGAACCCGGGCGGCCTGCTGGTCGGACCGCTCGGGATCGTGTGGTCGATCATCGTCAATGCCGCCGGCCAGCGTTACATGAACGAGGCGTTACTCTATGTCGAGGCCACCCACCGGATGTATGGCGGCAGGTGGGGGCAGGGAGCCGGACCCGGCGAGAACCTGCCGTCGTGGATGATTCTCGACCAGCAGTGCCGGGACCGCTACCTGTTCGCGGGACTGCAAGGCAACAAGCGACGTGCCGCCGCCGTTGGTGGATTCTGGGCTGTCAGTACTGGTGGTGGGTGCAAGCGGTTCGTGGGTGCTGTGGCGGCATTTTCACCAAGGACAGCGCATGAGCATCCCAGGCACGGTGGGCAGTCCCTTTGAGCCCACGCCCGCTCCCAGCACGCAGGCGACCCCGGAAGGGCCGCCGTTCGTGACCTCGGTGAGCCCCAACGGTCGCTACTTCCTCGATCAATACGGCAGGCCACTCCTGCTGCACGGCGACTCCCCCTGGGCCCTGATGACCTTGCTGTCGCCGCAGCAGGCCCAGCTGTGGTTCGCGGACCGCCAGACGCAGGGGTTCAACGCGGCCATCATCTCGTTGATCGGAGCTAAGCCAACGGCGCGCCCAGCGATGACGGCGCGACGTTCGATGGTCTGCTGCCCTTCGTGGACGGTGACGTCCTGCAGTGGCAGGAGCCGTACTGGGAGCGGGTGACGGCCTACCTGCGGTTGGCCGCCCAGCACGGCATCACGGTCGTGCTCTACCCGATCGATGCATGGACCATCGGACATTCCTTCGTCCCCAAATCGATCGAGCAGTGCCACCAATACGGCGGCAAGGTGGCGCAGCGCTTTCGTGACCTGCCCAACATCATGTGGATGTCGGGAGGTGACTACACCTCGGCCAGCGAGGACCCGGCCCGCGGCAGCGACGTCGACCACTGCATCGACGCGATGATGCGCGGGATCCGCGAGGCGGGGGACGGGCGACCGTTCTCCATGCAGTTCGATCCGCCGTCGATCTCCACCCAGAACCCCTACTGGGCACAGCCACGGCGCGTCCGGCGCTCTCGGACTGCACCCATCAGGTGATCGGGTAAAGACCGATGCGCGTGATGTGCGCACCTGGCCCGACCGCCGCATCTGGGCAAGATCGGAGAAGGGAGGGTTTCCAGCATCGAACATCAGGTGGCCAGAGACCTGTGCGAGCCCGCGAGGACGAAAGAGGGACAGAGCAAGTTCATCGGCGGACACGAGGACCTCGCTTTGGAGATCAAGCGCGAGCCCTACTCCGACAAGACAGCCACATGATAAGCGTTGCTAACGAAATTTTTCGACGGCCCCTAACCGCGGGCGGTCGCGGCGATGCCCGGTCGGCGGCGTCCTCGCACGGCTGCGGGGCGTGCGGCCACGCATCGGCGAAATAGGGGAATGCGCGGCGCGTTTAGCGGCGCCGTAGCCTGGCGCATCCACGCGGTGCGCCACCTTGCCTCGCTGGTCACGGTGCTAAATACCAGCGTGCAGGCGCTGGTGTGCACGGACCCGCGACCGCAACGGGCGCCCACGTGCATGCGTCAAGTACCGCGACCACGAAACGCGACACGCATTCAAGGCGGAATTCCGCCTAGGCCGATGGCCGCGCCTCGCTAAACGGTGGCAGAGGTCACTCCGCGGCGCGTCGGGCGATCGTTGCGGCCGGACACGTCCCTCACCTGGATCGCGTGGTCGAAGATGTTCGTGTCGTGTGCGCCGTCAGCGATCGGATGCGAGCCCTCGAAGCGCGGATCGGTCATATCGGACGCGGGCTGGAAGCGCACGTCGATCGATATGTGGAAACCCTTGCTGCGGTTGTCGAGCGTCGCGTGCAGGCCGCGCGTGCTGAAGATGATCACGTCGCCCAGCCGGTAGTCGGTGCTGAGCCAGCGTGTGCCGAACTCCTCGCGCACCCGGTCGGGGCGGCGGCTGTAGCGCCCGCCGTGCACGAGGGTGCCGTGCTTGAAGCGCGCGGCGTCGAAGTAGCCGAGCTTCCCGACGTCCATGTCCAGGTAGCGCCGGGTGTGCGGATTGTCCTGATGTGAGTTCTCCAGAATCATCAGCGGTCCGTGCGACAGCGACAGGTCCATCAGCGGAATCCACGCCGTGTACAGGCGCGGCGTCCCGCGCCGCATGTAAATCCAGTCGGAATGCGGCAGCTCGCTACGGCCCGGGCCGGCGATACGCGGCCAGGTGTAATCGAGCGGCTTGGCCCCTTCGCCGAAGATGGCGCGGAAGATCGCGTGCAGTGCGGGTTGGCGCGTCAGCGCGCGGCGCTCCTCCTGACTGATGCCGGCGACCACTTTGTAGAGCGACAGGCCGGGTCGCGCGGGGAAAAGGTGCACGGCGCGGTCGACGTCGGGATCGATCGCATCGAGCCGGTGCAGCTCATCGGCGATAACTTCCTGCACGCGCAGCAGTGCGATGACGGTGCCGAGGTACAGGCCGCGCCCCGGAGCGCGACGAGCAGGGCCTGACCGCTCTCGCCCGGTAGCGGCAGCGGCACGGAAGGGGCTCCCGCGAAGCTTGACGGCGTGCGCCGAATGCAGGTCTGTCAGATCACTTTCCGAACGGGAAGATCGACAGCCTGATACCCAAGCAGAGTATGCCCGTAGCGATCGCCTGTTGGTACCGTTGCTGGCGGCTTCGCCCGCAAACGAGCCGCGACCAAGTCCGAGCCGTTACGCGGCATCGTTGACTACAGGCAACGCCGCAGCATTTACTGTAGACCGAGTGCCGGGTACTGAACCGTGTGAGCGGCTGAGAGCGGCGCGAAGGAGGCCCTAGCGTGGAACGGACACCGTCGCGGGTCTGACGGTCTCGCCCGGGCGATTGGTTCGGGGGGGTGTCCGCCGGAGCCTTCGGCACGGGCGAACGTTCCGGCGGATGCTGGCGGAGATGGAAGCACGCGAGCGCTGGAGCGTGAACCAGCTCCGGGCGTACCAGGAGGAGCGGCTGCGAGAACTCCTAGTAACGTGCGCACGTCACGTGCCGTATTACGTCGATCTTTTCCGGCGCGAGGGACTGGACCCGGAGCGGCTTGCCCCGTGGGAGCTGATGGCGCGCATTCCTCCGCTGGAAAAGAGCGAGGTGCGGCGCGATCCCGAGCGATTCCGCAACCGGGCAATGCACCGCCGGCTGTTGCACAAGGCGTACACGGGCGGGACAACGGGAACTCCTTTGATCTGCTGGCGGGACCTGCATGCGATCAACTTCGAGAACGCGACGATCTGGCGCCAGCGGCGCTGGGCGGGTTTTGGATTCGACGACCGGCGGGTGACGCTGCGCGGCGATCTGCCGGTGCCGACGTCGCGCATGTCGCCGCCGTACTGGCAGTATGACGCGGCGGAACGGCAGCTCATGATGTCGAGCTATCACCTGGGCCCGCGGACGGCGCCGGACTATGCCGCGGCACTGGCGGCGTTCAAACCGCTAGCCGTGGAAGGGTATCCGAGCTCGGTGGCGTTGCTGGCGCGGTCATTACGCGAGACGGGCGTCGAGTCGTTCCCGGTCCGGGCGATCTTCACGTCATCCGAAACGCTGCTGGATTCCCAGCGCGAGATCGGCACGGAGGTGTTCCGGGCGCCGTTTTTCGACCACTACGGAAACGCGGAACGCACGGCGGCGATCTGCTCGTGCGAGCAGGGGCGCTACCACGTGCTGCCGGACTATGCGATTGTCGAGTTCTTGGAGGGCGGGGAAATCGTGGGAACGCCGCTGTTCAACCACGCATTTCCGCTGATCCGCTACCGCAGCGGCGACACGGCGGTGCCGCAACAGGAAGGAGGGAATTGTCCCTGCGGGCGCGCTGCGTTTCCCGTGGTGAAGCAAATCCAGGGGCGACTGGAGTCGTATGTGGTGACGCCGGAGGGGCGGCTGATCGGACGGCTGGACCACATCTTTAAAGGGGTAAAGCACATCGCGGAGAGTCAGATCGTGCAGGAGTCGGTGGGGCGGGTGGTACTGAAGGTGGTGCGCGATGTGGACTACGCGCCGCAAGACGAGGCGCTGCTTGTGCGCCATGCACGGGAACGGTTGGGTCCCGCGATGGAAATCGCAGTGGAGCACGTGGAGAGGATTCCGCGCACGGCACACGGGAAATTCGTCGCGGTGGTCGGACTGGAGGAGCGCGGGAGTGGAGCGGAACGAATGAGAGCCCAAGCACCGCTACGAAATCAGTTGGCGGACAATGACCCACGCTGACGCGACCTCGCGGGCAGACGACAACGGGCCTGTATGTCCTAGTCGGCGACTCCGCGGGCAATCGCCCCCCGGAGCGCAAGCCCCGATTTCCGGATTCGTCAGAGGCGAGGGGAAATGTTGCTGACCGAGGCAGAGGCCAGTTCCGATAGCTTTGCTCTGACCAAGAGAATCAAGAGAATATTGTGGGTGCAGACCGCGCTCACCCAATTGATGGAGTCGCCATGTTCCGCTTGCGCCCGCGCGCTCGCTTCAGTCGCAGTCACCGCGGTCGCTGCGGCCGTTGTCATCACCGTGCCGGTCACACCGGTTGCCGAGGCGGCGGCGACGCTGTTCGTCGGCGACTACTCCACCGGCGATTTCAGCCAGTGGTCTAGCGTTCAGAACAGGGGATACAACGGCGACGGGGCCCACTACGTTCCCACCTATTCCGCGACCGTGGTGGACGACCCGTCGAAAGGTAAGGCGGCCCGGTTCGAGGTCCGTTCCGGTGACGTGCCCTCAGATTCGGGGGCGGTGAACGGTCGCAGGTGGGATCCGACGAAAGCATCACCGGCGGCAGCGAAGGGCAGACACGCTGGTATGAGTTTTCCACCAAGTTCGACCCGACCTTTCCGCAGAACCACGCCGATCTGGGCTGGGGGGTGACGCAACAGTTGGCACCCGGACAGCGGTACCGGCAGCTGACCGTTCCAATGGAGTGTGGGCACGAAAAATGGCTACTGGTCACTGATCATCGAAAAGCAGTCCAGTCCCGGCGTCTATCTTGAAACCTTCTCCATCTTCGACACGCCCCTGAACGTCGGACAATGGCACGACGTGAAAATGCAGGTCCACTTCTCAACGTCAGACACCACAGGATGGATCAGGTTGTGGCTGGGCGGGGTACGGCAGACGTTCCTCAACGGTGCCGACACTTATTTCGTCCGCACCCTGGTCCCCGGCACGACCACCGTCTACTACAAAGAAGGGTATGTACTCGGGAGCCGATGGCGCCCACGGACATCATGTTCTCCACGGGATTCCGGTGCGCCACCGACGAGGAGGCACTGTAGCCGCGGTTACTCCCTGGGGGTTCGGAGGGTCCCGCCGGGCGACATCGACCGCACCGCTGCCAATCTGCCCCGCCGCGGCGCCGAACGTTTATGCAGCACCCCCAGAATCGCCGCCAGCCGGCCCGCTGAGGTCCGCCACCTACAGCGCCCGCACACCGACTCCGGGTGGTTCGCGAAACAGGCGGTCATCGAGTCGGGTGTGCCACATACGACACCCCACGATCTGCGACACACGACGGCCAGTCTCACTGTGTCGGCTGGCGCCAATGTCAAAGCGGTGCAGAGGATGCTCCGCCACGCTAGGGGGCGTGCGGGTGCGCGATGGTGCGAAGCTCATCACCTCGGCCAGAGCCGAGCGGCGACGGCGGATTCGTCGCCGAGAACGACGGCGTCACACGGTGACGGTGAGAGTACGCTCGATCGCGTGACCCTTCGTGTGGCAGTCTAAAGGGTCAGTGCGGGTGTGTTGGCGGGTTGCCCAGCGGTTGGGCTGGTGGGTGCTGGTGGGCGACATCAGGCGCGGCTGCGGCGGGCGATATGTTTCCAACATCTATTGGTCTGTATCTATGTGGTCTATGTGGCTCTGACATCGCACGGGAAGGGCGTCGCGGCAAATCGACTCTGGTATGCCCGCCGCCTTCGTTCCATGAGCGCTCGCGAGATCGGATGGCGAGTGAGGCGGGCGGCGGCAGGCCAGATCGGCGGTCTGATGGGCCGCCGCGCCGACCCGACACCGGGTTACACCGAACGCGACTGGCACGATGCGTTGGCCCGGTTCCGCGACGCCGAGTCTCGCCCAGTCCTACTTGAGCGGGACCGCGCCCGCCGCATCGCGGCGGTGCAGCCGGAAATGACAGCGGAGCTGGTGGTGGCGGCGGATTCCGCCGTTCAACTGCGGTTCGCCTATTTCGGCTATCCGACCATCGAGCTCCCCGAGCCCGTCGACTGGAACTATGACCCGGTCGCCGGCGTGCACTGGCCTAGCTCGCCGGCCTCGAAAATTGATTACCGAACAACCGAGGGCGATGTGAAATGGATCTGGGAGCTCAACCGGTTACAGCATCTACCATGGCTCGCACAGGCCTGGCTGATCACTGGTGATGAGCGCTATAGCGCGGCCGCATTTCACCAACTAGACACGTGGCTCGACCAAAACCCGCCCGGAGTCGGCATCGTCTGGCGAAATGCTTTCGAGGCGGGCGTTCGGGCAATCTCGATTGCGGTGGCCGTTCAGGGGCTTCGCGAGTGCCCGGAATTGACGCTCGACCGATTTCGCCGTGTCGTCGAGGTGCTCGCCGCGAGCGCCACTCGCTGCTGGATTGACCGCTCGCGCTTCAGCTCCGCGAATAATCACTTGATCGGCGAGCTGGCTGGCCTTGCCGTCGTGGCGATTCTCTTCCCTGATCTTCCGGCAGCGGGCGATTGGGAGCGCAAGGCGATCGCAGGGTTGGCGGCCGAAGCGGACCGGCAGATCCTGGCCGATGGATCGGGTGCAGAGCAAGCGGTCGGCTATCAGGTATTCACCGTCGAACTGATGCTCGTGGTCGTCGCACTGCTTCTTGAGCGCGACGGCTGGGCACCCGAGCCCCTCCTGGACGCAATCGACCGCAGTGCGGCCTTCCTCGCCGCACTCGTCGGGCAGGCCGACCCGGACCCGCGCTACGGCGACAATGACGAGGGCTTCGCGATGCGTCTCGGTCCCGAGCCGCTGCGGAGCGTTCGTGACCACCTCGGGGCAGTGGCCGCGCTGACCGGTTGTCGCGCCGCGCACGAGTACGGAGCGAGGACGTGGACGGCGGAATGGCTTAGTCAACTGCGCGCACACCGCGCCGATCCCGAACGGGAAGTTCGCACCACGCTGGAGTCCGTCGGCGACAGTCATTACGCGCCTAACGGAGGTCTGGTTGTGCTGCGGGCAGGGAGTCGCACCGCGGTCATGGACGTGGGCCCACTCGGGTATCTCTCGATTGCCGCGCACGGGCACGCGGACGCGTTGGCGGTGACCTTGAGCATCGACGGTCAGGACGTGATAGGCGATCCGGGCGCGGGAAGCTATTACGGTCATCCGGATTGGCGGCGGATCAATCGAGGCACTCGGGTTCACGCATCGGTTGAGGTGGACGGCCAGGACCAGTCAGTCATAGGCGGACCTTTCATGTGGACCCACCATGCGCAAGTTCGCGTCCGTGCGGTGGATCTCGCATCCGGAGTCGTCGACGCCGAGCATTTCGGGTACCGAAGGTTCGCCGAGCCGGTGACCCATCGGCGCTGGCTGGTGGCGCCCCACGACGGTGTCGCCCTGCTCGTTGTGGACCTGTTGTCCGGAACGGGCCGGCATCTGGTGCGCACGTCGTGGCCGCTGCACCCATCGCTTGACGTGGAGCTTGCATCGCTAGGACACCTCGTGACGCGAAACGGATCTCAGATCGCCCACATCGCGGCCGCAGCTACCACGCGACTCACCGCCGAGCAGGTGCGTGGCGACGAACGCAACCTCTTGGGGTGGTGGTCGAACCGGCTGGAATCACGAGAACCGTCATGGCTTGTCGGGTCGTCCTGCGTGGCGGATCTACCGATGGTGGCTGCGACCGTCATCCAGCCGGTGGCGGACGGCCAACGGGTGATCGATCTTGGAGTATCTCACCGGGGTTCCGCCATCGAGGTGGCGTGGAGTGATTCGCGCCGGTCGTATCGAACGTCTATCGATACGACCCTGTTCGGCTGCGTGCGTGTGCAGTCGGATCTGCTTGGCCCGTAACCGGGCGTTTCATCTGTTGGTGGGCTGGCCCTTAGTCTTTCCTAGACCGAAGCCCGGGGCGCTCAAGATCATTTGCCTATATGAGTATCCGCGAACAGAGAAGTGACTGTACACCGACTCTATTACCAGATAGAAGATACTTCGCAACTGATGTGTTTGTTGCTAGACTCCCACGGTGACGTCGACTCTGAGTGAGCTAGCACCCGGGCGAGCGGGCCTACTGACCGTAAGCGTTTTCGGCCTTGGGTACGTCGGCTGCGTATCGGCGGCATGCCTGGCGGCACGTGGCCACCACGTAGTCGGCGTCGATGCCAACCGCGACAAAATGGAGTTCCTGCGCCGGGGCCAGTCACCAGTTGTCGAGGAACGGATCGGTGAACTCACGGCCGAAGTAGTGGGTGCGGGCAGGCTGACCGTCACCGCCGATCCAGCCGAGGCAGTCCTCGGCTCGGACGTCTCGATCGTGTGCGTTGGCACCCCTTCCGCGTCGGGTGGGGGATTGTCGACGCGGTATCTGGAATGTGTAAGCGAGGAGATCGGCGAAGCACTGGCCAGCAAAGACGGCTGGCACGTGGTGGTGATTCCGCAGCACGATGGTGCCGGGAACGTGCCAGAACATTCTTATTCCAATCCTGGAACGAACCTCAGGAAAGCGAGTCGGCATCGACTTCGGGGTGTGTGCCAACCCGGAATTCCTGAGGGAAGGCACCAGCGTCTGGGATTTCGAGAACCCGCCGAAGACGGTTGTCGGCGAAAGCGACGAGCGCAGCGGAGCCGTTGTGATGAGCCTGTACGACGGTCTTACAGGACCGCGTTTTCGCGTCCCGATCGCAGTGGCTGAGATGACGAAGTACGTCGACAACAGCTTCCATGCGCTGAAAGTGACCTTTGGCAACGAGATCGGCGCGCTGTGCGCGACGCTGGGCCTGGATTCGCACGAGGTCATGGACATCTTCCTCGCCGACACCAAGCTGAACATCAGCTCCGCCTACCTGCGCCCAGGATTCGCCTTCGGCGGGTCGTGCCTGCCGAAGGATGTCCGCGCGCTGATGCACACCGCCCGAAAACACGACCTCGAGCTGCCGGTCCTTGCGAATGTATTGGTGTCCAACGAGATGCAAGTTCGCCGTGTGGTCGACAACATCCTGGCGGTGGGCAGGCGCAAGATTTCAATCTTCGGCCTCGCGTTCAAGTCCGGAACGGACGATCTCCGCGAAAGTCCGATGGTCGAACTTGCGGAGCGGCTAATCGGAAAGGGCTATGACGTCCGGATTTATGACACAAACGTAGCATTGTCAAAGTTGTTGGGCGCCAACCGTTCCTATCTGGAGGAACGCCTTCCGCACATCAGCCAATGGCTCACTGATGACGTCGAGTCGCTACTCGAGCATGGTGAAATATTCATCGCCGGAACCAAGGATCCGGTTGTCGCCGCTGCGATCGACAGCCTGGGTGAGGACCGAATCGTCATCGATTTGGTGCGCTTGCCCCGTGCCGAAGAACGACCACTCAAGCCGGGTTACATCGGGATCGGTTGGTAGCCAACAGCTATGGACGTTAAACCGCGGTTCAGCTTCCTTATTCCCGCCTACCAGACTGAGCAATACGTTCGCGGCACTCTCGACTCGGTCCTCTCGCAGACACGCGGCGACTGGGAGGCGATCGTCATTGATAACGGGAACTCCGACGCGATGGCCGCGATCGTCGGCGAATACACCGCCGACCCGCGAATCAAACTGGTCCGGCACGAAAACCGCGGCTATGCCGGCGGCGTGATGTCGGCTGCCGAGCAAGCCACCGGACAATACCTGTGCGTCCTGGACAGTGACGACCAATTGACGCCGGGTTTCTGCGCCGAGGTTGGAAACTTGCTTGACTCTGATCCTGCGATCGACGCGGTTGGTGTCGATGCCTACCGGTTCGAGGACGAGGGCGAGAATCTGTTGGTCGGATACCTCCGTTCGATCGGGGTCAAGGAGTGCCCTGATCCCTCGAAACGCCTGACGATGACCGACGTTCTCGGCGGGTTTGTGCCGTACTACACGGCAGCCATCCGGCGCGAGACGTGGGATGCGGTCGGTGGGTACGATCCAGGGATTCCTGACGTGGACGAGTCGGTGGTTATCTGGTTACGGATGGTAGGGGAGCACGACGTCCGCGTGTTGCCTGGCCGCCTTGCCCGTTATCGGATACGCCGTGATTCGCTGAGCCGCGATCCAACGAGTGTTGAGAGATTTGAAGAAGAACTCGAAGGTTCGTTCACAGTGGTGCAGCCGTCGAACCCGGCGGAGGCTGCAGCGCTCGACTCTACGCTACGCAGGATCCGCTACACGAAGTCCATCCGCCACGCGCGAACTGCGTTTTTGCGCGGTGACGACTCAACCACGCGGGAGGCCGCACGCGCCGCATTCCGCCAGCGGCGAACGTTACGCAGCGGCGCCGTTCTGCTGTCGGTGCTTGTCGCGCCCGGGCTGCTGCGCAGAGTCCATCCGGTAAAGCAGCGTGTAGGGGCGACACTTGAAGCTGCCGCCCGCAGAACTTTGAATCCACGAGGGCGCCGCGGTCGACATGTGCCCGGGCTGTTGGTCTTGATTGTCGGTGTGTGGGTGTGAAGCATCGGCTGGTCTGTCGAGCTTTTCCTGTTTTCTCCGGTCGGGCCTTTTGGCAGGGTGGATAGGTGTCGTGAGGAGTGGTGGTGTGTATCCGATCGTGTTGCGCCACAATCGAAGCCATAGTCGGTGCCAGGGCCAGTGGCTGGGTAGGTGCAGGACCGGGCGATGTTGAGGGCGGCTGAATCGAGCAGGGATGTTGACAATCCTGCGCTGCAGGGTTCCTTTGGCTCGCACGTGGCGGTTCCCGCGAGGATCCCGGCGGCGCGCCGCAGGTTGTGCGCGATGGCCGCGCACAACACCAAGGTCGAGTTCTCGGCGAACCGGCCCGGCAGGTGCGCCAGTAGTCCGTCGATGAGATCGGCGAACAGGCTTTCGATGATCGCGTGGCGGCGGTGGTCCCGCGCTATGGCGACGATGACGAGGGCTTCGCGCTGCGCCTTGGCCCCGAGCCGTTGGGACCCATGGGCTTGGCCGCTACGGACGTGGAGGGAGCACTGGTAGATGGCACCACCGGTAGCACAAATCAGTGTCGTTCATCGGATCCGCAACGCACACCCGTTGCGCATCGTCATGCGCCGTCAGCTCGAACGACTCGAGCACGCCGACTCCGCGGAGATAAGAAAGAGTCAGGAGCGACGGCTGCGTGCCCTGGTCCGCGTGGTCGCGGCTCGTTCTCCGTTCTATCGTGAGTACTTCAGGGAATCCGGCGTCAACCCGCGAAGTATCCGCACACTCGAGGATCTGCCGCAGTTGCCACTGCTGACCCGCGACCACCTGCTCGAAAGGATCGACGACTTTCGCGTGTATCCCCGCCGTCTGATGTGGACCGCTCACTCGAGCGGAACGTCGGGCCGCCCGATCGGTGTTTATCGGACACCAGGTTCGTCGGTTTACGAACTGTGCGCGTTGGAACAACAGTGGGGTTGGTTCGGCCTTCGGCCTGGCGCGCGTCGAGTCATAATGCGGGGTAGCGATTTCGCGGCAACCGAACCCGGTAAGTTGACCAAAGCCATTCCCGGCGCGCAACAGTTGCTGGTCTCCAGTTTCCACCTCATTCCCAGCAATCTTGACGCGATCATGCACGATGTGCGAGCGTTCGAACCCGACGCGATCGAAGGTTGGCCCTCGAGCATCGCGCTGCTGGCCGCACTGCTGCGCGAGCGTGACGAGAAGTTTCCTGTCAAGGCGGTCATCACCTCCTCGGAGCCGATGACGGCGGGGCAGGTGGCGCTCATCGAGGACGTGTTCAGCGGGCCCGTCATCGACCACTACGGCCAGACCGAACGAGTCATGATGGCAGGAACGTGCGAACACGGCGGCTTTCACGTGTTTCCCGACTACGGGATCGTCGAGTTGTTGCCGGTGCCGAATACGGAGTCGCGATGGGAGTTGGTCGGCACCCCGCTACACAATTGGGGTTTTCCGTTGTTCCGGTACCGCACCGGCGACGAAGTCGGCCCAGCGCCCACGCAGCCCTGTCCGTGCGGTCGGTCATTTCCCTTGCTGGGGCTCGGTCGACGGGCGGGTCGAAGATTCCTTCACCACCGCCGACGGACGGCCGATACCGCTGCCGTCGCTGGTCATCGACGACCTTTCGGGAGTGCGGGAGGCACAGATAGCCCAACTGGCGCAGCGGCCGGTACGAAGTTCGGGTGGCACCGGCGGCGGGGTTCGACGAATCGGCTGTCGAGGAAACCATCCGCCGCAACGTCGAGCGCATCTTCGGTGCGGGCCAGCACGTCACACTGCGAATCATGCCGCGCATACCCCGATCGAACAGCGGAAAGCTGAAACCCTCCGTGGTGGAGGGCGACGGCTCCAATTGAATCTTGAGATGTGACGCGATTGCCGGCATAGCAAAAGAATCCTTCGCAGACCACCGGAGTTGGTCCGCTCATTTCCAGTGCCTGCTGTCAGTCCTCTTACTGATAGTTTGCTGCGCACCTGCGCAACCCGCGTCGCCGTCAACCAAAGAAGAAACTACGACGGCGAGGCCCAGGGGCCTGACGTACCCGAGAACCGCCACCACCTTCCTAGACCAACACGAGTTGCCGACGATCGATGAGCTTGCCCGCTATGACGTCGTGGTGATCGACAATGAGTGGGCCAACCGCAAACCGCGATCGTTCTTCGACGAACTGCACGCTCGGAACCCACGACTGAAGCTGCTCGCCTACGTCAATGTCGTCGACTCGGTTCACCAGACCGGCACGTAGGGGTATTGGCCGAACACCTACAAGATGTGGCAGATATCGCCGTCGGATTCCAGTGTTAGCGACGTTCCCCGATGAATGGCTGGCGCGCACGGCTCGTGGCACCCCCGTCCACGAATGGGAAGACCGCATAATGACGAACCTCACCGACAAGTCGCCGCGGGTC
The DNA here is from genome assembly GCA_963715885.1 of uncultured Actinomycetota bacterium. Taxonomy (GTDB): domain Bacteria; phylum Actinomycetota; class Actinomycetes; order Mycobacteriales; family Mycobacteriaceae; genus Mycobacterium. The sequence goes on from CAVQSK010000033.1 coordinate 274,528, forward strand.
AACGGCCAGTTGTTTGTCGAATACGCGGTCGATTGGATTGTCAACACCGTATGGTCGGCGGGAATCTGGGATGGCATCTATCTGGACGTATGGGGGGATCGGGTATGGACCGCCGACACCGACCAGTGGGATATCGACCGAGACGGTGTAGACGAAACTGCCGATGCGATCTACGGGCCCGGGAATCCATGGGACCTCGGCCTGATCATCGGCGAGCAGCGCCTGCGGGCCGCTTTACCTAATGCGATCCTCGTCGCTAACGGTGATCGCACCCTGCATGGCGGCCTCCTGGACGGCAGAGTGTTCGAGAGCTTTATGGACCAAGCGGCTGATCGCGATCACGCGGATGATCTCGAAACCTACCTCGCATCGGCATCCGGTAACGGCGGGCGGTCACCCAGGATCACGATGACCATCAACACGGACCGCGAGGAACCGGGTTCGCCGGCCGCCTTCCGCAAGGCGCGATTCGAGTTGGTCGCCACGCTGCTGCAGGACGGCTTCTGGGCGCCGATGGGAAAGGACTACGGGTTACTCGAGTACTACGACGAGATGGACGGCGCCGGACTGGGCCGTGGCTACCTCGGTCAGCCACTTGAAGCGAACCCGACGTTGGCCACGCTGTCCGAACGGAGGGAATCCGGCACAGGATCGCCGGCGGACGGGGTGTACCGCCGCGACTTCGAGCATGGGATCGTGCTGATCAACACCTCGGCCCAGAGCGTGACGATTCCGCTCGAGCGCACGTACACGAAGCTCAAGGGCACTCAGGATCCGGTCACGAACGACGGTGCGCAAGTCGATTCAGTCACGATCGCACCGCAAGACGCGATCGTGCTACTACGATGAGCCGGGCGCAACGATGGAGGGACCGCATAGCATGTTTAGCCATGAGACCCAGCCTTCGCCGGTCGGCTAGCCTGCTCGGATTCATCTGCGTGATTTCAGTGACGGTTAGTTGCAGCGAGGGTCAGTCGCTCACCGGGCAGACGGATGTACCCAGCTCAGTTAGCGGCGGCGCTGTCGGTGGATTCGCCTTCGCAATCGCTTGCGAACGCGGGCATCGCACGCAAGACCAGGCTGCCCGATCCCGGCGCGGTCGCGATCTCGTTGACAAACATCACGGTCAGCAACCAAGGCGACCATGATGAGGCGGTATTCGAGTTCACGGGCAACAGCATCCCCGGCTGGGCAGTGCAATTCGTCGCCTATGCCGTCCCGAACGGCACTCGCGACATGCTCCCGATCCCAGGTCAGTCGATCCTGGAAGTTCTGATCCTCGAAACGCCGGGCCCCTTTACGGCCCCCAAAACATACACGGGCCCTCCAGTTGTCTCTAATCCCGACAGCTCCCAGATCAACATGGTTCAGTACGCCACCTACGGGAAGGGGGTCACGCAGGCATTCATTGGCTTAAATGGCGTGCAACCCGCCTTCTCGGTTTCGGCTCTGACCGATCCCACTCGGATTGTCGTGGATGTCGCCCACTGACCTCGGTACGCGGGCCGCTCGCGTGATAACGCTGAGCATCCACGCCGAGCGGTCGCCAGCAAAGGATATGATGCGTTAGAGTCGTGCTGTTCGGGCTTCTCGAGTCCGAACCCCACAACTCCATCTCGGCCCACAGTCGAGATCTGGCAGATGACCTAAACGACAGGTGACCATAGTGCATGGTGTGCCCACAGCAAATCACGGGGATGGCGATGAGCAGTCGGGGCGGAATGGCTCACACCTCGGGCGCCCTGAAGAAGTGCCGTGGTCGAGCAACGTTGGCATTCAGATCGACCGGATCTGGCGGTACAGGTGGCTAGCGGTGGCGATTACCGTCATTTCGATCGTCGCCGGCGTCGTCGCCGCCGGTTCGGCACGCGCGGAGTACACCGGTCAGTCGGTCCTCTCCGCCGCAAGCCCGACTAAACGAAGCGATGACCCGACCCTCGCCCAGGGCTACGTTTCCATCTTCAACCAGCCGGCCTATCAGAGGACCCTGAGCCAGCATGCGAAAGTTACCGGCGACGTCACGAGCTACGGCGCTCGTACCGCCGGCAATGGCCCCGTGTTCTATATCACCGCGACATCGACGTCGGCGGACGCCGCCCGCTCGGCCGCTGCCGCAATGGCACAGTCATATGCCGATGAGCTCAATTCCCAGCTGAAGGCGCGCCGCGACCAGGCCATTGCGAACATGACTGAACGATTGGCGCAAAACCTGGGGCGAGCGACTTGACAATAACGATCCGGCCGCGCTGGCCGCCCAGGATCAGCTGCAGCAACAAATCAATGATGTCAATGCAGATCGCGCCAACGAAGTGACGGTCCTAGCGCTCGACGCCGGAGTGTCCGTGGAGGGAGCAGGAAGGGTCCAGACCCTCGGGTTTGCGCTGTTGGGTGGCTTGCTGCTCGGGTGCGTTGTGGCGGTTGTGGCGAGCATTTCGTCCCGACGCCTGGTCACCGATTACGACGTGGCGGAGAAGCTCGGGGTGACCGTTCTCGATGTGCTGCCGAGTCCGACCGATGGCCGTCACTCCGGCTCCCGTGGTGTGCGCCTGCGTCACCTGGTGAACGTCCTTGTCCAGCGGCAAGCGGACCAGCCCTCTGCAATCGCTGTCGCGTCCGCGGCCGGGGGCGACGCCGCCAGAGACATCGCCGAAGCCATTGCGACAAACCGTGCGGCACAGGGCGCGGCCACGGTGCTCGTCCACGCGGATCTACATCGCGCACATGACGAAGCGCCAGGGCTTGCCGAGCTGCTTGATGTCAATCATCCGGCCGACCTCGAGGACGTCCTCAACACCCGTTCGGATAACCTCAAAATCATTCCTTCTGGGAATCCGAGCGGCGATCCCTTTGTCTTGTTCGATCGCCGACGTGTTTCCGCTGTGGTGGACAACCTGCGCGACACGGGCGAGTTTCATTGTCGTGGAGTCGCCCGCGCTCCCCCGCTTCGGCGAGGCTCAGGTGATCAGCGATGCGACCGACGGGACATTACTGATCATCGAACAGGGCGCTCGGTTGGACGATGCTCGCGAGGCGCTGCGTGTGCTCGACCAAATCGGAGCTACGCTGATCGGCGCGGTTCTCGCCGAAGGGGACAATCGGTCCTCACTTCGCAGGGCTACGCGCTCCGCCAGCGCTGCGCGCGAAAACGGGGACCCGACCACCGCCGATTCCGGTCACATTGACAGGCAGGTCGGCACGACTGCTCCGCCGCCAACGCGACAGATCACATGACCATTCAGAGCCGAGTGGAGGATGCGGTCCCAGACGCGGCCACCACGACATCCGCGCTGGCGAAACCTGTGATGGCGGCCGCGCTGATGGCGTTGGGATTGACGACCGCCGCGCTGGTTTCGCTGCGGGCGGGGGGCGATATCGCGTTGCTGTTGGCGCTCGGGTCAATCGGCGTAGCGGCCGTCTACGTAGGCTTGCGCAACCCCGTGTGGTCCCTCATGTTCTTGCTTGTAACCATGTTCCTGCGAATACCGCTGACCGATCGCCTGCCAATGGATCCGTTCTTGATTGCGTTCGCCGGATTAGTCATCTCAGCGGGAATCTGGCTAGCGGGAAATCCAGGAAGGTCGCCCGAAACTCGGAGCGACCGAGGTCATGATGACGCTCTTCATCGCGTGGAATGTCAACTCCATTTTGTGGCCACACGACCTGCCCGCCCTGGCCGACTCGGCGTTCGAAGAACAGCTTCCACTGGCTCGCTACTTCATTATCAGCACGGTTATTCCGTTCGTTGTCTATTACATATCGCGCGCGATCTTCACTAATCTGAAAGACATCAGGATCCTGCTGATCATCCTGCTGATCATCGGCGCGTACTCAGCGGTGGTGAGCATTCTGCAGTTCACCGGCCCGCACTCCCTCGTATGGCCCCAGTACATCCTCCACCCCGCCAATACTTTCGTCAGGGCGGGCCAGCGGAGTGGCCGATCAACCCAACGCCAACGGACTCGCACTCATCACCGGATATGCGGTGGCTGTCATCCTCGCGACGACGATCGACCATCCGCGCTGGCGAACTCTCTTGTGGGTCATTGCCGCCGCGTGCGGGTACGGCGTCTACCTCACCCACACCCGAGCGGTCTATCTGGCATTCGTGCTGGTGGTCATCATGGGCGCTCTGCTCGCGAAGGGCTACCGACGGGCCTTCGTAACAACAGGTGTCGTTCTAATCATTGGATTGACCCTCGTGTGGTCCACCTTCACCAGCGCAGATCGTGACGCCGGCGGAGTTAGTTCGACACTGGAGGTGTATGACCGCCTGAACGCCGATATCACCGCGATCTGGGGATTTCTTGAACGGCCGTGGTTCGGATGGGGGCTGGGCCGCTTCCTTTCCCTCAACACGTATCATCACCAGCGGTGGTCTGAAGACATTCCATGGATTCGGGGATTGGGTATTGCCGCGCACTCCAACGAACTCGGCATTCTCGCCGAACTCGGTATCGTCGGCTTGGCGTTATGGCTGGGGGTTCTATTCTTCGTCTTCCGCGGGCTCGTAAAGGGTGTTCGTACACTTCCCGCGGCTGGTCTGTCCGGCCGACCGCTGGCCTTGACTGCCCTCATGAGCCTGTCGGCCTTGGTGATGGTTGGGCTTTTCATCGATCTCCGGCTGCTCGACTACTCCAGCACCGCGGCATTTGCGTTTGCCGGGGCGGCAGTCGGGGCGCTCGATCGTTTTCAGAACGCGTCAAACACACGACAATATGTGCGGCTCCCCCGCTTGCGGTTCTGAGTCGTGAACGGCAGTAATCATCATCCTGCGTGCGGGGATCGGGCCTTCTTGCGAGTATTGACCACGTGGCGAACACATTCTCGTAGAACCCCAAGTAGGGTGTTCACGATGTCTCCCAGGACAATTCACGCTCGACGAGTTCTCGCTATGCATCAGGCGAGCGCCGAGAGCAAGAGCGTGCTGACTCCTGTGAAGACGACCATCCTTCTTGCCCTTGTCGGGGTCATGCTGCTCGGGGTCTTGGCCCTGCGCGCGGATGTAGACGAGGGCGACGTGCAGGTCGCGGCGGTGTTGGCGACGTGGGATTGCACGGGGACGCCGTGTCCGTGGGGTGTTCGGACGACGAATCAGGCTGCGGTCTGGCCGGCTGCGGCGGAGCCTACTCGGGCTCGGCTTGGGTACACAGTTTCCGATGATGTGTATGGCGCGGCCGCTAAGGTGGCTGGGTGGAAGGTGACTGTGGTCACCGGGAATGCGTCGGTGTATGCGGGCACTCCGAACGGTTCGCACAGTTCGTTGGCGACGTTGGCGGCCGGTCAGAGTTTCACTCTGCCGGCGCGTGGCGCGGGTGAAGTGGTCAGTGTGCAGAGTGACGGGGATTTCCAGTACACGCTGACTCCGGGCACGCCGCCCACCCAGGAGCCCACCGAGGAGCCGACGCCCGCCTGCACCGATCCGACCGACTGCGATCCGGTCTCATGGGTCGCCAGTGTATGGAAGTACAACGGAACGGATCCCGACCCCGGCGACTGGTCTGGCGGTGTCATCACGTGGCCGTCCTGGTCGGCCTTCGCCAGCAACAACCGCGCCGGCTTCGATTCCCGGACCGTCTATTCCGAGTCAGGACAAAAGCTCTACCCCTACATGGGCGAATGGGCTGATGGATGCGAGATCAAGGTCGTCACCGGTGGCGTCCTGATTATCGAATGGGAGCGCGGGCGGGATAAGTGGCGCGAAACCTTCCTGTCGGCCGGGGACACCCACACCATCAACCTGGTCGGCTCAGAGAACGGCGCGATGATCGAGACTCCGAACAACATCGAGCCCTTCGAAGTTTCGCTGTCGAACTGCACGCCTCAGAAGATCGACAAGGGCTCGTCCGACTGATCGGTGCCAGCTCGGCATGGAGGGGCCCTGGGCTGATACAAACTCGGTCGACGCCCGATCCCCGGTTTGTCCTACAGGCCTCCGCCGCCAAGATCACCGCCCCACGGGAGAGTGCCCAGTCGGGAGCGCGCATCCCCGGAGTCTCCCGAGTCGCCTTTGGACTTTCCGCAGCGTTTGCACGTCCACACCGTCTGGTGCTCATAGTCGTTCGAGCCGTTGTGCCACTGGTGCCGGCGAATCAGGCAGATCAGACGGGCCTTCATTTGGACACGTTACGGTGATCAGGTCGTTGGTAGGCGACGGCCCTCCCGTTGTCTCTTTGGCCGGAGCTGCGGGAGGGCCGTCTGTTCGCGCTTGGAGGCGCAGTGGTCACCGTAGAGGCCGATCTTGATGGAGTCGAGCGCAGGCTGGCGGCGGGTGAGTTGTGGTGCCCGTCGTGCAGCAATGTGCTGGCGGGGTGGGGGCGGGCGAGGTCGCGGCAGGTGCGCGGCGCGGATGGACCGGTGCAGCTGTGTCCGCGCCGGTCGCGGTGCACCGGCTGCGGGGTGACGCATGTGTTGTTGCCGGTGAGCGCGCTGCTGCGCCGTGCCGATACGGCGGCGGTGATCGTGTCGGCGTTGGCTGCGAAAGCGAAGCGTGGGTTGGGGTTTCGGCGGATCGCGGCCGATCTGGGTCGCCCGGGTGAGACGGTGCGCGGCTGGTTGCGGCGCTTCGCCGAGCGGGCCGAGGCGGTGCGGTCGACGTTCACCGTCTGGTTGCGCGCGGTGGACCCGGATCCGGTGATGCCGGAGCCGGCCGGCGGGGTGTTCGCCGATGCGGTGACGGTGATCGCCGCGGTCGCGACGGTGATCGAGCGCCGGTTCGCGCTGCCCATGGTGTCGCTGGCCGAGACCGCGGTCGCTGTCTCGGGTGGGCGGTTGTTGGCACCGGGCTGGCCGGGTAGCGCGGTGCAACACGAGCCGACCCTGCCGCGGTGAGGATCCGGACCGCGAATCCTGTGCGCTGTCGTGTGTTTGACAGACAGCAAAGGAGGCGGCCGGTGGCGGTCGGTGATGATGAGGCGAGGGTGCGGGCCGAGCGGGCCCGGGCGATCGGATTGTTTCGGTACCAGTTGATCCGGGAGGCTGCCGATCCGGCGCATTCCACCAAGGAGCGGGGAAAGATGGTGCGCGAGCTGGCGTCGCGCGAGCACACCGACCCGTTCGGGCGGAAGGTGCGCATCAGCCGGCAGACCATCGACCGCTGGATTAGGGACTGGCGCGCCGGCGGGTTCGACGCGCTGGTGCCCAACCCGCGCCAGTGCACGCCGCGCACCCCGGCCGAGGTGCTGGAGCTGGCGGTGGCGCTGCGTCGGGAGAACCCGGAGCGCACCGCCGCGGCGATCCGCCGGATCCTGCGCACCCAGTTGGGCTGGGCCCCTGATGAACGCACCCTGCAACGCAACTTCCACCGACTCGGCCTCACCACCGCCGCGGCCACAGGGTCGGTGGCGGTGTTCGGCCGGTTCGAGGCCGAGCACCCGAATGACCTTTGGATTGGAGATGCGTTGCACGGCTTACGAATTCAGTGGCCGCAAGACGTATTTGTTCGCGTTCCTCGACGATCATTCCCGGCTGCTGCCCGGCTACCGGTGGGGCCATGCCGAGGACACCGTGCGGCTGGCCGCCGCGCTGCGCCCGGCGCTGGCCTCCCGCGGCGTTCCCAAGGCCGCATATGTCGATAACGGCGCGGCCTATGTGGACTACGTGGCTGTTGCGGGCGTGCGCGAAACTCGGTGTGCGCCTTGTGCATTCCACACCAGATCGGCCCGAAGGTAGAGGCAAAATAGAGAGGTTCTTCAGGACCGTGCGTGAGCAGTTCCTGGTCGAGATCACCGGCGAACCCGACGTCATCGGCCGGCACCATGTCGCCGATCTGGCGGAGTTGAATCGGCTCTTCGCAGCCTGGGTCGAAACCGTCTACCACCGCACGGTCCATTCCGAGACCGGGCAGACCCCGCTGGAGCCGCTGGTCAGCGGCTGGCCCGGTCGGGCTGCCCGCGCCGGAGGCGCTCGCCGAGGCGTTCCTGTGGGAGGAGCACCGCCGGGTGACCAAGACCGCGACGGTGTCGTTGCACGGCAACAGCTACGAGGTCGACCCGGCGCTGGTGGGTCGCAAGGTGGAGTTGGTGTTCGACCCGTTCGATCTGACCCGCATCGAGGTCCGGCTGGCCGGCGCGCCGATGGGGCTGGCCATCCCGCACCACATCGGGCGGCATTCGCATCCCAAGGCCAAACCCGAAACCCCGTCGGCGCCACCGCAAACCCAGCGGCATCGACTACGCGCGGCTGATCGAGACCGCGCACGCCGCCGAACTGGCCCGCGGCGTCAACTACGCCGCCCTGTCCGGAACACCGGCCAGATCCCCGGCCAGCTCGACCTGCTCACCGGCGAAGAGGCCCAACCCCGATGATGGACAACCTGATCTCCTACTACGGTTTCTCGCGCACGCCATTCGGCCGCGATCTGGCCCCGGGCATGCTGCACCGCCACAGCGCGCACAACGAGGCGGTCGCCCGCATCGGCTGGTGCATCGCCGAACGGCGCATCGGCGTGATCACCGGCGAGGTCGGCGCCGGCAAGACCGTCGCCGTGCGCGCCGCGCTGGCCGGCTTGGATCGCAGCCGTCACACCGTCATCTACCTGCCCGACCCCACCGTCGGCGTCCGCGGCATCCACCACCGCATCGTCGCCGCGCTGGGCGGGCAACCCCTAACCCATCACGCCACCCTGGCCCCGCAGGCCGCCGACGCGCTCGCCGCCGAACAGGCCGAGCGCGGCCGCACCCCCGTCGTAGTCATCGAGGAGGCACACCTGCTCGGCTACGACCAATTAGAAGCGTTGCGGCTCTTGACGAATCACGACCTCGACTCGTCGAGCCCGTTCGCCTGCCTGCTCGTCGGCCAACCCACCCTGCGGCGGCGGATGAAACTCGGCGTGCTCGCCGCGCTCGACCAGCGCATCGCGCTGCGCTACACGATGGCGCCCATGACCGACAAGGAGACCGGCAGCTACCTACGCCACCACCTGGCGCTGGCCGGGCGCGACGACACCTTGTTCTCCGACGACGCCGTCGCGCTTGATCCACCAGACCAGCCGCGGCTAGCCCCGCGCGGTCAACAACCTCGCGCTGCAAGCCCTCGTCGCCGCTTCGCCGCCGACAAGGCCATCGTCGACGAATCCTCCACCCGCACCGCCATCGCCGAAGTCACGGCGGACTGAACACCACCCCGACACCCCGAACACCACCGACCCCGCCGGACATCTCCCGGCGGGGTCATTTCATACCCGCACATCCTCACCATCAATGCCGCCATCGTGCTCATCCTGAGGCCGGTGGAATCTTGTGGAGGCGGGTTCTGGTCGTACAGAGTCAAGCCTGGACGATGTTTGGCGCGGCCGCCAGACACAGCAACTGGCCGACGCGCATGCAGGTGGAGAGCGCCGGTAAGAATCGGGACCCGTGTACGACAGCCCAGGCAGACCGTACGCCGCCGTCCGCGCACGCCTGGTCGGAGGCATAGATGTTTTGGCTGAGGCGGTCAGATGGCCCGACGTTGGTGACGAACGACTGACACAGCACGCCGCATTGAAGCAGCTCCTGCAGAAACAGCGTGCGGTATGTCCGTGGCCATGTGAAAGTCCCCGTTTTTGGCCAGCTGTAAGTCCCCAGTGATGGCCAGATGGATGTCCCCATTGGTGGCCAGGTAGAAGTCCCCACTCCCTTGCGTGTCGTGTCGGTCCGAGGAGCTCGTGCCTGGGCGGTGACGGTGATTGCGCCAACAGTCACCTGCACCGCCCAGGGAGTTCCATTGAAGAGATTCATGCCCCTGTCGGGGCGCACACGGGTGGTTGAAACTGGCTGTGCGTCGCCCGCTGACGTCGGTGCAGATTGGCATCCTTCAAAGTCCGTATTGAAGAGTGACGCTGGAGTCCGCACCTGGAGGTACTCCGGGTTGCTGCTGTGAGCGCGTGTCTGAGTTTCGTATTTGTTCGTGGGCTCCGCGGGTGGCGCACCTTGGTGGACGAGTGCAGGAGGCGTTGACGTGGAGTTGTTCGCAAGGGTTGCCGGCATCGATGTGCACAAGCGGCAGGTGACGGTGGCAGTGCGGGTTTCGGACGATCAGTCCGGTGGTGGCGAATCGCGTGTTCAGCTTGTTGGTCGCTGTGATCGCCGTGCTTGCGGCGGAATGGTTTTGCTGGTTGCGCACACCCTACCTATGTGGGGAAGTCCGCACTCGGGCTGTCGCCGGGACGAACTCTCGAACAGGACACGATGATTACGGTCGGGTACTCCACCCATTAACCTCAATATTTCGCGCGGCGGGTGTGCGTGATGACTTGGGGTGGGCGCGTCCGAGGGATGCCCGATAGTGCCGTTGATCGCGGCGTCGAAGGTGGATCCGGAACGCCAGAGGGGCTGGAATCCGCTGGCGGCGCATTCGGTCGCCGCTGCCGGCTCGAGCTATTTGGGACCATCGGACGGCGTTCTGAAACACCTCCTCGATCCTGATCGGCGGCCCAGTGCTGCCGAACTCGCCTTGCACCACCAGCTACTCGAACAGGTCCTAGGCGAGGGGTACCCATGTGTCGGCGCTGCTGGAAAGTCGGCGGCCTGTGACCACCATTTAAGTGGTTTCTGTACGATGATTACCCGCGGGCCCGCGCTTCGCTAGTACAGATTTGAGCAACTGTTGACCGGATCTTCCACATAGCAGATAATTTGCGGATTACAGCCGTATTATGTACTGTCCGAGGGCTGGTTTCGCGATATCTAGCGCGGCGATCAGCTAACAATTCGAGCGAATCGAGCGAACGATGAGCGGTGTGCCACAGGCGGTCGAGCCGACGATTGCGTGGCTGAGGCCATTCCCCTTCGCGACAGGCACGCGGGAGTCGTCGCATGAGTGAGTACGAGGCACCTCAGCAACGCTCCGCGCAGGCCACCCGGCCGCTGCGCATTCTGGTCGAGAATAGCGAGTACTGGTTGCGCAACAACGGCGATCTAGCCATGCTCACCGTCACCCTGGACCGGATACACAAGCGGTGGCCCGACGCGCGGATCGCCGTACTTACCGACTCCCCATGCCTACTTCGTGCCTATTTCCCTCGCGCCGAAGGAATCTCGGTCTTCGACGAGGATCCCTGGGCGCCGCCCACGCGACTCGAGCGCCTGGCCGGACACCTCGGCCCTCGGGTGGTGGGACCGGTCGCCCTGGCCCGACTGCGCCTACGCGTCCGACGCAGGCAGCTGCCGGACCGTCTGCGGGCCGGCAGCCGAAAGTTGCTGCGGTTGGTACTACGGCGCCCCGCGCCCGCCGTCGTCCCCGCCAGCGAAACCGCGCCGCTGCCAACGGGCCCTCTGCATGCAGGGAGCGCGGCCGCCGCGGCGCAGTCGTCGCTAGTGGTGGCGCTCGGCGGCGGGTACCTCACGGACGCCGATAGGACCCAGACCGTGCGGGTGCTCAACCTGGTGGAGCACGCCTGCGACGCGGGCGTCCCGGTGGCGCTCGTCGGGCAGGGACTGGGCCCGCTGGACGACCCCGAGCTTCAAACCAGGGCAGCTCAGGTCCTGCCGAAGGTCGGCCTGATCGCCCTGCGGGAAGGTCGCCAGGGCCCTCGGATCCTCGACCGGGCAGGGGTGGCCGGCGAGCGCGTGCTGGTCACCGGGGACGACGCGATCGAGTTGGCCTATCAAGCGCGCATCGACGAGATCGGCTCCGATATCGGACTCTGCTTGCGAGTCGCCGGGTACGCACCGGTGTCGGCCGGAGTGGCAGACCTAATCGGCCGAACGGTGCGTTCCGCAGCAGCCGAGCGCACAGCAGCCCTCGTCCCGTTGATCATCGCCGAGTTCCGCTCTCAGGATCGGCGGTCGACCTTACCGCTTGTTCGCGGCTACGCCGATGTGATCGCACCTCTGCCCCGGTATGTGCCCCCGATCGAGATCGCCCGTCGAGTGGCACGTTGCCGGGTCGTCGTGACCGGTGCCTACCATCTCGCCGTGTTCGCGCTCTCCCAGGGCATACCCGTCGTGGCGCTGACATCCACGGTCTACTACGACGACAAGTTCCTCGGGCTCAATGCGATGTTCGGCCCGGGCCTGACCCTGGTCCGCCTCGATGATCCCGGGCTGGAGCAGACGCTGGCCACGGCGATCGATCGGGCGTGGCAGGCTGCCCTGGTCGTGCGGGAGCCGCTGCGTGCCCGGGCCCGGATGCAGATCGACGCCAGCCGGGCGGCATTCGACCGCGTCGCCACCCTGACCCAGGCACACGCGACAGCCCCGATCGGGTCGACCCACGACCACCTGACGCCCGAGCCGGCGTGACTGTCGACAGCGGACAAGGGGGCCCGGGCGGGAACGGACCTGCCCACGTGGCGGCAAAGGGGTCGTCCGCTGGTAGCCAGTCGACAACCCCCGGGTCGTTGTCCGGCTTGGTCGGCCGCGTGGCCCATGCATCGGCGCTCGCGGTGCTCTTCGGCGAGTTGGTGTCCTTCCTGCAGACGGTCGCCCTGGCGCGCCTGTTGACTCCGACGCAAGTCGGCATATTCATCGCTGGCACCGTGCTGACCGCACTACTCACCACGTTCGTCGAAGGCGGACTGCGAGCAGGTCTAGTGCAACGCCAGGGCGACCTGACCGACGCCGACGAGACAGTGTTCTGGGTCACCTTGATGGTCGGTGCTGCCGCAAGCTTGGTCAGCCTCGCGGCAGCACCCGTGATCGGCATCGCCTTCGACAGCAACACTGCCGGTCTGGTCGCCGCCGCAACCTCGGGCGTCCTGCTCATCCACTCGCTGACGAACGTTCCGGAGTCGGTTCTGCAACGCGAGTTCAGCGTCAAACGACGGCTGATCGTGGGGCCGGCTGTCGCCCTCAGTCACGCGGTGGTGTCGGTAGGCCTGGCCGCGCTCGGGTGGGGCATATGGGCCCTGGTCGTAGGCACGTACGCCTCCAATATCGCCTGGGTGGTCTCCCTCTGGATGCTCACATCCTGGCGACCCGGCCGTGGCCATGCCTCCTTCGCGCTGTGGCGCGACCTGGCGCGGTTCGGATTTCCGCTCGTCCTCGCCATGATCGGCTATCGGGTGCGCACCGCTGTCGAGGCACTCGTGGTGGGCCGTTTTCTGAGCACTACAGCCTTGGGCTTCTTCCGGTACGGGCAACGGATCGCGCAGATTCCCCAAAAGGGCATCATCGAGGTCGGAGCGACCTCGCTGTTCCCCGCGTTCTCCCGGATCGCCGACGACCGTGAGCGCCTCGCCGCCGCATACCTGCGTGCGCTGCACTGGTCCATGGTCGCCTCGGCAGCCGCCACGGGTCTGATGATCGCCGCGGGTGAGCCGGCCGTCGTAGTCGTGTTCGGTGAGCCATGGCATGGTGCGGGCGTCGCCCTAGTGGCCATGTCAGGGCTGAACATCGGGTCCGCAATCAGTGTCGTTGCGCAGGATGCGATCAAGGCTCGCGGGAGGACCCGCCTGATCAACTGGTTCACCCTGGCTGACCTGTTCCTCGGCGTGGGTTTCCTACTAATGTTGATCGGACCGTTCGGGCTCGTGGGCGCCTCGCTATACATCTCCCTGACCTCCCTGGTCACCGCCGCCATCATGCTCGGTATGGCACAGCTGGTGGTAACCGTCCCGCTCCGCAGGGTCCTGACAGTTCTGGCGACGCCGATGCCGAGCCTGCTCGTCGCAACCGCCGCCACGTGGTGGTTGGAACACGGTCTACTGCGCTCCGATACTCGCGGGCCGATTCTCGCGGTCGTCCTGTTGACCGTCGATGCCCTGGCGTTCTGCCTGGTCTACCTGGCGGTGCTGACCGTATTCGCGCGATCGACAGTCGTCACGATCGTGCGGAAGGTACCTGTCTTGATCGCCCGTTTCCGCCGCGGCGGCACTGAACCCGGCCCCCGTCTTGGCAACGCATGACGCGTCGTTCGCGTCCGCGTGGAGACGACCGCACCTAGCCGCTCGAGGATCGACTTCGGACAATTTGTTGGTGATGTGGAATGGCTGGCTTGTGCCGAATCCTCAAGCGGCTAGCGGTGTTTCGATGGCGAGATCGCTGAAGAGTGTTTGCATATCGATACGGATTCGTTCGTAGTCGCGGTCGACACGGGTCCAATGCGCGGGTTTGCGTCCCATGCGTGGGCTGCGCACCGCGGCCAGGATCGGGGCGACGACCTGGTCGCGCAGGGTGAGCAGCGCGGCGATGGTGCGCGCGGCGGGTGCCCCGACGCGGTAGCGGCGGGTTCGGCCGGGCTTGTCGACGAGTCGTTTGCCCCGCAGCTTGCGCAGGTCGTCGAGATCCAGCCCGAAGCACAGACACGCGGTGTAAATCCAGCGTTGGCAGACCTGGCCCAGCCGCCCTACAGCCGCATCCTGCGACAAGGCATCTGCGATCCGGGCCAGGCCCGCCGGGTCGGCGACCACGGTGAAGCAGTTGCCGACCTTGCCGAATGCTATCCCCGCCGCGGTGGCGTGCCGAGCCACGAACTCGGGGCCGTTGAGGATGATCTGCGCGCCGAACGGCGGATGCCCCGACATCTTGATCGTCACGTGACCCCACTCCGGGTCGATGATGTGACGAGTAGTGGTTGACGTATTCGCGTCTTTTCTCGATGTTCACTATCGCGGCGGTCTTCGACGAGCGCGCCACCTTCCACACCGGCGCCGGTGCCTTGGCCACCAGCACTAGAAACACCCGATGCCGACCTCATGGGTGGCCAGGTACGCCTCGGCGATGCGGTGCTTGCGCTCCCCGGCCTTACAGAAGATCACCGGCACCCCGTTGGCCGCGCCCCACGCCTTGACCCGCCGCGCGAGGGTGTTGTCCAGCTCGGCGTCGCTGTCGCCGTGCCAGCGCCGCCACCAGGTGCGGAACCCGCCCGGGTTGTGCCCGAGCGGAAAGAACGCGTTGAGCACGATCCGATCCACGCAGTCATAGCTGCTCGTCACCAGATCCGAATACCGCAGGCTGAACTCGTCGCTGGACACCCAGCCCAACCTACGAAACGACCCGCCCGCGTGAGGTGAAACTGCCCGAAGGGCCACCGCTGCCGGGCGAAGTCCCGGCGGCGGCGTAGCGATCTTTGGTCGCTAGAACGTTGAGAGTTGTCGTGAGTTTTCAGGCTGCGTTTCGCAGGAGCCGAGCCTGGTGGATGGCTTCGTTGGTGTGAATGTCGATGATGCGTAAGGCATTTCGGAGGAGTAGCGGTGCGGGTGGTTGGTCGGCGGCGAGCAGGGGCCGCAGTAGCCGATCATGGACCTTGGTGTAGAAGGTCGCAAACCGGAGCCCGTCGCCGGTGAGGCGGTACAGATTCTTGCCCGGGGTGCGGGTGATCAGCCCGTTGACCGGCAGCCGGGCCAGGTCGTAGCTGGCCTGGTTCGTGGTGTAGGCGGTGCCGCCGAGCAGTCCGGTCATCAAGGCGCGCAGGCTCTTGTTGGTGATGCCGGTGACGGCGAGCACGCTGGTACACAAGGCGCCGGCCAAGGCCTGGACCCGAGGGTCGCCGAACCGCAAGGCCGGGGCCCTCCTGCCTCCTCGGTGACGGTGGGCTGCGCGATCCGCTCAAAGGCTGGACTCGCAAGGACGCAGCCCTGACCGACACATTCAGTATCGAGCAGTGCGGTGTTGATCGCACGAGACCGGGACTGCAACTCGTCAAGGTTGGCCAGCCGGCGCCGACAGCCCACATCGTCTGGGTTGTTGATCACCGTCTCGATGCGCAGTGCCCGCCCGTCCTTCAAATACTGCTTGATCCGCGAGTGCCGGTAGAAGGCGTTGACGTTGACCTCGGTGCCGTAGGTGACGATCTTGGTTTTGTACTGCCCGTCTGCCGGGCGTCCCCGCCGTTGGCCGCGTTTGAAGATGAGCTCGATCAGCTCCGGACGGCCGATGTCGAGGTTGTCGGCGATCAGCGCCTCAAAGAACCCGCGGGCCCGCCAGGGCGCGTCGACGACCAGGATGCGTGAGGTCTCGACCTGGCGCATCGACAGCTCCCACCAGTAGCCGGCGACGCGGTCGTGTTCAGTGAGCGGCAGCGGCAGAATCGACCACCAGCGTTCGGCGAACACCTGGATCGCGCCAGGCCCCAGCCGGTCACAAATCGCCTGCAGGGCGGCCGGATCGGTGGCCGTGGCGAATCCGTTGGACAGTTCGGTGAACCCGATCCCGGCCTTGACGGCCTGCCGTTTGGCCCACTCGTGGCCGTTGACCCAGATCTTCATCGGATACGGGAAATAGGCGCAGACCTTGACGAACGCCGGCCCGACATCATCGTCCCAGAGGTAAAAGTAATAACAGGTCACCCGCCGATTGGCCTTGGTGAACGAGAACCACACCGTCTTGCCCCGCTGCTTTTTGGTCGCGGTGAACACCGGCGCGAACTCTTGGGCCACCCCGATCGCGGCCACCCCCGCCCGGCCGGTCGCCGCCTGCCGCGCCAGATACGGCCGCATCACCTCGATCTTGCGGTCGGCCTTACCGAACCGCACCACCGGGATCGTGTTGTCGGCGGCGAACAACGCCACCGCGCGGCGAAACGCGGTGCCGATCCTTTCCAGGATCGCCGGAGAGGGAATCTCATAACCCAGATGTGCGGTCAGGAACGAGACCACCGCCCAACCCGTTTGCAGAGTCGGCACATGAGCCGGCGGTTACTATTGTTTCGGCAAGCCGTGGCATGAAGCCGGGGTTGCCGTTGTCGCGATGGCCGGCGTCGGAGTCGGGGAAGCGCTGGCCAGTGTCAGCGTGGAAGTGATCAAGGGTGCCGGCAGAACGTCGCTTATGAACTGGCGCACCGCAGCGGAGGTGGGCGGTGGCCTGATCCTGGTTTTGATCCTGATCCGGCCTTTAGGCCTGGTCGGCGTTGGGGTTGGCACTTTCGATAATCAGTGTCATCGTCGCGATCATCAAAGTGGGTCTGGCGCGGTCGGTCGTCGAGGTGCCTATCAAGTCTCTCTTGCGAGTTCTCGCGCCACCGGTACCCGCTGCGGCGCTCGCGTGCGCGGTGACGCTGTACCTAGAGCGTCACGTGCTGCACTCAGCCTCGCACCCACAGGTCGTGGCCATCGGCTTGCTGGCAGTCAATGTTTTGGTGTTATGTGTTGTTTATCTGACTGCTCTTTCTCTGGTCACGCCGACGACCATGAGACAGCTGGCGGCAGTCGTCGCTCGACAAGCCGGACGAGCCCATCGGCGGCCGTGAGCAACGGTGCCACAAATGAGGTCAGGCAGCTAAGATTGCTTAACGTGCTAAGATCATGGTTGGATGGTGGTTCCATCCCTGCACAGCAAAACCTGGGGGATCCAAAGACAACCGTGTGATCTCGGCGGTAGTCTAGCCATTAGTGAGGGGAAATTGAACAGCGCTTGGAATCTTCAAGTCGATCGAATCCGACGCGGGAAGTGGCTAGTTCTCGTGCTGGGCCTCATTGCTGCGGGCGCAGTGTTCGCTGTCGGCTATGGGCAGCCAACTACATATACAGCTTGGGCTACGTTGACCACTGGCTCCCCGAATCGGGCGCCTGAGCAGGATGGCCTGCTGTCGGCGGGTTATGTCGACTACCTCAACAGCAGCGCCTACCAGAACAAATTGAAGGCGTCCGCTAAGCTCCCAACCGATGTCACGCTACGCGCGAAGACCGCGGCAGCGAGTCCGATCATTTATGTCGAGGCCACGTCCGCGTCTCCCGACGATGCGTCGGCGTCTGCGGCCGCTGCGGCAGGGGCGTTCCGCGACGAGATCAACGCGAAGTTGCGTGCGGCTCAGGAGGAAACGATCGCTGCGGTACGCAAGCCCTTCGATGACGTCCGCCTGGCCAACGGCGTCTCATCACAGGTCTCGCTTGACCAACTCCAGGACCGTATTAATCAGATCAATGCCGACACCACCAACCGACTGATCACCCTGCAATTGGAATCTGGTATCACCGAGAACTCGCGGGACCGTTGGCCCACCGTGTTGCTTGCCTTGATTGGCGGCTGGGTCGTCGGATGTGTGGTTGTTGTCGCGTCGGCGATGCTCTCCGGCCGCCTGCGTACTGGTGGCGAACTGGCCGCGAAGGTGGGTCTGTCACCGATCGTCGAAATTCCCGCGCCGCGATCCGAAGGAAGTCGACGCCTGCGTGCCCAGCGCTTTCAACAACTCGTGAACGCGGTCACCCTCGCCGACGTCCCGGCGCGGGCGACTATCACGGTGACGTCGACGGTCGCGTCGGATGGGTCCCTGCAGGTTGCCCGGGCGCTGGCGCAGGGGCGCGCAGCGCAAGGAGTGCGAACGGTTCTGATCAACGCCGATCTGCACAAGCCCGACGGGGTCGGGCTCGGTGACATCATCGACAACGAGTCATTAGACGTCGATTCGGTCATCTCGGCGACCGGAATTCCCGATCTCGTAGAAATCAAGTCGGGCAGCACAACCGCGACACCGTTCGCAGCGATCACTTATCAGCGGTTCATGTCGTTGCTGGCGCGGCTTAACCATCGAGCTGAATGTGTGGTCGTTGCGGCGCCGCCCATTTCGGAAGCGGCCGAGACACAGATATTGTGCGCCGCTGCCGACGGTGTGCTACTGGTGATTGATAGTTCTGCGTCTCGAGTGCAAGATGCAGCCGACTCAGTCACGCTGCTGGAAGCTACTAGCTCATGTGAATGCGCGACCCGCAGAGCAATGTCAGCTACAAGTGACGCTGCGCGCACAGCCGGATGTCGGGGGTCCAAGCTAATCGGCACGGTGTTGATCGACGGGTCCGCAGCAAAGAGCGGTGATCTGGAGCTCGGCATCGGCAACCCGGCAGGACGCCCTACGGCGACGACAGCGGCCCAAAACTGCAAAGCAGACGCTGATACGGAGGTTGTCACGAGCGGGGTTGAGCGGCACGGGCCGCGCGCGTGACGTCGCTGCGCCTGCGAGCGGCAGGCCGCCGGAGTCGGACGGCGCTGTGGGCATCCACCAGCCTGGAGACCAGGGGCGGCGTGTCGAGCTTCGTTCGCAGCATGTCAGAAACGCCATTGTGGGCCGAGTGGAACATCAAGCATGTCGCGACCCACCGCGATGGTTCGACACACGCCAAGATCGCGCAGTTTGTCGTCAGCCTCCCCAAATTCGTCTACTACTTGGTGTTTGACCGACCGGACGTCGTGCACCTACAGGTCGCCTCCTACGGAAGCTTCTTTCGGAAGTTCACTTTGAGTGTGATCGCTCGCGCGTTCGGCGTGCCTGTCGTCGTGCACGTCCACGGCGCCCAGTTCCACGTGTTCTACGCGAAATGCACCCAGAGTGGTGCAACGAGCCGTCCGGCACATGCTCGGGCATTCCAGCGCCGTTATTGCGCTCGGTAATACCTGGGCGCAGCGTTTGACGACCATTCAGCCCTCCGCCAAGCTTCTCGTCCTACCGAACGCCGCACGACCGGCCCAACCGGTGCGCCAGCCGGACGGAATCCGAACCGGTCCGGGTGTTGTTCCTCGGCCGGGTCGAGGAACGAAAGGGAACGTTTTGTCTGGTCGAGGCGTGGCACAAGATGCGCGTCGAACATGCTGACGGGCGTGCGGCTCGGCTGACGATCGCGGGCGACGGCGATGTCGAACGGGCCCAGCTCTCGTTCTCAAGCTGGGGCTCGAGGATAGCGTCAACGTTGCCGGCTGGGTGTACGCCGGTGGAAGTCCGAGGGCTACTGCGGTCGTCGCAAGTGCTGGTGCTGGCGTCGCATGATCGAAGGGCAGCCAATGGCGGTTCTGGAGGCGATGGCCAACGGGCTGTGCGTGATTGCCAGCCCGGTTGGCGGTATCCCCGATCTCATCGATGACAGCTGTGGGATTCTCGTAGCGCCCGGGGACGTGGCCCGCCTGGCGGGTGCGCTCGGCGAGATCGTGCGGGACGAGCAGCTGCGGGTGCGTGTGGGTGCTGCGGCGTTGCAGCGAGTCCGAGACGAGTTCGACATAGACGTCGTCTGGCGCAAGTTCGACCAGCTTTATCGTGAGGTCGGCCGGTGATGCGTTCGACACGTATTCGAGTGATGTACGTCGTGCCCGATCTGGGCGTCGGTGGCGCGGAGCAGCACGTGACGAAGCTGATGCCGAATCTTGACCGCTCCAAGTTCGACACGGCTGTGGTGTGCATCGGCGCTGAGGGGAAACTTTTCGGCGCGCTCGCGGCCTCCGATGTTCGGGCGGTCGCACTGCATCGCAGTAAACGGCAAGCGGTCCGCGCGCTGGGCGATCTGACCCGTGAGATGCGCAGCTTCGCCCCCGATGTGGTGATCACGCGGGGTTACAACGCCGAGATGCTCGGCCGTATCGCGGCTTGGCTGACACGCGTGCCGCGCAGTGTTGTCTGGGTTCACAATTACGGCGACACCGGGCCACGGGGCGCGGTTCGCCGAATTGCAGATCGCGTGCTGGACCGGGTGACCAGCGCCTATTTCGGGTTGGCGAGGGCGCAGATCGATTACCTGGTCGACGACTTGCAGTATCCGCCGGGCAAGATCCGCATCATCCACAACGGCGTCGATCCCGATGGTTTCCAGTGGACCGATGACCGTAGCGCGGTGTCCGATCTCGGTGTCGGCGAATCCGACAAGGTCGTCGGGATCTTCGCGATGTTGCGGCCGGAAAAGGACCACGACAACTTTCTTCGGGCCGCACGCTTGGTGGTCGACCGTGTGCCGGATGCGAAGTTCCTGGTCGTTGGTGACGGCCCGATGCGACCCGAGATCGAAAGGCTCATCCGCGAACTCGATCTCGACGACTGCGTGGTGCTGACCGGGTCCCGATCGGATGTGCCGGATCTTCTCAGGGCTATAGACGTGTTCGTCCTGAGTTCCTACACCGTGGAGTGCTTCCCGATTGCGCTGCTGGAGGCAATGGCAGCGGGCCGCCCCGCGGTCTGCACCGCGGTTGGCGGGGTGCCGGAGATGATCGAAGAACCGACGACGGGCTACCTCGTGCCTCCGCGGGATCCCGATGCTCTCGCCGATCGGCTGGTACGTATCCTGTCCGATTCCGAGCTCGCACGCCGGATGGGCCAAGCCGCGCGCGCGCGCCTCCAAACGCTGTTCAGCCTCCGTGCAAGCGTTTCGGCGACCGAGCGCGCACTGGAGGAGCTGGTATGCACGGGCCAACGCCCAGATCGGCCGGTGCGGTTGACCGTCGTGCTCGATGTCACGTTCGTCGGTGGCGCAGAAGTTCTATTGCTCAACTTGTTCAAGCACTTCGACCCGCAGATCGTGGTGCCGCGGCTGGTGTGCTTGCGTGAAGCCGGCCCGCTCGCCGACGAGTTCCGGGCGGCGGGTTTCGATGTCGAGGTTCTCGACCGGTCCGGCAGGTTCGACATGCGGACCCTGCCCAAACTTGTCCGTTCATTTCGCACCACGCGCACCGACGCCGTGTTGGTGACACACCATCACCGTGCCGCGCTGGCACTCGGGCGTATCGCTGCGCGGGTGGCCCGGGTGCGGGTGAACCTCGTTGCGGTGCACGACATGGACCTGACATCGGTCGGTAAGCGCGTGCTGCCCCGGTGGGCGGTCAATACGCTCGCATTCTCCGACGCCCTCGTGCTGTTGTCGCCGGGTCAAGGCAGATATCTCCACCGCGAGGAAGGGGTCGGCCAGCGGTTGCGCGGGACCACCCGGGAGGTGGTTATTCCAAACGGCATCCAGTTGCCGCCCTCTCCCACCACGGTGGACAGGCTGCGCGCGCGAACATCGTTGGGTGTCACAGAATCTGATTTTGTCGTGGGGATCGTCGCCCGGCTGAGTGCACAGAAAGCACATGAGGTGTTGTTCCAGGCAGTCGCCGCCTGTGCAGCATCAGTGCCGCAGGTCCGTCTCATGGTGATCGGCGGCGGTGATCGTGAGAGCGAACTGCGAGAACTGGCGCGGCAACTGAGCATCGACTCGCGCACGATATTTTTCGGGATCCGCCGCGACGTACCGGATCTGCTGCCAGGTCTGGACGTCGCATGTCTTTCGTCGGTGCACGAAGGTGTGCCGATCACGCTGATCGAGGCGATGGCCGCCGGGTTGCCGATCGTGGCGACCGACTGCGGTTCGGTTCGCGACATTGTGGAAGACGGTGAGCAGGGTTTTGTCGTTCCTGTCGGTGATGTCGAGAACTTTGCCGATCGGCTTCGAAGACTTGCGAATGACGAGCCGCTGCGTACCCAGTTCGGCAAAAGCGGGCGGGCGCGTGTCGAAAGCGAATTCCGTATCCAGAACACAGCGCGGAAGTATGAGGAATTGCTGACAGACGTTTTGGCGCGAAAAGGATGAAGGGACACATCCTGATCCTCGTCGAGAACTTGTCGGTGCCGTTCGACCGACGGGTCTGGCAGGAAAGCCGCGCTCTGGCAGGCGCGGGCTATCAGGTCACCGTCATCTGCCCGCAGGGAACCAAGCAGGACACGGAGCATGAAGCGACGATGGACGGCGTGCGCATCCTGCGCTATCCGCTCCGCGCGGCAGGGGGCGGACCGCCTGGTTATCTGCGTGAATACTCGGTGGCCTTGTGGCACACTACTCGGCTCGCGTTGAAGGTGCGAAGTGAAGGGCGCATCGACATCGTCCATTCCTGCAACCCGCCGGACCTGTTCTTCCTTGTCGCGCTCATCCTCCGGCTTTTCGGCGGCACGCGGTCGGTGTTCGATCATCACGATCTGGTGCCCGAACTGTTCCTGTCCCGATTCGCGTCAGGCGGCAGGGTGTTGTACTGGCTGACGATGGTGCTCGAACGCCTGACCTTCTTGTGCGCCGATGCCGTGATCTCGACGAACGAAAGCTATCGGCGGATCGCAATCGAGCGTGGCAAGATCCCACCCAATCGGGTGTCGATCGTCAGAAGTGCGCCGGATTTGTCGCGATTCGTGCAATGCGAGCCCGATCCGAGTCTGCGGAACGGCAAACAGTATCTGGGCGCTTACCTCGGTGTGATGGGGCCCCAAGATGGTGTCGACTACGCGCTGCGCGCGATCGCCCACTTGCGCAATGAAATCGGACGCACGGACACACACTTCGTCTTCATGGGCGGTGGCGACGCGTTCGACGATATGGTCGCCCTGTCCGCGGATCTCGGCATCTCCGACATCGTGGAGTTCACTGGTCGCGTCCCCGACGAGTTCGTGCAGCGCTGTCTGTCCAGTGCAGACGTCTGCTTGTCGCCTGATCCGAAGAATCCGCTCAATGACGTCTCCACGATGAACAAGGTCGTCGAATACATGGCTATGGCAAGACCATTGGTGTCGTTCGACCTGGTCGAAGCGCGGGTGTCGGCGGGCGGCGCCGCGGTATATGCGCCGGCCAACGACGAGGCCGCGTTCGCGGCGGCGATCGATGATCTGCTCGACGATCCGGATCGCCGCAAGGCCATGGGCGTATATGGCCGTGAGCGGGTCGAGCGTGAGTTGTCCTGGGACACGTCGCGAAACAACCTCCTCGAGTTCTACGAGGACGTATTCGCCACGTCGGTGAAGGGTCGCAAGAAATTCTGATCCGTGGCTGTGACGGCGGACCGAGCGTGGCTCAGAACCGCCTGTCCGACAAGCCGAGAAGCGCAGGTCGGCGAAAAGCCCACCGCCACTCGTGCCGACGCCTATTATGTCCGTCCCCTGCCCCCGGCATGAATCCTGACCGATGGCATCTCCCTTTTCAGCGGTGACATCTAATGCGAGGCAGAGGGAGCGACGGCCTGTGACATGCCTGGGCCTGATGCCGCAATGCATGGTCGGTGCCCGCCGACACACAATCAAGCGCAAAGCGTCCCAGCAACACTGCGCGAGATTGCTAGCAACCAAACCCAAGCTGGTAGATTACATTGTGATCCCGCCCCGCTGGGGCAATCACCCATCCGGAGAACACCAATGCCGTCCTTTCCCGCAAATCGATCGTTCGAGCGCTCCAGCAAGCTCCAGGCGAGACTGCATGACTTAGTTCCCGGCGGGGCGCACACCTATTCTCGCGGCTCGGATCAATATCCGGAACACATGACGCCCGTCCTGGTGCGCGGCCATGGCTGCCGGGTCTGGGACGCGGACGACAACGAGTACATCGAGTACGGCATGGGTCTGCGCGCGGTGACCCTCGGTCACGGCTTCCGGCCGGTCGTCGAGGCGGTGTGCTCGGCTATTGCCAACGGAGCGAACTTCACCCGGCCGACCGTGCTTGAGCTGGCCGCGGCCGAAGATTTCCTCGGCCTGGTACCGGGGGCCGACATGGTGAAATTCGCCAAGAACGGGTCCGACGTCACCACGGCCGCGGTCCGCCTAGCCCGTGCGGCAACTGGCCGTGTCAAGGTCGCCGCCTGCGAACAGCCCTTCTTCTCAACCGATGACTGGTTCATCGGTAGCACGCAGATGGATAGCGGTATCCCGGGATCGAGTCGAGACGCCACTGTTCGCTTCCGCTACAACGACCTCGAGTCGCTTTCGGCGGTGTTGGCGGCTGAGGACGTTGCCTGCGTGATTCTCGAGGCCGCGACGGCAACCGCTGAACCCGAACGTGGCTACCTCCAAGGTGTCCGGCGGTTGTGCGACCAGCATGGCTCACTCCTCATTCTCGATGAAATGATCACCGGGTTCCGCTGGTCTGCGAACGGTGCGCAGGCGGTCTATGACGTCCGGCCGGACCTGTCTTGCTGGGGAAAAGCGATGGGCAACGGATTTCCGGTGTCCGCTCTGGCGGGTAAGCGCGAGTTCATGGAGCTCGGCGGCCTGCGGACCGACCGTGATCGGGTGTTTCTGCTGTCCACTACGCACGGTCCGGAGACCGGATCGCTCGCCGCATTCCGCGCGGTGGTCAAGGCGTACGCGAATGACGACCCGATCGGCCGGATGGAACACGCCGGAGAGTCGTTGGTCGAGGGCGTCGAAGCGGCAGTTCGCGAGGAGGGCCTGACCGACTATGTGCAGCTGACCGGCAGGACGTCGTGTCTGACCTTCATCACCCGCGATTCCGACAAGAGCCCGTCGCAGGCCTATCGCACGCTGTTTCTTCAGGAGTTGCTTCGGCGGGGGGTGCTGGGTCAGTCGTTCGTCACCTCAGCGGCCCACACCGATCAGGACATCGAGCGCACCGTCGCCGCGGTGTGTGACGCGCTGCCTCTCTATCGGCGCGCAATTGAGCAAGGCTCAGTCGACGGACTTCTCGAGGGCCGCCCGGTTGCGCCGGCGATCCGCCGGCTCGCGGCGCCACGAACGCTCGAGGCGCCGGCCGTCGCTCACACTCTCACTCCGTGAACTCGCCGTCGACCTTCCATCTGCCGTCGAGCTCGGGCATCCTCGCACGGAGCTCGGGTAGTAGATCGGGCAGTGTCAGGAGCACCCGATCCGGTTTCACCGCAAGGAGTTCATCGGGCGAGACGATAGGGATGTCGGTGCCTGGCATCCGCCGGCCTTGTTTGGCGACCGACGCGTCGGCGACCGCCGCAAGTAGGTCCGCATTGAGCCCCGCGCGACTGAAGAGCGCTACCGCGCGCGACGCGGCGCCGTAGCCAAGGACAGTGCGCCCCGCCTCGGCCTCCTCTTCGAGCCAGTTTCGCAGCGAATCGACGTGCCAATCGGCGTAGTGCTGGAGACGGCGGATGCAATCCGGATTCGTCACGCCCAGCGCTTCCTCTGTGGCGAGGATGCGCTTAACCGATTCGTCGGGTGCGGCCGCCCCGTGCACGGCTGCGACCAATACCGTTCCCCCATACAGATCGAACTCCCATGCGGTGGCGACCCGCATACCGACCGTACTTAGCAGGTACATCAGTGCAGTCAGCGAGTAGTAAGCGAAATGGCCGTGCCGCAACGCATTCCACTGACCTTGCTCGACGATCGTTGACGATCGAGTGATACTGCAGCAGTAGCACGCCGTCCGGGGCGGTGGCCCGGGCGCGCCGCTCGAAGGCGCTCCGCTGGTCGGGTTCGTGCATGATGCCGAAACAGTCCAGCACCACATCCGCCTGGGACGTCGCGGTAGTGAACCCACGCTCGGCGAGTAGCGGGATCCACGTGCCGCCGTGCGGGCTGCCGAATTCGAGGACGGTGTCTCCCCGCAGCCAAGCCGCCGCTTCGACCTGTTCGATTGCGGCTTCGGCCTGGTCCTTCAGTGCCTGCGGCTCCACGCCACGCGGCTCGTCGGTGACCGTGTCGTCGTCGGCCAGTTGAGCCAGGCCGCAGGCACGGCACACGTCCATGGCCAACGCATGCGATGCCTCGTCCGCGCGCACAGGATCCGTTGCAAGCGGGAAGTGGTCGGCCGCAGGCACGTTTCCCGAGATCGAGCACCCGCTTCAAATCGGATTCCGCACATCCTCGGCACGCAGTCATGGCAGCATTTCCCGGTGCGCATCGAAAGAACTGACCTCGCAGACGTTCTCGTCCTCGTCCCGCAACCGTTCCGCGACGACCGCGGCCTGTTCACCCGAACCTTCGACGCGGACATTTTCGACGAGTACCTCGGCACGCCGGGAATCTCCGCTTCGTTCGTGCAGGACTCCCAATCCCGTTCGGCGAAGGGAGTGATCCGCGGCATGCACGGACGCTCGGGGCGCGGCGAGGCGAAGCTGGTCCGCTGCGCCAACGGTGCCGTGCACGATGTGCTGGTCGACATTCGGAAGGACTCGCCAACCTTCGGCAAGCAGCAGGCATTTCTGCTCGACGACAACGACTTTCGGCATCTTTACGTTCCGCCGGGCTTCCTGCATGGCTTCCAGGCGCTGACCGCGACTGCCGATGTGTGTTATCGGATCGATCGTCCGCACGATCCCTCCGAGGACTTGGCCGTCGCCTACAACGACCCAGATCTTGCGATCGACTGGCCGCTGCCGCGTCTCGAGTAATCTCCGCCCGCGACGCGAGTGCCGGAAGCTGGGCCGCGTTGCTCACGCATCTGTCCTGATCCGTCGCATCGACTCGTCGAGAACACCCGCGGCGCGCAACGATTCCAGATGCGGCAGCCGAGTGAACTTCTTGGCGAAGTCGTCATGCGGTCAGCCCGGCCGAGATGTATTCCTTGTAGAGCTCGGCGGCGCCGTCGGGAATCGACCACGCCGCTTCGAAGCCCAGTGCGTCGTCGGAACGCGGAGAAGTCAACTCGGTACGAGCGAGGATCGGACCCCGTCTCGCCCGTGATCAGCAATTTCGCACCCGGCACCACGTCGACCACGGACTGCGCGATTTCAGCGACGGTGAGATTGTTCGATTCGGTTCCGACGTTGTAGGCCGCGCAATGCACCTTGTCGATCGGAGCTTCCAGCGCGACAAGGAAAGCGGTTGCGATGTCACGGGCGTGCACCAGCGGACGCCACGGCGTGCCGTCCGAGAGCACGCGAACGTCGCCGGTGAGGACAGCATGGCCGACCAGGTTGTTCAGCACGATGTCCGCACGCAGGCGCGGCGAGAACCCGAACGCGGTGGCGTTTCGCAGGAACACCGGCGAGAAGGACTCGTCCGCGATCGCGGCGACGTCGTCCTCTACACGGACCTTGCTCTCCGCGTAGGGCGTCAGCGGTCGTAATGGAGCGCTCTCGGTGACCAGATCCTCGCCCGCCGACCCGTACACCGAGCAGGTGGAGGCATAGAGAAACCTTCGGACGCCGGCCTCTTTCGCCAGTCGTGCCAACCGCACCGAGGCGTGGTGGTTGATGTCGTAGGTGATCTGCGGCGCCAACGCGCCGAGCGGATCGTTGGACAACGCGGCGAGATGGATGACCGCTTCGAAACCGTTCAGTTGCTCGGACGTCACATCCCGCAGGTCCGCCTGGATGCCAGGTGGATCCTGCGGAGCTGGACCGAGCACGCAGTCGGCGAAAAAGCCTGAGTCCAAACCTGTTACGTCGTGCCCCGCAGCCTGCAGGATCGGCACCATGACCGTGCCCAGATAACCCTGATGCCCGGTGACCAGTACTCGCATCCCAATACCTTTCTCACGCTCTCCCGCTGCCTCGGCGATTTCACTGCACGCGCTTCAGCGGCCAAATGTGACGGTGGCCTTTTCCAGAATGAATCCTTCCGCGTGCGGGCTGCGGCACTGCACCCCGCGAAGTCTGGAAAGCCCGAGAAACGCTTGCTCGTCGAACCAGTCGTGGCTCGTCTGCGACGGGTAATGCTTGAGCAGCAGGCGCGCCTTCTCCTCGGCCACGTCGGTTTCGAGGGGATGAAAGATCGTCGGGCGCGGGGTGTCGGCTTCCCATTTGAGGATCTCGTAGCCGAGTAGCGAGATGATCACGAAACTCGGTCGGCAATAGTTCGGCGAGCAGCCGATGATCTTGATGAGCGTCGTCGCGTTGCGGACCGAACACCACATCTGGGGTCGCAGGATCTGCGGAAATCACTCAGATGATTCTTGATTCGCTCCCAATGTGCGGGCGCTCGCCCGTCCGGTATGTCGAGGACCGTGACCTCGACATCGGCACCAGGACAGAACGCGGCGAGCGCATCCAGCTCCTCGGCTTCACGCTCGGTGCCGCCGCCGGAGAGCACGAGCCCCCGCACACGCAGCCCCGGACCGTGCTCTGGCCAGGGTCAGCAGCGTGCCGCCCATTCCGATCGCGATATCGTCGCAATGCGCACCGACGACCGCGATTTCATCGAGTGCGCCGGTGAAGAGTGGGATCATCGGGCCACTGGGCTGCGCCAGCGTGGACTCGTCGGCGGCGTGCTCCCATACCATCCACGGTCGTTCGCCACTGATGGTATCGGGCATCGAGTTCGGCCCGTTCCTTGAAGGTGTCGGCGGGCTTCCAGAACCCGTCGTACCGATAGCCGAACAGCCTTCCCTGCCCCGCCAGCGTGCCGCAGACGTCCGCGACGAGGTCTCCGCCGGGAGGGAGGAGGTCGAAAATCTCCTGAGAGAGCACGAAGAATCCGCCATTCTCCCAGAGCGGCAACTCGGAAACGGGGATGATTTCCTTGACTTCACCCGTCTCGCTGACCTCGACGCAGTGGAACGACGACTGCGGCGGCACGATCATCATCGAAGCCGCGGCACCGGATTTGTGGAACTTCTCGACAATGTCGTCCATCGGTGCGTCGGTCAGCACGTCGGCGTAGTTGGCCAGGAAGTACTCCTCCCCGTCCAGGTGGTTACGCACGCGACGAAGGCGCTCGCCGATCGCCGATTCGAGTCCGGTGTCGACGAATGTGATCGACCAGTCGCTTATGTCGGAATGCATCAGCTCGACTGCGGCCGGCGCGCATTATGAAATCGTTCGATGCGGCTTCCTGATACGTCAGGAAGTAGTTCTTGATGTGTGACGCGCCGTAGCCGAGGCACAGAATGAATTCCTTATGGCCGAAGTGGGCGTAGTAGCGCATCACATGCCAGATGAGTGGTCGCGGGCCGACCATCTGCATCGGCTTCGGCATGCCGTCATCGCCGCTGTTGCGCATTCGCATCCCGTAACCACCGCAGAATAGAACGACTTTCATGATGTTTGCCTCCTGCTGTTTTCGGGATTCGGGATCGCGGCGGTATGCAGGGTGGGGAGCGGAAAGACGAGCTCGCCGCCCCACTCGGCGATGTAGGCAAGTTGCTCGGTCAGCTCGGTCTCGAGGTTCCAGGGCAGTGCCAGCACGACGTCGGGCCGGTCCTTGTCGATCTGGGCCGGATCGTGGATCGGAATGCGTGTGCCCGGGGTGAAGCGACCGTGTTTGTACGGGTTGCGGTCGACGGTGTACTCGAGCAGATCGCTGCGGATTCCGCAGTAGTTGAGCAGCGTGTTGCCCTTGCCGGGTGCTCCGTAACCGACGACTCGCTTGCCCTCGGCGCGACGGTCGAGCAGGAATCGCAAGAGCTCGTGGCGGACAGCCTCAGTCCGCGGGCGAAGCTGCAGGTAGCCGTCCACGTGATGCAGCCCGGCCTCCTGCTCGATCCGCAGCACGTCGGCAACGCGTTCGCTTGGTGGTCCGGCGCTTTCCTCGGGACGCGCCCATACTCGAATCGAGCCGCCATGAGTCGGGATCAGCTCGACATCGACGACCGCCAAGCCCGCCGTGGCGAGCGCGCGCGTCGCCGAAAGCACTGTGTAGTACTGGAAATGCTCGTGGTAGATCGTGTCGAACTGGCCGAGACTGACGAGGTTCAATGCGTGGTGGACCTCGATGCTCAACCAGCCGTCTTCGGCGAGCAGTCCGCGTAGCGATCGGGTGAAGCCCAGCAGGTCGGGAATGTGCGCGTAGACATTGTTGGCGACGACAAGGTCAGCCGGACCGTGCTCGGCGCGCACGGCAGCGGCCAGCTGCTCGTCTAGGAAGGCCGTTTCGGTCGGCACCCCACGGTTGCGAGCGGCGGCTCCGACATTCACCGATGGCTCGATGCCGAGGCACGGTATGCCCCGCGGCGACCGCGTGCTGGAGCAGATAACCGTCGTTGCTGGCGACTTCGACCACGAACGAGTCGGCGACCGAGTCCGAGGCGTTCCGCGGCGTCGTCGACGAACGTCTTCGCGTGCTGCACCCAGCTGTCGGAGTACGACGAGAAGTACGCGTACTCCGTGAACGTGTCTTCCGGGGTGATCAGCGCCGGAATCTGCAGTAGCAGGCAGTCTTCGCACACCCTGAGGTGAAGCGGAAACGTGGGCTCGGGCAAGTCGAGCTCGTCGGCAGTGAGGAACTTCTCGCATGGCGGGGTCGCACCAAGATCGAGAACACTCAATAGGCGATTCGATTCGCACAGCCGGCACCGCACCTCAGTAGGCTCCCTTCCGCTGAAAGACTGCTCGCACTGTCTTCGCGATGATCAACATGTCGCTCACCATCGACCAGTTGTCGACGTACGACAGATCCAGACGAACTGATCTATCCCAGGACAGATCGGATCGCCCACTGACCTGCCACAAGCCAGTAACGCCGGGCTTGACGAGCAGTCTCCGCTGCACATCGTCGTCGTACGCTTCGACTTCGCGCCTCAACGGCGGCCGCGGACCGACGACACTCATCTCTTGCCGGAGCACGTTAATGAACTGCGGCAGCTCGTCGATACTGAAGCGGCGCAGTATTCGACCGACTGGTGTTACGCGCGGATCTTCGCGGATCTTGAAAAGAAGACCATCACTTTCGTTGTTGCCGAGAAGGCACTCCAGCTGCTTATCCGCATCCTGGACCATGGTGCGGAACTTCAGCATTGAAAAGGGTTTGCCATCGATTCCGATGCGTTCAGCAGAGTAGAAGACTGGCCCCCGACTGGTGAGCTTGATCGCGATCGCGGTGGCGAAGAGGACCGGTAGGGTTCCGATGAGGGCCGCTAACGCGAAGCAGGTGTCGAAGGCACGCTTCTGCAACCCTTTCGTTCCCTGATATTGCGGTTTGTCAATATGCAATAGCGGTAAGCCGGCGATCGGCCGCATCACCAACCGATTGAGCGCTACGTCCATCACTCCGGGCGACACCATGAGATCAACGCCCATCGGCTCGAGCTCCCAGATGAGCCTGCGAAGCCCCTGGACGCCGAAATCTCCCGTACCGGCAATTGCAACGGTGTCGGCACCGCACTCACGGATTGCCTGCAGCGCGTATGAGACCCCGCCGACGATTGGGATCTCCAGGTTGTTGACTACGAGCCGTTCATCACGTGCGGCTCCGTACCCTGTGATGCAGGCGCCCACGACGTGATAGCCGTTTTTGGGATCGTCGGTCAGCTCGCTGGCCAGGCTCGCGACCGCGTCGCTGCCACCGACAGCCAACACCGCAGTGCTATATGCCCCATGAGCGCGCTTGCGCGCCACGTACGCCCGCCACATCCATCTGCTCAGCAGCAGTCCGAGTACGCCCGCGGGAAGAGCCACCGCGAGATAGCCACGCGAGATCGACAGCTTCAAGAGCAGTTCGGCTATCGCGATGGCCCCAAAAGTCCAGAACGACGCTGCTGCGACTCGCCGGTACTCCTCGATGCCGGCACCGATGTACCTGGGGGACCTACTACGGAACAGGGCCAGTGTAGACAGCCAAATGGCCACGAGCAGAGCCGAGTAAGCCGTCACATAGCTGTTTAAATAGCTGGGTGCCGTGGCAGGAGCGCCGAATCGGACAAACTGTGCCAGTATTACTGCTCCGCAAACCACAAGTGTGTCTGTTATTCGCAGGTTGGCGGCGTAACGCCGTTCCCACGTTGAGCGGTCGGGTAGCTTACTCGGCGGCTCTCCCGCTGTCGCAGCGTCTGCAGATGCTTTACGAACCGTTGCCCGCGTAACTGCGTCATTGTTGTTTAGCACCAACAGGTTTGGGTGACGTATCACCGCCGGAGGCTCCACTTGGGCGCTCGGAGGCTCAGCTACAAAGGTCGGCCGAGACACTGGGCTACCCCGTCACGCCCGTGCCGGAGACGCTGGCAGAACTGGCATGGCATGCCGGCGGAGCCGGGCGATGTCCACCGACCCCGCCGGCGATGAAAAATGCCCCGGGCGAACATGCGGTGATGCCTAACGCGTTCACACAACCATCCCCCTTAGCCCGCGCGACGACATCTCGCGCTGCGGAGTCGCACCAACGGTCGCAAAGCCATCTGGATTAGCTCTAGCTTTGATGCCCGCGGCGCCTCTTGCCGCGATGCGCTGAACATATCATCAGCAATCCGCGGCGAG
Source organism: uncultured Actinomycetota bacterium (assembly GCA_963715885.1). GTDB lineage: Bacteria > Actinomycetota > Actinomycetes > Mycobacteriales > Mycobacteriaceae > Mycobacterium. The sequence continues at coordinate 306,987 of CAVQSK010000033.1, forward strand.
CAACCGAAAACGAGCAACTTCTTGTAGATCTTTGCAAAATCATCATTAAGATAACCTCGCTAGTTTGCTACAACCTCCGAGATTCACGTCTCTACCAGGTCAATTCGCTGGCCTATCGATGCTGTGAGTCTTCTAAACCCACATCAGATGGTCCTGCATAAGCCAGCCACGTGCAGGTATAGCAATATTTAATGGCGGCGTCTCGCGGCTCGTCCCTGGCCACCTTTTATGGGTCAGTCAGATGACGGCAGCAGTGGCCTGATTGTCGCGGTGTGAGAGATGGCAAACCACTTTGGAAACTCGCCGGAGCGGCTATGCAGGCCCGCTTCGCGCGGCGGTTCAAGATCGTGGTCGACGTCGATCGACTTCCATCACCTGGGCCATAGCGACCACACGCGATTCGACACCGCTCCTCGACGTCAAGCCTGCAGACGATCGCTGCATCCGGCTGAGGTACGGGCATCCATATGACGAGCCGCGCGCGTCAACCCTCTGACGTCGGGTCCATTGGGTTGTCGGCTTTGAGAACGCCCGGCGGCTTGGTAGGCACAACTGCCCCCGGCTGGAACAGCGGGATGGCAGGCTCGCAGTCGTCTCGTGCAGCGTGTACCAGCGCGTCGACTTTGGCCGAGAAGAGCAGCAGGCTGGCCTTACCAATCCAGCCACAGGTACAGCGCGCCTGGTTCCTCCGCCGAAGCCGAACCACCACGACGATGCCTCGTCCGCCGGTCGAATCGCCCATTGTTGCTAGGTCACCACCCTCGGTGGTGTTTGCAGCCCGGGTTGCTCTGCAGAGCCATGGCCACCACCACCTTACTGTCGTCAGTTTAGGAAACGACAGCTGCACAGGGGCTGCCCGTGCCCTTCGGATGGAGTGACACGGACCTCCCTGGTTGGTACTCACCTACTTGACGGCGAGCAGATGGACTAACCGAGAATGAGTCCGGACGTCGGGACGCCGGTCCCGGCGGTGACGAGCACATGCTCAACATCAGGCACCTGGTTGACCGACGTGCCACGCAACTGGCGCACGCCCTCGGCGATGCCATTCATGCCGTGGATGTAGGCCTCACCCAGCTGCCCGCCATGCGTATTGATCGGCAGCCGCCCACCGACCTCGATCGCACCCTCGGCGATGTAGTCCCTGGCCTCACCCCGGCCGCAGAACCCCAACTCCTCCAACTGAATCAGCGTGAACGGCGTGAAATGGTCATACAGGATCGCGGTCTGAATATCAGACGGCTGCAGCCCCGACTGCGACCACAGCTGCCTGCCAACCAGACCCATCTCGGGCAGACCCAGCTCCGGCCGGTAGTAACTGACCATCGAATACTGATCCGGGCTGGCACCCTGCGACGCCGCCTCGATGACGGCAGGCCGGTGCTTGAGATCCTTGGCCCGCTCCGCCGACGTCACGACCAGCGCGACCCCGCCGTCGGTCTCCTGGCAACAGTCCAACAGCCGCAACGGCTCGGCGATCCACCGCGAATTCTGATGATCCTCAATCGTGATCGGCTTCTCATAGAAATGGGCCTTCGGGTTCCTGGCCGCATGCTTGCGGTCAGCCACCGACACCACACCGAAGTCCTTGCTCGTCGCGCCCGACAGGTGCATATACCGCTTGGCGATCATCGCCACCTGCGCAGCCGGCGTGGACAACCCGTGCGGATAGGAGAACGAGTTGTCCACACCCGTCGAATCGGCGTTCTCCACCAACCGCCTCTGCACCTGGCCGAACCGCATCCCCGAGCGCTCATTGAAAGCCCGATATGCCACCACGCAATCCGCCACACCCGTCGCCACCGCAATTGCCGCCTGCTGGATCGTCGCGCACGCCGCGCCACCGCCGTGATGAATCTTGGAGAAGAACTTCAGCCCCCCGATGCCGGTCGCCCGCGCGATGGCGACCTCGGTGTTGGAGTCCATGGTGAACGTGACCATGCCGTCGACATCGGCCGGTGTCAGACCTGCGTCGTCGAGCGCGTCCAGCACCGCCTCGGATGCGAGCCGCAGCTCACTGCGGCCTGAGTTCTTGGAGAAGTCGGTGGCGCCGATCCCGACGATCGCCGCCTTTCCGGACAGCTCACGCATCAGGCTCCCCCGATCGTCAGCGTCGCGGTCGCGATGACGTGATCGCCGAGGCTGTTGCTGCCAACGATTTTCAGCGTGATCAGACCGTCCTCGATGGTGGTGACCTCACCGGAGAACGTCACCGTGTCGTACGCGTACCACGGCACTCCTAGTCGCAGGCCGATCGTCTTGATGATCGCGTTCGGCCCCGCCCAGTCGGTGATGTAGCGCTGCACGAGGCCGGTGTCGGTGAGGATGTTGACGAAGATGTCCTTGCTGCCCTTGGCCTGCGCCTTGTCGCGGTCGTGGTGGACGTCCTGGTAGTCACGCGTGGCGATCGCCGTCGAGACGATGAACGTCGGGTCACCGTAGAGCATGAGCTCGGGAAGCCTGGTCCCCACCTCGACCGCCGGCGAGCTCATGCGTCCGGCTCCCACGCATACAGCGTCCAGGCCGGACCCGAATCGCCCTCGGGGAAGTCGATGTACGTTGCGCGAACAGGCATTCCGATCTCCACGGTCGGGGGGTCGACGTTGCGGAGCTCACCGAGCATCCGCACCCCCTCCTCGAGTTCGACGAGTGCGATGACGAACGGCAGTGTGCGGCCTGGCACCTTGGGCGCGTGGTGCACCACGAAGCTGAACACCGTGCCCTTGCCGCTGGCGACAAGATAATCGGACGGCACTACTTCATCTTTGTGATCGGTCCACAGTGCGGGCACCGGCGGATGCTTCAGGCTGCCGTCCGCGCGTTTCTGGATGCGGAGCTCGTGAGCGTTGACGCCGTCCCAAAAGAATTTGGTGTCCCGCGACGACGCAGGCCGCATCATCGAATCAGCGTCCAGATCGTCTGGTACCTGCGCGCCGATCCCTGCGTCGGCCGGCTTGAACTTCATGATGCGCCACATCATCTCGGCGACATCTTCGTCGCCGACCTGCCAGGTGATCTTCTGGGTGATGAAGAAGCCCTCACCGAGCGCGGTCCGCTTCGGTCCCACGACATCGGTCAGCTCAGCGGCGACGCTGACCTCTTCGCCAGGCCTCAGGTACCGGTGGTAGGTCTGCTCGCAATTGGTCGCTACCACGCCGATGTACCCGGCATTGTCGAACAATTCGAGGATCTTGGCGAGCGGGTCGTCAGGAGCCCGGACCCCGCCGAGGCCCATCATCGTCCAGACCTGGATCATCGCCGGCGGGGCGACGATGCCGGGATGCCCTGCCGCCTTGGCGGCTTCCTCGTCGACGTAGATGGGGTTGCGGTCGCCCATCGCGTCCAGCCAGTGGTCGACCATCGGCTGGTTGACCGGATGACGACCAACCCGCGGCTTGCTCTTGCCTTCGGCCTTGACCCGCTCAGCGGCGGCCTGAATGTCTTCGATGGCGCTCACCGGGGCACCCTCGGCACCTTCAGGCCCGACGCCGCAATCATTTCGCGCATCACCTCGTTCACTCCGCCGCCGAACGTGATCACCAGATTCCGCTTGGTCTGACTGTCGAGCCACTTCAGCAGTTCGGCGGTTTCCGGCTCTGCCGGGTTGCCGTACTTACCGACGATCTCCTCGGCCAGCCGCCCGACATATTGAACGCGCTCGGTGCCAAACACTTTCGTCGCCGCCGCGTCGGCGACGTCGATCGTCTCGCCCGCCGCCGCGACCTGCCAGTTGAGCAACTCGTTGATGCGCCACATCGCATGAATCTCACCAAGTGAACGCTTAACGTCGTCATGATCGATCGGGGTCGCCCCATTGCCGCCGGGCTTGGATGCCCAGGCATGCACCCGGTCGTAGATGGCGGCGAACCGGCCGGCCGGGCCGAGCATCACACGCTCGTTGTTCAGCTGGGTGGTGATCAGCCGCCAGCCACCGTTCTCCTCACCGACGAGCATGTCCGCGGGCACCCGAACATCGTTGTAATAGGTGGCATTGGTGTGGTGAGCGCCATCGGACAGGATCATCGGCGTCCATGAGTAACCGGGATCCTTCGTGTCCACGATCAGGATTGAAATGCCTTTGTGCTTCACGGCTTCCGGGTCGGTGCGGCACGCCAGCCAGATGTAATCGGCGTCGTGCCCACCGGTGGTGAACACCTTCTGCCCGTTGACGATGTACTCATCGCCCTGGCGAACCGCGGTGGTGCGCAACGACGCCAGGTCGGTACCGGCCTCGGGTTCGGTGTAGCCGATGGCGAAGTGCACGTCGCCGGCCAGTATCGCTGGGAGGAACTTCTTCTTCTGCTCCGCGCTGCCGTACACCTGCAGGGTGGGCCCGACGGTCTGCAACGTGACCGCGGGCAGCGGCACATCGGCCCTGTGGGCTTCGTTGACGAAGATCTGCTGCTCGATCGGCCCGTAACCGAGGCCGCCGAACTCCCTGGGCCACCCGACGCCGAGCTTGCCGTCCGAGCCCATCCGCTTGATCACCGCCCGGTAGGCCTTGCCGTGCCGGTCGGCCTCCATCTCCTTGGCCTCTTCGGGGAAGATAAGGTTCGAAAAGTACTGCCGCAGTTCGGCTTGCAGCTGCCTCTGTTCGGGAGTCAGTTCGATGTACATTGCGTTCCCACCAGGTCGAGACGATGCGCCTGCCCGCCCACCAGCCGGGTCAGGTCCTTGATCGTGGAGTAGTAGCGGTCCATCGGGTAGGCGATATCCATGCCCATGCCCCCGTGCAGGTGGTGGCAGATCTGCATCACGGGAGGCGCCTGCGAGGCCAGCCAGTAGCCGAGGACGTCAAGATCGTCGTCGGCGTCGCGGCCCTCGGACAGCCGCCACACCACCGATGTCGCCGCCAATGTCAATGTGCGGGAGGTGATGTAGACCTCCGCGAGCTGCGCGGCGACCGTCTGGAACGTTGACAGCGGCTTGCCGAACTGATGGCGGTTGGCCACATAGTCAGCGGTCAGCCGTAGCGCGCCCGCGACTAGCCCGGATGCGAACGCGCCGATCGCCGCGAGGGCCAATTGGTTGACCCGGCGTGGCTCGGCGGCGGACAGCATGTCGTCGTCAGCCACGGCGACGTCGGAGAACGTCACGGTGTACTCATCGCTGTGGTTCGACGTCGGGGTCTTGGTGAGCGTTACGCCGTCGGCCTTCGGGGGCACCACCACGACCGCACCGTCGGCGGTCACGATGATCCAATCCGCTTGCTCCGCATATCCAACGGCTACCTTCGTGCCGTTCAGCCGACCGTTCGCGAACGTCGTCGCAGGCCGATCCGGCAGCGGCGCACCAGGTTCGTTCAGCGCCGCGGTCAGCACCGAACCCGTGGCAACCCCCGCCAGATAGCGGTTCTGCTGGGCGTCGGACGCCAGGTCCAGCAGCACCGCGGTGCCCAGCCCGAGGGTGGCCAGGGCCGGGCCGACCGTGCCGTGCCTGCCGATCTCGGTTAGCGCGGTTGCGATCTCCGACAGGCCCAGCCCGTCACCGCCGAGGCGCTCCGGCACCGCCAGCGCCGCAACGCCTCCCGCTATCAGAGCTTCTGCGCTGTTCTCCCGTTCGAGCACCGACGTGACAACGTCGGCGACAGCCTGTTGCTCCGGGTTCGGTGTGAAATCCAACCGAATCCTCCTTGATTCGTGTGGCGGTGCTAGCGCGCGTCCGCGCACTTACCGGTGTAGTCGACCTGCCAGTGCTTGATTCCGTTCAGCCACCCCGAACGTAACCGCTCGGGCTCACCGATGGGCTCGATGTCCGGCATGTGATCGGCGACCGCATTGAAGATCAAGTTGATGGTCATCCTGGCCAGGTTCGCGCCGATGCAGTAGTGCGCGCCGGTGCCGCCAAAGCCGACGTGGGGGTTCGGGTCGCGCAGGATGTTGAAGGTATGCGGGTCTTCGAAGACCTCTGCGTCGAAATTGGCCGACCGGTAGGACATCACCGCCCGCTGGCCTTTCTTGATCGTGACCCCGCCCAATTCGACGTCCTCGATGGCGGTGCGCTGGAACGCCGACACCGGGGTCGCCCAGCGGATGATCTCGTCGGCTGCGGTCGAGGGCCGCTCTTTCTTGAAGAGTTCCCACTGGTCGGGGTTCTGCGAGAAGGCGATCATGCCGTGGGTGATCGAGTTTCGCGTGGTCTCGTTGCCCGCGACCGCGAGCATGATCACGAAGAAGCCGAACTCGTCGTCACAGAGCTTCTCACCCTCGATGTCGGCCTCGATCAGCTGGGTGACGATGTCATCGCCTGGATTCTTGCCGCGCTCGTCCGCCATGGCCATCGCGTACGTGATCAGCTCCATCGACGACTGCGCGGGATCCACGTCGGCATACTCCGGATCCTCGCCGCCGGTCATCTCGTTCGACCACCGGAACAGCTTGTTGCGGTCGTCCTGCGGAACACCGAGCAGGCCGGCGATGGCCTGCAGCGGAAGTTCGCACGAGACCTGCTCGACGAAGTCGCCGCTGCCCTCCGCGGCCGCGGACTTGGCGATGTTCTGAGCGCGCTGTGCGAGTTCCTCCTCCAGCCGTCCGATGGCGCGGGGCGTGAACCCGCGGGAGATGATCTTGCGCAGCCGGGTGTGATGCGGAGCGTCCATGTTGAGCATCACGCTGCGCTGCAGTTCGACCTGCTCGAACTTCATCTCCTTCGGCCAGACGGGGATGGCGCCGTTCTGCCAGCTCGAGAAGACGTCGTTGCGCTTGGACACCTCCTTCACGTCCGCATGCTTGGAGACGATCCAGTAGCCGTTGTCTTCGAAACCACCCGTGCCACCGGGCACGTCGACCCAGTGGATGGGCTCGGCCTTGCGAAGCTCGGCGAGCTCCGCCACGGGCAGCCCCGCAAGGTTGACATCCGGGTCGAGGAAGTCGAAGTCAGCCGGAATATTGGGGGTTGGCATGGGTCTGCACTCCTCAATTGCAACGTGTTCTAGTTCCAGTAAAACATGCCTTCTTAGTAGATAAAAGGCCTGGTGGCATCGTCGCTTGTCAGAGTAATGAAACGTGTTCTAGCCTGGCGGGATGAGTAACCCTGTCATCGTTGAAGCCACTCGCAGCCCGATCGGCAAGCGGAACGGATGGTTGTCCGGCCTGCACGCCACCGAGTTGTTGGGCGCCACGCAGAAGGCGCTCGTCGAGAAGGCCGGCATCGACGCCGGCGATGTGGAGCAGATCGTCGGCGGCTGCGTCACGCAGTTCGGTGAGCAGTCCAACAACATCACCAGGGTGAGCTGGCTGGTCGCCGGGCTGCCGGAGCACGTCGGCGCGATGACGGTCGACTGTCAGTGCGGCAGCGGCCAGCAGGCGAACGGCGTGGTCGCCGGCCTCATCGCCGCGGGGGCCATCGACATCGGCATCGCCTGTGGCATCGAGGCGATGAGCCGCGTCGGCCTGGGCGCCAACGCCGGTCCCGACCGCAGCATCATCCGGCCCGAGTCGTGGGACATCGACCTGCCCGACCAGTTCACCGCCGCCGAGCGGATCGCCAAGCGGCGCGGCATCACCCGCGAGGAAATCGACCAGTTCGGCTTCGGGTCGCAGGCCAAGGCCAAGCAGGCGTGGGCCGAGGGCCGGTTCGACCGGGAGATCAGCGGCATCGAGGCGCCGGTGCTCGACGAGCAGAAGCAACCGACCGCCGAGCGCCACGTCGTCACCCGCGACCAGGGTCTGCGCGACACCACGCTCGAGGGGCTTTCCCAGCTGAATCCGGTGCTCGACGGTGGTATCCACACCGCGGGCACGTCGTCACAAATCTCCGACGGCGCCGCCGCGGTGCTGTGGATGGACGAGGACAAGGCGCGGGCGCTGGGGCTGCGGCCGCGGGCCCGGATCGTCAGCCAGGCGCTGGTCGGGGCGGAGCCGTACTACCACCTCGACGGGCCGGTGCAGTCCACGGCGAAGGTACTCGAGAAGGCCGGCATGAAGATCGGCGACGTCGACCTCGTCGAGATCAACGAGGCGTTCGCGTCGGTCGTGCTGTCGTGGGCCCGCGTGCACGAGCCCGACATGGACCGGGTCAACGTCAACGGTGGCGCGATCGCGCTCGGTCATCCCGTCGGCAGCACCGGCAGCCGGCTGATCACCACGGCGCTGCACGAATTGGAGCGGACGGATCAGAGCACCGCGCTGATCACGATGTGTGCGGGCGGAGCGCTGTCCACCGGCACGATCATCGAGCGGATCTAACCGGCCGAACCCTCCACATCGGTCGGTCTCACGCGCTACGGCATCGTGCTTGCGGACATAAACACGCGCAAACAGTCGGCGTTCCAATGACTGTTCTGTATCCGATCCATGTTTGAAGTCCGGCTCGATAGCGAGACAGCACAGGGTCTCGAACTATCGCGTCGACCGAGAGCTCATGAACTAGTTTGAGAATTTGCTGTGCGCGCGATCTCGGTTCGATTCCGTGCACCGGTCGCGCGGATTGCTGCGGTCGATAGAAAACTAGACGATGTTTGCACCAACTCATCGAAAATTTACGCGAGCGACTGAAGTTCGGGTACGATCTGAACCGTCCGATGGTCTGGTTGATGGGCAACGACCGGGGCTGGATCGCTATGACTTGGGGGTTTGCAATGCGTCCGAGAGGAACTCGATAGTGCCGTCGATAGCCCCGCCGAGGGTGGACTCGGGACGCCAGAGAGGCTGGAATCCGCTGGCCGCGGATTCGGTGGCCGCTACCGGCTCAAGTTATCTGGGATCACCGGACGGTGTTCTGAAACAGATCCTCGATCCTGCTCGACAGCCAAGCGCAGCCGAAATCGCCGTGCACGAAGAGCTGGTCATGAAGGTCCTCGGCGAAGGGTTCCCATGTGTTGGCGCGCGGTCAGCTTTCAACCGCCGTGTCTACCGCTTCGGTCGATACTCCGAGATCGGCGCGGACGTTACCGCACGGGCCGTCTGTCACGACCTGTACGAGTTCGCCCACGAAATGGGAGAGATGGACTCAGCGTTCGTGACCTTCATTGCGACCTTCGGTGAGCCGAATATATTGTCAGAAGGACACTTTGAACGCCTGTTATGGACGCACCTGCAGCAGATGCACGAAATCGACGCCGAATTCTTCGGCTGGGACCCTACTGTCAGCGGTGATCCCGAGGACAATCAGTTCTCGTTCAGTATCGGCGGCCGAGCCTATTTCGTCGCCGGCCTGAATCCGTATGCTTCGCGGAAGGCACGCCGGTTTCCGTTCGCGGCACTTGTGTTCAATCTGCATCAGCAGTTCGAGCGCCTACGGGAGCGTGGGAAGTTCGAGATGATGAAGAACATGATCCGCGCCCGCGATATGGCGTTTCAGGGCTCGATCAACCCGGTGCTAGAGGACTTCGGGGTCAATTCGGAGGCCCGGCAGTATTCAGGCCGGGCCGTGGAAGACAACTGGCGCTGCCCATTCCAACCCGTCGACCCGAATCAAGCCGGATGACCGACAGCGAAATCACTCAAATCCCACCACGGCGCGATTCTGGATTCGCCCTACGGCAAGGCAAGGCAAGCGGATTGAACAACGGTACCGTGAAACCGATCGATTACGGGGCCCGACAAATGACCCGACTCAGTAGCCGGCTGACCGACCGGATCAAGGGGACCGAGGTGCTCAACCGGGCGCTGCGGTACAACGGCCGGTACTACGAGCCCGTCCACCAGCTGTTGGGGGAGTTGGACGGAATGGATCGCTCGGCGCGCCGGGAGCTGTCCGATCGGCTTACCCGTAGGGCACTGGAGTGGGCAGCCGACACCCCGTCGGGTCTACCGGCGGATGTGCCGCTGGCCGAACGGCCGTTCACCGAGAAGTCCGACCTACGCGATCATCCGGGGCGCTTCCGGGTGCGCGGCCTGATCCGCGCCAGGGCGCAGACCAGTGGCTCGACCGGCATCCCGGTGCAGCTGCAGAGATCACTTGGCTCCATCGGAAGCGAGCAGGCGTTCATCGACGACCTGCTGGGCGTCTGGAACCTGACGTTCCGCACGGCACGGATTGCGCGGTTGCGTGTCGACCAGGTGAAACCGCTGGCCGATCACGAACCGCCATATGGGGTACGGACCCACGGAGGCCAGCAGCTGGTGCTCTCGTCGAATCACCTGAGCCAAACCACGGCCCGGTGGTTCTACGATGAGCTACGGCGGTTCGCCCCCGAGGTGCTGTACACGCACCCGAGCTCTGGCGAGGCGCTGGCCTCCTTCATGCAGAAATTCGGCCTGTCCATCCCGATCGCCGTGGTACTTACCTCTTCTGAGGCGCTGGAGCCCTCGGGGCGTCTACTCATGGAGCACGTATTTCAGGCCACCGTCGTCGACTACTATGGCCAGGCCGAGCGCGTAGCGTTCGCGGCGGGCCTTGCCGCCGGTGCCTCGTACTTCAATCCCGCATATGGTCGGGTCGAGCTTCTTCCGCTCGATGAAGCGGAGGCGCCGACCGGCTGCCGGGCGCTCGAGGTCGTCGGCACCGGGCTTTGGAACGATGCGATGCCACTCGTCCGGTACCGAACCGGTGATCGCGTAATCGTCCCCGATCACTACGGTGCGGCCGAGCTAGAGGATGTCGCCCTCGGATTACTACCGGTGTCAGCGATCCAGGGTCGCGACAAGGAATACCTGATCTCACCGCGAGGCGAGGTGTTGGTTGGAATCGACAACGTCACCGACGGCATCAAAGGGCTCGTGCGGATGCAAGTTGTTCAGGAGTCGCTGGACGAGGTGCGACTGCTGGTCGTCGCCGACCCCCGCGTCGGACGTGTGAACGAAGCAGAAGTGATGGACAACGCGCGGAAATGGTTGCCCGGCGATATGCGCGTGACGTTGGAGCACGTGGAGCAGATCGAACGGCTCCCGTCGGGAAAGACGCCGTTCGTCATCCGGAGGATCTAGTTTACGTCTGTTCGCGCTTAAGACGCGGGCGGATCCGCGCCCTGATGTGGTGGATCTTGCCGTCGGCGGCGGGAACCAGGAACGTCTCGTCGACCTGGGCAACGACGCCGCGACCGAAAACCCCCGCCTTGGTGACGACGGTGAATGTGGCGTGCACGTGATCGCCGTCGATGGTGAACTTGCGGTCGGTAGCCGCGGCGATGACGCGGTACTGCGGGCCGCGACTGAGACTGCGCCGCAGGTGATCTCGGGAAAATCCGGTCTTGAGACCATTCTCGATGCGGACACAATCCGGCGCGAAGGCCACCGAATCGCCGTCATGGCTGACCAGGGCATCTATGTAGGCCTCGGCTGCGGCGATGCGGTCGGCATCGGAAACGGTGTCCACCCGCCGAGCATAGGATGACCGACATGGCAAAGTCTCGCCCCCGCTTCGTGGACACAAAGCCGTCGGACTTCTTCATCAAGTGGACATCGAAAGATCAACACCTTCATGTATCGCCGCAGCGACGGCGAGGGCTTCGGCAGTAACGTCCAGGGCATTCCCGTGGCGCTGCTGACCACGACCGGTCGCAAGAGCGCCAGCCGCGCGTCAGCCCGCTCTATTTCCACCGCGACGGCGACACCGCGGTGGTGGCCGCGTCCAAGGGCGGCAGTGAAAAGAACCCGATGTGGTATCTGAACCTCAAGGCCAACCCGAAGGTTCAGGTTCAGATCAAGAAAGAGGTACTCGACCTGACCGCCCGTGACGCCACAAAGGAAGAACGCGCCAAGTACTGGCCCCGGCTGGTCGAGATGTATCCGACATACGAGGACTATCAGTCCTGGACCGACCGGGTGATCCCGCTAGTGGTCTGTGAGCCCTAGATCGGCGTTGGCCCTTCATAACCCGGAGAACCATCGCCGGCCGAAATAGTCGCGCCGGGGAGTCGATCATCCCGCTGACCCTCATGAATTGTTCCGTGACGGCTGAGTCGGATTCGGCAGCGGTCAGCACCCTCTCCAGATACGCATGCGTCAGTCGCATCGCCAACGGGCGCGAACCGGTCACGCCCGGTAAACCGAGATCCGACGACACCGCGGTTTGCCAGGCCACGCGGATCTTCTTGGCAGCCCCGCGGAAAAAGCGTCGCGGCAGATCCGACGGACCTTGGCGCAGACAATCGCGCAGGGCAATCGCCTCGAGTGCGGCGATCGTCATGCCTTGGCCGTAGATCGGATTGAAACCGCAGAACGCATCGCCGACGACGAGTAAGCCGTCGGGAGTTCGGCGCATCTTGTCGTACCGTCGCCACCGATTCGATGGCACGCGATACGTACTCGCCTTGCCGACTGGCTTCGCTGTACGCAAGGCGTCCATTACATCGGCGGGCGCGAACTTTGCAAGAAACGAGAGCATTTCGGAGTATTGTTCGGCCGGCCCTCGTACCCCCAACGAACCTACGGAGAGCACCGACCTGTCGCGCTCGTTGCCGATCAATGCAAATGCGGTGGGCCGGTGTGGCTCTGGGAAAACTCCGATGACTTCCGCGGGCATTCTGCCGCGAGGCATGTGCAGCAACTGACTGGTGTAGGTGATCCGCACGGTCGACTCGTCCTCGTGTGGTCGGCCATAACCGAGTCGGTCGAGAAACATCGGTGTTCTCGAGCCCCGACCGGTCGCGTCGACGACCAGTGCCGCGGTCAGAGCGTTCTTCTCCGCGGTGGCGCGGTCCGCGATGACGGCACCGGTGACGCGGTCGCGTTCGTTCGTCGTTGTCAGCTCGACCACTTCGCGGCCGTCGAGAAGGGTGACGTTGGGTATGGCGAGCACCCGCCGGCGCACGTGATCTTCCAGTAGCACCCGGCTCGGGTAGTAATCGCGCAGCGGCCTGCGCAAGTGGCCATTCCTGGTCAGGCGGTGCCCCCCGATCGACGTATCCCGCTTGGACAGATCGCCGTCGTCCCAGACAGGCACACCGGCGGCGACCAGTTCGCCGAGAATGCCAGGGAACAACTCCGCAAGGATCTGGGCGCCTCGGGCCAGTAGGAGGTGCGCATGGCCGTCTTGTGGCACGCCCCTGCGATTCGCGGGACCGTCGGGCAGTACATCGCGCTCTACCACTGTGACGGTGTCGTAGAAGTCGGACAGTACCCGGGCCGCGAGCAATCCACTCATGCTAGCGCCCAACACCATTACGTGCGTTGAGGAACTCGTCATAACAGCTCCTAACGGGCGGTACACCCGAATCCTTCAATCGGCCTATCACGGGGCAGAATTGGGGCATGGACTCCTCAACCGAAGTCGACCTGAGCTTCTACTTCGACCCGGTTTGTCCCTTCGCCTGGATGACGAGCAAGTGGGTGCGCATGGTCGCCGCCGAGCGGGAATACAGCGTGGACTGGCGGTTCATTTCGCTGCGGCTTCTTAACGCAAATGTGGATTACGCGTCACACTTCCCCGAGAACTATGAGGACGGCCACACAGCTGGCCTGCGGCTGCTGCGGGTCTGCGCGCGCGTACGGACGGAGCACGGCAGGCCGGCCGTCGGGATGCTCTACCAGGCACTCGGCACCCGGCTGTTCGACAAACCCCGCGACAGACTGTCCGCGTCGGACCTTGGAACGCCTCAACTGATGGAGCAGCTCCTGCGCGACGCCGGGCTGCCAACCGATCTTGCCGCCGCCCTCGACGACAGCGCGTTCGACGACGTGATCCGCACCGAGACCGAGGAGGCGCTTGCGCTGACGGGGCGCGACGTCGGAACACCGATCCTGCACTTCCAGCCGCCCGGCGGTACGGCCTTCTTCGGCCCCGTGATCAGCAGGCTGCCGAGTCCCGACGACGCGGGCCGGCTCTGGGACCACGTCGTCGGCCTGGCCACTTTCGCCGGCTTCGCGGAGATCAAGCGCAGTCTGCGGGAACGTCCTCAGCTGGCCAGTTTCGGTGTCGACGAAGAATCGGTTGGCATCGAGGAGGACTGGCACGGCGGCAGCCGCCTCACCAAGAAATAGTTTGCAAGTCGCCAACTTCGGCAAATCATGGGGTATGACCCAGCGGCGATGGATCAGGAACTCGCGCCTTCTCGCGCTGCTGATGAAGTACTTCGCGCGTGCACACATCTGGGTGTATCAGCGCACAAATGGTCGGTTGGGCGCCAAGCTGCTGTGGTTTCCCGCGGCGCTCGTCACCACCGCGGGACGAAAGACCGGCCACCAGCACACCAACCCGACGCTGTACCTGCGTGACGGCGATCGGGTCGTCCTGCCGGCGTCGTTCGGCAGCCGCGCCGCTCACCCGGGGTGGTATCGCAACCTGAAGACAGATCCCAAGGTGCACATCCAGATTCGCAATGAGCATCTCGACCTCATCGCCCGTAATGCCACCGATGATGAACGAAACTGCTACTGGCCCAAG
>CAVQSK010000034.1:0-401710 GCA_963715885.1 uncultured Actinomycetota bacterium
AGCCGAGGCACGGTACTTCCGGCACGGGGGAATCCTGCCCTTCGTCGCACGGTCCCTGCTGACTCAGAATTAAGATTCTTATTGGCCTACAGCCTATAATCTGTATGCTATTGACCTACAGCCTATAATCTGTATGCTGTAAGCATCATTAGCCCGACTGATAGGACTTCGACATGCGCTTGAAAACGTTGGCGGCGGCAGTGGGTGCCGCCGCTGTTTTACTCACTTCCTGTGGTCAGCAGCAGCCCGGGTCATCGGGCAACGCGGCCGGCGAAGGAGGATTCCCCACGGCGGGCGTGCAACTGATCGCCCCCGCCGCGCCGGGCGGTGGCTGGGACAGCACCGCCCGGTCGCTGCAGGCCAGCATTGAGGCCGACGACCTGGCGCCCGAGGGTGTGGAGGTGGTCAACATCGCCGGAGCCGGCGGCACCATCGGTTTGTCGCAGTTCGTCACCAAAACCGACCCGAACACCCTGATGGTCACGGGCGCCACGCTGGTCGGCGCCATCGCGACGAACGAGTCGACGGTGACCCTCGACGACGTCGTCCCGATCGCCCGGCTGACCGAGGAGCACCACATCGTGGTCGTCCCGGCGAACTCGCCGTTCCAGAACATGGGTGACCTCGTCAATGCCATGAAGGCCAACGTCGGCGCGGTGTCCATCGCCGGTGGCTCCGCGGGTGGCACCGACCAGATCACCGCCGGGTTGATCGCGGAGGCCGCCGGCGTGGACCCGGCCAAAGTCAACTACGTCGCGTTCTCCGGGGGCGGTGAGTCGTTGTCTGCGCTGCTGGGCGGGCAGGTATCCGCCGGGATCTCCAACGTCCAGGAGTACATCGGCCAGGTGCAGGCCGGCGAGCTGCGGGCCCTGGGCGTGACTGCACCGGAACCGATCGAGGGCGTCAACATCCCGACGCTGGTGGAGCAGGGCATCAACGTGACCTTCGCCAACTGGCGCTGCCTGCTGGCCCCCCCGAAGACGACCGACGAGCAGGTCACCCAGGTGACGGCGTGGCTGGACAAGGTGCACGAAAGCCCGGCGTGGCAGGAGGCCCTGAAGAAGAACGGCTGGACGGATGCGTACCTGACCGGCGCTGAGTTCAAGACGTTCCTCGACGGGCAGAAAACCGAGATCCGCGACACCCTGACCAAGCTGGGACTGGTCGAGGAATGAGCAGCACCGCACCGCCCACCACCGGGGAACGCCGAATCTCCTGGGGCGAGCTGGCAGCGGCGCTCGCGCTGGCCGGCATCGGCATCGCGATGATCATCGACACGCGCTCGATCCGCGTGCTGGCCACCGCCAACGTCGTGGGCCCGCGCTTCTTCCCCTATGTGGTGGGCGGTGCGGCCACCCTCGTCGGCGTTTGGCTCGCCGTCGCCGTGCTGCGCGGCGACCGGGCCGCCCCCGAGGCCAGCGAGGACATCGACCTCGAGCAGAAGACCGACTGGCGCACCCTGGCGATGCTGGCCGGCACGTTCGTCGCCTACATCCTGCTCATCAACCCGCTGGGCTACCTCTTGTCGACGATGCTGTTCTTCGGCGGCAACGCCTTCACTCTCGGCGCCCGACGCCCCCGCAGCCTCATCCTGGCAACTCTGCTCGTGCCGCTGGCCACCTTCCTCATCTTCACCCGGCTGCTCGGCATCTACCTGCCCAACGGCGTTCTGCAGGCGGTGATCTGATGGACAACCTCGGCCTGCTCCTCGACGGGTTCGCGACCGCGCTGACACCCACCAACCTCATGTTCGCCTTCATCGGCGTGCTGCTGGGCACCGCCGTCGGCGTGCTGCCCGGCATCGGTCCGGCGATGACCGTCGCGCTGCTGCTGCCGGTCACCTTCAGCCTCCCGCCCACCAGCGCGTTCATCATGTTCGCCGGCATCTACTACGGCGGCATGTACGGCGGATCGACCACGTCCATCCTGCTCAACACCCCCGGCGAAGCCGCCTCCATCGTCACCGCCCTGGAGGGCAACAAGATGGCCAAGGCCGGCCGCGGAGCCGCCGCGCTCGCCACGGCGGCCATCGGCAGCTTCGTCGCCGGCACCATCGCCACGGCGCTGCTGTCGTTGGTCGCTCCCCAGGTGGTGAAGCTCGCGGTCGCGCTCAGCCCGGCCGACTATGTCGCCCTGATGGTGCTCGCCTTCATCACCGTCTCGGCGGTGCTGGGCTCCAGCGTGGTGCGCGGGCTGGCCAGCCTCAGCGTGGGACTGATGATCGGTCTCATCGGCATCGATGCGCAGACCGGGCAGGCCCGCTTCACCCTCGGCGTCCCGCAACTGCTGGACGGCATCGACGTCGTCGTCGTCGCGGTCGGGCTGTTCGCGGTCGGCGAGGCACTCTGGGTCGCCTCTCGCCTGCGGCACACCCCGGCCGAGCTGATTCCCATCCGCGGCCGGGGGATGACCCGCTCCGACTGGCGACGGTCCTGGAAGCCCTGGCTGCGGGGCACCGCGCTGGGCTTCCCGTTCGGCACCCTGCCCGCCGGCGGCGCGGAGGTGCCCACGTTCCTGTCCTACGCGGTCGAGAAGCGGCTGTCCAAGCACAAGGAGGAGTTCGGCAAGGGCGCGATCGAGGGTGTCGCCGGGCCGGAAGCCGCGAACAACGCCGCGGCGGCCGGTGTGCTGGTACCGCTGCTCAGTCTCGGCCTGCCCACCTCGGCGACGGCGGCGATCCTGCTGGCGGCCTTCCAGCAGTACGGGTTGCAGCCCGGCCCGCAGCTGTTCACCAACAGCTCGGCGCTGGTCTGGGCGCTGATCGCCAGCCTCTACATCGGCAACCTCATGCTGCTGTTGCTCAACCTGCCGCTGGCCGGCATCTGGGTGAAGCTGCTGCGCATCCCGCGCCCCTTCCTGTACGCGGGAATCCTGATGTTCGCCGCGCTGGGTTCCTACACCGTGAACCTGTCCCCGATCGATCTGGGACTGCTCCTCATCCTGGGCGTCCTGGGCTATTTCTTCCGCCGATACGGCTGGCCCGTCGCACCCGCGATCGTCGGGCTGATCCTGGGTCCGGTGGCCGAACAACAGCTGCGCCGTGCCCTGGCGATCAGCCAGGGCGACGCCTCGGTGCTGTTCTCCAGCGTGTTCTCGATCACCCTCTACACGGTCGCTCTGCTGGTCCTGATCGTCCCGCTGGCCCTCCGCCTGATCCGTGGAAAACGCGGCGAGGGCGCCGCCGACGCCCAGCAGGGTGAGGACACAACCCCGTCGCCGGAGCGTGACCTCACCGGCGAGCCCGACGCGACGCAGCCCGCCACCATCGACGACGAGCGCTCCACCAGCCACTCCGCCAGCGGGTCCCCCGCCGAAGATCGAAAGGACCCGCTATGAGCGTGCTCGTCGGATATGTACCAACCCCCGAAGGAGAAGCCGCCCTGCAGACCGCGATCGCCGAGGCACGGCTGCGGGAAACCTCTCTCGTCGTCCTCAACGCCTCCAGCGGCGACGCCATCGCCGATCCACACCACGTCACCCCAGATGTGGTCGCGAGAATCGAGAAAGAGCTCGTCGACTCCGGCGTCCCCCACTCGATCGAGGTCCGCAGCGGCCGGGACCCGGTCGACGAGATCGTCACACTGGCCGAGGAATCACAGGCCCACCTCGTCGTCATCGGCCTGCGACGTCGCAACCCGGTGGGAAAGCTCCTCACGGGCAGCACCGCCCAGCAGATCTTGCACGATGTCGACTGTCCGGTGCTCGCCGTAAAGGCCACCCGGTAAGCCGGCGGTCGGCCGGATAGGCATGAGCGGCATATACGGATTCCCCGCGATCGCGCGGAAAGCATCGCCACCATCCACGCCGCACTCGACGCCGGCATCACCCTGCGTGACACCGGCGGGCAGTCCCGTCCCAGACGGCGCCTGTCGGTATGAAGGCGACGCCGGTCTTGGTGTCGGTAGGTGGGTTAGGCGACAAGATCCAAGTCGGGATGAACGAACTGCGGCTGCACATCCGCCGCTCAGACGGACCGCATACAGTCGTCGCCACGCGGATGCGCTCGACACCGGAAGTGAGATCGAATACCTCCGCCACAACGGCTCGTTGCCCTACGTCGTGCGCAAGGCACTGGCCGGCCACGGCCGTCCAGTAATGAACGCCCTCGAACGAGCGGTGGCTCACCGGTGAACGCGCCGAGCGGCAACACCGCAGCACCGAGCACCGCGCCCGCCGAACGCAGCCACCAAACCATTCACCGGTTCCTGGTCAAACCCGTCGACGCCGGCACGGTCGGCTCGGTGGACGGCGGCAAGCTGCTCGAATGGATCGACAAAGTGGCCTTCGCCGCGGCTGCTCAGTGGAGCGGCCGATACTGTGTCACCGCCTATGTTGGCAATGTCCATTTTGACCGGCCGATCCACGTCGGTGAGCTGGTCGAGCTCCACGCCACTCTCGTTCACACCGGACGCACGAGCATGCACATCCTGGTGACCGTCTATTCCAGCGATCCGACGCAGCCGCAACACGCCCAGACGTCGCAGTGCCTTCTCATCTTCGTCGCCGTCGATGACGCCGGGGCGCCCGTGAACGTTCCGCGCTGGGACCCGCCGACGATGCTCGACCAGCAACGGCAACGCCAGGCACGGATGCGCATTTCGCTGCGCAAACGCATCGAAGCCGCGATGGCGGCGCAAACCTACACCGCCGAAGGCACCGCTCCTCGAACGACGTTGCGCTTCCTGGCCGCTCCCACCGACGTCAACTGGGGCGGTAAGGTGCACGGCGGCCGAGTCATGCAGTGGATCGACGAAGCGGCCTATGTCTGTGGGGCCGACTGGGCCGGCGCGCAGGTCATCAGCTCCTACATCGCTGGTGTTCGTTTCTACCGGCCGATCAACATCGGAAACGTCATCGAGGTCACCGCTCGAATCGTCCACACCGGACCCCGCAGTATCCACACCAGCGTCCACGTCGCCACGACCAATACCTACGGCGCTGACCCGCGGCTGGCAGCACATGCGATGACGGTGTTCGTCTCCCTGGACGATCGCGGCAAAGCCCGCCCCGTTCCGATGTGGACACCCGTCTCAGACGAGGATCAGCGGCTGGATCAACACGCCCGTCACCTAATCGAACTACGCCAACTCGTCGAACCGTTCACCACAGCGGCCGCTGTGCCCAGCGACGCAGAACCGCAGTATTTCCGCATCGCCAACCCTGGCGGATGATCCTGCGGGGCACACGCGCGTACCGAATCAGGCGCACCCTCCGAGTCGGCACCAACGCGGGCGGGCTTGGGTTTCGCCCAGATCTACCGATCACCGGACGAACTCGCTCTGATCTTCCCCCAATGGCATCGTCGTCGCACCCAGGCCTCACCGGGCCTGGCGGGCTCCGGTCGAACACCGCCCGTGACGGGTGTCGGTGAGCCGTGTGCGGGAGACCGCCATGCACGGTTCGATGGGCGGGGGCTGGAAACGGAACGCGGTTTGCGTCACCGCGCCAGTCCTCGACCCAACCATTCTCCCGGGCGGCAACTCCGCCACTGAAGGCTTGACCCGGCTGTGATATCGGCCACAAAGAGGCGTCAAGTGTCCAGATAAATGATGGACGTACTCTCCGGCGTACTGACGGGCAGTTCGTTCGGCAGCGACGTCGTAGGACCCTACGTCCCCGACCAGCGCAGCGGGTGCGGCCACCTGGTGATCGCCATCGACATCGCGGCCATCATGCCGGCCGAGCAGTTCACCCAACGCATCGACCAGCTGATTACCACGCTGAAGAAGTCCCGCACTGCTCCCGGCCAGGAAATCCTCGTGCCGGGCGAGCTCGAGAACCGCGCAGCGGCCGCCGGCGCCGTCGCGCTGCCCGCCAAGACCATCGAGGAACTCAACGCGCTCGCCGCGACCTGCGGCGTCGACGCCCTCTCGCCGGAGCTCTGATGTACACACTGTTCGTCACCCTTGATGTTCACCCCGACAAGCTCGACGATTTCGTCGAGGCCATTGCGGCCAACGCCGCTGCATCCCTGCGCGAGGAATCAGGATGTCTGGCGTTCGATGTGCACCAGGACATCGAAACTCCGACGCGCTTCTACCTCTACGAGATCTACGTCGACGAGGAGGCGTTTCGGATCGCCCATCGCAGCGCACCGCACTACGCCCGATGGCAGGAGGCCGCCAAGGTGTGCGTCGTCGACGGCAGCCATGTGAACACCTTCGCCCGACCCATCAGACTCGGTAGCATCCCCGCGGCGCAGTCGCAATGAGGGAAAGAGCACATGCGACACGGCTAGTGCCGTCGCAGCCGCGAAATGCCAAGCGCACCAAGGGCTCCCACGGCAGCCGCCGCCAGCGCCCCTCGCATGCCTAATCCCTCCCGTTCCTGCACCCGCAGGGTGATCTGCGCGACGTCGGGCGGCTCGACCGCTGCGGCGGCGAGGTTTTCGGTCGACGTGGCCGCCCACGCGGTGGAGAACAGGATCAGCCGCGCCGTGATGTAGGCGAACACCATCAGGCCGAGTACCGGGCCGAACGTCGCACCCGCCGGCCCGCGCACCACCGACTGTAGATAGATCGTGCCGAGTTGTTTGAACACCTCGAATCCGACCGCCGCGATCAACGCGGCGCGAATCGAGCTGCGAAAGCTCACCGATTCGCGGGGCAACCGGGCGATGATCCAGGTGAAAAACAGCCAGGAGATCAACACCGACACGAGCAGCGACGCCGCACGCAGACCGAGGTCGATGCCGGGAACATCTTGCAGCCCAAGCCATTCCACTATCTGTTTCATCAGGTCTGAACTGCCCACCACGGTCAGCACAATGGTGACCACGATTGTCATGAACAGGCCGACAATCGCGAGAAGATCCGACAGCTTCGTGCGGATGAAGTTGCCCTTGTCGCGGCGCTGTACCCACATCTCGGACAATGCCTCACGCAGGTTGGCCATCCAGCCAAGGCCCGCCCATGCGGAGGTGGCCAGGCCGATGATGCCGACCGAGGTTCGCGACTCGATAGCCGAGTCCATCAGATCCACCAACTGCTCACCGAAATCGCCCGCCACTCGGGACTTGATCTGCACCTCGATGTCGGCGAGTAGCTCAGGGTTGCGCGCCAACACGAAGCCGGCCGCCGCGAAACCGACCATCAGCAACGGGAACAACGCGAACACCGTGAAATACGTGATGCCCGCAGCGAAGAAGTCGCCCTTGCTGTCGTTGTACCGCTCCTGGGCACGCATGACGTGGTCGAACCAGCCGAACCGTGCCCGCAGGCGATCGAGAATCCCCGGTTTGGCCGGCTCCGTCATACCAGCCCCCAAGAGCGTTACAGGCGTTGCGGTAGAAACCCTAACCGGTCATATACCCGGAAAAGCGTCTTCGCAGACACATCCTTCGCGCGCTGCGCGCCCGCCGCGAGCACCGATTCGAGTTCGGCAGGATCGGCGAGCAGTTCATCGACCCGCGCCTTGATCGGGGAGACGAATTCGACGACGGCGTCGGCGGTGTCGGACTTCAGATCCCCGTAGCCGCGGCCGGCGTAGCCCTCAACGAGCTTGTCGACGTCGGTGCCGGTGACCGCGGACTGGATGGTCAGCAGGTTCGACACACCGGGTTTGGCGTCCGGGTCGAAGCGCACCTCGCGCTCGCTGTCGGTTACCGCCGACCGGATCTTCTTGGCCGAGGTCTTCGGATCGTCGAGCAGGCTGATCAGCCCGGCCTCGGTGGCGGCCGACTTGCTCATCTTCGACGACGGGTCGGCCAGGTCGTAGATCTTGGCCGTGGCCTTCTGGATCATCACGTCGGGCACCACGAACGTGTCGGGGAACCGCGAGTTGAACCGTTGCGCGACGTCGCGGGCCAGCTCAAGGTGCTGACGTTGGTCCTCACCGACAGGCACCAGATCGGTGTCGTAGAGCAGCACATCGGCGGCCTGCAGCACCGGGTAAGTGAACAGCCCCACGGTGGTGGAGTCACTGCCCTGCTTCTGCGACTTGTCCTTGAACTGCGTCATCCGCGACGCCTGCCCGAAACCGGTGAAACAGCCCAGCACCCAAGCGAGTTCGGCGTGTGCGGCCACATGGCTTTGCACGAAGATCGTCGCGCGTGCCGGATCGATGCCCAGGGCAAGGTACTGCGCCGCGGTGACCAGCGTGCGCCGCCGCAGCTGCTCGGGCTCCTGCGGGAGCGTGATGGCGTGCAGGTCGACGACGCAGAAGTAGGCGTCGTATTCGTCCTGCAGGCCAACCCACTGGCTGATCGCGCCCAGCGCGTTGCCGAGATGCAGAGAATCAGACGTGGGCTGAACGCCCGAGAAGACGACGCGGCGGGATCCGCTGGAAGTGCTCATGATGGGTCGATCTTTTCACGCCATCAGCCGATGGCTTTCGGGTTGTTCTGCTCCTGGACTTGTTCTATCGCCCTGCGCGCGAACACCCACCGCTCGGTGATCGTCATCTGACCGCGCCCTCGGCCGAGGAACGTGACGAACCACGAGATGACGGCGACGAGCCGGTTGCGGCTGCCGACCAGGTAGTAGAGGTGCAGACCGAGCCACGCGAGCCACGCGATGAACCCACCGAACTCGACCTTGCCGACTTGGCACACCGCGCTGAACCGCGAAACCGTCGCCATGCTGCCCTTGTCGAAGTACTTGAACGGCTTGCGGGTGGTCGGGTCTTCACCCTTCAGGCCACTCGTGATCTGCTTGGTCGCGTACACGGCGCCCTGGATCGCGCCCTGCGCCTGCCCGGGCACGCCCGGCACGCTCATCAGGTCGCCCACGACGAACACGTGCGAATGACCCTTCACCGTGAGGTCCGGCTCGACGATCACCCGGCCTGCGCGATCACATTCCGTCCCGTCGGATTGCTCGGCGATCTGCCGGCCGAGCGGGCTCGCCTGCACGCCTGCCGACCAGACCTTGACGGCGCAGTCGATGCGATGTTCGGTGCCGTCCTGCTCCTTGACCGTCAGACCCATGTAGTCGACGTCGGTCACCATGGTGTTGAGCCGGACCTCGACACCCATTTTCTCCAGCCGACGTTGCGCCTTCAGTCCAAGCTTGGGCCCCATCGGCGGCAACACCGCGGGTGCGGCCTCGATCAGGATCACCCGCGCTTCACTGGGCTGGATCGTCCGGAACGCTCCGGTCAGAGTCCGGTGGGCGAGCTCGGCGATCTGCCCGACGACCTCGACGCCGGTCGGTCCGGCGCCCACCACCACAAATGTCAGTCGGCGTTTGCGTTCGGCCTCCGACGTCGTCACCTCGGCCGCCTCGAACGCGCCAAGGATCCGGCCGCGCAACTCAAGGGCATCATCGACGGTCTTCATGCCGGGCGCGAAGGCCTCGAAACGGTCGTTGCCGAAGTAGGACTGCTGAGCGCCTGCGGCCACGATCAGACTGTCGAACGGGGTTACCCGCTCCCAGTCGAGCAGCTTGGAGGTGACGGTCTTGTTCTTCAGGTCGATCCCGACGACGTCGCCGAGCAACACCTCGGCATTCTTCTGTTTGCGCAAGATCATTCGCGTGGCCGGCGCAATCTCGCCGACCGACAGGATGCCCGTCGCAACCTGATACAGCAGCGGCTGAAACAGATGATGGGTCGTCTTCGCGATCAGTGTGACGTCGACGTCTGCGCCCTTGAGGTGCTTCGCGGCGAACAGTCCGCCAAAGCCCGAACCGACGATAACGACGCGATGACGCCGAGTAGCAATACTGGAGACGCTCATTGGCCGTGCTCCTTCCGACACACGCGGACGTACAGACCCTAACGGACGCTGTCGGTGTGCGAATAGGCGGCGGCGCGCTCCAGGGGCGCGACGGTCGCTCGCGCCGCCGGCCTGGGCGTCGCCAATTGGAAACACGAAACCTCTCGGAGAGACCTCTTGGAGAGAGTTAGTGGATCGTCCAGTCCCACTCGCGGTTGCATGTCCGGCAGTGGAGGGCGAGGGCTAGCAGGCCGGTGGCCCAGCCGTGGTGGCTGTAGCCACTCCGCTCGACCTTGTGGCGTCGGAGTCGGTGCCACCAAGCGAAGTTGTCCATCAGTCTCCACCAGCCCGGATGTTGAGGGCGATGCTAAGGCGGGCGAGGCCAAGGCCTATGAGGATGGCGACTGGTAGTCCGAACAGGGCTAGCAGGGTGATGGTCATGACGGGGTGTCCTCGCCGTGGAGGGTGTCCTCGCCGTGGAGGGTGAACTCGCCCTCAAGCAGGAGCTGCTTGAGGGCGCGTGGGTCGCCCCTGATCCAGAACGGTAGGTGGTCCATGACCTAGGAAGGTAGCTGTGAAGTCGTTGTGAGGACATTGTGGCTAGCCCGCCAAATCGTGGTGGTGCCAGCGGGTATGCGGCGATTTCCCCGTTGCGGAAGGTTGTCCGATCACCGCTGCCTGATCGCGGCACGAATGCCATGGACGTGATGGTCGACACCATCACGGGGCCGAACCATAACCGACACTCTTGCGGTACCGCCGGTATCACCTTAGTGTCGGGCAGCATGACCGAGCGCGCACCGATACACCTGGGCTCCGGCGAGCCGATTCTTTTGCTGCATCCATTCATGATGTCGCAGAACGTGTGGAAAAAGGTTGCGCCGCTGATTGCTGACACCGGTCGCTACGAGGTCTTCGCGCCGACCATGGCCGGCCACAACGGCGGGTCGAGCGGGCCGCTTTTCCTGCACTCCGGGGCGCTTGCCGACGACGTCGAACGCCGCCTCGACGCGCTGGGCTGGGGCACCGCGCACATCGTCGGCAACTCCCTGGGCGGCTGGGTGGCCTTCGAACTGGAGCGTCGTGGCCGGGCCCGCACGCTCACGGCGATCGCACCGGCCGGCGGCTGGAGTCATTTCACGCCGGCCAAGTTCGAGATCGTCGGCAAGTTCGTGGCCGGCCTGCCGCTGTGGTTGCTGACGATGGCGCTGGGCCAGCGGGTGATGAGCCTGCCGTTCTCTCGTCGGCTCGCCTATCTGCCCGTCAGCGCCTCAGCCGACGGCCTGTCGGACGACGACCTTCGCGACATCATCGACGACGTCTCGCACTGCCCGGCGTACTACCAGCTGCTGCTGAAGGCGCTGTTGCTGCCGGGCTTGGTCGAGCTGGCCGAGGGCAGCACGCCGACGCACCTCGCCGTCTGCGAGAAGGACCGTGTGCTGCCGCATCCGCGGTTCACCCGTGCTTTCACCAATCACCTGCCGTCAGATACGCGGGTCACGCATCTCGACGGCGTCGGTCACATCCCGATGTTCGAGGCGCCGGGCCGGATCGCCGATCTGATCGTCGATTTCGTCGACGACTACGCCGCCCCGCCGAAGACCGAGGCGACCGGTTAGGCGTTGTCGAGCGACTTCTTGAAGTTGCCCGCGATGGTGTCGAGGAACTCCTCGCTGGTCTGATACGGCTGCTCGTCGCCGATCAGCAGGGCCAGGTCCTTGGTCATCTGACCGCCCTCGACCGTGCCGATGACGCTTTCCTCCAACGTGTCTGCGAACGTGATCACATCCTGCGTGTTGTCCAGCTTGCCGCGATGCTCCAGGCCGCGTGTCCACGCGAAGATCGACGCGATCGGGTTGGTGGAGGTCGGCTTGCCCTGCTGGTGCTGGCGGTAGTGGCGCGTGACTGTGCCGTGCGCCGCCTCGGCCTCGACCGTCTTGCCGTCCGGTGTCATCAGCACCGAGGTCATCAGGCCCAGTGAGCCGTAACCCTGTGCGACGGTATCCGACTGGACGTCACCGTCGTAGTTCTTGCACGCCCACACGTAACCGCCCTCCCACTTCAGGCAGGACGCGACCATGTCGTCGATCAGCCGGTGCTCGTAGGTGAGACCCTTAGCCTCGAACTCGTCGGCGTACTCCTCGTCGAAGATGCGCTGGAACTCGTCCTTGAACATCCCGTCGTAGCCCTTGAGGATGGTGTTCTTCGTCGACAGGTATACCGGGTAATTCTGTTGCAGCCCATAGTTGAACGACGAGCGGGCGAAGTCCTGGATCGACTTCTTGAAGTTGTACATGCCCATGATCACGCCGCCGTCCTCAGGAATCTGAACGACGTCGTGCACGATCGGCTCGCTGCCGTCGTCGGGCGTGAAAGTCACGGTGAAGGTGCCGGGCCGATCCACCTTCGTGTTGAACGCGCGGTACTGGTCGCCGAACGCGTGACGGCCGATGATGATCGGCTTGGTCCAGCCGGGAACCAATCGCGGCACGTTCTTGATGACGATTGGCGCACGAAAAATGGTGCCGCCCAGGATGTTTCGGATCGTGCCATTCGGCGACTGCCACATCTGCTTGAGGTTGAACTCCTTGACGCGGGCCTCGTCGGGAGTGATGGTCGCGCACTTGACTCCGACGCCGTGCTTCTTTATTGCCTCTGCGGCGTCGACGGTGACCTGATCGTCGGTCTCGTCGCGGTGCTCGATGCCCAGGTCGTAGTAGTCCAGGTCGATGTCGAGGTACGGATGGATCAGCGTTTCCTTGATGAGTTTCCAGATGATGCGAGTCATCTCGTCACCGTCGAGCTCTACAACCGTGCCTTCGACCTTGATCTTGGACATGTGAGCCCGGTTCCTCCTACACGTCACAACCGCCTTGTGGGCGGCCGGGTAAACACTTCTGGTGAAAGTGTTTCGCGGGCCACACTACAAGGGCTGGATGGCGCATGAAGGTGCAGCTTTGGCTACTAACCAGTAGCTTTAGGTGCTAACGGAGTCAGCCTTGCGCTGCCTCCAGCGTCGCGTTCAACGTCTTGCTCGGCCGCATCACCGCTGCGGTCTTCTCGCTGTCCGGGTAGTAATAGCCGCCGACGTCCACCGGATCGCCTTGCACCTCGGCGAGTTCGGCCACGATCGCGTCTTCCTTCTCGGAGAGCGCCTTGGCCAGTGTCGCGAAGTGGTCGGCAAGTTCCTTGTCTTCGCTCTGCGCTGCGAGCTCTTGCGCCCAATACATGGCGAGGTAGAACTGGCTACCACGATTGTCGAGCTCACCGGTCTTGCGCGACGGGCCTTTGTCGTTTTCCAAAAGCTTGCCGATCGCGGCGTCCAACGTCGTGCCCAGTAGCGCGGCTCGCTTGTTGCCGGACTTGTTGCCCATGTCCTCCAGGCTGGCACCCAACGCAAGGAACTCGCCGAGCGAATCCCACCGCAGGTGGTTCTCCTCCACCAGCTGATGGACGTGCTTGGGCGCCGACCCGCCCGCGCCCGTCTCGTACATGCCGCCACCGGCCATCAGCGGCACGATCGACAGCATCTTCGCGCTCGTGCCCAACTCCAGGATGGGGAACAGGTCAGTGAGGTAGTCGCGCAGGATGTTTCCGGTCGCGGCGATGGTGTCCTGTCCGCGGACCACCCGCTCCAGCGTGTACCGCATGGCCCACACCTGGGGCATGATCTGGATATGGAGGCCCTCGGTGTCGTGGTCCTCCAGGTAAGCCTTGACCTTCTTCCTCAGCTCGGCCTCGTGCGGACGTTCGGTATCCAGCCAGAACACCACCGTCATACCGGACGCACGCGCGCGGGTGACGGCCAATTTGACCCAGTCCCGGATCGCTGCGTCCTTGGTGACGGGCATGCGCCAGATATCGCCCTCCTCGACGTTCTGCGTCAACAACACCTCCCCGGTGTCGATATCGACGATGTTGGCGGTGCCGTCCTCGGGGATCTCGAAGGTCTTGTCGTGTGAGCCGTACTCCTCGGCCGCCTGTGCCATCAGGCCCACGTTGGGAACGGTGCCCATGGTCGTCGGGTCGAACTGGCCGTTGGTCTTACACCAGTTGATCATCTCCTGGTAGATCCGGGAGAACGTGGATTCGGGGTTCACCGCCTTGGTGTCCTTGGTCCGCCCGTCGGCGCCGTACATCTTGCCGCCAAGCCGGATCATCGCTGGCATCGACGCGTCCACGATCACGTCGCTTGGCGAGTGGAAGTTGGTGATGCCCCGTGCCGAATCCACCATGGCCAGCTCTGGCCGGTGCTCGTGGACGGCGTGGATGTCTTTGATGATCTCTTCGCGTTGCGTTGCGGGCAGCGACTCGATCTTGTTGTAAAGGTCGACCATGCCGTTGTTGACGTTCACACCCAGCTCGTCGAGCACCTCCTGGTGCTTGGCGAAAGCGTCCTTGTAGAAGACCTTCACGCAGTGCCCGAAGACGATCGGATGGGAGACCTTCATCATCGTCGCCTTGACGTGCAGGGAGAACATCACACCGGTCTTGTACGCGTCCTCGATCTGCTCTTCGTAGAACTCGCACAAGGCTTTCTTGCTCATGAACATGCTCTCGATGACGTCGCCCTCGCCAAGCGACGTCTCCGGCTTGAGCACGATCGTCTCGCCGCTCTTGGTCACCAGTTCCATTCGCACGTTGCGCGCGCGGTCAAGGGTCATCGACTTCTCCCCGTGGTAGAAGTCGCCGTGCTTCATGGTCGCCACGTGGGTGCGCGATGCCTGGGAAAACTCGCCCATGCTGTGCGGATGCTTTCGCGCGTACTCCTTGACGGCGTTGGGTGCGCGGCGGTCCGAATTGCCTTCGCGTAGCACCGGATTCACTGCGCTGCCCAGAAGCTTGCCGTAGCGCTCCTTGAGCGCCTTCTCCTCGTCGGTCTTTGGATGCGCCGGATAATCCGGAAGCGCGTAGCCCTTCTCCTGCAGCTCCTTGATGGCGGCGGTGAGTTGCGGCACCGAAGCGCTGATGTTCGGCAGCTTGATGATGTTGGTTTCGGGCAGCAGAGTCAGCCGGCCAAGCTCGGCCAAGTTGTCCGGCACGCGCTGTTCTTCGGTCAGCTGGTCGGAAAACTCGGCCAGGATGCGGGCCGCGACGGAAATGTCACTGGTTTCGACGTTGATCCCCGCCGGCTCGGTGAAGGTCCGAATGATCGGCAGAAAGGCGTACGTCGCGAGCAGCGGCGCCTCGTCGGTCAAGGTGTAGATGATGGTTGGCTGCTCGGCACTCATGGTCACTCTCCCGCGCGTCGTGGTCGGACAGAATCTGAAGCTCCGCGATGAAACGGCGGCCATCAGTATCGCGTCGGATAAGACGCTACGCGTGGCCGCCTTCAGCGGCGCGCCCACCATCCGCTGGCACTCCCTGCGCTGCGTGCGATACTCTTCTCCTCGGTCATGAGTGCCAGCGTCAAGCCCCGGCTTGCTGGCCGGCAACCCTCCAACCGCGGTGGGGTGCCCCGGGTGATGACCAGGTTGAGTAACCGCTAGCGGTTACCGGCAAGCGCGGGTCCGTTGTGACGGGCCCCCAGAGAGATAGGCGGAGGTCCGGCGTGCGCAGTTGTCGCTGAGTGCGTTGAACCCAGCCCAACCGGCCCATCACAACAGGAGAACCACCCATGAGCACCGAATCCCCCGAGGTCGTCGACCCGAGCGCGAACTGGTCGTTCGAGACCAAGCAGATCCACGCGGGCCAAACACCGGATGGCGCGACCAACGCGCGGGCACTGCCGATCTACCAGACCACCAGCTACACCTTCCGCGACACCGACCACGCCGCGGCACTGTTCGGTCTGGCCGAGACCGGCAACATCTACACCCGCATCATGAACCCGACCCAAGACGTCGTCGAGCAACGCATCGCCGCACTGGAAGGCGGCGTCGCCGCGCTGTTCCTGGCGTCCGGCCAGGCCGCCGAGACGTTTGCGATCCTCAACGTGGCCAACGCGGGCGACCACGTCGTCTCGAGCCCGAGACTCTATGGCGGCACCTACAACCTGTTCCACTACACGCTGCCCAAGCTCGGGATCGACGTCACATTTGTGGAGAACCCCGACGACCTGGAGTCGTGGCGCGCGGCCGCGCGGCCGAACACCAAGGCGTTCTTCGCCGAGACGATCTCCAACCCGCAGAACGACATCCTCGACATCCCCAATGTCGCCGCGGCGGCACACGACGCCGGCGTACCGCTGATCGTCGACAACACCGTGGCCACCCCGTACCTGATCCAACCGATCAGCCACGGCGCCGACATCATCGTGCACTCGGCCACCAAGTACCTGGGCGGGCACGGCGCCGCGATCGCCGGCGTGATCGTCGACGGCGGCACCTTCGACTGGACCAACGGCAACTTCCCAGGCTTCACCACCCCCGACCCGAGCTACCACGGTGTGGTGTTCGCCGACCTCGGGCCGCCCGCGTTCGCCTTGAAAGCGCGCGTGCAGCTGCTGCGTGACCTCGGCTCGGCCGCCGCCCCGTTCAACGCGTTCCTGATCGCGCAGGGATTAGAGACGCTGAGCCTGCGCGTTGAGCGACATGTAGAGAATGCGCAACGCGTCGCTCAGTATCTGGCGAACCACGACGACGTCACCTCGGTGAACTACGCCGGCCTACCCACATCGCCGTGGCACGAGCTTGGAAAGAAGCTGGCGCCGAAGGGAACCGGCGCGGTGCTGGCCTTCGAGCTGGCCGGTGGCGTGGATGCCGGCAAGGCGTTCGTCAACGCGCTGACGCTGCACAGCCATGTCGCCAACATCGGCGACGTGCGCTCGCTGGTCATTCATCCGGCGTCGACCACCCATGCGCAGCTGACCCCGGTAGAGCAACTGGCCACCGGTGTCACCCCGGGACTGGTCCGTCTCGCCGTCGGCATCGAGGGCATCGACGACATCCTTGCCGACCTGGAGCAGGGTTTCGCCGCCGCCAAACCGTTGCGGGCAGCGCGATGACGATCTCCGAAGTGCCCACCTTGCGCCTGCCCGCCGACGGTGAAGTCGGCGTCGTGGACATCGGCCCGCTGACGCTGGAGAACGGCGCGGTGATCGAGGACGTGTCGATCGCCGTGCAGCGCTGGGGCGAGCTCTCGCCCAACCGCGACAACGTGGTGGTGGTGCTGCACGCCCTGACGGGCGACTCGCACGTCACCGGTCCGGTAGGGCCCGGTCATGAGCCAGAGGGCTGGTGGGAAGGCGTTGCCGGGCCGGGCGCGCCGATCGACACCGACCGCTGGTGTGCGATCGCCACCAACGTGCTCGGCGGCTGTCGCGGCTCGACCGGCCCCAGCTCCCCGCATCCGGACGGAAAGGCGTGGGGCTCAAGGTTTCCTCTGGTGTCGGTGCGCGACCAGGTCGAGGCCGACGTCGCCGCGCTTGCGGCGCTGGGCATCACCGAGGTCGCCGCGGTGCTCGGCGGTTCGATGGGCGGCGCCCGCGCGCTGGAGTGGACCATCAGCCATCCCGACAAGGTGCGTTCGGCGTTGGTACTTGCGGGAGGGGGGCGCGCCACTGCCGACCAGATCGGAACCCAGAGCACCCAGGTCGCTGCGATCAAGTCAGACCCAAGCTGGTGCAACGGTGACTACTACGGCACGGGCCGCTCCCCCGACCTCGGCATGGAGATCGCCCGGCGGTTCGCGCATCTGACATACCGCGGCGAGGCCGAATTGGACACCCGGTTCGCCAACGATCCGCAGGGCGACGAAGACCCGGGGACCGGCGGCCGCTACTCGGTGCAGAGCTACCTCGAGCATCAAGGCCGCAAGCTGCTGGCGCGCTTCGACGCGGGCACCTATGTGGCACTCACCGAAGCCCTGTCCAGCCACGACGTGGGTCGGGGCCGCGGCGGAGTGGAGGCCGCGCTGCGCGGCTGCCCGGTTCCGGTGGTGGTCGGCGGCATCACGTCGGATCGGCTGTACCCGCTGCGGCTGCAGGAAGAGTTGGCCGAGCTGCTGCCGGGCTGTACCGAGCTGAACGTGGTCGACTCCATCTACGGTCACGACGGCTTCCTACTGGAGGCCGAGGCGGTTGGGAAGCTGATCCGTCAGACGCTCGAGTTGGCCGAAGGGTGACAGCGATGAGCCGCTCGGGCGAAGAGCCTCCCGCCGAGTCCAGTCAGCAGCGTTCACTGTCGTTCGGCGCGGAAGCCGCCGCATACGAGCGGGGCAGGCCGTCCTATCCACCCGACGCGATCGATTGGCTGCTGCCGCCGGATGCTCGCGATGTGCTCGACCTCGGCGCGGGTACCGGCAAGCTGACCACTCGCCTGGTGGAACGCGGGCTGGGCGTCGTCGCAGTCGACCCGATTCCGGAAATGCTCGAGCTGCTGACCAGCTCGCTGCCCGACACGCCGGCGCTGCTGGGCACCGCCGAGGAGATTCCGTTGCCGGACAACAGCGTTGACGCGGTGCTGGTGGCGCAGGCATGGCACTGGTTCGACCTCGAGCGCGCGGTCAAGGAGGTGGCGCGGGTGCTGCGCCCCGGCGGCCGGCTGGGCCTGGTGTGGAACGCCCGCGACGAGCGCCTGGGCTGGGTGAAAGATCTTGGCCGAATCATCGGCCACGAGGATGCGCGGGAAGTGTTCGACAGCCGTGCGCCACTGCCTGAGCCGTTCGCCGACGTCGAACGTCATCAGGTCGAGTGGACGAATTACCTGACACCGCAAGCACTTATCGACCTGGTCGCCTCGCGCAGTTACTGCATCACATCGCCGGAGAAGGTGCGCACCCGCACGCTGGACCGCGTGCGCGAACTGCTGGCGACACATCCGGCGCTGGCGAACACCAACGGGCTGGCATTGCCGTACGTCACCGTGTGCATCAGGGCGACACTCGCCTAGCCAGTGAGGTAAGCGCCGATGACGGCCGTCCCTGGCCCGGGTTTCGCGCCGGGTCCAGCGGCCGCAATAGCGTTGGCGGCGTTGAGTTCTCCGCCACATTCGGCGCACACTGCTTTCGCGGTGGTGACGTGGCCGCACTCTGCGTGCACTGTGAGCGCGGGCGGCCCTGCCGGCTCGGCCAGCCATTTATCCCCCCACGCCACCAACGTGGCGATGACCGGATACAGGTCGCGGCCCTTTTCGGTGAGCACATACTCGTGGCGCGCCGGAGCGCTCTGATACTGACGCCGTTCTACGACGCCATGTTGCTCCAGATCGTCGAGGCGCACGGCCAGGACGTTGGACGCAATGCCCAAGTCGCGGCGGATGTCTTCGAATCTCGCCATCCCAGCGAACAGGTCACGCAGGATCAGCGGCGTCCATCGCTGG
The DNA here is from genome assembly GCA_963715885.1 of uncultured Actinomycetota bacterium. GTDB lineage: Bacteria > Actinomycetota > Actinomycetes > Mycobacteriales > Mycobacteriaceae > Mycobacterium. The sequence continues at coordinate 18,916 of CAVQSK010000034.1, forward strand.
CCCACCACATCGACGGCACGCGCGATCGAGCAGGCGATGGCCGCGAACGACTGCTTCGACATGTGCTCGAGGGTAGTCCATTGCTTTTCAAAATGGTCGTTTGTTAGTTTACTTGCAAATAGCAATGGACTGGAGAGGCTTCGATGACAGCGACGGAGACGGCGGATGCGGTAGCCACGTTCCTGGAGGCGACCCGGAGCAATGACGTCGACCGCATGGTCAGCGTGCTTGCGGCTAATGCGGAGTTGGTGTCGCCGCTGTCGGGCCGGATGGTCTTCCCGGGGGCGTGACGATCTGCGGGTACTTCTCGCCGCCGTCTACGGCGGGCTCAATGACCTGACGTGGCAGGAGGTCATCGGTCAGGGGGTCAACCCGGGTGGCGGTGAGCACCGCGCGCGTCGCCGGCGTCACGGTCACCGATGCGATGGTGATTGACCTCGACGACGCCGGACGGATCACGCGGATCCGCCCGCACCTGCGACCGTGGTTGGCCATCACGCTGTTCGCGGCTCTGCTCGGGCCGAAGATCGCCCGGCATCCCGGCGTTGTTCGACGCGCGCTGTCGCGCGCCTAGCCGGCGATGGTTCGGCGCCGTCTCCCGAACCGGCCCCGTATTAGCCATAATAGCCAAATCAGCTAGAATGGCTATATGTCCACGCTGACGTTCCGCAATCGTGACGGCGAGCTCGTAGATGTGCCGACCGTCGCTGCTACGCGCTTCAAGAACGAGTTCGGCGCGATCTTCGAGCAGGCCACGCTCAACGGCGCGATAGCGATTACGAAGCACAACACGCCCAAGGCGGTGCTGCTGTCCTATGCCGAATTCGAAGCGCTGACGAAGGCGAGTTCACCGGTTCTCGACGAGCTCACCGAGCAGTTCGATGAGTTACTCGAGGGCATGCAATCCCAGCGGTCGAAGGCGGCGATGGCCTCGGCATTCGACGCCACCCCGGAAGAGCTTGGCCGCGCCGCGGTCAAAGCCGCGCGCAGCTCGCGGCGGCGCTGACCCACACGCTGGATGGCTCGCAAGGCCAAGGCATCTCCACGGCTCTACGTACTGGCCGGCGTCAACGGCGCCGGCAAGAGCAGTATCGGCGGTGCGATGTTTCGCTCGGCCGGCGCCGACTACTACAACCCCGACGAGGCGGCGCGCTCATTGATCGCGGCCAATCCAGGGCTGGAGCAGGTGAAGGCAAACGCCGCGGCGTGGCGCCAGGGGAAGCGCCTGTTAGAACGGGCCATTCGTGAACGCATCGATTTCGCGTTGGAGACAACGCTCGGCGGAAGCACCATGCCGAGGCTCCTGGCCGAGGCGGCGTCGGAAGGTATCGAGGTGCGAGTCTGGTACGTCGGCCTCGGCAGCCCGGAGGCACACATCGAGCGGGTGCGGCAGCGAGTGCGCTTGGGCGGCCACGACATTCCCGAGGCCGACATCCGGCGCCGCTGGCGGCACAGTCGGCTCAACCTCGTCCAACTCCTGCCCGTACTGACCGACCTGCGGGTGTACGACAACTCCGCGGACGCTGACCCGACCGCCGGGCGCACGCCGCGGCCGGTCCTCGTGCTCCATGTCGAGCGCGGCGAGATCGTCGGCCCGTCGGACTTGTCGTTGACGCCGCAGTGGGCCAAGCCCATCGTCGCCGCGGCCCTGAAAATGGCTTGAGCGGACACGCAATTCTCCGACCGTAGCCCGCATGTCGGTTTCGTGCAGCTGTCCCAGCTACCGCGGAGTTGTGGTGTCCTCGCCTCATCGCGGCCGGCATGAGCACGGTCAAAACCTCCTTCACGATCGCGGCGTCATCCACAACATCGTCGAAATCGTCGCGCGCACAGATGGTCCCATCCTCGAAGTCGGGTGCCGGGCCGCGCGGCTCGCCAGCTTTCTGCCTCATTCCGGCCGCGCCGGTTCGTCCGGCAATGGCTGCGCAACAACGATATTCGCACGTCCGCATTGCCGCGGGACTTATCCGCTGCCCAACGGGCGGACCTGTTCGCATTGCCCGCCGGCAGGCGAGTTCGCTACCACGGTCACGTAGGCTCGCTTCATGCAGATCGGTGTCGTCTTTCCTCAGACCGAGCTGGGCGGCGACGTCCGCGCGGTGCGCGACTACGCGCAGGGGGTTGAGCAGCTTGGCTACGCCCATCTGCTCGCCTACGACCACGTGGTAGGCGCGGACCCCGCGGTTCACCAGGGCTGGGCCGGACCCTACGACGTTCGCACGACCTTTCACGAGCCGTTCGTGCTCTTCGGCTACATTGCCGCCGTCACATCGCTCGAGCTGGTGACCGGCATCATCATCCTCCCGCAGCGCCAGACCGTGCTGGTGGCCAAGCAGGCAGCCGAGGTCGACTTGCTGACCCAGGGCAAGTTCCGCCTTGGCGTCGGAATCGGTTGGAATGCCGTCGAATACGAAGCACTTGGCAAGGACTTCTCGAACCGCGGCGCCCGAAGCGAGGAGCAGGTGGCCCTGTTGCGTCGGTTATGGACCGAAGAGAGCGTCACCCACGAAGGGCCCAGCGAACGTGTGACCGGCGCCGGCCTCGCGCCGCTGCCGGTCCAGCGGCCCATTCCGGTCTGGTTCGGCGTCGCATCGCCGCGGGCATACCGGCGCGCCGGTCGCCTCGGTGACGGCTGGTTTCCAATGGTGCCGCCAGGCCATGCGCTCGACGAGGCCAAGCGAATCGTCGACACCGCTGCGATTGACGCCGGACGTGACCCGTCCCAGATCGGGATGGAAGGCCGCGCCTCATGGGACGCCGGCGGCCTCGACACATTGCTGGACGAGGTGGAGCGGTGGCGCAGTGCCGGCGCCACCCACCTGTCGATCAACACGATGGGCGCGGGCTTTGGATCAGTCGACGACCACCTCTCGGCGCTGGCCGCCGCCGCGAACGGGCTCGGCCTCACGGTCGCGGCCGGCTAGCTGGTGCCCAGCGGATCGATGGTCCAGGCGATGTAGAGCATGGCGGCGCTGACGGTCGCCGTCGTGGCGAAGTCGATGCCGCGGCTGCGCACCGCCAGCAGGCCTGCGCGGTCTTCGGTCAGCGCCAGCCGCAGCACCGCGGCGACGCCGACGCCAATCGCCATTATCAGTGCGCCTCGACGCCAGTAGCCCGCGACCACCAGAACGAACGCGGCTATGAAAATCAGGCCGACCAGCAGGATCGGCCACTGCCCGGCGAACACCTTGCGGGCGAACTCGCGAATCATCACCGCTGAGGCGCTTGGCTCTTCGCGCGAGCGCTCATCGCTGCTTCTTGGCTCTTCGCGCGAGCGCTCATCGCTGCTTCTTGGCTCTTCGCGCGAGCGCTCATCGCTGCTTCTTGGCTCTTCGCGCGAGCGCCCATCGCTGCTTCTGCACGTTCGACCACGTTGGTGAGCAGGAACGCACGGGTGAGCGGGCCGACGCCGCCGGGATTGGGCGACACATGGCCGGCCACCTCCCAGACGTCGGGGTGCACGTCGCCGACCAGCTTGCCCTCGTCGTCGCGGCTGACGCCCACATCCACCACCGCCGCACCCGGACGCACCATCTCAGCGGTCACCATGTGCGGCACGCCCGCGGCGGCAACGATGATGTCGGCCTCCCGGGTCAATTGCGGCAGGTGCCGAGTTGCGGTGTGGCACAACGTGACTGTTGCATTCTCCGACCGCCGCGTCAGCAGCAGCCCGAGCGGTCGGCCGACGGTGACACCACGCCCGATCACCACGACATGAGCGCCGGCGATCTCGACCTCATACCGGCGCAGCAGGTGCACGATCCCGCGCGGGGTGCACGGCAGCGGCGCCGGCTCGTTGAGAACCAGCCGACCGAGGTTCATGGGATGCAGGCCGTCGGCGTCCTTGCCGGGGTCGACGCGTTCCAGCGCGGCGTTCTCGTTGAGATGTTTGGGCAGCGGCAGCTGCACGATGTAGCCGGTGCAGTCCGGGTTGGCGTTGAGCTCGTCGATGGTCTCGTCGAGCTTGGCCTGGCTGACGTCGGCAGGCAGGTCGCGGCGAATCGAGTTGATGCCTACCTTCGCGCAGTCGGCGTGCTTGCCGCGCACATAGGCCTGCGAGCCGGGGTCGTCGCCGACCAGCACCGTGCCGAGCCCGGGTGTGCGGCCTGCGGCGGTCAACGCCGCGACCCGTTCGGAGAGGTCGATGAAGATCTCGTCGCGCGTCGCCTTGCCGTCCAGTGTGATCGCACCCACGGCAGCCATTGTGGCAGGCTCACCTGCTATGAACACGGCGATGAGCCTCTCGGGCGAAGAGCAGAGAGCCCAGCCCAATGTGTTCACCCCGGCCGCGCTCGGCCCGGTGACGCTGCGCAACCGCATCATCAAGGCGGCGACTTTTGAGGCTTCCACCCCCAACGGGCTCGTCTCCGACGACTTGATCACCTATCACCGGCTGCCCGCGGCAGGCGGGGTGGCGATGACGACGGTGGCGTACTTGGCGGTGTCACCGGATGGGCGTACCGATTTCGACCAGATCTGGTGGCGCCCAGAGGCCATCCCGGGGTTGCAGAAGCTGACCGACACCATCCACGCCGAAGGTGCGGCCATCAGCGCGCAGATCGGCCACGCCGGACCCGTCGCACATTTCCGGACGTTTCGAGGGAAGGCACTGGCGCCAGTGCGGCTGTTCAATCCGGCGGCCCTCAAGTTCGCCAAGCGGGCCACCCGCGAGGACATCGACCGTGTCTTCGAAGACCATGCCACCGCGGCGCGATTCGCGATCGAGGCCGGGTTCGACGCGGTCGAAGTCCACCTCGGCCACAACTATCTCGCCAGTTCCTTCCTCAGTCCACTGATCAACCGGCGCACCGACGAGTTCGGCGGATCGTTGGAGAACCGCGCCAAGGTGTCGCGCGGCACTGTGATGGCGGTGCGGCGTGCGGTGCAGAAGGCGGGCGCGCCGATCGCGGTGACCGCCAAGCTAAACATGACCGACGGCGTGCGCGGGGGCATCCCCGTCGAGGAAGCGGTGACGACCGCCAAGTGGCTGGAAGAGGATGGTGGCTTGGACGCCATCGAACTCACCGCAGGCAGCTCGCTGGTCAACCCGATGTATTTGTTCCGCGGCGACGCCCCGGTCAAGGGATTCGCCAAGGGCATCCATCGCCCGATGCGGTGGGGCGTCCGAGTCTTGGGCAAGAAGTTTCTGCGCGAATACCCCTACCGCGAGGCCTATCTATTGCGGGACGCCAAACTGTTTCGCGCCGAATTGAAGATGCCGCTGATTCTGCTCGGCGGTATCACCAACCGCGAAACGATGGACCTGGCGATGGCCGAGGGCTTCGACTTCGTCGCGATGGGCCGGGCCCTGCTGGCCGAGCCGGACCTGATCAACCGCATCCAGTCCGACGGCGAGGCGCATTCGGTTTTCTCCGCGTGCACCCATTGCAACCAGTGCATGGCCACCATCTACAGCCATACTCACTGCGTGGTGACCGGATCGCCTGGTTAGCGCTCCGTCTCAAGGCGGGGCTCCACGTACGCCACCATCGGCTCGGTGCGAATCCACCAACCCGAGGCGATCACCAGCTCCTTCGCCGAGAAGGTATAGATGGCACGTCCGCTCTTGGCGCGAAACTCGCCGCCTCCGACATCAGTCGCAGTCGTGGTGAGCGACGCGTTGTCGCTTACCCGGACGCCGCGGTAATCGTACTGGCCCGGGCCCTGCACGCAGATCGCGACGAGCGATCGTTGGGTCCGGCCGAAGGCCACAGCGGATGCCGGCTCGTCACACCGAGCGGCCGTGCCGACAAATCCTCGATCGTCCGTACGGAAGGATTGAGGCTCCGCACCCGCCTTTGACAGCAGTTCTGCCATCAGCAGAGTAATGGTCAACGCGGCACACAACAGGATCACCGGGAGCATCGCTCGACCCAGTTTGCCGTACCGATGTGCCGTGGCCTTCGCAGACCGCATTCCTTACCAAATCACGAAGTAGCCTGAGATCGCCCGCGACTCGCCGATGGTAGGCCGAAAAGTTAACTAGGTGGTATAAGTACCCGCGCGCATTGTTCGACGATTGCGCTCGCGCTCGCGGGAATGGCGTGCCGCGCGATCAGGTGGCGCCGCACCACCGCATACGGAATATCGATCAACGCCGCGCTCAGCCGATCAGCGTCGGCGGGCACGTCGGCCAGCAATTGGCGCAGTTTGCGGTGCAAACGCCTCCGTCGAGCGGTCAGCTCGTCGGGCCAGTCGGCCAGGCATAGCGCACCGGCGCCCGCGAGCAGCACCTGAGCCTCGACCGGATGATCGCAACACCACTGCACGGTGTAGCGGGCGCCCGCGACGCAGCGCGCCTGCGGATCGTCTGACGCGGATAGCGCCGAGGCGAAGCCGGCGTGGAAGCGCTCCTCGGTGCGCAGCCAGAGCTCGCCGCACAACACCGCGCGCGCCGGGAACCGGTGGTACATCGAGCCGCTCGGCGCGCCGGTCGCGCGTGCCACGGCCGACATGGTGACTGCCGCCGGGCCATCGGCGGCCAGCAGCGCCGCGGCGGCATCCAGCAGCTCGTCGATGGAGTATCGTGCCGGCCGCGGCATTGCCCTACTCTATAGTAGATAGATCTCTCTAATACTGTTTGGAGGGCCCGTGCCCACTCCCACCGCCGTCGCCCAGCGCCTGTACGACGCGTTCGCCGGAACTGACGGTCAAGCCCTATTCGACTTGCTGACAGACGATTTCGTCGGCACTGTCAGCACAGGCATGCCGCACGGCGTTGGTGGCGACCATCAAGGTCGCATCGACATGATCGCCGGCGTGTGGGGTCGCATCGCATCGCTCTACGACATGCACGTCGATCCGGTCGAGTATCTGCCCGTCGACGACGAGCGGGTCGTGGTGCTCGGGCGTTACTGGGGCCCCGCCCGCGACGGCGGCTCATCCGTCGACGCCGCCTTCGCCCACGTCATCACCACGCGCGGCGACCGGGTCGCGGCGTTGCAGCAGATCACTGACACCGCCCGATGGACAATTCCGTCGACCGCATAGCGGGCGTTGAAGATGTAACGCCGTACGCGGCGGTGCTACCGATAGAGTTGGTGCCGATGAGCCGACCAGCACCACCCGCGTTGACCATTCGCTACGACGGATCAACACGCACCTTCGCGGCCGGGAGTGATGTCGTCATCGGCCGCGACCTTCGCGCTGATGTGCGCATCGCCCACCCTTTGATCTCGCGAGCGCATCTGGTGCTGCGGTTCGACCAGGGCCGCTGGGTGGCGATCGACAACGGCAGCCTCAACGGGATGTACGTCAATGGCCGCCGCGTACCCGCCGTCGACATCCAGGACGGCCAGCAGATCACTATCGGCAATCCGGACGGGCCGGGACTGACCTTCGAGGTGGGCCGGCACCAAGGATCCGTCGGCATGACGCCGAAGACGATGACCGTATCCCTGCCGCCGCGGTCCGGCTCCCCGCGGCCGTCTGCGCTGCCGCCGACGGGGCGGCCGCCGGTTCATCCGCCGAGCACGTCGCGACCGTCTACGCCCCAGCCGATGTATCCGGCCGGCTACCCGTCTGCGCCGCAGCCGAGGTACCCCTCCGCGCCTCAGTCGGCCAGGGCCGGCTATCCCCCGAGCACATCACAGCCGGCGCGTTCGGGGGCGATGTCCCAACCGGCACTCGAGTCGGTGACCGCGATGGGTCCGACCGCGGCGCCACGCTCGACCGAGGGCTTCCTCGCGACGAGCATGCTGAAGATCCTGCGGCCGGGCCGGACTGCGGAGGCGCCACCGGGTTCGGTCAAGATCGGGCGCGCCACCGACAACGACATCGTCATCCCCGACGTGCTGGCTTCGCGTCACCACGCGACGTTGGTGCCCGGTCCGAGTGGCACAGAAATCCGCGACGAGCGCAGCATAAACGGCACGTTCGTCAACGGCGCACGCGTCGACTCGAAGGTGCTGAGCGATGGCGACGTTGTCACCATCGGCAATGTCGACCTGGTATTCCGGGGCGGCGCACTGTCCCGCCGCACTGAGACCGAGGCCGACACCCGCACCGGCGGCCTGGACGTGCACGGCATCACGTGGACGATCGAGGGCAACAAAACCCTGCTGGACAACATCTCGGTCGCGGCCCGGCCCGGTACGTTGACCGCCGTCATCGGACCATCGGGGGCAGGTAAGTCGACGTTCGCCCGGTTGGTCGCCGGCTATACCCACCCGACCACCGGCACGGTGTGTTTCGAGGGTCATGACATCCACGCCGAATACGCGTCACTGCGGTCCCGGATCGGGATGGTGCCGCAGGACGACGTGGTGCACGGCCAGCTGACGGTGAACCAGGCGCTGAATTATGCGGCCGAGCTGCGACTGCCGCCCGACACCACGAAAGAGGACCGCCGCCAGGTCGTCGCGCAGGTGCTCGAGGAACTCGAGATGACCCGGCATGCCGACACTCGTGTCGACAAGCTGTCCGGCGGTCAGCGCAAGCGCGCATCGGTGGCGATGGAGCTTCTGACCGGTCCGTCGCTGCTGATCCTCGACGAGCCGACCTCCGGCCTGGACCCCGCACTGGACCGGCAGGTGATGACGATGCTGCGCCAACTGGCCGACGCCGGCCGTGTGGTGCTGGTGGTCACGCACTCGCTCACTTATCTCGACGTGTGCGACCAGGTGCTGTTGCTGGCGCCGGGCGGCAAGACCGCGTTCTACGGGCCGCCGGATAAGATCGGCCAGTCCATGGGGACCACCAACTGGGCCGACATCTTCAGCACGGTCGCGGGCGACCCCGATGCGGCCAACAAACGGTTCCTCGAGCAGCACGGGCCGCCGCCACCACAGCCTGCGGCGCAGAAACCCGCAGACCTCGGCAGTCCGACGCGCACCAGTGTGCCAAGACAGCTCTCGACGATCGCACGGCGCCAGATGCGGCTTGTCATCTCGGACCGCGGCTACTTCGCCTTCCTGATGATGCTGCCGTTCATCATGGGTGTGCTGTCGCTGTCGGTGCCCGGCGACGTCGGTTTCGGCGTTCCCGTACCTGCGGAGCGGGGTGGTGCGGCGCCCAACGAACCGGGACAGATCCTGGTGATGCTGAACGTGGGCGCCATCTTCATGGGCACCGCGCTGACCATCCGGGCCCTCATCGGTGAGCGGGCCATCTTCCTTCGCGAGCAGGCCGTCGGATTGTCCACGGGGGCATATCTTTTGGCGAAGATCTTCGTCTTCACGGCGTTCGCGATCATCCAGGCGGCGATCGTCACCTCGATTGCGGTGTTGGGTAAAGGGTGGGGCCCGGGGGCGGTCGACAGCGGCGCGGTGATCGGCAATCGCACCCTCGAGTTGTTTGTCGACATCGCAGTGACCTGCGTGGCTGCGGCGATGGTGGGCCTCGCGCTGTCCGCGTTGGCCAAGTCGCAAGAGCAGATCATGCCGCTGCTGGTGGTCGCGATCATGTCGCAGTTGGTGTTCTCGGGCGGCATGATCCCGGTGACGGATCGCCTTGTGCTCGACCAGATGTCGTGGTTCACACCGGCCCGCTGGGGCTTCGCCTCGTCGGCGTCGACGATCGATTTGATGAGACTCGTGCCAGGGCCGCTGACACCGAAGGACTCCAACTGGGAGCACACGTCGTCGGCGTGGTTATTCGACATGGCGATGCTCGCCGCGATCTGCGTCGGTTACACCGCGTTCGTGCGTTGGCGGATCCGACTCAAGGGCGGCTGATCCGGCCAGTCGTGCAGGCCGGGGAAGTCAGATCGTGCCGAGCGCATCGAGGGTGCGAAGCATCGCTCATCGCTGCGCGGACCGGGATCGCCGCCGCACTTGGCCCAAATCGCTAGTCGTCGTGCACGTCCGGATGGACCGCGCGCAGCTGTGCGCTGTCCCAGTAGCCGCGCTGGCGCGCGATCAGACCGTCGCGGACCCGAAAGGCCACATCCGCGAAAGCCGTCCGGGTCGGTCCACTCCAGCGCTGCCCAGTCCCCCTCGATGACGAGATTGATCGGCGTACAGGTGAGCGGACCACCCGCGAAGGTCTGCCTGTGAAAATCCTCGATGGCGGCCCGGCCGACGACGGGCTGGCGCGGGATCTGATGATTGACGCGTCGTCCATCAGCATCTCCGTTCACTCGCCGTGTACGTCGAGCCCGTGCGCCGCGGCATAGGCGAGCGCCTGCTCGATGTCGACCTTCGCGCCGCGCACCTTGGCGGTGGTCCACAGCGTCGGGTCGGTGCGAGCGCCGCGCAGGTCGGCCTCGTCGAGCCGGAGATCCTGCGCTCGCACGCCCCGCAAGTCGGCGCCTCGCAGAACCGCCTTGCGCAGATCGGCGCCGACCAGGCTGGCTTCGGCCAACCGGCAGTCTGAAAAATCGACGCCGCGCAGATCACACCCGCCGAGCACGGCCAGCGTCAAGTCGATTTCCACCAGCGACACGGGCCGCAGCCGGCAGTTCGTGAACACCGAACCGAGCAGACTGCACTGCCGAAAGGTGCTGTGGTGCAGCGTGGCCCGCTCGAAGGTGCAGTTGCGGAAGGCGGAGCCGATGTGCTCCGATTCGGTGAGGTTCACGCCGCGGAAGTCGCATTCGTCGAAGACCGCGCGTTCGGTACGCAGCCTACTCAGATCCTCGTCGCGGAAGTCATGGCCGACGAATTCCCTTTCGGTCCACACGGTTTCGTCGGTGGCCAACGACTCAACCGCGTACCGACGTCAAGCTATTGAGCGAGTACTCGGTGATCGCAATCAATGCGGCCCTCGCGGAGTGACGGTCGCGGGCATCCACCGTGATCACCGGGATGCGATCGGGCAGCGCCAGCGCCTTGCGCACTGCTTGCACGGGATGCCTTGGTGCCCCATCGAATTCGTTGACGGCGATCAGAAACGGCAGGCTTCGCGCTTCAAAGAAGTCGACTGCGGCGAAGCTGTCCTGCAGCCGTCGGACGTCCACGAGGATGATCGCGCCGATGGCGCCGCGCACCAGGTCGTCCCACATGAACCAAAACCGGCGCTGGCCAGGGGTGCCGAACAGGTACAGCACCAGGTCTTCGGCCAGCGTGATACGACCGAAGTCCATGGCCACGGTCGTGGTGTTCTTCATCGGGGTGGCCTCGAGTCCGTCGACCCCCGACGACTGTTGCGTCACCAACGCCTCGGTGCGCAAAGGCATGATCTCGGAGACGGCGCCCACGAACGTCGTCTTGCCGGCGCCGAACCCGCCAGAGATGACGATCTTCGTCGAGGCGGAGTGCCGCCTCGACATGCCTTCGGTCGGGGCTCGCCCCTCAGAGTGCCCTAAGGCCACGCAGGGTCCTTCCTATCAGTTCACGTCGTTCGTCGTCTGTCGACGAATCACCGAGGGTGGTGTGCACCCGCAGATAACCCTGCGTCACAAGATCCCCGACAAGCACCCGCGCCACGCCGAGCGGCAAGGATAAATGAGCGGCGATCTCGGCGACCGACGGGTTGTCGAGGCACAGCGTCAGGATCTGTCCTCGCACATCGTTACCCGGCCACCGAGGCGGCTTCGCAGAAGTCAACGTCTCGACGGGAGCTTCGAGTGGCAGGTCGACCCGGGAATCGGTGCGGCCGGCCGTCAGGGTGTACGGCCGGACCAGGTTCGGTTCGTCGTCGGCTTCGGGTTCCCAATGGTCCATCGGCCGCTCACGAGTGCTGCGGGGTACGGCGTCGTGACGCCTGGACCATGGCGCCCACCCGTTCCACCAAAATGGCCATCTCATAACCGATCTGACCGATGTCACAGTTGCGCGTGGCCAGCGTCGCCAGGTTGGAACCGTCGCCGACCCGCATCAGCAGCAGATACCCGTTCTCCATCTCGACGACCGACTGCAGCACGTGTCCGCCGTCCAACAGCTGCGCTGCACCCGTCGAGAGACTGGCCAGCCCGGAGGCCACGGCCGCGAGCTGGTCGGCGCGCTCGACCGGCATGTGCTCACTGGCGGCCATCAGCAGTCCGTCCGCCGACACCAGCACCGCATGCGACACGCCGGACACTTCGCGGGCGAACTTGGAGACCAGCCAGTCGAGCGAATCGCGCGACGTCGAACTTGGCGGGTAGGTCATTCGCTATCTGTTCCTCTGGTCTCTCGGGCATGTGACCGGCCGGCGTGCACGCCGCCGAAATGGGTGCTGATGCTCGCGCGGACGGCGTCCGGATCGCGCAGCGGAATCGGTCCCCCGCGCGCGGGTGGGGCCCCAGCTTGCGAGGGGAGTGCCCCCAGCCCACCGGTATCGAACTCAGCGGCCGATGCTACCTCGTCATCGCCGTCGTCGCTCCTGCGCGCTCCTCCGTTGCGCTGATGCCCACCGTTGGTGGGTGCGTCGGTACCGGCGTCGTCGACAGCACCGGGCACCAATCGGGCACCGGGTTCGCGCACCGGCAGGCCCTCCTCGGTGTGCTCGTGAACGGGCACGTCCTCCGCGGCCTCGGCTGCTGACCAGCCGTGATCCCAGACCGACTCCCAGCTCAGGTCGGCGCTCTTGGCCAGGTCAAATGGATCGACGAGCCATTCGGACAGCATCTCCTGGTAGATGGCGTCGTCCGATCCGGCCGTCGGCGACGGCTCGTGCGCCGGCTCGGTGGCCGGTTCATGGCTCGGCACACCGTTACTGGCTGCATCGGCGCGGGAGGCGAAGAACGCGGCGGCGTTGGACGGCTGTGCAGCCGCTGGCTGCTCCCACTCGGTCGGTGCGGGCGGCGTCTGCTCGGGCATCGAGTCGGCCGGCCAGTGCTCAGCGGGCCACTCGTCTGGTTGCACGGCCGCCGGCGTGGCCCACGACGTCGGGATTTCCGAGATCCCGCTGGCGCCCGGATCGCGCTGCGGCAACAACGAGACCAGCAGCTCGGAGTGGCCGTTGCGATACTCCTGGCCCGACGGCTGGTCGCGGGAGCCGCGTGTTCCTCGTCGAGTGCGAGTGCTGTCACGATCCCGGCGTGGGCGTCGGCAGGCGTGCCGTAATCGTGGTCGCCGAACTGCTCGGGCACCCCGGCGCCGACCAACAGCTCCACGGGCACGTAAACACCTGCGGTCGTGCCCGAATTCGGTTCTCCCGCAATGGTGCTGCGCAATCGGACCACCAGCCCGTGCTGCGCCGCGAGCCGGCCGACCACGAAAAGCCCCATGTGCCGCGCGGTGTAGGGGTTGACCTCACCACCGGACTGCAGGCGGGTGTTTGCGACCCGCAGGTCCGATTCGGCCATGCCGAGGCCGATGTCGCTCACCTCGATGACGAGCCCGCCGTTTCCTGTGTGCACCGCCGCGACCCGCACCTGGGAGATGGGCGGCGAGTAGCGCAGCGCATTGTCGAGCAGTTCGGCCAGCAGATGGACCAGGTCGCCCGCGGCGACACCGAGGATCTCGCTGTCGGGGACGATCGCGGTGACGACGCGGGTGTAGTCCTCCACCTCGGAGGCCGCGGCGTTGATGATCGCCGCGACGGGCACCGGCTCGGCCTGCTCGCGAGGCACCTTCGCGCCCGCGAGCACCAGCAGGTTGGCGCCGTTGCGGCGCATTCGGGCGGCCAGATGGTCGAGGCGGAACAGGCTCTCCAGCCGCTCCGGATCCTCTTCGTTGCGTTCGAGACGGTCGATGAGCGAGAGCTGCTGGTCGACCAGCGATCGGCTACGCCGAGACAGCGTCTCGAACATGTCGCTCACCTGCAGCTGCAACCGGGACTGCTCGCCGGCCAGGAAGACGGCCTGCTCATGCAGCTCGTCGACGGCGTGCGCGACCTGCCCGACTTCCTCGGAGGTGTGCACCGGGATCGGCTCGACGGGCCCGGGTTCAGCGCCGGCGCGCACCCGGTCGATCTCACGGGCCAGGTCCTCGTGAGCCACCTTGAGCGCGCTGTCCCGCAGTGTGCGCAGCGGGCGGACCAGCGACCGCGCCACGAGGATCACCAGCAACAGGACCAGCAGGATCGCGCCAACCACTATCGCCGCATCGCGGATTGCGGCGGTGCGCGCAGCGTTTGCCTCCTTCTCAACTGCGGCGGGGATCGTTGACGTGGTGTCGGCGATCAGCTTGTCCGTGATCTGGCGCGTCACCTGCTGCGAGGCCAGCAGTTCCGGATTGCCGGGAATCGGCACCGCCGGATCTGAAATCAGCGTCGACCGCTTGACCATCTCGGAGCGCAGCGTTGCCGCCTCGTCCGAGGCACCGCCGAGCAGCTTACTCATGCCGGTGACCGCCGAAGGCTCGGTGCCCGCCAAGTTGCTCACCTTCGTGCGCAGTTCCGGTTCCGGAAGGTCGCCACCGCGATTGACCAACATCTGTTGCATGGCCATCTGACCGCGGGCGCCGACGGCGCGCGACAACGCTTCCGCCTGGAGTTGGACGCTCTGTTCGTCGCTGCGCACCGACCCGGTGATCGCCGTTTCCGAGGTCAGCAGCAGCGGTGTGTAGGTGGCGACTCGGGTGCGCAGGTCGATCGTGTTGGACATGACCTTGTTGACCAGGTCCTGCCCGTAATTAAGCAGCGTGTTGGCAGCCAGTCGGACGTCTGGTACGGCGTCCGTGGCCGTCAGCCGCTGATTCAATTCGGACTTGCGGGTGTCGTACGCAGTGAGTGCGGCGTGCGTGTCACCCCCCTCGGTGCCGGCCACCATGGCGCCCTCGAGGGCCGCCATGTAGTTCACGATTGCCGGCACCATTTCGGCACGGTCGGCCGCTCGCCGCAGATCAGACGCGTCGGTCACGCTTGCGAATATCCGCAATCCGCCGAATGTTCCAGCCAGCACGAGCGGTACCAAGACGATTGCGAACACTTTCCAGCGAACAGGCCAATTCGTCAGGGACCATCGCGACGGCCGCTTGGCCGGAGGTGCTGCTTTGGGTTGGAAATCGACGAGCGTGCCGTCCGCCTGCTTGAGCTGCGAGAGCGCGGTCATCGGCGCCCGTCCACGCGATCGGCCGCTTTTTCGCATTTCAGTAATCCAGCGTCGTTCATAAGGCTTCCTGCTGATTTCGCCCTCGCCTGGGCGTGCGTCTTACGCCTGGCAATTGGTCGAGTATGCCAGCCATGTGCGGGCGTTTCCACAATTCTTACTGAACAGACAGAGTCCCTAACCGCGGTGTTGGCTCGTTCTGTGTTGCGTGAGCAAATGGTCGTTTACGACTGAATCATCATCGAATGTTCCACTGGCCGTGATCCACCTTCCGCGGAACGACAAACACCCCCTGGATCCGTGTCAGCACCCGATAGCCGTATGAGGAAATCCTCGGTTCGACATCAAGGACCTGGGCGGTCGGCGATAGTTGACCGGCCGGCCTACCAGCCGGCCGGTTTTGTGTTCCGGGCAATAGTAAAGGGCCGCCACGCGAAGGGATTCGGCGTTGAGGCCGACATCCTGGCTCAGACCGGGGTAGTACTGGCTCATCCAGACGACGATGTGCTCTTTCTTCGCCCCCTGGCGCAATTGGTCGCACGCCCAGTGTGCCCGATACATCAGCGCAGCCGGGTCACCGGTGGGAACGATGTCATGGCGGTTCAGGGCATCGTCGGTCGATGCACCACGGGTTTGCGGTCACAGGCCAACGCCCTGTGCGACCGTGGTTCCGGCGAGCGGGCATCACCTGGGATTCGTTGCTCGAGCTGAGGAGTCTCGAACAGGTCTACGGGGCTCCCGAACCATCGATGTCCTCGGCCCACCCAACGAGGGTGTGGCCGTTGGCCTTTACTGAGGCAGCGATGATCTCCCGCTGATGCTCAATCGAGGTTCGTTCCTCGGTTGACCTGGAGAGACGTAGCCTTCCTAGTACTCGCATAGGAAGGATGGTGCATTGTTGTGTGGAACGTGATGTTCTACTCGCCGCGCATCGCGCCCAACACCGGCAATGCGATCAGGATGGTCGCCGCCACCGGATGCGAATTGCATCTCGTCGAGCCGCTTGGATTCGACCTGTCCGAACCCAAACTGCGACGCGCAGGCCTGGACTACCACGACCTGGCGTCGGTCACAGTTCACCCCGACCTGGCCACAGCGTGGAACGCGTTGTCACCGACGCGGGTGTACGCGTTCACCGCGCACGCCACGAGGTCCTTCGCCGATGTCGGCTACCGGCCGGGCGATGTGTTGATGTTCGGACCCGAACCCACCGGCCTGGACGACGCGACGCTGGCCGACCCGCACATCACCGCTCAGGTACGCATCCCCATGCTGGCCGGACGAAGGTCGCTGAACCTGTCCAACGCCGCCGCGGTCGCCGTCTACGAGGCGTGGCGACAACACGGATTCGCCGACGCGGAGTGAGGGATTAGCTCACCAGCTGTCCCAATGCACGATCTGGTCGACCGGCAGCCGCTTAGCCGGCCGGAAGTCGGTGCCCTTGGTGTAAGCGATCGGGAAAAGCCCGCCCTGGCTGTACTTCTCGAAGGGGATGCCGAGGATCTCGGCGGCCTGCTTCTCGCCGTCGCCGCCGAGATGAAGTGTCGTCCAGGCCGATCCGAGGCCGCGGGAGCGCAGTGCCAACATAAGACTCCACACCGCAGGCAGCAGTGAGCCCCAGAATCCGGCGGTTTGCCCTGCGGGCGCGCCGTCGGGCCGACCCTCCAGACAAGGTACGAGCATGACCGGCACCTCGTGCAGGTGCTCGTTGAGGTATTTCGCCGAGTTCACCACCGCGCCGATCTGTTGGTCGCGGATGTCCCCACGCTGCGACTTGGGCTGATCGAGATAAGGCGTCGCGTTTGCGCTGTAGATATCGGCGAGCGCCTTCTTCTTGTCGGCATCCTCGACGAAGACCCACTGCCAGCCCTGCGCGTTGGAACCCGTCGGCGCCTGGACGGCCAACTCGAGACATTCGAGCAGCACCTCCCGCGGCACCGGCTTCTCCAGATCCAGCCGCTTGCGCACCGAGCGGGTGGTGGTCAGGACTTCGTCAACGGACAAGTTCAAGGTCATCTCGCGAGACTACATTCGCGCTATGGCAATCGAATTCACGCAAGAGGTCTCCAGCAGGCTCGAATCGGATCACTACGGATGGCTGACGACGGTGGCGAAAATCCGGTCAGCCCGTACCTCGGCTGGTGTGGTTCTACTTCGACGGCTCGGATGTCATCGTCTACTCGATGCCGAATGCGGCCAAGGTCCGCCACATCAAGAACCATCCGCGGGTGAGCCTGAACCTGGACTCCGACGGCAACGGCGCCGGGATCATCGTCGTCGGCGGCGAGGCCAGGGTCGACGCGGTGGACGTCGACGGCCGCGCGGACGGTCCGTTTTGGGCCAAGTACAAGGCGGACGCCGAGCAGTTCGGGATCACCGAGGCATTTGCGGCGTACAACACCCGCCTGAGGATCACCGTCGACAAGGTCTGGACGACACCCACCTAGTGTCCTGCGCCAGGAATTCGTTGAAGATATGAGTTGAGGCGTTCGAGGATCTCGTCGGCGGCCTTGGTCCAGGTGAAGGGTTTCGGGTTGTCGTTCCAGTTGGTGATCCAGTCGCGAATGTCCTTCTCCAGGGCCTGGATTGACCGGTGGGCGCCGCGGCGAAGCTTCTTGTCGGTCAGCAGGGCGAACCACCGCTCGACCTGGTTGAGCCAGGAGGCGTAGGTCGGGGTGTGGTGCATGTGGAAGCGCGGATGGGCTTCAAGCCATGTGGCCACCGCAGGGGCCTTGTGGGTGGCGTAGTTGTCGCAGATCAGGTGCACATCCAGGTCGGCCGGGATCTGGCTGTCGAGCTTGGTCAGGAACTTCTTGAATTCCGTGCGCGGTGCCGGCGGTGGATGGATCCGTAGATCTGGCCGGTGGCCACGTCCAGGGCGGCGAACAAGGTGGTGATGCCATGGCGCAGGTAGTCATGCGTGCGCCGCTCAGGCAGCCCGGGCATCATCGGCAGCACCGGCGCGGACCGATCGAGGGCCTGGATCTGGGATTTCTCGTCCACGCAGAGCACCAGCGCCTTTTCCGGCGGATCCAGATACAACCCGACGACGTCGCGGACCTTGTCGATGAACTGGGGATCGTTGCTGATCTTGAAGGTGTCGACCAGATGCGGTTTGAGCCCGAACGCCTTCCAGATCCGGCCCACCGTCGACTTGGACAGTCCAGATTCTTTGGCCATCGACGTCCGCGACCAGTGCGTCGCGTCCTGGGGCTGGCGCTCCAGCGTGGCCACCACCACCGCCTCGATCTGCTCGTCGCCGATCGCGCGCGGAGCACCGGGGCGCGGTTCGTCGGCCAGCCCGTTTAACCGGTTGGCCACAAACCGTCCCCGCCACTTGCACACCATCTGCTGCGACACACCCAACTCGGCGGCAACTTCCTTGTTGGATTTGCCTGCCGCACAGCCCAACACGATCCGACACCGCTGCGCCAGCGCCTGCGCCGACTTCGGCCGCCGCGCCCAGCGCTGCAGCGTGTCACGCTCCTCGTCGGTCAACACCACCGCCGTCACCGGCCTGCCCCGTTTCGCCACCCACTAAGTCTACAATTACTCAGCTAATTTCTGGCGCAGGACACTAGCTGACCGCAGCTCCGGTCAGCGGCCGGGTTGGATGTTCCGCTTCGCTTTGCTCAGCGGAAGTCGCGGCTTTTCGAGCGGACCGACATGCTGAGCTTGCCCATCCGGTCGGCGACCACAGTGACCGCCCCGGTGGCGTTCTGCACCTGACCGCGAATCAGCAGCGCCGTCGCCGTCTGCGCCAGCCGCCGGTGCCGCGACCAAACCCCTGGCGAACACAGGATGTTGACCATCCCGGTCTCGTCCTCGAGGTTGATGAACGTGACACCCTGTGCGGTCGCGGGCCGCTGCCGATGCGTCACCGCTCCGGCCACCAGCACCCGGGTTCCATCGGGCACCTCCAATAGCTTGTCCGCCGGGACCACCCCCATCGCGTCCAGGTCCTCCCTCAGGAACTGAGTCGGATAGCTGTCCGGTGAGATACCGGTCGCCCACACGTCGGCGGCGGCCAGCTCGAGTTCGGTCATGCCGGGCAGCGACGGGATGTGCGATGACGACCCCACTCCCGGCAGCCGGTCGGGGCGCTGGGTGGCTGCCGCACCGGCCGCCCACAGCCCCTCCCGCCGGGTAATGCCGAAGCAGCCCAACGCACCACCGGTGGCCAGCGCCTCGGTCTGCGGCACCGAGAGCTGCACGCGTCCGGTCAGATCCAGCAGAGAAGCGAATGGCCCGTTGGCCTTTCGTTCGTCGACCATCTGCTCGGCCAGCTCGTCGCCGATGTGGCGGACACTGCCAAGGCCGAGCCGCACCTGTTGACCCTGGTTCTCTAGGGTGGCGTGCGCCAGGCTGGCGTTGACATCGGGCCCGTGCACGGTGACGCCGTGCCTGCGGGCGTCGGCTACCAGCGACTGCGGCGAGTAGAAGCCCATCGGCTGCGCACGCAGCAGCGCGGCGCAGAACGCCGCCGGGTGGTGCAGCTTGAACCAGGACGAATAGAACACCAGCGACGCGAACGACAGCGAATGGCTTTCCGGGAAGCCGAAATTGGCGAATGCCTCCAGCTTCTCGTATATCCGGTCCGCGACCTCGCCGGTGATGCCGTGCCGTTCCCGCATGCCGTCGTAGAACCGGCCCCGCAGCCGCCGCATTCGCTCGGTCGAGCGCTTGGACCCCATCGCTCGGCGCAGCTGATCGGCCTCGGCGGCGGAGAAACCCGCGCAGTCGACGGCCAGCTGCATGAGTTGTTCCTGAAACAGCGGAACCCCCAGTGTCTTTCGCAGCGCCGACTCCATCGAAGGATGGTCATAGGTGACGGGGTCCTCGCCGTTGCGTCGCTTGATGAACGGATGCACCGATCCACCCTGAATCGGGCCTGGCCGGATCAACGCGACCTCGACCACCAGGTCGTAGAACACCCGCGGCTTCAGCCGTGGCAGCGTGGCCATCTGCGCTCGGGACTCCACCTGAAACACGCCGACGGAATCGGCGCGCTGCAGCATCTCGTACACCGCATGCTCACTCAGGTCCAGCTTGGCCAGATCTACCTGAATGCCCTTGTGCTCGGCCACCAGGTCGATGACGTAGTGTAGCGCCGAGAGCATGCCCAGCCCGAGCAGGTCGAACTTGACCAAACCTATTGCCGCGCAGTCGTCTTTGTCCCATTGCAACACACTGCGGTTCTCCATCCGAGCCCATTCCACCGGACACACGTCGGCGATGGGGCGGTCGCAGATCACCATGCCACCGGAGTGGATGCCCATGTGCCGCGGCAGGTTGGAGATCTGCTTGGCCAGGTCGATCACCGGCTCGGGGATGTCCTCGACGTGCGGCGAGTCGGCCAGGTTTCCCCACTGGCCGATCTGCTTGCTCCAGGCGTCCTGCTGACCCTGGGAGAACCCAAGCGCCCGGGCCATGTCGCGCACCGCGCTGCGGCCGCGGTAGGTGATGACGTTGGCGACCTGGGCGGCGTAGTCGCGGCCGTAGCGGTCGTAGACGTACTGGATGGCCCTCTCCCGCAAGTCCGATTCGATGTCGATGTCGATGTCCGGTGGCCCGTCCCGCGCCGGGGACAGGAACCGCTCGAACAGCAGCTCGTTGGCGATCGGGTCGACGTTGGTAATGCAGAGGGCGTAACAGACCGCTGAATTGGCCGCCGATCCCCTGCCCTGGGCCAGGATGTTGTTCTCCCGGCAGAACCGGGTGATGTCGTGCACCACCAGGAAGTAGCCCGGGAACGTCAGTTGCTCAATGATTTTCAGTTCGTGTTCGATCTGCGCATAGGCGCGGGGAGCCCGCTCGGGTGGGCCGTAGCGGTTGCGAGCGCCTTCCATCACCAGGTGGCGCAGCCAGCTGTCCTCGGTGTGCCCGTCCGGGACGTCGAACGGCGGCAGCTGAGGGGCGATCAGCGCCAGCCCGAACGCGCTCTGCTCGCCGAGGTCGGCCGCGGCCGTGATCACCTCGGGGAAATGAGCGAACATCCGTGCCATCTCCTCCCCCGATCGCAAGTGCGAACCACCCAGCGGCGCAAGATAACCGGCCGCCTCGTCGATCGAGTTGCGGGCGCGGATCGCGCCCATGGCCATGGCAAGCCTGCCCCGGGACGGCTCAGCGAAATGAGCGGCGGTGGTGGCGACGACGCCGACACCGGAGCCGCCCGGCCGGCGACAATCCAAACCGAACCGAGGTGCCAGCTCGGCCAGCGCGGCGTTGCGCTCGTCGTCGAGGGGATGTCCATGGTGGGTCAGCTCGATGCTGACCCGGTCGCGGCCGAACCGATCCACCAGATCAGCTAACGCATCGGCGGCCGCCTCCGGGCCGCCGTCCGAAAGCGCTTGGCGGACATGGCCTTTGCGGCACCCAGTCAGGATGTGCCAGTGCCCGCCTGCGGCCTCGGTAAGCGCGTCGTAGTCGTAGCGCAGCTTGCCCTTTTCGCCGCCGGCCAGATGCGCCGACGCCAATTGTCGCGACAGCCGGCGATATCCTTCCGGCCCGCGGGCCAGCACCAGCAGATGCGGTCCTGATGGATCGGGGTCATCGGTCCGGTCACCACCACCGAGGGACAGCTCGGCGCCGAATACCGTCTGCACGTGGAGTTCCTTGGCCGCCTCGGCGAAGCGCACCACACCGTAGAGCCCGTCATGGTCGGTCAGGGCGATGGCCAGCAGATCGAGCCGGGCGGCCTCCTCGACGAGTTCCTCCGGTGTGCTGGCGCCGTCGAGGAAGCTGTACGCCGAATGCGCGTGCAGCTCGGCATACGGAACCGACGAGGCCGGCCTGTCGACGTCCAGCGGCTCGTAGGACCCACGCTTGCGTGACCAGGCCGGGCTGTCACCGCCGTCGCCGACCTGCTCGTCGATAGGCCACCCTGCACGGCGCGGCTTGCCGGTGAGCACCCGCTCCATTTCCGTCCAGCTCGGCGGCCCGTTATGCCAGCCCATCTGCCCAGTGTATCGAATGTATATTCGAGTATAAATCTAATGGTCGTCAGGGGGGTCGGGGTCGCCGTGCAGGAGTTCGTCGGGATGGTGGACGTGGTTGATTTCCGGCGGTTTAGTGCCGTCACTCCACGCGAGGCGACCCTCGTCCGTGACGATGGTTTGGCAGTGGCCGTCGGTCGCGAGTTGGTGGTCGGGTCCGCAGGCGAAGAACAGCTTGTCGGCGTCGGTGGCACCCTTGGCTGCCCAGTCCGGGCTGTGGTGGACCTCGGAGTGATACCCGGGCTGCAGACAGTTCGGCCGGGTGCAGCCGCCGTCGCGCGCGTAGCAGATGATGCGTTGATCGGCTGTCGCGATGCGCGCTTGACGGCCCAGATAAAGCGGTCGTTCCGTGTGGTCCTCGAACACGGCGAGGTAGTGGATCCCGTCGGCGGCCAACCTGATCACATCACGCATCGGCAGGGCGGTGTCCCCGCCGGTGCGCGCCGGCGGTGGCATCGGGATATCGGGGTTGGTCACGGCGTGGGCAGCCTGATTGAGTTCCGCCAACGTGGTCCGGACAATCACCGTCACCGCATGACCGCGGTGCCGGCCCATCGCTTGGGAGCCGATTCCCGCCTTGAGACCCAGTTTGATGCCGTCATGGCAGCGTTGGGCAGGGCTGCGCTCATCACGCACCTCGGCCAGGGTGCCGTCGGGCAGGTGGCGGCCCGGACGCACGGCCGCGGTGACCGCCTCCACATAGCAGCGGGTCTCCGGATCGATCCAACCCGACAACCGCGACATCCCGTCAGGACCCTGAGCACCCAACAGCAGGCCGCGCCGCCGAGCCCGATCGGTCTCGTCGAAATGCCCATCGGGGTTGAAGATCTCATCGATGCGCCGCCCCACGACCCTGACGAACTCGGCATCATTCTTACTGGCCTCACGCACCAGGCTGACTTCGACGTCGCCGCGATCGACCTCCGACACACACGACGGCAACACCTCCATCGCCCGGCAAATGGCGCGCAGATGATCCTCACCGATCACGCCTGATTCCACGGCTTGTGCCACCACCGGTAACTCTGGTGGCAGCGGTGGACCGGCCAGCTGGCGGCGCGGCCGAATGCGCCCGGACACCTTCAAGCGGCGCTTGACCTCGTTGCGTGCGATCCGCAACCGCGCCCCCAAGCTGTCGATGACCGTCGGCAGCATCCCGACGTCGTCTGGCGGATCGGCGATCTCACCGAATATCCGATACATCAACCCGCGGTTGACGCGCTCCTGAGCCTCCAACCGCTCGGCCATCTCCACCCGAAACTCGTTGCCCACAGCATCCGACGACAATGCCCGCATCTCGTCAAAGACGGCATCAACCTGATCGAACAGCGCACGAAACCGCTCGCGCGCCGCCTCTCCGGTGATGAATTGCCCCATACCGCAACGCTATCTGCTACATCCGCCAACCACGCGTCGCCAGCGAGCCAGCAACGCGGTCTGTGGATGAACTCCGCATTGGGGATAACCCCGACTGCCTCCGTCGCCGATGTCAGTGGCACGTGCTACGCCGACAGCGCAGACCGTTAGATTCGGATCGCCTGCGAACTGAAGAGGAACGATGGCACCCGCATCGGCTGCGCCCGTCATCACCATCACCTTCGGCCGGCACGCCCAATCGGAAGGCAACCAGCGGGCTCATCGATACGTCCGTGCCCGGCCCGTCGTTGACGCCCAGAGGGGAACAGCAGGTGTCCAAAACATGCGTCGCACTGACGGAGACATTGCCCGTGGCGCTCAACACATTCCGGGCAGATACACTCCCCCCAGTCGCCCTAGCCATACCCAGGCCGGTGTGGCGGCAATGGCAAGCCTCGTTCCTTGCGCACTTCATCGCATCGCGTGAAAAGGTTCCGGCAAAGAGAGCGCCCGACGTGAGGTATCAATCGACACCTTGGCTCGAGCAGCATGTGAGCCACCAGCTCCTGCGGCGGTAAGTCGGACGCTTGTGGCCAGTACAAGGTCGCGTCCTCGAGCGTCGACGCTCCGAATACGACCGTGTCAATTTCGGCCCAGATGCAGGCTGAAATGCACATCGGGCAGGGCTCGCATGTGCTGTACAACGTACAGCCGCGCAGGGAGAGCCGTTGAAGTTCTCGCGCCGCATCGCGGATGGCGTTGATTTCCGCATGATTGGTCGGGTCGCACATCTTCATGACGGTGTCGTAGGCCTGCGCGACCAGGATCCCGCTTCGTTCGTCGTAGATTGCGGAGCCGAACGGCGAGGGGAATTCAGTGTCGAAGGATGATGCGCTGAAAGCTACGAGCGCTTTCATTCGCGTGTGGTCTTGACCGTTGCCGGTGGCATCCATGCACATAAGCCTTGCAGAATCCGACACGCCGGGGGCCGCACGGCTTGACAGCCCGTCCACTCGCTGCCTTCGCTGTCATTTGATTGACGCAGGTAACGGCAGTCCTGGCTGTTGCGCCCATAACTACATGTCCGCCAAATCACACCAGGCAAGGATGCCGCGGTTCAGTTGAGCCGTACCCCGCACGTCGAAGCGGGCATCGGCTACGTCGTTGTCCAGGGCAATCCGGAAGACGGCGGGAGGCTGCTCGACTGGAATGGCACAAAGCTCGACTAACTGGACCCGAGCGCGATGATTCCGCAGCCGTCTCTGGTCAACACATCAGAACGTGCCACGTTTGGCGCGGCGACGAACGGCGTCTTGCATGCGTTCCACCGTATGCGCCACCTCGTAGTTGCCGATGGTGGCCAAAATGCCGCCCAGCATTTGACCGGCGGCCGTGCTTAAGTCAATTTCGCCGCAACATACGCCGATGATCTTCTTAAGCCCACCTGCCATCGCGGCCTACGCGGGCCCGCGAACAACAGGGGCGATGCTCCCTACTGCATCGACCCCAATTTCGGTGAGTCCGATGACGTGCGTGCAAGTGTCCGGCCCTCGAAGAAGTCAGGGCTGCGGAAGCGCCAGATCACCATCAGCACCGCGCCGAGCAGCAGGATGCCGAAGCCCAAGTAGAACACCAGGCCGATCCCGAAGATCGACCCGCCGCTGGCGTTCTCGGGGTTCATGCTCTCCTTCACCGAGATCACGAAGACGGTCGCCAGCATGATGCCGCCGAGCAACGGGAACAGGAACTTGAACACAATGTTGTGGAGGCTGCTGAGCAACTCTTTTCGGAAGTACCACACGCACGCGAACGCGGTGATCCCGTAATACCAGCAGATCATGATGCCAAGCGCCGCAATGGTATCCAGCAGCACCTGCTCGGACAGCAGGCTCACCCCGGTGTAGAACACGCCGGTAACGACGCCTGCAACAATGGTGGCAAACGTTGGCACCAAGTACCGCGGGCTGACTTCTGCGAACCGATCCGGGAACGCCTTGTAGGCACCCATCGCCAACATGGCACGCGCAGCAGGCAGGAACGTCGTCTGCAGACTTGCCACTGAGGATGCCAATACCGCCAGGAACAGCAGCGGCCCGGCCCAGGTGCCCAGCACCGGATCGGCCAGCGCGCCGAAGACGTTGTCGGCGTTCTCCTCGTTGCCCAGCCCGAGGCCCTCCACGCCGACCCCGGCGTACATCATCACGGCGACGGCCACCAGCAGGTAGGTCAGCAGGATCGACAGCACACATAGCAGGCCTGCGCGACCGGGCACCTTCGTCGGATCCTTGGATTCCTCGCCGAGCGTCAGAAAAGTGTCCCATCCCCAGAACGCGAAGATCGATCCCGTCACGCCAATCACGAAGGCGCTCAACGCCAGCCCGGTGAACGGGTTGAACCAGTCCAACTCGAAGCTCAGGCCCTCGGGCGCGTCACCGCGACCGACGTGCACCAAGGCCACCACCGCGAACGCGATCAGAATGGTCATCTGGAAACCGACCAGCACGTACTGTACGTGCTCGCTGGTGGTGATGCCGCGGCTGGCGATCAACGTGGCGATCGCGATGAACACCAGTGTCGTGATGATGTTAATGAGCTTGTTGCCTGCGAGGTCGGCGATGTCGGGGTTGTTGACGATGCGCGCGATGAACAGATAGAAGAACTCCACCGCGATCGCGGCCAGGTTGGACAACACGATGATGGTGGCGACCACCATGCCCCACCCGCACATCCAGCCCACGTATGGCCCGAATGCTTTGGTGGACCAGGTAAATGATGCTCCGCAGTCCGGGGCGCGTGAGTTCAGCTCGCGATACGCAAAGCGGTGAGGAACATCGGGATGAAGCCCGCTATCAAGATCGCGGGCATCTTCAGACCCACCGCGGCGACGATGAGGCCGATGCTGGCCGTCAGTGTGTATCCGGGCGCGACCGACGAAATGCCAAGTACCGCACCGGAGAAGGTGCCGACTTTGCCCGATGCGAGTCCCTTGGAAACCAGTCCGGCGGACTCCTCGGCGACTTTGAGTTCGTTGTCCGCTTCGCTCATGGCAAGTCCGCTGCGCTGAGTTGATCCCGCGGCACAACCATCATCGGAACGTCCAGTACTCGAAGCATCTTGGCGGCGGTCGAGCCGAGGAACAGGCGCTTGGGCACGCTCAGCCGGCTCGACCCAACCATGATCAAGTCACCGTCATGCCAGTCCAGCTTGCTGACCGCCTCCTCGACCGTGCGCCCGTCGACGATGGTCGACGCTACCGGAAAGCCCTGCGGAAGGGCGCTTTTGGCGGTATCCAAGGTCTGCTGAGCATGGCCCAGCGCGTGTTCCCGGGTGGCTTCTTCGTCACCGCGAAGCGAACCGAAGGCCGGATCCAGTGCTACCAGTGACACCAACCGAAGCGGGGTGCCCGCCGCCCTGCTGAACCGTACGGCGCTGTCCAGCAGGAGATCCGCCCCCTGCCGCTCTCCGATCGCGCAGGTCACTTCGCGGACCCGGTCGATCTTCGAGTTCCGCGTACCCCGCGGAGCGACGGCCACGGGCACCGGCGCCGAGTGCAGTAGCTCGTTGACCACCGAGCCCAGGGAGTAGCTCCCCGCCAGCCCGCCGCCCGACCCGCCCACGACGATGGCGTCGGCCTCGAGCCGGGCGGTCTCTCGAATGAGCCCGTCGGCGAAGGAGTCGTCGAAACTCACGTGACCGCGAGCGACAACGTCATCGGGTACTGAGGCCTGCGCTTCGGTCAGCCATTTCTCGGCCTGTTCGGTCAGAAGCTCGTCATAGCCCCCGGTCGGCACGAGCGCGGGCACCGATCGGTCGGGTGGCAGGATGATGCACGCCTCTATTTCGGCACCGATGGTTCTGGCGAGCCGAACGGCTAGCGCCAGTGCGTCTGCGCCACCGGATGTGGCCAGGTAACCAACCATCAACTTCATAGCCGAACCACCACCCATCTCGCACCGCGTTGTGCGGACGTCCTGTAAGCATCCTGTCAATCCGGGGCGACGATTGTCGGCGGTTCGAGGCAATTGGCAGCGCCGCGAACAACGCTGCCGTCTATTGATCGGCCAGTCGCCGCAAATAGGTCGCGAAGCGGGTCGCATCCTCGACCGACCGGCCGGCGGTCAGCTGCCCGAAGACGTCGTCCTGATAGGCATGCGCGGCGGCCAGACGTCGCCCACCCGCGCCACCTCGGCGGTGACCTGAACCGAACGAGGCGGAACAACGCCACGCCGGCACCCTTGAGCTCGCTCACCACCGTGACTGCGCGCGATCGACAAGCCGCAGCTGTGTCTTCGCCGATCTACTCGGTCTCGAAGTGTCCACTCCAGCAGGGCCTTTCGCGCGGTCCTGGTCAACGACGAGCTCACCAGCTACGAGTTCTTCACCGCGGTGCCCGCGTAGCTCAGTCGCGGTACTCGGCGGTGCCGTCCTCGAGAACCAATCGATCGGACCCATCCGGGTTCGACGCCTCCGTCCGGAACACCGCCTTCCCGGAATCAGTGCGCCAGATCGATGTCGTCAGCGTCTCGCCCGGAAAGACCGGCGAGGTGAACCGCGCGGCGAGGGCCGTGACCTTTGTCGCGTCGCCGCCGCCGAGTTCGGCGACCAACGCCCTGCCCGCGACGCCGTAGGTGCAAAGCCCGTGCAGGATTGGCTTCGGAAAGCCGGCCAGCTCCCGGGCGAACCACGGATCGCTGTGCAGTGGGTTGCGATCGCCGGACAGCCGGTAGATCAGGGCCTGATCCTCGCGAGTCGGCAACGCGACCTTCGCGTCGGGCTCGCGGTCGGGAATCTGCGGGGCCACCGGCCGCTGGCCCGGATGCCCGCCGAAGCCGCCCTCGCCGCGGATGACCGCGGTCGTCAGCGTCTCGGCGATGACGTTTCCCGAGTCCGGGTCGGTGCCCGTCGCCTTGAGCATGACGATCGCGTTCTTGCCCTCACCCTTGTCCTGGATGTCGGCGACCTCGGCGACGACGCTCAGCTTGCCTGCCGCGGGCAGGGGCGCCAACAGCCGGATCTCCTGGGACCCGTGCAGCAGCATCGCGAAGTTGAAGGTGCCGATCTTGGCCGCCGCGGCGAACGGCAGGCAGGCGATGACGGCGTAGGTGGGCAGCACCTGCTGCTCGACGTCGTGGCTGTTCTCGGTGGTGAACGCCAGATCTTCGGTGCCCGCACCGACGCCCAGCGCATAGAGCAGAGTGTCGCGCTCGGTCCATTTGAAGAGCTGCGGGTCTGTTTTCGCGCCTATGGCGTTGGGATCGATCGGCATAGTCGGACCATATCCGCCGCACGACGACCACGTCCTCCCGCGGTGAGCGGGAGTTTCTCCCGCTCATCCGGTGGGCCCAGATTGACCTTTGTCTGACGAGGGGTGACCATGGCTCGCATGCGCTATCTCGTTACCGGCGGTACCGGGTTTATCGGCCGCCGCGTCGTGTCGCAGCTGCTGGCCCGCGGCGGCGACGCCGAGGTGTGGGTGCTGGTCCGTCGAGAGTCGCTGGCGAGATTCGAGCGGCTGGCCCTCGAGTGGGGTGAACGAGCGAAACCGCTGGTCGGCGACCTCACCGCGGCCGACCTCGGGCTCACCGACGACGCGGTCGCCGAACTCGGCGCCGTCGACCATGTCGTGCATTGCGCCGCGATCTACGACATCACCGTCGGTGAGCCCGAGCAGCGCGCCGCAAACGTCGAGGGCACCCGTGCGGTGATCGACCTGGCTCGTCGGCTCGATGCGACGTTGCACCATGTGTCGTCGATCGCGGTGGCGGGCACCTACCGCGGCGAGTACACCGAGGACGACTTCGACGTCGCCCAGGATCTGCCGACGCCGTACCACCAGACGAAGTTCGAAGCCGAACTGCTGGTCCGCTCGGCCCAAGGACTGCGGTATCGCGTGTACCGGCCCGCGGTGGTCGTCGGCGATTCCCGCACCGGCGAAATGGACAAGGTCGACGGCCCCTACTACTTCTTCGGGGTGCTGGCCAAGCTGGCCAGGTTGCCGAAGTTCACGCCGATGGTGCTGCCAGACACAGGACGGACCAACATCGTGCCGGTGGATTTCGTCGTCGACGCGCTTGTTGCGCTGATGCACGCCGAGGACCGCGACGGGCAGACCTTCCACTTGACCGCACCGAAAACCATTGGCCTGCGGGGCATTTACAGGGGAGTCGCCGAAGCGGCCGGGGTGCCGCCGCTGCGCGGCTCGCTGCCCCGCAGCACTGCCACGCCGATTGTGAGGGCCTCCGGACGCGCCAAGGTGCTGCGCAACATGGTGGCCACGCAGCTTGGAGTTCCCGCCGAGATCCTCGACGTCGTCGATCTGTTCCCGACCTTCACGTCCGAAAACGCGACAGATGCGTTGCGCGGCACCGAGATATCGGTTCCCGAATTCGCGTCGTACGCGCCCAGGCTCTGGCGGTACTGGGCCGAGCATCTCGATCCCGATCGGGCCCGCCGAGACGATCCGGCCGGCCCGCTGGTGGGCAAGCACGTGATCATCACGGGCGCTTCCAGCGGGATCGGGCGCGCGTCGGCGATCGCGGTCGCCGAACGCGGCGCGAGGGTATTCGCGTTAGCGCGCAACGCCGAAGCGCTCGACGACCTGGTCGCCGAAATCAGGGCGGCCGGCGGTCATGCGTACGCGTTCACGTGCGACGTCACCGACTCGACGTCGGTCGAGCACACGGTCAAGGACATCCTCGGCCAGTTTGGTCATGTCGACTATCTGGTGAACAACGCAGGCCGGTCGATCCGCCGATCCGTCATCAACTCCACCGAGCGGCTGCACGACTACGAGCGGGTGATGGCGGTCAACTACTTCGGCGCGGTGCGCATGGTGCTCGCACTGCTGCCGCACTGGCGCGAACGCCGGTTCGGTCACGTGGTCAACGTGTCCAGCGCGGGCGTACAGGCGCGCGGCCCGAAGTACAGCTCGTATCTACCGACGAAGGCCGCGCTCGATGCGTTCGCCGATGTGGTGGCGACCGAGACGCTCTCCGACCACATCACCTTCACCAACATCCATATGCCCTTGGTGCGCACGCCGATGATCGTGCCGTCGCGGCGTCTCAACCCCGTCCCGCCAATCAGCGCCGAGCACGCCGCTGCCATGGTGGTGCGCGGGCTGGTGGAAAAGCCCGCGCGGATCGACACCCCGCTTGGCACACTCGCGGACTTCGGCAATTACATGACGCCGAAACTCTCCCGGCGCGTCTTGCATCAGCTCTACCTCGGGTATCCCGATTCCGCGGCCGCTCGCGGGGTGGACCCGTCGACGCCATCGACCGACCGTGCTCCTTCGCGGCGGCCGAAACGGCCCGCTCGTAGGGTCGCCGCGCTGCGGGTGCCCGGACCCGTCAAACGGGCGGTCCGGCTGGTTCCCGGCGTGCACTGGTAACTCTTCAGGACGGCGAGGCGGACTCCCAGAGGCCCAGAACGTTGCCCTCGGTGTCCTTGAAGTACGCCGCGAACCCCATCTCCCCGACAGGAATCTTCTCGCCGACCGCCTCACCGCCGAGCGACCGGATCGTCGCCAGCGCGTCATCGATGCTTTGCACGTCGATCGTGATCACCGGTCCCTGCGGGGAAGCCGGTTCGCGTTCGAACATTCCGCCGCCGATATATCCAGGTTCGGCGGGCATCCCTGTCTCGGCTGCGGGGCCGGTCGAGACAGTCGTGTACTTCATCTCAGGCATTTCATTGAGCTGCCAGCCGAAGGCCTGCTGGTAGAA
Source organism: uncultured Actinomycetota bacterium (assembly GCA_963715885.1). Lineage (GTDB taxonomy): Bacteria > Actinomycetota > Actinomycetes > Mycobacteriales > Mycobacteriaceae > Mycobacterium. The sequence continues at coordinate 49,848 of CAVQSK010000034.1, forward strand.
GTTCCTCGCGCGCTTCCCGTCGCTGAATGGCACCTCGAAATGCACCACACGACCAGACATCGTCACCTCGCTTCCGTTCGCTCCTGCGGCAAAAGTCTATGCCTGCGTGCACTGGCGTAGAGCTGGCCCTATCGTTGGCGACGTGACCGTGGGGGGTGAAACGGCGGCGCCGCTGCCAGTGTTCGCCGACGTCGATACCGGCGTCGACGATGCGATGGCGCTTGTGTATTTGCTCGCCAGCTCTGACGCCGATCTGGTCGGCATCGCGTCAACCGCAGGAAACGTTCCCGTGCAACAAGTTTGCCGCAACAACCTGGGATTGCTGGAGCTGTGTCAGAGCACCGGGGTCCCGGTGTCGAAGGGATCCGAGAATCCGGTGAGCACGCCGCTGCGCACCGCCGAAGACACTCACGGGCCGCAGGGTATGGGGTATGCGGAGTTGCCGTCGAGCGACCGGCCGCTAACCGCGCACGACGCGGCGGAGGCCTGGGTCCGGGCGGCGCACGCGTATCCAAGTGAGCTGGTCGGAATCGCCGTCGGGCCGCTGACCAACCTGGCGCTGGCGCTGCGCATCGAACCGGCGCTACCCAAACTGTTGCGGCGACTGGTGATCATGGGCGGCGCGTTCGCCTACCGCGGCAACACCACACCGGTGGCCGAATGGAACATCAGCGTCGACCCGGAGGCGGCGGCCGAGGTCTTCGCCGTGTGGGGCGCGGCATGGGGCCTTCAGCCGCCGAAGCACATTCCGATCGTGTTGGGGCTCAACCTGACCGAGAACATCGCGATGACACCGACGATCCTGAGCCGGCTGGCGACGGCCGCCGAATCCTCATCGATTCCGATGAGCGTGCTTGATGACCGAGGTACCCGGTCGGTGGCATCCAACCCGTTGATCCGCGTGCTCGAGGACGCGATGCGCTTTTACTTCGAGTTTCACTTCGACCAGGGCGAAGGCTATCTCGCGCACCTACACGATCCATTGGCCGCCGCGGTGGCGCTGGACCCGGATCTGGTTGCGTGCCGGCAGGCCACAGTCGATGTCGAGCTGACGGGCACGCTGACCCGCGGCATGACCGTGGCCGACTGGAGCCGACGCTGGGGCCGAGAGCCCAACGCGCTCATCGGCATCGAGGTGGACCCGGCCGCATTTTTCGATCGCTTCATCGCCCGGGTCGGATCATTCGCGAAACGGCTGAGCTGAGCGTCAGTCGTCAGTCACCACGAGCTTGACGTCGATGTTGCCGCGGGTGGCGTTCGAGTACGGGCACACCTGGTGGGCCTTCTCGGTCAGCTGTTGTGCGGTGTCATAGTCGACGTTGGGCAGCGTGACCTCGAGCTCAACCGCCAAGCCGAAGCCGCCGTTGTCGATCTGGCCAAGTGAAACCCGTGCTCCCACAGCCGAATCCGACACATCGGCCTTCTCCTGGCGGCCGACCAGCCGCAGCGCAGAGTGGAAGCAGGCCGCGTAGCCGACCGCGAACAGCTGCTCGGGGTTGGTGCCATTGCCGCTGCCACCCATCTCCTTCGGAATGGCGAGGTCGAGATCGAGCTTGCCGTCGGAGGACCGGCCCTTGCCATCGCGTCCTTCCCCGGTGGTCAAGGCCTCGGCGGTGTAGAGGGTCTTCATGCGGATTCCTTTCGTACGGATGCGTTGAGGGCATCGGTGAGGTGACGGACCGCGTCGCGCAGGTCCGCGGCTTCTCGCTCGGTCATACCGGTCGAGGAGAACAGCTGTTGCGGGATGCATTGGGCTTTGCGTTCGAGCCGGCGTCCGGCCGGGGTCAGGGTGATCTCGACCAGGCGTTCATCGGTGGTCGATCGCTCGCGGCGGATGAACCCGTTGGCCTCCAAGCGTTTCAACAGCGGTGAGAGGGTTCCGGAGTCGAGCTGCAGTCGTTCGCCGAGCCGGCCGACGGTTGCCCGGCCCTCTTCGCACAGCGTCAGCAGCACCAGGTACTGCGGGTAGGTGAGGTTCAGCTCGGTCAAGATCGGCCGGTACGCCGCTGTCATCGCCCGCGACGCCGAATAGAGGGCGAAGCAGAGGTGGCGGTCAAGGCTCAAAGCAGCCATGCCCAGAACTGTAGCTCACAATTCAATTGTGCACAACTGGTTTTTCAGCTACTCGTAGATCCCTTCGACGTACCACCGCCGCTGGCGGTAGCACAGCAGCAGGGCTTGGGCGGGCTGGCCATCGAGCAGCACCTGCGCCCTGGCAGTGCGTCCGAATTTGGCCCGCTCGGGATCCCACCACCGCTCGTCGACGGGCCAGGGCCCGGCCCACCAGGACAGCCTGCCGTCCCTTCCCGGCGCGGCCAGCCGCGACGGGGCGGTGGAGAACAATCCACGGCCGGTCACCCGCACCGGGTTGCCGTCGGCGTCGAGCAGCTCGACGGGATCATCGAGCAGCACCGTCGGCGACGGCTCGGGCAGTTGACCCGGCCACGGTTGGCCCGGATCGGCCCGTGGCACCAGCTCGTCACCAAGCGGGGTGAGGGTGATCCGCTCGGCGGGCCCGCGCCCACCGCTGAGCACCGGTACCTGCACCGCCTCCGGTCCGAGCAGACCCTGCACCCGCACCAGCGCGCGACGGGCACGCAGCCGGTCCTGCTCACCGATGCCACCCCACAACGGCAGTTGCAGCGCCTCGGCCGACACCACTTCGACCGGGCGCAGCCGCAACACGGTGACCGGCGCGGTGGACCGGTCGTTGGGATTGCGCCTGTTCAGCCAGCCATCCAGCTGCCAACGCACCCGATCGGCGGTGGCGTCCTCCGTAAGCGGTTCGGCGCAGCGCCAAACCCGTTCCAGCTCTTCGCCGTTGGCGGTGCAGGCATGGATGGCCAGGCGGGTGCATCCGACGCCCGACGCCTCGAGGCCGCGGTGCAGGGTGCTGGCCAGCGACCGCCCGGCGAACGCCGCGGCGTCCACCCGGTCGATCGGCGGATCGCAGTTCATCACCGCGTCCAGCTCCGGGGCGGGCTCGCGACCCGACGGTCCGCGGGCGGGCTCGCCGCGGGCGAATCGGTGCGCGGCTACCGCGTCGGCACCGAACCGGGAGGCCACATCGCTGCGAGATAGTGCGGCGAACTGCCCGATGTTGCGGATTCCCATGCGCCACAACAGGTCTGCGAGATCGTCGCGACCTGACGCCGCCAGGCTCGGCTCGGTGGCCAGTTGCCGGATCGACAGCGCGGACAGGAACAGTGCGTCCTTGCCGGGCTCGACCACCCGTCCCGCCCGCGCGGCGAAGACCGCTGTGGCCAGCTGATCGGCTATGCCGACCTGGCTTTCGGCCCCGGCCGCGGCCACCGCGTCGACCAGCTTTTCAGCGGCGAGGAGTTCGGACCCGAAGTAGCGCGCCGCCCCGCGAACCGACAACACCAGCAGACCAGGCCGCAACACCTCCGCGCGCGGCACCAGATCGTCCACCGCGGCCGTCACGTCTTCGAAATGGCGGGCGTCGCGCGCCGGGTCGGCGGTGACCACATGCAACTCCGGACAGCGTGCCTGCGATTCTCGACGGCGCAGTCCCCGTCGCACGCCGGTCGCACGGGCCGACGCCGAACAGGCGATGACCCGGTTGGCCAACGTCACCGCGATCGGGGCCGTCGAAGGCAGGCAGGCCGCGGCCGCTGCGGCGACCGCGGGCCAGTCCATGCACCAGACAGCGAGAACGCGCGAGGACACTCATCCGCCTACCGCACGAACGGAACCGAAGGAGCGTCCCCGGCCTCGCATGGCCAGCCGCACCCGGCTGATCCGCCCGCATCCGGGAGTTGGTGCGCCGTCCCCAGTCAGCGGGCGGGGTCCCCAGCTCGCGCCGGTTATCTCATAGCCGCAGACCCTGGCCTCCAGCCGGGTGGACGCCCCTTGCCAGTCGCCACCGGTGACCAGCAGCGTGCAGCCCTTCTGACGTGCCCTGGCCGCCACCGCCCTGGCGCGGGTGGCCGGCACCGTCCGCCCACCAAGGCCGAGCACCACCAGATCCATGCCGTCAATCAGCACCGCGGCCACCTCGACCGGATCGGCTCCGGGTTCGGGGATGACCGCGATCCTGCTCAGGTCCGCCCCCATTTCCATGGCGGCGAGCAGGCCGACGTCGGGCTGGCCGACGATCGCGGCGTGCCCACCCTCGGCCGTCACCGCCGCCACCATGCTCAGCGGCAGCGACCGGGCGCCCAACAACACCGCCACCGTCCCGCGCGGCAACCGCGTGGGCTGGGGGTACCGCCCGCTTGCGGGGGACAGCTCGGCCTGGGGATACCACCCGCCCGAAGGGCTGGGGGACGATTCGGGCACCGGCAGCAAAGTTTCCGAGTCGGGGAGCAGGTCCGTCGACGGGGCCGGGCCGCGCTGCCCGCCGCCCACTTTGCCGGACACCGCCGCTATCTTGCGACGCAGGTGTTCTACCTGCTCAGCGCGGCTAAGCCGACGCTGATCCAGGGCAACCGCTGCCGTCACAGCAGCACCTCCTGCACCATCTGATTCACTCTATGTTCGAATGTATGTTCGATACACCGAGTAAACACCCACCCACCGACACCGTCAAGGTGGCGAGCGAGGCGCGACTGTGCGCTCTAGTACGCCCTCGCGGCGGTGTGTTGCGGATGAAACCGCACAGTGAAGAGCGCTACTCCCATTCGATGGTGCCGGGCGGCTTGCTGGTGACGTCCAGCACGACCCGGTTCACCTCTGGGACCTCGTTGGTGATGCGGGTGGAGATGCGTTCGAGCACTTCGAAAGGCACCCGGGTCCAATCCGCGGTCATGGCATCCTCGCTGGACACCGGCCGCAGCACGATCGGGTGGCCATAGGTGCGACCGTCGCCCTGCACGCCGACCGACCGGATGTCGGCCAGCAGCACCACCGGACATTGCCAGATCTGGTTGTCCAGGCCGGCCGCGGTCAACTCTTCACGGGCGATCGCGTCGGCCCGCCGCAGCGTGTCCAGCCGCTCCGCGGTGACTTCGCCCACAATCCGGATCCCGAGACCCGGGCCCGGGAAGGGTTGACGCGCAACGATTTCCTCGGGCAGCCCGAGTTCGCGGCCCACCGCGCGCACCTCGTCCTTGAAGAGCAGCCGTAGCGGCTCGACAAGCTTGAACTTCAGGTCGCCGGGCAGGCCACCAACGTTATGGTGGCTCTTGATGTTTGCGGTGCCCGAACCGCCGCCGGACTCGACCACATCGGGATACAGGGTGCCCTGGACGAGGAATTCGACCTCAGAACCGCTTTCTCCCACGATGTCTCGGACGGCACCCTCGAACGCCCGAATGAACTCGCGGCCGATGATCTTTCGTTTACCCTCCGGGTTGGTCACCCCAGACAACGCCTCCAAGAACCGGGCGGCGACATCGACGGTGACCAGGTTGGCGCCGGTGGCGGCGACGAAGTCACGCTGCACCTGGGCCCGCTCGCCGGCCCGCAGCAGCCCGTGGTCGACGAACACGCACGTCAACCGATCGCCGATGGCCCGCTGAACCAGCGCGGCGGCCACCGCGGAGTCCACGCCGCCGGACAGCCCGCAGATCGCCCGGCCGTCACCGATCTGGCTGCGCACCTGTTCGACGAGCGCATCGGCGATGTTCGCAGGTGTCCACGTCGAGTCGATCCCGGCGAACTCGTGCAGGAAGCGGCTCAAAACTTGTTGCCCGTGCGGGGTGTGCAGCACCTCGGGGTGATACTGCACACCCGCCAGCCGGCGGCCCCGGTTCTCGAAGGCCGCAACCGGCGCACCGGAACTCGTGGCCACTACCTCGAATCCGTCCGGGGCAGCGGTGACGGCGTCGCCGTGGCTCATCCAGACCGGCTGCGTTGCGGGCAAGTCGGAATGGAGTTGTCCCCCAGTCACTTTCAGCTCAGTGCGGCCATACTCACTGGTTCCGGTCTTGGCCACGGTGCCGCCCAAGGCTTGGGCCATCGCCTGAAAGCCGTAGCAGATGCCAAAAACCGGCACGCCGAGGTCGAACAGTGCAGGGTCCAGCTGCGGCGCGCCGTCGGCGTAGACACTGGCCGGACCGCCGGACAGCACGACGGCTTGCGGGTCTTTGTCCTTGATCTCCTCGACGCTGGCGGTATGCGGGATGACCTCTGAAAACACCCGAGCCTCGCGGACCCGCCGCGCGATCAGCTGCGCGTATTGCGCGCCGAAGTCGACCACCAAGACGGGGCGGGGCGATGCTGATTCCACCCGCTCAGTCTAATTGGCCCGGCACCGACCCCGTCGCCATGCCAGCGGTTCAGACGTGCAGCGCGACGAACGGTCCAAACTCCAAGTTGCGCACCACAAACCACGCCAGTGTCAACACCAGCGCGACCGGCGCCGACCATCGAAAGTGCTGCCAGCTGCGAACTTGCCGGCTTGCCAGCCCGCCGTAGGTCCACGCAGCGTATGCCCACAGCAGTAGCACTACCGCGATCAGACCGAGAGCGTTGAATCGCGCCGCCGCCGCCACGTCGAGATGCAGCAGCGAGTAGATCATCCGAAAGCTGCCGCAGCCCGGACAGTCGATGCCCAGCAGCAACTTGGTCGGGCACATCGGGAGCATCCCGCCGGGCACCGTCGGGTTGGCCAGCCAGATGACCGCGCACCCGCCCGCAGCCATAGCGGCGACTGCCAGCGGCGCGGTGAGCGAGCGGGGGTGCATCACACGCTGTAGGACATACCGCCCGCGACGGCGATGATGGCGTAGATGATGCCGACGACGACGCCTGCGACGGCTCCCCATATCGCCCACTTCTTGGCGTTGGCAGAGGCTTCCTGCGCCTCGGCGTATCGTCCCTGCCCCCACAGCCCGGACACCTTGGCCGCGTAGATGATCGACACTATGCCGAACGGCAGGCAGCACAGCACCGCGACCAGGATCCCCCACACCAGATTGCTGTCCGGTTGCTGCACGGGCGGAAACCCCTGCGGTGCGTTGTAGGGCGGGGGTTGTGGCGGATACGTCATGGATGGGTCCTTCGTCTCCAGATCGAGTGGTGCTGCGCGGTTGGCGAGCGCCGATTGCAAGCCCGCTCAATATAGAGCACTCGTTTGCTGAACGCGTCGCAATCGATTTCATCTACGCCACAACACCAGACGCCTTCGTCGCTGACTCCCTTGCGGGGGACTGCGGATGAGCTCGTTACCCTTGTCGGGCACGCACGTGGTAGGCGTCGATGACGAACTACCATTCGGCACTGCCCCGCGATTCCGTTCGGTCGCGGGTGTTTTCGGCGCTGAAAGTAAGTTCTCGCAACGACTGCAGAAGCTCGCCGAAGCCCTTGTCGACCACAGCCATCAGCAGTCCGTCCCGGTCCCCGAAGTGGTACTGCACCACACCCCACGTGCCGAGCCGATGTCCCCGGCGTCGACCAGACCCGAGTTCAAACCGACGCGTAGGCAAAGTTCGACACCATCGTAGGACAAACCTCACCAGCCAAGTGCTGAGCCTCTTGCTGTATACCGATGGACGCCAAGCACGCGCGAAAGGCGTGGTCCTCCAGCGTAATCGGTGCGCCGAATACGGCCATGATTCCATCGCCTGTGAATTGGCGGACAGCGCCGCCGTGCCGCTGCACCAGTATCGATGCGCGATCCACCAGCTCAGTCATCACTCGCGCATTCGCTCAGCACCCACGGATGCTGCGATCTGCATTGAATGCACGACATCGGCGAACAGAGCGGTTACTTGCCTGTATTCGCCATGGACAGGGTCAGATTGGAGCGGTGAGCCACAAAGGTCACAGATCCCTGGCACCCGTTCTTGGCTCGGTCCCGCAGGACGCACACCCGTGCCCGTCATCCGTCACCTCCCTGGACAACCGTGTGACCGTCGCTCACCGCAACATGGTCGTACTTCCACAATCCGAACAAGCCCGAAAGGGCCGTCGCGGCGGGATATGAAACTGGTCAGCAGCGTGTGCGCTATCCCGGCTGTTTCTGAAGGGGTAGGCCGCCGGTGGCCTCGAACACCACCCGCCTGCCGATCTCGACGGCGTGGTCGGCGAATCGTTCGTAGAACCGGCCCAGAAGCGCGACGTCGACCGCGGAACACACGCCGTCCTGCCACTTGCGGTCGATCAGCAAAGTGAAAAGGTGCCGGTGCTCGGCGTCGACGACGTCGTCTTCGTGTTCCAACTGCGCGGCCCTGTCCGGGTCGCGTGTCAGCAGTACTTCCTGGGCCGTTCTGGCTAGTTGCACTGCAACGGTTCCCATTTCGGTGAAGCAGTCGCGAACCTCGTCGGGCACAGCGCATTCCGGGTGACGCAACCGGGCGATGTTGGCAACGTGCGCGGACAATGCACCCATCCGCTCGAGGTCGGCGCCGATATGCATCGAGCCGACAATCGCCCTCAGGTCACTGGCGACCGGTTGTTGCAGGGCAAGCAGTTTGACCGCGCTATCCTCCGCATTCCGGCTCATTGCCACGATGTGGGCCTGGTCGGCGATCACTTGCTCGGCCACAGACAGGTCGGCTTCCAGCAAGGCGTGAGTCGCGTGCTCCATCGCGTCCGCAACCAGGCCGCACATCTCGCCTATCTGGGCGCCCAGTGCGGACAGCTGCTCGTGAAACGTGGTCCGCATCGCTCGACCCTCCGGCAACTCGTGTCGGTACCTTAGGTACCCGCGACCGAGCGGCTTTAACCGGCTGAGCTGACCGGCTCGATCGGCAGCCTTCGTAGGGCCGCGGGCGCGTCGGCAGGTACGACCGGATGTTCCGGCGGGATCGGCGCAAGCCGCCGGTAGGGCCCACCCTGCGCTGGGCGCTCGTCGACCTGACCCTTGTTGGGCCACAGCGACGCGGCGCGTTCCGCCTGGGCCGTGATCGAAAGCGACGGATTGACACCGAGATTCGCCGAGATGGAAGCGCCGTCCATCACCGCCAGCGTCGGGTAGCCGTACACCCGCTGATACGGGTCGATCACGCCGGTCTCGGGGCTGTCCCCGATCGCCGCGCCTCCGAGGAAATGCGCGGTCAGCGGAATGTTGAACAGCTCGCCCCAGGTGCCGCCGGCAACGCCGTCGATCTTCTTGGCGATGCGCCGAGTGACCTCGTTGCCGACCGGGATCCACGTCGGGTTGGGCTCACCGTGGCCCTGCTTGCTCGAGTAGCGGCGGAATCCGAGCTTGCCGCGCTTGGTGAACGTCGTGATCGAGTTGTCCAGATGCTGCATGACCAGCGCGATGACGGTCCGCTCGCTCCAGTGCCGCGGGTTGATCATCCGCAGAATGCCGCGCGGGTCCTTGCGCGCGCTGTCGAGCAACTGTTTCCAGCGCGGGACGTCCGTGCCCGTCGGGCCGGCGCCGTCGGTCATCAGGGTCTGCAGCAGCCCCATCGCGTTGGAACCCTTGCCGTAGCGCACGGGTTCGATGTGAGTGTCGGAGCTGGGGTGGATCGACGAGGTGATCGCCACCCCGTGGGTCAGATCCAGATCTGGCGACACCTTCAGCGTGGCGGCGCCGACGATCGACTCCGAGTTGGTTCGTGTGAGCACCCCGAGCTTGTCGGACAGCTTCGGCAGCTTGCCCTTGTCGCGCATCTTGAACAGTAGCCTCTGAGTTCCGAACGTGCCCGCCGCCAACACCACGTGGGTGGCCGTGAACTTCCGCCGTTTGCGTAGCCCGATGCCGGTGCGCGCGGTGCGGACCTCCCACAGCCCGTCGGACCGCTGCTGGAAATCGGTGACTGTTGTCATCGGAAGTACTTCTGCCCCAGCCTTTTCCGCGAGACCCAGATAGTTCTTCACCAATGTGTTCTTGGCGCCGTAGCGGCAGCCGGTCATGCAGGAGCCGCATTCGATGCAGCCGGTGCGGTCGGGCCCGACGCCGCCGAAGAACGGGTCCGCTACCTTCTTCCCCGGCGCCTTAGTGCCGTCCGGGCCGAAGAACACCCCGACCGGCGTCGGCACCCAGGTATCGCCCACGCCCATGTCGTCGGCGACCTCTTTGACGATGCGGTCGGCGTCGGTGAACGTCGGGTTCTTGACCACGCCGAGCATCCGCTGCGCCTGGTCGTAATGCGGCATCAACTCGGCACGCCAATCAGTGATGTGCGACCACTGTTTGTCGGCGAAAAACGGCTCCGGCGGCACGTAGAGGGTGTTGGCGTAGTTCAGCGACCCGCCGCCCACCCCGGCGCCGGCCAGAATCATCACGTTGCGCAGCAAGTGGATCCGCTGGATGCCGTACATGCCGAACTGCGGCGCCCACAGGAACTTGCGCAGATCCCAGGAGGTCTTCGCGAACTCCTGGTCGGAGAACCGGCGGCCGGCTTCGAGGATTCCGCAGCGGTAACCCTTCTCGGTGAGCCGCAGCGCGGTGACGCTCCCCCCGAAACCGGACCCAATGATGAGGACGTCATAGTCGGGTTTCATCGGCTCAGTATCTACTTACCGGTTGGTAGCCACTAGGAAGGCGATCCTTACTTCGGCGACCGTGCCTATCAGCTACTGACGGTCAGGCCGACCTTCTGGAATTCCTTCAGGTCGCAGTAGCCGGCCTTGGCCATCGACCGGCGCAGACCGCCGACCAGGTTGAGCGAGCCGAACGGGTCGTCCGACGGTCCCATGAGCACCTGCTTCAGCGACGGCCGCTCACCGATCGCCACCTGAAGCAGTGCGCCGCGCGGCAGCGACGGGTGGGCCGCAGCGGCGGGCCAGAACCAACCGTCGCCCAGCGCTTCTGCGGCCGTCGACAACGGCGTGCCCAGCACCACCGCGTCGGCCCCGCAGGCGATCGCCTTGGCCAGGTCGCCAGAGGTGTGGATGTCGCCGTCGGCCAGCACGTGCACGTAGCGGCCGCCGGTCTCGTCGAGATACTCGCGACGCGCGGCGGCAGCGTCCGCAATGGCGGTGGCCATCGGCACGCTGATGCCGAGCACCTCGTCGCTGGTGGTGACGCCGCTGGTCGAGCCGTAGCCGACGATGACACCGGCCGCGCCGGTGCGCATCAGGTGCAGCGCCGTGCGGTGATCCAGCACGCCGCCGGCCACTACCGGCACGTCAAGCTCGGAGATGAAGGTCTTGAGGTTCAGCGGCTCGCCGTCCTGCGCGACGCGCTCGGCCGAGATGATGGTGCCCTGGATGACCAGCAGATCGATGCCGGCCGCGACCAGCGACGGCGTCAGCGCCTGCGCGTTCTGCGGGCTGACCCGCACGGCCGTCGTCACCCCCGCGTCGCGGATCCGCGCCACCGCGGCGCCCAGCAGGTCGGGATCCAGCGGCGCCGAGTGCAACTGCTGGAGCAGCCGGATCGCCGCCGCGGGTTCCGGCTCTCCCCAGCTGCCGCGGGGGCCCATCTCGGCGGCCTCGATGACCTGGGCGATCTTGGCCTCGACGTCGGCATGCCTGCCGATCAGCCCCTCGCCGTTGAGCACTCCCAGACCGCCGATGCGGCCCAGCTCGATGGCGAACTCCGGCGACACCAGCGCGTCAGTCGGATGCGCCACCACCGGGATCTCGAACCGGTAGGCGTCCATCTGCCAGGCCGTCGACACGTCTTGGGAGGACCGCGTCCGACGCGACGGCACAATGTTTATGTCGTCGAGTTCAAAGGTGCGGCGGGCAGTGCGGCCCAGGCCGATCTCGACCATGTCACGCATGACCGTGCTATCTCCTCTTCGCGCAAGCGCTCATCGGGCCTTAGCGGGCGTAGTAGTTCGGCGCTTCGACGGTCATCGCGATGTCGTGCGGATGGCTCTCCTTCAGACCCGCCGCGGTGATCTGCACGAACTGCGCCTGCTGCAACTGCTCGATGGTGCCCGAACCCGTGTAGCCCATGGCTGCACGCAGCCCGCCGGTGAGCTGATGGATGACGGTCGACAGCGGACCCCGGAACGGCACCCGGCCCTCAATGCCCTCCGGCACCAGCTTGTCCTCTGAGAGCGCATCGTCTTGGAAGTAGCGGTCCTTGGAGTAACCCCGGCCCGTCGACCCGGCGCCGCCGGCCCGGCCCTGCATCGCGCCGAGTGAACCCATGCCGCGATAGCTCTTGAACTGCTTGCCGTTGACGAAGATCAGCTCGCCCGGCGACTCCGCGGTGCCGGCCAGCAGCGAGCCCAGCATGGTGGTCGACGCACCCGCGGCCAGCGCCTTGGCGATGTCGCCGGAGTACTGCAGTCCGCCGTCGGCGATGACCGGCACGCCCGCCGGAGCGCAGGCAGCGACGGCCTCCAGGATCGCGGTGATCTGTGGCGCCCCGACGCCGGCGACCACTCGGGTGGTGCAGATCGAACCCGGGCCGACCCCGACCTTGACGGCGTCCGCCCCGGCCTGGACCAAAGCCGCGGCGGCGGCCCGGGTGGCGACGTTTCCGCCGACCACATCGACGCGGTCACCCACCACGGTCTTGAGCCGGTGGACCATGTCAAGCACCAGCCGGTTGTGCGCGTGCGCGGTGTCAACGATCAGCACGTCGACGCCGGCGTCGACCAGGGTGACTGCCCGTGTCCACGCGTCGTCGCCGACACCCACCGCGGCTCCGACAAGCAGCCGGCCATCGCTGTCCTTGGTGGCCAATGGGAATTGTTCGGTCTTGACGAAATCCTTGACGGTGATCAGCCCAGTCAGCTTGCCTTGGCCGTCGACGATCGGCAGCTTCTCAATCTTGTGGCGGCGCAACAGACCTAGCGCCGCTTCGGCCGATACGCCTTCCTGCGCGGTGATCAACGGCGCCTTGGTCATCACCTCGGATACCGGCTTGGATTGGTCGACCTCGAAACGCATGTCGCGGTTGGTGATGATGCCGACCAGCGAGCCGGTGTCGTCGACGACGGGAAGCCCGGAGATCCGGAACCTCGCGCACATCGCGTCGACTTCGGCCAGCGTGTTGTCCGGCGAGCAGGTGACGGGGTCGGTGACCATCCCGGCCTCCGAGCGCTTGACCGTCTCGACCTGACCGGCCTGCTCGGCCACTGGAAGGTTGCGGTGCAGCACGCCCATACCGCCGGCACGCGCCATTGCGATGGCCATGCGCGACTCGGTCACGGTGTCCATCGCCGAGCTGACCAACGGCACCTTCAGCCGGATGTTGCGGGTCAGCTGGCTGGAGGTATCGGCTGTGGCGGGCACCACATCGGACGCGGCGGGCAGCAGTAGCACGTCGTCGAAGGTGAGCCCGAGCATCGCGACCTTGGTCGGATCATCGCCCCCGGTCGGCACCGGGACGGCGATGGGAATGCTGCTTTCAGCAATCGACATGGGCGGGGCCTCCAGTAACGAAACGCAGCCGAGCACAGCCGCAGATCTGACACCTCATCTTATCGGCATCGACGTCGCTGCTTTGGTTGCACACCGTGCCTGCGGATACCCGTGTGGCATACCGGTGAACGGCTGGCGCGATAGCTGTGCCGCTGCGTAATGTGGAGTCGTGCGAGATCACCTGCCACCGGGTTTGCCGCCCGATCCGTTCGCCGATGACCCGTGCGACCCCTCCGCGGCACTTGACGCCCTCGAACCGGGCCAGCCCCTGGATCCGCAGGAGCGGACTGCAGTCGAAGCCGATCTCGCCGACCTGGCGGTGTACGAGGCGCTGTTGGCGCACAAGGGAATTCGCGGCCTGGTGGTGTGCTGCGACGAATGCCAGCAGGACCACTATCACGACTGGGACATGCTGCGCGCCAACCTGTTGCAGCTTCTTGTCGACGGCACGGTGCGTCCGCACGAGCCGGCCTATGACCCGGAACCCGATGCCTACGTGACCTGGGATTATTGCCGGGGTTACGCCGATGCGTCGCTGAACGAGGCGACGTCGGAATCCGACGGTTATCGCTGAGGGCGCAAGCCCCACACTTCTACTCTTCGCGCGTTAGCGGTGCGTCACCAGCCCCCGGGAGCACGATCGTCGTCGTGACCACCGTCTTGGGCGCGGGTGCCTCCAAGATCGGGGGCACCTGCGACGTCCCGGTCGTCGCGGGCTCTCGCTCAACCGCCGACGGCGTCGGCAGCGGGGTGGGCAACGGGACTCGCGTTGTGGACGTCGGCAATGGCGTCACCGCTGACGGCGTCGGCAACGGCGTCACTGCTGACGGCGTGGGCAACGGCGTCACCGCTGACGGCGTCGGCAACGGCGTCGACGGCGGCGGCGTGGGCAACGGGGTCGACGGCGGCGGCGTGGGCAACGGGGTCGACGGCGGCGGCTGAACCGAGGAGGTCGTCGGCGGCAGCTGTTGGACCGGCGAGCTCGTCGGAGACGACGGCGAGGTCGTCGCGGTCTCCGATGGCGAGGTCGTGGTGGTCTCAGAGGGCGAGGTTGGAGACGTCGTGGTGTCAGACGGCGACGTGGTCGTCGTCTCCGGCGAAGATGTGGTCGTGGTTGTCGTTGTGTCGGATCCCGGAGCAACGACCACCGGCACGTCGGGCATCTGCGGGAGCGGCGCCCCCGGCGGCACGGTCGCGTTCGCGTCCTTGCTCTCGACCTTGACCGTCAGTTCTTGCCACTGGGTGACCAATTCCTGTTTTTGCTCAACGTCATTCACGGTCGCCACCGTGGTCGTCAGCGTCTGCAGCGTGTCCTGCGCGGCGTCCCACTGGCCCTCGTCGATCAGCTGCTGCACCTCGGCGAGCTGCTGCGAGGCGAGCATCACCGCGGTGTCACGGGTGGGCTGCTGCTGTTCGCCGAACAGCATGGTGCGCAGCCCGTACAGCGGGTCGCCCGGCCCGGAGCCGGCGATCACCGCGCCGAAACCGCCCAGGCAGAGCACAGCGGCGGCAACCGATCCGATCACGGCCATCGACAGGCGCCTGCGCTGTCGCGACGCCGTCGCGCGGTCGAGTGCCATCACGGCGTCGCGCGGCGTGAGCACCGCTGTCAGCGGGGCGTCGCGAACCTCATCGCGCCAGCCAGCGAGCAGGTGGGCGAGTTCGGCTTCGCCCGAATCGGTCGAGTACACCGGCTGTTCGGCCGCGAGCGCGTCGAGGAACCGGTCCGTGCGGTTGATCTCGTTGAGCGACGGATCGCCCCCGTTCGCAGTCCAGCGTCCGAAGTCAGGCATGATCGTGCCGCCCCGTCGCGATGATTTCGGCTTTCAGCCGCGCCAAAGCCCGGTGCTGGGCGACCCGCACCGCGCCCGCCGTGCTGCCGACCGCCTCGGCGGTTTCTTCGGCGCTCATGCCAACGACCACGCGCAAGATCAGGATTTCGCGTTGCTTATCGGGCAGCACGGCCAGCAGCTCGTTCATCCGCGCCGAAGATTCGGCGTCCATCGCCATCTGCTCGGGGCCGACTTCCAGGGAAAACCGCTCCGGCACGGCATCTGTCGGGTCGGCGCGATTCCTGGCCGCTGCGCGATGAGCGTCAGCGACCTTATGCGCGGCGATGCCGTATACAAAGGCCAGGAACGGTCGTCCCTGATCCTTGTAGCGCGGCAGCGCCGTGATGGCAGCCAAGCACACCTCCTGTGCGACATCATCTGCTGACAGACCGCTGCGCTCGGTGGCCCCAACCCTGGCCCGGCAGTACCGAACAACGATGGGGCGGATGGTCGCCAGCACCTCCCGGAGCGCGTCCCGGTCGCCCGCCACGGCCTCAGCAACGACAGCATCGAGACGTTCTCCCGAAAATGTCATCGTGGGCGATCTCTCCAGCGTTACGAACCGGACATACCGGTTGGGTGGCTCAGCTAAACAATAACTTTCAAAAAGGCGTGAACCCGGTCACCGGACCGACCACACGCCGCCGCGGCGACGCACTGTATCGGCAGCCTCGTCGCGGACGGCCGCCACTTGTGCAGCCGAACGCGTCGCGCTGCCGATGTCGGCCAGCAGGCACGCCAACGCCCAGCGCAACGGAACCGTTCCCAATCGTTGAGAGGTGTCCAGGGCGGGGTCGGCGAGGCGGCGCGACGACTCGAGTTCGCCTGCACTGCTCAACGCCGCGGCCAGGATGGTGTCCGATTTGAGGGTGTGGCGAGCCGAGCCGAGCCCTCCAGCCAAGTCGACAGCGCTTTGCGCGTGCCCAACGGCGGCCGCGCCGTCGCCGCGCGACATCGCCAGTTCCGCGGACACCCACGCCAAACGCACCGGCAGCCGCGCCGGCACCGATTCCGTCAGGACGGCAGCGGCCCGATGAAGCGCCGCCGCCGACGCCGCGAAGCGGCCCACCCCGAGTGCGTCGGCGGCCAGCCCGATCAGCGCGTCGGCATGCGCCTCGAGGTCGGCACCGGCGAGCGCCGAAGCCCGCCCATCCCATCCACGGGCACGGGCATGCCAGCCGAGTTGACGCAGAAACGACGCACGTGTGCTGTGCGCCAGCGACACCACCGGGCCGACGCGCTGCAGACGGCACACGCCGGCCAGGTCGGCCAGGGCGCTGGCGTAGCGGCCCTGGCCGCCGGCGACGACGGCACGAAGCCACAACTGATCGGGCGTGGTCGCCGCGGGTAGCGGCCAGCGTCCCGGGTCATCCCCGAATGCAGCGTTGACCAAAACGGTTTCGGCGCTCATCGAATCGCGACGCTATCAACGCGGCGGGCAAGACCCGGTACCGCCGGGCACGCATCAGACACGCCGCCGAAGCAACAACGGTTAACAGTTTGTGGTCGTCGTGTTAATTCCATGTCAACCGCCTACTGAGCGCCATGAAAGTTGGGCACGACACAGCCCGGGGCGCTCAGCGGAAACAGAGGTCGTTTGGGTCGGCGGACGGTTCGCTACCAGGGATCTCGTTGCCCGGGGGTCTCAACGATGAACGTGATGTAAATTCTCGGCCTGCGCATATGTCCTTGAGCACATGTGCGGGCTATTGACGGAATTTCGTGAGCACCCCTACTTTGTGTGCACGAGTAGTCATCGGCGACTTGTGCTCGGATCGGTTCCACGACTCACGCACTCACACGCTTGTGAAAAGAGTGTGTAGGGAGGGGTTTTCCAATGCCACAGCCGCAACAGCTACCCGGACCCAACGCTGACATCTGGGATTGGCAGATGGCCGGGCTTTGCCGAGGCGTCGATTCTGCTATGTTCTTTCACCCCGACGGCGAGCGCGGACGTGCCCGCGCACAGCGCGAGATGCGCGCCAAGGAGATGTGCCGTCGCTGCCCTGTGATCGCGCAATGCCGCTCGCACGCGCTGGCCGTCGGCGAGCCCTACGGCATTTGGGGCGGCCTGTCCGAGTCCGAGCGCGAGCTGTTGCTCAAGCGCGGGATCCGCCGCACGGCGTAACGGAGACTGGCCCCGCGAAAGCTGGGGGACGAAAAGGCCCCACCCCGGCTACCGGGATGGGGCCCTTTTTCGTGTTGCTAGTGGGCGTCGGCGTGACGGTGGCCGTGGCCTTGCCGGCCGTCTCGGTGCTGCTTGATTACAGCCCTAACTTCCCCACGCCCAGCGCAGCTCAACGTCGACGGTCCCGTCCCGCGTCTCGCCCGGCGGTGTTCGGAGGACGGCGTGTCCCCCCGCAGCCTCGACAGGCCAGACTGCCCATCCCCGGCCCTACGGGGGAACGTGCTCAACCACACGCGGTGCACGATGTCGTCGGCGCGGAGTTCGTACGTGCCACAGTAAGCAAGGCAGGTCGCATACGCGGCAATGAATCTCTTATAGCCCTCGGCGGGTCAGCCAGCCGTCGATTCGTTCGGCCACCGCCTGCCATCCTGGCTCGAGCATCATGTCGTGCCTCGTCGGGGAAGAACTCGGCTTCGGTCCGGTTTTGGCCACCGCCCACAAACCGAAGCACCCCGGGCTGTTGAAACCGGGGGCGCTCCGTGCCTGAGTTCATCTTGTGAGCGTGGCGGTGACCGGCGTGCTCGTCCTCCTGCGCGGGCTTGTCCACCACCGCCGTCTCGGTGGTACCGGATTACAGACAACGGCGGGGGTTCGCCCACCGCTGGGCGTGCTCGTTGTGGCAGGTCTCTGACTGCGGGTGCACCGCTGGCGCGCACGGCGCCGCGACATCGGCACCTAGTCGACAAGGCGGCGGGCGGGCATCCGGTGCATGCGCTGCTGCCGAGGAGGTGGCCGTGATCCTCGACGTCACCGAGCGCTGGGGTGCCGTGGACCGCTCGCATCGCAAGCTGGCCCATCGCGGCTCCTACAGCAGCTGGTGTGGGTGTCACCGTTAGCTTCCGTCGGGTGCTCGTCGAGCACGGGCTCACCGTGCCAACGCAGCCCCGTAGCGGTAGCGAGCGCAGGCCGTGGCCGGACTGGCTGGTGTGGGCGCGAACCGAATCTGGATTTGGGACGTCACGCATTTCACCCGGGCCCGGCGGGCTGCTCGCGATCGTCGACGTGGTCAGCCGCAAGTGGATCGACACCCTGGTCTCGGTGGAGGAGACCGCCACCCAGGTGCAGGTGATCTTCGAGCGCTCGCTGGAGATCGAGGGACTGCTCGACCTGCTCACCGACGAGCGCCTCGATCTCGACCGGACGACCCGCGCCGACCGATCCTGCTCGCCGTGAGCGACAACGGGCCGCCGATGACCGCCGAAGCAACCCGCGCGTTCATGGCGCTGGTGGCCATCGCCCAGCACCACGGCCGCCCGCACACTCCGACCGATCAGGCCTGGATCGAGTCGTTCTTCGGCCACATCAAAAGCGAGTGGCCGCACCTGGAGACCATCACCGATCCCGCCACACTTGATGTCGAATTGGAAAGAGTGCGAATGGAATACAATACGGTTCGACTCCACGAGGCGATCGGGTACGTGACCCCCGACGACGAGCACACCGGCCGCGGCGAGGCCATCCGCCAAGCCCGCCGCGACGGGCTGGATCGCGCTCGCCAGCGCCGCCTGGACTACCATCGCCGCACCAGCACCAACCCCACCGGGGAGACACCATGAGTTGGGTAATTGCTCACGCCATCTCTGCGGTTAAGTCAGAAACGCCTCACAATCGAGTTGTCATTTGCTCAGAGAGCGGTGGTCCAGCGGCGCCGCCATCGGGATCAATGGTTCCCGCTCGATGCTGGCTTCGTACTCACCGATGAGCGCATTGGCGTGGTAGGCCACCCATGTGTGCAGATGCGGCAAGCTGACCCGTTCGCGCTCGTGCGGATCGAGAGTCAGGTTGATCAGCCGAGGCATCGGTAGTTTCGCCGCGGCATCGGACATGTATCGCTGCTCCACCAACACCAACTTGAAATTGCGCCAGCGGACACCGTAGATCTCCGGACCCATCCAGTACAGGTATCCCTCGCGGTTCGACGTCGGCCGCTTTCCAGTCAGCCAGTCAAGCTGGTTGATGCCGTCGATGTTGCGATCATCCGGCACCGATACCTCAGCCACCGCCAGGATCGTGGTGAACCAGTCTGTGACGTGCATGATTTCGTCGCTGGCCACACCGACAGATACCCGACCCGGCCAACGTGCGATACACGGAGTACGCAGGTTCCCTTCCCCACCGGCGAAGTATGAACCCTCCCAATAGCCGGGCGAACCGCGCCACAGCAGTACGTCCTCGGGTCCATTGTCACCGGCGAATACCACCAGAGTGTCGTTCGCAATGCCCAATTCATCCAGCAGATCGAGCAGGGTGCCGAAGTCCGTGTCTAGTTCCAGCAGGCTGTCGGCCCAATCACCTTGACCCGTCTTACCTTTGAACTCCTCGCGAGGAACGATCGGCATGTGCAACAGGGAGTGGTTGAAGTACACGAAAAACGGCACGCTGTCCTCTACGGCAGAGCGGATGAACTGGTCCGCGCGGCGAAGATACTCGGCATCGCAATCTCTGCGGACGTCCAACGTCAACTGATCACGTTCAGTCACATCGGCGTCGCCGTCTTTGATTTCCAGCATGCGGCTTACCGGGTCGCGCATCGGGTCGTACCAGGGATCTGTCGGCCACAGCGCTTCGTCGTAGGTTCGGGGCGGCCCATACCACTCTCGAAATCCCTTGTCGGTTGGCCAGCGTCCTGGTCCCTCGCCGACGTGCCACTTGCCGTACGCCGCGCATGCGTAGCCCGCCTCGGACAGCAGATCGCCTAACGTGCGTTCCCACCCGACGAGTCCCCAGCCGCCGCTCATACCGATCGGCACACTGTGGTTACCGGAGCGGATCGCATGCCGCCCAGTGAGCAATGCAGAGCGCGTTGGTGTGCACTGCGACTCGGGGCAGTAATTGGTCAGCCGGATTCCAGCCCGGGCGAACTCGTCGATACGAGTGGTGGTGGCTCCGCGGAAGGGCCCGCCCGTATAGCAAGTGAGCTCGCCGAACCCAAGATTATCGACTTGGAAGTACAGGATGTTCGGCTGTCCAGTCATCTCGACTGCTCATTGTCGCGCGGTGCGGGGCAGGCCATCGGCGAATCGGAACAAGCGCGAGAAACGAGCGTGTCCGCGCCTGCGTCCGTCGTGGGACTTGTCGGTCAATCTGCGCGACGACCAGTGAGACGAAAACACCCCGGCCCGTGAGGACCGGGGTGTTCGCGTCGTTCACCTAGTGACCATGGCCATGACCGTGGCCATGTCCGTGGCCGTGGTCGTCCGCCTCGGCCGGCTTGTCTACAATCGCGGTCTCGGTGGTGAGGATCATCCGGGCCACCGAGGCGGCATTCAGCACCGCCGAGCGGGTGACCTTGACCGGATCGACGATGCCGTCGGCCGCCAGATCGCCGTAGGACAGCGTGGTGGCGTTGAAGCCCTGTCCGTCGGGCAGCTCGACGACCTTGTTCACCACCACCGAGCCGTCAAGCCCGGCATTGGTGGCGATCCAGTACAGCGGTGCCGACAACGCCGAGGAGAACACGTCGACCCCGAGGCGCTCATCGCCGGTCAGGCCTTCTCGGAGCTTGTCGAGTGCCGCGCGGGCGCGGACCAGAGCTGCGCCGCCGCCGGTGATGATGCCCTCCTCGACGGCCGCCTTGGCCGCCGCGACCGCATCCTCGACGCTTTCCTTGCGCTCCTTGAGGGCCGTCTCGGTGGCCGCGCCGACCTTGATGACGGCGACGCCGCCTGACAGCTTGGCCAGCCGCTCCTCGAGCTTCTCGCGGTCCCAGTCCGAATCGGTGGACTCGATCTCCGCCCGCAGCTGCGCGGCGCGCCCCTCGATCGCCTCCTTGGAGCCGCCGCCGTCGACGATCACGGTGCTGTCTTTGGTGACCACCACGCGCCGGGCGGTGCCCAGCACATCGAGCCCGACCTCCCGCAGCAGCAACCCGACGTCCGGGTTGACGACCTGACCGCCGGTCACCGTTGCCAGGTCTTCGAGGAACGCCTTGCGGCGATCGCCGAAGAACGGCGCCTTGACGGCGACGGCCTTCAGTGTCTTGCGGATGGAGTTGACCACCAGCGTCGAAAGAGCCTCGCCCTCAACGTCTTCGGCAACAATCAGCAGCGGCTTACCGCTCTCGGCGACCTTCTCCAGCAGCGGCAGCAGGTCCGGCAGCGAGCTGACCTTGTCGCGGTGCAGCAGCACCAGCGCGTCCTCGAGCACCGCTTCCTGGGCGTCGAAGTCGGTGATGAAGTAGGCCGAGATGAAGCCCTTGTCGAAGCCGACGCCGTCGGTAATTTCCAGCTCGGTGTTCAGCGTCGACGACTCCTCGACGGAAACGACGCCGTCGTGGCCCACCTTGGTCATCGCCTCGCCGACCAGCTCACCGATCTGCTCGTCGCGCGAAGAGACGGTGGCGACCTGCGCGATGCCGATCTTGTCGGTCACGGGCGTGGCGGAGGCCAGCAGTGCTTCTGACACCGCGTCGGCGGCTTTCGAGATGCCCGCGCCCAATGCGATCGGATTGGCACCGGCCGCGACATTGCGCAGCCCGGCCTTTACGAGCGCCTGCGCCAGCACGGTCGCGGTGGTGGTGCCGTCGCCTGCGACGTCGTTGGTCTTGGTGGCCACCGACTTCACCAGCTGAGCGCCGAGGTTCTCGAACGGGTCTTCCAAGTCGATCTCGCGGGCGATCGTCACGCCGTCGTTGGTCACCGTCGGGCCGCCGAACGCCTTGGCCAGCACCACGTGCCGACCTCGCGGGCCAAGCGTCACGCGCACCACGTTGGCGAGCTTGTCTACGCCAGCTTCCAGTGCGCGGCGCGCAGTTTCGTCAAAACTAATGAGTTTGCTCATGGCTCTTTCTGAAGTCGGAACGCATGCCGCCCCGGAAATCGCCCGTGGTTACGGGGATCGCCGGGGCGGACATGGCGTGGTTACTTGTTGACGACAGCCAGCACGTCGCGGGCCGAGAGGATCAGGTACTCCTCGCCGTTGTACTTGATCTCGGTGCCGCCGTACTTGCTGTAGATGACGACGTCGCCCTCCGACACGTCCAGCGGAATCCGCTTCTCACCGTCCTCGTCCCAGCGGCCGGGGCCGACTGCGACGACGGTGCCTTCCTGCGGCTTCTCCTTGGCGGTGTCGGGAATGACCAGACCAGACGCGGTCGTGGTCTCGGCCTCGTTGGCCTGTACGAGGATCTTGTCCTCGAGTGGCTTGATGTTCACGCTCGCCACGATGGAGCCCTCCACTTAGTTCGGGTGTCGATCCGGGGTTGATCCCCGGAACTGTCAATTACCAGGTGTTCGGCATAGCGTCCGTGCCCTCGCGCCGTCGTCGCGGGTGCCGGCGCAGGGGTTGGCCGCCTGCCACCTAGCACTCTATACATGAGAGTGCTAGCACTCAAGGTCGCCCCGTGACTACCGATCGAACTGCCGGGGATCGATCATCAGGTGGGCCGACACGTCGCCGACCATCTCGACGTCGACATTCCGCGCGGTGAAGTACCAGCCGGCAGGAACATCTGGATCGCAGCTGAAGCTGTCAAAATAGCGGCCGACCACGATCGGCTGCAACGGCACCGTCTCGGTAGCCTGCACGAGGCAGAACGTCGACCGCGCGGTCGCGGTGCCGTCGCCGGCCAACGCGATGATCGGGTTGAGGACCAGGTGCCGCGTCTTCGGTGTGCCGGTGGCCGGGAACCGGCGGGTGGTGGTCGTGAATAGCTTCGCGATGGCGTCGGCGCCAGAAACCCCTGCGAACGTCCCCCGCGACAGCAGCTGCCCGACACCGTCGAAGTCACCCGCGTCGATCAGCTCGGCATAGCGATACAGCAGCTCGGTGATGGCGAGTCGGTCAGCTGTGTGCTGCGATCCGCCTCCGGCTTCTCGCGGGACGCTCATGCAATCTGACCTTTGACGACGGGCAGACCCGGATCACTGGCGACATCCAATGGGGACGGCGGCGCCCCGGCGGCGATCAGGTGGGCGGCGAAGGACGCGATCATGGCGCCGTTGTCGGTGCACAGCCGCGGGCGCGGGATCCGCAGAGTCAGGCCATTGGATGCGCAGCGTTCCTCGGCGAGCTCGCGCAAGCGCGAATTCGCCGCCACCCCACCGGCAATCAACAAGGTGGACACCCCGAGCTCGGAGGCGGCGCGGACCGCCTTGCGCGTCAACACGTCGGCCGCCGCCTCCTGGAAGCCCGCCGCCACATCGGCCTGCGACGCCTCCGGATGACTTTCCACGTATCGCGCCACCGCGGTCTTCAGCCCGGAAAAGCTGAACGCATACGGGTCGTCGCGTGGCCCGGTCATGCCGCGCGGGAAGACAATCGCGTCTCGGTCGCCCTCGCGGGCCAGCTCGTCGAGCACCTTGCCGCCGGGATAGCCGAGGCCCAGCAGCCGCGCCACCTTGTCGTAGGCCTCACCGGCGGCATCGTCGACGGTGCTGCCGAGCTCGACGATGGGTTCGCCCAGTGACCGCACGTGCAGCAGGTTGGTGTGCCCGCCGGATACCAGCAGGCCGACACATTCCGGCAGCGCCCCATGGTCATATACATCGGCGGCGAGGTGGCCGCCCAGGTGGTTGACGGCGTAGAACGGAACCTGCCACGCGGCCGAATATGCCTTGGCCGCAGCAACTCCCACCAAGAGCGCGCCCGCGAGCCCGGGACCGATGGTGGCCGCGACGATGTCGGGTTTGTCCACGCCCGCGGCCTTCAGGGCGCGGCGCATGGTCGGGCCAAGCGCTTCCAGGTGTGCCCGCGACGCGATCTCGGGCACGACGCCGCCGAACCGGGCATGCTCGTCGACGCTGGAGGCGACCTCGTCGGCGAGCAGCGTCACGGCACCGTCGGCGCTCAGTTCGGCGATGCCGACGCCGGTCTCGTCGCAGGAGCTTTCGATGGCCAGGATGATCGTCATGTCGGATCTCGCCGCATGGTGTACGCGTCGGCGCCGCTGGCGCGGTAGTAGCGCTTGCGCAGCCCGACGTTGACGAAGCCCACGCTCCCATATAACCCGATGGCAGGCTCGTTGTCGGTTCGGACCTCGAGGAAAATTGCGCCGCCCGACGCATATTCGAGCAGTTCGGTCAGCAGTCCCCTGCCGATACCTTGGCCCTGGTAGGCGGGGTCGACGCCGATGGTGTGAATTTCGTACTCGTACGGCTGCTTTCGGCCGAGCCGCGCAATGCCGGCATACCCGACGAGCTTGTCGTCGGCGCGTGCGGCGACGTAATGGTTGTGCTTGGCCTCGAGCTCGGCGTAGAACGCCCGGGCGGGCCAGGGATCATCGCCGTCGAACAACTGCGCCTCCAGCTCCGCGCACCGGGCGGCGTCGGCACGGGCCAGCGGACCGTATTCGACCATCATCGGGCCCCCGCCGATTGCCCGGGTCGCGGCTTTGCGTCGGGACGGCGCAGGTACAGAGGTACCAGTGGAGCCGGTTCGGTCGTCCAGTTGGTGACCGCACGCACCAGCCCGGCCGCGGTCGGATACACGGGTGACAACCGCGGCAGTGCGAAAAGCGCGGCGTGGTCGGGCGATCCGGCCACCGCCTGGGCGCCGGGTACGTCGGCCGGCGCGTCGACCGCGGGCCCGTCCACGCGCACACCGTCTCGGTAGCGAGCCCAGTAGACCTCACGACGGCGGGCATCGGTGACGACGAGAATTTCGCCAGCGGTTGCTTTGGTTTCTATGCCGATGGCGTCGAGGCTGCAGACGCCGTACACGGGAAGATCCAGGGCGTGGCCGTAGGCCGCCGCGCTGGCCATGCCGACCCGCAGACCGGTGAAAGGCCCTGGGCCGCAACCGACGACGACGGCGTCGAGGTCATCGACGGTAAGCCTGGCGTCGGCCAGCGCGCCCACCACGTTCGGAGTCAGTTGTTCGGCATGTGCGCGGGCGTCGTCGGTGACCCGCTCGGCGAGCACCTCGACGTTGCCGTCGTCGAGCCTGACGACGCCGGCTGTCACCGCTGGGGTCGCGGTGTCGATGGCCAGGATTACGGTGCTCACGACCGGCTCCACTCCCAGATGGCCGTGCGCACTTCGGTCTCCGGGCCGCGTTCGAGCCGGATGTCGAGGTGGCTCTCGGAGAGCCGCTCGGCGAGCCCTTCACCCCATTCGACGACCACGACGGCGTCGTCGAGGTCGGTGTCCAGATCCAGCGAATCGAGTTCAGCCTCCAGATCGAAGGATGCGTGGTCCAGCAGGCGGTACATGTCGACGTGGATCATCGCCGGCGCGTCAGGCCGCCGGGCCCGGTGGACCCGCGCCAGCACGAACGTCGGCGAGATGACGGGGCCCTTGACATCCATCGCTTGGGCGATTCCCTTGGCCAGCACTGTTTTTCCTGCGCCCAACGGACCCGAGAGCACTACCACGTCGCCGGCCCGCAACTGCTCGCCGAGTTGAGCGCCGAACGCGATCGTGTCCTCGACGGTCGGGAGTTCCGCGGTGCCGGAGAGACGGTCAACCACGGCGCCGGACCCGTTCGCGCACCCGCCGGGTGAGCGCGACCAGCTTGGACGGTGCAGCTCGTTCGACGAGCCGGACCAGTGCGTCGTCGATGGCCCCGGGCTGTTCGAGCTGCACCAGATGTCCTGCGCCACCGACGATCACCAGCTCGGACTTCGGCAGCGCGGCCGCCATCTGCTCCGAGGATTCCATCGGGGTGAGCAGGTCGCGGTCGCCGCAGGCGATCAGCGTGGGCACCTTCGCGAGCGTCGCCAGTCCCGCCGTCTCATCGTGTACCTCGAGCGCATGCAGGAACTCGATCAGCGTCGCGATCGGCGTGTCGTGCATCATTTCCTCGGAGAACGCCACGACGCTCGGGCTGATCTTCTCGTCTCCATAGGACGCGGCCCGCAGAATGGGGGCGATCAACGACTTGGCCGCGCCGCGGGTGCGGTGCACGGTTTTCGGCGCGTACCGGACCGCCAAGCGGGCCGCCTCGAGCGCCGGGTTCTTGAGGATCTCGCCGAGCGGCGACCGCGAAATACCTTCGGCGGCCGACGCGATCAGCGCCGCACCGACGATACGGGTCGGGTAGCGCCGCGGAAACTGCCGGGCGTGTGACAGCACCGTCATGCCCCCCATCGAATGCCCGACCAGCACCACGGGGCCGCGCGGCGCCATCACAGCGAGGACGGTCTCTAGATCCTGGCCGAGCTGGGTGACCGTGTATGTCTCCGGCGGTGCTTCACCCGATTGTCCGTGTCCACGTTGGTCGTAGAAGACCATCCGCACCTGTGTTCCCCATTGCTCGGTCAGCCGGGCCCACTGAAAGTGGAAGGCGCCCATGCGCAGACAGAAGCCGTGCGCGAAGACCACGGTCAGCGGCGCGTCCTCAGGGCCGACCTCGCGGACCGCCAACGGCACTCCATCGACGGTGGTGACGACGACACTGCGGTCGGCATCGAGGAGGTCGAAATCCTCATCCAGGTAGGGGTCGTCGGCGGTGACGCGCCTGCGCATGGATCGTGCGACGGAGACGCCCGCGGCCGTGCCGACCGCGGTCAGCCCGGCGGCCCCTGCGAGCCAGCGAGCGCCCCACTTGCGGCCGCGCTGCGACCGGGCCTGCTTATCGCTCAACGACTTTGGCCTGCCGATTGCGCTCCGCGGTATGTTCGGGTGACCCTGCCACGCGGGCTGGTGACGACCTCGTAGTTGATGGTTCCCAGCAGTTCGGCCCAGTCCTGAGCGGTGGGTTCGCCGCGCGTCCCTGGTCCGAACAAGATCGCGTCGTCACCTTCGGCGACGCCGGCTTGGCCGGGTCCGAGATCGACGACGAACTGGTCCATGCAGATGGCCCCCACGCTGCGCCGCAGCCGACCATTGATCAGCACGTCAATGCGACCGCTCAAGCTGCGGAAGACACCGTCGGCGTAGCCGATCGGCAGCAGCGCCAGCGTGGTGTCGCGGTCGGCGACCCAGGCGTGGCCGTACGACACGCCGTCGCCCGCCCTCACCGACCGGACCAGGGCCACAGGGCATTTGAGTGTCATCGCCGGGCGTAGCCCCATGTCGCCCCTCTCGGGGATGGGTGTCTGCCCGTACGCCGCGATACCGGGCCGGACCATGTCGAAGACGAGGTCGGGGCGGGTCATCGCTGCCGGAGAATTGCTCAGGTGGGTCAATCCGAAGTGCACGCCCTGCTCGCTGGCTTGGGTTCGCATGTCGCGCAACCGTTGTGCCTGTAGGTCGTTGAGAGGGTTGTCCGGGTCGTCGCCGTGCACCAGGTGCGACATGATGCCGCGCAGCTGAATTGCTTCGTCGGCGTGCGCGCGCTGCAGCGCGGTGAGCATCGCCGGATACTCGGCCGCGCTGACACCGTTGCGGTTAAGCCCGGTGTCCACCTTGACGGTGACCGTCGCGGTGCGTCCGGTGCGTTCGACCGCGTCGAGCAGTTCACCGAGCTGGCGCACCGATGACAGCGCAATCTGGATATCGGCGGTAACGGCTGGAGCGAAGTCGGTGCCGGGTGGATGCAGCCAGGCCAGCACCGGGTCGGTGATGCCGTCGCGACGCAGCGCGAGTGCCTCGTCGACGGTGGCGACGCCCAGCTCGGCCGCCCCTGCGGCGATGGCGGCGCGGCCGACCTGGGTGGCGCCGTGCCCGTACCCGTCGGCCTTGACGACCACCATCACCTGCGCTGAACCGGCATGCTCCCGCAGCAACCGCACATTGTGTGCGATCGCGTCGAGGTCCACCACCGCCTCGGCGGCCGCGTTGGGCCGCAAGGATGTCGTCAGCTCGGTCGTTTGCATGGTCTCCTCACCCTGGCCGATTGTCCCAGAACGCCCTGCCGGGGTGCCCGCCCGGACTAGTGGGCGAACGGCTGCACCTCGTCGAAGTGGCCACCGGGCTTGAGCTCGTCGAGATGGGAAAGTGCCGTTATGGTGTCGTCCTTCAATGCCCTGGCCAGGTCCGCGGAGAACCCTTCTCGCACCACGATGCGCAGCACGGCGATGTCGTTGGCATTGTCCGGCATGGTGTACGCGGGCACCTGCCAGCCGAACGCGCGCAGCGCTTGGGAGACGTCGAACTCGGTGTAGCCCGGGTCGCCGGCCAGCCGGTAGCTGATCACCGGGATCGCCGAGCCGTCGGAGATGATCTCGAAGTGCTCGCTCTCCCGCAGCTGGTCGCCGAGCCATCGCGCCGTCTGCGACAGGGATTGCATCACCTGCGCGTAGCCCTCTCGGCCCAGCCGTAGGAAGTTGTAGTACTGGCCGACCACCTGGTTGCCCGGGCGGGAGAAGTTCAGCGTGAACGTGGGCATGTCCCCGCCGAGATAGTTGACCCGGAAGACCAGGTCTTCGGGCAGGTGCTCCTTGTTGCGCCACACCACGAAGCCGATGCCCGGGTAGGTCAGGCCGTACTTGTGCCCGCTGACGTTGATCGAGACCACACGCGGCAGCCGGAAGTCCCACACCAGGTCGGGATGCAGGAACGGCACGACGAAGCCGCCGCTGGCCGCGTCGACGTGCACCGGAACATTCACTCCCCCGTCGGCGGTCAGCTTGTCCAGCGCGGCGCAGATCTCGCCGATCGGTTCGAGTTCACCCGTGAACGTGGTGCCCAGGATCGCCACCACTCCGATGGTGTCCTCGTCGACGTTGTCCAGCACCTGCTCGGGTGTGATGACGTAGCGACCCTCCTCCATCGGCAGATAGCGCGGCTCGACGTCGAAGTAGCGGCAGAACTTCTCCCACACCACCTGCACGTTGGAGCCCATCACCATGTTCGGGGTGCGGGTCTTCCAGTCTTTTCCGACCTTTTCCCGCCAGCGCCATTTCATCGCCAGCCCGGCCAGCATGACGGCCTCGCTCGACCCGATGGTCGACACGCCGGCGGCACTGGCCGGGTCGTCGTCGCGCAGGTCTTCGGCGTGAAACAGGTCGGCGACCATGCAGACGCAGCGCTGCTCGATCGCCGCGGTGGCCGGGTATTCGTCCTTGTCGATCATGTTCTTGTCGAACGTCTCTGCCATCAGCTTTTCGGCCTGGGGATCCATCCAGGTGGTGACAAACGTCGCCAGATTCAGCCGTGAGCTGCCGTCGAGCATCAGTTCGTCGTGAATGAATCGGTACGCGGCGTCGGGTTCCATCGCCTCGTCGGGCAGCCGCAGCGACGGAACCGGCGCCATCGCCAGCCGACCGGTGTATGCGGGGGTGATCTGCGCGGCGTGAGTGAGCTTGCGGGGCATGGCAAGTCCTTCCGTTATAGAGAGGCGACCGCAGCACGAACGTGCGCGAGGATGCGTGAAGCCGACGTGGGCGCGGGATGAGGCCCGGGATCGGCGGCGGACAGGTTGGCGGCGCGGGCGTGCACGAATGCCGCCGCGGCGGCCGCCTCACCCGCGGGCAGGCCCGCGGCCAGCAGCGCGCCGATGATGCCAGACAGTACATCGCCCGATCCCGCGGTCGCTGCCCAAGATTGGCCGGCAGGGTTGAGGTAGACCGGTCCACCGGGTTCGGCGATCACGGTGACGTTGCCTTTGAGCAGGACGGTGACACCGAACTGGTCGGCCAGTTTGCGGGTGGCGCCGACGCGGTCGCCTCCGGGTGGCGTGCCGGCCAGCCGCGCGAATTCCCCTGCGTGCGGGGTCAATACGGTCGGGGCGCTGCGATTGGTGACGAGGTCGGGGTGCGCAGCCAGGATCGTCAGTGCGTCGGCGTCGACAATCACCGGCAGGTCGGTCTCCAGCGCGAACCACAGCGCCGCGGCGCCGGTCTCGTCGGTGCCGAGGCCCGGACCGACCGCCCATGCCTGAACGCGTCCGGCTCCGCTAGCGCTTGGTGCCGCGACGACTTCCGGCCAGTGCGAAACCACTTCGGCGGCAGCGCTTCCCGCGTAGCGGACCATGCCGGAGGTGGCGGCCACCGCGGCGCCGGTGCACAGCACGGCCGCGCCCGGATACGTTGCCGAGCCTGCCATGATCCCGGTGACGCCCTGGGTGTACTTGTCGTCGTTGGGGCTTGGCACGGGCCAGCGGGCGACGACATCGGCGGCGTCGAATCCCAGCAGGTCCGTTGATGGCAGGTTGAGGCCGATGTCGACCAACTCGACGCGGCCGCAATCACCTAGCGCGTGAACGGGTTTGAGGCCGCCAAAGGTGACGGTCAAGGTGGCGTCCACGTGCGGCCCGTCGGCAGCTCCCGTTTGCACGTCGATGCCGCTGGGAGTGTCGACGGCTACCACCGGAGCGGACACGTTGGCGAATACCTCGGCGGCGTTGGGCCGCAACGGTCCTGAGCCGGAAATACCTACGACGCCGTCGACCACCAGATCGGTCGTGGCCGGAACGCATCGCACTACTCTGCCGCCTGCACGGGTGAACGCGGCCAAGGCCGCCTGGTGGGTGCGGTCGGGATTGAGCAGAACGGCAGCGGCGGCCGCACCACGACGACGCAGAAAGGTGGCCGCCCACAATGCGTCACCGCCGTTGTCGCCCGAGCCCACCACTGCGCAGATCTTGCGGCCGGCCACTCCACCGGTATGCAGGACAAGTTCACGGGCGATCGCGGTGGACAGTCCGAATGCGGCCCGGCGCATCAGGGCGCCCTCGGGCAACGACGCTAGCAGCGGCGCTTCGGCTTCGCGGATCGCGTCGGCGGTGTAGTAGTGCCGCATCAGCTCCCGTCCCGCTCGCTTGCCCGCGCTTCACCACGTTACGTGCCATCGCCGGTCTACGGTCACAGATATGAGGCGATTGCGGGTTGTGGCGGCGATGATCGCCATCACCGCCCTGACCGGATGCGACGCCGCCCTGGAGCGGGCCGCCCGCGAGTTGCACACATCCACATCAGTGCAACCACCGCAACCGGCACTAGCTGAGGACCCCGTGGTCGCCTTGGCGCGCCCCAGTGTGGCCAAAGTCCGCGCACAGGCGAGCAGTTGCCAGAAATTGCTCGAAGGCACCGGTTTCGTGGTGGCGCCGAACACGGTGCTCACCGCTGCCCATGTCGTCGCTGGCAGCGACACCGTCACGGTCGACTTCGACGGCACGGCGGTTGAGGCGCGGGTGGTCTCCTACGATTCGAATGCCGACCTCGCGATCATCGACGCGCCTGGACTGTCCGCGCAGACGCTGAGCTTCGCCGATTCCCCGGTGACGACGGATACCGACGCTCTGGTGCTGGGTTATCCCAACGGCGGCCCCTTCGTCGCCACGCCTGCCCGGGTCCGCGAGATCATCGACTTGAGGGGGCCTGACATCTATCGCACGTCCGAGGTGACTCGGGAGGTGTACATCATCGACATCGCCGCGGCAGCATCAGTTCAAGGTGTCAGCGGTGGCCCGCTCATCGACATGGAAGGTCGCGTGTTCGGCGTGTTTTTCGGAGCCCAGGTCGAGCGTCGAGACACCGGTTTCGCCCTCACCGCAGCGCAAGTGGCGCCACAGCTGGCAACGATCGGCAATACCCAGCCAGTGACGACCGGCGCTTGCATCAGTTGAGCCGCAGCGACGCCTGCACCACTCGGCCGATCGTCACCGCAGCGTCCCGCAGTCGATCCGGGGTATGCGCTGCGTAGCCGAGGACCAGACCGGGCGGTCCGGGCAACCGGCGATGCCAGGACAGCGGATGCACCAGCACGCCGGCCTCGCGCAGTTCGTCGGCCAACGACACGTCATCCGCCGATGCATCGGGCAGCGTGACCAGTAGGTGCAATCCAGCCGCGACGCCCTTCACCGACACGGCGGGCAACTCAGACGTCAGCGCATCGAGAAGCGCGTCGCGCCTCGCACGATGCCGCGCCCGCACCAACCGGACATGGCGGTCGTACCCCCCGCTCTCCAGCAGCCTGGCCAGCACGAGCTGCGGCACGGTCGGGCTGCCCAGGTCGCTGGCGTGCTTAGCCGCCACCAGGTCGTCGTAACGACGGCCCGGCGCGACCAGCCATCCCATCCGCAGTGCCGGCGCCAGGCTCTTGGACGTGCTTCCGGCGTACGCGATCCGGTCGGGCGCGGCGGCGTGCAACGCCGGGACCGGTGCACGGTCGTAGCGGTACTCCGCGTCGTAGTCGTCCTCGATGATCAGATCCGCGTCGACGGCCCACGCGAGCAGGTCGCGCCGGCGGTGCGGCGCCAGCACCACGCCCGTCGGGAACTGGTGGGCCGGCGTGAGGAACGCGGCGCGAGCGCCCGTGGCCGCCAACGCGTCCACCTGGATACCGTCGTCGTCCACTGGAACGGGAACGGGCCGCAGGCCCCAGTACGCGAATTCGTCGACGGCTCCGCGTGATCCGGGATCCTCGACCGCGATCGAATCGATGCCCTCGCGACTCAGTTGTTGTGCGAGCAGCGCCATGGCCTGTGCGACGCCGGAGACGACGACGATGTCGTCAGGCCCCGCTCGCAGCCCGCGCGTGCGGGCGAGCCATGGCGCCAGTGCCCCGCGCAGTCGCGGGTGTCCGCGCGGGTCGCCGTAGCCGAGCTGCTCAGGCGGTGTCTCGGTCAGGACGGTGCGCTCGGTGCGCAACCACAGACTGCGGGGAAACGCCGACAGATCGGGAACGCCGGGTGACAGGTCGACGCCCGCACCGATCGGCAGCCGCGGACGCGGCAGCCGCGGTGTGCCGGCGGGCAGCGGCGCGTGTTGTGGCCGTGCGCTCGGCGCCCGCGCGGGTTGGGCCAGCACCGTCGTTCCGCCGCCGCTGCGGCCGCCGACCAGACCCTCGTCGGTGAGCCGCCGATATGCCTCGACGACGACGCCGCGCGACACCGCGAGATCGGTGGCCAGGGCGCGGGTCGCAGGCAGTCGGCTACCCGGGGCCAGCCGCCCGTCGTCGATCGCGCCGCGCAGCGCATCCAGCAGCCAGTCGGTGAGGCCACGGGCAGGGGCGGTCGTGGGATCGAGCAACAGAAAGTCCGCGCCCAGGGCAACTTGGTCCATCTATGCGCCCCTTCCTTGGTGCTGTATATCGGACCATCCTGGCGCGAGCATGGCATTGTGTCCAGCACCCTCCGCGCCAGCATCTCGGGCGCACTCGGCATGATGTTCGTCGGCGGCAGCGTCGCGGTGTCCGGTGTCCTCGCCGACGCGCCACTTCACACGGCGCAGGCGCTGCGCTACGCGATCGCGTGCGCGCTGCTCGTCACGTGGGCCCGGATGACCGGGCGCCGGCTGCACCGACCGCGAGGCGCCGAGTGGCTGTGGCTGATCGGCGTCGCCGTCAGCGGGCTCGTCGTGTTCAACCTCGCGCTCGTGCATGGGTCGCGTCACGCCGAACCGGCGGTGCTGGCGGTCGCGGTGGCCTGCGTGCCCGTGGCGCTGGCAGCGATCGGACCGCTATTGGAAGGCCGGAATCCACGTGCCAGGGTGTTCGCGGCGGCGGTCGTGGTCAGCACGGGCGCGATAGCGGTCGAGGGCTTCGGCCGCTCCGACGTGGTGGGCCTGCTGTGGGCGGTGACCGTGTTCGTGTGCGAGGCGGGTTTCACGCTGCTGGCCGTGCCGCTGCTGGGCCGGCACGGACCGGAAGGCGTTTCGGTGCACACCACGTGGATCGCAGCGTCGATGTTCGCGCTCCTGGGCCTCGGTACCGAAGGCTGGTGGGCCGCAGCCACTTTCGACGTAGCCGACGTTCTCGCAATCGGCTATCTGGCGGTGGGCGTGACGGCGGTGGCATTCATTCTGTGGTACTCGTGCGTGCATTGGTTGGGCGCTGGGCCCGCCGGCCTGCTGACCGGCGTCGCGCCGATCGCGGCCGCGGCGATCGGGGTTCCGGTCACGGGCGCGATGCCCGGTGCGGCGGTGTGGGCGGGCATTGCGTTGATCGCCGTCGGGCTCGCGGTGGGACTGAGCGCAGGGTCGAGTGCGACACTGAAACGTATGCGCGACAGGCCGATTCGGGGAGCAGACGTTTCAATTTCGGCGGTTTGAGTCGCGGACCCGCCCAGGACATCGAAAGCCCAGTGACGAGGAACCGGAATATGACCCTGAACGCATTTCAACAGTGGCCGGCCCCGAAAACGTCTGACGCCTAGTGGGTTTCGACCGGCACACGTAGTTACTCAAGCGCCGTCGACGTCATCCCAGAACCGGCTGGCGCGCTCGGCGATCTTGGCCGGGTACTCGCCGTTGATGGCGTGCGACGCATCCGCCCACAGTTCGACCTGCCCGCGCGGCAACAGGTTTCGTGCCCGTTCCGCCGCGCGGGCAGCGTCGTGTATCACGCTGCGACCGGCGATCAGTGCGAGCACCGGTATGTCGAGTGAGCGCAGTTGATCATCGGTGAACAGCTTCGGCATCGGCGATCGCAGCACGAAGTCGGTCGATCCGGCGGAGATCAGCGCCGCCTCCGGCAATGAGTCGTCGACCTCGGCGCCGCCGGCGATCCACCGAGAACGCGGCGAAGCACCGCGTCGGGCACGCCGGGGAGGTACATAAAATCGACGCCAATATCGCTTTGGCCGGGATCGTCGCGAACGTCATAGCCGGGTCCAACAACGTCAACGAGGCGGCTGGGCCGGCCCGCCGAACGGCGGCGTTAGTCGCCGTCCAGCCGCCGATCGAGACTCCGAGAAGGTGCACCCGGTCAAGACCGAGCCCGGCCAGGGTCTCGTCCAGCCACTGCGCCTGATCGTCGGGACCGGTGAGGGGTTGGTTCTGCACGGACAGGCCCGCCTCGCCGAGCAGGTCGACGCTGTAGACCGTGCGTTGCTCGAGCAGCGGTGGCAGGTTCACCGCGTACATCGGCGTCGAGGCGTTGCGGCCGGGAAGTAGGAGCACCGCCGTGCCGTGCGACGGCCCGTCGAATCGATATGCCCGAACCGTGCCGAACGACGTCGGCACATCGGCCAACTCGCTGAACGCCGGAAGTCCGGCCATGCCTGCACGGTAGGTCCTCAGAAAGTGGGCGAACGCGGCATCGGTGACAAAGCCACCCAGTTTTGCGCGGCTGAACCGCGACGCAACATGAACTTCCGGAACGCCTAGATCGATGACGACCTACTCGACGGTGACGGACTTGGCCAGGTTACGCGGCTTGTCGACGTCGTAGCCGCGGGCACGTGCGACACCTGCGGCGAACACCTGCAGCGGAATCGTCGACAGCAACGGCTGGAAAAGCGTTGACACCGCCGGGATTTCGATCAGGTGGTCCGCAAACGGCCGGACGGTGTCGTCGCCCTCCTCGGCGATGACGATGGTGATCGCACCGCGGGCCTGGACCTCACGGATGTTCGACAACAGCTTGGCGTGCAGCGTCGGCGAGTTCTTCGGTGACGGCATCACGACGATGACCGGCAAGCCGTCTTCGATCAGCGCGATGGGTCCGTGCTTGAGCTCGCCGGCGGCGAATCCCTCGGCGTGCATGTACGCCAATTCCTTCAGCTTGAGGGCGCCTTCGAGAGCGACCGGGTAGCCGACGTGACGGCCGAGGAACAGCACCGTCTGCGACTTGGCGAACCGTTGGGCCAGTGCGGAGACCGGTTCGAGGGTGTCGAGCACCCGCGCGACGAGGTTGGGCATCGCCTCGAGGTCTCGGTACTCGCGCTCCACCTCGTCGGGGTACTTGGTGCCGCGGGCCTGCGCAAGCGCCAGTCCGACAAGGTAATTGGCGGCGATCTGCGCGAGGAACGTCTTGGTCGACGCGACGCCGATCTCCGGCCCGGCGCGGGTGTAGAGGACCGCGTCGCACTCTCGGGGAATCTGGCTGCCGTTTGTGTTGCAGATGGCCAGCACCTTGGCCTTCTGGTCCTTGGCGTGCCGCACCGCTTCCAGCGTGTCGGCGGTCTCGCCGGACTGCGAGATGGCGACGACGAGCGTGTGGCTGTCCAGAACCGGGTCACGGTAACGGAACTCACTGGCCAGCTCTACCTCGACGGGCAGCCGCGTCCAGTGCTCGATCGCGTACTTCGCCAGGAGCCCGGAGTGGTAGGCGGTGCCGCAGGCCACCACGAACACCTTGTCGATCTCGCGCAGCTCCTGATCGGAGAGGCGCTGCTCGTCGAGCACGATGCGGCCGTCCGCGAAATGGCCCAACAGAGTGTCGGAGACCGCGGCCGGTTGCTCGGCGATCTCCTTGAGCATGAAGTACTCGTAGCCACCCTTTTCGGCGGCCGACATGTCCCAGTCGATATGGAACTTCCGGTAGTCCCTAGAAGGATCAGCGGGATTGCCCTCAAAATCGGTGATGCGGTAGCCGCCGGCGGTGACGACCACCGCCTGGTCCTGACCCAGTTCGATCGCGTCGCGGGTGTGTTCGATGAACGCGGCCACATCGGAGCCGACGAACATCTCGCCGTCACCCACGCCCAACACCAGCGGAGTGGACCGCCGGGCGGCGACGATCATGCCTGGATCGTCGGCGTTCGCGACGACCAAGGTGAAGTGGCCCTCCAGCCGGCGCAACACGGCGAGCACCGACGCCGCAAAGTCTCCCGCGGTGTCGCCGTCGTGGTACTGCCGGGCGATCAGGTGAACGGCGACCTCGGTGTCCGTGTCGCTGGCGAACTCCACACCGGCGGCTTCCAGCTCGCCGCGCAGCGCCACGAAGTTCTCGATGATCCCGTTGTGGACGACCGCGATCGTTCCGGTGGCGTCGCGGTGCGGGTGGGCATTGCGGTCGGTGGGCCTGCCGTGGGTGGCCCAGCGGGTATGGCCCAGCCCGGTGCTGCCGGCCAGGTGGGAGGCATCGGTGTCGGCCAGCTCGGATTCCAAGTTGGCCAGCCGGCCGGCCTTGCGGCGCACGGTCAGCCCGCCGCGGCCGTCAAGCAGAGCGACGCCGGACGAGTCGTACCCCCGGTATTCCATCCGGCGCAGCGCGTCGACGACGATGTCGCAGGCAGGGCGCTTCCCGACGTAGCCGACGATTCCACACATAGCCATCCAGGGTAGTGCAGGATCCAAGTCACACCCGGGTGGGCTACGGTCGTGTGGTGGCCCGCACGAAGAAGCTGTTCGCCGCTTTGACCCGCCGCGGCCCGCACCGCGTTTTGCGCGGTGACCTGGCATTTGTCGGAATGCCCGGCATCGTATACACCCCGGAATCCGGGATGAATCTGGCCGGTGTCGCGTTCGGTCACGATTGGGTCGCGAAGGCGGACCGCTACCACAGGACGCTGGAGCATCTGGCGTCCTGGGGCATTGTTGCCGCGGCGCCCGATACCGAGACGGGTCTGGCGCCGTCCGTGCTCAACCTGGCGTTCGATCTGGGGTCGACGCTGGACATCATCGCGGGCGTGCGGCTGGGTCCCGGGAAGATCAGCGTGCACCCGGCCAAGCTGGGCGTCGTGGGCCACGGTTTCGGCGGCTCGGCCGCGGTGTTCGCGGCCGCGGGTATGCCCGCGAAACCGCAGGCGGTCGCCGCGCTGTTCCCGACGCTCACCAAGCCGCCCGCCGAGGAACCGGCGGCGTCGCTGCAGGTGCCTGGGCTGATCCTGGCCGACCCCGGGGACCGGATGTCGCTTCGGTCGAATGCCGTGGAGTTGGCGCGGGTGTGGCGACCCGCGACGCTGCGCAACGTCAATAAGGTGAAGGCCGGCGGGCTCGTCGAGGGCCGGCGGCTGGCCCGGGTGGTGGGGCTTCCCGGCGCCGACCGCGGCACCCAGAAGGTGGTGCGGGCGTTGTTGACGGGCTATCTGCTGCACACGCTGACCGGCGACAAGGCATATAAGGACTTCGCCGACCCCGAGGTCGAGCTGCCCAAGGCTCCCGTGATGGACCCCTTCTCGGACAGCCCGGTGGACCTTGAGAACAAGGTCGTCGCGCTGCTGAAGCCCTGACATGCGGACCGGAATCTTCTTCAGTTATGCCGGCGGCTTTCGCGAGGCCGTCGACGGCGTCGTCGAGCTGGAGAAGATCGGCGTCGACATCGCCCTTGTGGCCGAGGCATATTCGTACGACGCGATCAGCCAGCTCGGCTATCTCGCGGCCAAGACGTCGCGGATCGAGCTGGGATCGGGTGTGGTTCCGATCTACATCCGCACCCCGTCACTGCTGGCGATGACGGCCGCGGGACTCGACTACGTTTCCGACGGCCGGTTCCGGCTCGGCATCGGGACGTCGGGACCGCAGGTAATGGAGGGCTTTCACGGCGTCCCGTTCGATGCGCCGCTGGGCCGCACCCGCGAAGTCGTCGACATCTGCAGGCAGGTGTGGCGCCGCGAACGGGTGTCCTACAACGGCAAGCACTACCAGATTCCACTCCCCGCTGACCAGGGCACCGGCCTCGGTAAGCCGCTGCAGTTGATCAATCACCCTGTCCGCGACCGTATTCCGATCACGATTGCCGCGTTGGGCCCGAAGAACGTCGAGCTCACCGCCGAGATCGCCGAGGGGTGGCAGCCGGTGTTCTTCTACCCGGAGAAGGCCGACGCGGTGTGGGGCGAGTCGCTGCGGTCGGGGTTGGCCAAGCGCGACCCTTCACTGACCCCGCTGGATGTGATGGTGAGCGCCCCCCTGGCCATCGGCGATGACGTCGACGACCGATTGACCTGGGCCAAGCCACAATTGGCGCTGTACATCGGAGGCATGGGCGCCCGCGGTCGCAACTTCTACCACAACCTGGCCACCCGCTACGGGTTCGGTGACGTGGCCAACCGCATCCAGGATCTGTACCTGGACGGCAAGAAGGCCGAAGCCATCGAGGCCGTGCCGGACGAACTGGTGCGCAACATGTCCCTGGTCGGAGCGCGCGGCTTCGTCAAGGAGCGCATTGCCGCCTACGCCGACGCCGGAGCCACCACGCTGTTGCTGCAGCCGCTTTCCGGCGACCGCCGCGAGTCGGTGCGCTTCGTCGAGGAGTTGCAGTCCCTGCTGCCATAGGCGATTAAGCGAATCGCCCATGGCCCTGTAGGCTGGAGTCCAGCGGCATCGTCTGTTCTGCCTTTTGCCGCTTCTCGATCGTCATACCGAGCGCCGCGGATTGTTCCGCGCCGGGCAGGACGACCACACTCAAACTTTCGGAGCTTTAACCTTGTCTGTTCAAACCCTCAGTGGGCCAACCATGTCCACCTTCGCCGACCTCGGCCTGCCTGGAGTCGTCGTCGACGTCCTCGGCGCCAACGGCATCGAGACCCCATTTCCCATCCAGGCGGCGACGCTGCCCGATTCGCTTCGCGGACGCGACGTATTGGGCCGGGGCCGGACCGGATCCGGCAAGACATACGCGTTCCTTTTGCCGATGGTGACGCGACTCACAGCGAGCCCGACCAGGCGCGTGCCTGGCCGCCCACGGGCACTCATCCTCGCCCCCACACGTGAGCTCGTCGCCCAGATCGACGCGGCCCTCGCACCGCTGGCCGCCGCGACGAACCTGCGCTCGGTCACCGTCTTCGGCGGCGTCTCCGCGCAGCCACAGATTCAGAAGCTGCGGCAGGGCGTCGATGTCGTCGTCGCCTGTCCCGGCCGACTGGAGGACCTGATGCGGTCCGGCCACGCCGACCTGTCGGGAGTCGAGATCACCGTGCTCGACGAGGCCGATCACATGGCGGATCTCGGCTTCCTGCCGCCGGTGAAGCGGCTCATGGACAAGACACCGCGCAACGGTCAGCGATTGCTCTTCTCGGCGACACTCGACAGTGGCGTCGACGTCCTCGTCAAGCGGTACCTGCGCGACCCAGTTGAGCACAGCGTCGATTCGGCGCAGTCGCCGGTGGCCGAGATCGATCATCATGTCCTGCACGTCGATAAGGCCGCGCGGGTCAGTGTGCTCGCCGATCTCGCCGCGTCGCCGGGCCGGACCATTGTGTTCGCCCGAACCAAGCACGGCGCCAAGAATCTTGCCCGCCAGTTGAATTCGCGTGGCGTAGCTGCCGTCGAGCTTCATGGCAACCTGTCGCAGAACGCCCGTACTCGAAACCTCACGGCGTTCTCCGACGGTTCGGCCGCGGTGCTGGTCGCCACCGACATCGCCGCGCGCGGCATCCACGTCGACGAGGTCAGCCTCGTCGTGCACGCCGACCCGCCCGTCGAACACAAGGCATATCTGCACCGGTCCGGCAGAACAGCGCGCGCCGGTGCCGACGGCACCGTGGTGACGATGATGGTCGACGATCAGGTATCCGACGTTCGCCAGCTGACCCGCAAGGCCGGCGTGAAGCCGACCATCACCCGGTTCAGCGGCGCGTCGCATCCGGTGCTGCATCAGATCGCGCCCGGCGAGCGCACATTCGGTCGGCCCGTCGTCGCCGCCGCCGTTGCGTCGACGGCTCAGCCGCAGAAAATGCGTCGACGGCGGCGCCCTACGTCAACAGCGTCCCGCCGTCAACGGTGAGCACGGTGCCCGTACCGAACTCTTGCTCCATGCAGTAGAGGTAGGCCCGGGCGGCGTCGGCGACCTCGCCGATCCGGCCCAGCGGAAGCTGTTGAGCCGCTTGGTCGTACATCGCCTGCCGATCAACATCGGTCATCTCATCCCACAACGGCGTGCGCACGACTCCGGGCGCGACGGCGTTGACCCTGATCGGCGCCAGCTCGAACGCGAGCGCTTTCGTCAGCGCGTTCATCGCACCGCACAAGCTCACGGGTAAGGCGCCGAATCCAGGCTGCTCGGCGGCCGTGCCGCTGGTCAGCGTGATCGAGCCGCCCGCCGTGATGTGCGGCGCGAACACCCGCACCGCGCTGAGCGCACCCACGAACCGCGTCTGGAAGAACCGGTTGACGATGTCCGGGGTGAGGTCGGCGAGCGGGGCCAGTTCCAGTGATTCTCCGGCTGTGAACACCAGATGGTCGATGTCACCGATGTCTCCTGCCAGCCGGTCCAACGACACCTGATCCGTGAGGTCGACCGTGGCGCCACGCGCCTGATCGGGCAGTGCCGACAGTGCCCGGTCGATACTGGACCGGCGACGCGACACCACGATCGGGACGGCGCCGCGTTCGGCGGCCGCACTCGCGACGCCAAGGCCGATGCCGGAGGTGCCGCCGATGACGAGGACACGTGCATTCTTCAAGCTCATGCTTCTCAATGTTCACCAGCGGTTGCCGAATCGTCCAAGACCCTTTTCGCCGTCAAGCGATACCCTCGGGGTATGAGCGCGCCGGATCTCGACATGCGCAAGCTCCGCTACTTCGTGGCGGTCGCCGAGGAGCTGAACTTCGGCCGTGCCGCCGAACGCCTGCACATTGCGCAGCCGGTGCTGTCCCGTCAGATCCGGAGCTTCGAAAGAGAACTCGGGGTGCAGTTGCTCGAACGGAATTCCCGTGGAACTCAATTGACTCGGGCGGGATCACAGCTGCTCGAGGACGCCCGGTTCCTGCTGACTGAGTCGAAAGCGCTGCAACAGCGGCTGTTTCAGATAGCCGAACCGATCGTTACAGTGACAGTCGGCGTGATGCCCGGACTGCTCGCGACGGCCGCGGTTGCCGCTTTCGAGTCCGCCGGTCCGTTGCGGCGCGCCGTTGTTGTGCAGGTCGGTTGGTCGGATCAGATCGAGGCCGTGCACCGCGGTGAGGTCGATGTGGTGTACGCCCGCGAGCCGATCGACCATCACGGGCTGGGCACCGCGCCGCTGCTGGAGGAACCGCGAGATGCCGTGCTATCCCGCAGTGACCCATTGGCCAGGAAGAAATCCGTCCGGCTGACCGATCTCGCGTCGAAGCGGCTGCTGCAGGACCCGTCGACCGTGCCGGAGTGGTACGCGATCGCCACACCCGAGCATCGGCGTGCAGGGCAGACCGCGCACACCGTGGAGGAGAAGCTCGAACTCGTCGCGGCGCGAGCCGGTTTCGTGATCCTGCCGCG
Source organism: uncultured Actinomycetota bacterium (assembly GCA_963715885.1). GTDB lineage: Bacteria > Actinomycetota > Actinomycetes > Mycobacteriales > Mycobacteriaceae > Mycobacterium. The sequence goes on from CAVQSK010000034.1 coordinate 91,673, forward strand.
CTCGACGACCGCGTTCTACCGCAGGCCGGATGTGCGGGTCGTTCCGATCGAGGACATCAGCCCCAGCCAGGTGACGTTGATCTGGGATGCGGCGACAGAGAATTCGGCGCGCGACGCGTTCGTCACCGCGGCGCTGGAATGCCGGGACCAGGCGATCTGACGCTGGGCGCTGCCGGTCGTTGGCCGCGATCTCGGCGAGCAGCGCCACCACCACACCGAATGCGAAGTAGAGCGCGGGCAGCCACGGCGCCACGCCGAACAGGGCATCGGAATCGTCGGCGTATCTGAACACACCGGCCGCGGCGAGCACAGCTTCGACGATCGGACCGCCGATCGCGGCGAGCGCGCCACACAGTGCGCCGGGACCGTCGCCAAGGGCACACCACGTGATCACCGCGAGCGTGCAAACGAGCACAGTCGACGGCACCGGAGGAGCGCTGTGCAACAGCGCAGTGACGACGTATGTGCCCACCACCGCGGCAACGCCCGCCAGGCCTTGGCGCGCCGTCACCGAAGTCCGCGAGCCCGGAAGATGCAGCCGCAAGTCGGCGATCGAGACGGTCGCGACCCCGACGAGGAGCGGGAACCAGATCGGACTGCTCCACACAAATGGAACCGCGTCGGTCAAGTACTCGGTGGTGCCGGTAACCACGTGGCTGTGGTCACGATCAGCGACGCCACCGCACCCATAAGGAAGAGGAAGACAAGCTCCGGCACACGTAACTTCACGCTGCGGACGCTACCCCGATCACTCCCCTACCTGTGGAAGTTCGTCGGCCGCAATCTCACACGGTGTCTCGGTGGCGGCGACGGGGCCCGGTGGAGGCGGCGGCTCGGGCGGCGGCGGCAGCGGTGCCGGTGTGGGCGCCGGCTCCGCCGGTGGAGGTGGCGGTGGCGGCTCAAGGGGCGGCGCCCCGGGCGACGGCTCTTCGGCGGGCTGTTCGCAGACTTCGGCCGTGTCGGCGACCGGATCGACGGCCTCTTCGGCTTCGACGGTGTCCTCCCCGAGCTCGTCATCCGGTGTGCGCGCGGGCTCCTCATCGAGCAAGTCCGGCTCCTCGATCTCCGGTGAATCAGGCAGTGCGCCGTCGGCCGACCCCAACAGGCCGCCAAGCGTATCGGCGAGCTGCTGTCCGAATCCCGATAGGCCGCTTCCGATGTCGGGCATGCCGCCGCCCATGGATGGCATGGCAGGCGGAGCGGCCATTGCGGGCGCAGCGGCCGCGGGCTCGACGGGCGGCGCAGGCGCAGGTGCCATCGGAGGCATCGATGGTGGTGCGGCAGGCATGGGTGGCGGAGCAGTAGGTGGCGCACTCCACGAAGCCGGCGCACTGGCGACCGGCGCAAGTGAACTTGTCGCGGCCGCAGGCGTTGTCGGCACGTCGTCATCGCGCGGTGGCGGCGTCCATGACGGCCCGAGGTCGCCGGGCACGTCGAACATCGCGATCGGCTCGGCGGTGAGCTCGGCCGTCGCGGCATCGTAGGCGTCGGTCACCGCCGCCATCGCTGCGCGCATCGCTGTCAGCCAATCCGAGCGAATGTCGTTGTCGACAAACGGCTTTACCTGCTGATCGATGAGTTCACTCGCCACCGAGCGATCACCCGCACCCGTCATCACGGTCTGAGCGGCGGCCAGCCACTCGCCACGCTGCGCGAGCCGACGGTCCTCGATGGCGAGCGCCGTCGCGACCTTCCCGTCGACCGTGTGCCACAAGCTGTCCCGCAGCACGGCCAGCGCGTCGGCGGCCGTTCGAACTGCGGCGGCCGCGACGGCCGAGGCTTCGCCGTGGCGGCGCAGGAACTCTCGTGATGCCTCCGCCCCGTAACCCGACCACGCGCCGGACATCGCGGCGAACTGAGCGTACTGCCGGACGAGCGCAGCCTCCGTCGCCGTCACCACGCGCTCCAGCGCGGCGCAGTCGGAATTCAGCGCGGGTAGGTCCAGCCCGTCTTCAGTGGCGTACCAGTCACGCACCTGCGCGGCGTGCAGCGTCAGGTCCGGATTCTGGTAGCCGAGCTGATGGCATGCCGACACATAGTTCTGGACAATGTCGACCGACGGGCGGCCCTCGGCCAATCGCGAAGTGGCATCAAGTTTCTCGGCCATCGCTACCCCACCCGTCGGGCGGCATGAGCGTCGGCTTGGGCATAGCGGTCCGCGGATGTGCGTAGTGCCGCGGCGATCTCGGCGCACGCCCGCGACCACTGGCGAAGTTGATCCACGACGTTGTCGACGGCGTGACGCAGAGCGTCACCGCGAGCGACGTGCATGCGGCCAGCGGCGGCGCCGTCGAATGCCAGTCCGCTCAGATAGGACCGAAGGGCCCCGTCGATGATGTCGGCGACCGCCTCATACTGGCGGGCGACGCCGATAAGCGGCGCAATGTCGACGCGTGCGACGTCTGGTTGTCCCATGTTTGGCTAGGACGCCGGCGAGGCCCGTCCGGTTCCAACGGGTTTCAGCGCTGTGCGCTGACCGACTCCGCGACCCGAACGGCCAGCTGGCGCGCGGTGTCTTCGTCGGCCGCCTCCACCATCACGCGGACGACCTGTTCGGTTCCCGAGGGCCGCAACAAGATTCGGCCAGTATCACCGAGTTCGGCTTCCGCTTCGGCGACGGCGGTGCGCACCGACGGGGCGTCGGCCACGGTCGCCTTGTCGGCTACCTGCACGTTGATCAGCACCTGGGGCAACGTCTGCATCGGCTCGGCCAGGGCGGCCAGCGTGGATCGAGTCTGGGCCAGCCGCGACATCAGCCGCAGCCCGATGAGGATGCCGTCTCCGGTGGTGCCCAACGCCGGCATGACGATGTGGCCGGACTGTTCGCCGCCCAGCGAGTACTCCCCGGCCCGGAGTTCTTCGAGGACGTAACGGTCGCCGACACCGGTGGTGCGGACCTCGATGCCCGCCGAACGCATGGCCAGATGCAGGCCGAGGTTGCTCATCACGGTAGCCACCAGCGTGTTGGAGGCCAGCTCGCCGGCCTCCTGCATCGCCAGCGCCAGCACGACCATGATCGCGTCGCCGTCGATGATCTGGCCAGTGGCGTCGACGGCCAGGCACCGGTCGGCGTCACCGTCGTGGGCGAGCCCCAGATCGGCGCCGTAGGACACCACCGCCGACTGCAGCGACTCCATGTGCGTAGACCCGCAGCATTCGTTGATGTTCAGGCCGTCGGGCTCGGCGTTGATCGGGATGACGTTGGCCCCGGCCGCGCGGTACGCCCGAGGCGCGGCGGTCGAGGCGGCGCCGTGCGCGCAGTCGACGACAACGGTCAGCTCGTCGAGCCGGGTGGTGACGGCCTTACCGACGTGACGCAGGTAGCGGTCCAGCGCATCCTCGGCATCCACGACGCGGCCAATGTCCGCGCCAACAGGCCTGGTGCCCGGGCCGGCTGTGCTCGATGCTCTTCGCGCAAGCGGCTCATCGCCGACCAGCGCCTCAATCTGGTCCTCGGTGGCGTCGTCGAGCTTGTGCCCGCCCGGGCCGAAGATCTTGATGCCGTTGTCGGGCATCGGGTTGTGCGACGCACTTATCATCACACCGAAGTCCGCGTCATACGCGCCGGTCAGGTAGGCCAACGCGGGGGTGGGCAGGATGCCGACCCGCAGCGCGTCCACACCCTCGCTGGTAAGCCCGGCAATCACCGCGGCTTCGAGCATCTCGCTGCTGGCCCGGGGGTCGCGGCCGACGACGGCCACGCGACGGGCATGCCCACCGACACTGCCCAGCCGTCGAGCCGCCGCGGAGCCTAGCGCCACGGCCAGCTCAGCGGTCAGGTCCTGATTGGCGACTCCGCGCACTCCGTCGGTGCCGAACAGTCGACCCATGCGCACAAACCTTTCACAGATGCCCTCCACTGTCCCGCGAGTGTGCGCGTCTGTAAGGCGACACGCCGTGCGAGCTGTACATTCCGCGCACGCTCGCGGCAGCGGAGTCGATCAGCGCTTGCTGTACTGAGGCGCCTTGCGGGCCTTCTTGAGGCCGTACTTCTTGCGCTCGATGGCCCGCGGGTCGCGGGTCAGGAACCCGGCCTTCTTCAGCGCCGGACGGTCCTCTGGCTGCACCAGGATCAGCGCCCGCGCGATGGCCAGGCGCAGCGCGCCGGCCTGCCCGGACGGCCCCCCTCCATCGAGGTGGGCGTAGACGTCGAAGCTGTCCACCCGGTCGACGGTGACCAACGGGGCCTTGATGAGCTGCTGATGCACCTTGTTGGGGAAGTAAGCCTCGAGGCTCCGGCCGTCCAGGTTGAACTGGCCGGTGCCGGGCACCAGACGGACCCGCACCACAGCCTCCTTGCGGCGGCCGACGGTCTGGATGGGACGGTCGATCACGACCGGCTCACGCGGGGCGGCTTCGGCCGGGGCCTCGGTCTCGGTCACAGGCTCGGTGGTCTCTGCGGTCTCAACGGTCTCGGTCACTGGGCCACCTGCTTGATCTCGTAGGGCACCGGCCGCTGGGCGGTGTGCGGATGCTCCGGGCCGACGTAGACCCGCAGCTTCTTCTGGATCTGACGGCCGAGCTTGTTGTGGGGAATCATGCCGAGGATCGCCTTCTCGACGACCCGGTCGGCGTGCTTCTCCATCTCGTCACCGAGCGACCGCGCGCGCAGCCCGCCGGGATAACCCGAGTGGCGGTAGGCGAACTTGTTCTGCAGCTTGTCGCCGCTGATAGCAACCTTTTCGGCATTGATGACGATGACGAAGTCGCCACCGTCGACATTAGGCGTGAATGTCGGCTTGTGCTTGCCGCGCAGCAGATTGGCAGCTGCCACGGCGAGCCGGCCGAGCACCACGTCGGTGGCGTCGATGACGTACCACGAACGCGTGGTGTCACCCGCCTTCGGCGTGTACGTAGGCACAGCGTCTACCTCTCATTACTCGGGGTTCCCCCCGGAATCTGGATCCCGGTGTCCCGGGTGCCGGTCAGGCGTCGACGGCAGAGGTGTTCTCGGCGACCGACGTTGACCCGAGTGCCCCGTGCATACCACACGCCAACGATGCAGCTTACCGGCGGGCGTCCGCGCAGGTCAAAACGCCTCCGGATGGCCAGGAGTGCCAGATCGGACCGAATGCCGGGGTGTCCCGTCGTTCGAGCCCGTGCACCACCTGCCAGGTGACCTCCTGGTTGGCGATGCACATCACCGCCTCGGCGCCCGATTCCAGGTAGGCGGCGTAGGCCGGCCGCGCGAGACATCGGGCACGCCCAGCCCGAGCGTGCTCTTTCTGAGTTAGCTGAGCGGATGCCGAACAGTAAGCGGCTGCGCGTTAGCCAGGCACTCATGCGCAGCTCAGCACCGATTATGGCCAGGGGTTGCGGCAATTGAGTCTCCGCACTGTGCACTGCCCGCGTTAACTATAGTCTACTCAGGAGGGCATGCCGGTCACCAATTCCCGGCTTGGGCACAGAGGTGCGGAGCTTGGCTTATGCCACTGACGTTCGAGGAGGTCGAGGACTGGACGCGCAGGACCGGCACGCTGGAGTCGCTGCAGGACGAGTTATCGCAGCGCACCACGACCTTGGCCGGCCTGCAGGACCAGCTCTCCGACATCCGCCGGCTCGACGGCTGGAAGGGCAGCGCGGCACACGCCGCGCGGCAATCGTTCGATCCGGTCGATGACGACATCGCCAAGGCGGCAGCCGCCGTCGGTGCAGTGCGGGCACAGGTCGGCGAGACGATCGCCGACCTCACTGAACTGCGCGGCAAGATCAACGAAGCCAAACAGTTCGCCGCCGATAAGGGGTACGCCATCCAGTTCAACGGCAATATCGTCGACCTGTGGGACCTGGACACCAAGGCCAACGCCAGCGAGGCCGAACTACAGCGTCATGAACAGGCGAGAGGGCGCCTGATGGAGATGGTCGCCGAAATCGTGGCGCGGGGCAATGAGGTCGAGTCCGACGCGTCGCGGGTGCTCTGGGCCGCCAGCTCCGGCGAGATCGGCACGGATGGTCTCAGCGAAGTTGACCAGGCCGTCACGGCCGGCGCTCATTTTGCGCTCGACCCTGATGCCGATCCGCAAGAGGTAAAGGACTGGTGGAACGGGCTCAGTCCCGAGCAGCAAGACTGGACCACCGCCAATCGTCCTGACTGGGTCCGCAACCGCGATGGAATACCGACCGTCGTGCGCGATGGGGCGAATATGCGATGGCTCGACGCCGAGCGCACCCGACTGCAGGCCGAGCTCGATCGGGAGCTGGCAGCACATCCCAATCCGAATGTTCCGGCCTACGGAATCCGTGCCGATGAACTGCGCCGCAAGATCAGCGACCTCGACAAGATTCGTGGCGCAGTCGACAAGCCAAACACCTACCTCATCGGTCTGGACACCTCCGGAACGAGCACGAAAGCCGTTGTATCAGTCGGCAATCCGGATGAAGCCGACCACGTCTCAGTCTTTGTTCCCGGCATGGGATCCCAACAGGATGCAGGAGGCACGATCGAAGGCATGGTCAAAGAGATCACGCTGACGCAAGCCTTGGCTGAAGGTCAGCTCGACGCCTTACCAGAACGCACTGGCGAGACGGTCGCGACGGTTGCATGGCTCGGCTACGACACCCCGCCGACACTGGCCGAGGCAGGCTCCGACACCGTTGCCCATGCCGCGGCACCCGTCCTGTCCAATTACCTTGAGTCGGTTGATGTCACGTCAACGACAGGAGATGAACCACACCTCACCCTGGTCGGGCATTCCTACGGCTCGGTGGTATCCGGTATGGCACTCGACGGCGGAGCCAGCGCAGTGGTGGACGACTATGTGGCGTACGGCTCGCCGGGCTTCTACGCCATGGACGAAGCCGACCTGGGCATGCAGCAGGGCCACGTGTTCGTCATGCAGACCCCTGATGACCCGATCCAATACCTCGATAAGGTCAACGCCGTGCCCGGACTCGGTTGGCGCGGCGGCGATCCCGCCGACGGCTCATTCGTCCAGTTGTCGACGGGTGCGAGCACAACAGCTGACGGGTTGACTCGGGAAGCCGCGACCGGCCATTCGGAGTACCCGCGGCCGGTTTCGGTAGACGGAAGAGACGTTTTGCGCACGACCGGCTACAACACGGCCGTCGTCATCGCCGGCCTGTCCGATCTGGCGGTGCGCAAGTGACTGGGCCGCAACCCGTCAACCGCCGCCCACGGAAGGTTGTTGGATGGGTGGTCGGCGCCATCGCGGTGATTGCTCTGGTCGCAATCTTCATTGTCGTCGTGCAGCTTTCCGCAGCTCTGGAACCCAATCAGGAACCGCCCGTGAAACCCAGCAACACCCCAGCTCTCGAGGACCAGCTTCGCGCCAAAGGCCCAGCCGAAGACGCGCTGACCCGCTACGAATCGGCCTTGCAAGCGACGGCCGACGACCTCTCGAAACTGCTGCCCGGCCTGACGTGGCGGTGGAACCGCGACGCGAAGCTCGTCGACTGCGGCGGAGAATTCGCCGAAACTCGCGGCGTCCGCGTCATCACCCGAAACCTCGTGTCGAACGGGCCGCTACCGGACAACATTTGGCCCGCAGCTCTTCAAGTCCTTCGCGACCGCGCCGCTGAGCTTGGCGCTACACAACAGTTCGTCTACGCGGACAAACCAGGACACCACGACATCGCCATCCACACCGACGACGGCATAGAGCTCCGACTGATAGCACGTGACCAAGTGGTGCTCAACGCGATGAGCGACTGCTACCTGCAACGCGCCGACCTCTAACGAACTGCCGATGTGGGCTGTTCGTGATCTCGCCTCACCCACCGTGGAGTTTGTATGCGAGGCTGCGCCACTGGTGTTGACCGGCGGCGACTATTGCGCTGCCCGCAGTGGGAAGCTCGGGCGCGCGAGCCGGCCATGGCTGACACCCAGTTCGTCTGTGGCGCAGCCGATCACGCTGTACCACGACGCATCTGGGGCACACGAGTGGACGCCCCTTGTTACACCGTCGATGACCGCGTCCAACTGGCGGCACCGCTATCGCGGCATAGACAGAACTGTGCGGTCCCGAGGGCTCCCCTCCCTACGGGACCGCACAGAGTCTCTGGCGGCTATGTGCCCCATGCGTTCGCGGCGCTGCGATCGGTGGCCGCAACGTCTTCCGAGCCATCGCGCACGGCGTTACCCAGACTGAACAAGATCTGGTTGAGCGCGCCGGCCGCCTGTTCCCACCGGGCCTGCTCCACCCGGTACGCCTCCGCCGCTTCCCGTGTCCAGACCTGCTGCAGCGGAGCGATCTGCGCCCGCAAGTCGTCCAGAGCGGCGTTGAGCCGGGCGGACGTGGAGTGGATCTCCTGACGAACCGTGTATTCGATCTCGTCGAAGTTGTACGACAATACGTGATCCATCACGACCTCCCTACAGGTTGGTTCCAACGGCACCGATTTGGTGCGAATGGCTTTCGGTGGCCTCGCGCAGCGTCTGCTCGTTCTGACGAATCGTTTCGGCGATCCGCTGAAGCGCCGCATGGAGTTTCACCGACTCCGCATTCCATCGGTCAACAACGTCCCTGAAGCGGGTCGCCGCCACACCTCCCCACACTGACGGCGGCACGCTAGTCATCCGGCCGATAAATGCCTGCAGCATCGCGCGAATCTCCTCATTGCGAGCATCGGTCTTGCCGGCGACTGTGGCCATCAGCTCGAAGTCGGTGTTGAGCGATCCGCCTGCCGGAGTGGTCATGAGGGTCCTTCCGTGGTATCCGTGCGGTTATGAAGTTCAGACGTGATCGCGCGCGGTTCGGTTCCATCTCTGCAAAATTCAGAACGCCGCGTGAGCCGACTGGACCGCTTGGTCGCAGGCATCGCGCACCAACCATTCACGCCCCGGGCCGCTCTGGCAGCCGACGGCAATGCGGACGTCGTCGTCGATCAGCACCGTCCACGCGATGTCGTGGTCGGCGCGCTTCTCGCGATACGTCACCGCGGGTTTGTCGAGCCGACGGTCGGCGGGGTTGAAGTCGACGAACACGCCGACGGGCTGCTCAGCCAGCGCCGTACGCAGAGTGTCTGCCATCGTTGCAAGGGTCAAATGTGACGGGATCGAGGATTGCGTGATGTGCAGGACGATGTCGGCGTCTGACGGCGAGACGACCTGAACCCGAGCCGATCCCGGCCCCGTCGTGATGCGCTGCTCTGCCCACCGGGCAGGCACCATGACTCCGACCCGCCCCTCCACCAACATCGTCATCGGCATACCCACAGAAGGCGGCTCAGGCTTCTCGTGACGCACCGCGAACCCGCCACACAGCGCCGCCACCGTCATTGCCACACCGGCGAGCACCGCAACCCTCCGGGGGCCGCGGCGGATAAGCGGATCCACCTCGGCGGCTTCCGGATCACGGGCTATGCCCTGCTGACGGGCGAGCCATATCGCTGCGGCGCGTCGCGCACCATCCTCGCCGGCAATTGAGACCGCAATGCCGTTGGCGCGCAGATGATCAGCGACAGACAGGCCGATCGATGCGGCGCCAACGATACCAACCGGAGCATCCACCACTGCCGCCGCCGACACACCGATCTGCCCCGCCACCCGCTCCGCAACAACAGCTGGGCCGTCTCGTCGCATCACGATGGCGACGCCGCCGTCCGGCGAACTGATGACAACGAACTCGGCCGCGATCTCCACCACCGTCGCGAGCCTGTCAGCGAGTCCTTCCCGAAGTACCAGTCTTCGTTGCAGCACATCGACATTCGTCGCGACTGCGCGCGCAGCGTCACACACGCGGTCGATGCGTGATGACGACCACCACGCCGGGCAGACGAGCAGGACCCCATCAACGGCATCCCCGACCGTCGTACCCAGGACTTCCTGCCACAGCTCGGCGACCGAGACGGGCCGTTCGTCGATCAACGCGATGTCATCGTCAATGCATTCAAGCGCGGCCGAAACCCAATCCGCCCAAACATCATTGGGCCCTCGGACGGTTCCGGGTCCTACCTCCACTATGACATCGGTCATGGCGGATCGCTCCAGGCCACCTGAATAAGCTGATCCGGATTACCGCGGGTGAGCAGAGTTGCACGCCCGGCCGGCAGCCACGATGGCCGCACTGAACCGAGCAGAACGCCCTCATCTGGGCTCGCGCTCATCATCAATCCGATGCAACCGACGTCGCGCAACCGCGCCAGCACCGGGTCGAACATCGCCCTGGCGGCGCCACCGGAGCGGCGTGCGACGACGACATGTAGCCCGAGATCCTTGGCGTGCGGCAGCAAGTCGGCCAGCGGCGCCAACGGGTTGCCGCTGGCTTCGGCCACGAGGTCGTAGTCGTCGATGACGAGATAGATCTCGGGGCCGGACCACCAGGTCCGGGTCCGCAACTGGTGTTGTGTCACATGCTCGCCAGGCATTCGCGCCTGCAAGCGGTCGACAAGCGCGGGTAGCCGCGATGTCAAGGCCGCCGTCGACATCGTGTATCCGGCGAGATGCGCGGACTCGACGACGCCGAGCAGCGTGCGGCGAAAGTCCACAATCTCGAATTGAGCGGAGTCGGCGTCGTTGGTCCGGATAATCTCTCGGCACAGCAACCGCAACGCTGAGGTCTTGCCGCACTCTGCTGCGCCGAGAACGAGAAGGTGAGGCTGCTCGGTGAAATCCACGGCGACAGGCTGTAGTTCGCGCTCACTGAGGCCAATCATGATTTCTGAGGCCGGCCGCTGGCCAACTTCCTTCGCGACGACTGACTGGTGATCGACACGGGCAGGCAGAAGTTCGATTTGCGGTGCCGACTGTCCGTCCCATAGCTGACTCACCCGAAGGGCGCTGGCGGCGATCACCTCGGCCAGGTCGTCCGTGGCGGGTGTGCCATCCAAGCGAGGCAGTGCGATCGCCATCTCGCGTCCGTCACGGGTGATGCCCCGCCCTGGCTGGCTCCCTGAGAGTTGCCGAGCGCGCTTTCGATCCATTTCGGAGTCGGCAGGGTCACCGAGCCGCAGTTCGATGCGGGTACCTATCTGGTCCTTGAGGGCCGGCCGCATCTCCGCCCACCGTGAAGCCGCCACCGCGACGTGAACACCGAAAGAAAGGCCTTGAGCGGCAAGCGCGGTGATTGAGCCCTCTAGGCCGTCGAACTCCTGGCGAAGCGTCGCCCATCCATCGACGACGAGGAACACGTCGCCGAAAGGATCGTCGGCGAGGTCCGGGTCGCCGGCGGAGCGACGTCGGCGATACTCGGCCACCGAATCGATTCCCAAGCGGCGAAACTTCGCCTCCCGTGTCCGCATTAGGGATTCCATCACGGCGACAGTGCGCCTGCACAGGTCGACATCGAGCCGGCCGGCCACCGATCCGACGTGGGGCAACAGCCGCAAGGACGACAACGATCCGCCACCGAAGTCAAGACAATAGAACTGCACATCCGCCGGACTGTGGGTGGTCGCCAACGCCATCATCAGAGTGCGCAGCGCCGTCGACTTACCCGATCGTGGAGCGCCCACTATCGCGATATTTCCTGCGGCCGCGTCCAATTCGGCGACAAACAGTTCGCGCCTCTGCTCATAGGGGCAGTCGACCAAGCCGATCGGCACCGCCAGGGACGGGTTGGGGCCGTCACGGGGAATCAACATGTCGAGGGTGGGTGAGCCCATCAGCGGCGGTAGCCACACCCGATGAGCCGGTGTGCCACGGTCCGCGAGACGGTCCACGACGGTATGGAACACAGTGCGAGTCGGTGCACTGGAGCGGCTCTCGTGTTCGATGATGTGGCCAACCGGTGCGGCGGTGAACAACATTGGCTTCTGCGATTGGACTGAGGTCGCCGTTACGTCGCCTCGAGGTTCGTGGTGTGAGCCCGACACGAAGGCGGTCTGGAAGCGCACCAGCTCGCCAGACGCTGTCTTCAAATAAGCGGCTCCGGGCGCACTCGGCAGGTGATAGGCATCGGGTACGCCCAGAACCGCCCGGGATTCACTGGCCGAGAACGTCTTGAGGCATATCCGGTAAGACAAGTGGGTCTCCAGCCCGCGCAGCCTGCCTTCGTCGAGCCGTTGACTGGCCAGCAACAGGTGCATGCCCAACGACCGGCCCAGTCTGCCGATGGCAACGAAGACCTCCGCGAAGTCTGGATGTTGGCTCAGCAGTTCCGAGAACTCGTCTACCACAATGAACAGCGCGGGCAAAGGTTCCAGTGCCGCACCCTGCGACCGTGCATGCTCGTAGTCACCGACGTTCGCGAAGTTGCCCGCGGCCCTGAGCACCTGTTGCCGTCGATTCATCTCACCGGCGAGCGCGTCCCGCATCCGTGTCACAAGCGGTGCCTCGTCGGCCAAGTTGGTGATGATGGCAGCCACATGACGGGCCCGTTCGAGGCCGAGAAAGGTGGCTCCTCCCTTGAAGTCCACCAGTACCAGGTTGAGGACTTCCGGAGGATGCGCTGTGATCATCCCGAGCGTCAATGTGCGCAGGAACTCCGACTTACCCGAACCCGTTGCGCCCACGCACAACCCGTGCGGTCCCATGCCGTTTCGTGCGGCCTCCTTGATGTCGAGGTCAACGGGCTCGCCGTGCTCGGAGACCCCGATGGGAACCCGAAGGCTCAGTTGGCCGCGCCGCGAGCCCCATAGCACCGCTGGGTCGACGCGAGCAGGGTCGTCGTGACCCATCAAGTCCGCCCAACCGACCGTCGTGGAAGGGCGGTTGGTGCCATCGGTCGCCGTTGCTGCGGGTCGGTAGGGTGCCAGCCGCCGCGCACAAACCAACGCCTGTGTTGGCGTCAGCTTGTCCAGCCGCGCGACCGCCTCCTCACCAGCAGCGCGGTGGATGGTCACGCAGTCGCCCGCGATGTGCAGGCGAAGACGACCCGCGGTTGCCCCGTCGCCCCGGCTCGCGCCCACTTCGATGACGGTCACCCTCCCGACGCGGCCTGCCTTTTCGGTGCCCATCGCAAGGCCTGCGTCGACGATCACTGCCAGATGCGGTGACCCGTCACCGTCGAGCGTGAAGCCGGCCGTCGCCTTGCCGAAACTGCGGTACACCATTCTCGCCGGCCCCACACCGTCAACGGCCTGTGGATGTTGATGGTGGGGAAGCCATTTCAACCATTCCCATTCGCCCTCGGTCTCCGGACGGACCACCGCGGCGATCTTGACGTGCTCAGGGCTGTGCAGGACCGCGAGTTGACAGACCATGGCGCGCAGTAACGCCCGCGCGGCCGCGGCGTCGCCGTCAATGGTGACAACCGGGAAGCCGCGCAGCGCCACGGTGATCGGCAAGACCTTGACCACGGAGCGCTGGTGAATCAATCTGTGCAGCGCGGTCGAAGTGACCGGGTCCAACTCGTCAGCTCGCCCGAGTTCGGGCGGGACCAACGTGGTGCACAGGAGTTGGTCGCCGACTCCGACCCGGATGTGGCAGAAGTCAGGATCCTCGGGGTTGCGCTCCCACATCCGTATGCCGCCCACCAAGGTCCACAATGCTTCCGGCTCGGGGTGGCTCCATTGCAGTGACAGCTGCTGGTCATTGGCCGCCTGTGCGATCGCGACATCCACTGTGTCGATGTAGCGAAGGTAGTCGCGCCGGTTCACATTGATCTCCGCTGTGCGGTTGGTGCCGCGGGCGCCGTAGGCCAGCGTGCCGACCACCGACATCAGCATCATGGCCGGAAAGAACATGAACATCGGATTGCGCATGACCCCGCCGCCGGAGGTGAAGTACAGCCCCATCATCCCGACGGTGGCGACGATCATCGCCACAGGCAACAGGCGCACCAGCGGGTTCGCCGGCACCTCCTTCGGTATCTCCGGTGGCGCCTTCACCGCGATCTGGCCGTGCGGGATCGGTGGTACGGGAAGCCGCGGCTCGCGTATGAACTCCATCGGACAATGGACGCCGCAAGACCCCATTTCGTTCCATCCCCAGGCCGTGAGTTTGCCGCACATCCATAGGCGCTGAGCGGGTTACGGTGAATTAGGGGGTGAGGCCGTGTCTCATTCGTTGTGCCGCGTGACTGTTCAAGGTGGCGAGGACGACGGACCACACGCAGTCGACGTCGCCCTGCCAAGGAATGCAGACGTCGGACTGCTGGTGCCGTCGATCGTCGACCTTGTCCACCGCGACGCCGCACCTGCGGCAGCCCGCCGATGGCGGCTGTCACGGATCGGAGGATCCCCACTCGACGAGTCGATGACGTTGAACGAAAACGACATTAGCGACGGTGACCTGCTATTGCTCACCGGCGTCGAAGCACCTGCACCGCAATGGGTAGCGCACGATCCGTGCGAGTCGGTCGCGCATGTCGACGACGGAAGTCGAACACCAACACTGCGCACCCTCGCTGTCGTTGCATGGCTGTGTGCGGCTGGGATTGGTGCGGCGTCGCTATTGTGGTCGGGAATGATCAGTCGCGCGCCCGGCCACATCGTCGCCGGCGCCCTGGTGGCCGCCGCCGCCGCGTTCGGGGCGGCCCTCGTGCGACGCACCCAGGCCCCGTTGCCAAGTGTGGCGCTGGGTGTGATCGCGGTTGTCTACACCGCAGTGGTCGGCTTCCTGTCAGTGCCGGCAGGCCCATCCGCTGCCAATGGGCTGCTCGCGGCGGCCGCCGGCTTCGCGATGGCGATCCTGCTGCTGCGCCTGACACGCTCCGGCACAACATGTTTGACGGCAGTTGCCACCTGCGCCGCGCTGCCCGCAGCAACGGCGGGGATCTGCGTTGTGTGGACAATGCCGGCAGAGGCGGCCGGCGCAGCGCTCGCCACCCTTTCTCTGGCGGTGCTTGGCCTGGCCGCCAGGATGTCAATCGCGGCCGCCGGGCTCACCCCTGCATTTCCGACAGTCGATGACCCGCATCCACCCGTTGACGTGGGCGAAACGCAAGTGGCCCTTGCCCATCAAACATTGACCGGTCTGGTGGCCGGGTCATCGGCCTCGGCGGCGTTGGGCAGTGTGCTCGTCGCTTTCGGCGGGCTCAACGACGGAGGTTCGCGGCTGAGTGCGTCGCTTTTTAGCGCCGTTATCGGTTTGGTGCTGTTGCTTCGGGCGCGCACGCACTCCGACATGTCCCGTCGGATCGCCCTCGGTGCGGGCGCGATGATAAGTACGGCGGCCGGACTCGCCGTCACCGTCATTTCCACACCGGAACAAGCTCATTGGATGGCCCTGCTCAGCGCCTGTGCCGGGGCGGGTGCATTGGGTTGGTTACTCGGATTGACGGTCAGTCCCGTTGTACGCCGCGCGATCGAGCTTCTGGAGTACCTCGCCTTGGCATCGGTACTGCCCTTGGCGAGTTGGGTCGCCGGCCTGTTCGGGCTGGTTCGTGGCTGGAGCCTGACATGACAACCGGTGCATCGCGGTTGGTCCGGATCCTTGCGACCACGCTTATGGGCACACTGCCGCTGTACACAGCGCCCACGGCGGCTGCGGTGACTCCGCCCGCTGTCGACGATTCGCTGTTGCCCAAGCCGGGCTCACCGGCGCCGCCCCAACGCACCGAGCAACAACAGCAATGCGCAACTTTCAACACACGCAATGACGAGACGGACTCTGCTGAACAGTTGAAAGCGCTTGATCTTCCGACCATCTGGAAGCTGAGCCGTGGGACTGGCCAGACTGTCGCCGTCATCGACACCGGCGTGTCGCGACATCGGCTTCTTCCCCACCTCGTGCCGGGTGGAGATTACGTGTCCACCGGCGACGGCACAGACGATTGCGACGGCCACGGCACCATCGTGGCCGGAATCATCGGTGCGGCCCCAGATGCGCAGGACGGCAATGCGTTCAGCGGGATCGCGCCCGACGCCACGATCATCAGCATTCGGCAGTCGAGCAACAACTTCCGCGCAGCTGACAATCCGTCCGGGTCCGGATTCGGCGACGTCGACACGCTTGCGATGGCGGTGCGCACCGCAGCCGACGTGGGAGCGACCGTGATCAACGTGTCCTCGGTGGCATGTCTACCGGCAGAAGGCGGGCTGGATGACCGGGCCCTAGGCGCGGCATTGTCCTACGCGGTGGACGTCAAGAACGTCGTTGTGGTCGCCGCCGCCGGAAATGTCGGTGCGCCCGGCCAGTGCCCGGATCAGAACCCACCGGCCGATCCCGGCCGCCCGGGTCAGCCGAACTGGCACGACGTGAAAGTGGTCGTGAGTCCAGCCTGGTACGACGAATACGTGCTGACAGTGGGATCCGTCGGCCCTGACGGTGCGCCGTCACAGTTCAGCATGGCCGGGCCCTGGGTCGATGTTGCGGCTCCGGGTGAGGGAGTCGTGTCGCTGGATCCGGACGGCGAAGGGCTGGTGGACGCGCTGCCTGCCCACGATGGCGGAATGCCGATCTCGGGAACGAGTTACGCCGCACCGGTGGTGAGCGGAATCGCGGCGTTGGTGCGATCCCGTTCGCCTGAGCTGACCGCCCGGCAGGTCATAAAACGCATTGAGGACACGGCGCATCGGCCGCCTGCGGGCTGGGATCCTGTGGTGGGCCATGGTGTTGTCGACGTGCTCGCCGCGGTGAGTGCCGGGTGGACCGACCAACCGATCCACAACGGACCCGCGTCGCGCTCCGTGGCGACACCGGCGGCCGATCCCCCTGATCCTCGCCCGCGCCAAGTCGCGCTTCGGGGAGCAGCGATCTGCTTGGCGGTATCGGGCGCCACGATCGCAATGATGGCATCGGCGAGACGGCTACGACGTCGCCCCGATGCTGTCACGCACGACTGACGCGGCCTGCACACCGAGCTCCGGTCCGCGCGGCAGCCGAGCCAACACCGGCCACGGCGCCGTAACCACAGCGGCGGGTAGACCGAGGCGCTTTGCCGTGTCTTCATCATGTAAGCCGAACACAATGCCGGCATCGCTGACGAGGTAAAGCGCTCCCGTCCTCCCACCCTCGCCGGTGATACCTGTGACGCGAACGTAGGCGCTACGGCCACGAGGCATGAAGACTCTGTCGATGTTGGCGCCGTGGCCGTCGGCTTGCACCAGGTTCACCGGCGTCGCGCCGTCCAACGGCAATGAGTTACCGACCAATAGAGCGGTATTGGTGCCTGCGTCAGGCGCAGCCGCCCACCACTGTGCACACAGTACGGGTCCATGCGCCACACCTCCATGTTCGGGAAACGCTGTGACGGGCAGGTCGTCGACCATTGACACCGCGCCGATGACGTCCGGCGCCACGGTGATGATGTCCCGATCGCGTTGTGAGTCGGTGAACCGGATGAGATCCGCGGCCACTTCACCGATCCGCTGTACCCCGCCTGCGAGCACGACGTAGTAGTCCGTCGCCTCCGCGCGGATCACTCGCATCACCGTGCCGACCGTAAACCCATGTAATGGGGCCGGTCCCGGTGAGCCTGCGCCGGCTATATGAGGTGCAACGATTTGGGGTGCCTCAGGTATTGCGTCGAGCATCGCACGGGAAACAGGCTGCGGCGCAACGCCGTCCAATCGCAGAGCGCGGACGACGGCGTGGTTTCTCAGATCGATCCGCGCCCGCCACCCGCCGTAGAGCAGATACGTCGTCGCGGCACTTTCCGTTCGCGGAGTGACCAGGACGCTTTGGCCCGGATCCGGCCGGCCGCGTATGCCTCCCCCGATTACCGTGGTGGTCGTGGCGTCATCACAGACTGTCCAGCCGGATTCATTGCCATCGAGGGGACTACCAATGGTGGCGGGGGCGCCCGGAATGCCTACCAGTGAACCACGCTTGGCGTTGGTGATCGCAGATTCACCGACGACTTCGGGATTGGCGGGGTTGCCGGCAATCAGCCGGGCCGACGCCAAGTTGAGCACCGGATGCATGGTGTCGCCGATCCGGACGTACAGCGCACCAGACTCGCGAGTCACGACGATTGGCGCGCTACCGAGGGTGCCCTGGGGGCGAACAAACGCCAAGATAGCGCAGCCCGCTATCGCAATGACGGCCAGCACACAACCGGCAATCAATGAAAGCGATTGCGCGCGAAGCGGATCATCGAGCATGCGGACATCGCCACGTACCAAGGCGTGTTCCATCCGGCGCAGCAGGAAGCGGTATCCGCTGACCTGCAGCCGAGTTGTCACCCGTACCTCCCCCGATTGTCAGCCTAACGGCTGGCGAGGGGAGGCGACGTCACTGATTTCGACAGGCTCGGTGTAATACGGCCGCCCGACCGCCTCCCTTTTCCTTGTACGGCTCGAAGAACGGCTCGCCGAACGGATCCTGGCCCCGCAGTGGCATCGACCCGCGACGGATGGTGAAGTCAATACGGCACCACCTCACCTGCCCGCACGAAATATCCTTCCGCTAAGTCCTTTTCACCGGCCCGCCAAAGCTCGATGGCCAGCCGATACTCCGCTCGAGCGAACTGCTGGTCGTCGTCGGGCATGAACTGATTGGTGCGCACCGCGGCGGCGCTCTCATACGGCTTCTCGCCGTTGACGATCCAGCGCTCCAGCGCCTCCAGATGTGGAGCGTTGTCTCGGCAGAGGCCCGGTGGTTTGAGGCCCCACCCGGTGGCGCGACCCAGCTCGGGTTCCGGGATGAACACCCGGCCGCCATCGCGACCGCCATCGACCTCAACGGTGTCATCGCCGATAACCCGAATGAGAACACGTTCCATTTGGCAACGTATCGCGCTAGCCCTCTTTCGACCGGCGTTCCCGGTAGGCGGCCACATGCTGGCGGTTGCCGCAGTTGCCGGTGTCGCAGAACTTGCCCGAGCGGTTGCGTGACAGATCGATCAGCACCGCATCGCAATCCGGTGCCGCGCAGATCTTCAGCCGTCGCAGCTCCCCGATACGGATGATGTCGGCAAGCGCCATCGCCATTTCCGCGCCCATCCGCTGCCACAGCGGGTCGTGGATCGACGCCAGATGCAGATGCCACTCGGGCATCTCCGCATGCCGGGTCAGCCATGGCGAGGCCTTGGTGTCGCTGAGCAGCGCGTTCACCTGGGCGACCGCCTGCACTTCGTCGTCGGAGGCCGCCCAGATCTTGCCGAGCCGCTCGCGCAGTCGATGAATGGACCTCAGCTCGGCGTCGTCGTGGTCGCGCCGGCCGGTCCAGCGGTATCCATCCAGGAACGCGTTGAGGGAGGCCAACTTGCCGAGTTGCTCCCCCTCCACCCGATCGGTGTTGATCAGCCCACATGCGGCCTGCAATGTGAGCTGGGTGTCATTACTAAAAAGCATTTGACTCATGACCCCTTCCGGCTGTAGTGTCACGACCAAAGCCGATTTTACTCATTACATCCCGGAGGTGCACGCATGGCGACCACAAAAACCGCCAACGACCACTTCCGGCTCGGTCTGTTGTTCGCGGTCGGCTCCGCCGTCGCATTCGGATCCTCGGGTCCCTTCGCCAAGGCGCTCATGGAGGCGGGCTGGAGCCCGACCGCCGCGGTCACCGCCCGCCTGGCAGGCGGTGCACTGGTGATGGCCATCTTCGCCACCATCGTCAAGCCTGACTGGTTCCGCGATGTACTGCAGCATTACAGGACCGTCGTCGCCTACGGAATCATCCCGATCGCCGGCGCGCAGCTGTGCTACTACAACGCGGTCGCGCACCTGTCCGTCGGCGTCGCGCTGCTGCTCGAGTACACCGCCCCGATCCTCGTCGTCGGCTGGCTGTGGACCACCACTCGGCGCCGGCCTAGCTCGTTGACGCTCACCGGCGTCGCCTTGGCGGTGGCCGGAATCATGTTGGTGCTCAACGTCTTCAGCGGTGCCCACATCAATCTGATCGGTGTCGGCTGGGCCCTGGCCGCCGCGGTCTGTGCCGCCTGCTACTTCCTGATGTCCGACCGAGTCGCCGCCGACGGCGACGACGGCCTGAACCCGATCACTTTGGCCACCGGCGGGCTCATCGTCGGCACCGCCGCGGTCGCGCTGCTCGGCGTGACCGGGGTGATGCCGCTGACCTTCACCACCAACGACACCGTTATCGCGGGGTTGACGACGTCGTGGACGGTGCCGGTGATCGCGCTGAGCGTGATCGCGACCGCGATCGCCTACACGCTGGGCATCATGGGCATTTCCCGGCTGCGGCCGCGGTTCGCATCGCTGGTGGGCCTGTCCGAGGTGATGTTCGCGGTGCTGGCGGCCTGGGTGCTGGTGGGTGAGGCCATCACCCCGACGCAGGCCATCGGCGGCGCCGTCGTGCTGCTCGGCTTGGCCCTGGCCCGCCAGGGCGACCGCACCGAGAAACTGGACGCGTCGTGGCCGGACGGACCCGTCGGGGAACTCGCGACACGCGGGTAGCCTCGTTGCGTGACGATCGATCTTGATATCCGGCCCCTTCGCTGGGTCGTGTCAATTGCCGCTGCCGTGCTCACCGTCGGCGTGACGCTGATCGGCCCGGGCGTTCCCTCGGCGCATGCTGAGGACTGCCCCGACATCGAGGTGGTGTTCGCGCGCGGCACCGATGACACGCCAGGCCTTGGTCGCGTCGGCTCGGCGTTTGTCGAATCGCTGCGCGGCCAGGTCGGCGGCAGGTCGGTCGGCACGTATGCCGTCAACTACCCGGCGTCCTTCGACTTTCTGGCCGCCGCCAACGGCGCCAACGACGCCAGCGGCCATATCCAGTACATGGTGGCCAACTGCCCCAACACGAGGCTGGTACTGGGCGGCTACTCGCAGGGCGCGGCGGTGATCGACATCATCGCCGCGGTCCCGTTCCCGGCGGTCGGGTTCAACAGTCCGTTGCCGCCCAACGTGCCTGAGCACGTCGCCGCGGTCGCAGTGTTCGGAAATCCCTCGGCGAAACTGGGCGCACCGCTGACCATCAGCCCGGTCTGGGGCTCCCGCGCGATCGACCTCTGCGACACCGGAGACCCGGTGTGCTCAGACGGCCGCGACTTCGCTGCGCACAGCAATTATGTTTCCTCCGGGCTGGCCGGCCAGGCCGCCGGATTTGCCGCAGGGCTGCTCTAGCGACCGCGCAGTTAGCCGATGGGATACCAGCTATCGGCGTCAATATGTGAGTATTGGCCGCATGCGCGCTGTTCAAGCTGTCCATGCGGCGGTGAGGTCGACCGCCAACGCGGCTCTGGTGGCCAGTTCAGCAACGTTGGTAGGTGTGGCCGCCACCGTGGCCGTGGCAATTGCCCCGCCTGCGGCCGCTGAGCCAGGGGCATGCCCCGACGTCCACGTCGTGTTCGCGCGCGGCACGGGCGAGCCCCCAGGCATCGGTCGTGTCGGCCAGGCCTTCGTGGACGCCCTAAGGGGGCAGGTCGGGAACCGGACCCTCACGACGTACGGCGTGAATTACCCGGCGACCTACGACTTCGGGATGGCGCACGACGGCGCGAACGACGCCTCCGCCTACGTCGTGAACTTCGTCCGAACCTGTCCGACCTCTCGCATCGTGCTGGGCGGCTACTCACAGGGCGCGGCCGTGGTCGACATGCTGATGGGCATACCGCCACTCGGCAACAGGATCGGTAACCTCGGCGCACCCCTGCCGGCCGGCCTCAGCCCCAATGTGGCGGCTGTCGCGGCGTTCGGCAATCCCGCGACGAAATTCGGCAACCCCATTACATCCGCAAATCACCTGTTTGCGGGCAGGGCGATCGACCTGTGCAAGGACGGCGACCCGATCTGTTCGGACGGCCGGAATCCGTTCGCCCACAGCGATTATGTGAGCGCTGGCCTCACAAATCAGGCTGCGGGCTTCGTGGCGAGATTGGTTTAGCCAAGCGACGCGTTACCCTGCCTTGTGATCTTTTATCCTGTTCGCCGCTTGATCCTGGCGTGTTCGGCTGCCGTACTCGCGACCGCCGGCGCCGCCGTCATCACACCGGCCGTCTCATCCGCCCAGCCAGCGTGCCCCGACGTCGAGATCGTGTTCGCCCGCGGCACGAGCGAGCCCGTGGGCGTCGGTCGCGTGGGCCAGGCCCTTGCCGACGCGCTGGCACCTCAACTCGGAGGCCGCAGCCTGGGCACGTACGGCATAAATTATCCCGCGGGCTACGACTTTCTGAGCACCGCCGACGGGGCCGCCGACGCGACCGCTCACATCGTCGCGATGGCGCAGCAGTGCCCGGCGACCCGCATCGTGCTCGGCGGTTACTCGCAGGGCGCAGCGGTGGTCGACATGCTGGCCGGCGTGCCACCTCTGGGCAACAAGGTCGGCAGCATCGGATCGGCGCCGCCCCTCCCCGGCGGCGCTGCCGGCAACGTCGCCGCAGTCACCGTATTCGGGAACCCCGCGACGAAGTTCGGAAACCCGCTATCGGCAGCGGGATCGTTCGCCGGCAAGGCAATCGACCTGTGCAGCGACGGCGACCCGATCTGCTCGGACGGCCGCAATCCGTTCGCGCACACGCATTACGAATCCTCCGCCTTCATCAGCCAAGCGGCCGGCTTCGTGGCTGGAAGGGTTTAGTTGCCCGGCAGCAGGATTCGTCGCAAGGCTCCGCCGGGCAAATTATCTACGTCGGCGTCGATTGATTCGGTTACTATCGCGGAGTGAAAAATGATCTTGAGCTTCGCGGTTGGGGCCGTCGAGGTTTAGTGATCGCTACGGCCGTTCTTCTCGCCCTGGCGGGATTGCTTGCGCCCAGCGCGCTGCCTGGTACGACGGCGCTCGTGCCGTCGGCGTCGGCGGCGTGCCCGCAAGTCGAGGTCATCTTCGCCCGCGGCCGGGTCGAATCTCCTGGCGTCGGCGTCCTCGGCAACGCGTTCATCAACGCACTGCGCTCGAAGACTGACAAGAACATCGGTGTGTACGCGGTGCGCTACCCCGCCGACAACGAGGTCGACATCGGCGCCAACGACATGAGCGGGCACATCCAGTACATGGTCGGCAGTTGCCCGGATACACGACTGGTTCTCGGCGGCTACTCGCTTGGCGCGGCTGTCACCGACGTCGTGCTGGCGGTGCCCTTTGACTTCTTCGGGTTCAAGAACCCCCTACCACCGGGCGCCGACACACACATCGCCGCGGTAGCCCTATTCGGCAACGGCGTCGCATGGGTGGGGCCGATTACGAACTTCAACCCGCTCTACCGCGACAGAACCATCGAGTTGTGCCACGGCGCCGACCCCATATGTAACCCGGCCGATCCGAACACCTGGCAGGACAACTGGCCCGCCCACCTCGCCAACGCGTATATCGATGCAGGCATGGCGAATCAGGCGGCCGATTTCGTCGCGGGCCGTATCTAGTCGATCACCCGAAGGTCCCTGGTGACCTTCGTACGGGCCTGCAGTTGGTCATCGGGCGGATAGTCCACACCGACGAGCATCAGCCCGTGTGATGGTGCCGCCGCGAAATCGCTGGAGCGCCGCGTCGACGTCAACAACGTTGCGCACCAACCGGGTTCGCGACGATGCTCCCCCACCGCCAACAGCGCACCGACCAGTGACCGTACCATCGACCAACAGAACGCGTCGGCGGTGACATACGCGGTGACGAAGTCGCCGTCGCGCGCCCAGTCCAGCCGCTGCAGATCGCGGATGGTCGTGGCGCCTTCGCGTTGGCGGCAGAACGCGGCGAAGTCGTGCAGTCCCACCAGATCCCGCGACGCGGCAGACATTTCGTCGACGTCCAGTGGTCGCGGCCACGCGGTGACATAGCGCGCCTGCTGCGGCTCGACCCCGTATGGTGCGGTGGACAGTCGATAAACGTAATGGCGGCGCAACGCCGAGAACCGGGCATCGAAACCCGGAGCGGCGCGGCCGATGTCGAGCACCCGCACATCGGCGGGCAGAAACCGCGCGAGCCGACGCACCAGCGGCAGGAACTCCCGAGCCGCTTCGGCGGCGACATCGGCTTCAGCGTCGGCTTTCCTCAGCCTTCGCGGATATGCGTGAGACAGCGCGTCGGCGGGCACGTCGACATGCGCCACCTGACCCGTCGCGTGCACACCCGCGTCGGTGCGTCCCGCCGCGCGCAGCTGCACCTGGCTGCGAAACACCGTCGACAGCGCTTCGTCCAGAACACCGGCGACACTGCGCTGCCCGGCCTGGATCGCCCAGCCGGCGAAGTCGGTTCCGTCGTAGGCGATATCGAGCCGAAGACGAACGAACCCGCCACCGGAATCGATGGCGGGTTCGTTGCTCATGCCGCTAGGACTTGTCGGCATCCTCGTCGGAGTCGGCCTTCTCTGGGTCGTCGGAGGCCTCGGCGTCAGCGGCCTCTTCCTCGGCCTCGGCGGCCTGCGCCTCCTCGATGGCGGCGTCCTCCGCCTTCGCCTCCTCGACCAAGGTCTCGTCCTCCGCCTTCGCCTCCTCGACCAAGGTCTCGTCCTCCGCCTTCGCCTCCTCGACCAAGGTCTCGTCAGTGGCCTTGACGTCCTCGACCGGAGTCTCCGCAGTCTCCTCGACCGGCGCCTCTTCGGCGGCCGGAGCCGCCTTCGCGGGCGCGGCCTTCTTGGAAGCAGCGGTGCGACGGGCCCGGTTGGCCTCCGAGGTCACCGTCTTCTCCCGCACCAGCTCGATGACGGCCATCGGGGCGTTGTCGCCCTTGCGTGCCTCCACCTTGATGATGCGGGTGTAGCCGCCGTTGCGATCGGCGAAGAACGGGCCGATCTCGGCGAACAAGGTGTGCACCACGTCCTTGTCGCGGATCTTCTTGAGCACCTCACGCCGGTTGTGCAGTGTGCCCTTCTTGGCGTGGGTGATCAGCTTCTCCGCATACGGCCGCAACGCCCGCGCCTTGGGCTCGGTCGTCTTGATCCGGCCGTGCTCGAAGAGCGACGTGGCCAGGTTGGCCAGCATCGCCTTCTGGTGCGCGGACGACCCGCCGAGGCGAGGGCCCTTGGTGGGCTTGGGCATGGTGACTCCTTGAATACCTGCGGACTTAGAGCTGTTCGGTTTCGGCGTAGTCCTGGTCGTTGTCCAGGTCGTAGCCGGCGTCGCTGTTCCAGGTGCCGGTGGCGACGTCGTAGCCGGCAACCTCGGACGGATCAAACGTGGCCGGGCTGTCCTTGAGCGACAGACCGAGCTGATGCAGCTTGATCTTCACCTCGTCGATGGACTTCTGACCGAAGTTGCGGATGTCCAGCAGATCGGACTCCGTGCGGGCGACGAGCTCGCCGACCGTGTGCACACCCTCGCGCTTGAGGCAGTTGTAAGACCGCACCGTGAGGTCCAGGTCGTCGATCGGCAGCGCGAACGAGGCGATGTGGTCGGCCTCGGCCGGCGACGGGCCGATCTCGATGCCCTCGGCCTCGACGTTGAGTTCCCGTGCCAGACCGAACAACTCGACCAGCGTCTTGCCTGCGGACGCCAGCGCGTCGCGAGCGGAGATCGAGCTCTTGGTCTCGACGTCGAGGATCAGCTTGTCGAAGTCGGTGCGTTGCTCGACGCGGGTGGCCTCCACCTTGTAGGTGACCTTCAGCACCGGCGAGTAGATGGAATCCACCGGGATGCGGCCGATTTCGGCGCCCGACGCCTTGTTCTGCACGGCGGGCACGTAGCCGCGGCCGCGCTCGACGACCAGCTCGACCTCGAGCTTGCCCTTGTCGTTCAGCGTTGCGATGTGCATCTCGGGGTTGTGCACCGTCACACCCGCCGGCGGGACGATGTCCCCCGCGGTGACCTCACCGGGACCCTGCTTGCGCAGATACATGGTGACCGGCTCGTCCTCCTCGGACGACACGACCAGACCCTTGAGGTTCAGGATGATGTCGGTGACGTCTTCCTTGACGCCGGGGACGGTGGTGAACTCGTGCAGCACACCGTCGATGCGAATGCTGGTGACTGCCGCCCCCGGAATGGATGACAGCAGCGTACGCCGAAGCGAATTGCCAAGGGTGTAACCGAATCCCGGCTCCAGCGGCTCGATGACGAACTGGGACCGGTTCTCGGCTTTGACCTCTTCGGCCAGTGTGGGTCGCTGAGAGATCAGCATGTGTTTCTTTCCTCCTTCACGGCACCCGCTATTTGATGCCGCGTGATTCCCCTAGCAAGCTGGGGACCCCGCGCCGCCATCGGGACGGCCTGGGGAAGTCTATTATTTCGAGTAGAACTCGACGATCAGCTGCTCGGCGAGCGGCACGTCGATCTGAGCGCGCTCCGGAAGCTGGTGCACCAGGATGCGCTGACGTTCGCCGACGACCTGCAGCCAGGCCGGGATCGGCCGGTCGCCCGCGGTCTGGCGAGAGATCTCGAAAGGCAACGTGTTCAACGACTTGTCCTTCACGTCGATGATGTCGTACTGCGACACCCGGTAGCTCGGGATGTCGACCTTGACACCATTGACGGTGAAGTGCCCGTGGCTGACCAGCTGGCGGGCCATCCGGCGGGTGCGCGCCAGGCCGGCGCGGTACACCACGTTGTCCAGCCTGCTCTCCAGAATCTGCAGCAGGTTCTCACCCGTCTTGCCCGAATGGCGAACGGCCTCTTCGTAGTACCGGCGGAACTGCTTCTCCATTACGCCGTAGGTGAAGCGTGCCTTCTGCTTCTCCTGCAGCTGCTGGCGGTACTCGCTGTCCTTGACCCGCGCGCGGCCGTGCTGGCCGGGCGGGTAAGGACGCTTCTCGAACGATTGATCGCCGCCGACGAGGTCGACGCCGAGGCGCCGCGACTTGCGCGTGGCGGGTCCGGTGTAACGAGCCATGAAGTGCTTCTCCTCCTAGACCCGGCGCCGCTTCGGCGGACGGCAGCCGTTGTGCGGCTGCGGGGTGACATCGGAAATGGCGCCAACCTCGAGGCCGGCGGCCTGCAGCGACCGGATGGCGGTCTCACGGCCCGAGCCCGGGCCCTTCACGAACACATCGACCTTCTTCACGCCGTGCTCCTGCGCCTTGCGGGCAGCGTTCTCGGCGGCCAGCTGCGCGGCGAACGGGGTCGACTTACGCGAACCCTTGAAGCCGACGTGGCCCGATGACGCCCAGGCGATGACGTTGCCCTGGGGATCGGTGATCGACACGATCGTGTTGTTGAACGTGCTCTTGATGTGCGCAGCGCCGTGCGGGACGTTCTTCTTTTCCCGGCGGCGGGTTTTCTGGCCCTTCTTCGGGGCTCCGCCTGCTGCCTTCTTTGCGGGTGGCATGGGTTACCTGGCCTTCTTCTTGCCGGCGATGGTGCGCTTCGGGCCCTTGCGGGTGCGCGCATTGGTCTTGGTCCGCTGGCCGCGCACCGGCAGACCGCGGCGGTGCCGCAGGCCCTGGTAGCAGCCGATCTCGATCTTGCGGCGGATGTCGGCCTGCACCTCACGGCGCAAATCGCCCTCCACCTTGAGGTTGCCCTCGATGTAGTCGCGCAACTGGGTGACCTGATCGTCGCTCAGGTCCTTGGTGCGCAGATTCCGGTCGATGCCGGTGGCCTCCAGGATCTCCGCCGACCGGGTACGGCCGATGCCGTAGATGTAAGTCAGGGCGATCTCCATGCGCTTGTCGCGCGGAAGATCAACGCCCACTAGCCGTGCCATCAGGCAGTGTTCCTTCTTCTATGCGGAGGTCTGGTCCCAGTCCGTTCCCGCCTCTGGTGGGGTCCGGCCTCCGTGCCGGACGTGCGAGGCTTGCCGGTCTTCGCGCAAGCGCTCATCCAAGCGGCCTATCCGCTCAGTGGTACTGGGATTTCGTCATTCAGTTGTGGTGGCTGGACGGCCAGGTCATCTGCTCTTCGCGCAAGCGCTCATCGCGCCTGACTCAGCCTTGTCTCTGCTTGTGGCGCGGATCGGAGCAGATCACCATGACCCGCCCATGCCGGCGGATCACCCTGCACTTATCGCAAATGGGCTTAACGCTCGGGTTCACCTTCACGGCTGTGTCGATCCTTCTGTGCTTCTCGGTGACTCGCGCGAGCGCTCGTCACGTCGTCTGGTTGTTACTTGTACCGGTAAACAATGCGGCCCCGGGACAGGTCGTAGGGAGACAGCTCCACCACGACGCGGTCCTCGGGCAGGATGCGGATGTAGTGCTGCCGCATCTTGCCGCTGATGTGAGCAAGGACCTTGTGACCGTTCTCCAGCTCAATGCGGAACATCGCATTGGGCAGAGGTTCGACCACGCGACCCTCGACCTCGATGGCACCGTCTTTCTTGGCCATATCCTCCGTTGTCCCTGATCATTGGCGCCTTGCCGGCGCAGCTTTCGCTCCGACCACATAACGTGAGCCAGTAGCTAGAAATTCCAGTAATTCCAGGACACAGGGCACGCAAGAGCCGGCGCGGATGCCGCACCGTTGGTCAATACTACCTGCTCGGCGGCCTGCCCCAAAATCGCTTAACTCCGACGTCAGGTCGGTCGCAGCCGGGTCATATCGCCCCGATAACCGCTGGAACACGAGCGCATACTTGTAACCGATGACCGCTCCCGTCTCGCGGGCCCGTAAGCCCGTCATTCTGACCGTCGACGACGACCCCGCGGTGTCCCGCGCTGTCGCACGAGACCTTCGCCGTCACTACGGCGAGAACTACCGCATCGTCCGCGCCGAATCCGGACCCGACGCCCTGGAAACACTCGCCGAACTCAAGCTCCGCGGCGACACGGTCGCGGTGTTCGTCGCCGACTATCGCATGCCGCAGATGAGCGGTATCGAGTTCCTCGAAGAGGCGATGGATCTGTACCCGCTGGCCCGGCGGGTGCTGCTGACGGCCTACGCCGACACCCACGCCGCCATCGATGCGATCAACGTCGTCGACCTGGACCATTACCTGCTCAAGCCGTGGGACCCGCCCGAGGAGAAGCTCTACCCGGTGATCGACGCGCTGCTGGACGCATGGCGGTCCGCAGGCGATCGGGTGATCCCGCACACGAAGATCATCGGGCACCCGTGGAACGCCCGGTCTTCGGAGGTGCGTGAGTTCCTGGCCCGAAACAGGCTGTACTACACGTGGTTCCGCGCCGACGAGCCAAAGGGCAAGCAACTTCTCGAGGCGGCCGGACAGGACGAGCTGACGTTGCCGGTGGTGATCACCGAACAAGGCGAGACGCTCGTGGATCCCACCGACGCCGAGCTGGCCGCCACGCTCGGACTGACCACCACGCCTGCCGAAGACTTCTACGAACTGGTGGTCATCGGCGGCGGCCCGGCCGGCCTCGCCGCGGCGGTATACGGCGCATCCGAGGGGCTCAAGACCGTGCTCATCGAACGCACCGCCACCGGGGGGCAGGCCGGACAGAGCTCCCGCATCGAGAACTACCTGGGCTTCCCCGACGGGCTGTCGGGCTCCCAGCTCGCTGAGCGTGCCCGTCGGCAGGCCCTGAAGTTCGAGGCGGAGCTGATCACCGCCGCCGAGGTCACCGAGATCGAAATCGACGGATCGGCCAGGACGGTGCATCTGTCGGACGGCCGGGCAATCGGGGCACGGGCGGTGATCCTTGCGATGGGCGTGGAGTACCGCCAGCTGCCCGCCGAAGGCTGTGCCGGGCTGACCGGGGCCGGCGTCTACTACGGTGCGACCGCCTCGGTGGCCTCCGACTGTGACGACGACGAGGTCTACGTCATCGGCGGGGCGAACTCGGCCGGACAGGCCGCAATGTATCTGTCCCGGACGGCCAAATCGGTCACCATCGTCAGCCGCCGCACCCTCGAGGACTCGATGTCGTACTACCTGATCCAGCAGATCAGGGCCAACGACAAGATCAAAGAGAAGCCGAACACCGTCGTGCACGCCGTTAAGGGCAATGGTCGTCTGGAAGGCATCTGCCTGGAAAACACCCAAACCCACGAGCGCGAGGAATTCAGCTGCGGCCGCATGTTCATTTTCATCGGCGCCGAACCCCGCACCGACTGGCTCGACGGTGTGGTCGCGCGCGATGACCACGGCTTCATCCTGTCGGGGCCCGACCTGCGTGACGTCTGCGGCTGGACGTTGGACCGTCCGCCACACCATTTGGAAACAAGCGTGCCTGGTGTGTTTGTTGCAGGTGACGTGCGTGCCGAATCCGCCAAACGAGTGGCAGCCGCCGTCGGCGAAGGGTCGATGGCAGTGATGTTGGTACACCGCTACCTGGCCGAGTCGTAGAGAGAAGCTTGTGATGGGCGAGAAATGTCTGCCTGACGAACTGCGGACACTGTTCCTGTTCGAGGCGCTGACCGACGAGCAGTTGCAGACGCTATGCGAGAACGGCCACATCCAGACCTTTGAGCCGGGCCCGGTTGTCGTCGAGGGCGATCCGGCCACCTGCTTCTACGTCCTCATCGACGGCGAGGTGGTGATGTCCCAACGCTCGGGAGGCGTGGACATCGAAACCGGCCGCACCTCCCAGCGCGGCGTTTACTGCGGCGCATGGTCGGCGTACATACCCGGCGCAGAAGCCGCCTACTCAGCATCGGTGCGAGTGACCAAGCCGTCACGGTTCTTCGTGCTGGACGCGGAGGCGTTCGCCCGCTTCATGCAGGCTGAGTTTCCGATGGCGGTGCATCTCCTCGAGGGACATACCGTCGGCGGCCGGCGAGCACGGCAGATCATCGGCCAGCGGGAGAAGCTGCTGGCGCTCGGCACCATCACGGCCGGCCTCACCCATCAGCTCAACAACCCGGCGGCGGCAACCGCCCGCGCAGTCTCGGATCTCCGCGAGAAGACGATCGGGATGCGGCACAAACTGGCGCTGTTGGCCGAGGGCAAGTTCACTCCGGAGGCGTTGCGGGTCGTGATCAGTATCCAGGACGAGGTCGCCGAGCAGGTCGCCAAGTCCAAGAGCGTGGAGTTGACCGCGCTGGAGTCCTCAGACCGCGAGGAGCAGATCGGAGATTGGCTCGAGGACCACGGCATCACGGGCGCGTGGGACTATGCACCGGCGTTCGTTGATGCCGGCCTGGACATCGACTGGTTGGAACGAGTTTCGGCATCGGTGGACGAGGTCGACGCATCCGCCTTGTTGCAGGGCGCCCTCGGATGGCTGAGATACACCATCGAAACCGAGCTGTTGATGAACCAGATCGGGGAAGCCAGCAAGCGAATCTCGGCGCTGCTCGCCGGTGCAAAGCAGTACTCGCAGATGGATAGGGCCGAATACCAATCCGCCGATGTTCGTGAACTGCTGTACAGCACCGTCATGATGTTCGGCGACAAGATCGGCAAGGACAGTGCGGTCAAACTTGTCAAGGACCTCGACAAGTCGCTGCCCGAATTGCTGTGCTACCCAGGCGATCTCAACCAGGTCTGGACCAACATCATCGACAATGCGATCCAGGCGATGGACGGCAGTGGCACGCTGACGTTGCGCGCGATGCGCGAGAACGAGGAGATGATTCGCGTCGAGATCTGCGACGACGGTCCCGGCATCCCCGAGGACATCATCGGCAACATCTTCAATCCGTTCTTCACCACCAAGCCATTCGGCGAGGGCACCGGACTCGGTCTGGATCTGGCGCGCCGAATCGTCGTCGAAAAGCACCACGGCGACCTGCGCGTGCAGTCCGAGCCCGGGCACACCAAGTTCATCGTCCTGCTGCCGCTGGAGGCGCCCGCACCCGAAGCACCGACACCGACCGCGCTTCCGGCTGCCGCGGAATAGCCCGCACAGCGCCGCGGGTTGACCGAACCATGACCGATGAGAAGCCCAACCTCGGCCGGTTCGGATCATTCGGACGCGGCGTAACCCCAGAGCAAGCGAAGGACATCGAGGCGCTGGGTTACGGTGCCGTTTGGGTCGGCGGTTCGCCGCCGGCCAAGTTGGAATGGGTGGAGCCCATCCTCGAACAGACCACCACGCTGCAGGTGGCCACCGGCATCGTCAACATCTGGACCGCGGACGCGGGACCCGTCTCCGAGTCGTTCCACCGGATCGACAAGGTCTGTCCCGGCCGCTTCCTGCTGGGCATCGGCGTCGGCCACCCCGAGGCGCACCAGCAGTACCGCAAGCCGATCGACGCGCTCAACGAGTACCTCGACACGCTCGACGAGTACGGCGTGCCGAAGAATCGCCGCGTGGTGGCCGCACTGGGCCCCCAGGTGGTCAAGCTGTCTGCCCGCCGTAGCGCAGGGGCTCACCCCTATCTGACGACGCCTGAACACACCGCACAGGCGCGCGAATTGATGGGCCCGGAGGCGTTTCTCGCGCCCGAGCACAAGGTGGTTTTGACCAGCTCAGAAGACACAGCCGACAAGGCGCGTGCCGTCGGCCGCAAGGCGCTCGACGTTTACCTCGGCCTAGCGAATTACCTCAACAACTTCAAGCGCCTCGGGTTCACTGGCGAAGATCTCGCCAAGCCAGGCAGTGACCGCCTCGTCGACGCACTTGTCGCCTACGGCACGGTCGATGCCATCGCGGCGCGACTGAAGGAGCATCTCGACGCCGGCGCCGACCACGTGCCGGTGCAGGTGCTCACCGGACCTGACAAGCTTGTGCCTGCGCTCGCCGAGCTGGCCGGGCCACTCGGCCTTCGGTGACTTATCGAGCAGAGGGGAACTTGCATGACTGAGCTCAAGCCCGACCTAGGCCGATTTGGCGTCTGGACACTTGGGACCCCCAAACCCGAGCAAGCGGTAGAGATCGAGAAACTCGGCTACGGCGCTGTGTGGATCGGCGGGTCACCCGCCGGCGACCTCAAACACGTCGAGCCGATCCTGGAGCGCACTGAGACGCTTCAGGTGGCCACTGGCATCGTCAACGTGTGGACAGCGCCGGCCGAACAGCTCGCTGAGGCCTATCACCGGATCGAAGACGCATATCCGGGGCGCTTCCTGCTCGGCATCGGCATCGGACATCCGGAGCACACCGAGGAGTACCGCAAGCCCTATGACGTACTGGTCGAATACCTTGACGTGCTCGATGCCGCGAAGGTGCCGACCAGCCGGCGGGTCATCGCTGCGCTCGGGCCAAAGGTGCTGAAGCTGTCGGCGCAACGCAGTGCGGGGGCACACCCATATCTGACGACACCGGAGCACACCGGTCAGGCCCGAAACATCATCGGCAACAGCGTCTTTCTGGCGCCCGAGCACAAAGTGGTGGTCACAACCGACGCCGAAGAGGCACGGGAAATTGGTCGCCAGACAGTTGACTCCTACCTCAACCTGAGCAACTACCTGAGCAACTGGAAGCGGCTCGGTTTCACCGACGATGACGTCGCCAAGCCGGGCAGCGACAAGCTGATCGACGCGGTGGTCGCCCATGGCAGCGCCGACGCCGTGGCCACGCGGTTGACCGAGCATCTGGACGCCGGCGCCGATCACGTGACCATCCAGGTGCTGGGCGGCTGGGACAAACTGCTGCCGACGCTGACCGAGCTGGCAGGACCGCTCCGGCTGAAAGGTTGATAGCCCTCTCGACTAGGGTCAATGACCATGCGGTTGTTGGTCACCGGCGGCGCGGGTTTCATCGGCGCCAACTTCGTACACGGCGCGGTGCGCGAGCACTCGGTAACGGTTCTCGACGCCCTGACCTACGCCGGCAGCCGTGAATCGCTGGCCCCGGTCGAGAATGACATCCGCCTGGTGCAGGGGGACATCACTGACGCCGAGGTGGTGTCCAAGCTCGTCGGCGAGGCCGATGCCGTCGTGCATTTCGCGGCAGAGACCCACGTCGACAACGCCCTGGCCGAGCCAGAGCCGTTCATGCGCGCCAATGTCATCGGCACGTTCACAATGCTGGAGTCGGTGCGCCGGCACGGGGTGCGGCTGCACCATGTGTCGACCGACGAGGTGTACGGCGATCTCGAGCTGGACAGCCCACAGCGGTTCACCGAGTCGACGCCGTACAACCCGTCCAGCCCGTACTCGTCGACCAAGGCCGCCGCCGACATGCTGGTGCGGGCATGGGTGCGTTCCTATGGTGTGCGGGCGACGATCTCGAACTGCTCCAACAACTACGGGCCCTATCAGCATGTGGAGAAGTTCATCCCCCGCCAGATCACCAATGTGCTGACGGGGCGGAGGCCCAAGCTGTACGGCAGCGGCGCCAACGTGCGCGACTGGATCCACGTCGACGACCACAACAGCGCGGTGTGGCGGATCCTCGCCGACGGCCAGATCGGACGCACGTATCTGATTGGCGCAGAAGGCGAACGGGACAACCTGTCAGTGATGCGCACGCTGCTGCACCTGATGGGACGCGATCCCGACGACTTCGAACATGTCACCGACCGCGTCGGCCACGATCTGCGGTATGCGATCGACCCGTCAGCGCTGTACGACGAGTTGGGCTGGGGCCCCAAGCACACCGACTTCGAGGAAGGACTGCGCGAGACGATCGACTGGTATCGCGCAAACGAATCATGGTGGGGTCCATTGAAAGACGCGGTTGAGGCCACCTACGCGGAGCGGGGCCAGTGAAGGTCCGCGAGCTCGCCGTGCCCGGCGCGTGGGAGATCACGCCGCTGCTGCACGCCGATCCGCGGGGGGTGTTCTACGAGTTGTTCACCGATGCGGCGTTCACGCAGTTCACCGGGCACCGGTTCGATCTGTACCAGGCGAACTGCTCGATGTCGGCGGCCGGGGTGCTGCGGGGCCTGCACTTCGCGCAGCTGCCGCCGAGCCAGGCCAAGTACGTGACGTGCCTGCACGGATCGGTTTTCGACGTGGTCGTCGACATCCGGGTCGGCTCGCCGACATTCGGACGCTGGGACGCGGTGGTGCTCGACGACCGCGACCGACGGTCGATTTACCTGTCGGAGGGTCTTGGCCACGCTTTCCTTGCGCTGGAAGATGATTCGATGGTGATGTACCTGTGCTCGGCCCCCTACAACCCTGGCCGCGAGCACACCATCAACGCGCTGGATCCGGCTATCGACATCGCCTGGCCCGCTGTCGACGGCGAGCCGATCTTGACGGACCGGGACCGGGAGGCGCCGACGCTCGAGCAGCTGCGGGCCGCGGGTCTGCTGCCGACATGGGACGAGAGCCGGGCGTTCATCGACGACCTGCGGGGGCGACACTCCGAGGGTTAACCGCCTTGCACACAGTTGGTAGCGGTGAGCGCAACAAAAGGGACAGTAACCGTGACGACGTCCCCCGACACTGAGCCGGTTGCGACGACACGCCGCAGAGTTGCACTGAGATTTCAGTCTCGAGCCACTTGACCTACTGCGGATAAGATTACTAGGATATCCAAGTATTCAGCCATCCGGGCGAGGGGCAAGCTCATGACCACACAGATTTCGCATTTCATCAACGGCCGGCGCACCGCCGGACAGTCGACGCGCACCGCCGACGTGATGGACCCCAACACCGGGCAGGTACAGGCGAAAGGCGCCGATGGCATCGGCCGCCGATGTCGATGCTGCGGTCGCCGGTGCGGCCGAGGCGCAGAAGGAGTGGGCCGCCTGGAATCCGCAGCGCCGGGCCCGGGTGATGATGCGCTTCATCGACCTGGTCAACCAGAACGTCGACGAACTGGCCGAAACGCTCTCGCTCGAGCACGGCAAGACCGTCGCGGATTCGAAGGGTGACATCCAGCGCGGCATCGAGGTCATCGAGTTCGCGGTCGGCATCCCGCACCTGCTCAAGGGCGAGTACACCGAGGGCGCAGGCACCGGCATCGACGTGTACTCCCTGCGCCAGCCGCTCGGCGTCGTCGCCGGCATCACCCCGTTCAATTTCCCGGCGATGATCCCGTTGTGGAAGGCCGGGCCCGCGCTGGCGTGCGGCAACGCGTTCATCCTCAAGCCCAGCGAGCGGGACCCGTCGGTACCGGTCCGGCTTGCCGAGTTGTTCATCGAGGCCGGCCTGCCGGCCGGCGTGTTCCAGGTGGTGCACGGTGACAAGGAAGCCGTCGACGCGATCATCGAACACCCCGAGATCAAGGCCATCGGCTTTGTCGGCAGCTCCGACATCGCGCAGTACATCTACTCGGGTGCGGCCGCGCACGGGAAGCGCGCGCAGTGCTTCGGCGGCGCGAAGAACCACATGATCGTGATGCCCGACGCCGACCTCGACCAGGCCGTCGACGCGCTGATCGGCGCGGGCTACGGCAGCGCCGGCGAGCGGTGCATGGCGATCAGCGTCGCGGTTCCGGTCGGCGACCAGACCGCAGATCGCCTGCGCGCCAGGCTGATTGAACGGGTCAACAACCTGCGGGTGGGCCACAGCCTGGACCCGAAGGCCGACTACGGTCCGTTGGTCACCGAGGCTGCACTGAAGCGGGTGCACGACTACATCGATCAGGGTGTGGAGGCCGGCGCCGAGGCCGTCGTCGACGGCCGCGAACGCGCCAGCGATGACCTGCAGTTCGGCGATGCGAACCTCGAGAGCGGCTACTTCATCGGCCCGACCCTATTCGACCACGTCACCCCCGATATGTCGATCTACACCGACGAGATCTTCGGCCCGGTGCTGGTCATGGTTCGCGCGAAGGACTACGAAGAGGCACTTCGGCTGCCCTCCGAGCACGAATACGGCAACGGCGTCGCGGTTTTCACCCGCGACGGCGACACCGCACGCGACTTCGTGTCCCGGGTGCAAGTCGGCATGGTCGGTGTGAATGTGCCGATCCCGGTTCCGGTGGCCTACCACACGTTCGGCGGCTGGAAGCGGTCCGGCTTCGGCGACCTCAACCAGCACGGCCCGGCGTCGATCATTTTCTACACCAAGGTCAAGACGGTGACGCAGCGCTGGCCCGCGGGTAGCCACGGCGCCGAGTTCGTCATCCCGACAATGAAATAAATGGACTACTTCGGCCTGGACGAGGACGAACGCGTGATCGCCGAGACGGCGGCCGCGTTCGCCGAAAAGCGCCTCGCGCCATTCGCGTTGGAGTGGGACGAGAATCACCACTTCCCCACCGACGTGTTGCGCGAGGCGGCTGAGCTGGGCATGGCGGCGATCTACTGCCGCGACGACGTCGGCGGCAGCGAGCTGCGTCGGCTGGACGCCGTGCGTATCTTCGAACAGTTGGCGACGGCCGATCCCACCATCGCCGCGTTCCTGTCCATCCACAACATGTGCGCGTGGATGATCGACACGTTCGGCACCCATGAACAACGCAAGTCCTGGGTGCCGCGACTGGCGTCGATGGAGGCCATCGCCTCCTACTGCCTGACCGAGCCCGGTGCCGGGTCCGATGCGGGCGCGTTGCGCACCAAGGCCGTTCGCGACGGTGGCGATTACGTCATCGACGGTGTCAAGCAGTTCATCTCCGGTGCAGGCGCGTCTGACGTCTACATCGTGATGGCCCGCACCGGCGGGGACGGTCCTCGCGGAATTTCCGCGTTCGTGGTCGAAAAGGACACGTCCGGCCTGAGTTTCGGCGCCGACGAACTGAAGATGGGCTGGAACGCACAACCCACCGCGCAGGTGATCTTCGAGGGTGTGCGGGTCCCGGCCGATGCGATGCTGGGTGGCGCCGACGGTGAAGGCACGGGTTTCGGTATCGCGATGAACGGGCTGAACGGCGGCCGCCTCAACATCGCCGCCTGCTCACTGGGCGGCGCGCAGGCCGCCTACGACAAGGCGGCAGGCTATCTCGCCGACCGGCAGGCATTCGGGGGCTCCCTGCTCGACGAGCCCACGATCCGTTTCACGCTGGCCGACATGGCCACCGCGCTGCAGACGTCACGAATCCTGTTGTGGCGGGCAGCAACCGCGCTCGACGACAACCATCCCGACAAGGTCGAGTTGTGTGCGATGGCCAAGCGCTACGTCACCGACACGTGCTTCGACGTGGCCGATCAGGCTCTGCAGCTGCACGGCGGCTACGGGTATTTGCGCGAGTACGGACTGGAGAAGATCGTCCGCGATCTGCGGGTGCACCGAATCCTCGAGGGGACCAACGAAATCATGCGTGTGGTCATCGGTCGGGCCGAGGCCGCCCGGGCCCGCGCGTCCGCATAGGAGAACAGATGACGACGATCGCGTTCTTGGGGCTGGGCCACATGGGCGGCCCGATGGCGGCCAACCTGCTCGCCGCCGGCCACACCGTGCGCGGCTTCGATCCGGTCGCCACGCTGAAGGCCGCCGCTGACGACAAGGGCGCTCAGGTCTTCGACAGTGGTGCTGCCGCAGTCGAAGAGGCGGATGTGGTGATCACGTCACTTCCCAACGGTGACATCGTGAAGGCGTGCTACGCCGAGGTGCTACCCGCGGCTCGAGAAGGTGTGCTGTTCATCGACACCTCCACGATCTCCGTCGACGATGCCCGCACCATCAACCAGCAGGCCACCGAAGGTGGTTTCGCGCAGCTCGACGCGCCGGTATCGGGCGGGGTGAAGGGGGCAACCGCGGGCACACTGGCGTTCATGGTCGGTGGCGACGCCGCCGCCGTCGACCGCGCCCGGCCGGTGCTGGAACCCATGGCGGGCAAGATCATTCACTGCGGCGCATCCGGCACGGGGCAAGCCGCGAAGCTGTGCAACAACATGGTGCTGGCCGTGCAACAGATCGCCGTCGGCGAGGCCTTCGTACTGGCCGAGAAATTGGGTCTGTCTGCGCAGTCGTTGTTCGACGTGATCACGGGCGCGACCGGCAATTGCTGGGCGGTGCACACGAACTGCCCTGTGCCCGGCCCCGTTCCGACGTCGCCGGCCAACAATGACTTCAAGCCGGGGTTCGCCACCGCGTTGATGAATAAGGACATCGGCCTGGCGATGGATGCGGTCAACTCGACGGGATCGTCAGCGCCCCTCGGCACCCACGCAGCCGAGATCTACGCCAAGTTCGCAGCCGACCACGCCGACAAGGACTTCAGCGCGGTCATCGAGGTGCTACGGAAGGCGTAACACGGCCTTGTCAGTTTCGTGGGGAATGTGTCGCGACGGCGGCCCGAACCTGGTCCAGTTCCCGGCCACGCGCTATCGGCGGGCATCCGTTCGACCACATCGATGAGTGCCGCGCGGGCGACCTCGCCACGCAGTTCGAAATCGTCAAGGGCGGTGCGCAGTTCGAAGAGGGTCGCGGTCTGGCGGCGGGCCAGTTTGAGGGCGGCGGATGCCAGCTTGGCGGGCGTCGGGGTCGGTGTGGGTGCGGCCATGAAGGCGGCCCTGCAGGATTGGGGAATCGCTTAACGCCCGGGTCAATAACGCCGTTCTGCGCTGGTGGACGCCCTATTCTTGGGCAATTGGGGTGGTCGCGACCACTGGATCGGTGGTGCTTGGATGACGGCGGGCGTGGCGTGCGGATCATGCGGCACTAGCCTGCGGAAGAACGCCAAGTTCTGTGACGAGTGCGGTACCCCAACTGCGGTTTCGGGTGACACAGCGGAGTACAAGCAGGTGACGGTGCTGTTCGCCGATGTGGTGCGCTCGATGGGCATCGCGGTGGCGGTGGATATGGAGCGGTTGCGCGAGATCATGACCGAGTTGGTGGAGAGCTCGGCGGCGGTGGTGCGCCGCTACGGCGGGACGGTGGAGTTTACCGGCGACGGGGTGATGGCGGTGTTCGGTGCCCCGGTGGCGTTGGAGGATCACGCTTTTCGGGCCTGCCTGGCCGCGTTGGACATTCAGGAGGAGGCGCATCGGTTGGCGGCCGAGGTGCAGCGCCGCGACGGTGTCGATCTTCGAGTGCGGGTGGGCCTGAATTCGGGTCGGGTCATCGCCGGTGCGATCGGTTCGGGGTCGTTGGGGTATGCCGCGATTGGGGAGCAGGTCGGGTTGGCGCAGCGGATGGAGTCGGTGGCCCCGGCGGGCGGGGTGATGCTTTCGGACTCGACGGCGCGGCTGGTCGAGCACCTCGTGACGCTGGATGAACCGGAGTGGGTGCGCATCAAGGGCGCCGACGAACCGGTGCGCGCGCGCCGGCTGATGGGGATCAGCCCGCGCGATGGCCTGGTCGGGCGCGCCGAGGCGAGCCTGGTCGGTCGGCGCGCGGAGATGGCGGCTCTCGACGCGATGGTGAACGAGGCGATCGGTGGCTGCGGTGGTGTGGTGAATGTGACGGGGCCGCCGGGCATCGGCAAGTCCCGGGTGGCCCGGGAGGCGGCGGCGGCCGCGGCCGGTCGTGGCGTCGAGGTGTTTTGGACCTTCTGCGAGTCGCATGCCCGTGACATCCCGTTCTATGCCGTGTCGCGGCTGCTGCGGGCGGGCAGCGGCGTGGCTGACCTGGACGGCGAAGCCGCCCGCGCGCGGGTGCGGGAACAAGTCCCGGATGCCGACCCGCAGGATGTGCTGCTGCTCGATGATCTGCTGGGTATCGCTGACCCCGAGGTGCCGCTGCCCGCCATCGATCCGGATGCGCGGCGGCGCCGGTTGACCGAATTGATCAATACCGCGTCGCTGGCGCGCACCGAACCGGCGCTCTACCTCATCGAGGATGTGCACTGGATCGACGAGGTGAGCGAGTCGATGCTGGCCGACTTCCTCACCGTGATCCCGCAGACCAAGTTGATGGTGCTGATCACCTTCCGCCCCGAGTATGAGGGAACGTTGACGCGGGTGCCCGGCGGGCAAACGATCGCGCTTGGGCCGCTGGGTGATTCGGACACCGCGGCGTTGCTGGGTGAGCTGCTGGGGTCGGATCCCTCGGTCGGCGAGCTGGCGGCGATCATCGCCGAACGGGCCGCGGGGAACCCGTTTTTCGCAGAGGAGATGGTCCGAGAGTTGGTCCAGCGCGGCGTGTTGGCCGGCGAGCGCGGTCGCTACGTGTGTCGGGTGGATGTTGCCGAGGTGAGCGTGCCAGCAACGGTGCAGGCGGCCATCGAGGCGCGCATCGACCGGCTGAACGCCCCGGCCAAGCGGACGTTGAACGCGGCGTCGGTGATCGGAGCACGCTTCGGGGCGGAGCTGCTTGCCGCGCTGGGCATCGATGCGGTGGTCGCCGAGCTGCTCAGCCCGGAGCTGATCGACCAGGTCAAGTTCACCCCGAGCGCCGAGTACGCTTTCCGCCACCCGCTGATCCGCGCGGTGGCCTACGAATCACAGCTCAAATCCGATCGCGCCGAGCTGCACCGGCGCGTCGCGGCCGCAATCGAATCACGTGACCGGGCAGCGGCTGATGAAAATGCCGCCTTGATTGCCGAACACCTGGAGGCCGCCGGTGATCTGCACGCCGCGTATCAGTGGCATATGCGCGCCGCAACGTGGGCGACCTACCGCGACATCGCCGCGGCGCGACAAAGTTGGGAGCGCGCCCGAGCGATCGCCGACGCAGTGCCTGCCGAGGATCCCGACCGGACCGCCATGCGCATCGCGCCCCGCACGATGTTGTGCGGGACCGCCTGACGAGTCCATGTGAACGTTGCCGGTGACCACTTTGAGGAACTGCGGGAGTTGTGCACCGGCGCCGGGGACAAGGCGTCGCTGGCCATGGGCATGGGCGGGCTGATGTTGGATCAAGCGTGGCGGGGCCGGAACCGCGAGGCGTCGCGGCTGGCATCGGAAGCCATGGCCCTCATCGAGTCGATCGGCGATGCGACGTTGACGGTGGGGCTGTCCTTCGCGGTGATCTACGCCAAGAGTCACAGCGGCGAGTGGGGTGACGCGCTGCGGTGGTCGCAGCGGGCCATCGACCTGGCCGACGGTAATCCGTCTGAAGGCAACTTCATAATCGGGTCTCCGTTAGCTGTTGCCTTGACCTCAGGGGCTACGGCCCGGTATTGCCTGGGTCGTCCCGGATGGCGCGACGACCTGCGGCGCGGCCTGGCCATGGTCCGCAGCGCCGACCCGTTGTCCTACGCCGCGGTCGTCGGCTGGTGTTACTTACCGGGAATACCGTTTGGCGTGCTGGCTGCCCACGATCGCGCGCTGCGCGCGATCGAGGATGCGCTACGGATTGCCGAACGATCCGGTGATGATATGGCTTTGGCCATAGCCCGGGGAACGCTGGGCCTTGCGCTGGTGCACCGCCACACGGATGCGGAGCGTTCCAGCGGACAGAAGCTCCTGGCCGAGGTCAGCGACGCGTTACTACGCCGGGGACACGGTCTGAGCGAGTTACGGCTCATCAACGTGTACTTGGCACGTGAGAGGGCTCGGCGTGGAGATCGCGATGAGGCGATACCGCCGATGTTCGCCGCCGTGGACCAACTGGTTCGGGAGGGACAACTGCTGCTGTGGGCCCTGCTGCGACGGGTGTCCTGGTGGAGACACTGCTCGACCGCGGGGCCGAGAGTGACGTGGCCGAAGCCGAGGCCGCGATCGAGCGGTTAGCGGCGGCCCCGACCGACGACGATTTTCCTCTGCGTGATATCTGGTTGCTGCGGCTGCGCGCACTGCTGGCGCGGGCTCACGGCGACGATGTTGCCTACCGGGACCTGGTGGAACGCTATCGCGCGATGGCGGAATCGCTTGGCTTCGAAGGACATATCGCCTGGGCCGAGGCGATGCGATCTGAGGGTGCTTAAAGGCGAACAGCCTTGGGGGCTTACTCGGCTTCGTCCTCACGATTGTTGTCACTGTCGCCGTCGTCTTGGCCGCCGCTCGGCGACTGCTTGATGCTGTCGGAAACCGGGTTGACGGCCTTGTTGGTGTCACTGCCGGCATTGGTTACGGTGTCCCGCACCGATGTCTGGCGCTCGGGCCTGGCGGTCGTCTCGGTTCAGCCTCGGTCACCCGCGGAGCGCAGAATCGTGCGCCCGTTCCCGAGGACCGAGTTCACCTCACCGATGGTGTCGTTGATCTGGTCTCTTGTGGCCGCCAGCTCGCGACTGACCGTGCGCTGGCTTCCTTCGAGATCGTCGTGGGTGACTGCGGGCGGCTTCGGAAGCTGTGAACCGACCGCGGGCAGAACTTGTGAGACACCGTCACCGACGTCGCGGCTGACCCTCTGGAGGGTGGTGTCCAACGCCGCGCCGCTCTGCTCGACGGCCTCGCCCTGATCGGCGGTGACTGGTGCGGGAGTGCTCAGCGGCGGTGGCGATCCACTCAGGGCCGCAGCATTGTTGATGCCCTCGTCGATCGTGTCGTCCTGGCTGAGTGCGGGCGGTTGCGACGGCTGTGACCCGACCGTGGCCAGCACTTGGGAGACATGCTCACCCGCGTCGCGGACCGTTTCGACGATGGACTCCGGCCCCGAGGCGAGCTGATCGACGGCCGCTTCCTGATCGGCGGTGACCGGTGTGGGGATGCTCAGCGGCGATGGCAAACCGAACAGGGCAAGGGCATTAGTGACGCCCTCACCGATCGCGTTGACCAGTTCTGTGGCCACCGTCACCGGGTCGAGCGTCGGGATCAGCCGCGCCGGGGTGAGCTCCCACGGCGGGATGCTGTGGTCATAGCCCAGCTCCACGATGACCCGGAAGAACGGCTCCACCACGTCGATCAGCGACTCGGGCACCCCCAGGGTGCGCAGCGGACCGAACAACGGCAGGTCCTGAGTCTCGAAGAAGTAGTAGCTGGTGTCGCCGTGCTGACTCTGGATAGGCGGCGATGTCGAGGGATCGGGCGCCAGGCTGACGTCGAAGGCGTACAAGTGCACGTAAATGAAGCCCAGCACCGCGTTCAGGTCGGCGACGAGGTTGAGCGGATACAACGGAATATCGGCGATGAGCTCGTACTGGCGGGTGATGACGACGGTGTCGAACGGGGTGTCGGTCGGCTCGGGGCCGTCGAATGTCAAACCGAGGATCGAAAAAAAGAGGCCCGGGAACCGGGCTAGCCAGGCCGCCGTTGGGCAGATTGGGGTCACCGCCCAGCACGAAGTCGATATCGGGCCTTGGTTTCCGCCGGGTACTGCGCGGCGAGCTTGCGCTTCTCCCGGATCGCGATCATCGCGCCTTGCGAGTAGCCGTAGATCACCAGATGGTCGTTGCCGTAGTCGGCCATCGCCGCCTCGAGATCGGCGACCCCGGCCTGGATCGACTGATCGTAGGTGAGTTCGAAGAGCCCCGAGAGTTTCCACCACGGCTCGTCCGGCCACGCTGCGCCACCAGGCCCGAAGATGCTCGGGGGCCCCGCCAAGAGCCCGACGAGGCGTATGAGCCCGGTGAGGGGCCACGCCTCCTCCGGCGTCGTCACCGCGACGGGCTTGATCGTCTGGTCCGGATGGGTCGGCGCGATGAATTGGTTCATGATGACCTCGACGTCGGCGTCGTTCCACGTCGGGATGCTGGTCAAGCCCATGATCAAGGCGGTCCGGTCCGGCGACGAATCCGACGACGAATTCGCCGGGCTCGGCGAACGCCACTGCAGGCGGATTGGCAACCGCCGACTGCTGCCCTTGTTCTTCGGCCCGGTGATGAGTCGAGGCTGAGTTCGCTGGTGCGTTCCTCGACGGTGGAGGCG
The DNA here is from genome assembly GCA_963715885.1 of uncultured Actinomycetota bacterium. Lineage (GTDB taxonomy): Bacteria > Actinomycetota > Actinomycetes > Mycobacteriales > Mycobacteriaceae > Mycobacterium. The sequence continues at coordinate 135,542 of CAVQSK010000034.1, forward strand.
GGGTTGGCGCAGCGGGCGCGGATCGTGCTGCTGGCCGCCCAGGGGGTGCCGAACGCGGAAATCGCTCGCCGGGTCGGGGTTTCGCGTCCGACGGTGATTCAGTGGCGCAACCGGTATGAGGCGGGCGGGATATCGGCGCTGGGCGATCTGGACCGCTCTGGTCGTCCGCCGGTGATCGACGATGTCGCGGTGGTCGTCGCGACCGTTCAGGCGCCGCCCGAGGCGTGGGGGGTCACGCACTGGTCGGCTCGGCTGCTGGGCAAGCATTTGGGTATTTCGTTCGCGTCGGTGGCCGGGATCTGGCGGGAATGGAATCTGCAGCCGTGGCGGCGCGAGACGTTCAAGTTCTCCACCGACCCCGAGTTGGACGCCAAGGTTCGTGATGTGGTCGGGTTGTATTTGAACTCCCCCGACAAGGCGGTGGTGGTCTGTATCGACGAAAAATCGCAGATCCAGGCGCTGGACCGGACCGCGCCGATCCTACCGATCCGCCCCGGGCTGCCCGAGAAAGCCACCCACGACTACGTGCGCCACGGCACGACCACCTTGTTCGCGGCCCTGGAGGTGGCGACCGGGAAGGTCACCGACGCCTGCCACCCGCGCCACACCCACGCCGAGTTCCTGGCGTTCCTCAAACAGGTCGCCAAGGCCTATCCGCGGGTGCCGCTGCACGTGGTGGCCGACAACTACGCCACCCACAAACACCCGGCCGTTCAAGCCTGGCTGGCCAAGCACCCGCGAGTGCGGATGCATTTCACCCCGACCGCCGGATCGTGGCTGAACCTGGTCGAAGTGTTCTTCGGAATCATCACCCGCCAAGCGATCCGGCGCGGCACGTTCACCTCGGTCAAGGACCTCATCGCCGCCATCGAAACCTTCATCAACGCCTGGAACGACCGCTGCCAACCCTTCGTGTGGACCAAGACCGCCGACGAAATCCTCACCAAAGCCAACCGTAAAGTCACTTCAAACACGCGACACTAGCAGATCATGTCGGGCGACGCCCGCATGACAACGGAGCCGCTGCGTTGTTACTCAACGCCGAGGGTGGCTTGAGCCAGGATCGCCTGGGCGCGTGCCAGTTCCGGGCACGCGCTGTCAGCGGGGATGCAAGCGGCGACGTCGGCGAGGGCGGCGCGGGCGGGTGCGCCGCGGAACTCGAAATCGTCCAGTGCGGCACGCAATTCGAAGGTAGGTGCGCCCTGGCGGCGGGCGAGATCAAGGGCGGCGTCGATGTCGGCTTGGCGGGCGATGGGGTCGGTGTGGGTACGGGCGCGTATCCGCAGCAGTTCGGCGTCGTAGAAATGCATCCAGGTGTCCTGTGCGAGCTGCAAGCCGGTGTCCAGGCGGTGGCGGGCCGCCTCGGGTTGGCCGGCGGCGATCAACAGCCGCGCGAGTACGCCTTCGAAGAAGGTGCGATAGATGTTCTGCCCGACCGTGCGCCAGGTATCGACGAACATGGTCAGGGTCGCGATGTGGGCCGCCAGCGTGGTCGGATCGAGGTCGTCGGCGCCGAGCGCGGCCAGGGCGCCAACGGTCGCCTGCCAGGTAGCGCCCGCCAGTCCCCACATTTCGAAGCCGTGCCGCTCGGCCAGCTCGCTCACGTTCGCGAACGGGACCGCGGCGCGGTCGAGCTGACCGGCCTCGATGCACACCCAGCCCACCATGGCGCGCGTGTAGGCGAGAGTCCACGCACCGTGGGGGAAGCCGAGCTGTTCGACCCGGCGTGCTGCCTGCGCCAGGTCGGAGTCTGCGCCTGCCAGATCTCCGCGCAGGAGGCGGATGAAGGCCAGATGTAGCTGCGCAGTCGCGATCGGGTCATTGAGTATGAACCGCGCCGCCTCGATCTCATGCTGGTCTGCTGCGGCCGGGCCCGCCGTGGCCGCCTCGAGGTGCGACCCGGCGGCAGCGAACTCGCCGCGCAGCCACGCCGCAATCCCGACCAACATCTCGATCGCCTCATCGGACCACTGCCGCCCCTGCTCGAGGCCCGCGCGCAGCGGCTCGAGCACCTGTTCGGTTCGGCGCAGGTCAGCACGGGTGATGTAGTAGGCATGCAGAGCGAACAGCGTCGCGAACAGTTCGTCGTCGCGCAGGTCGGTGCCCACCAGCTGAAGGCACCGTTCGAAGTCGGTGGCGGCGGCGAGGCTTTGAAAGCCTTCTGCGGCCGCGGCGAGAAATCCCCGCTCCAACCGCAGCGCCGTCTCGCGCCGGTCACGGTCTGGACCCGGTGTCGCCCGGTCGAGATGCGCGAGGGCAAGGCTCAGGTAGGTACGCGCCTCGGCCAGCGCACCGCGACGCCCCGCCGCCGCGGACGCCTGCTGGTAGGCCGAGGCCGCCTCATCGAATCGCTCCGCTTGCTCGTAGTGACCGGCGACCAGCGGCCAGTCCGGCTCACCGCCCACACCGCCGAGGGCATCGGCCACCTTGGCGTGCAGCCCACGGCGCACGCTGGGGGGCGCCAGCTCGGCGGCGACTTCGCGCAGCAGCTCGTGGCGGAACCGCCACCTCGTCATCACTCAGGTCGACCACCGAGCACAACAGGCCGCGATCCACCTGGCGGCCGATGACCGCAGCGGCCTCCAACACCGGCACCACCTTCGCGCTGGTACGCAGCCGGGCGAACAACGGCTCGTACAGCGCCTCGGGCACCCCGGTCTGACTGAGTCCGTTGACGACCTGTTCTACGTAGAACGGCACCCCGTCGCAGCGGTCGACCACCAACGCCCGCTCATCTGCCGTCAGCGTCGGATTCAGCGCGGTGATGAGCTCATTGGTCTGCGCGTCGGTCAACGGTGTCAGGTCGAGCACGTCGACCGGCCAATCGGCGGGTAGCCATTCACCAGGGCGTCCGGTGAGCACCACGAGCAGCCGGCCTCCGGAGGCATCCAGCAGCGCGCCGAGGACCTCGAGCGTGGACGCATCGAACCAGTGCAAGTCCTCGGCCACCACCAACCCAGCACCGCCGCCCAGACACGCCAGCAAGTAGTTTTGGACCGCTTCAGCGATGGTGCCGGCGGGCGCGGCAGTCAGCGACTCGATCAACAGGCGCACCAACTGGACAGTGTCGGTGACACCTGACTCCGCCCAAGCAGTGAATGCACCGAGCGGGATTGCCCGAGCCGAGGATGTGCCGACCGCCCACCGGACTTCGCATCCGCGCGACGCGGCGGCCGACAACGCCTCACGGGCGATCCGGCTCTTCCCGACACCCGCCGCCCCACAAACGACGATCCCGGAAACATCCGAAGCCACGGTGGCGGCTTCGATAGCACGCATCTCCTCCGAGCGACCGGTTAACGGCCACGTCAACTGCACCCCAAGATCCTAAGAGCGTCGACAACGCCACACAGAGCAAACGACCCTTTGGCGAAGAGCGCGTACGGCCGGCAGGAGTGAGAGTGAGTCTGGCGCATCCGGTCGCATTCGAGGTCCGACGCCACGACTGTGCGCATGGCCGACGACGGCGGTGGATGTCGGTATTGCCGTTACTAACCTTGGCGACCACGCTGACAATAACTTCAGCGCGGTCATCGAGATGCTACGCGGCTGAGGGCTTCCGCGCCGTCCACCAACGGCCGTGCAGGCGTTGGCAATTCGCGATGCGCAGCGGCTCGCCGCCAGCGTAGTCTGGGCGCACCGCGGCCGCGGTCGGCAGATCGGGGGCACCATCGCCGGTGATGACGACGGTGGCCAGATCCGCGGCGTTGGCCGCTCGCAGCCCCGAGGCCGATCCCGCGACCGCGAGCGCGTTCTCCGCGTGTATTCCGAGTTCCCACAATGCAAGCTGGTAAGGCTCGGGATTCGGCATGGATTTCTTCACGTCGTCGGCGGTCACCACCGTTTCGACGAGTCCCTCGCCGACCAGCTGACGCACCAACGGCTCCGCCCAGCTTCGCTGGCCACTTGTGACGACGCCCACGCAGACGCCCGCGGAGACAGCATCCATGACGAAGTCGTGCAGACCGGGCCGCGATGCCAGATCGGCGTCGGAGATCATTTCCTCGAATATCATCGTCTTGGTCGCGACGATCTCGTCGACGAGCAGCTTGTTCAGCACGTCGCATTCCGTGCAGACCCCTCGGGCCCGTAGTTCGGCGGCCACGCGCTGGCGTTCATCGCTCAGCGCCAACAGCTTGCGGTAGCGCCCGACCGTCCACTCGATATCCAGGCCATGTGCGGCGAAGGCGGCGTTGAACACCACCCGATGGCCGTCGGATTCGATATCGGCCAGCGCATCGAGGTCGAAGATCACCGCGCGCAGCGGATACACACTTGCGTCGCTTGGCCGCGACCAGTCCCACCAGAACCGGCCGGCGCGCCACGTTCTCTCCTGTGTGATCGGCACCTGAACAGGGTGGCGCACGTCACATCGGCGTCGCGTCCCCCATAGGGGGGATTGGGCAGGCCAAGTTGCGGCCCCCAGCTGAGCGGCGGTTCTAAGGTATGGCCATGGTGGTGGCCGCGGGACCGGTGCGGATTGTGCTGGTAGATGACCACGAAATGGTGATCGAGGGCCTCAAGGCAATGCTCGCGGCATTCTCCGAACGTGTCCAGGTGGTGGGGCAGGCCGTCGGTGCTGAGCGAGCGCTCAGTGTCATCGATGAACTCCAACCCGACATCGTCTTGTGCGACGTGCGCATGCAGGGCTCCAGCGGGCTGGACCTGTGCCAGGAGCTGCGCGAGCGCGACCCGCGGCGCAAGGTCGTGATGCTGTCCGTCTACGACGACGAGCAGTACCTCTTTCAGGCGTTGCGCGTCGGTGCGTCGGGCTACCTGCTGAAGAGCATCAGCAGCGACGATCTGGTGCGCCAGCTCGAGTTCGTGCACAGCGGGGAGACCGCGATCGATCCGGGCATGGCCGCTCGGGCGGTCGACACCGCAGCGCGAATGCAGCGCCACGAGTTCTGGCCGGGCGCCCGGCAGGGCCTGACGCAACGGGAGAGCGAGATCCTGTCCTTTGTCGTCGGCGGCCTCTCCAACCGTGCCATCGCCACCAAACTTGTGATCGGCGACGAGACCGTCAAGTCTCACCTGCGGTCGATCTACCGCAAGCTCGGCGTCAGTGATCGCGCCGGTGCCGTGGCAACCGCGCTGCGGGAAGGCATCTACCAATGACCCCGCGTGGATCCCGCGCACCCAACACCGGCGCCAAGGTTCGCGACCTCGTCGATGCCGACCGCGAGCTCGCGCTGCTGCGAGAACTGATCCAGGCCGCATCGAGCGGGCCCGGCGTCGAACCGCTCGCCGCCGCGGCGGCCCGGATGATCACCGCGGCCACCGCCAGCGACGTCTGCTTCGTGCACGTGCTCGACGACACCGACCGCTCGCTCACGCTCGCTGGGGCGACGCCGCCGTTCGACGCGGAGGTCGGCAAGATCCGGCTGCCGCTGGGGCAGGGCATCTCTGGATGGGTGGCCAGCCACCGCGAGCCCGTCGTGATCACGCAGGACAAGGAGTCCGATCCCCGCTACATGCCGTTCCAGTCGCTGCGCGGATCGGATTTCACGTCGATGGTGTCCGTTCCGATGGAGACCGACCCCGGCGGACTGGTCGGCGTGCTCAACGTGCACACCGTCGAGCGCCGCGCGTTCACCGACCGCGACGTCGAACTGCTGCTGGTAATCGGCAGGCTGATCGCGGGCGCACTGCATCAGGCCAGGCTGCACCGGCAGCTGGTGGCCCGCGAACGCGCTCACGAGAACTTCGTCGAGCAGGTGATTCAGGCGCAGGAGATCGAGCGCCGCCGGCTGGCCGGCGACATCCACGACGGTATTTCGCAGCGGCTGGTCACGCTGTCGTACCGGCTCGATGCCGCGACCCGCGCGGTCGGCGATCCCTCGCTGATGGCCGAGCAGCTCGACAAGGCCCGCGAACTGGTCGCGCTGACACTGCAGGAGGCCCGCGCCGCCATCAGCGGATTGCGCCCACCCGTGCTCGACGACCTCGGCCTGGCCGGCGGGCTGGCCAGCCTGGCCCGGTCGATACCGCAGGTCGGCATCGATGTCGACCTGGCCGACACCCGGGTGCCCGACCACATCGAGCTCGCGTTGTACCGCATCGCACAGGAATGCCTGCAGAACGTCGTCAAGCACGCCGACGCCAAGAAGGCGAGGCTGACCTTCGCGGTGGACAACGACACCGCCCGTCTCGAAATCGTCGACGACGGAGTCGGTTTCGACACTTTTGAGCATCCGCTGGGCAGCGACGAGATGGGCGGCTACGGCCTGCTGTCGATGGCTGAGCGCGCCGAGATCGTCGGCGGACGGCTCAACATTCGGTCACGGCCAGGCGCGGGCACGGCCGTCACGGCGACGATCCCGCTGCCGTCGGTCAAGGATGAGCACTAGCTCCCGCGGGCCGCCAGGGGGCAATCGGCGGCCTGATGTTCTTCGATGGCGGCGATCACGTCGTCGGAGGCCTCGCGCAGAGCTTCGAGACGATCCGGGCCGAGCGCGTCGATGAAGAGCTTGCGGACGCGGGCGGCGTTGGCCGGTGCACATGCCTTGATCGCATCCCGGCCGGCTTCGGTCAGGACGATGTCCGGGTAGCGGGCACCGGACTCCGCCCGGCAGATCAAGCCCCGCCTTTCCATCCGGCCCAGGTGATGAGACAGCCGACTCTTCTCCCACTGGGTTTCCTGACCTAGTTCGTATGCGCGCATCCGCCCTGTCGGCGACTCGGACAAGTTGACCAGTATCTCGAAATCGGAGTCCGAGAGCCCGAACTCGCGCTGCATGTGCAGCGCAAGGTGCCGCTCCAGCATGTGTCGCATCGTGACAAAGCTGCGCCATGCCTTCTGTTCGTCCTCGTTCAGCACCCACTTGTTCGCCACAATCCAATCGTATCCGATTGGGTTGACATATCAACCAATCAGATTACCCTAGTGGCTAGGTTGACATATCAACCTAGCCGGATCGAATACGAAGGAGATTGCAATGACCGACACGAAGGTGATCGCCGTGGTCGGAGCCACCGGCTCGCAGGGCGGCGGCCTGGTCCGGGCGATTCTGGCCGACCCAGATCACGAGTTCGAGGTGCGTGCATTGGCGCGCAACACGCGGTCTGGCAAGGCGCAGGAACTCGCCGCGGCCGGAGTTGAGGTCGTCGATGCCGACCTCAACGACCAGGAGAGCATGGTGCGAGCGTTGAAGGGCGCGTACGGCGCGTACGTCGTGACGAACTACTGGGTCGAGCGGACACCGGAGGCAGAAGCCGCTCAGACCCGGGCCGAAATGGAACTGCAACAGGCGGAGATCGCGGCGTGGGCGGCGAAGGCCGCGGGTGTCAAACACGTGATCTGGTCGACGCTGGAAGACACCAGGAACCACTTCGGCGACGACGATCGGGTGCCGAATGTGGACGGCCTGTACAAAGTTCCACACTTCGACGCCAAGGGCGAGGCCGACGAACTGTTCACCAAGTACGGCATACCGACGACCTTTCTGCGGACCACCTTCTTTTTCGAGGGCATGACGGGTGGGCTCGGTCCGGTGCGGGACGCGAGCGGCACGCTGGTGCTGACGTTGCCGATGGGGGACCACCGGTTGTCGGGCATCGCGGTTGAGGACATCGGCAAGACGGCGCTTGGCATCTTCAAGCGCGGCAACGATTTCGTCGGGAAGACCGTCAGCATCGCCGGTGACCATCTCACAGGTGACGAGTACGCCGCGGCCTTGACCGATGCGCTAGGTGAGACGGTGGTCTACCGGCCGCAGAGCTGGGACGACTATCGCCGGTTGGGCTTTCCCGGCGCCGTCGAGATGGGAAACATGTTCCAGTACTACGCAGAGGATTCCGACCGGTTCACGCGCGCGCGGGATTTAGCGCTCGTGCGGCAGTTGAACCCCGAGTTGCAGTCGTTCCGCGACTGGCTGGCAGTACATAAGGACGAGATACCCAGCGGATGATCTCTTGAGGAGGACCGCAACGAGTACGCGGGTCAGAAGTCGCCCGACTGGCGGCGCAGCGTCTCGATCGCATCCGCGAGCGCCCGCGACTCCTCGTCGGAAATGCCGATGTCGGCGAACACCTCGCTGTTGAGCGTCACGGTCGCGTCTTCGACGGTCGAGCGACCGAGGTCGGTGATCTGCACCAGCGTGGTACGGCCGTCGGTGGGATGCGGGATCCGCTCCACCAGCCCGTCGGCCTCCAGCCGACGGATCGCGTGCGTGACGCTGGTGACGTGCACCTGCAGCCGATCGGAGGCCTTGGTGATCGGTAGCGCGCCGGTGCGGCTGAACGCGAGCAGCCGCAGCAGCTCGTAGCGCGAAAAACTGAGGTCGTAAGGGCGCAGCGCGGTTTCCACGCGGGCCAGCAGGATCTGGTGTGCCCGCATCACCGACGTCACCGCGACCATGCCGTCGGCGACCTCTCCCCAGCCGGAGCGCTCCCAATTGGCGCGCGCGAGCGCGATGGGATCACGTTCATCCGGTCGCGAGGGCACGCCTCTTCATACCCCATGGACCGGCTATCGCCGGGCAGATCAGCGCGACGCCACTGGCGCGACGGCCGACAGCACCGCCCTGGTGGACCGACGACTGCCGACGGTGATCCTGACGCTGCCGTCGGCGTAGTTGCGGACCTTCAATCCGGTGCCGTCGAATAGCTCGCGCCACGGCCGACCACGTGCCGGCAGGTACACGAAGTTGGCATGCCCGTCGGTGGTGTAGACACCCATCGCGCGGAGCCGCATGCGCATGAAACGCCGCTCGGAGGCAATCATTCGAATACGTTGCTGGAGTTGATTTTCGGCGTCGTAGGACGCCGCCACGACTACGAAGCTGGTGATGCCGATTCCGAAGGGCAGCTGCATGGTCCACAGCTTGCGCGCGAGTTCGGACGCACAGAACCCGTAGCCGATCCGCAGGCCGGCCAGACCTTACGCCTTCGAGAAGGTCCGCAGCACTACGACATTGGGATACCGCTCGACGAGGGCAGGCGCATCGATCCGGTAGTCCGACGACAGGAACTCCACGTAGGCCTCGTCCAGCAGCACCACGGTATCCTGGGGCACTCGCTGCAGGAACCGCTCGATATCGTCCGCGGCCTCGACCGTTCCGGTCGGATTGTGTGGCCGGCACACCACCACGACCCTCGCCTGGCTGGCCGCTTCAGCCATGGCGTCGAGGTCGTGGTGGCCGTGCTGGTCCAGCGGCACTGTGACCGACCGCAGTCGCGCCATCTGCGCGAAGATCGGATACCCGTCGAACGTCGGGGATGTCATCACCATCGACTCACCCGGGCTGGTCACCGCGTGTAACACCTGCAGGATCACGCCCGTCGCGCCTTCACCGATGACTACCTGTTCGTCGCGCACACCGACATGCTCGGCGATCAATGAGCGCAGCCGTTCGGGCAGATACTCCGGGTAGCGGTTGGCGGCGTCAATCGATTCGATCAGCGCGGACCGCACCACGGGCAGCGGCGGGAACGGACTCTCGTTGAGCGACAACGCCAACGGATCAACGGCATTGGGCAACGCGCCAACGGCGTCGGTCACGGCTCGCTTTGCGTCGGCCATCAGTCGCGCTGTCCGATGTCGCCGCCGTTGCGGCTCCGACCGCCCCACTGGACCGCGGCCGCACCGGCGAAGTCACCCGCATGGGCGAACGCCGACATCATCATGACGTCGCCCTTCTTCAGCTGTCCGCCGGAGATGGCGCGGTCGAGGTTGACCGGAATGCCCGCGGCGAACAGATTGCCGCATTCGTCGAAGGTGTCGACGTGTCGCTCCTTCGGCAGTTCCAATGCCTCTCGCCAGTTCCGCAGGAACACCCGATTCGGCTGATTGGTGACGAGCAGGTCAAGATCGATGGGCTTCACGCCAATTCGGTCGCAGACCGCATACGACACCTCGGGCACCTGTCGGTTTCCCCGGGCCAGCACTTTGGTGATCTTGCTTTCGGTGAATCCGATGTAGCCCTCGCCGGGACCCGCCTCCCAGTACTTGCGCGGCGGATCGAAGGTGGCCGTCATATCGCCGGCGAACTCGCCGTACGTGCGGCATTCGATGTCGAGAATCGGGGACTCGTCCGACACTGACACCAACGCGACCGCCGCGCCGTCGCCCGGCACCGACGATTGGGCCTTGCGGCGCACCGTCGGTTGGTCGAACACCTGGCCCGCCGTGTTCTGCGCAATGGCGATCAGCGCCGTCTGTCCCTCGCCTCAGGCGAGCAGGTTGCGCGCCACCTTCAGCCCGAGCACGAACGCCGCGCAGCCCCCATTGTGCAGATCCAGCACCCAATTCGGTTTCATGCCGAGGCGATGCGCCGTTCCGGCGCCGCCGCCATAGAACGGCATGTCCGGCAACTGGGTGTGGGTGATCAGCACGTCGACATTCGCGATGGCGTCCTGACCGTGGCGCTCGATCAGGCCTGCCGCGGCCCGCTCGACCATGTCGATCGCGGTCTCATCCTCGGCCACGTGATGGCGGAACTTCGGCGCCCGGAACATCAATTGTCGCGCAGGTCATCAGAATCTGCGAACTGGGCATAATATTCGGCGCCGATCGGCTCCCCGGGCAGATATGTCGAGACGTCTATCAAACTCACAGTCATGGCGTCCTCATCTCATCCAGGCCGGTGTCACGGGAAGGCCGTTGTGATAGCGGTACTCGGCAATTGCCTTGAGGTTCTTCAGTTCCAGAAGATGGCCGGCGCCGAACATGTCCCAGAAGTCGCCGACCCAGACCGGCCGCTTCGATGGCGAGGCTGCCGGATAAGGGTTGTGGTCGTAGAACGGGTGGTGGCAGTTGGTCCACAACACCACCGACCCCGGCTTGTCGAAGACGACCTGCGCGTCGACGATGCGCATCAGGTAGATCATCCAGAGGTGCTTGCCTTGATCCCAGGCGCAGTGGTAGTCCACCGTCATGGCCGCCCGGTTGGCATGAGTTCGGGTATAGATCTGCGTCTCGGAGCCCAGCCGGTCATAGGCGAGCCAGAGGCCGGGTTGCTCGGTCGGCGTGAACCCGCGCAGGCTGTACGTCCACTCCTCGAGGCAACGGGTGTCCGACATGTAGTCGAACAACTCGCCAGGGGGACAGTCGACATAGGTGTTGACGGTGCAGAATTCGCCGAACACCTCGTCGTGCGGATACACCGACCGCATCGTCTCCATGATGATCGGCGTGGCCTTCTCGCGAGGCGAAGTCTCGATGCGGATCAGGTTTTCGATCGGCTCGATGGTGCCTCGGTGGGCGGTTATGTCATCAAGTGCGGGCAACGACATCGTAATACTTCTCCTTTACGGTGGGAGGTTTTGCGGCGAGGGTGCCGAGAAAGTTTGCGAATGGCGGGATTTCGTCGGCAGAGCATTCGACGCTGACGACCGACGGGCCATCGGCTTCCAGTGCCGCACGCAGCGCAGGGCGCAGGCCGCCGATCTCACTTATGTCCGTCGCCGGCAGTTCCGGGAACATCGTCGCCAGCCCGGCACCCAGCCGACTTGGCCCAAACCGGTTGTAGCTGTAAAGGTCCTTGTAGAACAGCTGTTCGCGGGTCACGCACATCGCGTGCGCATGGTTGTCGAACAGCAGGAACGTCACGGGCAGTCGGTACTGCAGCGCTGTGTGAATCTCCATGCCGTGCATGAAGAATGAGCCGTCACCTGCGATCACCACGGTACGTCGCCGACGGCCGAACGCCATCCCGACACCGGCGCCGAAGCTGTAGCCCATCCCTCCCATGCCGAGCGCCACAATGAAGCGGCCGTCCCGTCGCACTGGCAGATGGTGAATCGCGGATGCACCGATGTTGCCGGCGTCGACGACGATGTCAACCCCCTCGGGCAGCGCGGCATCCAGCACCGCCATCGCATCCCGATAGCGCACACCGGGACCGTCGAACGCCGGCGGCGTCAGTTCAGTCCGCGTCACCTCACCGGGCACACGCACACGGGCCGGCCGCCCCTGGCCCGACAGCGCCGCGGTCAACAGCGACAACGAACCACGTAGGTCGTGGGTGTACACGTGGGTGCACGGAAAATACGGTGCCGCCGAACCGATCGAATACACCGGCACCGATTCCAGTGCGTCGTCCAGTCCGGTGCGTGCGGTGACCGTCATGCGGGTGCCTATGAGTAAGCACAAGGCGCTGTCGGCGACCGCGGACGCGACTCCGGGATGCCCCATCACCCCTGTAACGCCCAGTGCCGACGACGATCCCATGCCGGGCGTGCCCGCGACGTCCTTGGCGTCGGGAACGCATGCCACCCGGGCGCGCAGCATCGCCCGCAGCTGCTCGAGTTCGGCGCGTGCATCGTCGCGGGCGACCTGCTCACCGGCGATGATCGTGATCGGCCCGTCGGCTCGCCGCAGCGCGGACGCGATCGCCTGCGGATCGCCCAGCTGGCTGCTGAACTGATCGAACCTACCGACACCGCCGTTAACACCAAGTTGGGCCTGCTGAATGTCCTTGGGCAGCAACAGCACTGCCGGGCCGCCTGCGTGGGCCGCCGCGACCGCCTCCGGCAGCGCCGAGACAATGTCTTCCGGCGTCGTCACCCTCTGGCAGTACACCGAAACCGCGGAGAAGAGCGCTTCACCGTCCAGCGCACCGTTGCGGCCGCTGGTGTCCTGGAATGCGCCCCGGCCGTCGAGCGTGGTCGGTGGTTGGCCGATCAACGCCAGCACCGGCACGCGACTGGCGAACGCCTCCCCCAGCCCGGGCACAGTGTTCAAGCATCCGCCGCCAGAGGTGGCGGCCACCACGCCGAGCCCGGCGCCGCTGCGGCTGTAGCCGTCGGCCATTGTCGCAGCGGAGAACTCGTGCTTGGCGAGCACCGCGGTGATGTCCTCACGGAAGAACGCGGCGTCGTAGAGGTCCTCGATATTGGCGCCGTCGACACCGAAGATGTGGTCAACACCACTCGCCGCCAGATACCCGACGATGTGGTCGACAACCCGATGCCTGCTCGCCATAACTCACCTGCTTTCGCGTCCTACCCACAAGACGACGCGCAGCAGAGTTGTGTTCACCCGCTCAGGTAATTCACAGGTGACGTTCTAGCAGCACCTTCCCGGAATCAGTCGAAACCAGCTGCACGGCAGCGATTTCGTCCATCTGCATCGGCGCTGTTGCGCTCGGCAATGCGGTCGCACCGGACAGACCCAGCCATGTCGCGACCTGCGTGTGGCTGCCGTCACGGCCCACCACAACCATCCCAAGCGTCTGCGGCTCAGTGTTGCCGCTCTGGCCCCAATCACCGTAGGAGCAGGCCATGTCGATACGGGTACCCCAGCCGTAGTCGGTCAAGGAGATGCTGGCGTTGATCGTCGTTTCGGACACTTTGGTCATCTCCAGCGCCTGGGCAGTGGTGGCAGGCGGGTTGGTCTGCAGACCCACGATCTCCGGGCGGGCGACGATCACCAGCCCGACCGCCAGCAGCGCGGCGGCCACCGCTACCGCAGCGGACGTCAGCAATCGCGAACGGCGTCGGCGCCACCGAACCTTGTCGAGAATCGCGCCGAGCACCTCGGGCCGCAGTGGCGGGGTGTCGGGTTGCTCTTCGTCGAGAGCGCGGACGTCCTCGTAATCGAGCTTGGCAAGTAAGGCGGGAACTCCGCTCAGCTCGGCGACAGCCGCCCGGCACCGCTGACACGTCGCGAGGTGAGCCTCGTACTCGCGGCGCTCAGTGCTTGACAGCGACCCCAGGACGTATGCGGCGTCCCATGTCAGATAGCGATCGCCGTCCAACACATCACCACCTCGGGGTACGCCGAATTGTGTCATCGTGTCACCCCCATTTCTTGCAAGTTGAGCCGCAATGCCCGTACCGCGTAGTGAAGCCGGGACTTCACCGTTCCCTCGGCAATCTGGAGGTCATCTGCGATCTGGGCGGTGGTCCACCCCTGGTAGTACGCCCGGCGGATCACCGCACGGTGGTCCTCGGACAGCTCGGACAGCGCCGTGGCCAGCAACAGCCTGTCCAGGGCGGAGTCCACCTCGTCGGGGCCGGCGCGGTCGGCCACCTTGTCCAGGTCGGCCGTGCCGGACTCGTTGCGGAACCGTGCACTGCGGCGCTCGTCGATGATGAGGTTTCGAGCCACGGTGAACAGCCACGCCCGAGCCGACCGATCGATGTCGTCGGTTACCTCGGGGTGCCGCCATGCGCGTAGCAGCGTCTCCTGCACCACGTCCTCCGCACGTGCCTGATCACCAGTAAGCCGCAGGGCGTATCGCCAGAGCGCACCGGCGTGCTCCTTGTAGAGCACGCGCATCATGGCGGCCTCTGGATCATCCATCAACCAACCTCCGTCTTTGATACGACATTGGTGGTGTTCTGGTTCATTACTATGCGTCGCGCGCGGCTGCCGCGCCGACGTTTGCCGAGCGCCGCGCTACAGCGTGAGAATGCGCGGCCCGTCTTCGGTGACCGCGACGGTGTGCTCCCAATGGGCTGCGCGCGACCCGTCGGCGGTGACGACGGTCCACTCGTCTTCCAGGACAACGGTCTTCGTCGTGCCCAGGGTGAGCATCGGTTCGATGGCCAGCACTGACCCTGGCGCCAGATACGGTCCCCGGCCGGGCGCACCCTCGTTGGGCAGGAACGGATCCATGTGCATCTGCCTGCCGATGCCGTGGCCGCCGTAGCCTGCGACGATGCCGAATTTGCGGTCGTAGCGCGCCTCGGCGGCGTTTGTCTCGACCTCGATGGCGTGCGAGACGTCGGTGAGCCGGTTACCGGGCACCATCGCGGCGATGCCGGCCTCCATCGATCCTCGAGTCGCGCGGGACAGCGCTTCGTCGACGCCGATCAGCATGCCGATGCCGAACGTGATCGCCGAATCGCCATGCCAGCCGTCGAGGATCGCGCCGCAGTCGATGGACACCAGATCGCCGGGCGCCAGCGTTTCGGTCGCCGACGGAATACCGTGCACCACACGGTCATTAACCGACGCGCAGATGCTGGCCGGAAAGCCGTGATACCCAAGGAACGACGGAGTCCCGCCGCCGTCGCGGATGACCGATTCGGCGATTTCGTCGAGCGCCAGCGTCGAAACCCCCGATGCGGCCGCCTGGCGGACGGCCAGCAGCGCGGCGGCAACCAACGAGCCGGCCGCGGCCATCGCATCGAGTTCACCCGCGCTGCGCTGTGCGACGACCTTGCGGTTACGCAGCCCCGGAAGGGCGATCATCGATTACTTGCCGAGCGCCTGCAGCGCGCGCTGGAACACCTCGTCGAGCGCGCCCACCGCATCGACGGTCTTCAGGTTGTTGCGGTAGTACTCGAGCAGCGGCTCGGTCTCATCGCGGTACACGTTCATCCGGTTGTGGATGACCTCTTCGGTGTCGTCGGCGCGGCCACGGCCCATGAGCCGCTGCAGCAGTTCTTCCTCGCTGACCTGGAATTCGACCACCGCATCGAGCTTGGTGTCGTGCTTGGTGAGCATCTCGTCGAGGGCCTGGGCCTGCTCGACCGAGCGGGGGTAGCCATCGAGGATGAAGCCGTCGGCGGCGTCGGGCTGGGCGATCCGGTCCTCGACCAGGGCGTTGGTCAGACTGCTGGGCACCAGGTCGCCTGCGTCGAGGTAGCGCTTGGCCTCCAGGCCGAGGGGCGTGCCCTCGCTGATGTTCTTGCGGAAGAGGTCCCCGGTGGAGATTTGCGGGACGCCGAGCTTCTCGGACAGCTTCTGCGCCTGTGTGCCTTTGCCCGCGCCCGGCGGTCCGAGTAGAACGAGTCTCACTTCAGGAACCCTTCGTAGTTGCGTTGCATCAGCTGGCTCTCGATCTGTTTGACGGTATCCAATCCGACGCCAATCATGATCAGAACCGCAGTACCGCCGAACGGCAGGTTCTGGACGCCGCCGGTGTTGCCGATCTCCAGGAAGAGGTTCGGCAGCACGGCGATCACGCCCAGGTATATCGAGCCCGGAAGGGTGATCCGGCTGAGCACATATTTCAGGTAGTCGGCGGTCGGCCGGCCGGGGCGGATGCCCGGGATGAACCCGCCGTACTTCTTCATCTCGTCTGCACGTTCTTCGGGGTTGAACGTGATCGACACATAGAAGTACGTGAAGAACACGATCAGCCCGAAGTAGACCGCGATGTAGACGGGATCGGCCGGATTGGTCAGGTGGGTGGCGACGAAGCTCTGCCACCATCCGGTACCGGGGTTGGAGCTGCCGCTCTGGATCAGCTGTGTGATCAGGTGCGGGATGTAGATAAGCGACGACGCGAAGATCACCGGGATGACGCCGGCCTGGTTGACCTTCAGCGGCAGATACGTCGACGTGCCGCCGTACATCTTGCGGCCGACCATGCGCTTGGCGTACTGGACCGGGATGCGGCGCTGCCCCTGCTCGACGAACACCACGCCGATGATGATGATCAGCGCGGCGACGCAGACCAGGCTGAACACCATGCCGCCGCGGCTGTCCAGGATGGTCTTGCCTTCGGTCGGAATACGCGAGGCAATGCTGGCGAAGATCAGCAGCGACATGCCGTTGCCGATGCCGCGCTCGGTGACCAGCTCGCCCATCCACATCACCAGCGCTGCGCCCGCCGTCATCACCAGCACCATGACCACAAGGGGGAAGATGTTCAGGCCCTCGCTCTGGCCCTGGATGATGTCCAGCGTGCAGCTCGGCAGCAGGCCACCATTGGCGGCCAGCGCCACGAAGCTGGTGGCTTGCAGGATCGACAACGCGATCGCGAGATAGCGGGTGTATTGCGTGAGTTTCGCCTGACCTGCTTGCCCCTCCTTGCGCAGCTGCTCGAACCGCGGGATCACCACACCCAGCAGCTGCACGATGATGCTGGCGGTGATGTAGGGCATCACGCCGAGCGCGAACACCGACATCTGCAGTAGTGCACCGCCGGAGAACAGATTGATCAGCGAGTAGAGCTGCGCCGACTCACCGCCGGTGGCCTGTGCGACGCACTTCTGCACGTTCGGGTAGTTGACCCCGGGCGACGGGATCATGGCGCCGACCCGGTACAGGATGACAATGCCCAGGGTGAACAGAATCTTTCGCCTCAGGTCGACTGTCCGCAGCGATGAGATGAAAGCCGAAAGCACTCTTCCTCCTGCGCAGCCGAGCTGTAGGTCGCGGCGTGCAATGGGGCTGGTTTGACCAGCGTCTGGTTAAGTCATGCGCGGCGCCCCGGCAGGCTCGCAGCCTGCGGAGTCACACGTTAAACAGTCTACGAGAGTAACAGTTGACTCTCAGCAGGCCCGAATCCGATCGGCGCGAAAAGTGCCAAGCCGGCTTTCAGATTCGGAGGGTACAGTCGGCGACGGCTCGTTAAGCCACCTAAGTAATGGGTTGTACTACGTCGATAGGGGTCTGGGGATGGCGCGCGCCGAGAACGACACATGGGATTTGGCATCGAGTGTCGGGGCGACCGCGACGATGGTCGCAGCGGCCCGCGCGATGGCCAGCAATGACGATCATCCGCTGATCGACGATCCGTTCGCCGAGCCGCTGGTGCGGGCGGTCGGCGTCGACCTGTTCACCCGGCTGGCCTCCGGCGACCTGCGTCCATCCGATCTCGACAGCGACGATGCGGACGCGGGCATGCAGCGGATGACCGACAATATGGCGATCCGGACCAAGTTCTTCGACGAGTTCTTCCTCGACGCGACGGCGGCGGGAATCCGGCAGGCGGTGATCCTGGCGTCGGGCCTCGACTCGCGGGCCTACCGGCTGCCGTGGCCCGCCGGCACCACGGTCTACGAAATCGACCAGCCCGACGTCATCAACTTCAAGACCCGCACCATGGCCGCGATGGGTGCCGAGCCGACCACCGATCGCCACACCGTCGCGATCGACCTGCGAAACGACTGGCCGACGGCCCTGACCCAGGCCGGCTTCGACCCCAACCAGCCGACCGCGTGGAGCGCCGAGGGCCTGCTCGGCTATCTGCAGCCGGAGGCTCAGGACCGGCTGCTCGACACCATCACCGCGCTCAGCGCACCCGGCAGCCGCTTCGGCACCGAAAGCGGGCCCAACGTCGATCCGGCCGATCAGGACAAGCTGATCGAGCGCATGCGGTCCGCAGCGCAGCGGTGGCGTGACCACGGCTTCGACCTCGACATAAGCGAGCTCGTGTACCTCGGGGACCGCAACGCTGCCGAGCCCTACCTCGCCGACCACGGCTGGCAGGTCACCGGCAACAGCATCAACGAGCTGTTGGCCGCCAACGGCCTGCCGCCATTCGACGGCGATACCCCGTTCGCCAACCTGCGCTATATCGACGGCGCGCTGCGCCGATGACCAGGTCCGACGCCGACAGCTGGGACGTCGCGTCGAGTGTCGGCGCGACCGCCACGATGGTCGCCGCGGCACGGGCGCTGGTGAGCAAGGAACCGAACCCGTTGATCACCGACCCGTTCGCCGCGCCGCTGGTACGGGCAGTCGGTGTCGACTTCTTCACTCGGCTGGCCGACGGCGAGATCGACCTGTCGGCGTCGGACAAGAGCAGCACCGCGCAGCTGATGACCACCGTGATCGCCGTGCGCACGAAGTTCTTTGACGACTTCTTCATTGGCGCAACTTCCGGTGGCGTCCGGCAGGCGGTGATCCTGGCTTCGGGTTTGGACGCGCGCCCTTATCGGCTGCCCTGGCCGGACGGGACCATTGTCTACGAAATCGACCAACCCCAGGTCATCGAATTCAAGACGAAGACAATGACGGCGATCGGAGCGACACCGTCCGCGGAGCGCCGGGCGGTCGCCATCGACCTGCGCGAGAACTGGCCGAACGCCTTGCGCAACAGTGGATTTGACGACACCCGGCCAACAGCGTGGAGTGCGGAAGGCCTGCTCGTGTACCTACCGCCGCAGGCCCAAGACAGGCTCTTCGACAACATCACCGCGCTCAGCGCACCCGGCAGCCAGTTGGCCACCGAGTATCACCCTGACGCGGGCACGGGCATCGGCCAACGCGCCGCCGCCCTGCGGTCCGAATGGCAACAGCATGGATTCGACGTCAACCTCGCCGACCTGTTCTACCCCGGTGACCGCAACCCCGTCGTCGACTATCTTCGCCAGCAGGGCTGGCATGTCAGCTCCCGCAGCCGGCCCGACGTATTCCGCGACTACGGTAAAGAGTTTCCCGACACCGACGACCTTGCGCCGCTGCGCAATTCATTGGCCGTCGTCGCGACACGAAAGTAGGCATGGGAGCCATATGGAACGAACCGGCTCAGGCAGATTTGAGGGAGACACGTGGGACCCGGCGTCCAGTGTTGGCGCGACGGCGACGGGCGTCGCCGCCGGGCGGGCATTGGCCTCGAAGGGCCCCAATCCGTTGATCGACGATCCGTTCGCCGAGCCGCTGGTGCGGGCCGTCGGGGTCGACGCCTTCATCAAGATGGTGGACGGTGAGATCGACCTCAGCGACGACCCCGCGGTGAGCCAAACCATGATGGCCGAGGGCATGGCCGTGCGCACGCGGTACTTCGACGACTTCTTCACCGCGGCGACCGGCGCAGGCATGCGCCAGGCGGTGATCCTGGCCTCCGGGCTGGACGCACGCACCTACCGGTTGCCGTGGCCGGCAGGCACCGTGGTCTACGAAGTCGACCAGCCGCAGGTCATCGAGTTCAAGACCCGCACCCTGGCCGAGCTGGGCGCCGAACCGGCCGCCACTCTGCGAGCGGTCGGCATCGACCTGCGCAACGACTGGCCGGCAGCCCTGCGCGCCAACGGTTTCGACACCACTGCGCCGACGGCGTGGATCGCCGAAGGATTGTTGGTGTACTTGCCGCCGGAGGCGCAGGACCGGCTGTTCGACAGCATCACCGAACTCAGCGCGCCCGGCAGCAGGCTGGCCACCGAACAGGTGCCGAAGATGGACGCGTTCACCGACGAGAAATCTCAAGCGCGCCGCGAACGGATGCGTCGCCTCTTGAACGTCGACATGTCGGAGCTCGTATACCACGGTGAACGCAACCATGTCATCGACTACCTCACGACACACGGCTGGGACGTCACCGCCAGCGGCACGCCGGAACTGTATGCGGCCAACGGTTTCACGCTTCCAGATGACGAGGCCGGGGCGGCGATGACCAATATTCAGTACATTTCCGCACTCTTCAGTCTAGGAGCATGATGGCCAGGACCGATAACGACACCTGGGATCTGGCGTCCAGCGTTGGCGCGACCGCGACGATGGTGGCCGCGCAGCGGGCGCTCGCCAACCGTGAGGGTCTGATCGACGACCCGTTCGCCGAGCCGCTGGTGCGTGCGGTCGGGCTCGACTTCATCATCCGGGCGCTTGACGGCGAGATCGACCTGGAAGCGGTCGACCCCGAGTTCAACCTGCGCCGCGCCGCGGAGGGAATGGCGGTGCGCACCCGCCACTTCGACAGACTGTTCACCGATGCCGCCGCCGCGGGGGTGCGCCAGGCCGTGATCCTGGCCGCCGGACTCGACGCTCGGGCATTCCGGCTGCCGTGGCCGGACGGGAGCATGGTCTACGAGGTCGACCAGCCGGAGGTCATCGAATTCAAGTCCAAGACGCTGGCCGATCTGGGGGCCGCGCCGACGGCGGATCGGCGCGCGGTCGCCGTCGACCTCCGCGACGACTGGCCGACGGCATTGCAGGACAACGGCTTCGACCCGTC
This sequence comes from uncultured Actinomycetota bacterium, assembly GCA_963715885.1. GTDB lineage: Bacteria > Actinomycetota > Actinomycetes > Mycobacteriales > Mycobacteriaceae > Mycobacterium. The sequence continues at coordinate 156,118 of CAVQSK010000034.1, forward strand.
GGTGCCCACCGCGTGGATCGCCGAGGGACTGCTGATCTATCTGCCACCCGAGGCGCAGGACCGGCTCTTCGACCACATCACCGCACTCAGCACGCCGGGCAGCCGGGTGGCCACCGAACACATCCTGGACATCAAGATGTTCTCGGACGAACGAGCTCAGCGCATCTCCGAACGGATGAAGAAGTACGGATGGGACATCGAGATGCGCGACCTGATCTACCACGGTGAACGCAGCCACGTTCCCGAGTACCTCACCCGATACGGCTGGGATGTGTCTACGCAGACGATGCGGGAGGCATACGCAGGCAACGGTTTTGAGTTCCCCGACGATGAAGCCTTGCTGCTCTTCGCCGACCTCAGCTACGTCCGCGCGGTGCTGCTCTAAGACGTGAACGCCGAGCGTGGGTTCTGTGTGCGAAAATTGGCTGATATCGGTGCACAGGCCCCACGGTCGACGATTCGGCGCCTAGCGGTCGTTGGCTAGCTCGATAAAGCGGGCATAGCGCTCCTGCATCGGAGCCGTCCATGCGGGATCGGGGTCCAGTAGGCGTTCGGTCGACGCCCACCGGGCGGCGTCGGTGATCGACGATTCGAGACCGGCCGCTAGCCGGCCGATGTATGCCGCCCCGAGCGCCGCTCCTTCGGGGACACCCGAAACGGCTACGGGTAGGCCCGTAGCGTCGGCGATCGCCTGCATCCAAGGTTCGACGCGCGTGCCGCCACCCGTCGCCACGATACGTGCCGCGGGCGCTCCGCTCAGTTCGATGAGTTGGCGCACGACGAAACCAGACGACTCGAAAGCGGCCCGCCGCAGCGTCGCGGCGTCGTGGGTGAGGTCGAGACCGTCGAGCACGCCACGGCGGTCGGGATCGTGAAGCGGTGCGCGTTCACCCCGGATGTACGGCGACCACACCGGCACCCGTCGGGGATCGACGGTCGCTGGGTTACCCTGTCCCACAAGCGATCCACCCAGCCGAGAAACAGGCCTCCCGCATTGCTCGGCCCGCCGATCTGGCTCTTACCCGCAGCGGTGTGAGGCAGCGTCCACAGGCCGGGGATCTCCCGGTACTCGGGGATGGTGACCCACACGATCAGCGTCGTGCCGCACAGCACGAGCACGTCCCCGTCCCGGTCCGCGCCGGCGACCAATTGCTCGCACAGCGCATCGACCGCCCCCGCCGCCAGCACGGAGTCCGTCCCGCGAACCTGGCCTGCGGCCGCGCCCGTCAACTCGATCCCCGGCATCCGGTCCGCGGTGACCCCGCAGTCTGCGCACACTGATTCGTCCCAGCCGAGGCCGTCGTACAGCGGGAAGGCGGTGCTCGCGGTGGCGTTGTCGAGGACGGCCTGACCCGCCAGCGCATGGTTGGCCACGGCCGCCGCCGGCCAGAACCCGTGCGCGTCGGGCGCCGCTCGGGCCGTCCAGCGCAAGAACTCGACCGTCTCGCCGGCGAGCAAGCTCGTATCGGGGCGTGCAGCGGTCCGCCCCCTGCTGTCGCCGTACAACAGGCCGGGGGTGATTGGCCGACCGTTCTCGTCGACGGCGGTCAGCGACGGCACCATCGCCGTGACGGCCACCGCTTTGGCATCGGCTCGGCCCAGGCCAGCCAGGGCCGTCAGCGGACCCTCTCGCCACGCCTCGTCGGCGTCGTGCTCGAGGCGGTCCGGGGCCGGGACCCGAAGGTGGTGGGGAATTCGTGTCCTTGCCGTCACATGACCGTCCTCGTCGGCGGCGACGGCCTTGACCGCGGTGGTGCCGATGTCGATGCCGATTGTGACGTCTTTCGCTGACACGCGCGTCACCGTACGCCAGCATGAGCATTCGTGACCCGTCTTCGCGCCCTGGTGACCGCCCCGTTGCGTGGCGAAGGATTCGACAAGCTGCGGCAGCTGGCCGACGTGGTCTACGACCCGTGGATCGACCAGACACCGCTGCGGATCTACACCGCTGAGCAGCTCGCCGAACGGGCGTCGGCGGAGAACGCGGATGTGCTTGTCGTGGAAAGCGATTCAGTGGGCGGTCCGGTATTTGAGCTACCGCTGCTCGCCGTCGCCTCCACGCGAGGGGACCCCAACAACGTCGACATCGCCAGCGCCACAAAGGCGGGTATACCGGTGCTGCACACACCCGGTCGCAACGCCGACGCCGTGGCGGAGATGACAATCGCCCTACTCTTCGCGGCCACCCGCCACGTGCTGAGCGCCGACGCGGATGTCCGACAGGGCCAGGTATTTCGCGACGGCACGCTCCCCTACCAGCGATTCCGGGCGTGGGAGGTGGCGGGACGAACAGCAGGCCTGGTCGGTCTCGGCGCGGTCGCTCGCGCGCTGCGGTGGCGACTGACGGGGTTGGGCGTCAACGTCATTGCCTATGACCCGTACAACGACGAGGCGCAGCACAGCCTTGACCAACTGCTCGCCGATGCCGACATCGTCTCGCTGCATGCGCCGGTCACCGACGACACCGTCGGGATGATCGGCGCCGAGCAGTTCGCGGCGATGCGCGACGGCGTCGTCTTCCTCAACACTGCGCGGGCCCAACTGCACGACATCGATGCGCTGGTCGACGCGCTACGGAGCGGCAAGGTGGCCGCAGCTGGCCTGGATCACTTCGTCGGCGAATGGCTCCCCACCGATCATCCGCTGGCAGCGATGCCCAACGTGGTGCTGACCCCGCACATCGGCGGGGCCACGTGGAACACTGAGGTCCGGCAGGCGCACATGGTGGCCGACGGCCTGGAAGCGCTCCTGGCTGGACGGAAGCCCACCAATATCGTCAACCCGGAGGTGCTGGCCTGATGAGATTCGTCGACAACCCGGAGACCGCGGTGCTGGCCGCCGCCAAGGACATGTTGCGGCGCGGCCTGGTCGAGGGCACGGCAGGCAATATCTCGGCCAGGCGGGAGGACGGCAACCTCGTGATCACGCCGTCGTCGGTGGATTACGAGAACATGGCGCTGGACGATCTCGTGCTGGTCGACCTGGAGGGCACGGTGCTGGCCGCGAAGGAGGGCCGCGCGCCGTCGACGGAGATGCAGCTGCACCTGGCCTGCTACCGGGCGTTCGACGACATCGGCTCCGTGATTCACAGCCATCCCGTGTGGGTCACCATGTTCGCCGTCGCGCACCAGTTCATCCCGGCCTGCGTCGACGAGTTCGCGGTGTACTGCGGCGGCGAGATCCGCTGCGCCGACTACGCGGCGTCCGGCACCCCCGACGTCGGCCACAACGCGGTCAAGGCGCTCGAGGGTCGGGCGGCCGCGTTGATTGCCAATCACGGCCTGGTGGCCGTCGCGCCCCGGCCCGACCGCGCCCTGCATGTCACGGCGCTGGTCGAACGGACTGCCCAGATCGCCTGGGGTGCAAGAGCTCTCGGCGGACCGGTGCCCGTGCCCGACGAGGTCAACCAGGGCTTCGCCGGCATCTACACGTATCTGCGCCAGAACCCGATGTAGCACGTCAGGCCGAACGGCTGGCGCGGTAGAACACGAAGTAGCGGCGGAATCGCGTCGCCCAGGTTCCCCCGCGACGTGGTGGCTGCGGAGCATGCGCCGCGCCGCCAATCCGTCGTGAGCCGTCATATGTCCGCCGACATAGCAGAACTCGATGGATCGCCGATCATCCCCCGTGCTTTTCGTTGCGCGCGAAAGGGCCAGCGCGTCGGGCGAAAATGTCCGATCCGGGGTACTTCAGCAGGCAGTTCCGTCTCACCCACGGCACATCTCCGCTGGCGTGACGGGATCAGTCCGCCTAGCGCTGGTCGATCGCGACTTTCACGGCGCCGCTGTGGTTCTGGTTGGCGATGGCCAGAAATGCTTCACGCAACTGCTCGAGACGGAAGGTGTGAGTCAGCATGGGGCGCAGGTCCACTCGCCCGTCGACGACGAAATCCAGGTAGTGCGCGATGGCGTGCTTGCGCACACCGTCAACCTCCTACACACCGAATGCGTTGGAGCCGACCCAGTTGATCTCTTTGAAGTACAGCGGGCTCCACTCCCACCGGCCCGGAGCATGAACGCCGGCCTTCACCAGCGTTCCTCGCGACGCGAGGACACGAACGCCGACTTCGAATGTCTCGGGCTTTCCGATGGTGTCGTATACGACGTCGACCGCACCGGGGTGCGCCATCGGCAGACCCTGCAGCGGCCGCCTCAGCCGACCGCCATCCCAAGCGACCAGCTCCTCGATGAGGGCCAGGCGGGGCACGTGTGCCAGCACCGTGGCCGCTCCCAGGCGGCGGGCCAACTCCGCCTGGGCGTCGAAGCGGGCCACCACCGCGACGGTCACCTCGGGATAGAGCGCCTGCAGGACCGCGACCGCGCACAGGCCGAGCGAGCCGGCGCCGTACACGAGGACCCGACCCGACGGCGGCGGCGGATGGCGCGTGATCGCATGCAGGGAAACCGAAAAGGGGTCGGCGAACACCGCCAGTTCGTCGGGCACCGACTCCGGGACATCGAAGAGCATCGTGTCGTGGGCAGGCATCAGTTCGGCGTATCCGCCTGTCACGTCCGCCGAGACGCCGCTGTGGATGCCGGGCTTGATGTCGCCGTCCGTGAAGCTCCAGCACAAGATGTAGTCACCGTTCTCGCACGCTGCGCATGGCGGCGAGATCCCACGCGGACCGCAGGACAGCCACGGGTTGAGCACGACCCGCTGCCCGACCTCCAACCCACGGGCCTTGGGCCCCAAGGAAACTACGTCGGCACCACTTCGTGACCCATCACTTGGGGAAACGAGCAGAATGCGGCCATCGCGTTGTCGGTGTCACCCTCGCCGAAGTCGAGAAGGATCTGCTTGGAGTCCGATCCGCAGATTCCTGTAAGGCGGGGGCGGGTGATCACCCAATCATCGTGCAGCGGTGGAGGATCCGGCACGTCACGCAAGGCCACTGGTGAGTGGGCCAGGTTCTTGGTGAGAGTGTTGGCATCGTCGGGCACGTGGCGCGGCTCGGGAGGAACACCGAAGACCAGGGCCCTCATGGTCGCGCCATAGACGCCGCGCCCGCGATATAGGCGTCGATGTCGGTGTTCTTGACGTCGACGACCGCCTTCATATCGGGCACATAGTGCTCGAACTGGTCACTGCCGAGCGCGGCGATGATGCCCTCGGCCACCTCCTCCGCAGAGAACTTCGGGCCGTCGTATATCGGGTCGTCGTTGTCCGGCTGGTCCCAGATCTCGGTGTCGACGGGCCCCGGCTCGATCAACTTCACCGATACTCCAGTGTCGTGGAGATCCACCGCCATCGATTCGCTCCACCCGCACAGCGCGAACTTGCTTGCACAGTAGGCGGATTCGTGAATGATCCCCAGTCGGCCACCGACGCTGGATACGTTGACGATCACACCCGCACCCTGCTCGAGCATCCGAGGGAGGAGGGCCAAGGTGAGCCGCATCGGGGCGAAGAAGTTGACCCGCATGACGGCCTCCACCTCCGGCCTCGAGTGCGGTGACAGCCCTGCGCTTGGGGACTGCGGCATTGTTGACGAGCACATCGATCTGGCCGAGGGCGGCCCACGCCTGCAGGGCTAGCGGGCCGACGGCCTCGCTGTCGGCGAGATCGGCCACTCACATCTGCGAATCCGGCGACACCTTCTGGCAGTCGGCGAGCACCTCGGCCAGCCGGTCGCGCCTGCGTGCGATGAGCCCAACGACCGCACCCTGCTCCGCGAACGTCCGAGCCAGCGCCCCGCCCACACCGGATGAGGCGCCGGTGATCAGCACCAGCTTGCCCGCCGTGACCGAGTAGGCCATGGCAGCAGTTTGCGCCGAAATTTCAATGCCGGGTCGCTAAATGCGCCCCTTGACAGCCTGGTATTACATTTCGGCGATCTTAGAAGCGGTAGTCGCCCAGCCAGAGTGCGCTGACGCCGATCAGAGACCGCTCGGCCTGGCCAAGCACCCCGGCCACCGACCGGCCAATCAGCGCCGCAAGAGCGTCCGGCAGCGACGCCGCGGCCGGCTGCGACGACGGCTTGGGCCGCAGGAAATCCATCAGCGACGAGCCCGGATAGCCGACAATGCGGACGTCGGCTTCGGGTTCCAGCCCGGCCAGCACCTTGGCACGGGTGATGGCCGTGCGAAACCCGCCGAGTTCGTCGACGAGGCCGCGTTCCTTGGCATCAGCCCCTGTCCACACGCGGCCACGCGCGATCGCGTCGACGGCTTCCGTGGACATCTTGCGGCCCTGCGCAACTCGCTCGACGAAATCGGTGTAGAACAAGTCGGCCTCGGCCTCGACGTGGGCATGCTGCTCTTCGGTGAACGGCTTGTCGATGGACCAGGCGTCGGCGTTGGGATTCGTGCGCACCGAGTCGGAGCCGACACCGATACGGTCCTTGAGCTCACGGGCGACGAGCTTGCCGGTCATCACACCGATCGAGCCGGTGATTGTGCCGGCGTTCGCGACGATCGCGTCGGCGCCCATCGACACGCAGTAGCCGCCGGACGCCGCGACGGCACCCATGGAGGCGACCACCGGCTTGCCACCGTCGCGCACCCGATTCACTTCCCGCCAAATGGTTTCCGATCCGGTGGCCGAACCGCCCCGGCTGTCCACCCGCAACACGATCGCCGACACCGAGTCGTCTGCGGCGGCTTCACGCAGCGCCGCGGCGATGGTGTCGCTACCGGCGCTCGAGTTACCGAACGGCAGCAACTGCAGACCACCCCGGCCGCTGACGATCGGGCCGTGCAGGGTGACGACGGCGATGGTCGGCTTGCCCTTGCGGCCCGGAATCGGTGGCATCGGCAGTGCGGGCCGTGACGCAGTGGCCCGCGCATACCGTGACAGGTACAACCGCGGCGGCGCATCATCGGAGTCCACATCGCCGGTCTCCGGTGAAATGCCCGGTGCGCCAACGAGTTCACCGATGCGCGCGTAAGCCTCATCGCGGAATCCGATCCGGTCGACCAGGCGGCCGGTGACCGCGTCGTCTCGCAGCAGCGGCGCCTTGTCGGCGAGCTTGTCAACATCAGCGGGGTCGATGTGGCGCGACTCGGCCACCGCCTGCCACACCTGCGCGTGCAGGCTTTCAATAAGCCTGCCATCGGCCTCACGATGGGCGTCGGTGTAGCGGTCCTGGGTGAAACGGTTTGCGGCGGACTTGTATTCGCCACGCGCAATGAACTGCGCCTCGATTCCGGCCTTGTCCAACGCGTCGCGTAAGAACAGCGCATTGGTGGCGAAACCGACCAGTCCAACGGTGCCCGACGGCTGCATCCACACTTCGCGGAACGCGGAGGCCAGGTAGTACGACAGGGTGCCGGGATACGTTTCGGCCCACGCCAGCGACGGTTTGACGTCGCTAAACGCGGCGATGGCCTCGCGGAGTTCCTGCACCGGACCCGCAGGCGCGATCGGGATCTGCACCCGCGCGATCAGCCCGGCCACCCGCGGGTCCTCGGCGGCGCGGTGGATGGCGGCGACGGCCTCGCGCAGCAACAATGGCCGACCCCCGCTGGCGATCATCGCGAACGGGTCGAATCCGCCGGTCTCACTTGGCACCGAGAGCAGGTCGAGTTCGAGCACACATCCGTCCGGCACGCCGTGGTGCCGGGCGGTGTCAACCTTGCGTACGAGCGCCCGCAGGTCATCGGTGCCGGGGATACCGGGTAGGAAAGAGAACATCCTCCGAGCCTACCGACGCGGGCCGATGGCCCAGTTACGGCGTCGCCGGCCGGCGGGTCCGGATGAATGTCGAGGCACCTCCGGGGTCAGCATGGACTTCCCGTCGCGCTGCACCGTTTCACTGCGCTCGCGCGAGGGAAGTCGAGGTAGTCGTCCTTGCCCACACGGTGGTCCACACCACGTCATCGGCCAGGCCTACGGTGGATGCGTGAGGTTCTCGATTTCGATCCCGCAACAAGTGGCCGACGGTTTCGACGCCGAGGGAACGCGCAGTTATCTGATGCGGGCTGAGGAGCTCGGCTTCGAGGGTGGCTGGACGCTCGAGCAGACCATCGGGCTCGCGCCGTCCCTCGCGCCGCTGGAGCTGCTGTCATGGGCGGCGTCGCACACCACCCGTCTTCGACTCGGTGTCGCGGTGCTGATCACGTCGCTGCACGATCCTCTCCAGTTGGCCGCGGCGGCAACAGCGGTGGACCAATTGAGCCACGGCAGGCTGGATCTCGGGGTCGCGCCAGGTGGCGGCTTCCGCAGTTTCGCGGCGTTTGGAGTGGACGGGTCGACGTTCATCAGCAGTTTCACCGAGGGGTTGAAGCTGATGAAGGCGGCGTGGTCCGACGAGCCGACCGTGACGTTCCACGGACGTTTCCGCGACGTCGACGGTCTTCCGATTCAGCCCAAGCCGGTTCAACGCCCCCATCCGCCAATCTGGTTCGGCGCCAACGCTCCCAAGGCATTGGCCCGCGCGGTGCGGCTCGGCGACGCGTTCCTCGGCGCCGGTTCGTCGACGACGGCCAGCTTCGTCGCGGCAGTACAGACGGTCCGCGACGAACTCGACCGCCAGCACAAGGACCCGGCCGGTTTCACCATCGGCAAACGGGTCTACCTGATGGTCGATGACGACGCCGGCCGCGCGCGCGAACGGGTGCTCGCCGGGCTGCACCGCATCTACGGCGAGATGCCGGGCATCGAGGCGGTTCCGGTGTCCGGCACCCCCGACGATGTGGTCCGCGGACTGCGCGAGGTGGTCGACGCCGGGGCCGAGATGGTCCTGCTGAACCCCGTTGGCGAGAACGTCGCGGAGGATCGCGACCAGATGGAACGGCTTGCTGCAGACGTGATTCCGCTGCTCACCTGAGTCAGAGATTTCGCTCATATTTAGTCTTTTTAAGTTTCCGATCTTGGTGGTAAACCGGAAACATGAGGGCGATACTGAAATTCATTGCCCCGCTGGTCATGGCGGGTGCGGCCGCGACGGCGATCGCCGCGGCTCGATTGCAGCAGCAGAGTCCTTCGCCGTGGCGACGGGTGTGTCGAGCGTCACAATTCCCGCGAGCCCCGGCGGTGACGGCTGCGCCAGTGGGGTCTGCGGCAGCGGCGGCCCAGGAGGCGGCGGCGGGTGCGCTGCCGACGGAACCTGCGGTTCTGGCGGCCCCGGCGGCGGCGGCGGTTGTACTGCCAGCGGAGTGTGTGGCCACGGCGGCCCCCTCGGCGGCGGCGGCTGCGTGCCCGGCGTGGGCTGCTTCGAATGGGGGCAGTGACCACTAGACGCGGGGGTCCCCGCACGCCTGAGCGTGCCGAGGGCCTCTAGCGTCAGGTTGCGGACTAAAGCTGGGTCGCGGAACCGCCTGCGGCGGTGATCTTTTCGCGCGCGCTACCGCTGAACTTGTGCGCCGAGACGTTGACCTTCACGGTCAGCTTGCCGTCTCCGAGCACCTTCACCAACGAGTTCTTGCGCACCGCACCAGCGGCCACCAGCTCGTCGACACCGATGTCGCCGCCCTTCGGGAACAGCTTGTCGATGTCACCGACGTTGACGACCTCGTATTCGGTGCGGAACCGATTCTTGAAGCCCTTGAGCTTGGGCAGCCGCATGTGGATCGGCATCTGCCCACCCTCGAACGTCACAGGGACGTTCTTGCGGGCCTTGGTGCCCTTCGTGCCGCGACCGGCGGTCTTGCCCTTGGAGCCTTCACCGCGACCGACGCGGGTCTTCGCGGTCTTCGACCCCGGCGCGGGCTTCAAATCATGAAGTTTGATGGTCATTATTCGGACTCCACCGCTTCAACTTTTACGAGGTGATGAACGGCCTTGATGAGACCGCGGGTCTGCGAGTTGTCCTCACGGACCACCGACTGCCGGATCTTGCGCAGTCCCAGCGTCCGCAGGGTTTCACGCTGCTTCCAGCGCGCACCGATGGTGCTGCGCACCTGGGTGATCTTCAGCTCTGCCATGGTTATGCCGATCCTTCACGCGCGGCCGATGCCGCCAGCGCATCCGCTTCCCGGCGCGCCCGCAGCATACTGGCCGGTGCGACATCCTCGATGGACAGGCCGCGCCTGGCCGCCACCTCTTCGGGACGCTGCAGCAGCTTCAGTGCGGCGACGGTGGCATGCACCACGTTGATCGCGTTGTCGCTACCCAGCGATTTGGCCAGAATGTCATGCACGCCAGCGCATTCCAACACTGCGCGAACGGCGCCCCCGGCGATCACGCCGGTACCGGGGCTGGCCGGGCGCAGCATCACCACACCGGCGGCGGCCTCGCCCTGCACCGGATGGGTGATGGTGCCGCCGATCAGCGGAACCCGGAAGAAGCCCTTGCGCGCTTCCTCGACGCCCTTGGCGATCGCGGCCGGAACCTCTTTGGCCTTGCCGTAGCCGACGCCGACCATGCCGTTGCCGTCGCCGACGATGACCAGCGCAGTGAAGCTGAACCGCCGGCCACCCTTGACCACCTTGGAAACGCGGTTGATGGCGACGACGCGCTCGAGGTAGTTGCTCTTCTCGCCGCCGTCGCGGCCGCCGCGGCCCCCGCGGTCGTCACGGCGACCCCTGCCCTCGCGGTCACCGCGGGGGGGTCGGCCGTCTCGACCTTCGGATGTCGCCGGCGCGCTGCCGGATGTCGCCGACCCAGCGGCTCCGGATGTCGCCTGCTCGGCCATCATGGGTTCCTTCCGTTGCTTTTCGTCATCAGAACTTCAGCCCGCCCTCGCGCGCCGCGTCGGCCAGCGCCGCGATCCGTCCGCCGTAGGTGTACCCACCGCGGTCGAACACCACGGTGTCGATCCCGGCGGCCTTGGCCCGCTCGGCGATTAATTGACCGACGCGCACGCTGTGGGCCTTCTTGTCACCCTCGACCGCCCGCACATCGGCCTCGATCGAAGAGGCGGCGGCCAGCGTGGTGCCGGTGAGGTCGTCCACCAGCTGCACGTGGATGTGCCTCGCCGAGCGGTTGACCACCAGGCGGGGTGTCTCGTCGGTACCCGAGATCTTCTTGCGCAGCCGGGCGTGCCGCCGCAACCGGGCCACACGCCGGGCCTCGGACACGTTCTGCCCCACGGGCTTACGCGTCGGTGACTCTGTCTTTGAGGCCATGTCTACTTACCTGTCTTTCCGACCTTGCGGCGGATCTGCTCGCCCTCGTAGCGAACGCCCTTGCCCTTGTAGGGGTCGGGGCGGCGCAGGCGGCGGATGTTCGCCGAGATCTGGCCGACCCTCTGCTTGTCGATACCCGAGACCGAGAACTTGGTGGGCGTCTCCACCGCGAAGGTGATGCCCTCCGGCGCCTCGACGACCACGGGATGGCTGTAACCGAGCGAGAACTCAAGGGTGTTGCCCTTGAGCTGCACGCGGTAGCCGACGCCGAAGATCTCCATCTTGGTGGTGTAACCCTCGGTGACACCAGTGACCAGGTTGGCGACCAACGTGCGCGACAGCCCGTGCAGCGAGCGGCTGCGCCGCTCGTCGTCGGGCCGGTCCACCACTATGGCGCCATCGTCGTTGCGTGACACGGTGATCGGCTCAGCGATCGCCAGACCCAGCGTGCCCTTAGGTCCCTTGACCGACACGTTCTGGCCGTCGATCGTCACGTCGACCCCGGCGGGAACGACGACCGGCTGCTTTCCAATACGCGACATCGTTAGTTCTCCCTCACCACACGTAAGCGAGGACTTCGCCGCCCACGCCCTGACGTGCTGCCTGACGGTCGGTGAGCAGACCCGACGACGTAGAGATGATCGCCACCCCGAGGCCACCCAAAACCCTTGGCAGGTTGGTCGATTTCGCATAGACGCGCAGGCCGGGCTTGGATACCCGGCGCAGTCCGGCAATGCTGCGTTCACGGCTTGGGCCGTACTTCAGTTGCACCACCAGCGACTTGCCCACCCGAGCATCCTCGGTGTGGTAGTCGCTGATGTAGCCCTCCGCCTTGAGGATCTCGGCGATGTTCGCCTTGATCTTGCTGTGCGGTAGGGCAACCTCGTCGTGGTACGCCGAATTGGCGTTGCGCAGACGTGTCAAAAAGTCTGCGATCGGGTCCGTCATGGTCATGACAGCAGGTTCACCTTCCTCGCGGCGGTTCCCTACTGGGTTCGATCTTTTTGGGGGCCTACCGCGGCCTTTTCCGATGTTGGTCTGTAGTTGTGTGCTGTTACCAGCTGGACTTCTGCACGCCTGGCAACTCGCCGGCGTGCGCCATCTCGCGCAGGCAGATGCGACAGAGCCCGAACTTGCGGTATACCGCGTGCGGGCGGCCGCACCTGTTGCAGCGGGTGTATGCCCGTACCGCGAACTTGGGCTTCTTGTTGGCCTTGTTGACCAGAGCCTTCTTTGCCATCTGCTCAGTTCTCCTTGAACGGAAAGCCCAGCGCCCGCAACAGCGCTCGTCCTTCGTCGTCGTTCGTCGCCGAGGTGACGACGGTGATGTCCATGCCACGGGGGCGGTCGATGGAGTCCACGTCGATCTCGTGGAACACCGACTGCTCGGTCAGCCCGAAGGTGTAGTTGCCGCGGCCGTCGAACTGCCTGGGCGACAGTCCGCGGAAGTCACGGATACGCGGCAGCGCGATTGAGATCAGCCGGTCGAGGAACTCCCACATCCGGTCGCCGCGCAGCGTCACACGCGCGCCGATCGGCATGCCCTCGCGCAGCTTGAACTGTGCGATCGACTTGCGGGCGCGGCGCACCTCCGGCTTCTGGCCGGTAATCAGCGCCAGGTCGTTGACCGCTCCGTTGATCAGCTTGGCGTCGCGAGCGGCGTCACCGACGCCCATGTTGACGACGACCTTCACCACGCCCGGAATCTGCATGACGTTGGCGTAGCCGAACTCCTTGAACAGCGTGTCCCGGATTTCCTCCCGGTACCGCTGCTTGAGGCGGGGCAGCGTCTTTGCTGTGTTTTCTACGGTGGTCATTCTCTAGATGTCCTTGCCGTTGGTCTTCGCGACGCGAACCTTCTTGCCGGACTCGTCGTCGATGCGGTATCCGACACGGGTCGGCTTGCCGTCGGAGTCGATCACCATCACGTTGCTCACGTGGATGGGCGCCTCCTGGGTGACGATGCCGCCGGAGGATGCGCCGCGCTCAGTGCGCGATACGGGGGTGTGCTTCTTGATCCGGTTGACGCCCTCGACGAGGATCTTGTTTCGGGTCGGGTATGCCACCAGGACCTTGCCCTTGGCGCCCTTGTCCTTGCCGGAGATGACGAGCACCGTGTCGCCTTTGTGGACCTTCATCTAAACCACCTCTGGAGCAAGCGAAACGATCTTCATGAAGCGCTTCTCGCGCAGTTCACGGCCGACAGGGCCGAAGATGCGTGTCCCGCGCGGATCGTTGTCGGGCTTGATGATCACCGCGGCGTTCTCATCGAACTTGATGTAGCTGCCGTCGGCTCGGCGGCGCTCCTTGACGGTGCGCACCACCACAGCCTTGACCACCTCACCGCGTTTGACGCCGCCGCCGGGGATGGCGTCCTTGACGGTTGCCACGATGACGTCGCCGATGCCTGCATAGCGCCGCGACGAGCCGCCGAGCACGCGGATGCACAAGATCTCCTTGGCGCCCGTGTTGTCGGCGACCTTCAGACGCGATTCCTGCTGAATCACTCGATCTCCTCGACCTGGGTTCGGTACGAACGGCAGGCCTCAATATTCTGGCGGGCACAGCCCACCAGTGACCTGACGTGCGCGGTCTTGCTGTCACCGAAGGGCACGCAGGGTTTCCTTCCGATGAGCGCTTGCGCGAAGAGCTACATCAAACGAGAACCGAGGTCTGCCCAAGGCAACCGCTTGATTCTAGGTGACGACCTGCGAGGAACCAAATCGCCGCTGGTCAGCTCCCATCGGCGCCCAACGATGTCAACACTGTGTCGTTTGTTGCGGCCGGCACTGGGCCGATGCCGCAACAAACGACACACAACTGGGCAATCGACGCTGATCATGGTGCCATGCAATTAACCGACGCAGTGGTGCTGGTCACAGGTGCGTCGGCCGAGGAATGGGTGCCGCGCTGGCTGCGGATCGTCCCAGCCATGCGCGCGCTCGCCCCCGGCGCGTACCGGCGGCTTGCGGTGCGCTTCGGCGAACCGGTTCGCTCCGGATGACCACCGCTCTCGTGTGCACGCCGCTGCGGTCCGAGCGCGCCGCGCTCTGGCGTGCGACCGCGGCGCCCGTGATGCGAACCGGCATGGGGCCGTCGAGGCTGGTCGACGCCGTCGGTCCGCTACTCGTCGCGGGTGTCGCCGGCGCAGTGACCGACCAGCTACGCCCAGGTGACCTGATCGTCGCCAGCGACTTGCGCACAGCCGACTCACAGGCCGAAAGCCATGCCGCAGAACTGCTCTTCGGGGCGGTGTCTCGCCTAGGGCTAGCGGTGTACTTTGCTCCGCTGTTCTCGCAGAGACGCGTGCGCGACGGGCGGACCCACGCTGCCGAGTCCGGCGCGATCGCGGTCGACACCGAGTCCGCATACTTGGCGGCTCAGGCGCCGGCGGGTCAGACGGTCGCATTGCGCGCGATCAACGACACCCCGTCGGCGCCACTGTTGCGGCCCGGCATTGTGTGGCATGGGCTGAGCGCGCTGCGCGCATTGCGTGCCGCCGCACCCGCGATCGACCAGTGGGCGGCCGCGGTTGGCGACCGCGAGGTCATGCTGGCTCGTCAACAGGCGGCCACTGTCGTCGAGTGGTGCGACCTTGTCCTGGTGCTCGGTCCGAAGGACTCCCCGGATACCCGCCGACTTCTCGACGTGGCCGTGATGTCCTGCAAACCCGCCTATCTAGTGGAGGATTCGGGCGCCGTCGACCTGCGCTGGCTGGCGAATGCGCGCCGCGTCGGCGTCATATCCGACGCCTCAGCACCCCCGCGTGTGGCGAACGAGATCCTGCGATCGCTGTCCGGGCTTGGTCAGCTTGCCGTGGTCTGACTGGCCACGCAGCGGAAGCCGATATGGGTCGTCGCGCTGTCCTGCGATTGCGGTGAGCGCGCGGCCGGGCGATAGCGATGGCAGTACTCCGGCGCGCACAGATGCGAGCCGCCCTTGAGGGTCTGGTTGACGGTCGGATCCGGTGCAGACGGGCCACAACACGACTGCACCGCGCCGTCCGGTCGGTGATGCGCGGAGAACTGCGTCGTCGTCCACTCCCACACGTTGCCGATCATGTCGACCAGCCCGAACTCGTTCGCGGGGAACGTGCCCACTGGCGACGTACCCGCCCAGCCCAGCGCCCCGTCGTTGCGATAGGGGAACCGGCCCTGCCAGGTGTTGGCCATCAACCGTCCGCCCGGCGCGACGTCATCGCCCCATGAATAGGTCGTGGTGGCGCCGCCACGCGCCGCGTACTCCCACTCGGCTTCGGTGGGCAGCCGGCGACCGGCCCAGCGCGCGTATGCGGCGGCGTCGGGATAGGCGACCTGCACCACCGGATGGTCGAGCCGGTCGTCGATGAGGCTGTCGAGGCCGAACGGATGCCGCCAGCACGCGCCGGGCACCCAGTCCCACCACTGACGCCAGTCGCGCAGGTCGACCGGGCCGAGAGTGGGCGAAAACACCAACGCGCCGGGCACCAGGTCCTGTAGCGCCGCCCCCGGATAGAGCGCCGGATCGAGCTCCTGTTCGGCGACGGTGATGTAACCGGTGTCGGCGACGAACTCGGCGAACTGAGCATTGGTCACGGGATGACGTTCGACCGCGAGGGCGCCGACGTTCGCGGTGTGCACTGGCGCCTCCTCCGGATAGAACTGCGTTGAGCCCATCCGAAACGACCCGCCGGGCAGCTCGACGAGCTCGGTGAGCATGGCCTTCAAGGTAGGCCGATCTCGAAATCCTCGGTCAGCACATCGGCGGCCGCATTGAACCCGGGCGTGCCGGTGGGTGCCTGCACGTGAACGGCGACCAGATAACTGTTTCCGCTGTTGGTCCAGACGTGCACGATGCGGTCCTGGAACTCCACCGCGTTCTGCGGCGTATCCGACCAGGCGCCCATCAACTTCTGCCCGCTGTATTCGCACAGCTCCGCCGGCATGATGCTGACGCTGCTGACCGCCGATTCCGCCATCAGGTCGTCGGCGTACTTGCGGAACGCTGCCGCCGGGTCCAACTGGGTCTGCGCGATCGTGACGGTCGCCCACATCCCGTGCGATCCCTCCAGCCGGCCGCCGACATCGCCCGACCCCGCCGTCATCGACCAACCATCCGGGACGCCGACGGTGATCCTTGGCGCCCGCGGATCGTCGACCTCGGCCGTCATCCGCACGGCGGGCTTGACCGGCTGCCAGCAGGCGACGGTGTTCGGTGGTACCGGCGCCCGCGTGGTGGGCACGACACCGGGCGCGGACTCGTCGGCCTCCTGGGTTGGCCGTGTCGTCGCCGACGGAGCCGACGACGTGGCAGTTGCGGCTTCCTCACCGGCCACAGGCACACCGTCGCTGGTACGGACGCACGCAGCAAGCACGCAGGCCAGCGCGAGCGCCGCACATCCAGCGCGGTTCATCAGTCCTTGGCGAAAGCGCGCGCGAATTCCCGTTCCAGATCCGCGTACGGCTTGCCCGAGACATCTACATTCACCAATGCGATGGTGCCACCTGTGAACGCAAACGGCGCCTTGTATGCGCGCGAGACCGGCGAACCGGTGTTGCGTCCGACGGACAGGCTCGCACCGGCGAGACCGAACGTTCCGGGATGGATCTTCATCCCATTCAGCAGTGCCACCTCGGAGTCATCGATGAACAGGGTGGCGTCGCCGAGCGGGGTGTGACTGCCTTCCGCGGTGCCGCTACGCGCGAAGGCGACACCGAACGTGTGCCGGCCCAACGGCACGGCACCGGACGACGACAACTTCTGCTCTTCCTCACCGAGGAAGTTGTAGATGTAGTGCAGCCGTCCGTCCTGGACGAACATCACGTGCCCGCCATGCGCGCCACCGTGTTTGAACAACACGCCCTCGGCGCCCGTTGTGTCGATCGTCACCTCGGCGATCACTACGAATGACCGGCCCTGGATCTCGACGGCGGCGCCCATGCCGACGTCGGCGGTGCCGGGGTAGTAGAGGTACGACTCCCGGGTGCCGGACAGATAGGGCCGCCACCGGGTCATGGTCTCGATGATGTTCAGGTCGGCCAGCGGAAGGCCGTTGTACTTGGCGGCCTCACTGAACCACAACGCCTTGAGCTCCTCGAGCTTGTCGGGATTCTCGGCAGCCAGATCGCGGCACTGGCTGCGGTCGGCCTCGATATGGAACAGCTCCCAGCGGTCCTTGTCGAAATTCGACCAGCCGGCCGGTGTCGCGGCGTGGACGGTGTTGGCGAAGAACCCCCTGTGCCAGATGCCGCGGGTGCCAAGCATAGTGTAGAACTGCGTCTCCTTGCCGGTAGGTGCAGTCGGGTTATCAAGCGTCACTTTGAAACTCACACCGTCCAATGGCTTCTGCGGAAAGCCTTTGACGATGGCGGGCGGGGTGATCCCGAGCAGGTCGTACACCGTCGGGGTGATGTCGCTGACGTTGACATAGTTGTCTCGCACTTCCCCGTGCGCAGCAATTCCCTTGGGCCAGGAAATGATTGCGGTGTCGGCGATCCCGCCCTCGTGCGAGGCGTAGCGCTTGAACAGCTTGTACGGCGTGTTGAATGCCATCGCCCAGCCAATGGGATAGTGATTGTAGGTCTCCGGCCCACCAAGATTGTCGATGAGCTTCAGGCCGTCTTCGGTGGTGTCGATATAGCCGTTGAAGAACTTGACCTCGTTCACCGAACCGTTCGGCCCGCCCTCGCCGCTGGCGCCGTTGTCGGAGATCACCACGATGATGGTGTTGTCGAGCTGGCCGGATTGCTCCAAATAATCGAGGATGCGGCCAATTTGAGCATCGGTGTAGCTCAGGAAGCCGGCGAAAACCTCGGCCATCCGGCAGAACAGCCGCTTCTCGTCGTCGTCAAGCGAATCCCAGGGCCGCACGGTGTCCTGTGGCGGCCACGGTTCGCCGTTGGGTCCCTTCACATCGATGTACGGGTTGATTGGAGACAGCTCGGTGTCCGATGGGATGATGCCGAGTTTCTTCTGGTTCTCCAGCACGACGTCGCGGTAGCGCTCGTAGCCCATGTCGAAGCGGCCGGCGTAGCGGTCGGCCCACTCCTTGAAGACATGATGCGGCGCGTGCCCGGCACCCGGGCAGACGTAGGAGAACCACGGCTTGTCGGGCGCGATCACCTTCGCGTCGCGAATGAATTCGATTGTCCTGTCAGCGATGTCCATCGACAGGTGGTAGCCGTCCTCCGGCGTTCCCGGTGGCGCGACGGGGTGATTGTCGTAAACGAGTTCCGGGTACCACTGGTCCGTCTCGCCGCCCATGAAACCGTAGAAGCGTTCGAAGCCCCGCGACAGCGGCCAATGTCGTTTGGTGGACGCCAGATTCGATTCCTCCAGCGGCGTCAGGTGCCACTTGCCGATGCAATAGGTGTTGTAGCCGTTCTCGGCGAGAACCTCCGACAGCAGCGCGGTGTCATTCGGGATGCGCCCGTTGCAGTTAGGGAAACCGTCGGTGAACTCCTCGATGGTCGCCATCCCGACGGTGGTGGCGTTGCGTCCGGTCAGCAGCGAGGCCCGGGTCGGTGAGCACAGCGCGGTGGTGTGGAACTGTGAGAGGCGCACGCCCCGTTCGGCGATGCGGCTCATCGCAGGCATTTCGACCAACCCGCCGAAGCAGTCCCATGTCGCGATGCCGGTGTCGTCCCACACCAAGTACATGACGTTGGGCGCATCCTTCGGCGCAGTCGGGGCCGCGTATGGACCCCAGTCCGGCTCGGAATTCCGAATGTCGACTTCGATCTTGCCGTTGAATTCCGTTGCCATGGCCCCGGACACTACACCGTTTGCGTGTCGGCTAGCTGCGAATTTGACGACGGCGCTATTACTGGTCTGCGGTGCAGCCACCACTGCACGGCCAGCAGCGGGATCGTCCAGCTGAGCCAGGCTCCGAGGCCCGCCGCGAACCACAGGAAGTGCTCCCCGTTACCGCCAAAGATGCTGCCCTGCAACGGATGCAGGGAGATGAACAGCACGGAGTCCAGATCCGGTTGGTGATGATCGAGAGTGCAAGAGCGGCGCTACGGACCATGTGGCGCCGATGGTCTGCAAAGCGCCGCTGATGCGCGGCGAGGTATCCATTGAGCGTGAACCACAGCCACAGCGACGCCAGTAACACATTGCTGACGGCCAGGAATGGCCCGAACGGCGTCGCCGCCCCGATGACCATCGCGCACACCGCGGCCGGGACCGCCGTGTAGACGTAGACCCGCCCGACCCGGCGGTGCAGCACGTGGTGGCGAACGCGCAATCGAGGCCAGATCTGGGCGACCGCGGCCACCATCGCCACGCTCGCGAACATCACGTGACCCACCAGCAGCGGATAGTGCAGGGCAAACGTGGCGGTCACCCGTGTGTCTCCCGTGAAGTAGGGCGGCAGCGAGAACGCCAAGAAGCCAACGACGATCACGGCGAGTGCCGGTGCCAACCATTTTCTGGCGCGCGTGCGATTCGCGTACATCATACGCGTTAGCGTACAGCATACGCATACGGGCGCATATGGATTACGCTGACCCGTGATGACCAAGGGTGAGGAGCCGCTGCCCCGGGCGCTGGAGATCTTGTGGCGCGACGCCGCACCTGGCCGGCGCTCGCGTGGATTGAGCCGGGAACGGATCGTCGACGCAGCGATCGAGTTGGCCGACGCCGACGGACTGGGCGCGCTGTCGATGGCCCGGCTGGCGGAGCGGCTGGGTTGCGGCACCATGTCGCTGTATCGGCACATCGCCAACAAGGACGAGCTGGTGACGTTCATGCTCTCGGCGGGGCCGGGACCACCGCGGGGGCACACCGACAGCGCGGATTGGCGTGGTGCCCTTTCTGATTGGGCCGGCGGGCTCTGGGAGGTGTATCACCGGCACCCGTGGATCCTGCAAGCCGCGCCGACGGGCCCTCCCGCTGATCCGGGACAGCTGGCGTGGCTGGATGCGGGGCTGGCCGCTGTGGGTGGCACGGATCTTTCCGAACGAGACAAGCTGGCGGCCGTCATGGCGATCCTGCACTTCGTCCGCGGCGCCGCCGCACTGGACATCGAGGCTGCCGGCCACGTCAACGGCCCCGCATACCCCGCACTCCTCCGGCGATTACTGGACCCCGAGAGATTCCCGGCGCTGGCCGCAGCACTCGAGGACGGCGTGTTCGACAGGGCAGACAATGATCCCCTGGCCGAGTTCCACGCCGGACTGCGCCAACTACTGGACGGCATCGCGGCACGGGTCACGCCGTGAACCGCACCACCGCCCGGTCCGGCGAAAGTCGTTGCACCTCGGTGAAACCCGCGCGAAGGAACGGCCCGAGCACTCCGGTGAAGCGATTGCGGGTTGCCTTGTCGGCAGCAGGATCCACCGGGTAAGCCTCCAGCGTAACGCCTTCGCGGCGAGCTACTTTCGTCGCCGCGGCGATCAATGCGGTCATCACACCGGCGCCGCATTCCCGATTCGGGACGTAGAAGCACGACAGCGAACACAGGTCGTCGTCGACGGGCAGCCGACCCACGAACCGTTCGTTGAGCCAGCCCAACTGCGACCGCGGACTCAGCCGAGCCCAACCGACAGCGCGCCCGTCGTCGGTGTAGGCAATCAGCCCGGGGGTCGTCGCACCACCGTGAGCACACTCGCGTGCGAGCGCGTCCTTGTTGAGGCTGCGATCACGCCGGTTATAGCCAGGGCCCAGGATCCAGTACTGACACCAGCAGCCGTTCGACGCTCCCGCCCGGCCGAACAGCCGGCAGAGGTCGTCCCAGCGATCACCGTCCGCACGTTCGACACGGATCCCCATTCTCGAAGGATTACTCATGCGGTGACCAAACGCAAAGGTCCCCGACGCGGGGCCCTGCCTATTGCTAGCTTAGCTACTTGGCCTTCTCGAGAATCTCGACGAGCCGCCACCGCTTGGTGGCCGACAACGGGCGGGTCTCCATCAGCGAAACCCGGTCGCCGACACCGGCGATGCCGTTCTCGTCGTGCGCCTTGACCTTCGTGGTGGTGCGGATGATCTTGCCGTAGAGCGGATGCTTCACCCGGTCCTCGAGCTCGACCACGATGGTCTTCTGCATTTTGTCGCTGACCACGTAGCCGATACGGGTCTTACGCCGACCGCGCGGCTTCTCGGTGCGCGGGGTGTGCTTCGGACCCTTCTCGCCCGAGCTGGCCTTCGCGGACGCGGCTTTCGCCGAGCCCGATGTCGCCGACTCCGCGGCTCCGGAGGCCGTGGTTGCTGCATTCTCTGCCATCACGATTCCTCACCGGCGGGCCCGGAAGCCAGACCCAACTCACGTTCGCGCAGCACCGTGTAGACGCGCGCAATTTCCTGACGCACCGTGCGAAGCCGACGGTTGTTGGACAATTGACCGGTCGCCATCTGGAAGCGCAGATTGAACAACTCTTCCTTGGACTCGCGCAATTTGTCCTTCAACTCGTCATCGGTCAGTTCGCGCAGCTCGCCCGTCGTCACTCCCACTGCCATCAGAAGTGCTCCTCTCGGGTCACGATGCGTGCCTTGATCGGCAACTTGTGGATCGCGCGGGTGAGTGCCGCCCGGGCGATCGCCTCATCGGGATAGCTCAGCTCGAACAACACTCGGCCGGGCTTGACGTTGGCCACCCACCACTCCGGCGAACCCTTACCCGAACCCATGCGGGTCTCGGCCGGCTTCTTGGTCAGCGGACGGTCCGGGAAGATGTTGATCCACACCTTGCCGCCACGCTTGATGTGCCGGTTGATGGCGATACGAGCAGACTCGATCTGCCTGTTTGTGATGTAGGCGTGCTCCAGTGCCTGGATGCCGTAGTCGCCGAAGCTCACCGACGTGCCACCGCTGGCGATGCCGCGCTGCCTCGGGTGGTGTTGCTTGCGGTGCTTGACCTTGCGGGGAATCAACATGATTCAGCTCTCCGTGTTCTCCGTCGGCGCCTCAACGGCGGTGCCGGCAGCAGCCTCGGTGCCGGACGTCGCCTCAGCGATCGCCGGTGCCTCCTCGGCACCCGACGCGGCGCGACCGGCGTCAGTGCTCGTCGCGGTGGTACCCGAGGCGCCGCTACGGCGCGGACGGGTGCCCGACGGACGCTCACGGCGCGGACGGTCGGCACCTGCCGGAACCGCAGCGGCCAGCTCACGCTTGCCACCGACGATGTCGCCCTTGTAAATCCACACCTTCACGCCGATGCGGCCGAAGGTCGTCTTGGCCTCGTACAGGCCGTAATCGATGTCGGCGCGTAGCGTGTGCAGCGGCACCCGGCCCTCACGGTAGAACTCCGAGCGGCTCATCTCGGCGCCACCGAGGCGGCCCGAGCACTGCACCCGGATGCCCTTGACGTTGGGTTGGCGCATGGCCGACTGGATCGCCTTGCGCATGGCGCGGCGGAACGCGACGCGGTTCGAAAGCTGCTCTGCCACACCCTGTGCCACCAGCTGAGCCTGCGACTCAGGGTTCTTCACCTCGAGGATGTTCAGCTGAACCTGCTTGCCGGTCAGCTTCTCCAGGTCCGCTCGGATGCGGTCGGCCTCGGTGCCGCGGCGCCCGATCACGATGCCGGGCCGCGCGGTGTGGATATCAACTCGGACTCTGTCGCGAGTCCTTTCGATCTCCACGTCGGCGATGCCGGCGCGCTCCAGACCGGTGGCCAGCAGCCTACGGATCGCAACGTCTTCCTTGACGTAGTCCTTGTACTGCTTGTCGGCGTACCACCGGGACTTCCAGTCGGTGGTGATACCGAGCCGGAAGCCGTGGGGGTTGATCTTCTGGCCCACTACTCGGAGCCTCCCTTCGCTTCCTCGGAAGCTTCAGCAGTCTTGTTGGCTGTGTCTGATGTCGCCGCCCTCGCGGCTTCGGAAGCCTTCTTCGCCGGCGCCTGCTCAGCGGTCGCCTTCTTGGCCGGAGCCTTCTTCGCCGGAGCCGTCTCCGACGCCGTGGTCTCCGCGGCAGCCTTCGTCGCAGGCGCCTTCTTGGCGGCGGCGGCCTTGCTGCCGTGCGCGCGACGCGAGCGTGCCGACTGCACCGAGCTGCGGTCCTCACGCGAGGGTCGGCTCTCCACGATCACCGTGATGTGGCTGGTGCGCTTGCGGATTCGGAACGCGCGCCCCTGGGCACGCGGCCGGATGCGCTTGGCCGTCGGGCCTTCGTCGGCGTAGACAGTGGCCACGACGAGGGTGGACGGGTCCAGGCCCTCGTTGTTCTGCGCATTGGCCGCGGCGCTGGCGATCACCTTGGCGACCGGCTCGCTGGCTGCCTGCGGCGACCACCGCAGAATGTCGAGCGCGTCGGACACCGACTTGCCACGCACCAGGTCAATGACCCGGCGCGCCTTCGTCGCCGAGACACGCACGAAGCGTGCCTTGGCAACCGCTGTCGGATATTCAGTCGTCGTAGTCATTACCGGCTTCTCCCTGATGCGCCGTTCACTTTGTTCACCGGCGCTTAGCCTTCCGGTCGTCCTTGATGTGACCCTTGAATGTGCGGGTCGGCGCGAACTCGCCGAGCTTGTGCCCGACCATCGCCTCGGTGACGAACACCGGGACATGCTTGCGGCCGTCGTGGACCGCGAAGGTATGCCCGATGAAGTCGGGAATGATGGTCGAACGACGCGACCAGGTCTTGATGACCTGCTTGGTGTTCTTCTCGTTCTGGACGTCGACCTTCTTCAGCAGATGGTCGTCGACGAACGGACCCTTCTTAAGGCTGCGTGGCATTGGCTTATCTCCTGGCTACGTCTACCGGTGGTGCTTCTTGCCGGTGCGCCGGCGTCGGACGATGAGCTGGTCGCTCTGCTTCTTGCGCTTGCGGGTACGGCCCTCGGGCTTACCCCACGGGCTGACCGGGTGACGGCCGCCGGAGGTTTTACCCTCACCGCCGCCGTGCGGGTGGTCTACCGGGTTCATCACGACACCACGGACGGTCGGGCGCTTGCCCTTCCACCGCATACGGCCGGCCTTACCCCAGTTGATGTTGGCCTGCTCGGCGTTTCCGACCTCACCGACGGTGGCGCGGCAGCGCACGTCGACGCGGCGGATCTCACCCGACGGCATCCGCAGGGAGGCGTAGGAGCCCTCCTTGCCAAGCAGCTGGATGCTGGAGCCGGCCGAGCGCGCCATCTTGGCGCCGCCGCCGGGCCGCAGTTCCACTGCGTGGATCACGGTGCCGGATGGGATGTTGCGCAGCGGCAGGTTGTTGCCGGGCTTGATGTCGGCGTTGGCGCCGGACTCCACCGTGGCGCCTTGCGACAGACCTTGGGGCGCAATGATGTAGCGCTTCTCGCCGTCAAGGTAGTGCAGCAGTGCGATGTTCGCGGTGCGGTTGGGGTCGTACTCGATGTGCGCGACCTTGGCGTTGACGCCATCCTTGTCGTTACGACGGAAGTCGATGACGCGGTACGCGCGCTTGTGGCCACCGCCCTTGTGCCGGGTGGTGATCCGACCGTGTGCGTTGCGGCCGCCCTTGCCGTGCAGCGGGCGAACCAGCGACTTCTCCGGATGGTCGCGAGTGATCTCGGCGAAATCGGAGACGCTGGCACCGCGACGACCCGGGGTCGTCGGCTTGTACTTGCGAATTCCCATGTTTCTCTAAGTCTCTCTGCGTTGCCGGCTAGGCCGGTGCTCCGAACAGGTCAATGGGCTTGCTACCCGCGGCCAGCGTGACGATGGCGCGCTTGGTGTCCTTGCGCTTGCCGTATCCGGCGCGGGTGCGCTTGCGCTTGCCCTGCCGGTTCATGGTGTTCACCGAATCGACCTTGACCTTGAAGATCTTCTCGATAGCGATCTTGATCTGGGTCTTGTTCGAATCGGGGTGCACCACGAACGTGTAAACGTTGTCCTCGATCAACCCGTAGGACTTCTCGGAGATGACCGGCGACAAGATGATGTCGCGGGGGTCGGTGACGGTCGCCATCAGGCCGACACCTCCTCATCACTCTTTGCGTTGGCACTGATGTAGCTGTCCAGCGCCTCGACGCTGAACACCACGTCGTCGGCCTTCAGCACGTCATAGGTGTTGAGTTGATCCGGCGAAAGCACGTGCACACCAGGCAGATTGCGCACGCTCCTGGCGCCGGCCTCGTCGGTGCGGCCGATCACGATCAGCACCTGCTTGCGCTCGGTCAGCGTGGCCAGGAACGACTTGGCGCTCTTGGTCGACGGGGTCTGACCCTCCACCAGTTCGGTGACGGCGTGGATGCGGCCGTTGCGCGCCCGGTCCGAGAGGGCCCCGCACAGCGCGGCGGCGATCATCTTCTTCGGGGTGCGCTGGCTGTAGTCGCGTGGCTTCGGACCGTGCACGACGCCACCCCCGGTGAACTGCGGCGCACGCGTCGAACCCTGACGTGCGCGGCCGGTGCCCTTCTGCCGGTACGGCTTCTTGCCGCCACCGCGGACCTCGCCGCGCGTCTTCGTCGAGTGCGTGCCCTGACGGCCCGCGGCGCGTTGCGCCTCGACCACCTGGTGCATCAATGCGATGTTGGCATCGACATCGAACAGCTCCGCGGGCAGCTCGACAGAGCCGTCCTTCTTACCACCCGGGGTGTGCACATCAATCTTCAAAGCAGCCATTACTTTTCGCCTCGCTTGATTGCGCTGCGGACCATGACCAGTCCACCGGTGCGTCCGGGGATGGCGCCCTTGATCAGCAGCACGCCGTTCTCGGCATCGACCTTGTGCACCAACAGGTTCTGCGTCGTCACGCGGTCGTTGCCCATCCGGCCTGACATCCGGGTGCCCTTGAACACCCGGCCGGGGGTGGCGCAACCGCCGATGGAACCGGGACGACGGTGCACCGCCTGGGCACCGTGGCTGGCGCCCTGGCCACGGAAACCGTGTCGCTTCATGGTGCCCGCGAAGCCCTTGCCCTTGCTGGTGCCGGTCACGTCGACGTAGTTGCCGTCGGCGAAGATCTCGGCGGTCAGCTCCTGGCCGACCTCGTACTCCGCGGTGGCGGCCTCGTCGTCGAGCCGAAACTCGGCGATGTGGCGGCGCGGGTTGACCCCGGCGGCGGCGTACTGACCGGTCAACGGCTTGTTGACCTTGCGCGGGCTGATCTCGCCGTACGCCAGTTGCACGGCGCTGTAGCCGTCGCGCTCCGGCGTGCGGATCTTCGTCACGACATTGGGGCCGGCCTTCACGACCGTCACCGGCACGACCCGGTTGTTCTCATCGAACACCTGCGTCATGCCCAGCTTGGTGCCCAGAATGCCTTTTCTAGCCATTTCTTTCTGGTCTCCTACTGGATGTTGACGTCGACACTGGCCGGCAGATCGATGCGCATCAGGGCGTCAACGGTCTTAGGCGTGGGGTCGAGGATGTCGATCAGCCGCTTGTGGGTGCGCATCTCGAAGTGCTCCCGCGAGTCCTTGTACTTGTGCGGGGACCGGATGACGCAGTACACGTTCTTCTCAGTCGGCAGCGGCACGGGGCCGACCACGCTGGCGCCGGTTCGGGTGACCGTTTCCACGATCTTGCGCGCCGAGGCGTCAATCGCCTCGTGGTCGTAGGCCTTGAGCCTGATGCGGATCTTCTGTCCCGCCACGCTTCTCCTACCTCACTCCTGCTGGGCCCGTGTCCGGGCCTGTCTCTTCCGGCGCACGTCGCGCTGGTATGCCGCCGCTGTTCTTCTGTCTATGGTCCACCGGTCCCCGCGGTCGGGTGTGTCGCCCGTACGCGCACTCGGCCGCGGCGGAAAATCGTCGCGCTCGAGGTGGGGACCGGATGCGCCCGTTTGGGCGCCGGTGTATGCCCCGGCCAGGCGCAAACCCGGCTCAAGGCAACCCGAATAGTATGCCCTAAACCCGGGGCCTCCTCCAAATCCCTGGCCACGGGAAACCCGGTCGCTTCTTACTCCAGAGTAAGGTAGGTCGGCATGGCGGCCCCGACACTGGGGAATCGCCTCGCCAAGCGCCCCGGCGACACCCGCTGTTCCCGGCCTCGGCAATGGTGCGGGTGCCGTGTTTCGCGACCAGAAGCGATGAGAATTCAGCTGTCGGAGACCATGCGGTCGCACTCCTGGACGGATCCGGCAGCGGCGTCCACAGCCTGGCCCAGCGCGGAGATCGTGGCGTCCCGATCCTGATGCACTTGTGCAGGCCCACGAATGCCGGCTACAGGTGGGAGCTGACTGACTTTCGGGTCTTGCTCACTTTGTCGAGGTCAGTCTTGAGAGATTTGACAGTGCCGCGGTGTGCGCTGATGGTCTTCTTCAGCCGCTTGAGTGATTTCTTATGCCGCTTCACCGCTTTGCGCAGGGTGTCTTCACGGCGTTCGACTGTGCGCAACACCTTTTGTGCGGCTGCGACGCTCGACGCGGGTGGGGTTGCCGACCGTTTGCCGCGGGCGCCGCGCTTGGCTGTCGCGGTCTCGGCGCTGCGAGACCGGGTTTTGGGCCGAGTGTTGGCCGACTTTTTCTTGCTCGGCGTTGCCGCCGAGGGTGTGCGCCGGGAGGTCCGTTTCCTTGTGCTGCTGTTGCGGGCTGACGTTGCCGACTTGGTCGCCATGAGCTTGTCTTTCTACCGCCCTGGCCGGCACAGAGGTTATACACGCCGACATCACCTCGCAGTCTCACCGAGGCGAAGCTATTTCACGGTCGCCCAAAACGGGCACTGGTGTGTCTCTTCGAAGCTGCTGATGACGTGGCTGCCGTCCGGCTGCAGCGACATCAGCTTGCCGGCGGGCCAGTCCGGCTGGCCCTCGACGCTCGGCGAGCCCGAGGCGACGAACGCGGCCCAGTAGTCGACCATCTGGTCGGACAGCGCTTGCTGGGCCGGATTCAGCGCCTGCGCCCGGGCGACGTCCAACAGGTAGCGCAACTCCAACGAATGGCCGGCGCCCATCTGGAAGGGTAAGTGTCCGAACACCTCTGGCGCAGGGGCGCCGCGGTCGTTGAACTCGTATGCGTATACCGGGTCGGTCTTGGCGAGATCGTCGGACATCCGGTCGGCAGCGCACGCGAATGCCTGATCGGTGACCGCCGCCGAGTAGGCCAGCGGCACGCTGCCGTCGAATCGATCCGGCGGGTAGTGCTCGGCGACCGCAGCCGCGTTGGCGCCGAAGGTATCCGACAGCAGCTGCGGGTACCGCTCGGCTGAGAAGTCCCGGCCCTGCCTCACAATTTGCGCCGCGACGAACATGGTGAACTCGTCGCGATTGCTGCCGATCAACACCGGAACTCGAGCCGCTCGCCCCTCGGCGAACGCAGTGATCGGGTCCACCGGCAGCACCGCGCTTCCGCTGACCGGGCCAATCAACGAGATGCCGCCGAAATCGGAAAACTTGGGAGCCCCGTGCAGCCTGTCTGCGGGAACACCACGCAGGCACTGAGCCGCCAATTCCCCTGGGCCGCAACCGAGGCTGGTTGCGTAGTCGACACTGCGCTGTTCGGCGACCGGCAACGATGCCTGCGCCTGGCACGGAGCGCTCTGGATTATCGCCGCCCGGAACAACCCCGCCGAGCCCGGCGCGACGAGGTGGTCACACACCGACATGCCACCCGCCGATTCACCGCCGATCGTGACCTCGCCGGGATCGCCGCCGAAGTTGGCGATGTTGTCGCGGACCCAACGCAGTGCGGCTTGTTGGTCGGCCAGCCCGTAGTTGCCCACGGCTCCGGGCGGGCCCAGCGCGGGATGGGCAAGGAACCCGAGCGCGCCGAGCCGGTA
Organism: uncultured Actinomycetota bacterium; assembly: GCA_963715885.1. Taxonomy (GTDB): domain Bacteria; phylum Actinomycetota; class Actinomycetes; order Mycobacteriales; family Mycobacteriaceae; genus Mycobacterium. Next base: position 184,732 of record CAVQSK010000034.1, read on the forward strand.
GTTGATGGTGACGACGATGATGTCGCCCCTACTGGCCAGCCGTCGCGCGCTGTAGAAGTCCCCGCTGCCGTTGACGAAGCCGCCGCCGTGGATCCACACCAGCACGGCGCGCGGCTCATCCGAGGGCGGCGGCGTCCAGACGGTGAGGTTCAGGCAGTCCTCACTACTACCGCGGCCCGGGTCGAGGTCATTGGCGTCGTCCTGAACGCACCGCGAGCCCGGGCGGGTCGCGTCACGGACGCCGGTCCAGGCCGCCACCGGAGCGGGCGGCTGCCACCGCAACGGCCCCACCGGCGGTGCGGCGTAAGGGATCCCAGAGAAGAAGCGATGATCGGCGGCAACGCCGCCCCGCACGAGACCCTCGGTGGTCCGCACCAACCCTGCGTCAATCGAGCTTTCCGGCGGCCCGGTGCCGGCGCGGCAGCCGACGGCCAGCACCGTGAGCAGTGCGAGCGCCAGCACGCAACGGCCCGGGCGGCGAAGACGTGCAAGCGGCACGGCGTTAAAGCCTAGTGGCAGCGGATCGACGCATCCCTTCCCTAACGTGGCCGCCGTCACATACACTCAGAACTTGACACCCGTCAAGTTTCGCCGCAGCCCGGTAGACAAGGAGCCCGTATGAGCACGCCGACGATGGATGACGCCGCGAAAGTACTGGCCGATCCGACGGCCTACGCCGATGACGCACGGCTACACGCGGCACTGACCCATCTGCGGGCGAACAACCCGGTCGCGTGGGTCAACAATCCGCCGTACCGGCCGTTCTGGGCGATCACCAAGCACGCCGACATCATGGCCATCGAACGGGCCAACGACCTGTTCTTGTCAGAGCACCGACCGGTGTTGGTCACCGCCGAGGCCGACGATCTGGCGAGGGCGCAGCTCGATGCCGGGATGGGGCTGCGGACCTTGATCCATATGGACGATCCGCATCACCGCAAGGTGCGGGCGATCGGCGCGGACTGGTTTCGCCCCAAGGCCATGCGAGACCTCAAGGTGCACGTCGACGAGCTGGCCAAGCGCTACGTCGACCGGATGCGCGACATCGGCCCGGAATGCGACTTCGTCACCGAGATCGCGGTCAACTTCCCGCTGTACGTGATCATGTCGCTGCTCGGCCTGCCCGAGGAGGATTTCCCGCGGATGCACCAGCTCACCCAGGAGATGTTCGGCGGCGACGATGAGGAGTACAAACGCGGTGCGACGCCCGAGGAGCAGATGGCGATCCTGCTCGACTTCTTCGCGTACTTCAGCAGGCTGACCGCATCGCGCCGGGAGCATCCGACCGAAGACCTGGCGTCCGCGATCGCCAACGGCCGTATCGACGGCGAGCCGCTGTCGGACGTCGACACCGCGTCGTACTACGTGATCGTCGCGAGCGCCGGCCACGACACCACAAAGGACGCCATCTCCGGCGGGCTGCTCGCGCTCATCGAAAACCCCGGTGAGCTAGAGCGATTGCGCCAGAACTTGGATCTGATGCCGACCGCAATCGAGGAGATGGTCCGCTGGACCACCCCGGTCAAGGAGTTCATGCGCACCGCCGCGGAGGACACCACCGTTCGCGGGGTGCCCATCGCCAAGGGCGAATCCGTCTACCTGGCCTACGTTTCCGGCAACCGAGACGAAGAGGTCTTCGACGAGCCATTCCGCTTCGACATCGGCCGCGACCCCAACAAGCATGTCGCGTTCGGCTACGGGGTGCATTTCTGCCTCGGCGCCGCGCTGGCGCGGATGGAGCTGAACAGCCTTTACAGCGAACTGATTCCGCGGCTGGAAGCCATAGAACTGGCCGGTGCGCCCGAACTGGCCGCCACCACCTTCGTCGGCGGCCTCAAGCACCTGCCCATTCGCTACTCGTTGAGGTAGTCGGTTCCTTCGTGCTGATTCTGCTCCAATGCCAGCGGCGCTCTTTGGTCGCCGGGCCGCGACGGCCGGCAGTTGCGGCTTATCCTGCGGTGGCGGTCGCGAGCACAGGCGTCATGGCACGATGAACTCGGCGGCGCGATGCCCGATCATGACGACGCTGGCGTGCGGCCCGCGGCTGGTGATCGTGGGTAGCACCGAGCCGTCAACCACCCACAGCCCGTCGATGCCCCGGACCCGGCACTGCGGATCCACCACAGCAGCGGGGTCGTCATCGACGCCCATCGGCGTGGTGCCGGACAGATGCTGCGACGTCGACCATGAGACGTCACCGACTTTCGTTGTTAGCTTGGCTAACTCGCGTGCAAGCTCGGCGCCGGCACGCAGCGCCGCGACGTCGCCCGGTTCGCTGTCGTAGCGATGCTCGATGATCGGCGAAACCTCAGGGTCGGAGGATACCAGGCCCACCCGCCCCCGGGTTCTTGGCTGCATCAACGCCACACCGAGGTGCGGCCGGTCGGCGGGGTCATCTCGGCGCCCCCTGATCATCGCGCCGAATCCCGCTGTGTAGGGTCTGATTTCAACCCCGTCCTCAGTTGCCAGAACCGCTTCGAGCGGAGGCAGATCGTGGGTTGGGGACCAGTCAACGGGCACAACCCATTCCGGATGATCAACGCTGGCGACGCCGACAGGCAAATCCACGTGTACCCGCACTCCGGCCGATCGCAAGGTTTTCTCGGGTCCGACACCGGACAGCATCAAGAGGTGTGCTGATCCTATTGATCCGGCGCACAACACGATTCGGTCAGCAGTAAAATCAACAGCACCGTCGGGGCCGACACAATCCACGCCGAGCGCCCGCCCGTTGGCGATCCGGACGCGCCCCACGCGAGTATTGGTGAGCAGTGTCAGGTTGGTGCGGTCCATGGCCGGCTGAAGGTACGCACCGCCAGGGCCAACCCTGGTTCCACCGTCGATGTTGAGGGGAACCGCCCCGACACCCGATGGCAACGGAACCTCGGATGTCGCGCCGTTGAGGTCGCTGATCCACTGGTAGCCAGCCTCGGTGACGGAATCCACGAACGCTGCTGTACAGCCATCGAATTCGGAGACCCGACGCACCAGGATCGGCCCGTCGGAACCGTGTAGCGGGCCGGCGAAATCCAGGTCCGTTTCAATCGCCAGGAAGTGTGGCAGCACGTCGGCCCACGCCCATCCCGGCAAAACCCAACCGTCGAAATCCGAGGGCAAACCACGGCAGAAGTAACCGCCGTTCACAGCGCCCGATCCGCCGACCACCGCGCCGCGCATGATCTGCCCGTGGCGTCTTGGGTCATCCGTCAGAGTTGTCGGATAGCGCCGCACCACGGAGCTGGCGCTTCCGAGCGGCAGACGCAGGCCGTCGCTGATCTGGCTGAGCACCCGGGGGTCCGATGGCCCCGGACCTGACTCGACTACGGTGACACGGTGTGCCGGATCGGCAGAAAGTCGCTCGGCCAGAACAGATCCTGCGCTGCCGGCTCCGACGATCAGCACATCGCTGTGCAAGGTGCCACTTCAGGTCCGAATCTGGGGTTTGAGCGCGCCGGCATGCCGCTCGCGTACCACGCCGGTCCACAGGCCGACGCCGTAGGCGATGTCATCGAGTCGTTTCAGCAGAATGTAGGTGACCAATCCGACCCGTTTGGTGTCGTCATCGGCGTTACCGTTGCGGGTGATCCAGTCCACCACTCCGTCGATCACGGCCGCCACCAGCACGACCTGGCGGCACCGCCGGGACAGCAGCGCCGCGATAAAGGCGATCGGCCAGTAGTGCCTGCAGATCGCCGACGCCAGCTGCAGGGCGGCCGACCACAGACCGTGCGCGGCCACCGCCGCCACTTCCTTGGGCTCGGTCTCCACGGTCGACAGCGACGTGGCGATGCGACGACCGGTGATCGCGGCGACGACCATCGACGCCAAGTAGCCGATGCCCGATCCCATCGCGAGCAGTATCCACACCACGAGCGTCCATCCGGAGATCACCAGCGGAGCCGTCTTGCCAGGATGTCGAACCGACAACGGCGCAGCCGATTCGCCATAGAACGACTTGCGCGCAAACCACTCTCGCAGTTGCGTGCGGTGATCGTGCGCCACCAGCGCGACGGGTTCGTAACGAAGCCGGGCACCTGCCTCAATGAACCGCCAGCAAAGGTCGACGTCCTCGCCGGACTTGAGCGTTTCGTCGAATCCGCCCACATCCTTCAGCACGGACCGGCGACAGATGATCGCGGCGCTGGGGACATACGACACGGTGCCATAGGGCACCACCGGCGCCTCGCGCAGACCGAGGTCGAGCGACGAGCGCACCGCCTCGTAGCGGGCCACCAGGTTGTCGGCCCGTCCTAGCCCCACTATGCGCGGCGCCACCAGCGCGACGGCAGGATCGCAGAAGTGGCCGAGCAACGCCTCCAGCCATCCGCGCCGCGGCACCACGTCAGAATCGAGGAACGCCACGAAGTCGGTGCTGCACGCCCCCAGACCGGTGTTCCGCGCCGCCGCGGGGCCCTTGCTCCGATCATGGCGCAGCACCTGAACGTCGCAATGCATGTCCGCGAAGTCGGTCGGTTGGACAGCGGTCGCCGAACCGTCGTCGACCACGATGACACGCAAGCCGCGCAGGGCTGTCACCAGTCGCTGCAGTCCAGAAGTGTTGTCCCGTACAGGAATAACGATAGTCAGATCATTGTGCGACGGGCCGCTGGCCGGCCGTGGATGAGCAACGGTTGCATCGAGCAGTGTGCGTGCAAGCTGCGCGCTGACCGCGTCGTGCACCTCGAGCCGGCCACCGTTGAGCATGGTCTGCGCGGCGGGCGCCAACCGCAAAAGCCGGGTGGGCGAACCGCCGAGCAGGGCCGAGCCCTCGCCGAGCACCTTGACCCGGCGATCCACTTGCACAGCGAACCCGTCGGGTAGCCGCGGCCCCGTCATGTCAGCATCCCGTCGCGATCGGGGACCCACCTGGCGATTCGCTGCAAACACCCGTCAACCATCTCGGCGAATATTTGCTCGCCCTCGTCGGCGGTCGCGGTGGTGGGATCGCCGAGCACGCCCAGCTCACTCACCGCGGCGACACCTCCACGGCGCATCTGGGGCATCAGGTCGGCCAGCGGCGCGCTGTTGCCGGGGCGCCGTTCGTCGACCCAGACATCCTTCGGCGAAATATGTAGCAATACAGAGGTTTCGGTGTGGCCGGCGTGCGCGTCGGCGTTTGCGACGGTGCATGAGCACCAGCTCACGTCGCGACCCTCAAACCGAAGCAAAGCTGTGGCGGCGGCCAGCGCCTCGACATTTCCGCCGTGTCCATTGACGAAGACGAGGCGCGATGCCCATTGAGCGGCCGACCGACCGAACTCCACCAGCAAAAGACGGAGGGCGGAGGTCCCGATCGAGACGGTGCCGGCGAAGCCCTCGTGCTCTCCGCTGGCGCCGTATCCGATCGGCGGCGCCAAGACCCAGCGGTACACATCGCGATCGGCCAGCTGTACAGCAACCGCGCGGCCCACAGCGGTGGCGATGCGGGTGTCGGTGTCCAGCGGCAGGTGCGGTCCATGCTGTTCGGTCGAACCGACCGGGACGATCAACGCGGGTGACGTGCTGTGCAGCTGTCTCGACGTTGAGTTCCCGAGCTCGCTGGGGAAAGCCACCCGCCGATCGTAGGCCGAATTCACCTGGCGTGCGCCAATTGTTAGCGCATGCGCAGCAAGTGATTCGCGAGATTTTTCCCGGGCCGCCGGCCCCGAATCACGCCAGTCCCCTCCGCCACGCCTGTACCAGCTGGTTCTCGGACTAGGCAGGGAGCTGGTCAGGCGTCTGGGCTGCTGGGCACGCCGAGCGCCCGGGTGAAGCCGGGTGGGACGAGCACATCGCTGGCAACCAAGTCGTGGACCGATGCGCGGCCAAGACCCATCAGCGCCGAGTCGATGCCATTGCGCAAGACGTCGAGCACATTCTCAACGCCGGCCTGTCCGTTAGCCGCCAGCCCCCATAGGTACGCCCGCCCGATCATCACCGCACGCGCTCCGAGCGCCAGCGCCTTCACCACGTCGCTGCCGCGCCGGATGCCGCCGTCGAGCACCACCTCGATCTCGTGACCGACGGCCTCGGCGATCGCCGGCAGCGCACGGATCGATGCTGGCGTGCTATCGAGGTTGTTGCCCCCGTGATTGGACACCGAAATAGCCGAAACACCGGCGTCCACAGCGCGTTTCGCGTCGTCTACCCGCATCACGCCCTTGAGCATGAACGGGCCGCCCCACAGCTCGCGCAACCAGGCGATGTCCTCCCACGTCGGCGGCGGCGTGCCCATCCACTCGCCGTACGCCGCGAAGAACGGCGGGCCGGCTTCACCACGTAGCGCCTGATTGGGCACCCGCAGGTTCGGCGGCCGCATGGTCTTGGCCCAGTGCCAGAGCCACCGCGGCCTGGTCAGCCCTGTCGGAAGCAACCGCACCGTCGTACGCAGGTTCATCTCTTCCGGGATCTTCGGGCTGCCCCAGTCACGCCCATGAGAGAAGCTCCAGTCGGTGGTCACGATCAGTCCGACGGCGCCGGCCTCCCGGGCGCGTTCCACTCGCGCCGCGATCGCGTCGCGGCCACCGAGCCAGTAGACCTGGAAGAAGAGCTTGGGGTTGGCCGTGATGACCTCTTCGATCGGCTTGCTGGCGAACGACGACAATCCCATCGCGGTTCCCCGTGCGGCGGCCGCCCGTGCGACGGCGACCTCACCGTCCGGATGGACCGCCTGCACACCGGTCGGAGAGATCACGACGGGAAGCGAGATCTCTTGTCCCATCACGGTTGTCGACAGATCGCGCTTCTCCAGCGCGCCGATGACATGTGGCGCGAAGCCCAGTTCGGCGAACGCGTCGACGTTGTCCGCGACCGTCACTCCCTTCTCACTGGCGGCCAGCAGCGCAGCGTACACCGGCTTGGGCAGCCTCTTGCGGGCGACCTCTTGAGCGAACGCCACCGTTTCGAACCATGTGTCGGCCATGACTACACCGGGCTTTCGTTACACATTCGCGCCGGCGGGCGCGTCAGGAGTTTGAGCGGAATCGGACCTTGCTTCGTTCCGCGCGAGTGATCGACACTCGACTTGGGCTTGACCCGCTCGCGGGCCAAGGCGGGAGCGCCGTAGCCCTCCACGCACTCCGGGTCCGGCCCGTCCAGTGGCAGGCCGGTGAAGAACTTGGCGGCCATGCAACCGCCGCGGCAGCTGTCGTAGTGGCCGCAGCTGCCGCACGCACCGGCGGATTGTGGCTCCCGCAACTCGCGGAACAGCGGCGCGTTCTTCCAGACGTTGTCAAAGCCGCCGTCGGACAATATGTTTCCGGCAAGGAACCGATCGTGGATGGCGAACGGGCAGGCATAAACGTCGCCGACCGGATCGATAAGGCAGACGACTCGGCCTGCGCCGCAAAGGTTCAACCCTGCGAGGGCACCAGGATCGCCGAGGCCGGAAAGATGAAAGAACGAGTCGCCGGTGAGTACCCGGTCCCCCTTGGCAACGAGCCAGTCATACAGCTGCACCTGCTGCTCGGCCGTCGGGTGCAGCTCATCCCATACGTCGGCACCGCGACCGGAGGGTCGCAGCCTCGTGATCCGCAGGGTGGCACCGTAACGCGCTGCGAGAGCGGCGAACTCGTCGAGCTGATCGACGTTGTGGCGGGTCACCACGACAGAGATCTTGGCGTCTTTGAAGCCGGCCGCAGCGAGGTTCTCCAACGCACGCACCGCCATTGCGAACGAACCGCCACCGCGCACGGCGTCGTTGACCTCCGCCGTCGCGCCGTCAAGGGATATCTGCACATCGACGTAATCGCTGGCGGCCAACCGCGCCGCGACCTCCGGGGCGATGCGCACGCCGTTGGTAGAGAACTTCACCCCGACATGGTGGGCGGTGGCGTAGTCGACGAGCTCCCAAAAGTCCGGCCGCACAGTAGGTTCGCCACCACCGATGTTGACGTAGAACACCTGCATGCGCTCGAGCTCGTCGATAATGTCCTTGCACTGCTGCGTCGTCAGCTCATGTGGGTCGCGCTTGCCTGACGACGAAAGACAGTGCACACAAGCGAGATTGCAGGCGTAAGTGAGTTCCCACGTCAGACAGATCGGTGCGTCGAGACCATGCTCGAACTGCTCGACCAGCCGAGGCACCGGTTGTAGAGACGTCATTGGTCCTTCTCCGCTACAAGCATCGTGGACTGGGCCAGCACGCCCAGCGCGTGCAGATAGGGCGCCTGCTGCGCATCGTCGATACCCGCGGCACGGCAAGCGGACCGCGCGTCGGGGTGGTCACTCAGCGAGTTGACCACCTCGACGATCGTGCGATTCTTCAGAAACGACAGCTTGCGCGTGCCGAAGTGATACAGCAGCGCACCGAACGGCTCAGGCCGCACGGCCACCTGATGGTGCAGCCGCCAGCTGAGGTCCGGGTCGAACGCCACAGGCGCCGGCATGGGTCAGTAGACCCCGCACATCCCGTCGATCGACACCTCTTCGACCAGGGTCTCGATGACGAGCTCGGTTTCCGCCTCGACCCGCTGATTCGGTTCCATCAACTGCACCTTTCCTGTCACAGGGTCTCGACAATTGTGATCGAGATCGCAATAATATGGCATCGAGTGCCGAAATGAAAAGGGCGGGTCTCATGCGGCCGGACTATCAGCACCGCGTGGGTCGTCGGCGCTCCACGACCTGGGACCACATCAGCAACGTGGCCATCGATCTGTTCACGGCTCGCGGCTTCGACGAGGTCAGTGTGGACGACGTCGCCGAGGCAGCCGGGATCGCCCGCCGCACCCTGTTTCGTTACTACCCATCCAAGAATGCGTTGCCCTGGGGCGATTTCGACGCGCACCTGGCCCACATGCGGGATCTGCTGTCCGAACTGGACCCAGGCGTGCCCATCGGCGAATCGTTGCGCACTGCACTGTTGGCGTTCAACAGCTTTGACGAGCAGGAGACCGCCAGGCACCGCCAGCGGATGCGCGTCATCCTGGAGACCGCCGCGCTGCAGGCCTATTCGATGACGATGTATGCCGGCTGGCGCGCCGTGGTCGCCGCATTCGTTGCGCGCCGGCTGGGCGTCAAGGCCGGCGACCTCGTCCCGCAGACCGTGGCATGGACGATGCTCGGCGTGGCGCTGTCGGCCTATGAGCACTGGTTGGCTGACGAGTCGGTATCGCTGGAGCAGGCGCTGGGCGATTCATTCGACACGGTCAGACCGGGAATGGACTTGCTGGAGCCGCCACGCGGATCGGCTCGAGGTGGTGGTCGGCCTCGATCAGCCGGCGGGCCCGGTGCCGATACTCGAACGTGAAGCCCGACCAGCTGATCGGGTTCTTGCCGGACTCGGTCTTGGTATCTCGACCTGACTTTCGCGGTCACCCGAATCAGGTCCCGTGTGAAGGAAGACGAATTCCAGTTCGTCCTCGGCACCACGGATATCCCCGGTCCCCTTCAACGATTCGCCATCGAACGAGACGCGGCGGCAATCGGCGTCATCCAGCAGGAGTTACTGAACGCACCGTTGTCGATCGCGCGGGCGAGTTTCACGTTCCCGGCGTCTGATCGCGCGGATAGTTAACCCTCGGGGTCACCCCTGAGTTCGGCGCGGACGAGAACGTCCTTGCATTGCCTGCGACGTCGCTCGACCTTCCACTTCCGCAGGCCAATGAGCACACCGCGGCGCTGACTCAGGCGCAATGTCGCGAACTGATGCAACAACGTCAAGCACGCACATTACTGCCCGGCCAGGTTCGTGATCTGCTCCTCGCCCGCCCGTCTCAACCTCCCAGCGCCGAGGAGATGCTGCTGTCCGGCGGCCTGACGGTCGCGGAGACCGCGCAACGCCTGGGCTAACCTGGAGCTCTCCAGTTTTTCGCAGGCATCCCGCCGGTGGAACGGCATGGGTCCACGGGCGTACCGAGGGGCCCGGTCAGGCGCCCGCGGTTAGCGGGCCGAAGAAACTCGCGATTCGGGCGTCGGAGTTCGGGACCTGGCGGCGACTATATGGGTGTGAGCGCCGAACCGGATGGCAACGACGCTCCGCGGGCGCTGCTGGCGGCCTACGACGATGCACTGCCGGTTGTCTACGGGTATTTCGTTCGGCGCTGCGGTGACCGCGGAACCGCCGAGGATCTGACGTCGGAAACCTTTCTGGCGGCGATGGATGCCGCCCGCAAGGACGCTCCCCCACCGATGACGGTGCCGTGGCTGCTGGGGGTGGCACGTCACAAGCTCGCCGACCACTACCGCCGTCGGCACGACCGGTTGCCCATCCCGGTGGCCGAGCTGCCCGAGCCCGTCCACCCGGCAGACGACTGGGACGTCGAGCTTGACCGCATCGTTGCCGAAAGCGTGCTCACGAAGCTGTCCGAGCAGCACCGCACGGTGCTGGCGCTGCGTTACATGGACGACTGCTCCGTGCCCGAATGCGCGGAGCTCATCGGACGCACCGTGCACGCCACCGAGGCACTGCTGGTGCGGGCCCGCCGAGCATTCAAAAAGCAGTACCCGGGACCGGAAGGAGGAATGTCGTGAACAACAGCCACGATCCGCTGACCGTGCTGCATGGCGACGAGCTTCCGGTTGCGCCCGATCCGGTGTTCGCAGCACGGCTGCGTGCACGCCTGGAATCCGCTGTGTCCTTGTGGCGGACACAGCCGAATCGAACACGAGGAGTTGAAATGAGTGGCACCGAAACCGCCATCGCCGAACTGAATGAACCCACCGCCGAGGCTGCCGTAACATCCGCTCCCCCGCGGCCGGCGGCGCTGCCATACCTTTCCGTCGCCAACGCACGGGACGCCATCGATTGGTACGTCGACACCTTCGGTGCGACGGTGGTCGGCGAGCCGATCGTGATGGACGACGGTCGCGTCGGTCACGCTGAGCTGGCGATCGCAGGCGGCGTGCTGTACCTGGCCGACGAGTATCCGGAACTCGGATTGAAAGGTCCTGACCCGCAAGCGACGTCGGTCAGCCTGATGCTGCATGTGCCCGACACCGATGCGACATTGGAGCGAGCAAGGGAACGCGGCGCCCTCGTGCAGCTGGAGCCTTATGAGAATTACGGGGCACGCAACGCCACGATGGTCGACCCGTTCGGGCATCGCTGGATGCTCAGCGGGCCGGTCACCGGTGCCGTGACACCCATCCAGCACGGCGACGTCGGGTACGTTTCGGTGTGGACGCCGGATGCCGACCGCGCCGCCGCTTTCTACGGCCACGTTTTGGGCTGGACCTACGATCCGGCGACGCATCAGGTCACCAACACCAAGCAGCACATCGGGATTTTCAGCGTCGCCATTCCTCAGGGAATGCTCTGCTGCTACGCGGTCGCCGATCTCGCCGGCGCCCGGCAGTCGATCCTGGACGGCGGCGGGCAGGTCGGCGAGGTACAGGAGTTCGACTTCGGCACGGTACTGGATGCCACCGACCCTGCCGGCGCGGCGTTCGCGGTATTCCAGCCGGCCCCGGGGACCCCCCGACCGGAGCTCAATGGTGCTGGGCCGGGCGAGCTTTCGTACATCACATACGAGGTCTCGGACTCCGCGGCATTCAAGGCCTTCTACAGCCGGATGCTGTTCTGGACGTTCGAGCCGGGCAGGATCGACGACGGCTGGCAGGTGGCGGGAACCCATCCGATGGCCGGCATCGCCGGAGGCAATGCCCAACAGGTGACCGTCCCGATGTGGACCGTCGCCGACATCGATGCCGCGGTGGCCCGTGTGCGGCAGGCCGGAGGCACCGTCATCGAGGAGCCGTCGCAGCAGTCCTACGGAAAGATGGCGCACTGCACCGACGATCAGGGCGTCCGCTTCTACCTCGGCGAGTTCTAACTGCGTTTTGTGGAGCCACAAATCGCTAGCCGAGGACGTCGGCGATCGGTGCGCCGGCGGCGATCTTGGCGCGGGACTTCATCACCTTGCCCGGCATCCCACCGCCCACCACGCCGGCCACCACGCCGTCGCGCTCGTAGAATGCCAGGAACTTACGGCCGTCGTCCTCGACGATGTGCACGACGTCGCCGGCCTCCGGTTCGCCAAGGCACTGGATCTTGACGTCGTACTGATCGCTCCAGAAGTACGGCACCGAGACGGCGGCGGGCGCATCCTGGCCCAGCATTGCCGGCACAAGCGCTCGCGCCTGGTCGGCGACGTTGCTCCAATGCTCAACGCGCACTTGGTGCCCCAGGGTGTGTCGCCATGACGCGACATCGCCGATCGCCCACACATGCGGTGCACTTGCACGGCCCGCCGCATCGCACACGACACCGTTGTCCACTTCGATTCCCGTGCCTTCGAGCCATTCTGTGGCGGGGCGCGAGCCGATACCGACCACGACCAGATCGGCGTCGAGTTCGGTGCCGTCGGCCAGCACCACCTTCTCCACCTTCTCCGCTCCCTGGACCTCGGCCACGCCGACCCCGCAGCGCACGTCGACGCCTTCGGCGCGGTGCAGCCGCGCGACCAGCGATCCGATCTGCTCGCCGAGCACCGACGCCAGCGGCGACGGCTGTGGTTCGACCAGAGCGACATCGACGCCAAGCCCGCGCAGGCTGGCGGCCACCTCGCAACCGATGAACCCCGCGCCGACCACAACCGCGTTCCGTGCCGACGCCGCCTGCTGGCGCAGGGCGAGGCTTTCGTCGAACGAGCGCAGGACGTGGATTCCCTCGAGATTCGGGAACGACGGAATGCGCTTGGGCACCAAACCGGTCGCGATCACCAGCTCGTCGTAGCCCAGCTCGGTGCCATCGGACAGTGTGATCGTCTGCGCGGCGGTATCGACGGACCGCGCTGCCTTACCGAGCAGCACGGTGATGTCGTTCTCGTCGTAGAACTCGGCCGGCTTGAGCGTGACGTCGTCGGTCTCGCTGCGCAGAACTTCCTTGGACAGCGGCGGCCGGTCGTACGGCAGATGGTCCTCGTCGCTGATGATGGAGATCGGGCCGGCGTACTCCGACCGGCGCAGCTGCTCCGCGGTGCGCGCGGCCGCCAGCCCGCCACCCACGATGACGATGCCCCCAGTTGTGCTCACGTGGGAGTTCTACACGATGCCGTCGGCCAGATGTGCGCGACCCTGCGGTTTACCGCGTCAGCCCCGCATCCGATCGATGATGTTCGTCAGCACCACGATGCTCTCACTGCGTTCCACGTCGGCCGCGGAGCGGATCCGTTCCAGCGCCTCCTCGAGGTGTCGCATGTCGCGGGCAAGCACATGCAGGATGGCATCCGCGGTCCCGGTGATGGTGGCTGCGCTGACCACCTCCGGGATGTCGATCCATGCCGCCCGCAGGTCATCCGGGGCGATGGTGCCGTGGCGGAACACCTGCACGTAAGCCTCCGTGTTCCATCCGAGTGCGTTGCGGTCGATTACGGTGGTGAATCCCCGGATGACGCCGTTGTCGAGCATCCGGTCGACCCGCCGCTTCACCGCCGGAGCGGACAGGTTCACCTTCTGGCCGATTTCGGCGAAGGTGGCCCTGGCGTGCTCGGCCAACTCGGCCAGAATGCGCTCGTCGGTGTCGTCCAAACGGTCCATGATCACTCCTACGCAACAAATCGCTGCCATCTTACATTTGGCACAAGAAATCATGGGTATACACGCAAGAAGCGGCGATTGATTGCATGATCGATAGCAAATATCGTTGATTCATGACGATTTCAGATGTCGCCGCCCTCGCGGCTCCGGTATCCGATGTCGCCGCAACACGGAGGCGCGCCGGCGCCGACAAGGCACCGGAGCGTGCGGCCTCTCCCCGCCACTACGCCATGACGGCACCGACGTTCTTCGCCGTCGAGTACGCCATCAACCCGTGGATGGACACCTCGACGTCCGTCGACACCCATGTCGCGCTGAATCAATGGGAGACCCTGCGCCAGACCTATAAGGAATTGGGTCACACCGTCGAACTGGTGGAGCCCGTCGCGGGCCTGCCGGACATGGTGTACGCCGCCAACGGCGGGTTGCTGGTGAACGGCAAGGCCGTCGTCGCCCGATTCGCCTACCCCCAGCGCGCAGGCGAATCCGCCGCCTACGCCGAGTGGATGGGCCGCCACGGCTTTCACCCCGCGGAAACACGGCATGTCAACGAGGGCCAGGGCGACCTACTCGTTGTCGGCTCAATCTTGCTGGCCGGCTACGGTTTCCGCACCGAGCGCCGGGCACACGACGAGATCGCCGCCGCCGTGCAGATGCCCGTCGTCAGCCTCGAACTCGTCGACCCACGCTTCTATCACCTCGATACCGCGCTGGCGGTGCTCGACGACACCACAATCGCCTACTACCCGCCGGCGTTCAGCGACCAAGCGCGGGCAACGCTGCTGGAGCTGTTCCCCGACGCCATCGAGGTCGCCAGCGCCGATGCCCACGTGCTCGGCCTCAACGCCGTGTCCGACGGCCTCAACGTCGTCCTGCCCGCGGCCGCCACCGGCTTCGCCGAGCAGCTTCGCGAAGCGGGCTTCAGGCCAATCGGTGTCGATTTGTCCGAGCTCCTCAAGGGCGGCGGATCCGTCAAATGCTGCACGTTGGAGGTACATCCGTGACCATCCTGGACACCGTGACGACGGGAACCGAAGCAGCGATCGCTGTCGACGACCGCTACGTCGCGCACAATTACTCCCCGCTGCCGGTGGTGGCGGCCAGCGCCGAGGGCGCCTGGATCACCGACGTGGAGGGCCGCCGCTACCTGGACTGCCTGGCGGCCTATTCTGCGGTCAACTTCGGACACCGCAACCCGGAGATCTCCGCGACTGCCCACGCCCAGCTGGACACCATGACGTTGGTCAGCCGCGCGTTTCATTCGGACCGGCTCGGACCGTTCTGCGAAGCGCTGGCCGAACTGTGCGGCAAGGACATGGTGCTGCCGATGAACAGCGGCGCCGAAGCCGTGGAAAGTGGCATCAAAGTGGCCCGCAAGTGGGGCACCGACGTCAAGGGAGTGCCCGCCGGAAACGGCAATATCGTGGTGGCGCACAACAACTTCCACGGCCGCACCACGACGATCATCAGCTTCTCAGACGACGAGACAGCGCGCCGGGGTTTCGGCCCCTACACGCCTGGGTTCCGCTCGGTGCCGTTCGGCGATGCCGAGGCCCTGGCCGCCGCGATCGACGACGACACCGTCGCGGTGCTGATCGAACCGATCCAGGGTGAGGCCGGCATCATCGTCCCGCCCGACGACTACCTGCCCCGGGTGCGCGCGCTGTGCTCGCAGCGCAACGTGTTGATGATCGCCGACGAGATCCAGGCAGGCCTGGCGCGGACGGGGCGCACCTTCGCCTGCGAGCACTGGGGCGTGGTGCCCGACATGTATCTGCTTGGCAAAGCCCTTGGCGGCGGCGTGGTTCCGCTGTCGGCGGTGGTGGCCAACCGCGACGTCCTCGGGGTCCTGCATCCCGGCGAACACGGCTCGACATTCGGCGGCAATCCGCTGGCCGCCGCGATCGGCACCACCGTTGTGGCGATGCTGCGCCGCGGCGAATTCCAGGCTCGCTCGACAGAACTCGGTGAGCACCTGCACGCGCGCCTGCGCGCCTTTATCGGGCGCGGCGTAGTTGCGGTGCGCGGCATGGGACTGTGGGCCGGAGTGGACATCGACCCTGCGATCGGGACAGGAAAGCAGATCAGCCTGAAGCTCGCCGAACGCGGTGTCCTGGTTAAGGACACGCAGGGCTCGACACTGCGCTTTGCCCCTCCGCTGGTGATCACCGCCGAGGAGATCGACTGGGCGATTGGTCAATTCGCCGACGTTCTGGCCGATATGGGTTCACACTTGTCCGGTACTTAAGTATCTAGGTGCACAGGAGGCATCATGACCGCCCCATCGTTAAGCCTCTCCCAGCAGTTGTTGCGGCGTCGGCCGGTGGCCGGTGCCCCGGTCGCACACGGTGCCTCAGATCATCTCAAGCGAAGTATCGGCACTTTCCAGCTGACGCTCTTCGGCGTCGGCGCGACCGTGGGCACCGGCATCTTCTTCGTGCTGTCCGCGGCGGTGCCGGAGGCGGGCCCGGCGGTGCTCGTCTCGTTCGTACTCGCCGCCATCGCGGCCGGTCTCTCCGCCATCTGCTACGCGGAGATGGCGTCTTCGGTCCCGGTGTCGGGCTCGACATACTCGTACGCCTACACCACGATGGGCGAGTTCGTCGCGATGGGTGTGGCAGCCTGTCTGCTGCTCGAATACGGGGTATCAATATCGGCGGTAGCCGTCGGATGGAGCGGCTACCTGAACAAGTTGCTGGACAACCTGTTTGGCTGGCAACTCCCGCAGTCACTGACGTCCGCCCCTTGGGACGCCACTCCGGGCATCGTGAACCTACCCGCCGTCTTGCTGATCGTGATGTGCATGCTGCTGCTGATCCGCGGCGCCAGCGAGTCCGCCGCCGTCAACACGGTCATGGTGCTGATCAAGCTCGGTGTGCTCCTAATGTTCATCATCATCGCGCTCACCGCGTTCAACGCCGACCACTTCCACGGCTTCTGGGACAAGGGCATGGCCGGCATCACCACGGCCGCGAGCATGATCTTCTTCTCGTTCATCGGCCTCGACGCGGTGTCGACAGCCGGTGACGAGGTGAAGGATCCGCAAAAGACCATGCCCCGCGCGATCATTGCCGCATTGATCGTGGTCACCAGCTTCTACATCCTGGTCGCCTTCGCCGGACTCGGCACGCAGGACGCTGCCGAGTTCGGGTCGGACGAACAGGCTGAAGCGGGGCTGTCGGTGATCCTGGAGAAGATCACGGGCGGCACGTGGGCCAGCACGCTTCTGGCCGCGGGAGCGGTGATCTCGATCTTCTCGGTGACCCTGGTCGTGATGTACGGCCAGACCCGGATCCTGTTCGCAATGGGCCGGGATGGACTACTCCCATCGATGTTCGCGAAGGTCAACCCGCGCAGCATGACTCCGGTCGGCAACACCATCATCGTCGCTGTTGCCACGGGGATCCTGGCCGGGTTCATACCACTGACCTGGCTGCTGGACGCCGTGTCGATCGGCACGTTGGTCGCATTCATCACGGTGTCGATCGGCGTCATCGTCCTGCGTGTGCGGGAACCCAATCTCCCGCGTCCCTTCAAGGTTCCTGGCTATCCCGTTACGCCGGTCCTCTCTGTCTCTGCCTGCATTGCGGTGCTGTACGGCCTGCGCTGGCAGACCTGGTTGGTCTTCGGCGCCTGTGTCGCCGCGGTACTGGTCTTCTACCTGGCCTGGGGTCGCCGCCACAGTGCGCTCAATGCCGGTGGCGCCGATGGCTTCATCCCCACCGCCGTTCCCGGCGACGACGACGTCATGTTCGTCGAAGAACCGAAGGATCACCACTTCGTCACCAAGCACAAGGATGAGCCGTGACCGTCGCCGTCGGCTACCTGGCCGGCAAGGGCGGCCGGTCGCCGCTGTACCTTGCCGTCGAGGCGGCGAAGACGGTCAAGACGTCGTTGACGGTGATCACCGTCGTGCCGAGGCCGTGGATGACGCCGTCACCGGGCCGGATCGACGCCGAATATGCCCAGTACGCCGAGCAATTGGCGGCTAACTCGGCGAAAGAGGCGCAGGAGTGCATCGATTCGATCGCTGACGGGCTTGAGGTCAACTACCACAAGGTCGCCCACCGCTCGACGTCCGGCGGGCTGCTGGAAGCGGCGGAAGAAGTCAAAGCCGAGGTGCTTGTTCTGGGCTCGGCGTCCGACGGCAAGTTCGGCCAGGTGGTCGTCGGATCGACGGCCGACCGGCTACTGCACTCCTCGCCGGTGCCGACAGCAATCGCTCCGCGCGGCTACCGCGGATCGAAAGCCGGTGGGCTGACCCGGATCACAGCCGCCTATCCCGGCACTCCGGAGACACTGCATGTGGTGGAGCGCGTTGCGGCGCTTGGCGAGCGACTCGGCGTGCCGATGCGGGTAGTCACATTCGCGGTTCGTGGCCGCACGATGTATCCACCAGAGGTTGGGCTCAGCACCGAGGACTCGATCCTCGAGCAGCTGGCGTCGCATGCACGAGAGACGTTGGCGCAGTTGAAGGCCGACGGTGTCATCGGCAAGGACGTGGACCTTCAGGTCGTCACGGGCAACGGCTGGGATGAGGCGATCGACGCCGCCGACTGGCAGGAGGGTGACCTGCTGGCCATCGGGACGTCGCCGGTGGGCGGAATCGCTCGGGTGTTCCTCGGCTCGCGCGGCTCAAAGATTCTGCGGCACAGCCCCGTTCCGGTGCTAGTGCTACCCGGCTAGCTAGTACTTCGCGGTGCCGCGGTCGACGGCAATCTGGCTGCCTGAAATCGTGGCCGACCCGTCACCGGCCAGCCACGCCACCACGTCTGAAACCTCTTCGGGCGTCATGAATTCCTGCAGTCCCTTCTTGCCGTCGTGATTGACGGGGTGAAACGGCATGGGCGCGAAGCTGTGCAGATAGCTCGGATACTTGGCGAAGATGGCCATCATCGCCTCCTTCTCCACCATCGGCGTCTCAATCGAGTACGGATGAATGGAGTTGACGCGGATGCCAAACTCGCCTGCCTCCAGAGCCAGCGAATTGGTCAGTGCCACAAGGCCGTGCTTGGACGCCGGAGTAGTGGGCGTTACCCGGGGTGGCCTTCAGCCCGGCCGACGAGCTGACGATGATGATCGACCCGCCGTTGCCCGCTTCGATCATCGCGGGTACCGCCGCGCGGATGGTCCGCCACGTCCCGTTCAAGTTGACGTCGATGACGGTGTCCCACTGCTCTTCGGACATCTCGAACATCCGACCCCAGCTCAGCACCCCGGCGTTGGCCACCACGATGTCCAGCCGGCCGAACTGCTCGACACCGTCGGCCACCACCTGTTGCAGCGCGGCCAGGTCACGAATGTCGACCTCGCGGGCCAGCACCTTGCTGCCCGTGGCTTCCACCGCCTGAACCGTCTCGGCCAGCTCGTCGGAGGTCGCCAGCGGATAGGTGATGGTCTCCGAGATCGGGCGGCAGACGTCGATCGCGATGATGTCGGCGCCCTCGTTGGCCAGCCGAATCGCGTGAGCCCGGCCCTGGCCGCGCGCGGCCCCGGTAATGAATGCCACTCGCCCTTCCAGGGTGCCGCCCGATGCCGTCACCGCTGCTCCTTTCGTGAGGCTGCGGACCAGGCTAACAGCCGAACTGGAACGTGTTCTACCGCCTCACCAGTCGATCGCATCGCGGATGATCGGACACGTCATGCAGTGCCCGCCGCCGCGGCCGCGGCCCAGTTCGGCGCCGACGATCGTGATGACCTCCACGCCGGCCTTGCGCAGCAGCGAGTTGGTGTGCGTGTTGCGGTCATAGGCGAACACCACACCGGGCTCGACCGCGACGAGGTTGTTGCCGCTGTCCCACTGCTGGCGCTCGTAATCGTATTGCGTGCCACCGGTTTCCACCACGCGCAGCGCATCCAAGCCCAGTGCCGCGGCGACCACTTCGACGAACGGCTTGGTCGCCTCCTCGACCTCCACGCCCGAGGCGGTGTCGCTGGGATGCAGGACGAACGTCTGCACCGAATCGATGATGTCCGGGTAGATCGTCACCACGTCGCGGTCGGCGAAGGTGAACACGGTGTCCAGGTGCATCGCGGCGCGCAGCTTCGGCATGCCGGCGACAATCAACTTGCTCGCCGCGCTCTGCTCGAACAACCTGGCCGCCACCTGGGTGATGGCCTGCCGCGACGTGCGCTCGCTCATGCCGATCAGAACGACGCCGTTGCCGGGCACCAGCACGTCGCCACCCTCGATCGTCGACATGCCCCAGGCCAGTTCCGGATCACCCCACCACACCGTCGACCCGACATAGTCGGGGTGGAACTGGTAGATCGCCTTCATCAGCAGCGTCTCGTCGTGCCGGGCCGGCCAGAACAGCGGATTGAGCGTGAGACCGCCGTAGATCCAGCAGGTGGTGTCCCGGGTGTAGAGCGTGTTGGGCAGCGGCGGCATCAGATACTCTGTGATGCCCGCCGCCTCGCGGGCCAATGCGCGGTACCCGGACTGGATGTCGGCGGGCAGCTCCCGGGTCGACAGGCCGCCGATCAACAGCTCGGCCAACCGGCGCGGCTCCAGCGAGTCCAGATAGCCCCGGGTGTCGTTGACCAGGCCGAGACCAACTTCGTTCGGCACGATTTTGCGATCCAGCAGCCACGCTTTGGCCTCGGGGATGGCCATGGTCTCGGTGAGCAGGTTGTGCAGTTCCACCACTTCCACACCACGGTCGCGCATCTTGTCCATGAAGTCGAAGTGGTCACGCCGGGCGTTCTGCACCCACAACACATCGTCGAAGAGCAGCTCGTCGCAATTGGTCGGCGTCAGCCGCTCATGAGCCAGACCCGGGGAGCACACCAACACCTTGCGCAGCTTGCCGACCTCGGAATGCACGACGTAATTCGCGGACGGACTGGTCATCGTCAGCTCCTTTCACGGAGTGCGCAGCTAGATCGCGATAGTCCCAGTTGCCAGCGATACCACACCGGCGACGGCGCCGAGGACAATCACGCCGAACAGCACCGCCTCGGCCGGCTTGAACACGCGAAGGCCGCGTTCCCGCCGCGCCTTGAAGTAGAGCGCGGCCGCCAGCGCGTACAAGATGCAGGACAGCAGGAGCTTGTCGACACCCGCGGCATATATCAGGAACAAGGTGTACACGGTCGCGACCGCGGCGACGACCATGTCTGTCACAAGCGATCTGCCATCGCCGTACGTCTCGCGCGTGGCCGTCAACTTCAAGGCGTAGGCCGCCGCAAGAAGATAGGGAATCAGGGACAGCGCGGCGGTCAGGTCAAGCATGAAATCGAGCGCGTCGGCGGCGAACAGCAGCGCGACGAGTAGCAGCGAAATCAGCCCGGCCGCCATGATCAGCGCGGAGACCGGCGCGCCGTGGCTGTTGGTGCGGGCCAGGAATCGCGGCATGTCGTCCGACTTCGCGGGAATGTAGAGGACCTCGGCGGCCATCAATGTCCAGGCGAGGTACGCGCCCAGCACCGACACGATCACACCGATGCGAATGAAGATCGATCCCCAATGTCCAACAATGGATTCCAACACAGCCGCCATGGAAGGTTGGCTGACGCCGGCCAGTTCGTTCTGGGGCATGGCGCCGTACGACACCAGGGTGACCAGCGCGAAAACGCTGAGAACACTCAGGAATCCGATGACGGTGGCGCGTCCTACGTCTTCCCGCTTGCGTGCCATCCGCGAGTAGACACTCGCACCCTCGATACCCAGGAAGACGAACACGGTGATCAGCATCGTTCCGGTGGCCTGGTCCCAAATCGACGAAATCGTAGGATCGTCGCCGCCCCAGAAGTTGTCGGCGAAGATGTCCGCCTTTAACGCGATGATCGCAATAACGATGAAGACCAGGATCGGCACCACCTTGGCGATGGTGACTATGTAGTTGATGACGGCTGCATCCTTAACGCCGCGCATCACGAGGAAGGCGAACAGCCATACGCAGATGGCCGACACCACCACGGCGAGCACCGTGTCCCCCGCGCCGAACGCGGGCACCACCGCGCTCATCGTCGCCGTGATGAGCACCCAGTACGAGGTATTACCGGCACAGGCGGATGCCCAGTACCCGATCGCCGAGTTGAACCCGACGTAGTCACCGAAGCCGGCCTTGGCATAGGCGAAGATTCCCGCATCCAGATCCGGCTTCCGGGTCGCCAGACGCTGAAAGACGAAGGCCAGCATCAGCATTCCGGTACCTGCGATGGTCCACGCGATGATCGCCCCGAACACCCCGGTCTCGGTACCGAACCGGCGTGGCAGCAGAAAAACGCCGGACCCGATCATGGAGCCGACCACCATCGCAGTCAGCGTGGGCAGACTGACCTTGTCGTTCGCCTGCTCGGTTCGCGGTTCGGCGGTGGTCATCGTGCGCGTCCCGGCGCACTACAGCTCGGCGAGTATCTGCTGTCGCTTGGTGTTGTACTCGTCTTCGGAGATCACGCCCGTCGCGCGCAGGGTCTCCAATTCTTGCAGCCGCTGCGCGGTCGACGGCTCGGGTGGCGCCATGAACGCCGGATGCACCGTGGGAGGCGCCGCAGGGGCCGGGGCGGTTGGTGCTGGCTGCGCCGCAGCCGCGCGCCGGACGACGGCCTGAACCTGTTGCCGGGCAGCCGGATTGGAGCGCAGATCGATCATGTTGTTCAAACCGATGCCGTGGGCCCTTAAGATCTGCAGGATCTCCATCAGCGGCGCGGCCTGGCCGGTGAGGTCGTAGGTTTTGTTGTCCTCGGCGATGGTGAAGTTCGCCGGCATCACTCCACTGACCAAACCGCTACGCTCCCAGTCGATTTGGTATTCATTGGTGACGGGGTCGACCATCATGACCAGCTTGCGGTTCATGATCATCGGCAGCCGCGCAATGGATGCGATCACTCGGTCCTGGCTGGCGAAAGGTGTCAGGCCTGGTCCGGAAATCTGGAGATCGAGCTTCACCAGCGGCTGTTCGTTGATCCGCGTTCCCGTCTCCTGGATACCGGTCACCTGGGCCAGGGCAAGTACGCCGCTCTGCTCGAGCGCCTGGGTCTTGGCCGCTGACCTCGCTGTGTAGCTCGCCAGCGCCAGCGCGATCAACACATCGGCCACGGTGATCAACAGGCCGACCCAGAACATCCACTGCCCAACCATGGGCCCAACCACGAAGTAAATGGCCAGGAAGATCGGCCCCACCAAACCACCGCACAGCAGCACCCAGAGCTGAGCCTTGATGTAACGCCACAACATTTGCCACGCTCCTGAAGTCTGCCGACGGTTCGCGTGTCAGATTAACGCCAATCCGCCCTTGATGAGCCGTATCTTCTGGCGGTGACCTCGGCGACGGAAGTTGTGAAATCCAAGTGGATCCTGGCGGCCGTCTCGATGGCGCTGTTCTGCGTCCAGATCGACTATTTCGCGATGAGTCTCGCGTTGCCGCGGATGGCGTCCGAGCTGGACAGCACAGCGGCCGATTTGCAATGGGTATCAGCGTTTACATGCTCGCGCTGGGCGCCTTCATGGTTCCCGCGGGCCGCATCGGTGATATCTTCGGCCGTCGGCGGGCCCTGCTGCCGGTGTGACGTTGTTCGGCGTGGCATCGGTGCCGTCGGCCACGCTTGTGATCGCCTTCCGCGCGGTGCAGGGTCTCGGTGCGGCGCTGATCTTTCCGGTTTCTGTGAGCGTCCTGACGAACGCCTTTCCCGCAGTGCGGGCTAGTCACGCGATTGGATTGGCTTATGGCATAGCCGGATTGGGCAATGCGGCTTGAGCGCACCGGGCTGTCGGCAGGCGGCGCAATCGACCTCATTCTTGCGGTGCCGGCGGCGATGCTGCTGCCCGCCGGTGCCGTGGTGCTGGCGATCGCGCGGTGGCGTGCTTAGGTCGCCGGGTTCTCCGGGACAGACGCCGCGGCGTCGGAGCCGCGCAGAACAAGCGGGTTCGCTGCCGGTGCCGGCCCGAGCAGTTGGTGCAACAGCGACGTCCAGGCCTGCCCGCCGCTCGTGGAGACGTCATAGCTCGTGTGAATCGCCGTCGCCATGGCCATCACGGACTCAGAGTCCTCGGAGTCCTCGTCGTAGTCGCAGACTGCGTCACCGAGATCGCACACGCTGATCGTTCGGCTCCCAAGGGACGGCGGCAGTGTCGCGGTCGGGGCGTGAGCCAGAATGGGCCAGTCCTGCGCGACACCTCTTCCGGCGCCGGGCACCGACGTAACCGAACCGATATTGACCGTGGTGTCGTTGGGCAGCCGGTCGCCGTCGGCGATCAACAGCGAGGCAGCCAGATTGGGACTGGCGGCAAGCGCCTGCAGATTCCGATGCACGACCATCGCGCCCTGTGAGTAACCCGCCAGCACGACCTTGGTGGTCGGGCATCTCTGCACAAACGACTCGTACTGCCCGCCCAGCGCGGCTGATCCGGTGTCCACACTGTCGATGAAACTGGCCCAGTCCATCAGGCCGCCGTCCTCGGGCACGGGCGTCGCGGGATACTCGACGGCCTCGGCGGTGATGGTGCGGCCGTCCCGCTCGACTAGCTGCTCCAGGGCATTGAACGACTGGAACATCACCCGGCCCATTCCGCCGTTGATGGTCGCTTCTGCGCCACGCTCGCCCGAGCCTGCGGCCCCGATCCAGTGAACATCAGGACAGCCGGGATCCGCTTGCGCGACACCGGCCGTCAGCCCTACGGCCACCGTCCCACCGATTGCGACGGCGCCGGCCAGCGCACCTAGACGACGGAACACGAAACCCCAACCCTTCTTCCATTCCGACCATGGGATACGCGTTGTTCATCGCCCCAGTCGTCGCAGGTGTTACACCGCCACCGCCCGCGAGATCGGGGTTGTGTCACGCGGAAAGGCCGATGGGCGTACCGGAACCTGATTCCGGCGAGGGGAGGGCAAACCAAGCGGCGCCCACTCTTTCGAGTGAGCGCCGCTTCGCGGTGCTTCTAGATCACTTGATGATCTTGATGACCCGGCCGGCGCCGACGGTACGGCCGCCCTCGCGAATCGCGAAGCGCAGGCCCTCGTCCATGGCGACAGGCTGAATCAGCTTGACGGAAATGTCGGTGTTGTCACCCGGCATAACCATCTCGGTACCCTCCGGCAGCGTCACCACACCGGTCACGTCGGTGGTGCGGAAGTAGAACTGCGGACGGTAGTTGTTGAAGAACGGCGTGTGCCGGCCCCCCTCGTCCTTGGACAGGATGTAGACCTGGCCCTCGAACTCGGTGTGCGGCGTGGTGGTGCCGGGCTTCACGACGACCTGGCCGCGTTCGACGTCCTCACGCTTGATGCCGCGCAGCAGCAGACCGACGTTGTCACCGGCCTGGCCCTGGTCGAGCAGCTTGCGGAACATCTCGACACCGGTGACGGTGGTCTTCGTGGTCGCCGGCCGGATGCCTACAATTTCGACTTCCTCGTTCACGTTTACGACGCCACGCTCGACACGACCGGTGACCACGGTGCCGCGGCCGGTGATCGTGAAGACGTCCTCGACAGGCATCAGGAACGGCTTGTCGGTCTCGCGGACCGGGTCGGGAATCGACTCGTCGACCGCCGCCATCAGCTCTTCGATGCTCTCGATCCACTTCGCATCGCCCTCGAGCGCCTTCAGCGCCGAGACCCGGACCACCGGCGCGTCCTCGTCGAACTCCTGGGCGGCCAGCAGTTCGCGGACCTCCAACTCGACGAGCTCGAGCAGCTCCTCGTCGTCGACCGCGTCGGCCTTGTTCAGCGCCACCAGGATGTAGGGCACACCCACCTGGCGGGCGAGCAGCACGTGCTCGCGGGTCTGCGGCATGGGGCCGTCGGTGGCGGCGACCACCAGGATTGCGCCGTCCATCTGGGCGGCGCCGGTGATCATGTTCTTGATGTAGTCAGCGTGACCGGGGGCGTCCACGTGTGCGTAGTGACGCTTGTCGGTCTGGTACTCCACGTGGGAGATGTTGATGGTGATACCGCGCTGACGCTCCTCAGGCGCATTGTCGATCTGGTCGAACGCGCGCGACTCGTTCAAATCGGGATACTTGTCGTGCAGAACCTTGGTGATAGCCGCGGTCAGCGTCGTCTTGCCGTGGTCAACGTGACCAATGGTCCCGATGTTGACGTGCGGCTTCGTCCGCTCGAACTTCGCCTTCGCCACTGTGTTGTCCTCCTGGACTGTGTTGGTGCTTGCTAAAGCAGTGTTACTTGTTTCGGTTGTGGTCCTGAAGCCAACCGGTCAGCTTACTGACCCGTCGCCTTCGCGCTGTCCATTGCTCGACTCCGGATCAGCTCCGCGCCTCGGGCCTGGCGGCCCTCGATGCTCACTGACCCGTCGCCTTCGCGCTGTCCATTGCTCGACTCCGGATCAGCTCCGCGCCTCGGGCCTGGCGGCCCTCGATGCTCACTGACCCGTCGCCTTCGCGATGATCTCCTTCGACACGTTCGCCGGAACCTCGGCATACGAGTCGAACACCATGGAGTAGTTTGCCCGGCCCTGGGTCTTCGACCGAAGGTCTCCGACATAGCCGAACATCTCCGAGAGTGGCACATGCGCCTTAACGACGCGTGCACCCGCCCGCTCCTCCATGGCCTGGATCTGACCACGGCGGGAGTTCAGGTCGCCGATCACGTCGCCCATGTAGTCCTCGGGCGTGGTGACCTCGACGGCCATGATCGGCTCAAGGATCACCGGCTGGGCCGCGGTCGCGGCCTTCTTCAGTGCCTGTGAGCCGGCGATCTTGAACGCCATTTCCGAGGAGTCCACCTCGTGGTAGGCGCCGTCCAGCAGTGTGACCTTCAGGTTCACCAGCGGGTAGCCCGCCAGCACGCCGTACTGCATGGCGTCCTGCGCACCGGCATCCACCGACGGGATGTACTCGCGCGGGATGCGGCCACCGGTGACCTTGTTCTCGAATTCGTAGGTCGCCCCGTCCTCGCCGGTAAACGGCTCCAGCGAGATGAGCACCTTCGCGAACTGGCCGGAGCCACCCGTCTGCTTCTTGTGGGTGAACTCGACCTTCTCGACCGGCCGCTTGATGGTCTCCTTATAGGCCACCTGCGGCTTGCCGACGTTGGCCACGACCTTGAACTCGCGGCGCATGCGGTCGACCAGGATGTCCAGGTGCAACTCGCCCATGCCGCCGATCACCGTCTGGCCAGTCTCGACGTCCTGGTGGACCTTGAAGGTCGGATCCTCCTCGGCGAGCTTCTGGATCGAGAGGCTCAGCTTCTCCTGGTCGCTCTTGGTCTTGGGCTCGATAGCCACCTCGATCACCGGATCGGGGAACGTCATCGACTCCAGCACGATCTGCTCGTTGGGGTCGGACAGCGTGTCGCCGGTGGTGGTGTCCTTCAGGCCGATCACCGCATAGATGTGGCCGGCCGACGCCGTCTCCACCGGGTTCTCCTTGTTGGAGTGCATCTGGAACAGCTTGCCCAGCCGCTCCTTCTTACCCTTGGTGGCGTTGATGACCTGCGAGCCGGAGTCGACCTTGCCGGAGTACACCCGGACATAGGTCAGCTTGCCGAAGAACGGGTGCGTGGCGACCTTGAACGCCAGCGCCGAGAACGGCTCATCGGTCGACGGCTTGCGAACGATCTCCTCGTCCTCCTTGCCGGGCGGATGGCCCACGGCCGGCGGTACGTCCAACGGCGACGGCAGGTAGTCGATCACCGCGTCGAGCATAGGCTGAACACCCTTGTTCTTGAACGCGCTGCCGCACAGCACCAGGTAGGCCTCGGAGTTGATGGCGAGCTTGCGCAGCGCACCCTTGATCTCCTCGACGGACAGTTCCTCGCCGCCGAAGTACTTCTCGAGTAGCGTCTCGTCGGTCTCGGCGACAGCCTCGAGCAGCTTGGTGCGGTACTCGTCGGCCTGGTCCTGAAGCTCGGCCGGGATGTCGATGGTCTCGTAGGTCTCACCGAGCTTGGTCTCTCCGCGCCACACCTTGGCGTTCATCTCGACCAGGTCGACGACGCCCTCGAATTCACTCTCCGAGCCGACCGGCAACTGGATCGGGATGACGTTGGCGCCGAGGCGCTGCTCCATCGTGCGCACCGAGAAGTAGAAGTCCGCACCGACCTTGTCCATCTTGTTGACGAAGCAGATACGGGGGACGTCGTACTTGTCGGCCTGGCGCCAGACCTGCTCGGACTGCGGCTCCACGCCTTCCTTGCCGTCGAACACGGCAACGGCACCGTCGAGCACACGAAGGCTGCGCTCCACCTCGACGGTGAAGTCGACGTGCCCGGGGGTGTCGATGATGTTGATCTGGTGGTCTTTCCAAAATGTGGTCGTTGCAGCCGAGGTGATGGTGATCCCCCGCTCCTGCTCCTGCTCCATCCAGTCCATGGTGGCGGCGCCGTCGTGCACCTCACCGATCTTGTAGCTGATGCCGGTGTAGTAGAGGATGCGCTCGGTCGTCGTGGTCTTGCCGGCATCGATGTGCGCCATGATGCCGATGTTGCGGACCTTGGTCAGGTCGGTCAGCACGTCCTTCTGTGCCACAGAAGTCTTCTCTTTCGCTTAGGTGTTTCAGCTGTCATTGCGCCGCGGCTCCGGTGCCGCCGGCGGCTCTCACCAGCGGTAGTGCGCGAAGGCGCGGTTTGCCTCGGCCATCTTGTGGGTGTCCTCACGCCGCTTGACGGAGGCGCCAAGGCCGTTGCTTGCGTCGAGGATCTCGTTCGCCAGGCGCTCGACCATGGTCTTCTCCCGGCGCTGCCGCGAGAAGCTCACCAGCCAGCGCAGTGCCAGCGTGGTGGACCGCTCGGCGCGCACCTCGACGGGAACCTGGTAGGTCGCACCACCGACACGGCGGCTGCGAACCTCCAGGGCGGGTTTGACATTGTCCAGAGCGCGCTTGAGGGTGACGACTGGATCGCTGCCGGTCTTGTCGCGGGCCTGTTCGAGCGCACCATAAACAATGCGTTCGGCCAGCGATTTCTTCCCCTGCAGCAGAACTTTGTTGACCAGCTGGGTGACCAGCTGCGACCCGTAGACCGGATCGTTGACCAACGGACGCTTGGGCGCGGGTCCCTTGCGCGGCATCAGCTCTTCTCCTTCTTGGCGCCGTAACGGCTGCGGGCTTGCTTACGGTTCTTCACACCCTGGGTGTCAAGCGAGCCACGGATGATCTTGTAGCGCACACCGGGCAGGTCCTTCACACGACCACCACGCACCAGCACCATGGAGTGCTCCTGCAGGTTGTGGCCCTCCCCCGGGATGTAGGCGGTGACCTCAACCTGGCTGGTCAGCTTGACGCGCGCGACCTTCCGAAGCGCCGAGTTCGGCTTCTTCGGAGTGGTGGTGTACACCCGGGTGCACACGCCGCGGCGTTGCGGGCTGCCCTTCAGCGCCGCGGTCTTGACCTTGGCGATCTTGTCGCGGCGACCCTTGCGGACCAGCTGGTTGATGGTTGGCATGTACCGGCTTCCTGTGTTGCTCTTGTGTCTCTGGCTGCTCTTGAAGTTCTCTGTACTGCAGTTATGTCCCGCTCACGTACCCCGCGACCGGGTGTGTCGCATGCGTCCGCCGCGAAACTTTTTCGAGGCATAGTGGACATGCGAATTGGCCCGGCGTGCAGGCATGCCTACGGATTTCGACAGCCGCAAGCGCCTTATCTGCCAGGCACGATCGTCCACATTACCAGGGTGGACCGTGCCGATCCAAACCCGTCGATGAGGGCCTAACCCCAGGTCAGCGCTACCGCCGCTCCATGCCGGAGGCCAGCCGCATGACCATGTCGGCGAACACCGCGTCGGTGTCGATCCCGTTCATCGCACCAGTCATCTCCAGCAGCACGAAGCCGTGCATCGCCGACCAGAACTCCAGCGCGGCGTGGAACGCATTGTCCCCGTCCAGCCCGTAGGAGGCCAGCACGGAGATGACCGGGGCGGCCGCCGCCCGAGTGGCCTCGGTGAACTCGGGGTCGTCGCCGCCGAGCGGCATCCGGGTGAACGCCGAATAGCGCCCCGGATGGTGATGGGCATAGCTGCGGTATGCGCTGGCCATCGCCGTCACCGCGTCGTCACGGGTGCGGCCCTGGCCGACGGTGTTGAGCATGCCGATGATGTCGCCGACCACCCGCATCCGAACCGTGCGCCGCAGGTCCTCGAGGCTGTTCACGTGGTTGTACAGCGACGGGCCCTTGGTACCGAGCTGGGTGGCCAGCGCGTTGATGGTCAGCGCATCCCAGCCCTCGCGGTCCAGGAAAGTCAATGCCGCGTTGACGATGGAGTCGCGGCTCAGCCTGGTCGGACGTGCCGCCGGCCGAGCTGCCATCTGAGATTCGCCCTTCGGGTGTCGTCGGGACCCGCGACCGGGTCAGCGAAAAACTAACACCTCTGGTTTCCCTCAGGTCAGTTGACACGTTCCTGACTGAGCTGGGCGAGTTGCTCGGTAATCGCGCAGAGATCCCCCAACATCGCGGGGTTCATGGTCTGGATGGACCAAGTGATGACGTCGCCGCCCTTGGCCACGTAGATGCTGCACGCGTTGGCGTCGTAGGCCTTGAACCCCTTGTTGCCGTCGATCGACAGCTCGGTGAGGGTGCGGCCGGCCTGCTGTTCCAGCGAGCGTTCGGTGTCCATGTCGCTGCCGCGGTACCACCACGTCGAGATTCCCATGCCCTGGCCGAAGCTTCCGAGCACGGTGTTCTCCTGCCAGAAGCAGCCGGCGTCGCTGACGACGGCCTTGGTGAACATCGACGATCCGACCGCCTTGGTGACGTCGGCGTCGGTGACTCCGTTGCAGTCGGCACTGCGGAAGCCGTCGCCCAGTGGAGGTACCGGTGACGTAGTCGCCGCCTCCTGATCTGAGGATCCGCAGCCGGCAAGCAGCGCGGCACTGGCCGCGAGCACGGCAAAGGACCTCAACACTGAGAGCCGGCCGGGCATCGCTACAGGTCCGATTGCAGGGTGGCAGACAGCAGTTTTTCGGCGTCGATGCAGGGGTCGCCGGTGGTCTGGTCGCGAAACTGCACCCACCAACTCAACACACCGGTGCCCGCTGCGGCGGTGGCCGAGCAGGCAGCGCCGGTGGTATCGCGTCGCGCCAGGAAGGCATCGTGCCGTTCGACGACTTTCTCTGTCACCTTCGCGCCGCGCTCGTTGGCCAGGGCGCGTTCGCGGTCGATGTTGCCGGTCTCGAACCACGAGAAGGTGACGTCGATCATCACCGGAGGCGCGACGGCGCCGACATCCGGCCCCGAGTTGCGCGACAGCACGTATTGGCAGACGGCGCCGCTGTAGGGCCGGACCACGTCGTCCGCGCCTATTACTTCCTGGATGGAGCCGTCGACCAACAGTCCGCAGCGGTCGTCCGCATAGCCGTAGCTGCGGTTTGGATCGGGTACGCCGGGTTGGGCCCGTCGCGCGGTCCCACTGACGGTCTGAGAACACCCCGCAACGGTCACCACCGCTGTGACCGCCAGGACAGCAACCTCATTGACCCGCCAACGCATCGCTCCACACGCTACTCAGCGCCGTCATCTCATGCGACTCGTGTGAACCACTGCCATGGCCACCGGCACCCGACGTACGCTCTCCTCCATGGTGTGGACAGCTGCGGGCCGGTCGCTGGCGGCGTGTGTCATCACCTTTCCGCTCGCACTGGCCGTCGGAATGCCGGCAGCCCACGCCAAGAACGGCGACACCCACATCACCGGTCAGGGCATCGAGCAAACGCTGGACTGCAACGAGTCGACGCTGCATGTGATGGGGACCGGTAACCAGATCAACGCGTTGGGCACCTGCTGGGCGGTGACAGTGATGGGCTCGTCGAACGTCGTCGTCGCCGATACCGTCATCAACGACATCACGGTGTATGGCTGGGACCAGACCGTGTTCTTCAAGAACGGCGAGCCCTACCTGTGGGACCGGGGTCGTGAGCTGGGCATGACGAACCGGTTGGATCGACTACCCGCCTAGCAGACTGTGGTCGAGGAGACGAGAATCGTGCGCATGTACTCCGCCAGACTCATCAGTGCGATTGCGGTGGCTGTCGTGTCGGCTGCCACGCCGGCGCTGGCCGGCTGCGGCTCGGAAAGCTCCGATACCAAGACCCCCACCGCAACGGCGGGTCCGTCGGGCGGTCAAGTCGAGGTCGGCAACACGATCAACTACGGGTCGTTCGGCACCACGGCCGACATCGATTGCGCAGACGGAAAGTCGCTCAATGTGGGCGGTGCCAACAACACCCTGACGGTCAAGGGCACCTGCGCCAACGTGAACATCGGCGGCTCCGACAACAAGATCACGTTCGAGCGGATCGACAAGGAGATCGCCGTCGTCGGTCTCAACAACACCGTCACCTACTCCGACGGCGACCCGAAAGTCAGTGATACCGGCTCGGGTAACAAGGTCAGCAAGGGCTAAGCGCTGGCCCCGTGGCGGCCCGCGCCTGAGGCGAATCGCTGTGCGCCCTCCAGTGATTCGGCCGCGACGCGGGAAATGCTCGCGAATTCGAAGTCCATGGCCTCGGCTCCGGACATGCCCCACTGGTTGAGCATCGACAGGCGGTCCGACCGCATGCACTGCTGCGGCAGATTCGCCAGTTCGACGGCGAGCTCCTCGGCCCGTTGGCGCGCTTCGCCTTTGGGCACGACGCGGTTGGCCAACCCCATCGCATAGGCCTCGTCGGCGTCGACGCCGCGGCCCGTCAAAATCATGTCCATCGCGCGGCTGTGCCCGATCAGCCGTGGCAGCCGCACGGTACCGCCGTCGATCAGTGGCACGCCCCACCGCCGGCAGAAAACGCCCATGATCGCGTCCTTCTCGACCACCCGCATGTCACACCACAGCGCGAGCTCGAGACCGCCCGCGACCGCGTATCCGCTGACGGCGGCGATCACGGGTTTGGACAGCACCATCCGGCTCGGACCCATCGGGCCCGGCCCGGTGCGGTGTACGGGGTTGGAGTCCGGCGTGCCGAATGCCTTGAGATCGGCCCCGGCGCAAAAAGTTCCGTTGTCACCCCAGAGAACCGCTACCGACGCCGAGTCGTCCTTGTCAAACTCGTCGAACGCGGCGTACAGCTCCGCAGCAGCCGGTCCGTTGACGGCGTTGCGTGCTTCCGACCGGTTCATGATCACCGTCGTCACCGGTCCGTTTCGCTCGACCCGCACGCCACCGCTCATTTCGCCTCCATCAGTTCGACATCGTCACGCCGCGCGACCAGTTCGGCGGCGAAGTTCGTGTAGGCCTGGCGCAGAGCCGCGCCCGGCCAGTCGTCAGGCAGCAGTCCGTCGGGCAGCACCGGATCGGTGAGCAGGTGACGCACCATCGCCGCCGCAGCGACGAACCGGCCGGGAATGTCTGTGGCCTGTGCCATTTCGTCAAGTAGTTCATGGCCGATGCGCACCCAACCCGGCAGGTCCCAAAGCCGGACGGCAAGCTCGGCGGGGCGGTCGTCGCGGGCGTGCAATACTCGTACCCGGTCCAGCACGTCGGCAGGCAGCTTCACATCGAGATTGTCGGGCCGAAGCCACACCCCTTCGCGCAGTTCGGCGAACCGGTTGTCCTGCAAGGTGGTTCGCAATGCCGCGCGGGTGCGTGCATCGGTTCCGACGCTGGTGATCACCAAGGTGGTCCACGTGCCGTCCCAGTTTCGCGACCGCGGGTTGATGGCGTCGTCCTGGCGTCGCTGCCGTGCGAGCAGCCGGTCGGACAGTCGGTAGCCGTCCTCGGAACGGACCAGGTCGCCGGCGCTGACCATGCGGGTCAGCGCCACGCGCACGGTGGGCTCCTTGATATCGAAATCCGCTGTGAGCCTGATGAGTTCGCTCGCGGTGGCCCAGGCCGGGTGCGCGCCGAGCAACACGCTCAGCACCACAGACCGGGCGGTCATCCTGGAGAGCGTGTTCGGCACGTCTAGACCCCGGACGCCTTCCGGCCGTGATCGCCGAAAGGCTCGTCGCGGTGGCGGACGGCGTCGCGGAATCCGTGTTCGCGTGCGTCGGCGACGAATGCGTGTCCCTCCGGGGTGTGGCGGGCGATGCCATCGAACACGGTGCTAATCATCCGACTGGTGGCGATGCCCTGCTGCAGCAGAGCTGAGTTCATCGCCAGCTTGACCATGATCAGCTGGTTGATCGGCACGGCGGCGATCCGGTCGACCAGCCGCTCGGTTCGCTCGTCGAGATCCTTCGGTTCCGGCGCTTCGACGGCAAGTCCCCACTCGGCGGCTTGCGCACCGGTGATGCAATCACCGGTCAGCAGAAGGCGTTTCGCACGCTGATCGCCGAGGCGATGCGCCCACATGCCTGCGGCGGGCACACCCCAGACGCGGGTGGGCGGATAACCGATCTTGGCGTCGGCTGCGGCGATCACCTGATCGGCGTGCAGGGCGATGTCGGTGCCGCCTGCCACGCAGTAGCCGTGGATCTTCACCACCGTCGGCTTGTCGGCGTGCATCAGGGAGGAGAAGCCCCGGACGAACCTGCTCATCATCTGGTAGTCGATCATCGGGTCCCAGGGCTGATCGGGCAGATGGTTGATCGCCTGTGTCTTGCCCGACAGCACGGTGTCCTTGTACGGGCTGCCGCCGCCTGCGGACGACGAGCCCTCGGCATAGGCGGACAGATCGAACCCGGCGCAAAAGCCTTCTCCGCGACCGGATACCAGGATGACGTGGACTCCTGGGTCGAGGTCGGCCCGTTCGACCAGCGCCGAGAGTTCCAGTGGGGTGTCGGCGACGATTGCATTGCCCTTCTCGGGCCGGTTGAAAGTGATCCGCGCAACCCGATCGGTGACCTCGTAGGTCATCGTTGTGAGGTTGTCGAAGTCGACGGGCCTGATCGCGTGAGTCATGCGCGATACGGCTTCGCATTTGTGTCGGCGCAGAGCCGCCCACCCGGTCGGGCGCTCATCCCTTGACCAGCGCCCGTTCCAGGATGGGCGCCAAATCCAGGCCGGTGGGCAGGGTTCCGAAGGCGCTGCCCCACGCACCGCCCATCCTGGTGGCCAGGAACGCCTCGGCGATCGCGGGATGGCCGTGCCGCACCAGCAGCGAGCCCTGCAGCGCCAGGCTGATGTCTTCGGCGACCTTGCGGGCCCGGTAGTGGATGGTCTCGAGGTCCTCCAGCGCCGGCTTGAGGGTGTTGACGTGGGCGTCGAGCCGCGGATCACAGCCCGCCGTCTTGGCGAGCTCGTCCAACAGCACGTCGACGCATTCGGGCCGGGTTGCCATGGCGCGCAGCGTGTCCAGCGCGCTCACGTTTCCGGAGCCTTCCCAGATGCCCATCAACGGAGCTTCGCGGTACAGCCGCGGCATGCCCGATTCCTCGACGTAGCCGTTGCCGCCAAGGCATTCCATCGCCTCGGCGGCGTGCGGGGTGGCCCGCTTGCACACCCAGTACTTGCTGGCCGCCAGACCGATGCGCCGCAACAGTGTCTCGCGCTCGTCACCGCGCACAGCGGCGTCGGTAGCACCCGCCATGCGCATCGCCACCATGGTGGCGGCTTCGGCCTCGACGGCCAGGTCGGCCAGCACGTTCCGCATCAGCGGCTGGTCAATCAGGTAGGCGCCGAACGCCTTTCGATGCTGGGCGTGGTGGATTGCGCGGGCGAGACCGTTGCGCATGCTGGTGGCGCTGCCCAGCGTGCAGTCCAGCCGGGTGAGGTTCACCATCTCGATGATGGTCGGCACGCCGCGGCCCTCCTCGCCGACCAGCCACGCGATCGCGCCGTCGTACTCGACCTCACTCGAGGCGTTGGCATGGTTGCCGAGCTTGTCCTTCAGCCGCTGCAGGTACATCCGGTTGCGGCTGCCGTCGGGAAGGATACGCGGTAGCAAGAAGCAGCTCAGACCGCCGGGAGCCTGTGCCAGTACGAGGAAGATGTCGCACATCGGCGCCGAGGTGAACCACTTGTGACCGATGAGGCTGTAGCTGCCGAACCCGTTGGGCGTGGCTTGTGTGGTGCCGGCGCGTACGTCGGAGCCGCCCTGCTTCTCGGTCATCGACATGCCCGCGGTGATGCCGGCCTTTCTTGTGGGCACCGTGAGTTCGGGGTCGTACTCGCGGCTGGCCAGCAGCGGCTCGTAGACCGCGGCCAGTTCGGGATTGTTGCGCAGGGCCGGCACGACGGCGTAGGTCATCGAGATCGGACAGATGTGACCGGCCTCCGGCGTCCACACCGAGGTCTTGGCGGCGCGCACGACGTGCGAGCCGGGCCGGTCATCGGCCCACGGCGCGGCGTGCAGGCCATGGC
Source organism: uncultured Actinomycetota bacterium (assembly GCA_963715885.1). Classification (GTDB taxonomy): domain Bacteria; phylum Actinomycetota; class Actinomycetes; order Mycobacteriales; family Mycobacteriaceae; genus Mycobacterium. Next base: position 220,320 of record CAVQSK010000034.1, read on the forward strand.
CGACGGCCACTTTCATCAGCTCGTGGTAGGCGGGGTCGTATTCGACTTCGTCGACTCGGTGCCCATAGCGGTCGTGGGTGTGCAGGATCGGCTGGTTGCGATCGGCCAGCTCGCCCCAGCGCTGTGCCTGCCTGCTGCCGGACAGCGCGCCGAGCTCGGTCACCTCGTCGAGGCCCCACTCCCCGCCTTCACGGATCAGCGCCTCGGTCAGCACCGGGGACGTGGCCGGGTTGTAGTCCTCCAGCGGCGGGACCTGGTTGGTGACGACATGCGTGTCTGGCATGCCACCAATGTTACATTTCCTCTACAGCCGCACAAGAGACGTAATGCCGACTTAATCCCCCTCGCGAGCGCCCGTGTTTGCAAGCGACTCGCCGACGGATTCTGTACAAACGCGGTCGCTCGCGCCCTTTTTGGCTCGCCGAGCTTGATAGCCGTTGATCAGGACCATGACGACCACCGCGAGAGCCCATCCGAGCAGGATGTCGACGACGTAATGCTCGGCCGTGTACACCAGCGTGAATGCCATGACTAGCACGTAGGCCACCAGCAGCGGCCGCCACCGGCGGGACACCTTGATCCACAGGAACGCCGCGATCGCGAGCGTCAAGCCCGCGTGCAGAGACGGTACCGCCGCCACCAGGTTCACGCTGGCCTGACCCTGATCGATCAGCGCACTGGCGGAGTGCAGATTCAACTTGCCCCAGCCCCGGCCGACGATGCGCTCGACCCAGCTGTTGGCGCCGTCCTGAGTGGTTTGCATCGCCCCGAGCAGCCCGCCGTCGGGCACGCCGCGCGCGCTCCGGAACATGCATCGCGGGCCAGCAGGGCCGCCTTCGACGTCGGCGGCGGTGCAGCGGGCCGCGGCCCACGGCGGCGCGGCGGGCAACACCGCATAGATTGCCAACGCTGCGAACGACAGCCCGACGAACAGCTTGACGAACGCCTTCCACTCCCGGCGATCGCGCAGCCACAGCACGGCCGCGACGACGTAGGGGAGGATGAAGAACGACATGTAGACGCTGCTGATGACGATTTCCCACCAGGGCGGCTGCGGCAGCTTGAGGCGCTCCTGCAGCCACACCGTCGGCATGATTCCGAAGAACAACCACCGGTCGGCGTCAGCCTGCCAGTGCCACATCGTCGGCCGCCCGACGAGGTCGGCCGCTCCCCTGCTGAGGTCGTAGGCGACGAGAACCAACGCGAACGGCAGCCAGTCGCGAATGACGTAGAACATGCGGCGGCCCTGACCGATGCTCGCAGCGAGCAGGCCAGTGGCGATGTAAAGGAGCAGCAGTTCGCGATTGAACGCGAAACCGGTTGTGACGGTTCGATAGATCACGAAGACGGCCCAGGTCGCGACGGCGACACGCCGGGCGATGGTGAGCCAACGTTCGCGCGAATTGACCGGATCTAGGGCATGCGGCAACGCAATTGACGCCTCGTCAATTGCGGACACTCCGATGAGACTAGTTCACCGCCGCTTCACCACCAGTTGGGTGACCGTTCGGTTATCGAACCGTGTTCAGCCGACGTGCTCACGCAGGAACGCGATGTCGTCCTTGCGGCCCTCGTCGGCGGTTTCGCAGATGACGGGCGCGCCGGCTGCCGAGACGACCGCAACGAGCAGCTGGGGATCGATCTGGCCGGTGCCGAAGTTGGCGTGGCGGTCGGCGCCGGAGCCTGCGGCATCCCTCGAGTCGTTGCAGTGCACCAAATCGATGCGGCCGGTGAGCGCCTTGATTCGGTCGACCGCGTCGATCAGCGCCTCACCAGCGGCCCATGCGTGGCAGGTGTCGAGGCAGAACCCAATGCCGCTGTCGCCGATGTGATCCCACAGCCTGCCGATCACGTCGAAGTGACGGGCCATCGCGTGGTCGCCGCCGGCGGTGTTCTCCAGGTAGACCTGGACATCAGTCTCGAGGTACTTGAGCGCCTTGACCCACCGCTCGAAACCGGCCTCCATGTCGTTGTCGTCAGCGTGGCCGCCGTGCACGATCACCGCGGTGGCATTGATCTCCGACGCCGCGTCGCAGGTGTCCTGCAGGATCTTGCGCGACGGGATGCGGATGCGGTTGTTCGCCGATGCCACATTGATCAGATACGGCGCGTGGACGAAAAGCGGCATGCTCGACGCCTTCAGCATCTCCGCGTCGTCACGCGGCTTTGGCTTCTTCCAGCTCTGCGGATTGCCTAGGAAGAACTGCACCACATCGGCGCCGTCGGCGTCGGCCGCGGCGATGGGGTCGTCCTGGTGGACGTGGGAACCAATAAGCACGGAGCCAGTCTAGGCGCGAGGCCCGACACCGCCGAGTGGCTAAGAGCCGTACAAGGCGTCCGAATTCACGCCGATCGTCGTCGCGTTGGGGTCCCCGGCGCGAGTACCACGGCGGATTCGCCGAATGCCTTTCAGATGGCGTCTGTAGTGCCGTTTCGGGGAGGCACCGATACTGCGGAGCAGCAGCACGGCGGCGATCACGAAGACGATCACCAGCACAACGACCACCACGATCACGGCGTCCATGGAAAAAGGCTACGCCGGTCGTCGAGTGTCGGGCAGTGCCACGCAAAGCCGCCGCGGACGTGGCCTAAGCCGGCACCCGCCCACGAAAATGCCCCCCGGGGATACCGGGGGGCATTTTCTTGAGTGACTAGCGGTAGTCGCTGTAGCCGTAGTCGTCCAGCGGAACCGCGGCTCCGGTGGCCTGGCCGAAGTCCGGGCTGTAGTACTGATCCTCGTAGGACGGGATCGTGTACGCGGCGGCCCGGGCCTCTTCGGTCGGCTGCACCTGGATGTTGCGGTACCGGCTGATGCCCGTACCGGCCGGGATCAGCTTGCCGATGATCACGTTCTCCTTCAGACCGTTGAGCCTGTCGCTGCGGCAGTTGATCGCCGCATCGGTCAGCACTCGCGTGGTCTCCTGGAACGACGCCGCCGACAGCCAGGAATCGGTGGCCAGCGACGCCTTCGTGATGCCCATCAGCACCGGGCGACCGGCCGCGGGCTCGCCGCCCTCGGCCACCACCCGACGGTTCTCGGCCTCGAACTCCGCACGCTCGGTCAGCGAGCCGGGCAGGAACTCCGTCGAACCCGAATCGATGATCGTGACGCGACGCAGCATCTGCCGGACGATCACCTCGATGTGCTTGTCGTGGATCGACACGCCCTGAGCGCGGTAGACCTCCTGGACCTCCTTCACGAGGTGGATCTGCACCTCGCGCGGTCCCTGGACACGCAGCACCTCGTGCGGATCGGCCGAGCCTTCCATCAGCTGCTGGCCCACCTCGACGTGGTCGCCGTCGGCGAGCAGCCGCTCGGTGCCGTCGTCGTGCTTGAACACCTTCAGGCGCTGACGACGGGAGAGCTTGTCGTAGACCACTTCCTCGCCACCGTCATCCGGGATGATGGTGATCTTGTAGAAGCGCTCGCCCTCCTCGAGCTGCACGCGTCCGGTTACGTCGGCAATAGGCGCCTTGTCCCGGGGCACACGGGCCTCGAACAGTTCCTGCACGCGAGGCAGACCACCGGTGATGTCGCCACCGCCGGTGACGCCACCCTGGTGGAACGTACGCATGGTCAGCTGCGTGCCGGGCTCGCCGATGGACTGCGCCGCGACGATGCCGACCGCCTCGCCGATGTCGACGAGCTTGCCCGTCGCCATCGAACGGCCGTAGCACATCGCGCACACGCCGGTGCCCGTCGCACAGGTCAGCACCGAGCGGACCTTCACCTCGGTGATACCCGCGGCCAGCAGCGCCTCGATCGCCGGGTCGCCCAGGTCGTGACCGCGCTCGACGATCACGTTGCCCTTCTTGTCGACCGCGTCGGTGGCCAGCGTCCGCGCGTAGGCGGACGTCTCGATGTGCTGATCGCGAACCAGTGACTTGTCCGCCTGCAGCTCGGCCAGCGTGACGTTGATGCCCCGCTCGGTCTCGCAGTCCGTCTCGCGCACGATGACGTCCTGGCTCACGTCCACCAGACGGCGGGTCAGGTAGCCCGAGTCGGCGGTGCGTAGTGCGGTGTCGGCCAAGCCCTTTCGAGCACCGTGGGTGTTGATGAAGTACTCCAGCACCGTCAGGCCCTCACGGAACGAGGACTTGATCGGACGCGGGATGAACTCACCCTTCGGGTTGGTCACCAGACCCTTCATGCCGGCTAGCGTGCGGGTCTGCGTGAAGTTACCCGTCGCACCCGAGTCGACGATCGTGATGATCGGGTTGTCGTCCGGGTAGTGCTTCCGCAGCGCCTGACCCACCTCTTCGGTGGCGTCCTGCCAGATCTTCACCAGCGCTTCGTTGCGCTCGTCGTGATTGAGAGCGCCACGCTGGTACTTCTTCTCGATCCCGTCGGCTTCCTTCTCGTAGCGCTCCAGGATCTCCTGCTTCTCCGGCGGCACCAACACGTCGGCCATCGACACGGTGACACCCGAGCGGGTGGCCCAGTAGAAGCCGGCGTCCTTGAGCTTGTCCACGGTCTGCGCGACCACGATCATCGGGTAGCGCTCGGCCAGGTCGTTGACGATCCGCGCCTGCACCTTCTTGTGCTGCTGCTCGTTGACGAACGGATACGAGATCGGCAACAGCTCGTTGAACAACACCCGGCCCAGCGTGGTCTCGACCATCCAGGCGTCGCCCGGCTTCCAGCCCGCGTCGCCGAACAGCTTCGCCTCGATATCGGCCGGCGGACGCAGCTGCGTCAACCGAACTCGGATCTTGGCCCGCACGCTCAAGGCGCCGCGGTCCAACGCCATGATGGCCTCGGCGGGCGAGCTGTACACGCCCGACTCCGGCTTGTCCTTGGCGGCCGGCTGGTACTGGCCGGTGTCGCCCTCGATCATGGTGGTCAGGAAGTACAGCCCGGTCACCATGTCCAGACGCGGCATGGCCAGCGGGCGGCCCGACGCGGGCGACAGGATGTTGTTCGACGACAGCATCAGGATCCGAGCCTCGGCCTGCGCCTCCGCGGACAGCGGAAGGTGCACGGCCATCTGGTCGCCGTCGAAGTCGGCGTTGAACGCCTCGCAGACCAGCGGGTGCAGCTGAATCGCCTTGCCCTCCACCAGCTGTGGCTCAAACGCCTGGATGCCGAGCCGGTGCAGCGTGGGCGCGCGGTTCAGCAGCACAGGGTGCTCGGCGATGACCTCTTCGAGGACGTCCCACACCTGCGGACGCTGACGCTCCACCATCCGCTTGGCGCTCTTGATGTTCTGCGCGTGGTTCAGGTCGACCAGACGCTTCATCACGAACGGCTTGAACAGCTCGAGCGCCATCAGCTTGGGCAGGCCGCACTGATGCAGCTTGAGCTGCGGGCCGACCACGATGACCGAACGGCCGGAGTAGTCGACACGCTTGCCGAGCAGGTTCTGACGGAACCGGCCCTGCTTGCCCTTGAGCAGATCCGAAAGCGACTTGAGCGGACGGTTGCCCGGCCCGGTGACGGGCCGGCCGCGACGGCCGTTGTCGAACAGCGCGTCCACCGACTCCTGAAGCATGCGCTTCTCGTTGTTGACGATGATCTCGGGTGCACCCAGATCGATGAGTCGCTTCAACCGGTTGTTGCGGTTGATCACACGGCGGTACAGGTCGTTGAGGTCCGACGTGGCGAACCGGCCGCCGTCGAGCTGCACCATCGGGCGCAGCTCCGGCGGGATCACCGGAACCGCGTCGAGCACCATGCCCATCGGCGAGTTGCTCGACTGCTGGAACGCCGCGACGACCTTCAGCCGCTTAAGGGCACGAAGCTTCTTCTGGCCCTTGCCGTTCTTGATGACATCGCGCAGCGACTCGGCTTCGGCGTCGATGTCGAAGTTCTCGATGAGCTTCTTGATCGACTCCGCGCCCATGGCGCCCTGGAAATACTCGCCGTAGCGATCGACGAGCTCGCGGTAGAGCACCTCGTCGACGATCAGCTGCTTGGGCGCCAGCTTGGTGAAGGTGTTCCAGATCTCCTCGAGCCGGTCCAGCTCACGCTGGGCGCGGTCGCGGAGCTGACGCATCTCGCGCTCGCCGCCGTCGCGGACCTTGCGCTTGACGTCGGACTTGGCGCCCTCGTCCTCGAGCTCCCTCATGTCGGCCTCGAGTTTCTGAGCACGGCCCTCCAGTTCGGCGTCGCGCTGATCCTCGACCGCCTTGCGCTCGACGGCCATCTCCGCCTCGAGCGTGGACAGCTCGTTGTGCCGCATCTCGTCGTCCACGGCTGTAATGACGTAGGCCGCGAAGTAGATGATCTTCTCGAGATCCTTCGGCGCCAGGTCCAGCAGATAGCCGAGCCGCGACGGCACGCCCTTGAAGTACCAGATGTGCGTGACGGGCGCGGCCAGCTCGATGTGGCCCATCCGCTCACGACGCACCTTGGCGCGGGTCACCTCGACGCCGCAGCGCTCACAGATGATGCCCTTGAAGCGGACGCGCTTGTACTTGCCGCAGTAGCACTCCCAGTCGCGAGTCGGTCCGAAGATCTTCTCGCAGAACAGGCCGTCCTTCTCCGGCTTCAGCGTGCGGTAGTTGATGGTCTCCGGCTTCTTGACCTCGCCAAAGGACCACTGCCGGATGTCGTCGGCGGTGGCAAGGCCGATCCGGAGCTCATCGAAGAAGTTGACGTCTAGCACGTAACTCCCTTTCCCCTTTCGGGATTAGAAAAATTAACTAGTGCCCGCGGCGGTGCCGCGGCTGTGCTGAATGCTCTTCGCGCAAGCGCTCATCGCTAGGCTAGGTCCTCGACGGACGCAGATTCGTTGCGCGACAAGTTGATTCCAAGGTTCGCGGCAGCGCGCTCCAGGTCCTCGTCGTCACCGTCGCGCATCTCGATCGCCGCGCCGTCAGAAGACAACACTTCGACGTTCAGGCACAGCGACTGCAGCTCCTTGAGCAGCACCTTGAACGACTCCGGAATGCCCGGCTCGGGGATGTTCTCGCCCTTGACGATCGCCTCGTACACCTTGACCCGGCCGACGGTGTCGTCGGACTTGATGGTCAACAGCTCCTGCAGCGTGTACGCCGCGCCGTAGGCCTGCATGGCCCAGCACTCCATCTCGCCGAACCGCTGGCCACCGAACTGCGCCTTACCGCCCAGCGGCTGCTGGGTGATCATCGAGTACGGGCCGGTGGACCGGGCGTGGATCTTGTCGTCCACCAGGTGGTGCAGCTTGAGGATGTACATGTAGCCGACCGTCACCGGGTACGGGAACGGTTCGCCGCTGCGGCCGTCGTAGAGCACCGCCTTGCCGTCCTCGTCGACCAGCGTGTCGCCGTCGCGGTTGGGCAGCGTCGAGGACAGCAGACCCTGCAGCTCCTCCTCGCGGGCACCGTCGAACACCGGCGTCGACACGATGGTCTCCGGCTCGGCCTCCAACAGCTCCTCGGGCAGCTTGCTCGCCCAGTCGGGCGAGCCGTCGACCTTCCAGCCGCTCTTGGCCACCCACCCGAGGTGGGTCTCCAGGATCTGGCCGATGTTCATCCGTCGCGGCACACCGTGCGTGTTCAGGATGATGTCGACCGGCGTGCCATCCGGCAGGAACGGCATGTCCTCGACAGCCAGGATCTTGCCGATGACGCCCTTGTTGCCGTGGCGCCCGGCCAGCTTGTCGCCGTCGGAGATCTTGCGCTTCTGCGCCACGTAGACGCGGACCAGCTCGTTGACACCGGCCGGCAGCTCGTCGTCGTCCTCACGCGAGAACACCCGAATGCCGATGACCTTGCCGGACTCGCCGTGCGGCACCTTCAGCGAGGTGTCGCGGACCTCGCGCGCCTTCTCACCGAAGATCGCGCGGAGCAGCCGCTCCTCCGGGGTCAGCTCGGTCTCGCCCTTCGGGGTGACCTTGCCGACCAGGATGTCGCCGTCGCGGACCTCGGCGCCGATGCGGACGATGCCGCGCTCGTCGAGGTCGGCCAGCACCTCATCGGAGACGTTCGGGATGTCCCGGGTGATCTCCTCGGCGCCCAGCTTGGTGTCGCGGGCATCGATCTCGTGCTCCTCGATGTGGATCGAGGTCAGCACGTCCTCTTCGACCAGGCGGTTGGAGAGGATGATCGCGTCCTCGTAGTTGTGGCCTTCCCACGGCATGATCGCCACGAGCAGGTTCTTGCCGAGCGCCATCTCACCGTTCTCGGTGCACGGCCCGTCGGCGATGACCTGGCCGGCTTCCACCCGCTCCCCGGCGTCCACGATCGGGCGCTGGTTGGCGCAGGTGCCGTGGTTGGACCGGGCGAACTTGCGCATCCGGTAGGTGTGCCGGGTGCCGTCGTCGGCCATCACCGTGATGTAGTCGGCGGAGACCTCCTCGATCACGCCTGCCTTGTCGGCGACGACGACGTCGCCGGCGTCGATCGCGGCACGCAGCTCCATACCGGTACCGACCAGCGGGGCCTCGCTGCGCACCAGCGGAACCGCCTGGCGCTGCATGTTGGCACCCATCAGGGCACGGTTGGCGTCGTCGTGCTCGAGGAACGGGATCATCGCCGTCGCGACCGACACCATCTGGCGCGGCGAGACGTCCATGTAGTCGACCTCGGTGGAGGAGACGTACTCGACCTCGCCGCCCTTTCGGCGAACCAGGACGCGCTCCTCGAGGAAGCGGCCGTTGTCATCGATCGGCGAGTTGGCCTGCGCCACGACGTGGCGGTCCTCTTCGTCGGCGGTCAGGTACTCGATGTCGTCGCTGACGACACCGTTGTTGACCTTGCGGTACGGCGTCTCGATGAAGCCGAACGGGTTCACCCGCGCGTACACCGACAGCGAGCCGATCAGACCGATGTTCGGGCCTTCCGGGGTCTCGATCGGGCACATCCGGCCGTAGTGGCTGGAGTGCACGTCGCGAACCTCCAGACCGGCGCGCTCACGGGACAGACCGCCGGGGCCCAGCGCCGAGAGGCGGCGCTTGTGGGTCAGACCCGACAGCGGGTTGTTCTGGTCCATGAACTGCGACAGCTGGCTGGTGCCGAAGAACTCCTTGATCGCCGCCACGACCGGGCGGATGTTGATCAGGGTCTGCGGCGTGATGGCCTCGACGTCCTGGGTGGTCATCCGCTCGCGGACGACGCGCTCCATGCGGGACAGGCCGACCCGGATCTGGTTCTGGATCAGCTCACCGACGGTGCGCAGGCGACGATTGCCGAAGTGGTCGATGTCGTCCGTCTCGACGGGGACCTCGACTCCGCCGGGCACCGTCATCGAGGTCTGGCCCTCGTGCAGACGCACCAGGTACTCGATGGTGGCGACGACGTCCTCTTCGGTCAGCGTCGAGCTGGTGATCGGCTTGTCGGTGTTCAGCCCGAGCTTCTTGTTGACCTTGTAACGGCCCACCCGGGCCAGGTCGTAGCGCTTCTCCTTGAAGAACAGGTTCTCCAGAAGGGTTTGCGCGGACTCCTTGGTGGGCGGTTCGCCGGGCCGCAGCTTGCGGTAGATGTCCAGCAGCGCCTCGTCGGTGCCTGCGGTGTTGTCCTTCTCCAGCGTGCCCATCATGATCTCGGAGAAGCCGAACCGCTCGGTGATCTGTTCGTTGGTCCAGCCGAGCGCCTTGAGCAGCACGGTGACCGGCTGGCGGCGCTTGCGGTCGATGCGGACACCGACGGTGTCGCGCTTGTCGACGTCGAACTCCAGCCACGCACCGCGGCCGGGGATCACCTTGACGCTGTGCAGCGTCTTCTCAGTGGACTTGTCGATGGTCTCGTCGAAGTACACCCCCGGCGAGCGGACCAGCTGGGACACCACGACACGCTCGGTGCCGTTGATGATGAAGGTGCCCTTCTCGGTCATCATCGGGAAGTCGCCCATGAAGACCGTCTGGCTCTTGATCTCGCCGGTGTTGTTGTTGATGAACTCGGCGGTGACGAACAGCGGGGCCGCGTACGTCATGTCCTTGTCTTTGCACTCGTCGACCGGGGCCTTGACCTCGTCGAAGCGCGGATCGGAGAAGGACAGCGACATCGAGCCCGAGAAGTCCTCGATCGGCGAGAGCTCGGTGAGCACCTCTTCGAGGCCGCCCACCGGGTTCACGTCGCCGCGCGTCTTGGCCTTCTCTCGCCACGCGTCGGCGCCGACCAGCCACTGGAACGACTCGGTCTGTACCTCGAGGAGCCCCGGAACCTCGAGCGGCTCACGGAGCTTTGCAAATGAAATTCGGTTGGGTGCTCCTGGGACGGAGTTATTGGTGGTAGCTACTGACTTGCTTTGGCGAGAGCCTGCCAAGATGCATCCTTCCAGCACCTGATGCGACTGATTTCGGTGCCGGGCTATGCCCTTGCCGATCTGCCGCGTATCTGCGTCGGTTCGGCTGGCTTTCTCAAGCCCAAAGCCTCACGTACGCACGGCACGCGACTAGGTCACTGAGCGGAGCTCAGGCCAGGACGTCGGTGTCAGGTGCGGGTTTGGGTGGGCAGGATGCAGCCAGCGCAACGTCCAACCATACCGCAGGACGGCGTATTCCTCAACCACCGCATGCAGAAGTAACTGGGCGCTGGCTGGCGTCCTTAACCCATGCACACATGCTGCCCAACAGACTGGCCCGTTTACGGCCGTCCGTCAAGAGATAACGCGGTGTTTGGTGCGCTGAATTGCGTTAAATCCTCGGTTTGCGGGTGCGCGGCGGCGAGGCCGGTGCCGGCGAGCGTCGCCGCAGACAGCCCAGCAGTGAGAATGCCCGCACCCACCCACACCATGAAACCGGTCAACCATGCCGTCTCCGTGCCGGCCAACGATTCATGCCAGCGTTACCGCGTCAATGTTAAGGCCGAGCTGGCGATAGATGTCGGAACGAATCGCCGCCGTCTGGGAATAGAGCCGCAAGTGGGAATAGAGCCGCAAGCCGGAAGTCGGCGAGCCGTGAAGGAGCCCTGCACCGACCACCGCCGATATCGGCGCGCCAGTTCTGCAACGAGGAATCGACCGACAAGGACAGAAGCACCATGCGCGACGGCACCGGCTTTCCGCTGAGCAACAGCTGCCGCACGGCGGAGATCGCGATCGACCGTGTCAACGCCACCGAGAGGCTCTACCGATGGAAGTACGATTCGTCCCAGCCATCCATGCGGCGCTTGCGTACCTGGTCGAGTTTCTCGTTAAGCGCAGTTTGCTCATCTTCGATGGCGCAGCCGGCCTCATCAACTGCGGTGTAGACCGCATCGTCAAGTTTGCACAGATCCTCTGCAGACACGTCTTTCGATACGAAACCCGAGAAGCGAATACAGTCGTCAACCACCGAAATGTCGACCCTGGGTGCCGGATTGAGTTGGCGATGAAAGTGATTGGCCAGTGCCTGTATCCAATATTTCGGCCACAGCGGGACTGGCCTGAGATCGTGGACAATGATCGCGTCTTGGCCGTTGTAGAGGCCAATGGGCGCCTGTGTGCGGCTGAAGCATGGTCGCCCCGACCTCGGCTGGTCCTTCCGTTCGTCCTGTTCGTCACCCACCATTAACCTCTTCACCTGGGTCTAGCACCGGCCACAGCAGCGTTCGTCCTTGGCGACTTCATTGCCCAGCTGATTTCGAACAGATTCCGGACGCTGCCCGCAGCGCACTTGGGCCGGTCAAGGCTGCCTTCGCCGCCTGGGACGACGACTGACAAGACGCCTGCGGCGCACTGGTGATGATCCAACCTCACGCGGTGAGCAATACCCAACCCGCCGCTGCGGATCCCAACACTGCTGTGCCGTAACAGCACAGGGCGATCACACGATCGAACCGGCCCAATTGCAGTCCGTGCTCGAGGATGAACCGGAAGCGGTGTGCCGAATGGAACAGGGCAAGCACACAGACGCCGAAGAGTACGAGTTTGCTCAGCGGATTCCGCACGACCGCCAGCAGGTGCGCATGGTCTGGCGCGTCGAGCCACCCGAGCGGAAACGCCACTCCGAACAGCAACAACAGAACGGGCAGCACGAGCGCAGCCGCCATGCCCCCGGCGCTGAACAGGAGCCACAGGAATGGCTCAGCTGACCGGCGGTGCGGGGCGGATGTGCTCATGACAGGACTACCCACACGATGACCGCCGATACGACGAGCCACGCCGCGTAGTGCCCCGCAAGAACCGCGCGAGCGGGAACGCGCCGTCCCCGAATGTGAGGCACAATCGCCCGCGGCGCCAAGCCGAACCATGTAACAGCGTGCAGCAGAAGGAAAATGAATGCGACGGCGTTGACCGCAACCACGACCGGATTCGCACTCCAGACCAGGAATCGCGCGTATGAATCCTGTCCCGCGCTAGTCGCATGCACCAGCAGCAGCAGGTACACCACAAACCAGGCCACGAACACGCAACTGACTTCGCGAAGCATGAACAGCAGGTAAGACCGCCGCTTCGCCCACCAGAACCTGCTGAGGGGCTGACGATACGCGTGAATCGACGTGGTCATCGTGCACCACGGGGGAAGAGCAATTCCTTCACCGATTGTGTTGCCGCGGTCAGCTTAAGGCGCTGTATCGCACCCGCCGGATCGACTCCCTTCGGGCAAGCCGTCGAACATTCACCCACCAACGTGCACGCCCACGCGCCCTCGGCCGCCGCGAGCACGTCGCTCCGGTCCGCCGCGCCTTCGTCGCGCGAGTCCAGGTTGTAGCGCTGACCCAGAGCGATCGCCGCTGGACCGAGAAAGTCCGGGTCCAGCGCGTACACCGGGCATGCCGCGTAGCACAACATGCAGTTGATGCACATACTGAACTGCTTGAATTCGTCCAATTCGGCTGGGGTCTGCAAGTATTCGCCATCATCGACGGACAGTTCGTCGTCACGAATGATCCAGGGCTTGACTCGCGGCAGTTTGGCCATGAAGTCACTGATGTCGACGACGAGATCGCGGATCACTGGGAAGTTGCGCATCGGCTCCACTCGCACCGGCCCAGGCAGGTAATCGGCGAGGAACGTCGCGCACCCCAATTTCGGGTCTCCGTTGATCGTCATGCCGCAGCTGCCGCAGATGCCCATCCGGCACGACCATCGGAAGGTCAGCGTTCCGTCGAGCTGGTCCTTGATGTAGTTCAGACCGTCGAGGATCGCCCATTCACGGGTGAGGGGAACTTCGTAGGCTTCGAAAAACGGCTCGGAATCCGTTTCCGGCCGAAACCTTGAGACCTCCATGACAATTCGGTCCGCCATCGCTACCTCCCATATACGCGTTCACCCGGGGGCCAGCGCGTGATCGTGACCGGGAGGTGGTCGATCCGCGCCGTCCCGTCTGGTTCTCGATGAACCAACGTGTGGGCCAAGAAATGCTCGTCGTCGCGCTTGGGAAAGTCGGTCCGCTGGTGCGCGCCACGCGATTCTTCTCGGTGCACAGCAGATTCGACGATCGTCTGCGCAACGTCGAGCATCCCCGACAACTCGAGCAGCGCCGTCAGCTCCGTGTTGAAGGTGTGGCTGTGATCGTCGATGCCGACCCTCGCAAATCGCTCCTGCAACACTCGGACCTCGTCGACCGCCTTGGTGAGGCTGGGCCCGTCACGATAGATTCCCGCGGCGGTCTCCAACGTCGCCTGCATCTCCGTCCGAATGTCAGCGATGCGTTCACTCCCATCGCCACGGCGAGAGAGCTCGCGCTCCAGCCGCTGCTCCTCGGTGCGTGCCTGAGCCTGCACCGCCGACGAGGCGCCGCCGACCGTCGCCGCGTACTCCGCCGCGGCGTGGCCGGCGCGCGCTCCGAACACCAGCAGCTCGGGAAGCGAGTTCGACCCCAGCCGGTTGGCGCCATTGATGCTGACGCACGCCGTCTCGCCCGCAGCGTAGAGCCCGGAAATCGGTGTGGCGCCATGGATATCCGTGTGAACGCCACCCATCATGTAGTGCACTACCGGTCGTACTGGGACCAGCTCGGTCACGGGGTCGATGTGCTGGTAGTTGCGGCACAGCTCGCGCACGAACGGCAACTTTGTGTCGACCAGGTCGGCGCCTAGGTGTCGCAGGTCGAGGTAGACGACGGGTCCATACGGGGTGTCGACGGTCCGTCCCTTCTCCTGCTCGTGCACGAACGCCTGGGACACCCGGTCCCGGGGCCCGAGCTCCATGCTGCGCAGCGTTGGCTCCGGCGTGGGTTTGCCGAGGTCGTAGTCCTGCAGGTAGCGGTAGCCGTCTTTGTTGAGCAACCAACCACCCTCCGCTCGCGCGGCCTCGGTGATCAAGATTCCGGTGAACGGCAGTCCGGTGGGGTGGTACTGGACGAACTCCATGTCCTTCAGCGGCGCGCCTGCCCTGAAAGCGAGGGCCATCCCGTCTCCGGTCTTGATGTTCGCGTTGGTGGTGAACGGGAACACGCGCCCACATCCGCCGGTGCAGACGATCACCGCGTCGGCGAGGATTGTTTCGATGCGCCCCGTCGAGAGCTCGACGGCGACGAGACCGCGCACCCGGCCGTCGTCGACAAGCAGGGTCGTCGCGAACCACTCGTCGTAACGGACGATGTCCGGATATGCGAGAACGCGCTGAAACAGCGTGTGCAGTAGGTGAAATCCGGTCTTGTCAGCGGCAAACCACGTGCGTAGCTTCTTCATTCCGCCGAATGCTCGAACTGCGATGTGCCCGTCCGGTTTACGGCTCCACGGACAACCCCAATGCTCGAGTTGCAACAACTCCCGCGGCGCCTCGGCCACGAAGGCCTCGACTGCGTCCTGGTCGCACAGCCAGTCGCTGCCGGAAACGGTGTCGTATGCGTGTTCGTCGAGGCTGTCGTCTTCGCCCGCTACCGCCGCTGCGCCGCCTTCTGCCGAGACGGTGTGGCTGCGCATCGGATACACCTTGGAGACGATCGCCACACTCAGGCGCGGATTCATTTCGGCTATCGCTATCGCGGCGCGCAGACCAGCGCCACCCCCACCGACTATCACTATGTTGTGCGACGCCGTCATCGCGGTGGCTTACACCTCGAAGGCTTCGTGCTCACCACAGCGCTCGTCCCTCAACACCTTGCCGTCATGCCTTATCGTCCGGATGCGCACGCATCCGTCGTGGTAGACATGCCGGGTCTCACGACAACCACAGGAGTATTTGCGGTCATCGAAGGACAGGCCGTCGTCGTCACTTTCGACATGATGATCGCCCTCGTGCATTCGCCCGCAGGGTGCCTTCTGCTTGGGGAAATGCGTGGTCGTCGCGGCCATAGTCCCGCCTCCTAGGGTCTCAGGCGAGTGATCTAGATCACACCAGAATATGCTTGGACAAGTCTGCGCGTGGGCATTTGTCATGACCGGCTTGTCGCAGGTGTGGTGGTTCGGATCGCCCCGACCCCGGCTGATTTGTAGCACTCGGCGGACGCATGGCGGTGATCACCAGCTGCGCTTTGGACATTGCCAGCCTCCCCGGCATAACCGGGCGTCAACTATGCCGCGAGACACGTGCCCTCGCGCGCGGCAGCGCAGGTCGGTTCGAAAATGAAGAACCCCATCCCCGCCGATACGAACGGTTGCAGCAGATTCCATAGCGACGCCTTGGTCAGTGACGAGGGAAGCGCTTGCGCTGTCGCCTGTCCGGCGGGGGTGTCGATCAGGATCTCCTCACCGGGTTCCGCGTAGATGCCGTCGTCGTCTTCCGTGCAGGCGAACATGTCGTTGATCCAGCCGACCATCAGGATCTTCGCGGCCTCGACGTTCTGCGGTCGCGAGAAGCCGGCCAGCAATTGTTGCGCGAACTGGATGACTGGGTTACCGCCCCGCATCGCATCGACGTGTGAGCCACCGGCCAGCACGACACCGACAAACCGGTCGGGCCGCGCCTGGACCAACGCGTCGTTAGCGGCGCCGAACTGGTTCCAGAAGTACGAGGGTGCAGACAATTGGTATATCGGAAGCGCATCAGGGACCTTGGCCAACCCGACCGGCACCGCGTCGTTCATCCCGACGCCGTCCAACATGACCACGCCGGCCAGACGGTCGATCGTGCAGTTGTCGACCATGTAACCGGCCGTGGCCGCCACCAGACCGCCGCCCAGTGAGTGCCCGACAAGGACGACGCGGTCCGGCATCTCCCCGGTGTACCCCGCCGCCTGTGCGCTGTCGGCGAGGGCCGTGTTGCCGTCGAGGAACAAATCGGCGACAGCCTGTTGCATCGGCGCCGCACCGAGCCAGCAGGCGTCGCACGCGAAGAAGTTCGACGTCAGCGACAGGGCGACGACGATGCTGTTCGTCTGCTCGGCGAGGGTGGCCGCGGTGTCGCTGTACCACGGGCCGCTGGCCAGGAACCCGTGCTGCAGGTAGATCAACCTCGTCGGCGGTTCGGGTCCGGTCGCGGGGGTGTACCAGTCGGCGGGTACGTCGTAGCCGTCGCCGCAGTCGATATGCAACGTCGACTGACGGACCGTCACCGTACTGCCCGGCGGCACGACCGGCGGTCCCCCGAGGACTCGCGTCGCAAGCGAGTAGAGGTTGAAGATGAGCGTGCCGATCACGTTGATCAGCGACGGCGCCCGGGGTGCCGCCGCAGTAGGCGCGATCGCGTCGGACGACGCCGGCGCCGCGAACGCCATCGGGGTGACGACCGGTTCCGGGATGTCGGCGGCAGCGTCTTCGACGACCATTAACGCCGGTTTTACGGAGGCGGCGGGTTCGGTGCTCGTTTCGGCAGGCTCCTGCTCGACCACTGCCTCCTCGAACACTGCCTCCTCGACCACTGCTTTCTGAGCAGGCTCGGTAACCGCGGCAAGCGGCCTGTCGAGCGTGTCGGCCGGCTTTGCCTTCACCGTGGCGGTCGACGATTGGTCGCTTTCCGCGGTGTCAGACTCGGCCTTCGTTTCGTCTGCCGTCGGCTCCGGGTCGGTCGCATCCTCGCCCTGCGAGACGTCGTCGGCGACCTCCTCTTCGGCGGCGGCCTCCTCGTTTGTGGCGTCCTCATCGGGTTCCGTCGATGGGCTTTCCGTGCCCGAATCGCCACCCGCGTCGTCATTTCTCGACGGCGCCGGATCGTTCTCCGACGGCTTCCCGCCGCCAGGCGTGTCCTTGCCCGAATCTTCTTTGCTCCCACTGGGATTCGACGACTCGGACGACGTCCCGCTGCCGTTGCCTGACGTCGGACCGTCGTCTGCCAGCGCGTGACCGGCCCCGGCGATCATCGCTGCCGACACGCCGGCGGTCACCACGCCCGCCCCTAACCAAGCCAAGAACCGGTCGATCGTGACGTCTCCTGTCCGACGATCGTTGGAGTCCTCAAGCCGAGCACGCAGTCTGCTTCTGTAATGAATGGGTCCACCATCCCCGATCGCAGCAAACGCTAGCGCGAGCCATCGAGCCGATGAGGCGGTTTACACAGATCGGCGCTGGCGTTACGAAGCGGTAGGACGGTCAGCAGCTGGTGATTTCGATGCGCGCAGCGTCCGGCACCAACGTGCGGCAGATCGGTTTATGCTCAGGTCAGGGCGCCATGGCGCCGCCGTGGCGCCCTTGATACCGAGACGACAGATGGCCACCAGCGACCCGCTGCCGACGCAGGGGGATGTGCACGTCGGGGTACCGGCGGAATTGGCGGCTGCCGGTTTCGAGGATCCCGAGGAGATCGGCCGGGGCGGGTTCGGTGTCGTGTATCGCTGCAGCCAGCCCGCGCTTGATCGCACGGTCGCGGTGAAGGTGCTGTCAGCGGATCTCGAGCCCGACAACCTGGAGCGGTTCGTGCGCGAACAGGTGGCCATGGGCAAGCTGTCCGGGCATCCGCACATCGTCACCATCTTTCAGGTCGGCACCACCGCCACCGGCCGGCCCTACATCGTCATGCAGTACCACCCGCACGGTTCGTTGGAGGCCAAGATCCAGAACAACGGCCCGGTCGGTTGGGCCGACGCACTGCACATCGGGGTGAAGGTCGCAGGCGCATTGGAGACCGCGCACCGACGCCAGACGCTGCATCGCGACGTCAAACCGGCGAACATCTTGCTCACCGAGTACGGCGAGCCGCAGCTGACGGATTTCGGGATTGCCCGGATCATCGGCGGGTTCGAGACGGCAGACGGCGCGGTCATGGGTTCACCGGCGTATACCGCTCCGGAGGTGCTGGTCGGTCAACCACCGGGCGTGACCTCCGATGTCTACAGCCTGGCGTCGACGTTGTTCTGTGCAGGTACCGGCCATGCGGTGTTCGAGCGCCGCAAGGGCGAGCAGATCGTGGCCCAATTCCTGCGGATCACCAGGCACCCGACGCCGAATCTGCGGGACTCCGGCCTGCCGGCTGACGTGTGCGCGGTGATCGAGCAGGCGATGTCGCGCAAGAACGAAGACCGGCCGGTGACCGCGGAGGCCTTCGGCGAGCAGTTGCGGGAGGTGCAGCGGCGACACGGCCTGCCCGTCGACGACATGCCCGTACCCATACCGGCGCCGACGATTCGGTACAACCCAACGCGGTCGCTGGGGACGCCATCCATTGGGTACCCGGCGCGGCCGTTGACGCCACCGGCGCCGGCCACCCGATTCCAGCTGCCGGTGTCGACGAAGGCGTTGGTCGACCGCGCGCGGCTGATCGACGTCCTACGGGCAGAACAGAGCAAGAAGCTCACGGTGATTCACGGCCCCACCGGCTTCGGGAAGAGCACGCTGGCCGCTCAGTGGGCGAAGCTGCTGACCGCCGAAGGTGTGGCGGTGGCATGGCTGACCGTCGACCATGACGACAACAACGTGGTCTGGTTCCTGTCACATGTGATCGAGGCGATCCGGGCCGTGACGCCTGCGCTGGCGACCGATCTGGGTGAGGTGCTCGAGGAGCACGGCGACGAGGCCGAGCGTTACGTGCTCACCTCGCTGATCAACGAGATGCACCAGAGCGGCACGCGCATGACCCTGGTGATCGATGACTGGCAGCGGGTCACCGACCCGGCGACCATATCGGCAATGCGCTACCTGCTGGATAACGTCGCCGCCGGCCTGACCGTGGTGGTGACCAGCCGCAGCCAGAGCGGCCTGCCGATGAGCCGGATGCGGATGCAGGATCGAACTGCTCGAAATCGATGCCACCGCATTGCGTTTCGACGTGGATGAATCGGAGAACTTCTTGGTCGAGCTCAGTGGGCTGGACCTGGACCACACCGACGTCGAGGAACTCACCGCCAAGACAGACGGCTGGGTGGCCGCACTGCAGCTGGCATCGCTGTCGCTGCGCGGCCGCGACGATCCTCTCCGGCTGATCGGCACGATGACCGGCCGCCACCACGCAATCAGCGAGTTCCTCGCCGAGAACGTGCTCGACACCCTGGAACCGTCGATGCTCGACTTCCTGCTGGCCACCTCGATCACCGAACGGATCTGCGGTGATCTGGCGTCCGCGCTGTCCGGTGTGCCGGACGGGCAGGCGATGCTCCAGCAGGTCGAGGAACGCGACCTGTTCCTGCGCCGGATCGACGAGCAGTGGTTCCGCTATCACCAGCTCTTTCTCGACTTCCTGCGGCACCGACTCGGCCGTGACGAGCCGGAGCGCGTCGAGCGGCTGCACCGCGTGGCCTCGGAGTGGTTCGCCGAGCACCGTTTGGTCAACGAAGCGGTCGATCACGCGCTGGCCGCCGGCGATGAACAGCGGGCGGTGAACCTCGTCGAGAACGACGGCATCGACCTGGTGGCGAACTCGCAAATGGCGACGCTGATCGGGCTGATGGGCAAGCTGCCACCTGCCGTCGTGCAGTCGGACCCCCGGCTGCAGCTCGCGCTGGCCTGGGCCAACATCGTGCTACACCGGATCCCGGCTGCCGAGAGGGCACTTGCCCTCGTGGAATCCGGGCTGGAGAACTCCGGTCTGTCCGACGACGAGATCGCCGATGTGCGGGCGGAAAGCGGAGTCGTGCGCGGAGTGGCGGACCTTCGCTCCGACCGGCTCGCGGGCATCGACGAGCACATCGCGCCATGTCTGGCACGCCGAGACCGCCAGCGTCCGTTCGCCGTTGGCGTGGCGGCCACCGTGGAGACATTCGCCGCCGCCTATCAATACAACCTGGACGAAGTGAACCGCATCCAGGCGTGGGCGGCGCCTTACGACGAGCGCAATCGGGACTCCTTCAACATGGTTCACGGACTGTGCTACAAGGGGCTCGCGCACCAATTGATGCTCGACATCCCGACGGCGGAAGCCTGCTTCCGCAAGGCTCTCAAGATCGCCAAACGGTCCGGCGGCAGTCACTCCTACACCGCGCGGCTGGCGAGCTCGGCGCTGGGCGAATTGCTCTACGAGCGAGGCGATATCGATGAGGCAGACCGCCTGCTGGAGGAGGGCTACAAGCTCGGGCCCGAGGGCGGCTCGGTCGACTTCAAGATCGCCCGATACGTGATCGCCGCCAGGGTCAAGGCACTGCAGGGCGACCGGCTTGCGGCCGGCCAACGGCTCGACGAGGCCGTTCGGGTGGCACGGGGACTATCACTGAACAGGCTGCGGGCGATGGCGGAGCACGAACGCACCCGCCTCGGGCTTCCGCCGCATGCGGATTCCGGAGCATGGCCGCCGACGTCCTACGAGTTGCGCCGCCAGCCGGTGGACGCAATCGACGAGATCACCGTCCAGTTCGAGGAGGCCTCGGCAATTCGGCTGCTGATGGCCGCCGATGATCCGGAGAAGCGCGAGCTTGCCTGCCGGTGGGCGCAGGAGTGGGTGGATCGAACCACGACGCCGAACCGCCCACAGGCGTTGTTGCGGGCGCGTCGGTTGTTGGGTGCGAGCCTTTCGGCCGCCGGACGCCTCGATGAGGCAAAGGCCGTGATCGCGGCCGTCGCGGCACAATGCGCACAGTTGGGGATGTTGCGTTACCTCGTCGACGGCGGTCCCTATGTCGCCGCAACGCTTTTGGAACTGCAGGCCGACCAGCGGTCCGCTCGGTGGCGCCCCGAATGGCCGGAGGTCCCGGCCGATTTCCTCGATCAAGCGGTCAATGCGCAAGTGGTGCAGCGGGTTTGACCGAGGCCACCGGCTGCACGCGAACCGGAACACCGGTCAGGTGCGCCATCCCAGCGAGCTTCTCGATGTCTTCAGGGGCGCTCGACATCAACCGGTTGACGTTTGCGCCGCCTGCATCGTTGGCCGTGCGCCACCCGCCGGTGCCCTTGTGTCCCCAGCCGTGCGGGACGGCGACGACGCCGGCGACGATGTCCTTGGTGACGATGACCGGCAACTCGATCTCGCCGTGGGGTGACGCGATGCGCACGGTGTCGCCGTCGACGATATTCGCCGATGCCGCGTCGTCCACGTGCATGCGGGCGTACTGGACACGCTCGCCGCGCATCAGCAGCGGGGCGTTGTGCATCCACGAGTTCTCCGACCGCGATTCCCGCATGCCGATCAGCCGCATGGGATAGCCGTCGGGCACACGGCGGCCCGCCAGCGCCTCGACCTCTGATGCGATCTCGTCGTGCCGTAACCGCACCCGGCGTCCCCGATACACGACGGTGTGGCGCAACACCCCGTCGCGCAGGTTCGGGGCCAGCACCGTGCCGTGTGGGTGGTCCGCGGTCAGGCGGGAGAACGTCATCCCGCCGCGCCGCATCCCGAACAGATCGCCGCCGTCGCCGAGCCGGATGACGGCGTCCACCAGCAACCGTGGACTGGGTCGAACACCGAAGAGCGCCAACAGCTTTCGCGCGGCCGCCAGCGCCGTCAACCCCGGGGTTCGGCGCCACAGCCTGCGGGTGATGTCATCGATGACCTCCCATTCCTCGCGCGCCTGGCCCACCGGGGCGATGACGGCCTCGGTGGCCTGGCGAAACGGGGTGGTTTGCAGCGTCTGGAACGAGAGAGGAAAGTCGTCGCGCTCGTACATGGTCGTGGCCGGCAGCACGTAGTGGCAGTGCGCGAGCGTCTCGTTGACGTACAGATCAATGCCGACCATCAACTCCAAACCGCGTAGCGCGTCTTCGAGCTCGTCGCCGTTGGGCACCGATAGCACCGGGTTGCCCGCACTGACGAGCAGCGCCCGCATCTGGCCGGGACCGCCTGTGGTGATTTCCTTGGCCATCACCCCGGCGGGCTCGGACATCAGCACGGAGGGAAAGCCCCCGATGCGTGACCGTCGGCGCGTATAGATCGTGCGCAGCAGTGCCCCAAGGCCTTTCATGGCGAGGCGCTCGCCCGGGAAGCCGAAGCGGCCGAACATGCTGCCGCCCGGCTGATCCAGATTGCCGGCCACCAGGTTGACCGCGTCGAGCAGATACGTTGTGAGCGTGCCGTTTTCGCCGGTGCAGGTGCCGAAGCGGCCGTACACCGCTGCACGAGGTGTGCGGGCAAGGTCGCGGGCCAAGGACCGCACGGTGTCTGGATCGATGCCGGTTCGCAGCTGGGTGACCTCCGGGCCGAACGGCATCGCCAACTGCTCCAGCCACACCGCGCCGTCGGCCTGGCGGGCCAGCCGCGCGCGATCGACGAGGTTCTCGCCGAACAGCACATGCAGCAGCGACAGCAAGAGGTAGGCGTCGCCGTCGGGGATGATGCCCAGCCACTCGAACTGTGCAGCGGTCTCTGTCTTGCGTGGATCGATGACAAGCACGCGGCCACCGCGCATGACGATGTCGTGCATGCGGTCATTGATCCGCGGCACGGTGAGCACGCTCCCATGAGAGACGATCGGGTTCGCGCCGATAACGACGAGCAAGTCGGTGCGAAGCACGTCGGGGATCGGCAGCGCGAGCGGCGACCCGTACAGCAATTGGCTGGCCACGAAGCGGTTGTTGACGTCCTGCGACCCGGCGGTGAACACGTGTAGCCGCGGGCCGAACCCTGCCATGAACATCGACAGGCTCAAGGTGTGCGAGTAGCTGAAGGCGCCGGGGTTGCCGTAGTACCAGCCGATCGCGCTTGATCCGTGCCTGCGATGGATGTCGGCCAGGCGGTCGGCGATATCGGTCATCGCCTCGTCCCAACTGACGGGCTCGAAGCCGTTGGCCGTCCGGCGCAGCGGCGTGGTGACACGGTCCGGGTCGTTGACGACCTCGGTGAACGCGATGCCCTTCTGGCAGGCGAACCCCGCCGACAACGGATGGTCCTTATCGGGGCGCAGCGCGACCAAACGGCCCTTTTCTACGGTCGCGACCATGCCGCACAGCGGCTCGCAGATCCGGCAGAACGTCGGCTTGTGCTCTCGCATCATGCTCTTCGCGCGAGCGTTCATCGACGTCCTCCAGCGGGCTTACCTCTCCCGGGATACCGGGATCGACGCGGTGTCCGCGTCTTCTCCGGACACGCGGTGCCGTACGGTCGCGTCGTCGGGCATCGAGTGCACGGCGTACTTGTGGGTGCCCTCGAGATCGTCGCGGATCGCCTCCTGGGCGTTCGGCGGCAGTGTGTGCATGATCTCGCGGACCCGCGCCTGGCGACGTGCCACGGCCTGGCGTTCGGGCATACCCGGCGTCGCAAGGATCTGTGGCGGCACGCCCTCGATCTCCTCGACACCGCCGTCGTGGTGACCGGCGTCGACCATGGCCTGCTCTTCGGCCATCGTCGACTCGTCCTTCTCCTCGGACATGCCGATGGGGCCGATCCGGCGGCCGTTGAGGAACTGCTTGACGACGGGTTCGTCACTGGTCAGCAGCACTTCTCGCGGGCCGAACATCACCAGGTGCTTGCGGAACAACATGCCCATGTTGTCCGGCACCGTGCGGGCGATGTTGATGTTGTGCGTCACGATCAGGATCGTGCAGTCGATCTGCGCGTTGATGTCGATCAACAACTGGGACAGGTATGCGGTACGCACCGGGTCCAGACCGGAGTCGGGCTCGTCGCACAGGATGATCTGCGGGTCGAGCACCAGCGAGCGGGCCAGGCCGGCACGCTTGCGCATACCGCCGGAGATCTCGCCGGGGAACTTGTTTTCATCGCCACCCAAGCCGACCAGCTCGAGCTTCTCCATGACGATGTTGCGGATCTCGCTTTCCTTCTTCTTGGTGTGCTCACGCAACGGGAAAGCGGTGTTGTCGTAGAGGCTCATCGAGCCGAACAGAGCACCATCCTGGAACATCACGCCGAACAGCGTGCGGATCTCGTAGAGCTCCTTCGCCGAGCACTCGATGATGTTGGTGCCGTCGACGATGATCTTGCCGCGTTCCGGCCGCAGCAATCCGATCAGGGACTTCAGGAACACCGATTTACCGGTGCCGGACGGCCCAAGAAGCACGCTGACCTCGCCGGGCGGGATCTCCATGGTGACGTCTTCCCAAATTCGCTGGGGCCCGAAGGACTTTGTCAGTCCCTCTACTTGGATTCCAATGCCCACTCGCGATCCTTCCGCCAATGCCTGGTCCCGGCCACACGCCTCCCGCCTGTGGCTTGAGTCACTGTAGCTTACGCGTTTGACCAGCAACACTCGTCTGACGTCACATTGTGACCGGCGCCAGACACGACAGTGGGGCGGATCTGTTTGCTAGATCCGCCCCACGTCGTTTGTTTGTCGGCTCCGCCGACGGGCAGGGAGCCTACTTGACGGTGACCGTCGCGCCTGCGGCCTCGAGCTTGGCCTTGGCCTCCTCGGCGGCCTCCTTGGCGACCTTCTCGAGCAGCGGCTTGGGAGCGCTGTCGACGAGGTCCTTGGCCTCCTTGAGGCCCAGGCCGGAGACGATCTCGCGGACGACCTTGATGACGCCGATCTTCTTCTCGCCGGCACCCTCGAGGACGACGTCGAACTCCGACTGTTCCTCGGCGGCCTCGGCGGGCGCGCCGGCGGCGGCGCCAGGAGCGGCGGCGACGGCAACCGGAGCGGCGGCGGTGACCTCGAAGGTCTCCTCGAACTTCTTGACGAACTCAGAGAGCTCGAGCAGCGTCAGTTCCTTGAACGCGTCGAGCAGGTCGTCGGTGGACAGCTTGGCCATGGTGGGTCCTTCCTGATTCTTTCTTCTGGGCTATTGGGGATGGTGAGATTTCGTGGCCTCTACGCAGCTTCTTCGCTTGCCTTCTTCTCTTGCAGAGCGGCGACCAGCCGGGCGACCTGCGACGCCGGTTCGTTGAACAGGCTGGCGGCCTTGGACAGGTTGGCCTTCATCGCGCCGGCCAGCTTGGCCAGCAGCACCTCGCGCGACTCCAGGTCGGCGATCCGCTCAACCTCGGCCACGGTCAGCGGGCGGCCGTCCATATAGCCGCCCTTGATGACCAGCGCCTTGTTGTCTTTGGCGAAGGTCTTGATCGCCTTGGCGGCGTCGACGGCCTCGCCCTTGACGAACGCGATCGCGGTCGGGCCGACGAACAGTTCGTCGAGACCCTCGATGCCCGCCTCCGCCGCGGCACGCTTGACCAGCGTGTTCTTGGCGACGGTGTAGGTAGCGGAATCGCCGAGCGATCGGCGCAAGTCCTTGAGGTTGGCGACCGTCAGCCCGCGGTATTCGGTGACGAGCGTCGCCGTCGCCTCCTTGAACTGCTCGGCGATGTCGGCAACCGCGGTGGCCTTGTCAGCCTTGGCCATGCATGCCTCCTCGTGGTTGGTATACGGGTGTCCCGCCTCAACCGGCCCCGAGAATGACGAACGCCCCGACGCAGACAGGTCGGGGCGCGCAACAAGCAGTAGCCTCGTCCTCCTGCGTGGGCCGCCGGGTAATCCCGGACCTTCAACCGATTTCTCGGTGACCGACGGTCTTCGGTGGAACGCGTCAAGAATAGCGTGCCGCCGGCCGATCAGCCAAAACGGCGCCGACCTTTCCCCGCACCTTTCCGTTCCCCGCGAGCGCGCGTGTTTGTACATCGACACGCCGCAAATGGGTGGCAATTCGCGGGCGCTCGCGGCTGGTGAGTGCCCCGCTGATGCTCAGGTGTGGGCGCTGTCGACCAGAGCAGCCGCGCCGACAAGGCCTGCGTCCCCGCCGAGTTCGGCAGGCAGCACCCGCAGGCCTCGAAGGAAGTCCAGCCGCGCGTAGGTCTCCAACCGATGGCGCAGCGGGTCGAACAGCAACTTGCCCGACTTCGTCACGCCGCCGCCGATGACGACGAGATCCAGGTCGCAGACCGCCGCCACCGAGGCGATCATGGCGGCCACCGCAGTCCCGCCGCGATAGAACGCCCGCAGCGCCACCGGGTGGCCCGCGTAGGCCGCATCGGCGAGTTCCTTTGCGTCCGCTTCTGGCGAGGCATCCCAGCCGTTGTCGCGCGCCCACTGCGCCATCCGCGGTCCCGCGGCGATCGTCTCGACACAGCCCCGGCCACCGCACGAGCACGGCCCGCCGTCAGGGTCGACGACGACGTGGCCGACATGTCCCGCATTGCCCGTGCGTCCGTCGTACGGTGCGGCGTCAAGCACGAGTCCGCCGCCGACGCCGGTCGACACCACAATGCCGAGCAGGAAGTGCGCGCCGCGGCCCGCTCCGCGCCACCGCTCCCCCAGTGTCATGCACAACCCATCGCCGCCCAGCCGCACCGGGGCGCCGACCACCTCCGACACCCGTTCGACAATCGGAAAGCGTTGCCACGCAGTGATATTGATGGGGCTGACGGTGCCGCTCGGCAGGTCGATCGGCCCGGCGGAGGCGATGCCGACGCCGCGGACGCGACCACCGGCCGCGGCGAGGGCCTCTGTGATCAGCGTGTCTACCACCGTCCACACCGCCTCGGCGTCGTCGTCCGGCGTTGGCAGCTTTGCGTGATGAATCAGCGTGCCGTCGGCGTCGACGAGGCCGGCGGCGATCTTTGTGCCGCCGATATCGAGCGCCAGAGTCGGGTCGGCCATCAGTGCCTGTGGGTGTTGTCGGGCTGACGCGGATCTCCAGGATGCTCGTAACCGGGGGCGAGCTCGACGAGCGCGGCGCACCTCGCGTCCAGCCACAGCCGGAACGCGCGGCGCCGCGCGGCGCCGCGCAGGTGTCCTGCCACCTCAGTGGTGGCGTCGAAACGCAGCGGGTTGCGGGCTTGATAGGCGGAGACATCGTCGTCGGTGACGTCGACCGCGGCGGTGATGTCGGCGAACAGTGCACGGCCCAGCGGGTGGCTCAGGGCCGCCGCCGTGATGCTTCCGATCTCCAAACGCGCCGTCGTGTCCGGCAGCAGCTGCTCCTCAGTCGGCGCGCCGTCGGCGCTGAGCCCGCGCAAGGCCGCCTCGTACGCCACGACGCGTTCCGTCACCAACAGCTGGGTCAGCCAGCGGCGCAGTTGCCTACCTTCGCTGGTGCCGGGACGGGGTAGCGACGAGGCAACCGTCGAGTGCCGCAGCCGCTCCTCGCGGGCGTCGACCTCCTCCACCGACACCGGGACGCCGCCAACCATCGCTGCAACGCTCATCGAAGTCTCCTTCGGTTGGAAACCCTGGACTTCGGTCCCGGCAGGACGCCGATCCTGAGGGTTTCGGGTGTGCTGGGGCCGGGGATGTCGGTGTCGGTGGTTACGGTGCGGATATGTCGCGGTTTCGACTGTTGCCGACCCCTGAGCAGGAGGAGGCGCTGTTGGCGCACTGCCGGGACGCGCGGTATGTGTGGAATTTGGCGGTGGAGCAGCAGCAGCACTGGCAGCCGGGCCGCAAGGCTCCCGGCTATGTCGAGCAGGCCGCGCAGTTGACCCAGGCGCGCGCGGAGTACGGGTGGCTTCGTGCTGGGAGTCAGACGGTTCAGCAGCAGGCGTTGCGGGATTTCGCGCAGGCGATGCGGAACTTCTTCGCCGGTACGCACCGCCGCCCGAGGTGGCGTAAGGCCGGTGTGCATGAGGGGTTTCGGCAGGTCGGGTTGAAACGGCATCACGTTGGGCGGCTGAACCGCCGCTTCGGTCGGGTGTGGGTGCCTAAGGTCGGGTGGGTGCGTTTTCGCCTGTCGCGGCCGGTACCGGAGGGTGTCAGGTCCTACCGGGTCACCCGTGATCGGGCTGGCCGCTGGCGTGTCGCGTTCGCGCATATCCCCGACCCGGTCACTGGGCCGCGTGATGGGAGCGTGGTGGGCATCGACCGCGGTGTGACTGTGTCGGCGGCGCTGTCGACCGGTGAACGGCTGCACGCACCCGGTCTGACACCGGGTGAGTCGAAGCGGTTGAAGGTGTTGCAGCAGCGGCTCGCCCGCGCCAAGCGTGGCTCCCACCGCCGCGAGCAGACGAAACGGGCGATCGCGAAACTGAAAGTCCGCGAGCGGGATCGGCGGAAGAACTGGGTCGAAAAGACCAGCACCGACCTCGCGCGGCGGTTCGACGTGATCAGGCTCGAGGCCCTCGACGTGCGGGCGATGACCCGCTCCGCGCACGGCACCGTCGACCAGCCGGGCTCGGGAGTGGCCCAGAAGCGTGGGCTCAACCGGTCGATCAGCCGAAGTGGCTGGGGCCTGCTCGTCGCACGTTTGCAGCACAAGGCTTTCGGCCGGGTCGAGCAAGTGTCGGCCGCGTATACGTCGCAACGTTGCTCCGCCTGCGGGCATGTCGCCCCCGGAAACCGCAAGAGCCAAGCGGTGTTCGAGTGCGAGGCCTGCATTGCCGGACGGTGCAACGCCGACGTGAACGCTGCACGCAACATCGCCGCCGGACGGGCGGTGACCGCACGGGGAGACCTCGCCGGTGGGCGGTCTGCGAACCGTGAACCTCAACTGTCTACTCCTGCCGCGTAAGCCGGTGGGACGGGGTTGGAATCCCCGGACTGCAGTTCGGGGAGGACGTCAACGCACCGTCACCTTCACCGCGGGTGAATAGATGAGCTGCCCGGCCGCCGCGACCCGGATCAGCGCCCACCATTCGCCGGGCTCGACCCATATCGGCGGTGCCACAGTGAAGCCCAGTTCCACCGTTCCGCGGGCGGGCAGCTCCACGCCAAAAACGTTCGGGCCCATCCACTCCCAGGTGCCCCACGGGCTGACGAGGTGGGCCTCGACGGCCAGGCCCGCGTACGCATTTGTACCGACGGTTGCCGCCAGCCGCGCGGTGCCGCCTGCGTCGATGTCGACCGGCTCGGGGCTGCTGACGAGCCGCAGCAGTCCGTCGTCGGGCGACGCGCCGACCGAAACAATGCACACGTCCTCCACTACCTGGCGCCACGAGGGCGGTACCGAGGCGGCATCGCCGCCCGTCACCGCGAGCTCGGCGCGTACGGGGTACAGCCCGGGCACCGCAGCCGGCGGCGCGGTCAACACGACATCGGTCTCCAGGTGTCCGCCGGGCGGCAGCATGTAGGACAGCTCGGCCGGGTCGGATGTCCACCCGTCAGGGCACAGCAGCCGGACCCTGCCGTGCAGTACCTCGTCACTGCAGTCGCTGGCAGCGGTGAGCCGCAGCAACACTTGGGAATTCGGCTCGGCGGCCACGTACTGCGGTTGCAGGTGTGCGACGGCGGGCAGTCCGCCAAGTGCCGCGGGCCCGCGGTTGTGCAGCCAGTACCTCGCGTAGAGAGGTTGCGCGGCTTCGGCATCGGGGGCAAGCACCGTGTGATCGGCCTCCAGAATCTGGGGCAAGTTGAAGCGGGTCAGCACGGTAGCTATCTCGTAGCCGTGCAGCCGCAGGCCCTCGGACGCATGGGGACCCCACAGGGTTGGGGATTCTTGCAGACGCGGCTGCTCGAGCAGGTCGACACGCGAAGCGGCCGACACCCGGCGCAGCCCGCAACGCACCACGACATCGGCTGTCGCGCCGCGTGTTTCAACCAGCCGGATCGCGACGCCGTCCGACGGGTGAACGGGCTGCCCGCTGCCACAGGCCAATGGGTTGCCCGCGGCCTTGAGTGCACCGAGTTGCACCTTGCCCGCCGGCTCGACCTCCAGAAGCGAGCCCCACCCGGGCAATCCGCCTGCAGTCCTGGTGTTTTCGGTGACGGCGTGCAGTGGCCGGGAGAATTCCGCGCTGAGGGCGGGGACGCCCACGTCTCTCCAATCGCCGTCGCCGGAGACGACCGCGTAGTCGAAGCTGTGAGTCCAGTGCTGCAGTTGGAAGTTGGAGCCATCGGGAGCCGTGCGCCGCGGCGGGTCGATCCAGGTGCCGGACGGCCAGCCCGTGCACGAGCGCATGAGCGAAGTGTGCAGCGTACCGTCGGAATCGACAGCGAAGCCCGGCATCCCGCGGTTGAGCACCGCGACGGTGTGGGACTCGAAGGGCTCCAGGTCAGACGGCGCACCCTGCTCGACGTCTATCTCCGCATCGGCGAGGTCGTCGACGACCGCGGCAACGGCGGCGTCCAGCGGTGCCCCCGCGATCACCAACACCGGCAACGCTCGCACGCGTCGCAGGTCCGCTCCCGGTACCCATTCGTCGGCCAGGGGTGAGTGCGACGGCACCCACACCCGCGCCGCGCCGGTGGAGTACAGCTGCCGCTTGAGTTCCTCGGTGTACGCGGGGTCAGCCTCGGCCAGCACCGCGGCGGTGAAAGCGTTCTGGTCCGGGCCGCCGAGCGCGATCCGCGCATCAGGCAGGTTGGAGTCGACGGTGAGGTCGCCGTAGCGGGGCTTGTCCGCGCTGCTGCAGGTAGCGGTGACGCCGGCGCGAACGAGCGCGACCATCAGGCCACGCGCCAGCGACGCCGACGCCGACTCGTCCGGGGACACCACCTCGGCCACCGACACCGCCCGCGCCCGGTCGCC
Organism: uncultured Actinomycetota bacterium; assembly: GCA_963715885.1. Taxonomy (GTDB): domain Bacteria; phylum Actinomycetota; class Actinomycetes; order Mycobacteriales; family Mycobacteriaceae; genus Mycobacterium. The sequence goes on from CAVQSK010000034.1 coordinate 250,692, forward strand.
GACGCGAACGCGGGCCGCCGAGGACAGCCCGAACCACCCGTACGCGGGGTTGTCCAGCGTCCACGGCTGCTGTGCGGAGTCGACGGCCGACTCGGCTCCGTGGCCCGATGTCGCCGGCCAGGCGGCTCCGTGGCCCGATGTCGCCGGCCGGGCGGCTCCGTGGTCGTGCATCAACCCGAAGCCCCGTCCGATCACCGCGTCGCCGACCTCACTGACCGGAAGCGCCCCCGGCACCGGGCATGGCCAGCGCACCCGCAGCAATCGGTCGGCGCCAGCGAACTCATCGATCGTGGTGCGGCAGTCCACGCGGGGCACACCGTGCCACAGCGTCAGAGTTTGGGTGTACCGCAACACATCTCCGATGCGGCCCTGGATGACGACCCGCTCACCCAGCGGACCGTCGAACGTCTGCACCGACGCCGCGCCGGCCGACGAGCAGACCACGGGCCCCTTGGGCAGGAGGTGCCACGGGCCTTCGCCGGCCTCCGGATGTGCCGGATACTCCTCGTAGACGGCCAGCTCGTTGCCGACCTTGCCGTCGGCGATCAGCTCGCGCCCGGAACCGATCTCGACAAGCGACGTCACCCCGCCCCCGCGTGACGCGTCCACTCGCAGCCGATAGTACTCATTGGCAATATCGTTGCGGCCCAACGGCTCCCAGCCCGCCGCGGCATCGGCGGAAACGAGCCGGTACGACTGCCAGCCCACCGAGGGCACGTCACGCGCCAGCCAACTCACCGACCGGCCGTCGTGCTCGACGTGCGAGGTTAGCTCGGCGCCGTCACAGTCGAACACTCGTGCTCCGGCGCCGATTGGACGGGGAAGTCGGGCCGTCACTATGTCGCTGCGCTTGTGCGCCAACGCATTCCACACCACAACCGAACCGTCGACCGCACTGGACAGCAGCGCGAGCGCGTTGTCGCGCGCCGTCCGACCGAGTTCCCACGCATCGCGCCACCCGGTCAGCAGGTCGAGGTACACCTGGTCGGATTCGGAGCCGGTGATCGCGTCGTGGTGGGCCCCGTACGCGAGCTGCACCCACGCTTTGGCAAGTGCGGCCTGCGGATAGGCGGCTCCACCGAGCAGACCGGCGAACACGGCAAACCGCTCGGCGTCGAGCACCGCATCCTCGGCGGCCCGGTTGGCCTGTTTGGTGTCGATGTACGACACGTCCTTGCCGGTGTAGATCGGGTTCATGTCGCGGGTTTGCGGTGACGCGTCGACTCCGCGCGCATCGAGTTCGGCGCGCACAGCGGCGAAGAACTCGCGAGGCAGCGCGCACACGAACCTCGGCCAGGTGTAGCGCGAGTTCCAATCCCGATGGATCTGGGTGACCCACTTGTTCGGTGGGGTGTAGTCGGTGCCGACCGGCAGTAGCACGTTGCGGGTCAGCGCGACCTTCTTCAGCGACGCGAACAACTCATAGGTCGCGGTCTCGGCCTCGTCCAGGGTCGCCGACGAGTCCATCCACCACCCCGCCGAGTAGTGGGCGGGCATGTAGTGCGTGAGCAGGCCACGCCCGGACGGGGCGATCCATTCGAACTCGCTGGAGAACTGCATGCGCTCGGGGTCACCCTGGTTTTGCATCGGGCCCCACTGGTGGTGCGGTCCGCGGGCCCACGAACTGGACGTCAACCCGGCGTCGGCCGCCATGCCGGGGAACTGTGGGTCGTGCCCGAAGACGTCGAGCTGCCACGCGGTGGCCGGGTCTGCGCCGAGCACGCCACGCTGAAAACCCATGCCAGCAACGAAGTTCCGGATCGTGGTCTCGGGACTGGTGAGATTGGTGTTGGGCTCGTTGTACGCACCGCTCATCACCTCGACACGGCCGTCGGCAATGAACCGGCGCAGGTCGGCGCGGTCCTCCGGGTGGGTGTCCCAGTACGGCTTGAGGTAGTCCACCTCGGCCAGCACGAACTTGTACTCCGGCTCGCGACGGGCCATCTCCAAGTGGGCGCGCACGAGGTCGAACCCGTGCGTCTGCCTGCACCGGCCGGGCGGGTCCTCGGTCCACACGCTGGTGTAGGCCGCCTGGGTGTTCCACCACACCGGGTCGTAGTGGAAGTGGCTGATCATGTACATCGTCCAGCCGGGCTCGGCGACGGTGAACACGAACGGGGTGCTGCCGCCCCCGGCGAGCACACGCGCGTCGCGCTGCTGGCCCACGATCGGCCGGGCAACAGCCACCGGCACCTCGACCACTCCGGTCTCGGCATCAGCCACCGTCTCCGACGGCGTCGACAGACCGTCACCCTCCACCCGGACGTCCGTCGCACCACCGGTGTAGGTGACCCGCACCAGCTGCAGCGGCGCATCCGGCGGCCCGGCAAACAGTTCCGTCGACTCCGCGGAGATGACGCGCACGCCCAAACCCTACGGCGTGGCAGGTGGCGGTGGAGGTCAAGCCGCGAAGGTGGGTTCGGCAGCCATTTGTTTGGCGATGGCGATGTGCCCGCGAGCATCGAGTTTTTCGGCCAGTTCGCAGTAACGCGCCACGATCTGCGTATAGGTGGTCGCGTCTCCGGTCGCTTTGGCCAGGCGTGCCCGGCACTGCAAACGCCACAACTCGAGGGCGGGCAGTGAGGTCGCCGCGATCACGTTCTCCAGCGCAGCCACGACTTCTTGCGCGCAATCAAAGTCATCCGGCGCGCCTCGGTCCACCAGCAGCTGGACCAACACGGAAACTGGATAGCCCGCGAAAAGTGTTTCCCCTAGGTCGATTTCCGACAGAACTGTGTCCCGTAAAGTATCGATTTGGTCGTCACGCCGATCCTGCCACCCCATCGCGGTGGTCAGTTCGGCCTCGGTCACGCTGCCGCCGATGTCGATGCCGCCCGAACGCGACAGCTCCAGAAGCTCTATCCCGGCAGCGCGATGCGAGTCACCGCTCTTGACGAGGGCCGTTCCGTGCGCCCAGCGCGCCAGTGCAAGTCCGTAGACGTCGCCGAATGCCTCCGCCCGGCGCAGGGCATCATGGGTTTCAGCGACCAAGCGCCCGTCGGCCCGGTCGAACGCCAGGTCGACGAGGTCGGTTTTGTTGCTCACCGCGATGGCGTACAACACCGGGTCGGTCTTACGTCCCAGATCGAGAGCTGTCTGGAAGTCGTGAAGACCTTCGGCCCTGCGACCGGTCATGACCCTGATGACACCGGCGAGGGAAGCGGCCGGAATGACGTCGTCGGGATTGGCGTCGGGTATCGCGCGAAGCCGTTCGGTGGTGCGCAAAGCCTGATCGAAGTTGCACCGCTGTACTGCGCAAACGCGATGGCCATCAGAATCTCGGCCCTCAGCGCCGGTGGGGAGTCGATCTGATCGATCAACCCCTGGAGCTCAGCGCCCATGACGACGCCGTCACGGATGCGGCCTTCGGTGATGATCAGGGATGTCAGTCTGCCCGACATGCCCACTGCCAGCGGCAACCAATCCCTGGATTGCGTTGTCAATTGCCGTAATTCGTCGTAGCACTGCTCGCTGTCGGCTGCCACGAACCAGGCCGTGGCCGTCAACTGTGCCCGTGGTGCAATTCGTCTGGCGTACTGGCCGTCGTCGCCTTCAGGCAGTCGATCGGCGATCACCTGCGCCCGTTGCCAGCACTCGTGTGCCGCAACCACGTCACGGTGGTTGAGCCAATCGCCTGCCCGCATGTACCACGTGTAGGCGGTGTCCATCTGGCCTGCGGCCTCGAGGTGGTGGGCGATGAGAGCCGAGTTCTCGTTGAGTGCGGCGGAATTGCGCTTCTCGATGGCCGCGGCCAGCCGGCCATGACTGTCGGCTCGGGTTGCGCTCAACTGGGAGTCGTAACAGACAGCGCGCACCAACGGGTGCCGAAACGCGTATCGAACCTCGGGCAGAAGCTCGATCTGGTCGATGAGTTCGGCTGTAACCAGACCGCGCAGTTGGCTTGCGTCCAAATCAGGTATCAGCACCCGAAGGTGGTCGAGGGCGAAGCTGGTCGGTCCCAATCACCGCTGCCGCGTTGAGAATCGACTTCTCCAGAGTCGTCAGCCGGTCAATGCGTGCGGCGAGAACCGCCTGCACGGTTGCCGGGACGGCGATCGAGTCGACGCCGCGTACGAGCCGATAGTCTCCACGATTGCCGCTCAACACGGACCGGCCGACGAGATCTCGAACGATCTCTTCGACAAAGAACGGGTTGCCGGCGGACGGCTGCGCGATCACTTCAGCGGCGCCGGATGCAGTGGGCTGCTCCCCGATCAGGTGGGCCGCGAGGGCGACGGTGGTCGACGCTGCGAGTGGGGAGAGCGTGATGGTCGTTTCCGACATATTGCGCAGTCGGCCTTGGTATTCCGGCCGGAAGCTCGCGATAAGCATGGAATCGGTCGACCGCAGCATCGCGGCGAGCTCGGCGAGGAACTCATCGCTGGCAGCGTCCACCCAATGCACGTCTTCGACGATGAACACGGTCCTCGCGCGCCGGGCATTCATAGCAGAACTGATCAGCTCGATCAGCATGTGCCGACGCGCAGCCGTGTTCTTCGTCGGCATCGGCATCGCGGCATCGCCGATCGCCATGACGTCGAACAAGACCGCGATCTCGTCCGAGCCGGGTTCGGCGAGGTCGCCCAGCTGACTGATGATGTGCTGGCGGGCCGCCGCCGCGTCGAGCAGGCGCACACCGAACACGGCTCGCATCATCCGTGACAACACCCTCAACGGGACATGGGCCGTATGCGCCTCGCAGCGTGTGGTCACGATCTGCGCATCACGAGCCGATGTGTGGGCAGCGAACTCACGGAGCAGTCGGCTCTTCCCGAGGCCGGGCTCACCGACCACGCTGACCAAGGAGGCCGCACCGCCCCGGAATGACTCGATCAATTCGCCGAGGTCTTCGTCCCTGCCCATCAGCGGACCGTCGTCGCGAGCCATCACGAGGCGGTCGGAATCTATCGCTTCGAGGCGCCGCACCGGAACGGGCTCGTCGGATCCCTTGACCACGGCGTTGTCCCACGGTCCAAACCGTGCCGCGTGATCGACCAATCGCGCGGTCGACGCCGAGCACAACACCTCGCCTGGGCGCGCGGCCGCTTCCATCCGCTGAGCCATTCCCACGGTGTGCCCGGTGACCGTATAACCGGCGGTGGCCGATCCGAAATCGCCCGCGATCACCTCGCCCGAGTTCAGGCCGATTCGGACGCGGAGGTCCATGCAGTCTTGTTGCCGTACGACAAGTGCGAGTTCGTGCGCCAGTGACTGCAACTCGAGGGCGGCGATGCATGCGCGCAACGCATGGTCCTCGATGGCCGCGGGGGCGCCGAAGAGCGCCATCAACCCGTCACCCGTGAAACTGTCGACCGTTCCTTGATACCGCTGCACGACCGAAGCGGACCGATTGAACAGGTCATGCATGATCTCGCGCAGCCGCTCAGGGTCCAACACGGCCGCCATTTTCATCGATCCCACGACGTCGGCGAACAAGACTGTGACTTGCTTACGTTCCTCGGCCGCGCGAGCGGGATGGGCCGGCGTGCCGCAGGCGTCGCAAAACCGGGCCGATGCACGAAGACCGTTCCCGCATGCGGCACAACACAGACCTGAACCACTAGCCACAGGATCCACGTGACGCCCTATCCACAGGTACCCGTCACAAGCACACTAGTTGGGGAGTGTCACGCCAGTGCGGTATCTGTGCCTCAGACGCGCGAAACGTCGACAAGCAACGCGCGATGATCCGAAACCGGCAACCGTGGCGCGCTGCACTCATCGACGCGCAGGGCGGGGTCGTCGGTGAGGATGTGGTCGAGCTGATTGCATGGTTCATCGGCCGGGAACGTCGCCGTTTCCCCGAGAGGTCGCAGACGGGTCCAGCGGCTGGGTGTCGGCGGCGTCATGTTGAGGTCGCCCATGAGCACTCGCGGTCCGGGGAAGCCCCGCAGATCGCGCGCCAGGCTGCGAAGTTGAACCCGGTTCCAGCCGGGCACGAACGACAGGTGAGTGTTCGCGACGGTCAACGGCCCGACCGGGGTATCGAGGTGCGCGATCATGGCCGCGCGGGGTTCTTCGTGGACGACGAGGACCTTCTTCGGGGCGGGCAGATACATCGGAAACCTCGTCGGTATGCGGGGCAGCCGCACCACCTGCCAGCTGTCGGCCGGGTATCGCGACAGCAGCGCGATGCCGTACGCGGCGGTGCCCGGTTGTTCGTCACCGGTGGCGGCCATCCACGTCGCTCCCGGCGTACCGGCGATGGCCGCGACGAATCGGTGGCTGACCGCGCCCATGATTTCGGCGGCGACCGCGGTCAGGTCGGCCATGCCGGAGCGGGGTTGGTCGCAGTCGACCTCCTGAAGCGCAAGCACATCGGCGTCCAGTTGCTTGATGGAGTCGGCCAGTCGATCCAGCTGCACAATGCCGTCATGAACACTGCGTCCGTGCAAAATGTTGAAGGTGGCCATTCGCATGGGTACTAGGTACCCACGATGACCACCCCGCCACGCAACGACGACCTGCGCGACGCGCTCAAACGCGCGGCGTCGGCGCTCAAGGCGCACGGACCCGAGTTCGCGCTCGCCGGCAGCTATGCACTGTGGGTGTACGGCGGGCCCGAACCCGTGCACGACGTCGATTTCGTCGTCGCCGAACCAGACACTGAAGCCGCGGCCCTGACGCTGGAGAAAGCCGGCTTCACCATCGAGCGCACCCCGGAAGACTGGTTGTTCAAGGCGTGTGTCGGCGATGACTTCGTCATCGACGTGCTGCACCAGCTCAACGGAAAACCAGTAGACGCAGAAGCGATCGCCTCCGGGGAGGAACTCGACGTATTGGCCATTCGCATGCGTGTGCTCGCACCCACGCACGTGGTCGCCGAGAAGCTGACGTCACTGAACGAACACCACTGCGACTTCACAGCCTTGCTTCCTGTCGTTCGCGCGGTCCGCGAGCAGGTGGACTGGAACAAGGTGCGAGCGGAAACAGCCGACAACCCCTTCGCGGCGGCATTTCTGTTCCTCACCGACCGGCTTGGCATCACCGCCTGACGGCCGCACGGGCGAGTCGTTCGGCGACGGCCCCAACCGCCCGCGCCACCTCGGGCGGCTCGAGAACTTCGAACTCACAACCCGGCAGTGCGAAGTAGAACACCATTCGTTCGGGATCGTCGGCGCCCGCAGTAACGATGCAGGCGTCGGGGCCGTCCGGCTCGACGGTCACCGATGCCGGTGAGAAATGCTGTGCCACAACGTGTTCAGGTGCGTAGAACCGTACGCGCGCCACATAGCGGTACGGAGATGCGCTGATCGAGCGCCGGACATAGCTGGGCGGCGTCGGGCGCGTCGCGTGCGACGAACGTGCTGCCGAGCGCGCGCACGTCGGCCATCCGATCCAGCCGAAGGCTGCGCCAGTCCTGGCGGTCGCGGTCGTAGGCCAACAGATACCAGCGCCGGCCCGTTGTCACCAGCTGATAGGGCTCGAGCCGCCGCTGGGTGCTGCTTCCGGCGCGGTCGATATAGCCCGCGGTGACATGTTCGTGGTCGCGGCAGGCACGGGCCAGCGTCATCAGCACCTCGGGTTCCACCGGCGAATCGGAATAGTTCGACGGCAGTGTCACCGTCGCGTCGTGCACCGCCGACACCTGCGACCGCAGCCGGGCCGGCATCACCTGATCGAGCTTGCTCAGCGCGCGCAGCGCCGACTCGCCGACACCGGCCACGCTGCCGCCTGCGGCCAACCGCAGACAGACCGCCATCGCCACCGCCTCGTCGGGGTCGAGCAGCAACGGTGGCAACGCCGCACCCGCCCCGAGTTGATACCCGCCGCCGTGGCCCTTGCTGGCGTGCACCGGGTAGCCGAGGTCGCGCAGCCTCTCCACGTCGCGGCGCACGCTGCGCGTGGTCACGCCGAGCCGCTCGGCGAGCTCCTCGCCCGTCCACACCCGCCGCGACTGCAGCAGCCCGAGCAGCTGCAGCACCCGGTTCGTCGTCTCCGACACGCCCGCAAGCGTGCCACAGTCTTAGGACAGAAACTGTCCTATATAGCTGACAGAGTGGTTGCATGAGCACAAAGACGACGGACAACAGCCTGATCCCCCAGCTCGCCGACCAGCTCGACTACCACTGGACGAACCAACTGCGACCGCGTCTCGACGGCCTGACCGACGACGAATACTTCTGGCAGCCGGTGCCCGACTGCTGGACGGTTCATCCCGATGGTTCGATCGACTTCACCTACCCGGAGCCGGACCCCGCGCCGTTCACCACGATCGCGTGGCGGCTCGCGCACGTCATCGTCGGTGTGCTTGCGGTGCGCAACCACGCACACTTCGGCGGGCCCGCGGCGGACTACCAGAGCTGGCAGTACGCCACCGATGCGGCGACCGCGCTGCGCCAGCTCGACGACGCGTATGCACAATGGATCGCCGGCGTGCGGGGTTTGTCCGATGTGGACCTGAGCCGGCCAATCGGGCCGGCCGAGGGCGTATGGGCCGAACATCCGATGTCCGCGCTGATCCTGCACATCAACCGGGAGGTCATCCACCATGGCGCCGAAATCGCTTGCATCCGAGACCTTTACGCGCGCACCAACCAAGAGAAGGGTAAATGACGATGGTCGGAACGCCTCCAGCCGCCTCGGACGAACGGCAGTCCTTGATCGAGTTCATCCGGTTCAACCAGAACGCGTTCTTCGCGGTGGCCTACGGACTGACCGACGAGCAGGCGCGATCCACACCGTCGGTCAGCACGCTGTCGATCGGCGGCCTCATCAAGCACGCCGCCAACGTTCAGAAGGGCTGGGCGGAGCGGGCCCAGTGTGCCCCTGAGTTCCCGCCAAAGGACGACCGCCCGATGGAAGAGCTGATGGCCGAGTACGCCGACGAGTTCGTGATGCGTCACGACGAAACCCTCGATCAGCTGCTCGACAAGCTGAGACAGCAGAACGCGGAGACGCTGCGAGTTTTCGCCGAAGCCGATCTCGATACGCCGGTGCCGGTGCCGCACGACGTGCCATGGTTCCCGAAGGACATCGACCACTGGTCGGTGCGCTGGGTCGCACTGCACATCATCGAGGAGCTGACGCGCCACGCCGGGCACGCCGACATCATTCGCGAATCCGTCGACGGCGCAACGATGTACGAGCTGATGGCCGCCGCCGAGGAGTGGCCGGAGACCGACTGGATCAAGCGCTGGAAACCGGCTGTGGCCACATGACGCCTCAAGCGCACGGCAAACCAACCCACGGCGATTCAGTATGGGGTCGTCGTCGGGGCGGATTGCTCGGTATCAGGAACAGGCGGCACGAAGAAATTCAACGTCGTCGATATGTCGCCTCGCTGAGAGGTTGCCGACGGTTCCGTCCGAGTGGACGCCGCTGCGGTGATCCTTCGCCGTAGTGGGTCGTACTTCAGCGTTGTCGAGTTGTACCCCATGACATCGCAGTAGCCGTTGACAAAGCCGGTTTCGGTAAGCAGAGATGTCAGGTAGACGCGGACGAGGAGTGCCTTGCCGTCGACGAGAAATACCGAATTGTCCGCGGCGGCGCCCGGGCCCCCGACCGCGAGTAGTACTGGGTCGATTGCGTCAGCTCGAGGTGGTGGAGGTCAAGCAGCCTGCCCACGGTGGTGGGCAGGCTGAAACAGCCCTGGAAATGCATCTCGTCTCGCCAATACGAGATGTGGTCGTCGATTTTTTCGATGTTGTGGGCTGCTTCCTGCTTCGCTTCTTGACTCGTGGCGGCCTGATAGCGATCAACCCACTTTTTCCGCTCCAGCTGCAGGCGCTTGATTGTTTGGTAGAGGTTGCGGCACTCGGGTCTGCTCAGATCCGGCTGTCCAATGCCAACGCGTACCGTGCGCAACTCTTCAGCGTCGAATTCGGACATCGCAGTCCCCTGCCTTGCCGCCGCTGCACAGACAGTACCGCTGGAGCCAACGCGAAAAAGGGGCTACTAGTCTTTCGCCTCAATAATCGTGCGATCGGCGAGGCGGTAGGAAAGGACCTATGCAAACCCGAAGCGGGACCGCGCTCTGCGGGTCCGGCGACTCACGAGTCGAGCTCTACTACGAAGATCTCGGTGACCCCGCCGACCCGCCAGTCCTGCTGATCATGGGGGTCGGCGCGCAGCTGCCGATGTGGCCGGACGGTTTCTGCGCGCAGCTGCTCAAGCAGGGCTATCGGGTCATCCGCTTCGACCACCGCGACACCGGGCTGTCGTCGAGGTTGCACGGCAAGCGTGCCAAGGGCTCGGTCTATCCGCGGGTAGTGCGCTATGTGCTGGGGCGGACCAGCCCGGTGCCGTACACGCTCGTCGACCTCGCCGAGGACGCCAAGGGGCTGCTCGACCACCTCGGCATCGACCGCGCACACGTGGTCGGCGCATCGATGGGCGGGATGATCGCCCAGGTGCTGGCCGGCAGCCACCCCGATCGAGTGCGGTCGCTCGGCGTCATCATGTCCAGCTCCGGGAAGGCGTTCTCGTCGGTTCCGCGCTGGCGGGTGATCAAGTTGGCGTTCGATGCACCGGCCAAGGATGCGTCGCCCGAGGAGAAACTGGCGTTCGAAGTGCGCAATATCTCGATCCTCAACGGTCCCAACTTCCTGCCGCCCGTTGAGCAACTGCGCCGCCGCGTGCAGGAGCTGACCGCCCGCAGCGACTACCCGCAGGGCATGCTGCGCCAGTTCGACGCCATTCTCGGCACCGGCAGCCTGCTCTCCTACACGCGCAAGATCACTGCGCCGACCGTCGTCGTCCACGGTTCGAAGGACCCGATGGTGCGGCCCCGCAACGGCCGCAATCTGGCCCGTGTCATAGACGGCGCACACTACGTAGTCGTCGACGGCATGGGCCATGACCTGCCCGAGCCGGTGTGGCGGCCGGTCGTCGAGGCCCTTACCGAGAATTTCGCAAGGTGTGACCGGGTCCACACGGATTCGGAGCATTACCCCGGACTTTGAGACACTGCAACCATGAGTACGACTAAGCACCGCGAGGTTGCCAAGCTGGACCGGGTGCCGTTGCCGGTCGAGGCCGCCCGCATCGGCGCGACGGGTTGGCAGATAACCCGCACCGGCGCACGGGTCGTCACCAAGCTCGCCGGCCGCGGCTCGCTACAGCAGAAGATCATCAAGCAGGTGCCCAAGACGTTCGTCGACCTGGGCCCCACGTACGTCAAGTTCGGCCAGATCATCGCGTCCAGCCCGGGCGCTTTCGGCGAGCCGCTGTCGCGGGAGTTCCGCAGCCTGCTCGATGCGGTCCCGCCCGCCGACGCCGACGAAGTGCACAAGCTGTTCAAGGAGGAGCTGGGCGACGAGCCGTCCAAGCTGTTCAAGACGTTCGAGGACAAGCCCTTCGCGTCGGCCTCGATCGCGCAGGTGCACTACGCGACCCTGCACTCCGGCGAGGAGGTCGTCGTCAAGATCCAGCGGCCCGGAATCCGCCGCCGCGTGGCCGCCGACCTGCAGATCCTCAAGCGCGGCGCGCAGCTCGTCGAGCTGGCCAAGCTGGGCAGGCGACTGTCCGCGCAGGACGTCGTCGCCGACTTCGCCGACAACCTCGCCGAGGAGCTCGACTTCCGGCTCGAGGCCCAGTCGATGGACGCGTGGGTGGCGCACATGCACGCCTCGCCGCTCGGCAAGAACATCCGGGTGCCGCAGGTGTACTGGGACCACACCTCGGAGCGGGTACTGACGATGGAGCGGGTGCAGGGCATCCGCATCGACGACGCCGCCGCGATCCGCAAGGCCGGCTTCGACGGCACCGAGCTGGTCAAGGCGCTGCTGTTCAGCGTGTTCGAGGGCGGCCTGCGCCACGGCCTGTTCCACGGTGATCTGCACGCCGGCAACCTGTATGTCGACCACGACGGCAAGATCGTATTCTTCGATTTCGGCATCATGGGCCGCATCGACCCCCGCACGCGCTGGCTGCTGCGGGAGCTGGTGTACGCGCTGCTGGTCACGAAGGACCACGCCGCGGCGGGCAAGATCGTCGTGCTGATGGGTGCGGTCGGCACGGTCAAACCCGAGGCGCAGGCCGCCAAGGACCTGGAGAAATTCGCCACCCCACTGACCATGACGTCGCTGGGCGACATGAGCTACGCCGACATCGGCAGGCAGCTTTCCGCGCTCGCCGACGCCTACGACGTGAAGCTGCCGCGGGAGTTGGTGTTGATAGGGAAGCAATTCCTCTATGTCGAGCGCTATATGAAGTTGTTGGCACCGAAATGGCAGATGATGACCGACCCGGAGCTGACAGGCTACTTCGCCAACTTCATGGTTGAAGTCAGCCGCGAGCACTCCGACGAGCTGGAGGTCTAGCTTGCAGGTCCGTACCGGCACCGCGCGTTCCGGCGAGGTGGAGATCCATTACGAGGACATGGGTGACCCGAACGATCCCGCCGTCCTGCTCATCATGGGTCTCGGCGCGCAGCTTCTGCTGTGGCGCAAGGGTTTCTGCGAGAAGCTCGTCAACCAGGGTTTGCGCGTCATCCGCTACGACAACCGCGACGTGGGCCTGTCCACCAAGCTCACCGGCCACCACAGCGGCGCCCCTCTGCTGCCGCGGATGGTGCGCTCTTTCCTCGGCCTCCGCAGCCCGGCGGCCTACACGCTGGAAGACATGGCCGACGACGCCGCCGCGCTGCTCGACCATCTGAACATCGATAAGGCCCACATCGTCGGCGCTTCGATGGGCGGCATGATCGCCCAGGTCTTCGCCGCCCGTCATCGTCTCCGCACCAAAACACTGGCGGTGATCTTCTCCAGCAGCAACCAGCCGGTGCTGCCGCCGCCGGCACCCAAACAGCTGCTGGCCATCCTGCAGCGGCCGAAGGATGCCACCCGCGAGGCGATCATCGAGAATGCGATCCGGGTGAGCAGGATCATCGGCAGTCCGGGCTATCCGGCACCCGAGGAGCGCATCCGCGCCGATGCGATCGAGGGTTACGACCGCGCCTACTACCCGGCCGGCATCGCCCGGCACTTCGCGGCGATCCTGGGCAGCGGAAGCCTGTTGCGCTACGACCGCGAAATCAGCGCGCCAACCGTGGTGATCCACGGAAAAGCCGACAAGTTGATGCGGCCGTTCGGCGGCCGCGCCATTGCCCGCGCCATCAAGGGCGCCCGCCTGGTGCTTTTCGACGGCATGGGACACGAACTTCCCGAACCACTGTGGGACGACATCGTCGGTGAGCTCAAGACCAACTTCGCCGAAGCTGCATAACGCGCTGACTGTCGATTCGTTACCCACCACATCGAACGCGTAGCATGCGGGATTGAGAAAGTGAGGGGGTTGCAAGCTGTCATCAGCGATGTCGCCGCAACGCCTCTGAACAGCCAGAAAGGCACCGCAGATCATGGTTTCAGGCCGCAAACTGACGCCTCACTTCGCAGATGTGCAGGCTCACTACGACCTGTCCGACGACTTCTTCCGGCTCTGGCTGGATCCCACCCAGACCTACAGTTGCGCGTACTTCGAGCGCGACGACATGACGCTGGAAGAGGCGCAGATCGCCAAGATCGATCTGGCGCTCGGCAAGTTAAGACTGGAACCCGGCATGACACTGCTCGACATCGGCTGCGGGTGGGGTTCGACGATGATGCGCGCGATCGAGAAGTACGACGTCAACGTCATCGGGTTGACACTGAGTGAGAACCAGAAGGCCCATGTGGAAAGGGTTTTCGCCGAGTCCGACAGCCCGCGCACCAAGCAGGTGCGGCTGCAGGGCTGGGAGCAGTTCGACGAGCCGGTCGACCGCATCGTGTCGATCGGCGCGTTCGAGCACTTCGGCTTCGATCGCTACGACGACTTCTTCAAGATGGCCCACACGGTGCTGCCCGACGACGGGGTCATGCTGCTGCACACGATCACCGCGCTGACGCTTCCGCAGATGGCGGACCGCAAGATTCCGTTGACGTTCGAGGTGGCCCGCTTCGTGAAGTTCATCCTCACTGAGATCTTCCCGGGCGGCCGGTTGCCGTCGATCGAGAAGGTCGAGGAGTACGCGACACCGGCAGGGTTCACGCTGACCCGCATCCAGTCGCTGCAGCTGCATTACGCGCGCACGCTGGACACTTGGGCCGCAGCGCTCGAGGCGCACAAAGACGAGGCCATCGCCGTGCAGTCGGAAGAGGTATACGACCGCTACATGCACTACCTCACCGGCTGCGCGAAGGGCTTCCGGATGGGCTACATCGACGTCAACCAGTTCACCCTGGCCAAGTAGACGTCGCAGCGGATGGCGGACCTGACCCCTCATTTCGCGGACGTGCAGTCGCATTACGACCTGTCAGACGACTTCTACCGGTTATTCCTGGATCGGACGCAGACCTACAGCTGCGCCTACTTCGAGCGCGACGACATGCCGCTCGAAGAGGCCCAGATCGCCAAGATCGACCTGTCGCTGGGCAAGCTCGGCCTGGAACCCGGCATGACACTGCTCGACATCGGCTGCGGCTGGGGCGCAACGCTGTTGCGGGCCATCGAGAAATACGACGTGAACGTGATCGGGCTGACGTTGTCGGAGAACCAGTGCGCCCACGTCGAGAAGGCGTTTGCCGCGCTGGACAGCGCGCGGTCGAAGCGCGTGCTTCTCAAAGGTTGGGAGCAGTTCGATGAGCCGGTCGACCGCATCGTCTCGATCGGCGCCTTCGAACACTTCGGGCAAGACCGTTACGACGACTTCTTCGCGATGGCGTACCGTTCGCTGCCCGAGGACGGTGTCATGCTCCTGCACACCATCACGAGGCTGACGCTGACGGAGCTCAAGGAGCAAGACATACCGCTGACGATGGATGCGGCGCGTTTCGCCAGTTTCATCGCCAAGGAAATCTTTCCAGGCGGGCACCTGCCGACGATCGAGGCGGTGCAGACGCAGGCCGCCAGTGCAGGCTTGGAGGTCACTCGGACCCAATCACTGCAGATGCACTACGCGCGCACGCTCGACATCTGGGCACGCGGGCTGCAAGCGCACCGGGACGAGGCGATCGCCGTCCAATCCGAAGAGGTCTACGACCGATATTTGAAGTACCTGATCGGCTGCGCAGACATGTTCCGGAACCGCTACATCGATATCAACCAGTTCACGCTGGCCAAGTAGCCGTCTAGGCGAATTGGAGTCGACCAAAGGCGAAACGCTAGGGTGTGCGGCTAGTTCAACCGTCGAGAGCCGCCAAGGGGTTAGGGTGCGCGTACGACGTCATGAGGAAAGGCCAAGCAGGGACAACATGTCTGACAACTCAACCGGCACGAAGGATATGCGGCCGCACTTCGAGGACATCCAGGCCCACTACGACTTGTCGGACGACTTCTTCGGCGTGTTCCAGGACCCGACGCGAAAGTACAGCTGCGCCTACTTCACCGGGCCGGACGTCACGTTGTCCGAAGCGCAGATCGCCAATGTCGATCAGCACCTCGACAAGCTGGACCTCAAGCCGGGCATGACGCTGCTCGAGGTCGGTTGTGGCTGGGGCCTGACTCTGCAGCGCGCGATGGAGAAGTACGACGTCAACGTCATCGGCCTGACGCTGAGCAGGAACCAGCAGGCCTACTGCAACCAGTTGTTGGAGAAGATCGACAGCAACCGCACTTTCGATGTGCGACTCGAGGGCTGGGAGCAGTTTTACAGCCCGGTCGATCGGATCGTGTCGATCGAGGCCTTCGAGCACTTCGGCTTCGAGCGCTACGACGACTTCTTCAAGACCTGCTTCGACATCCTGCCCGACGACGGCCGGATGACCATCCAGAGCAGCGTCGGCTTTCACCCGTACGACCTCGCCGAGAGGGGCAAGAAGCTGACGTTCGAGCTGGCCCGCTTCGTCAAGTTCATCATCACCGAGATCTTCCCGGGCGGCCGGATCCCGACCACCAAGATGATGGTCGAGCACGGCGAGAAGGCCGGCTTCGTGGTCCCGGAAGCGCTGTCGCTGCGCAACCACTACATCAAGACGTTGGGCATCTGGGCCGGCCGGCTCGAAACGCATAAGGACGAGGCGATCGCCGCCACCGATGAGGAGAACTACTACCGCTACATGAAGTACCTGACGGGCGCCCAGTACTACTTCATCGACGAGGCCATTGACGTCAGCCTGGTCACTTACCTGAAGCCGGGCGCCGCCGCCTAGCGTCAGTCGTCAGGCCGACGGCCTTCTGGTCGTCCGCGTCGTCTGTTGTTAGCGTTGTTGTTCTCGCGTTGTGTTCATCGGTACTTGTTATTCACGGCCTTGTTGTTGTCCGTCGTCGTTCGAGTCGTCGGCCTTCTTATCGTCCGCGGTCTTCTTATCGTCCGCGGTCTTCTTATCGTCCGCGGTCTTCGTTATCGTCCGCGGTCTTCTTGTCGTCCGCGGTCTTCTCGGTCATCGCGGTCTTCTTGTCGTCCGCGGTCTCTTCGGTTACGTCGGTCTCCTCGGTTTCCGTGGTCTCTTCGTCTCCGAAGTCCGTCTCCTCGTCCTCGGGTTTGGCCGCAGCCGGCTCATCCACCGCCGACGGCGTCGTCTCGTCCTCGGCTTCGGTCGCGTATCGCAGTGGACGTCGCGTCGGTCGACAGTGTCGAGCTCCTGCCGGCGTCCTCGACGTGTGTCGGTGTCCTGCACCAGCCGTCAGCGTCGGCTCTGGCGTCGACTGCTCCTCGGAAGCAGACGAGACTCGGTTCCCGGTGTCGCCTCTTCCTACGTGCCTGACGGTAGCGCCGACCATCGGCGAGCGTCGAAATCGGCGTCGGAGCGGGTCGACGGTGCAACGCGGTCGGCACCACGCCGAGATCTGCGAGGAAGGCCTGAATGCCCTGGACCGCCGCCACGACGAGCCTGATCCCAACCTCGACCCAGTTCTGGAACGGGTTGAACGGCAGCGGTGACGCCACGTCGGGATGCCGCGGTTGATCGCTCCGGTCGTAGCCGAGGTTGACGAGCTCCTTCAGGATCGGGGCGAAGAGGCTGACGAACGGCTTCACGACGGGTGTCAAGCCGATCGCGTCGGCGAGGTCTGAGGATCGGTTGCAAGAGCGGCAGAGACCCTTCGCGGGGATCATGAATAGTTGTTGTCGCCGAGGGTCTGCCGCCGTTAGCGGGATTGTCGATCGGCCAGCGCGGCTGCAATTCCTGCCGGCGTGTACCCGTACGCGCATCGGATCCCTGGGGCCGTTGCCGTTGGGAGCCAGGTAGTTGACCGTGAACGTACTCCAACGCGGCGATGAGTTCAGTAGCGCGAAGGGATTGCCCCAGAACTTCGGCGAGTCGACCACGAGGTCGTATTCGAAGCGCGATAGTTGGTCGCTGACGATGCCGATGTCGGTTGGTCATCGGAGGCCCGAACGTCACTTCGAGGATCGGTTGACCAAGTGACCGAGAAGGGGCCGAGCCGCGGCCAGAGCCCGCCGTTCGGGGTTGCCGATGTTGCCGATCATGACGATCCGAATCCGGGCCTTTGCGTCATGGCGGTGAGAGGGTGGCGAGCGTCCATTTCGTTGGCCCGACCACGCGGCCGCCCTGGGAGTAGCCGAAGATGACGATCTGCTCGCTGCGGAGTGGTGGCCAACAGCGGCGTCAACTGGCCGTCGAGGGCCGTCACGCCCTCGCCCACCGAGACGTTCCACGTGTCGCACCCGTCGGTCCCGATCGACACCAGTTGGGAAACGGCAACGGCCAGAACGACGCGGGGTAGTCGATCCGAAGAGGCCTCGTTCGCGGGATCACCAGTGTTGTTGGGGGCACAGCTCGTGCTGTCGGCGCACGCCGTGCCGTGCATGTAGTAGTCGCGGGCGTGTCTGCATGTAGTCCGTGACGACGTTGTGCGTTTGGCGTCCCGGTGCCCGGCACGATCAACGCCGTCGCGCCCAGCGCAAGGGTTGCCATGAAGGCCGAAGCAACGCCGAGAACTACGGAAGTCAGGAGCGAGAGGAAAACGAGGACCAGCGCCCGAGCCGATTTACGCATGTGATAACGATCACATAGCGCAGCGGTGCGGAGACGGTGGAACAGCGAACTTCTCGAGTGCATTTCGAGCCGACTGCTGTCGGATTAGCTCGGCGCCGTTCGTCGGACGGGTAGAGAGTGGGACGCGGGGTTCCGCTCGCAACCGGAAGGTCATTGCCATGCACTACTTCGCTCTCTTGCTCGGTCCCGAGTCCACCGAAGAGCCCGACGCGGCCACCCAGGCCGAGATCATGACCGCGTACCAGAATTTCCACGTCAAGGCGGGACCGGCGATCCGAGCCGGCGACGCGTTGACCCCGTCGGCCACCGGAGTGCGCATCACCGGTGGGCCGGACCACCCCGTTGCGACAGACGGGCCATTCGCGGAGGGCGCGGAGGTGGCCGGCGGCTACTACGTGTTCGAGGCCGAGAACCTCGACGAGGCGCTGGAACTGGCCCGTGACATCCCCGCCTGCCAGGTCGGCGCGGTCGAGGTCTGGCCGATGGTCGACTACGCGCCGCCGCGCGCACCGTTGACCGGCGACACCTGGCTCGCGCTGCTCCTGGAGCCAGCCGAGCACGTCATTGCACCCGGGACGCCGGAATGGGAGGACGGGGTCAAGCCCCATATCGAGTTCGGCAAGGCTGCCGGCGACACCGTGGTGGGCGGGGCGCCGCTGCACCCGCCGTCCACCGCGACGACCGTGCGGGTGCGCAACGGCGAGGTCACGTTGACCGACGGGCCATACATCGAGGGCGCCGAGGTGGCCAACGGGTTCTACTTCATCAACACCACGGATCGCACCGAGGCGGTCAAGATCGCGTCGATGATTCCGGCCACCAGTGTCGAACTGCGCCGGCTGACGGGAGTGTCGGGGCTGTAGCAACCGCGAATGACGAACCTGGACGGCGTCTTTCGGCGCGAATGGGGCCCGGCCGTCGCCGCGCTTGCGCGCTGGTCCGGTGATCTCACCGTCGCCGAAGACGCCGTCCAGGAGGCTTTCACCGAAGCGTTGCGCGCCTGGCCACGCGACGGGGTGCCGGACAACCCCGGCGGATGGGTGCTGACGGTTGCACGTAATCGTGCGCTCGACCGGCTTCGCCGCGAATCCGTCCGGCCAGGAAAGGAACTCGCCGCTGTGGTCGACAACATCAGGACGCGCACCGACGGTACGGACGTGCATCCCGTTCGCGACGACGAGCTGCGGATGATGTTCACCTGCGCGCATCCCGCGCTTGATCCGTCGTCACAACTGGCGTTGACGCTTCGGCTGATCTCGGGGCTCACTGTCCCCGAAATCGCGCGCGCCCTCATGCAGTCCGAAGCGGCAGTCGGTCAGCGAATCACCCGCGCCAAGAACAAGATCCGGCATGCCAACATCCCGCTACGGGTGCCGCCGGCGGAGCTGCTGCCCGAACGGACACCGCATGTGCTGGCTTCCATCTACTCGGTCTTCACCGAGGGCTACTGGTCCACCGCAGGGCCGTCGGCGATCCGCGACGAACTCTGCGAAGAAGGAGTCCGGCTCGCGGGCGAACTGTGTTCGCTCATGCCCGACGAGCGCGACGCGCAGGCGCTGGCCGCACTTGTCCTGCTGCACGATTCGCGACGCGCAACCCGGGTAGATGCCGACGGCGCGCTGGTGCCGCTCGACGAGCAGGATCGCGGCCGATGGGACCGTGGACGCATCGTGCGCGGGCTGGACCGATTGCAGCTGGCCGCCGGTGCGACGGGCCCGTACCTTCCGCAGGCGGTGATCGCGGCGCTGCACGCGACTGCACCGACCTGGCAGCAGACCGATTGGGCGACGATCTGCCGGGCCTACGACCGCTTGATCGAGATCGCCGATTCCCCGGTGGCACGGGCGAACCGGGCGTTGGCGATCGGGTTCCGCGACGGGTTCACGGCCGGCCTGGCGGCGTTGGACGAGGTGGCCAACGATCCGAGGCTGGCCCGGTCGAACACAGTGGCATCTATTCGCGCCGATATGCTGCGCCGCGCCGGGCGCTGCGACGAGGCGCTGGAGTGGTATCGAATAGCGTTGGACCGCAATGGCTCCGAGCCGGCACGAGAGTTTCTACGCCGCCGGGTAGCCGAATGCGATGGACACCGCTGATGGGTCGACGTGGCTATGTCGAGCGGAACCCTGCCGACGGCTTGAGCTCGCGGTGGCATAGGACACCGAAGCCCCACCTCTTCGCTGTCCCGGCCACAACGGTCCTTCCTTCGGCCCGGGGTCCGTCCCATCGCCCCTGGGTGCCGCGACGTTATATTTCAGCCAATTAGGAATCGGGGATTTCCCTAGGTTTGAGCTTCGGCACGGTGAGGGGCCATCGCCCCAAAACCACACCCGTAGGGAAACACCCGATTCCCTGGGCACCGGACTATCGATACTGTGCGCGAATGGACGCCGACCGAGACGTGGCGCACTACCTGGCTGAGTGGTACTTGCCCGAGCTGACCGAACAATCGGTCGACGACATCGTCGCGAAGCTCGATCTCGCCGCTGCCAATGTCAGCGACGAGCGCACCCCGGTCCGCCTGCTTGTCACGCTCGCGGTCCCCACTGATGAAGTCCTGTACGGCGTATTCGGCGCCGACTCTCCCGAAATCGTCACGGCAACGTGCGAGCGAGCCGGCTTCCCCCATCAACGCTTGTCGGGCGATGTCGGCGCGCGGATACGGCACGGGCCGCCGGCGATGGCGGCGGAAGCGTGTGCCCGCACCGCCGCCGAGCCCGAACCCTCCGGCGGCTGAGGGTTGGCGCTTAGTGATCAGGTACGAGGGGCGCTGGTCGCTAAGACTGCCGTCTCGCTGGCTCGCGGCCTGCTAATGTCGCGAGCGCGAATGGCCGTTGATGTATTCTGCGTTTGCTAATTTGCGATGGCGAGGTCGTGTCTTCCCAGGTGATAAGCCGTTCGGCTGAGTTCCGAGCGGTATCCGAGTTCTTGCTTTCTGCCGAACGGCAGCCGACGGGACTGATCGTCGAGGGCGACGCCGGCATCGGCAAGACCACGATCTGGCTCGCAGCGGTGGCCGCGGCCCGTGACCGAGGGTTCCTCGTGTTCTCCGCCCGAGCCGGACAGGCGGAGTCCGTGCTGGCCTATGCGGCGGTGGCCGATCTGTTGGGTGACGTCGACCCGGCGGTGCTCGCCGGGTTACCCGACTTGCAACGCATCGCCGTTGACCGGGTGCTGCTGCGCGCCAGCAGCGAAGGTCCCGCTACTGATCAAGGTGTGGTGGCGGCCGCGTTCGCATCCGTCGTCGATCGCCTTTCCGTGGATGCACCCGTCGTGGTCGCCATCGACGATGTGCAGTGGCTGGATCCGTCCAGCGAGGCCGTTGTCGCGTACGCGGCCCGGCGGGTGAACGGCCGAGTCGGGGTGCTGGTCACCGAGCGGTGCGATCCCGACTGCGGAAACGTGGTGAAGTGGCTGCACTTGGCCAGACCCGACGGCATCGACAGGATCCGCGTCGGTCCGCTGAGCCTGGGTGGCCTGCACGTACTGATCTCTTCGCGGCTGGGCCGATCGTTTTCCCGCCCGACGATGGTGCGGATATTCGAGATTTCCGGCGGCAACCCGTTTTACGCACTCGAGTTGGCACGCGCGATCGACGACGGGTCGGCCGGCTCTCATCAGGCGCTGCCCGCAACGTTGTCCGAGCTTATGCGTCAGCGGATCGGGCGCCTGGACCGCGACGCCCGCACTCTGCTGCTGGCCGCGGCGTCGGCCGCCAACCCGACCGTAGAGCTGCTTGCTGAAGTCACCTACAACACGATCGAGCGCGCCGTCGAATTGCTTGGAGAGGCAGAA
Source organism: uncultured Actinomycetota bacterium (assembly GCA_963715885.1). Lineage (GTDB taxonomy): Bacteria > Actinomycetota > Actinomycetes > Mycobacteriales > Mycobacteriaceae > Mycobacterium. The sequence goes on from CAVQSK010000034.1 coordinate 272,363, forward strand.
GGCAAGGGGCTCATCGGGATTGACGGCGGTGATGTACGGTTCGCCCATCCAATGTTGGCCAGATCCGTGTACACCGACGCGGGCCCGGCCGAGCGACGGGCGATGCACCGTGTGCTCGCACAGGCCGTTGTGTTGCCCGAGTTGAAGGCCAGGCATATGGCGCTGGCAGCGTCGAGCGCGGACCCGGAAACGCTGTCTTCACTGGACGAGGCGGCCGACTCGGCCCACGCCCGGGGCGCGCCGGCCGCCGCGGCTGAGCTGCTGGAGCTGGCGATCGGGCTCGGCGGCGACACGCCAGTGCGCCGAATTCGCGCGGCCGAACACCATTTCAAAGCGGGCGACGGAACCCTGGCTCGCCGACTGCTCGAGCCGATCATCGATGAGCTGCCGCCCGGATTGCTTCGGGGCATCGCATTGAACTTGATGGCCGGATTGTGCCTCTACGAGGACAACTGGGGCGAAGCGGTCGCTCTCCTGGAGCGCGCGCTTGACGAGGCCGACGACGACCCGACCTTGCTGGTGAATACCCTGATGTCGTTGGCGTTTGGGCAACGGATGATCGAGAAGTTCGACGAGTCGCTAGCCAACGCCCGCAAGGCTGTGGCGGCTGCCGAAGAACTCGGCACACCCGCGCTCATCAGCAGAGCTCTGGCGATGTTGGTGCAGCTGAGCTTCATGTACGGGCACGGGGTCGACGAGTCGAGTCTGCAACGCGCGCTCGAGCTGGACGATCAGGACTCGGGTGTGCTCATGCCCTTCCGCGCGGACGTTGTCCATGCTCAGATCCTGGGTTGGATGGGGCGGATGGACGAAGCCCACACCGAGCTGGAGGCAGTCCGACGCTCTTCTATGGAACGCGGCGCGGAACACGACCTCATGGTTATCGCCAGCTACGGCACCTTGCTTGAAGTCTGGGCGGGAAACTTCGCAGAAGCCACGCAGGTGGCGGACGAAGCCATGGAACGTGCGGAGCAGGGCGGCGGTTCGCGGGCCATCGGATACTCGATGAAGGCCATGGCGGCCGCTTATGTTGGACATGAGCATGATGCACGTGCCGCCGCCCGTGCAGCGCTTGACATCGCTGCGCGAGGTGGGTCGGCAAGGCTGGCGGCCTGGCCCGTTATGGCGCTGGGATTTCTGGAGGTCTCGCTCGGCAATTACGCCGAGGCACTCAGGACGCTGCAGCCGCTGCTGTCCGCATTCGAGGCGACCCCCGGCTCGGAAATTATGACCGCGTCGTACATTCCCGACGCCGTCGAGGCGATGGTGGCACTGGGACGGCACGCCGACGCCGAGCCGCTGATCACGGCGCTGGAATCCAACGGTCGTCACCTAGACCGACCGTGGATGCTGGCCATCGGCGCCCGTTGCCGCAGCATGTGGCTGGCCGCCAACGGCGATGTCGACGCGGCCAGTCTGATGGCCGAGCACGCCATGCGCGAACACGACCGCTTGCCGATGCCCTTCGAACGCGCCCGCACCCAGCTGCTGCTCGGTCAACTGCAGCGTCGACGACGCCAGAAGGACAGCGCCACAACAACTTTGCGCGAGGCCCTGCAGGCCTTCGCAGACATGGGCACGGCACTGTGGGCGGATCGGGCCCGCGGCGAGCTCGCCCGCACCAAAGTCGCACCGACCCGCGACCACACGCTCACGCCCTCCGAGCTGCGAGTGGCCGAGCTGGCGGCGTCGGGCATGACGAACCGCGACGTTGCCGCGGCGTTGTTCATCAGCCCGAAAACCGTCGAGGCCAACCTGGCCCGCATCTACCGCAAGCTCGGCATCAACTCACGTGCGGAACTCGGCCGTATCGTCGGCGACGGCCAACAGAACTAGGCCTCGGCGAAGTTGCGGGTGATCGACGGATCGACCGGAATGCCCGGGCCGGTGGTCGTCGAGACGACAACCTTCTTCAGGTAGCGGCCCTTCGACGACGACGGCTTGGCCCGCAGGATCTCGTCCAGCGCCGCGCCGTAGTTCTCGGCCAGCGCCTTCTCGTCGAACGATGCCTTGCCGATGATGAAGTGCAGGTTGGCCTGCTTGTCGACGCGGAAGTTGATCTTGCCGCCCTTGATGTCGGACACGGCCTTGGCCACATCGGGAGTGACGGTGCCCGTCTTCGGGTTCGGCATCAGGCCACGCGGGCCGAGGATGCGGGCCACACGGCCGACCTTGGCCATCTGGTCCGGCGTCGCGATCGCGGCATCGAAGTCGAGGAAGCCGCCCTGGATCTTCTCGATCAGGTCGTCGCTGCCGACGATGTCGGCGCCTGCGGCCTCAGCCTGCTCGGCCTTGTCACCGACGGCAAACACCGCGACACGGGCGGTCTTGCCGGTGCCGTTGGGCAGGTTGACGGTGCCGCGGACCATCTGGTCGGCCTTACGCGGGTCCACGCCGAGCCGGATGGCGACCTCGACGGTCGCGTCCTGCTTCTTCGACGCCGTATCCTTGGCCAGCTTCGCGGCCTCAAGGGGCGTGTACAGCCGCTCTTTGTCGACCTTCTCGGCGGCCTCGCGATATGCCTTGCTGGTCTTGCTCATTGGTATCCAATCACTTTCGTTGGTTGTGGTTAGTCGGGCCGGAGCTGGCCCTCCCACGGGTTTGAGGCTGAAACTCGGCCGCTGTTGTCGCGGTCGATCCGCCTTCGGCTACTCGACGGTGATCCCCATCGACCGGGCGGTGCCCGCGATGATCTTGGCGGCCTGGTCGATGTCGTTCGCGTTCAGGTCTTCCTTCTTGGTCTCGGCGATCTCACGCACCTGATCCCAGGTCACCTTGGCGACCTTGATCTTGTGCGGCTCGCCCGAGCCCTTCGGCACGCCGGCGGCCTTCAGCAGCAGCTTGGCGGCTGGCGGGGTCTTCAGGTTGAAGGTGAAGCTGCGGTCCTCGTAGACGGTGATCTCCACTGGGATGACGTTGCCGCGCTGGTTCTCCGTGGCGGCGTTGTACGCCTTGCAGAACTCCATGATGTTGACGCCGTGCTGGCCGAGTGCCGGACCCACGGGCGGGGCGGGGTTGGCCTGGCCGGCCTGGATCTGCAGCTTGATCAGCCCGACGACTTTCTTCTTCTTCGGGGCCATGAGGTGTGGTGTTCCTTTCTAGATCTTGGCGACCTGGTTGAAGGTCAGTTCGACAGGTGTTTCGCGGCCGAAGATGGACACCAGCACCTTGAGCTTCTGTTGTTCGGCGTTGACCTCGCTGATCGACGCGGGCAGCGTGGCAAACGGGCCGTCCATGACGGTGACGGACTCGCCGACCTCGAAATCAACCTCGATCGGGGTCCGTTCAATTCCTCCGGTCTCGGCGGCAGCAGCAGCGGTCGACGCGGCCTTGCCGGGCTTCTTGGCCGCGGCGGGCGGCAGCAGGAACTTGACCACATCGTCCAGCGACAGCGGCGACGGGCGCGACGTCGCACCGACGAAGCCGGTGACACCCGGGGTGTTGCGCACCGCGCCCCACGACTCGTCGTTGAGCTCCATGCGCACCAGGATGTAGCCCGGCAGCACCTTGCGGTTGACCTGCTTGCGCTGGCCGTTCTTGATCTCGGTGACCTCTTCGGTGGGCACCTCGACCTGGAAGATGTAGTCGCCGACGTCGAGGTTCTGCACGCGGGTCTCGAGGTTGGCCTTCACCTTGTTCTCGTAGCCGGCGTAGGAGTGGATGACGTACCAGTCACCGGGCTTGGCGCGCAACTCCTTCTTGAGCGCGACGGCCGGATCCTCGTCTTCCTCGGCGGAAGCTTCCGCTGCCTCGGCTTCTGGAGCCGTTTCGTCGGCGACATCGGACTCTGGAGCCGTTTCGTCGGCGACATCGGACTCTGGAGCCGTTTCGTCGGCGACATCGGACTCTGGAGCCGGTTCGTCGGCGACATCGGACTCGGGAGCCGTTTCGTCGGCCACCTCGGCAGGCGCAGCGTCGGCGTCCTCGGTGACCGGGTCGACGTTGGTTTCGTCGACGTTGTTTTCGTCGACGTTGGTCTCGTCGATCAAGTCGACGGTCTCACCCGAAGGCGTCTCGCCGTCGAAGCTAGTCACGGTTGTCAGTCCTCTCTAAATTCTGCTCTTCGCGCAAGCGCTAATCGCCCAATTGCTCGTGTCAGCCGAACACCAGCATCACGAGCTTGGCCAGGCCCAGGTCGGTCAGACCGATCAGCACCACCATGAACGCCAGGAAGATCAGCACCACGGTGGTGTAGCTGACCATCTGCTTGCGGTTCGGCCAAATCACCTTGCGCAGTTCGGCGACGACCTGCGTCAGGTAGGTCCAGACGAACTCCAGCGGATTGCGTGACGGGCGGTCGGCGGTCTTCTTGGCAGTCTTGGCCGGGGCGCCGTTCTTGGTGGGGGCGGCCTTGGTGCCGGTCTCCAAGTCGACGGCCTCGCTGTCGGCATCGACCGCACCGCGCCGCGACCGCTTTCCCGTGGGGCGCAGCGGATGCGTCACCACCGCGGTCTGACCGCCGGTGTCGCCGGTGTCTTCGGTGTCGGGGCCGTCGCCTGCGGAGCCGGCACTATCGCGCTCGTCGCTCACCGCATGCCTTTCGTCTGGTTTTCTTGGTGGTCACCTTCCAGTGTCCACACTTGTCGAGTATTCAGTTGAGCAGGGGCGACAGGACTTGAACCTGCAACCTGCGGTTTTGGAGACCGCTGCTCTGCCAGTTGAGCTACGCCCCTTCAGGATGGCACTCTGGCAGGACCACCCGCCCGGGGCTTACACAATTCGCGCGCTCCCCGTTCGGTCGATCTAAAACCGACGGACAGCGCGCTGGACTGGGAAAACCCCGAGGTCCGAGTGTAGCGCGCACCCGCTCTGAGTTACTAATCCGGCCCGTCGGGATTACTCGCCGACGGCCTTCCGGATGACCTGGCCGGTATCCGGGTCCCACTTCACCGAGATCGAGTTGTCGCCCTCGTGTCCCATCAGCGTGGTGTAGGCCTCGAGAACGACATCGCCGTGCTGGTCTACGCAGACGTTTCGCGTCACGACGATGTCGGCGCCGAACCGCTCGTCGACCGAGTGGACGTGCATGGTCCCGGTCAGCTCGGTGCCTACCTTGATCGGCTTGTGATAGACGAACTTCTGGTCTACCTGAACGATCTGCATGGTCTCCATGCCGACGTCATTGTGCTGGAAGAAGTGCCGCTGGATCATCACCGCGAAGATCGAGGCGAAGGTGAGCGGGGCGACGAGCGATTCGTGACCAAGCTCCGCGGCGGCTTCCTCGTCGTGCGTAGCCGGGTCGTCGGCCTTGACGGCCTTCGCGTACTGACGGACCTGTTCGCGGCCCACGACGAACCGGTCTGGGTAGGTCCAGACCATCCCACGAATGTCTAGCTTGAGTGTCATGCGCTACGCCAGCTTCGCGGTCGCGACGGCGCGGCCGAAGATCTTCTTTCCCCCCGACGTGGCCGACAGCGCGATCGTCACCAATTTCGTCTCTGGTTCAACAGATTTCACGCGTCCATTGAACACGATTTCTGCGCCCGTACCATCGTTGGGCACCGGCACAACTGCGGTGAACCGGACGTTGTACTCGGTCACCGCGGCAGGATCGCCGACCCATGACGTGACGTACCCGCCGCCCAAGCCCATGGTGAGCATGCCGTGGGCGATCGCGACGTCCAAACCCACCTGCTTGGCGATCTCGTCGTCCCAGTGGATCGGGTTGAGGTCGCCGGACACCCCGGCGTAGTTCACCAGATCCCCGCGAGTCAGCGGAATCATCTTCTCAGGAAGCTGGTCACCCACCTTCACCGAATCAAACTCACGCAACGCCATCGTTGAAGCCACCTTCTTCTCCCTCATCGCCCGTGCGGCCCGCCAGGGTCGTGTAGGTCTCCTGCACTACTTCGCCGTCTTCGTTGCTCACGATGTTCTTGGTGACGATGATGTCCGCGCCGAACGACTGCCGAATCGAGTGCACATACACATCGCAGTACAGGCGATCACCGGCCATGATCGGCTTCATGAACTTCAGTTCCTGGTCGACCTGGACGATCTTGGCGTCCCGAATGCCGATGTCGGCATTGGCGAAGAACGCCATCTGCGCCTTGTAGCCGAACACGCAGATGAAGGTCAGCGGTGCCAGCAGGCCGTCATAGCCCAGCTCGGCGGCGGCCTTCTCGTCGAAGTACGCGGGGTCGGTGTTCTTGACGGCGACCGCGTATTCGCGGATCTTCTCCCGCCCCACCACGTAGTGGTCGGGATAGCGATAGTGCATCCCGACGAGGCCTGAGGACAAAGACACGGCTAATTAACCTACCTAGTCAACCTGGGCAAACGTCCGCTGGTTGACGGAGCTAGCGCGATTCTTTGTGGGCCTGGTGCTTGCCGCAGTTCGGGCAGAACTTCTTGAGCTCCAGCCGGTCGGGATCGTTACGGCGATTCTTCTTGGTGATGTAGTTGCGGTGTTTACACACCTCGCAGGCCAAAGTTATCTTTGGCCGTACGTCGGTACTGGACGCCACGTCAGCTGCCCTCTTTCTAGGATCCTGGGAACCTCGTTGTTGTCTTGTAGCGATGGCCGGACTCGAACCGGCGACCTAACGATTATGAGTCGTTCGCTCTAACCGACTGAGCTACACCGCCATGCCGGGCGCCGCCACCGAGCCTCAGTTTCTCCCGTCGCTTCGCTCGCCCTGGCGTCCACCGAGCCCCCTAACGGAATCGAACCGTTGACCTTTTCCTTACCATGGAAACGCTCTACCGACTGAGCTAAGGGGGCCAGCGGCCCCGAGCACTAAAGATGCCGGTGCCGTGGGCCTTAAAGAGGGTACAGCGTGCTCCTCAGCGCCGCCAAACCGCAGGTCACACTGTGAACTACAACGCGACGGTGATAGCCCATGCATTATCGCTTTTCGGTGAGAGGACAGAACCATGACCGAGCCCGGCACGCCGCGCGTCGCTGTCTACCTCGATTTCGACAACATCGTCATCTCGCGTTATGACCAGATCCACGGCCGCAACTCATTTCAGCGTGACAAGGCGGCGGGCTTCCACAAGGAACCGGGGCGGCTGACCACGGCGACGGTGGACGTCGGCGCCATCATCGACTTTGCGTCGTCGTTCGGCACCCTGGTGCTGACGAAGGCCTATGCGGACTGGTCGGCCGACGTCAACGCCGATTACCGCGGGCAACTGGTCGGCCGCGCGGTCGACCTCGTGCAACTCTTCCCGGCGGCCGCGTACGCCAAGAACGGGGCCGATATCCGGCTGGCGGTTGACGCCGTCGAGGACATGTTCCGGTTGCCCGACCTGACGCACGTCGTCATCGTCGCCGGCGACTCCGACTACATCGCGCTGGCTCAGCGCTGCAAGCGCCTCGGTCGCTACGTCGTCGGCATCGGCATCGCCGGCTCGATCAGCCGGTCGCTCACCGCCGCCTGCGACGAGTTCGTCACCTACGACGCGCTTCCCGGCGTACCCACCATCACGCCGACACCAGAACCGGCGAAGAAGGCGCGACGCACCAAGGCGCAAGAGCCCGACGACGAGCCCGCACCCGATCCCCAGGCGGCGGCCACCGGCCTGCTGGAGCGGGCGCTGCGGATCGGCCATGAGAAGGACGACGCCGACTGGCTGCACAACTCGGCGGTCAAGGCGCAGATGAAGCGAATGGACCCGTCGTTCAGCGAGAAGTCGCTCGGATTCCGCTCGTTCAGCGATTTTCTGCGCTCGCGCAGCGACCTGGTCGAGCTCGATGAGAGCAGTACCACCCGCATGGTGCGGCTGCGCAGCAGCGACTGAATACTCTTAGGCCATGCCTGTTGACCGCCTGTACTTCCGGCAGCTGTTGTCCGGCCGCGATTTCGCGGCGAACGACATGTTCGCCCAGCAGATGCGCAACTTTGCGTACCTCATCGGCGACCGCGAGACCGGCGACTGCGTCGTGGTCGACCCCGCCTACGCCGCGCAGGATCTGGTCGATGCGCTCGAGGCCGACGACATGCACTTGTCGGGCGTACTGGTCACCCACCACCACCCCGATCACGTCGGCGGGTCGATGATGGGCTTCGAGTTGAAGGGCCTCGCCGAGCTGCTGGAGCGCGTCAGTGTGCCCGTCCACGTCAATGCCCTTGAGGCGGACTGGGTTTCGCGCGTCACCGGCATCGCGCGCAGCGAGCTGACGGCGCACGAGCATGGCGACAAGATCAGCGTCGGCGACGTCGAGATCGAGCTGCTGCACACTCCCGGCCACACACCCGGCAGCCAGTGTTTCCTGCTCGACGGCCGGTTGGTCGCGGGTGACACGTTGTTCCTGGAAGGCTGCGGCCGCACCGATTTCCCCGGTGGCAACGTCGACGACATGTATCGCAGCCTGCAGGCGCTCGCACAGTTGCCTGGCGATCCCACGGTGTTTCCTGGGCACTGGTATTCGGTCGAGCCGAGCGCTTCGCTGTCGGAGGTGCGCCGGACGAATTACGTGTACCGGGCAGGCAATCTGGATCAGTGGCACATGCTGATGGGCGGCTGACCGCGCCGCGCAGACGCTGTTTTGCGCGAGTAAAAGTCGCGCAGGCTAGTTGGACCTGCGCTATTCTCCCGCGATGACGACGCCACCCACTCCCGCCGGCTGGTATCCCGATCCCGACGGCTCGGGCGGCCAAAGGTATTGGGACGGCGCCACCTGGACCGAGCACCGCTCCCCCGGCGCACAGCCGACACCCGAGCCAAGCGAACCGCCAGCGCCCGCCGAGCAGCCGACGGTCGTCGTCCCGACGCGGCCCGCGCCCGAGGAACGCGTCGGCGCGCACCGGGCACCCGATCCCGAGCCGGAACCCGAACCCGAACCGGAACCCGAACCCGAGCCGGAACCTGAGCCCGGACCGACCGCACCGGTAGAACAGCGGATACCTCCGACGTTCGAGCCGACGCCACCGCCCGTCGAGCCGGGATCACCACCCCCTTTCGAGCCGACGTACGGGCACCCGGCTCCGGCCGACAACCGGAAGCTCATCGTCTGGTTCAGCGCGGCCTGCGCGGCACTGCTCGCGGTGCTGGTGCTCGTCGTCATCTATGCGCTGTTCCTCCACAACCCCGATACCGTGCAGGTCGCTACGCCGACCACCACCCCGGCGGAGACGACGACGGAGGAGCCGACGACGGAGACCAGCGCACCCGGCTGGGGCTTGCCGACATCACCGGCCACCGAGACGGAGGCGCCCATCGGAGGCGCAACCGTCGACGGCCCGTTGTCGTTCACGGTTAGTGGCGTCGAGACGGGCACCACGGTCTCGTCCACGGACGCGCCGGTCGAGAAGACGGCGCAGGGCGAGTACATCGTCGTTCGGATGTCGGTCGTCAACACCAGCGACGCCCCGGCGCAGTTCCTCGGCACGTTGCAGAAGCTGCACGCCGGCGGCACCACCTACAACATCGACGACGAAGCGACGTTCTACGTCGGTGGCGGTTTCGTGGAGATCCCGCCCGGCGGCGAAGTGCTCGTTGGCGTCGCGTACGACGTGCCGCCCGGCACGGTGGCGGAATCGATCGAACTGCACACCGATCCGTTGAGCCCCGGCGTGCAAATGCCTCTGTAGAGCGGCGCGGCAGCTGCCGTCGCGGAGGTTTCCGCCGTGCATGCGGCGTCGTCGCCACTGATTCCGCACCCGACCAGTCTGCTGACGCGCGAATCCGTCGGGCTTCACGAATGGGGTAGTGCAATACGCAGGACATGGCGGCCTTTGCCGGGCAAACTATATAGCAGTTCCGTCAATAACTGTTGTCAGCGAAACGTCGTCGGGGGTCGTCGTGAAGAACATCGTGCTGTGCTTCGACCGCGCACGTGATCATCCCGGGCTGAGGGGTGCCACAAATGCGGAGGCGCTGTTGCGCCTCCTCGACGAAAGCGACGAGCAGATCATCTGGTACCACGCGGGCGCACCGGTACCCGAACCTGGCGGTCGCCTCGCCGCCCTGCGGTGGAGGAAGTCGGCCCGGGACGACGCGCGCGCGGTGATCGCCGAGGCGTACGAGTTCCTGGTCGACTGGTGGGAGCCGGGCGATCAGATCTTCATGTTCGGCGTGGGCCGCGGCGCGTACTGCGCGCAGGCACTGACCCGGCTGCTCGGCACCGTCGGGGTGCTACCCGAGCTGATGGACTATGTGCTCGCCGCCTACGCCCTGCCGCACACTCGTCGCACGCCGCAGGATTGGCGGCGCGTGACGCGGTTGGCCGCGCGGCTGGCCGGGCGGCGCGAAATCGGCGTTCCCGTACAGTTTTTGGGGTTGTGGGACACGATAAGTGTGCCAGGCCTGCGACGTCAGCCGACGTCGGAACCGCTGACCAATGTCGTATCGGGCCGGCACGCCGTCGCGATCGACGGCGGCTACGGCCCGTTCAGCGAGCGGCTTGTCGCGTCGGTGTCCGAGCACGTCGAGGAAGTCTGGTTCCGCGGGGCGCATTGCGACGTCGCCGGCGGCCCCGGCGCGTGCTGGCCGCTGGCCGAGATAGCGCTCGACTGGATGGTCGACGGCGCACTCAAGGCGGGTGTCGCGGTGTCGGCCGGGGGCCGCGACACCGCGCCGGCACCGAACGAGTTCGACGCGCTCGCGGAAAGTGCGCGCACGATTTCGACGCGCAAACTGCCGGCCGATGCGCTGCTGCACGCCAGTGTCGACTTCTACTTGCGCGAGCACCCGGAGTATTGGCGGCGCCTGCCGGCCCAGGTCATCTGGACCGACGTGGACTGGGTCGCCCGAAGCGAGCGGCTGGTGCATGCCGATCCAGCACCGGCGCCGGCCGAACCCGCGGTGCTGACCGCGGCCGCCTCGTAGAACCGAGTAGCACCGCTCACCAATTGCGTGGTGCGCGGCCAGAAGTCGCGTAGTGCACTACCCGAGACCGCGGGGCCGGTGATCAGCAGACTCCGTCCATGACCGTTATCACCCCGGCGTCGGAATACGCCGACCCGGAAGAGTTCGATCCGCGCCGCGATGGGATGCAGCGCCGACGGTTTCTGGAGGCGCAGCAGAACGAGGCTCTTCGCCGCCGGGTGGCAGAACGCGCCGAACCGCGGCTTGAGCACGAGCAGAAGATTGCGTCGGCCGCGAGCCTGGCCGAGGCCAACCCGCCGGAACTTGTCGCCCGGCGGCTTGACCGCATCACCCGCTTCCGCGCGGGAGACGAGCTACCGACAACCACTCCGGCCGAGCCGCCCGAGCAACTGGCAGAGAAGGCAGTCGAGCGCGCGCCCGTGCCCAACTCGACGCCACCCGAGAAGCTGCTCGAAGCCATCGTCAACACACCGGATTTCGTCGGCTGCCGTTATCTGGATGCCGGTGTGGCGGCTGCCCGCGCGGTGGGCCGCATTCTGGTCAAGGACGACAATGGGCGACTTCTCGGACACGGCACCGGATCGATGATCTCGCCGCACCTGATGCTGACCAACCATCACGTGTTCGACACCGCGCAGGCCGCGGCGACAAGCCATGTCGAATTCGACTACCAGGACGGCATCGACGGCAAACTGCTCGACGTCACTACGTTCGGCTTCGATCCCGATCGGTTCTTCCTCGCCGACGAGGGTTTGGATTTCGCGATCGTGGCGGTGCGGGCCTCCGCCGACGAGCTCGCACCGTTCGGATTCAACCGGCTGATCGAATCCGAGGGCAAGGCGCTGCTCGGCGAGTTCGTGACGATCGTGCAGCATCCCCGCGGGCAGAAGAAACAGGTGGCGTTGCGCGAGAACCGGATCGTCGACGGTGGACAGCACTTCGTGCACTACACGGCCGACACCGAGCCGGGCTCCTCGGGCTCGCCGGTGTTCAACGATCAATGGGAAGTGCTCGCGTTGCACCACGCCAGCGTCCGCGCACCCGAGCATCCCGAGTTCGGACACGTGCTCAACGAAGGTGTGCGGGTGACGGCGATCATCGGCATGGTCAAGGACAGCCAGCTGCCGCCCGAGCAGCGGGCGCTGGCCGACGCGATACTGCGTCCACCCACGCCGACTGGGGAGCGGTCGAACGCCAACCCGCCGCCTTTCGACGGCTTGCCGTTGTCGATCAGGATCCCGCTCACGCTAGATGTGACACTGCCGCATGGTTCGGTCGCCGCGCTGCGAGTAGGGGGACAGACGCCGGTGCCGGGCATCGAGTCCATCGACCCGGACTACAGTACGCGCAGCGGCTATGACGCTGCGTTCCTGGACATCCCCTTGTCGCTGCCGGTTCTGACCGCCGATGCAGATCTGGCAACCGATCCGCTGCCCTATCACCACTTCAGCGTAGTGATGCAACGCAAGCGGAAGCTGGCGCTGTTCACCGCGGTCAACATCGACGGCGGCAAAGCCGATCAGCCTCGCCGGGACAGCGACAAGTGGATTCTCGATCCGCGCATTGGAGTCAGTGAGCAGACAGGCGAGGACGTCTACCGCGACAACGATCTCGATCGCGGGCATCTGGTGCGTCGGCTGGATCCGGCGTGGGGCCCGAAATCGGCCGCCGCGGTAGACGACACGTTCCACTTCACCAATTGCGCGCCGCAGCATCATGAATTCAACGCCGGCCGGACGCAGTGGCTCGGGCTGGAGGATTACGTGTTGCAGAACGCGGTGACGGCCGACCTCAAGGTCAGCGTGCTGTCCGGACCGGTGCTCGACGATAACGATCCGCAGTATCGCGGCGTGGCGCTGCCGCTGCAGTACTGGAAGGTCGTGGCGATGATGCGCAAGGACGGAAAGCCTTCCGTCACTGCGTATCTGCTCAGCCAGGAGTCGTTGCTCGACGAGTTCCGCACCGCGCGGACGCCGGGCACGCTGCCGGAGTCGTTCTCCTACGGCGCCTATCGGACGTTCCAGGTGCCGGTGAAACGGATCGCCGGCCTCACCGGACTGGACCTGGCGCCGTACATAGCCGCCGACCCGCTGGAGCGATTCGAAACCACCGGGCTGCCACGCGAACTGGTGAAACTCGAGCACATCCTGCTGTGAGAACTTTCTCGCTGCTCACCCCGACCGGAGTAAAGTCCGAGGTCATGGCCCGGAGCTGGCCTATGGTCCGGCGCGAGAACGAATTCACGGCGATACACAATGCGTTGGTGGAGCGAACGGGCGTGTGCGGGATCGTGCTGGTCGGCGATGCCGGTGTGGGGAAGACGACGCTCGCCCGGCTGGTGACGCAGTCGCTGCCGCTACGGGTGCAGTGGGTGGCCGGCACCGAGTCGGCGCGAAGCATCCCGCTCGGAGTCTTCGCGCATCTGGTGGGGACCGCGACGTCCCGGGATCCGGTGGCGTTCCTGTCAGCGGCGCGCGAAAGCATTCTCGCCGACGGGCGTTCGGTGATCGGTGTCGACGACGCTCATCTGCTCGATCAGCTCTCGGCAACGCTGCTACATCAGCTGGCGATGGACGGCTCGGTGCGCATCGTCGCCACGGTGCGCACCGGGGAGACGGTGCCAGACGCGATCACCACGTTGTGGAAGGACGGATACCTGCGGCGGCTGAACCTCATGCCGTTCACCCGGGATCAGTGCGTCACGCTGATCGAGGACGCACTCGGCGGTCGCGTCGAGGGGCTGTCGGCCGACCTGATGTGGGAGGCGTCCGGCGGGAACGCATTGTTCGTCCGCCATCTGGTCGAGGGGGCGTTGGAGGCCGGCACGCTTCGTCAGGTTCGCGGCGTGTGGCAGCTGCGGGGCCGGACCGCGGTCACGTCCGAGTTGGCGTCGCTGCTGGACTCGCGGGTCGACCAGCTGCCGGACGACGTGCTGCACGCGCTGCGGTTGCTGACGTTCTGCGAGCCGCTCAGCCTCGACGCGTTGTCGGAGATCGTCGGCGCTGATGCTGTCGAGGATGCGGAGACCCGTGGCCTGATCCGGGTCGTCGACGAGAACCATTCCAGTGTCGACGTGCGGTTCAACCATCCGCTGTTCGGTGAGGTCATCCGGCGGAGGCTCGGCACGGCGGCGGCGAGGCGGCTGCGCGGCGAGGTGGTGCGCGCGCTGCAGGGTCAGCCGTCACGTGGGCCGGCAGATCGAATCCGGTTGGCGGAGTTGACACTCGACAGCGATCAGCAGCCCGGGCTCGAGCTGTTGGCCACCGCAGCGCGCGATGCGATAGCGCTGACGAACGTCACGCTGGGCGAGCGGCTGGCCCGCGCGGCGGTGAACCGGGGCGGCGGCCTGGTCGCCAGTGAGCTGCTGGCCCGGTCGCTGTTGTGGCAGGGCCAGGCCGCCGAGGCCGAGGAGACGCTGAACTCGTTCGACCCGGACGCTCTCGACGGACTGGACCTGGTGCGGTGGGGCCTGGCGCGAATTGCCAACCTGCACTGGTCGATGGGCGACGCCGAGAAGGCCGGCGAGGTGCTGGCGCTTTTGCGCGAGAAGGTGGCTCACAACGGGCTGCGGCTGCTCGTGGACGGCGTGGCGTCGGCATCGCGGGCGTTCGAGAATCAGCTCGAAGAAGCCGTGGAACTGTCCGAGCGGGTACTTGCCGAGCCGGATGCGCATCCGACCGCTGTCGAGTGGGCCGCGATCGGGGGTTCGCTCGCGCTGGCGTTGATGGGCCGCAGCGAGGAGGTCACCGCGGTGGCCGAGCGGGGCCATCAAGTGGAGGGCCGGGTAGACGGGTTGCTGCGCTATCTGGCCGCGTTCGGTGAGGTTCGCGCACTGACGCTGGCCGGTGAGTTCGACACCGCCGCAAAACGTTCCGCCGACATCGTCCGTATTACCTCGGCGGGCCAGTACCTGGCGTGGGGCATGGCCAATGTGTTGGTTGGGACCATCGGGGTGGCCCGTGGGCTGTTCGCGGACACGGTGCCGCGGATGGAGCAGACGGTCGCGGCGTTGACTGCGGAGTCGGCGGCGTCGTGGAGTTTCCCGGCGCGGCTGTTGCTGGCGCAGTCGTACTGCGTGCTGGGCCGCGTGCAGCCGGGGGCCAAGATGATGGCGGAGGTGAAGACCCGCTTCGGCAGGCACGTCGCGGTGTTCGGTCCGCAGCTCAAGATCGCCGAGTCGTGGCTGGCCGCGGCGGAGGGAAATGTCAGCGCCGCAATCGAACTCGCTCTGGATGCCGCGCGGCTGGCTTCCGAATCAGGGCAGCAGGCGATCGAGGTGTTGGCGCGCCACGATGCGGTGCGCTTCGGCGACCAGAGCAGCCTGGACCGGCTCGTCGAGGTGGCGACCGCCGCAGGTGGCCGGCTGGCAGCGGTGATCGCGACGCACGCGTCGGCCGTCCGGGACCGCGACGCCGCCGGGATCGCTGCGGCGGCAAGGCAGTTCGAGGAGATCGGTGCGCTGTTGTCGGCGGCCGACGCCGCCGCGCAGGCCGCGGTCGCGTTCGAGGGCAAGGACGATCGCCGACGCAGCGTGGAGGCGGCAAGCGTCGCGAACCGGTTGGCCGCCGAGTGCGGTGGAATCCGCACACCGGCTCTGGAGCTGGCCGCGCATCCGCTGCCGTTGACCGTTCGCGAACGCGAGATCGCCAACCTGGTCGCGGCGGGGCTGAGCAACCGTGACATCGCCGACCGGCTTACCGTCTCGGTGCGCACGGTCGAGGGTCACCTCTACCGGGCATGCATCAAGCTCGACATCTCCGACCGCGATGAATTGGCGGCGCTGATCCGGAATTCCTCACGCCGAAAGTGAGCTTGTGCTCGAAGAATCGGTCAGATCTCGAACACAAGCTCAGTTTCGGGGCCAACTACTGGACGTCCGAATCCGGCGGGGCGATCTCGAACGACTGATCGGCCTCGACGGCCGACACTCCCTGCACCCCATCCAACGAGTCCCGGTCGGCGGAAGCGACAGTGCCGGAGACGATTCCGATTTCGCGGTGTACATCCGTCACTGTCATTCCCGCCGCCCGTAGTGACTCCACGGTCGCGTCGATGTCGCGACCGTCGGTCGTCACCGTGACATTCTGCTGACTCATTGCGGCGCCTGCGCTAATCCCGCGCCGACATCAGCAGATGGTACGTCGAGCGCCTTGGCGTTCTGCACCAGCAGGGTCCACAGCTCGCGGCCGGTGAGGCCGGTGGCCTCGTTCCACAGCGCCGCGATACCCGACACGTGCGGCGTGGCCATGCTGGTGCCGTTGATCGAATTGTGCCGCTGAGGCAACGGCCATGACGAGAACACCTTGACGCCAGGGCCCGCGAGGTCGACTCGACCACCGTCGCCGTTCCCGGATCCCGACGAGAATCGAGCGACCTGATTGGCCGAGTCAGTGGCGGCTATCGCCATGATCGACGAGCTGTTCGCGGGGACACCGACGAAGCCAGGGTCACCCGGACGCCGCGCATTGTTACCGGCCGCCGCGATGATAAGCGTGCCGCGATCCAGCGCCACCTTGCCAACGGCTTCGTAGGCGCGGGAGACTTCGCGGACGTCGGCACCGAGCGACATCGAGACGATGGCACAGTTGTTGGCCAGCGCCCAGTTGATGCCGGCGAGGATGCCCCGGTCAGAGCCGGAACCGCTGTCGCTCAGCACCTTTCCGGCGAAGATCTCGGCCTCGGTGGCGACGCCGTATCGGCGGGTGCCGTCGGGCTTGGCCGAACCGCAGGAGGTGCCGATGCAGTGCGTGCCGTGGCCGTGCGCGTCCTGCACCGTCTCACCGAGGATGAAGGATTGCGTGGTGATCGTGCGGCCGATGAAGTCGGGGTGCCTGACGTCGAAGCCGGTGTCCAGCACCGCGACCCGGACCCCTCGACCGGTCCGCGACGACGTGGACACCCGGGTGGCCTGCACGCCCCAGGTGAACTGGTCGTTGTCGACAGGGACCGCGGCCAATGCAGTCGCGCCTGCCGACCCGTTGTTGCCGTTCAGCCGCTCGTACAGATCCGACACTCCGTCGTGGTAGCCGCGCGCATAGTCGGTGACCGTCAGCGCGTGGTGGATCAGTTCCGGCTCCACCGACAGCACGACGTCGCCTTCGGCGGCGGCGGCGATCAGCGCCGAGCGCTGGTCTGGATCTGCCGAGACGACGGCGACGCCGAGCTCGTCGAACACGGTGGCGTCGGCATCGTTGGCCTCGCTCATCGATACGGCTTGGAACTCGAAGTCCTTGCTGCGGGCAACGTTTGAGAAGCCGGCGATGGTGGCCAGCGCTCGGGCCGGATTGGTTCGGCCCGACTTGGGCGCCAGCACGACTACCTGGCGGCCGGTGTACAAAGCCCCGTTGGGCGTGGGTGTTGTCATTCCTGTTTCTCCTGTTCCTTACGGCGCCGAGTAGTCGCACGTGAAGGGCGCTTCACTGATGTGAGTCATTTGCCGTTCCCTCCGTCGATTGACACGTTTGGCAAATCATTCGATGTGCGGACTGCACGTTCACGAGTGCTGCGGTACTCGATTTCCGCCCGGCGGCCGCGGAGCGATGAGGTAGTCGCGACGTTCAGCTAATGACTTGCGCGAACGTGCGTCTGGCGCACGCTGCATTTACCAGGCGGTCCGGCCGGATATGGCAATCCCCACTCGGGGGTGGGGTAGTCCTCACTTGACGTCAACTGTTGTTCAGGTTCTACCGTCGGGGCCATGTCAGCACGACCAACTTTGTCCGATCCTCGGTGGCTACCTGCCGCGCGGGACGCCGTCGACGGCTTCGTCGCCGAGTTGCAGGCGGGGATCGACACAGCGGACGCAGAGACCTACAATGCCCACTTCGGCGAGGACGTGGCGTGGGGCAGTCCCTACGGCGCGACCGTAAACGGGTATGACGCCTTGCATTCGATTCACAGCCGGATGTTTGACGGAGGGGTGGCGGCGACGGGAGCGTCGTCGCGGTACGAAACCGTGCATGTCGTGGCCCCCACACCCGACACCGCGATCGCCCAGGTGCGCCGGGTCGCGTTGGACGCCGACGGCGAGCCGATTGCCGTCGACGACGCGTCGGCCTTCTCCGAAATGGCGTTGTACGTTCTCGTCCGGCGCGACGGGAGATGGTGGCTGGCGGCCGGGCAGAACACACCCACTCGGCCCAAGCCCTAGAAAGTCGAGTACCGCGGGAAACGCTCGACTCCACATCCAGGTGATCAACGGACGGCACGGGCGCGATTTGGTCTGAATCGCGCTATCGGGGCCGGCATTACTTCCAGACGGCGCCGATGCCGCATTCCCACAGGCTCAGTTTGGGCACGCCGCTCTTGTTCTTGGGTTGCTTGCGGCGCGTGGTGCGGGTGCGATCCGAGTCTTCGACTGACTTCTTGCGTTTCGCGCGCATGATGGTTCCCTTGCATTAGACCCGGCGACCCCGTGTCGTCGGCGTATGCCGAAGTTATGGGGCGGCGGGGCGCGGGTCGCGAGTGGCGAACTACCTGACTTAGCGCGGTGCGTGGGCGCACACATAGGTACCTGGGCTTGGCTTTCGTAACAGTGTTACGTAACATCGTTATCCATGCCCACGGTGAACTACGAGCTCAATGAATCCGTCGCGACGATCACGCTCGACGACGGCAAGGTCAACGTGCTGGGGCCGGCGATGCAGGCCGCGATCAACGAGGCGCTCGACCGCGCCGAGAAGGACTCGGCCAAGGCCGTCGTGCTCACGGGCAATCAGCGGGTCTTCAGCGGCGGCTTCGATCTCGCGGTCTTCCAGTCGGGTGACGCGCAAGCGGCGCTGGGGATGCTGGCGGGCGGCTTCGAGCTATCGGTGCGGTGCTTGACGTTCCCGAGACCCGTGATCATCGCGGCGACGGGCCCGGCCATTGCGATGGGCTCGTTCCTGTTACTCAGCGGCGATCATCGCGTCGGCGCACCGAACTCTCGGTGCCAGGCCATCGAGGTGGCGATCGGGATGACGATCCCGCTTTCGGCGATCGAGATCATGCGGCTGCGGCTGACGCCGGCGGCGTTCCAGCGCGGGACCTCGATGGCGGCGACGTTCGTCGGCGACGAGGCGATCGCGGGTGGCTGGCTCGACGAGATCGTGGAGGCCGACCAAGTCCTGGGGCGGGCGCAGCAGATCGCGAACGAGGCAGCCGCGACGCTGCACGCGGGCGCGCACCTGGCGACCAAGCTCAAGGCGCGGGAGTCGGCGCTCAAGGCGATCCAGGCCGGGATCGACGGGCTGGCTACGGAATTCACGCTCGGCTAGGTTCGCGCGATGCCCAGGGCGAAGCAACGCACGCCCGAGCTGAGGGATCACCTGCTCGAGGTCGCGATCACGACGCTGTCCGAGGAGGGCATCGCGCGGTTCACCACGCGGCGGGTGGCCGAGCGGGCGGGCACGTCGGTGCCCGCGGTCTACGAACTGTTCGACGACAAGGCCGGCCTGGTGCGGGCGATGTTCTTCGAGGGATTCCGACTACTCGGCGCCGAGCTCGCGAAAGTGCCGTCGACGGACGATCCGCTGGGCGACTTGGAGCGGCTGGTGCCGGTGTTCCGGTTGTTCTGCCGGGCGTACCCGAAGCTGGCGCAGGTGATGTTCTCGCGGCCGTTTGCCGATTTCGAGCCGGGGGCCGAGGAGCTGGCGGCGGGGGCGTCGGTGCGGGAGGTATTCGTCGGCCGGATTCAGCGGTGCATCGGCGCGGGGCTCTTGTCGGGGGATCCAACCGACATCGCACACGTATTGCTCGCTCTCGCACAGGGTTTGGCAGTGCAAGAGGCGGGACGCTGGCTGGGTTCGGGACCGTCGATCGAGCGGCGGTGGAAGTTGGGCGTGTCGTCACTGCTCAACGGGTTTCACGGCTCCTGATCCTCGACCCGCGCGGTTTGGATTTCTTTGGGCCCTTGTCAACGCCCGACAACCATCTTGTCAAGCTCTCACAACATTCTCGGCGAACCGTTGGAGTTTGCGGGCCCGGCACTGTACGGTCGGACCCGGTTGACTCCCCAGCCTTCCGGAAACGTCACGGCAGCGACTGAACTCCCTGCCGAAGGGCCCAGAACCCGACGTAAGCCGACGGTTCCGGGTGTGGTTGCGGAGTGAGGGGGCCCGTGCGAGCAGGTCAGAGGAGTTCGCTGCGACCGTCGCCGACTTCGGCGCGCTTCAGTGGTCGACGACGGTCCAGTCTGTACAGTCAGGAAGTCTTGAACGCTCGGCGACTCGCTCCTGTCGGAGCGACGGACCATCTGAGGTGGACATTAGGGGGTCACGCTCTTCCGTAGTCACCGTCAGCCTCCCGCCGGCACAATCGACACGCGGCGCGGTAGTGCGAGAGCCAAAGGGATTGTCGTGAGCCGTTTTACCGAGACGATGTATGCCAACGCCCGGTGGAGCCTCAAGGGCATGGTCACCGGTGAGCCCGATGCCCCCGTCCGGCATACCTGGGCCGAGGTGCATGAGCGGGCCGGCCGAGTTGCGGGTGGTCTGGCCGCGTCCGGGATCGGGCATGGCGACGCGGTTGCGGTGCTGGCCGGCGCCCCCGTCGAGATCGCGCCGACCGCGCAAGGAATCTGGATGCGCGGCGCCAGCCTGACCATGCTGCACCAGCCCACACCGCGCACCAATCTGCAGCGCTGGGCCGCGGAGACCACCACCGTCATCGACATGATCGACGCCGCGGCGGTGATCGTCTCGGAGCCGTTCATGCCCGCCGCGCCGCTGCTCTCCGAGCTGGGGATGCGGGTGCTGACCATCGAAGACCTACTCAACGGTCGACCGATCGCCCCCGTCGATACCGACGACGACGACGTAGCGCTCATGCAACTGACGTCCGGGTCCACAGGATCGCCAAAAGCCGTCCAGATCACCCACCGCAACTTCGTCGCCAATGCCGAAGCGATGGTCGTCGGCTGCAACTTCGACATCGACACCGACGTGATCGTGAGCTGGCTGCCGTGCTTCCACGACATGGGCATGACGGGCTATCTGACCGTGCCGATGTACTACGGCGCCGATCTCGTCAAGGTCACACCGATGGACTTCCTGCGCGATACGTTGTTGTGGGCCAAGCTGATTGACAAGTACAAGGGCACCATGACCGCTGCGCCGAACTTTGCCTACAAACTGTTCGCCAAGCGGTTACGCAGGCAGGCCGCCCCCGGCGAGTACGACCTGTCGTCGCTTCGATGGGCGCTGTCCGGCGCCGAGCAGGTCGACCCGCTTGACGTGGAGGATCTGTGCGACGCGGGCGCGCCGTTCGGGTTGCGGCCGGAGGCGATCATCCCTGCCTACGGTATGGCCGAGACGACGGTGGCGGTGTCGTTCTCCGAGTGCGACGGCGGCATGGTCGTCGACGAGGTGGACGCCGACGTGCTGGCCGTCCTGCACCGCGCCGTCCCGGCGACCAAGGGACGCACCCGGCGACTGGCGTCGCTCGGCCGACCGCTGAGCGGACTGGAGGTGCGCATCATCGACGAGGACGGCAGCCTCCTGCCGCCGCGTGGTGTCGGCGTCATCGAGGTGCGCGGTGAGCCGGTGACCAAGGGTTACACCACGGCGGCCGGCTTCATCCCCGCCCAGGATGAGAAGGGCTGGTACGACACCGGCGATCTGGGCTATCTCACCGAAACCGGCAATGTCGTGGTGTGTGGCCGGCTCAAGGACCTCATCATCATGGCCGGTAGGAACATCTATCCGACCGATATCGAGCGGGCCGCCTGCCGCGTTGCGGGGGTCCGGCCGGGATGTGCGGTGGCGGTTCGGCTCGACGCCGGACACTCGCGGGAGACGTTCGCCGTGGCGGTGGAATCCAAAGAGTACGAGGATCACAGCGAGGTGCGCCGCATCCAGCATCAGGTGGCCCACGAGGTGCTCGCCGAGGTCGACGTCCGGCCGCGCAATGTCGTCGTGCTCCAGCCCGGGATGATCCCCAAGACCCCATCGGGAAAGCTGCGGCGGGCACACGCCTTGGCGTTGGTGAGTTGACGGTCGAGATCAGCATTTTACGCCCACTGAAGAGTAGATTTATTGCTCACCATGGCCGAGTACGACGCGCAGCGCGGTCGCCCGACGCCACCGGAATCGGAGCTGTGCCCCGCGCAGCTGGAGGCCGATGACGTCGATCTGCATGCCGGGCTGAGCGGGGTGGCCGGGCTCGTGGCCGGCGCCCGCGGGGTGATCGATCTGCTGGGCGACGTGGCGGAGTTCGCGACGAAGGCCATTCCCGGCGTCGACGGGACCGGGGTTGCCTTGCTACAGCCGTACAAAGGCGTGCCGCGCATGCAGACGTGGGCCGCCACCGCGGAGTTCATCCACGAAATCGACACCGTTCAGTACGAGGAACTCCAAGAGGGGCCGTGCGTCACGTGCATGGAGTCGCAGCGGCCGACGGTCAGTGGATCACTGGGAAGTGATAGCCGGTGGCCGCACTTCGGCGGGCGGGTCGCCAGGATGGGCGTGCATTCCGCGCTATCGCTGCCGCTGATCGTCGGGGATCGGGTGATCGGGGCGATCAACAGCTACGCCCGTGCCCGCGACACGTTCGGCGAGCATGCCGTGCAGCTGGGCTCGCAGTTCGCCGGGCCTGCGGCGGTTTCGGTGTACAACGCGCAGCTTCTCGACGGCGCACAAGAGCGAACGAGAGGCTTGCAGCGTGCGCTCGAGAGCCGGGCCGTGATCGATCAGGCGATCGGGATCATCCGTAGCCGGTCGGGCGCCAGCGCGGAAGAGGCCTTCGACAGGCTCACCCGGCTCAGCCAGACCGAGAACATCAAGCTGCATATCGTCGCCGAACGGCTGGTCGAGGAGGCCGTGCGGCGCGCGCGTGCCCGGCACCGAGCCTAAGTCGATGGCGCCGTGGCCATTTCGGACATGGCGGCCAGCAGCGCCGGGCGGGACTGGCGATCGGTGATGAGCCGTCGTGCCACTTCGGTCAGATGGTCGTTGTGGGTGCGTGCGTAGGTTCGCAGCAGAGTGAAAGCCTTCTCGACGGAGATGTCGAGGCTCTCACGGAGGAACCCCTTGGCCTGCTCGACGATGACGCGGCTGATCAGCGCTGCGCGTAGTTGCGGCGTCACGGTCGTTGGCGTTGGGGCATGTTCCTGAAGGATCGCGACGGACGCGATGTGGGCCAGGGTTTGGCCGACGAGCAGATCGGCCTCGTTGAGTTCGCCGGTGCGCGAACCGAACAAACCGAGCGCACCAAGGACCATCCCGGCGGCGCGCATCGGAACTGCATGTACGGACGCGAAGCCGGCGTCGCGCGCGGCAGCTACGAACCGCGGCCATCGGTGGGCTTCGGTCGCCAGGTCGGCGACCGATACCGGCTGTCCGGAGGAATAGCAGTCCACGCACGGGCCTTGGTCGGCCTGCAGTTGAAAGAGTTCCAGTTCGCGGGCCTGCTCGGAGGTCGCGGCCATCAGCCGGAGCTGATCGAGCGGGTCGGCGAGCAGAAGGCCCGCCGCTTCGACATCGAGCAGTTGAGCACAACGCTCGGTGAGCTCGGTCAGCAGTTCGACGACGTCGAAGTCGACGAGGAGGCTGTCGACGAGCGACACGACCGCGCCGAGCACGCGGGTTTCACGAGGGGTTTCAGTCATGGCGCACTCCCTCCCAGTGCTTTCGGTTGGCTCGCATCAGTCGGCCTGCAGCCTCAGGCGCCGGTCGAGAATGTCGCGGGCGACTTCGCTGGCGGTGCGGTCGGTGGCGTAGGCATGGGCGCGGAGGCGAACGAGGGCCTCGGCGGGGTCGATGCCGAGCTGGGCAACGAGCATCCCGGTGGCCTGGCTGACCTCGGCGCGGGACAGGACGCTCAGTTCGGTCCAGGCGTTGCTGTTGGGGTCGTCGGCGGCGGCCTGCAGGTCGCCGTCCATGAGGTCGAGGAGCGGGACGCCGGCCAGCTCGGCGGCGGCGGCGGCGCCGGTGAACTGCACACCGGTGAGCCGGCCGGGTTGAGCGCGGAAGAAGTCGAGCGCACCGACGTGTTCGCCGGCGACGACCACAGGCATCGCGAACACACCTCGGATCTTGTGAGCGAGCATGGCCGCGCCGTAGGCCGGCCAGCGGGTGTCGTCGGGATCGGCCAGATCGGCAACGAGGATGGGTGCGCGGTATGTGACGGAGTCCAGGCATGGGCCCTCGCCGAAGGTGAACTGGAGTTCGTCGTACACGCGGGCGGAGGCGCCGCTGGATCCGAGGGTTCCGGTGCTGGCACCGTCGAAGACGAGGGAAATGGCCGCGGCGTCAATGTCGAAGAGCATCACGCAGGCCTCACACAGCCGGTCGGCGGCGGCTACCCCCCGCCGGCCATCGACTGCGGCGAGGAGCTGCTCATGTATCGCCACATCTAACCGAACAAAAGCCGGGCAGCTGTGGCACTGCCGGCGGGACGAGGTGGCGTAGTCATACCTCCACCCTCCTCTACTCGAGCCGGATTTACGAGGGCGCTCAGTTGAGTAGCGCTGCGGCTCCCCTGCCGCAGGTTGCGAAAGGCAAACGGGTAGTGCGATACGCGTGTCCCAGGGGCGGTACGGGCGTTAACTGGCCCGGTACATCAGGGAACGGAGCCAGCGATGACATCTCAGCCGAACCCGGTCGATGACCAATCCATGCGCGCACTCACTGACGAGCTCGCCCATCTGGTCCTCAACGAGGTAGCCCCCGAGGAACTCGCCCTCTACCCGGAGACGGCCGAGGAGTACTACGCGGATCCGCAGGCGCTGTTGAATCCCAAGCGTCGCGACGAGGCACTCGGGTTCGGTCTGGAACTCGCGATGATCACTCCCGTGGTGATCTCGGTCGCCGGGACAGTCCTGCAGTGGCTCGCCAACAACGCCATCGACGCGGCACTCAAGGAGGCGTCGCCATCGGTGCTCTCGTACCTGCGCGGATTATTTCGGCGCGGAGACAAGAAAAATGAGACGCCCGCAGCCCAGAAAGTCACCCTGACCGCCGATCAGGCCAAGCAGGTTCGTGCCGTCGCCTACCAGCAGGCGCTGGCCATCGGGTTGGAGCCGGCACGGGCCGGACTCATCGCGGACTCGACAGCGGGCGCATTGGTCACCGCAGGGTGACGCGCCATGACCGTCGCCGATAGCGCGTCGCCGCCCCGCTCCCCCACCCCGGCGGCCCCGCGAGTCGCGCTTCTCGCGTTCCCGTCCCCCACCACGATCCGGTTCGTCGTCATTCTGGCGGCGATGCTCGCGGCCGGGCTCTTCATCGGCGACTGGGCGCACAGCTTCCTGCACCGCGAGCAGTACGTGAGGGCCATCGAAAATTGTTACGCACAGGCAGATTACGCATCCTCAATCGACACGGCCAGGGAAGAGATCGCGATCAACGACGCTGCATCCGAGTGCTACGCCGGCGCCCAGCATCTGCGGGCCGCTTACGCGCTCGGTGGCGCTGCCCTTGTGATCCTCTTAGGGGCGGCCGTGCTGTTTCTCGCGCCGCCAATCATCGAGTGGCGCAGGCGGTTACAACCGGTCGTCGCCAAGCTGCCGGCAACGGCCGGCCGCGTTGATGAGCTCGCACACTATGCCGGCCTTCGATATCCGCCGACGGTGATGCTGGGCGGCGCCAAGCAGCGGGACGCGTTCAGTTACGGATGGCCTCGTCGTCACAAGATCGCACTACCACCCGCCGTCGCTATCAAATGGAACCACCGCAACCTGTTTGATCCGCTCGCGTTGCATGAACTGGCCCACTTGCGCAACCGCGATGTCGGCTTCTCATGGCTGACCCGCGGCGCCATGTACGCTGTGGTCCCGCTCCTGACGCTACCGGTCATTGCCGGCATCATCAGCAACGACTTCAGTCTGGTTCGCGACTATGCCTGGCGCGCAGCGATTCTCATGGCCACGGTGTGGATCATCGCCATCGCGCTTCTCCGCTCGCGTGAGCACGACGCCGATCTCCGCGCAGCGACCGTGATGGATGAGCCGGACACGATGATCGCCCTCGTCAGCTCGGTGCGGGCACCTGCGCCATCGCGGTGGCGACGGCTGACGGCCTATCACCCGACGCCGGCTGCCCGCGCCGACATATTGACCCGTCCTGATCGCGCAGCGGAGGTGAAATTCCTCGACGGGCTCGTGCCTGCGTACCTCGCCGCCTCGGCGATGCCCCTCATCGAAGGCATCGCGACGGCAGTGTCCACCGGTCGTTCATTCGCATCGCATCAAACACTTGTGGCTCCGGGGATCTGCGGAGTGCTGCTCGGTTGCACGGTCGGCCTCGGGTTGTGGCGGGCGGTGATCGTCGACCGCGCGATGGGGATACGACCCACGCCGTGGATAGCGGCGGCGGGCGTGGCCGCCGGCCTGGCGCTCGGGCAGCTGGCGTCACTGGGGAACACCACAACAGGGCTGCGCGGCGGGCTTGGCCAGCCGTTGTGGCTGATGATTCATGTCGTCGCCGGGCTAGCCGCCACCGCGCTGGTGTACAGCCTGGCGGAGGTGTCGGCCGACGCGGTCTGGCGGTTGCGGTCGCCGCGCTGGGCGTGGATGCCGGGCGTCGTGATCGCAAGCCTGGTGTACGGGGCGGCTCTGCATCTCTCCGACAGCCTCCAGCTGACTCTCGATGTCGGACATTGGGTGATTACCCGCCACTTTCTCGTGGGTCAGGTAGACACGCCCTATGTGCTCTTGGCGATGGCCGCTGCTGCTGTGTTCACTGCTGCTGCAGTTGTTTTCAAACGAGGCAGCACGATGGCGCCCGCGTGGCTATTCGACAGGTCCGTCGTGTTGTCCTGGCCGACCGCCGGCGTGACGATCGCCCGGCCGCTGATCGTCGGGTTGGTGTGCGGGATATGCGCGATCATCCCCTACGGGGTGTATCGAAACTCGGCGCCGAACGAGCTCGATGAAGCCCGTGTAGTCAGCCTCGTCGAGGTGACGACGTGGTCTGGCGCTACCGCGGGCACGGCAGCGGCGCTTGCGTTGATCGTGTGCGTCCCTCGCCGGGGGCTCGCGCTCGCAACGATCGCCGGGCCCGTCGCAATCGGCACTTTCATGGTCGGCTTCGTCACCGTCAACGCTGTCGAAGCCAATGTGCCCAACATCGTCTCGGTCCTTGCGCCGTTGACGTCCGACATCGTCGGCCTTTCTTTCACGCTGGTCACCTTGGTCGCGCCACTGGCCCTGATCCCTCGGATTCTTGACTGCGGTGTGGCCTGGACGGCCGCGGCCGCGGCCCTGTCAGCGATCACCATGTGTTCGATCGCCGTCGTTGTGACCGCGAACGCCTCCCCATACAACGAAAGCGAGATCGTGGTCGGAGATCTGCGGCCGCAGACTCCCGAGAGCATGATGGCAACCCAATATCTGCAGGGCCCAGGGAAACAAACTCGCGAGGGCGTGATCCTGGCATATGCCGAATTGCAGACGATCTTGCAGTTCATGAATGAGGAACCGTCGGCGGCGAGCCTGCACGTCCGCTCCAACGCGATCGAGCCGCTGACTGCACTGAAGACGGAATTGGAGACGGTCCGGTTTCGATCGCCGACGATAGAGGCGGTACACGCCGACGGGATCGCGGTGATCGACTCGTTCATCGTGGGGTTTGGGCAAGTGGCGGATGGCCTGGCCGCCGGCGACGAGGTCGCGGTGCTGTTGGCGATGACGGAAATGGCCGAGTCAGACCAGTCCGATCGCTGGGATAGCGGGGTGCACAAGCTGATCGAAATCGCCGGGTCGAAGTGACCCGGCGCCGGTGGGCTCACACCGTGATCGGCGCGTGCGACCCAACCAGCTTGTCGGCGAGCCGATAGTCGTCATCGGCGGAGTTTCCGCAATCATCGCGACGCAAACGGCCATTGATATGGGAACATCGGCGCATGCAGCCACAGGACGATCCCGAGGCCCGGATCAGGGACCTCGAGCGCCCGCTCGCCGATGTTGCCCGGATGTCCGAACTGGGTACGGAACAGCACGGCGGCGGCGCCGGCTACGGCGGCGGCGCCTACTTGCCTCCACCGGTGCAGGCATACGGTGCCCCATACCCAGGGGTGCCGCAGAGGGCGAATTCGGGTCTCGGCGCGGCGAGGTGGTTGTTCGCCGGGATTGTGATCGTCCTACTGGTCGTTGGCGCGGGCATCGCCGTCTACAGCGCGAGAATATTCTCGCTCGGACCCGAGACCCGGCCTCCTGTTCAGATCCCAAACGTCTCCGGTGGCGGCGGACAAGTCGACAAAGCTCCGGGCGCTGGGCCGATCGAGACGGTGCCAACCAGGGAGCCGAGCATCCCGAGTGGCGTGCCTATCCCACCGCCGGGCGAGCAGCTCAGCGTCTCGGGTGTCGGCAAGAACGAGACCATCGCGTGCAACGAAAGCATCGTGAGCGTCAGCGGTGTCAACAACACGGTCACGATCACCGGCCACTGCGTGAGCCTGACCGTGTCCGGAGTAGAGAATGTCGTCACCGTCGACGCTGCCGACACGATCGGCGCCTCGGGCTTCGACAACGAGGTCATATACCTCTCGGGGTCGCCGGCGATCAATGCGACGGGATCCAACGTCGTAGGGCAAGGCTGACGCCTTCGCGATTCGGCCACGTCGGTTTCGCCGATGCGAGAAAGTGGTAGTCGGCACCAGGAGGCCGTCGTGATGCGAGTAGCAGCCGTGCTCACGCTCGTAGTCATCGTCGCGCTGCAAGCCGCCGGAAATGTGGCCGCGCAACCAGGGACGCAACTCATCACGGTCGTTGCGGTCGCGAACGGTGAGCCGGTCAACGGCTACAACGTGATCAATCGGCAGCCGTCGCCCAACCTTTCAGCGTGCCCGGGCCCGTCGCCGGCGGCCGTAAGTAGCGACATCTACGCGTGTGTGCCGAATCAGTCCCTAGCCCAGGTGTGTTGGCCCAGCCCGGCTTCCGTGTTGTGCCTCGTGGATCCGTGGAGCAAGGAGCTTCGGCGTTTCCCGGCGCCTGGCGCGCTCCCGGCGGTGAGTCCACTGGAGACGCCGATGCCGCTTGCGTTGGTTCTCGACGACGGGACAAGCTGCGTGCTTGCGAGCGGCGTTGACTGGGGCGGTCGGCGGGACGGCCTGGTTCCCGCGTATGTATGCGACCCCAGAGTGATCTCACGAGGCGTCCTCATCGATCCGGGCCAGGATCCCTTCTCGGCGATCGACCGGTCGCAGCCGCAATGGACGGTGCGGGTCGGTCAGCTGGGGCCGCGGGGCACGTCGTTCGAGCCTCCGCGGCAGCAGTCGGTGACGACTGCGTGGTTCGCGGGCAATTGAGCACGTTCGCACGTGGCCACTGATGGCACTGCACCTCCACCGTGCTGAGCGCACCGACCTGCTCGCCGAGGGATTGGGTGCGATGCTGTCCACTCCCCTGCCTGACCCCTTCGCCGAGGAATTGGTGCTGGTGTCGGCGCGCGGGATGGAACGGTGGCTGAGCCAGAGACTGTCCCATGTGCTCGGTCGCGGTGACGGCGCCGACGGGGTCTGCGCCGGGGTGGCGTTCAGATCCCCTGCCTCGCTGATCGCCGAGATCACCGGAACGGTCGACGACGACCCCTGGTCACCCGAGGCGATGACCTGGCCGCTACTGGAAGCCATCGACGCCGGCTGCGACGAACCCTGGTGCCAAACGCTCGCAACGCATTTGGGCCACTTCGACACTGGTGACGAGGCCGAGTTGCGGCGTGGCCGACGCTACGCCGTCGCCAGACGCCTGGCGGGCCTCTTTGCGGCCTCCGCCAAACAGCGGCCGCAGATGCTCGTCGACTGGCTCGACGGCAAGCCGACCGACGGTGCCGGCGGCGATCTCGACGACGACCTCCAGTGGCAACCTCACCTCTGGCGTGCCGTGGTGCATCGCGTCGACGCCGACCCTCCGCACGTCCGGCACGAGACCACAATTGCCCGCCTCCGAGCGACAACGAGCGACCTGCCCGACCGGATTTCGCTTTTCGGACACACCCGCCTGCCCGCCACCGACATCGAACTCCTGAAGGCACTGTCCACCCACCACGACTTGCACCTGTGGCTTCCGCACCCCAGCGACAACCTGTGGCGCGCGCTGGCCGACGTCCATGACCCCGTGCCCCGACATGAGGACACCAGCCGCCACCAGGCCCATCACCCGCTGCTGGACACCCTCGGTCGCGACCTGCGCGAGCTGCAGCGGACCCTCCCGACAGGTGACACCGACGAATACCTAATCAGTCGGGCTGGCGCCCGACACCGACCCGACACCCTGCTCGGCTGGTTGCAATCCGACATCTGCGCCAACGAAGTCCGGCCCGGCTCGCGGCAGCGCCACGAGACCGACCGCTCGGTCCAGGTGCACAGCTGCCACGGGGCGGCCCGTCAGATCGACGTGTTGCGTGAGGTGCTGCTCGGCCTGCTGGCCGACGACGACACCCTCGAGCCGCGCGACATCCTCGTCATGTGCCCGGACATCGAGACCTACGCGCCGCTCATCGTCGGCGCGTTCGGGCTCGGCGAGGTGGTCGACTATCGCCACCCCGCGCACCGGCTACGCGTCAGGCTGGCCGACCGCTCTCCCATCCAATCCAACCCGCTGCTCGGGGTGGCAGCGCAGTTGCTCGACATCGCCGGTACTCGAGCAACCGCGAGCCAGGTGCTGAATCTCGCACTGACGCCGCCGGTGCGCGCCCGGTTCGGCTTCACCGACGACGACCTCGACACCATCTCGCAGTGGGTGCGCCAGTCCGGAATCCGTTGGGGTTTCAACGCCGAGCATCGCACGCCGTACCGCCTCGACCACTTCGCCCAGAACACATGGCGGTTCGGACTGGACCGGATCCTCACAGGTGTCGCGATGTCCGACGACTCTCACGCCTGGATTGACACCGCGCTGCCGCTCGACGATGTCGGCAGCGACCGCATCGACGTCGCGGGCCGGCTCGCCGAGTACGTCGAACGGCTCACCTCGGTGGTCGAGCGCCTGAGCGGGACCCGTCCGCTGACCGAATGGCTCGCCACTCTGCGAGAAGGTGTCGACATGCTGACCCGGGTCGGCGCCACCGATGTCTGGCAGACGGGCCAGGTGCAGCGCGAGTTCTCAAAGGTGTTGACGGAAGCCGGTACTCGCAGCGACATCCAGTTGCGGTTGACCGACGTGCGCGCACTACTCAGAGGGCGTCTCGCCGGTCGCCCCACCCGGGCCAACTTCCGAACCGGAACGTTGACGGTGTGCACGATGGTGCCGATGCGCTCGGTCCCGCATCGGGTGGTATGCCTGGTCGGACTTGACGACGGGGTCTTTCCGCGACTGGATCTGGTGGACGGCGACGACGCGCTGGCCCGCCGGCCGACGACCGGTGAGCGCGACATCCGTTCCGAGGACCGCCAGCTGCTGCTCGACGCGATCCTCGCCGCCACCGAGACCCTGGTGGTGACCTACACCGGCACCGACGAGCACACCGGTGCGCACCGACCACCAGCGGTGCCCCTCCTCGAACTGCTTGACTCCCTCGACGCGACCACGCCCGATCCCGTTCGCGACGGCATCGTGCTGCGCCATCCATTGCAGCCCTTCGATGTCGACAACGTCGAACGCGGCAAGCTCATCCCCGACCGGCCGTTCACCTTCGACCCGAACGTGCTTCGTGCCGCGCGAGCTGCGGCCGGTGAGCGGTCGGACCCGCGGCCGTTCCTGTCGGGGCGGCTGCCCGAATTGCCCACCGGCGACGTCGAACTCGCCGACCTGCTGCGCTTCTTCAAGCACCCGGTCGAGGGCTTCTTCCGCGAACTCGATTACACGCTGCCGTGGGAGGTCGACGGCATCGAGGACGCCATGCCCGTCGAGATCGACGCCCTCCAGAAGTGGTCGATCGGCGACCGGCTCGTGGGTGAGCTGATGCGCGGGCTCGATCTCGAGGTCGCCACGACGGCCGAACGGCTGCGCGGCACATTGCCTCCGGGCGTGCTCGGTGAACGGAAGGCCCAGGAGCTGAGCGACGAAGCGGCCCAACTGGCGATGGAGGCCCTGCGCTATCAGAGCAAGACCGTCACCGCTCACGACATCGACGTCGACCTCGGTAATGGAAGGCGCCTCACCGGGACCGTCGCACCGGTGTACCGCCGCGGCATCGTGTCGGTCACCTATTCGCGGCTGGCGCCCAAACACGTCTTGCAGACGTGGATCTCGCTGGTGGCGCTCGGCGCGGCGGGACACGACTACGCGGCGGCGTGCATCGGCCGCGGTGAGAAGGGCGAGATCAAGGCGCGGGTATTCGGGTTGCCGCCCGACCCGGTCGCGGTCTTGAACGGGCTCGTCGCGATCTTCGACGCCGGGCGCCGAGAACCCCTTCCGCTGCCCCTCAAGACGTCGTGTGCGTGGGCCGAGAAACGGAACGCGCGGCGCGACCCCGTCGCCTATTCCCGTCACAAGTGGGAGGACGGCATCGCTCCGGAGCGGGACGACCGTGCCTACGTTCGGATGTGGGGTACTGACTCGAAATTCGCTGTGCTGCTCAAGGATTCACCTCGACCCGGTGAACAGGTCGACGGCGAGGACACCAGGCTGGGCGCCCTTGCCCTGCGCCTGTGGCTGCCGGTCCTCGACGCCGAGCGGAGGATCGACTGATGCAGCGCTTCGATCTGTTGGGCGACCTGCCGGGCCCGCGCACCACCACCGTGCTGGAGGCCAGCGCGGGCACCGGGAAGACGTTCGCGCTGGCGGGTTTGGTCACCCGCTATCTGGCCGAGGGGATCGCGACGCTGGACAAGATGCTGCTCATCACGTTCAGCAAGGCGGCCAGCCGCGAACTGCGTGAGCGGGTCCGCGGCCAGATCGTGCAAGCCGCCGCGGCCCTGGAGGAGCGACCGACCGAGATGACTGACCTCGTCGAGCACCTGCTGGAAGGCACCTCCGAGGAGCGTCAGCAAAGGCTTGCCCGGCTGCGCGACGCGCTGAGCGGGTTCGACGCCGCGACGATCGCGACCACGCACGAGTTCTGCGGCTTGGTGCTGAAATCGCTTGGTGTGGCCGGGGATACCGATTCCGGAGTCACCCTGGTGGAGAGCCTCGACGATCTAGTCGTGGAGATCGTCGACGACATTTACCTCGCCGACTTCGCCCAGCGCGACGACGACCCGCCGATGACGTACAAGGACGCGCTCGCGCTGGCACGGGCGGTCGTCGGTGATCCGTGCGCAGAGCTGCGTCCGCAGGACCCGCAGCCGGACACCGAGGCGGCGGCGCGATTGGCCTTCTCCGCCAAGGTGGTCACCGCACTGGAGCACCGCAAGCGGCGGATGGGCATCCTCGGCTACGACGACCTGTTGAGTCGGCTTGCGAACGCCCTTGAGGGCGAACAGTCTCCGGCCCGCGAGCGGATGCGGCAGCGCTGGCCGATCGTCATGGTCGACGAGTTCCAGGACACGGACTCGGTGCAGTGGCTGGTCATCGATCGGGCGTTCAGCGGTCACTCGACGGTGATTCTGATCGGTGATCCGAAGCAGGCGATCTATGCGTTCCGCGGCGGCGACATCGTCACGTACCTGGAGGCCGCCGACACCGCGAAAGATCGACGGCTCACGCTCGGGGTGAACTGGCGAAGCGACAAGGTGCTCGTCGACAGCTTGCACGCGGTGTGGGGTAACGCCGAACTCGGGCACCCAGACATCGTCGTGCGCCAGATCGACGCACATCAGCAGGGGCACCGGCTCAGCGGCGCCCCGCACAACGACCCGTTCCGACTCCGAGTGATCGGACGAAACCGGTTCGGTGTCGACCAGGACCGGACGATCGCGATCAAGCAGCTGCGGCCCTACATCGCCGAGGACCTGGCCGCCGACATCTCAGCGCTGCTGGCCAGCGGGGCGATGTTCGACGGGAAGCCGGTCACCGCCGGGGACATCGCGGTGATCGTGGAGAAGGGTGACGACGCCCGCCCGTGTCGGGATGCGCTGGCCGCCATCGGCATTCCAGTGATCTACACCGGAGACACCGATGTGTTCGACTCCGGGGCCGCGGCGGACTGGCTGGCGCTTCTGGAGGCGTTCGACCAGCCGCACCGCAGCGGAATCATCCGCGCGGCGGCCGCCACGATGTTCTTCGGCAAGACCGCCGACGACCTGGCCGCAGGCGGCGACACCCTGACCGAGCAGGTGACCGCGACCATCCGGGAGTGGGCGGGCCAGGCGCGCGAGCGCGGCGTGGCGGCGGTGTTCGAGGCGGCGCAGCTGGCGGGCATGGACGAGCGGGTGCTGCGACGGCGTGGCGGCGAGCGCGACATGACCGACCTCGCGCATGTCGGGCAGTTGTTGCACGAGGTGGCCCATCGCGAACGGTTCAACCTTCCGGCGCTGAGGGATTGGCTGCGACGTCAACGTGAGGAGCGCAGCGGGCCCGACGAGCGCAACCGCCGGCTGGACAGCGACGCGGCGGCCGTGCAGATCATGACGGTGTGGGGCAGCAAGGGGCTCCAGTTCCCGATCGTGTACCTGCCGTTCGCGTTCAACAGACACGTGCGCGTCGACGACGTGGCGCTGTTCCATGACGACGACGGCACCCGGTGCCTGCATATCGGCGGCAAGGACAGTCCGGACCGCGACGAGGTCGAGGAACTGAGCAAGGCCGAGGAGGCGCGTAACGACATCCGGCTGACGTATGTGGCGTTGACGCGGGCGAAGTCTCAGGTGGTGGCGTGGTGGGCGCCGTCGTGGGACGAGCAGACGGGCGGATTGTCGCGGCTGCTGCGGGGTCGCCGGGTCGGTGATCCGAAGGTGCCCGACCGGTGTTCACCGAAAACGGTGTCGGATGAGGTGGCGTTGGAGCGGTTCCGTGAGTGGCAGGACGCCGGCGGACCGGTGGTAGAGCAGGCGGTGGTCGGGCCCGCGTTCGCATCCGAACGGCCAGAGCTGCCTGTCGATCTCGACGTTCGGCACTTCCATCGACTGATCGACACGCGGTGGCGGCGGACGTCGTATACCGCGCTGATCAAGTCGACCGAGCAGGCGGGCGTGGGCAGTGAGCCCGAGGTGACGGCGCGCGACGACGAGGTCGAAGCGGTGCCGGTTGCCGCGCCGTCGCATACGGGCGCGGATGTCGCCTCGCCGATGATCGAGCTGCCGGCGGGGGCGGCGTTCGGGTCGCTGGTGCATGCGGTATTGGAGAACGCCGATCCGCTGGCCCCTGACCTCGCGGCGGAGTTGGAGGGGCACGTTCGCGAGCAGATGGGGTGGTGGGACGTCGATGTCGAGCCGCCCGTCCTGGCCGAGGCGCTGGTGCCGATGCATGACACGCCGCTGGGCGCGTTGGCCGACGGTTTGACGCTGCGGCAGATCGGACTGTCGGATCGGTTGCGGGAGATGGATTTCGAGATCCCGCTGGCCGGAGCGGAGCTCGCCGACGTGGGTGTATTGCTGCGTGAGCGGCTCCCGGATGACGATCCATTGGCGCCGTATGCGGACCGTCTTACCTCCGATGTATTCGGCACGCAACCGTTGCAGGGGTATCTGGCGGGCTCGATCGACGTCGTGCTGCGGCTGCCGGGGCAACGGTTCGTGGTGGTCGACTACAAGACGAACAAGTTGGGCGACACCGCCGCGGACTACGGGTCGTCACGGTTGGCAGACGCGATGCTGCATTCGGATTACCCGCTGCAGGCGCTGCTGTATTCGGTTGTGCTGCACCGGTATCTGCGATGGCGGCTGCCGGGGTATGACCCTGATCGGCATCTGGGCGGGGTGATGTATCTGTTCGTGCGCGGTATGTGCGGGCCGCAGACACCGGTGATCGACGGCCACCCGTGCGGAGTGTTCAGTTGGACGCCGCCGGTGAGTGTGGTGACGGAGCTGTCCGACCTCCTGGGCCGAGGGAGGGCGGCGGCGTGACGGACCTACTCGCGCGGTTCAGCGAGGCGGAGGTGCTCGCCGAAGCCGATGTCCACGTCGCACAGCGAATTACCATGCTGGCCGGCGAAGCGGACGCATCGGTGGGCCTTGCCATAGCGTTGGCCGTGCGGGCGCTGCGGGGCGGGTCGGTGTGCGTCGACCTGGCGGCGGTGGCCGACGACGTCGATGCTCCGGATCTCCCGTGGCCGTCGCCAGACGACTGGCTGGCCGCGGTCCAGGCGAGCCCGTTGCAGGGCACTGTACTTCACCTCTACGACGACCGGCTGGTGTATCTCGACCGGTACTGGCGGGAAGAGGAGTTGGTGGCGCAGGATCTGCTCTTGTTGGCGGCTTCGCCCGCCTCTGCGATTGCCGAAGCGGCCCTCGACCGACTCTTCCCATCCGACTATGCGGAGCAGCGGGAGGCGGCGGAAACCGCACTGGCGCAGTCGGTAACGGTTCTCACCGGCGGCCCGGGGACGGGGAAGACGACAACGGTCGCGCGGTTGTTGGCGTTGATCGCCGAGGCGGAGGACCGGCCACGGATCGCGCTCTCGGCACCGACCGGCAAGGCGGCTGCGCGACTGCAGGAGGCGGTGACGGCGGAGGTTGCCCGGCTGGACGAGGTGGACCGCACACGGCTGGGCGAGCTACGGGCGGTGACGTTGCATCGTCTGCTGGGCAGCAGGCCGGACAGCTCGGGGCGGTTTCGTCACAACCGCGGAAATCGGTTGCCGCACGACGTGATTGTGGTGGACGAGACGTCGATGGTGTCGTTGACGATGATGGCCAGGTTGCTGGAGGCGGTGCGGCCGGAGGCACGGCTGATTCTGGTCGGAGACCCCGACCAGTTGGCTTCGGTGCAGGCGGGTGCGGTGTTGGCGGATTTGGTCGAGGGCATGTCGGGGCGCGACGACATCCGGGTGGCGGCGCTGACGACGCCGCACCGGTTCGGGAAGTCGATCGGGCGGCTGGCAGGGGCGATCAGGGCCGGGGACGCGAGTCGGGCGCTGGACCTGTTGCGGGCGGGCGATGAGCATATCGAGTTCGTCGAGTCCGACGATGTGGCGGGTCGACTGCGAGAAGTATTGCTGCCGCACGCGTTACGGGTGCGGGAGGCCGCAGTCGCCGGTGCGAGTGAGATCGCGCTGACGACGCTCGGCGAGCACCGGTTGCTGTGCGCACACCGGGAGGGTCCGTTCGGGGTGTCGCATTGGAACGCTCTGGTGCAGCGCTGGCTGACCGAGGAAACGGGGCAGGCGATGTGGTCGCCGTGGTATGTCGGCCGGCCGCTGTTGGTGACGGCCAACGACTACGGCCTGGGTGTGTACAACGGGGACACCGGTGTGGTGGTGGCGTCACCTGACGGGTTACGGGCGCGGATCGGATCGGGCGATTTCGCGACGGGACGGCTGGGTGATGTCGAGACGATGTATGCGATGACGATCCACAAGAGCCAGGGCAGCCAGGCCGACGTAGTGACGGTGCTGATGCCACGTGAGGAGTCGCGGCTCCTGACGCGGGAGCTGTTTTACACGGCGGTGACGCGGGCGAAGGAAAGAGTCAGGGTGGTCGGGACCGAATCGGCGGTGCGGGCCGCGGTGGAGCGGCGTGCGGTACGCGCGAGTGGGTTGGGCAGGCGACTCAGGGCAAGTCTCGACACCAACGGCTAGCCGTGCCGACTGTCAGCAGGTGGAGCCGCCGACGATCGCAGCGGTCACCAGGGCGACGATGATGGCGACGGTCGTCTGACCGGACATCATTGCCACGACGATGCCTGCGATCCCCGCGATGACGATGAGGAACAGCAGAGCGCCAAGGACCCAGTGGTGCTCGGTAGGTCGACGACTGACAAGCGGCGCTGCAGGCTGAGGCAGACCCACGGGCTTGTTGTTTAGGCCAACCATCGCCCATCCCTTCGCTGTGACAGCGGACACAATGTAGCGCGCCAGTGGCCTGAATCACAGCAAAATGTTATGGAAGCTTGGCCGAGGCTAGTGCTGGGGTCAAATTCGATATCAAGCGATCAGAGCAAGCCGAGCAGTTCCAGGTCGGTGATGTATTTGACGATCACCGGCGCGGAGATGTGCGGGATGTCCTTGTCCGGCCCGATCTTGGCGTCCTGCACGGCGACCCGGAAGCGGTCCGCCGGCGCCAGCGATCCTTTGATCGGGTGTTGTGGCTGCTGGTAGTTGTGCAGCAGCGGCAGCAGGGACGCCTGGCGTTGCTGCTCGGGCAGTGCCCGCAGCGTGGTCTCGAACCGTGCCAACCACGCGGCGTACTCGGGCACACGGACAATCGGGTAGCCGCCCTCGATGAGCCAGTCGACGTAGGTGTCCATGCTGAGGCCGTCGTCGTGCGGGTTCATCACGTGGTAGGTCTCGAATCCTTGGACCACGATGGCGCCGAGGGTGGAGATGGCATCGGCGATGAACTCGACGGGCAGCCCGTCGAAGTGCGCCCGCTGCCGATTCCCGTCGGCGTCCAGCTCGTAGAACGAGAACGGTGCCACGCCCGTCGCCACCAGGCTCAGCATCATCCGGGTGAACATGTCCGGCACGTTGAGCTGGCCGGCGTAGGTGGTGTCCGCCATGATCATGTCGCAGCGGAACACCGACACCGGCAAGCCGGACAGGTCGTTCGCCTCACGCAGCAGCACCTCGCCGGCCCACTTGCTGTTGCCGTAGCCGTTGGCGTAGTTGTCGCCGATCTTGCGGGTCGCGCTCATCTGCCGGACGTCGGCGTCTTCGACGAAGTGGCCCGGCTCGATGCCGTCACCCACACCGATCGTCGAGACGTACACGTACGGCTTGATGCGGGTCGTCAGCGCGATGCGGATGAGTTCCGCTGTGCCCACGACGTTGGGCCCGAACAGCTGGCTGTAGGGCAGCACGTGGTTGACCAGTGCGGCAGGGTCGACGATCAAGTCGACCGTGTCGGCCAGGCGCTGCCAAGTCGCCTGCTCCAGGCCGAGATTCGCTTCGCCCTTGTCGCCGGCGAGCACCTCGAGGTGATCGGCCGCCAGCGACTGGTAGTGCGCCAGCAGCTTCGGATCGCCGCTGTCGAATGTCTTGTCCAGTCGCTCACGTGCGGCGACGTCGTCCTTGGCGCGGACCAGGGCGATGACCTTGCCGCCGACCAGGTGCATCCGCTCCAGCCACTGCAACGCCAGGTAGCGGCCAAGAAAACCGGTGGAGCCGGTCAGCAGCACGGTGCGCACCTCGCTGCTCGGTCCCGGCAGCGACGGTGCCGCGGCCAGGGTGGCCTCGTCGAGGAACTTGTCCAACGTCAGGTCTTTCGCGTGCACCTCTGTCGCGTCGCGGCCATGCACCGAGTCGTACGTGGGCCGCTTGGACCCACCGGCACGCTGAGCCTCGACGTATGCGGCGATCACCGCCAGGTCGGTGGCCGGGCTGACGATCACGCCCACCGGAACATCCACGTCGAAGATATCGTGCAGAAGATTCGCAAAGGTCAACGCCGACAACGAGTCTCCGCCGAGATCGGTGAACGCCGCATCGGGCGCCACATCAGCCGAGGCCGCGCCGAGCAGCGCACCCGCGGCACGGCTGACCGTTTCCAGAACGGGACGGTCGGCACCGTTCCGCCGCAGCGACCGCAAGACGTCCGCCTGGCCGTTGGCCAGGTCGACGTAGAGCTGCTCGAGCTCGGGGCCGTAGTACTGTTTGAGCTGGGGACGGGCCAGCTTGCGGATACCGGTCAGCAGGCCCTTCTCGAGCGTGAAAGGCGTTGTCTCGACGATGAAGTCGCGTGGAATCTCGTAGGCCTGCAGCCCGGCCTCACGCGCGATGCTCTGCAACGCATCGCTCAGCAGCGGCTTGACTGCGGCGACGTCCCCGCCCACGCTGGCCAGTACGTCGTCGGTCGGGACGATCACCGCCAGCACATAGGAGCGGGCGCTGTTGCCGTACACGAAGATTTGACGGATCGACGGGTGGCCGCCGTAGGCCGCCTCCAGCTTGGAGACCGTGACGAACTCGCCCTGCGAGAGCTTCAGCACGTTGTTGCGGCGGTCGACGTAGGCCAGCTGGTCGGGCGCGATCTGGGCGAGCACGTCACCGGTGTGATACCAGCCGTCGGCGTCGAAGAGTTCGGCCGTCACCTCGGGTCGCCTGTAGTAGCCGGGGATCAGATCCGTTGACTTGACCCACAACTCGCCGCGCGGATGCGGACGATCGGTGGCGAAGTAGCCCAGATCGGGCACGTCCACCAGCTTGTAGTCGATCACTGGTGGGCGCCGGATCTGGCCGTCGACCAGGGCGATACTGGCTTCCGTGGAACCGTAGACCTCGGTGAGGGGGATGTCGATGAACTCCTCGGTCCACTCGCGCAGTTCCGGTGAAATGGGCGCGGAGCCCGTCATCGCCGAGAACTGCCGTCCGCCAATGAGTTTCTCGCGCTGCTCGGCCATCACCTGTGTTTCGACGATGTCCCGATCGCTGCCGTCGGTGATGCGGCGGTCGACTTCGCTCTGCACCTCCTGGAACAGCATCTCCCAGATGCGGGGGACGAGGTCGAGCTTGGTCGGGCGCACCAGGGCGAAGTCGTCGAGCAGGGTGGACAGGTCGCTCTTGGCGGCGAAGTAGGCCGTCCCGCCCGCGCCCAGTGTGGAGTACAGGATGACGCGGCCCATCACGTGGCTGATGGGCATGAAGCTCAACGTGATTGCCGGCAGCCTGCCGTCGGTGTCCCATTCGGGGGCATGCCATCCGGCCCAGCACTTGGCCATCAGGCGGTCGGTGTACATCGCGCCCTTGGGAGTGCCGGTGCTGCCCGAGGTGTAGATCAGCAGTCGCAGGTCGTCGCCGTCGCCGCGTGGGATGTCTGGCCCGTCGGTGCGCTGGGCGCCCCGCTTGATGACGTCGTCGAGTGCGTCGACAGAGACCTGGTGGTCGGCGAGGCGCGCCGCAGCTGATTCGAATGCCTCGCGGTGGTCGTCGATCTGTGGGTGGTAGTCGAACACCACCAGGCGCTTGGGCGCGTGCGCGATCAAGGCGAGTTCGACAGCGTCACCGAGGTGGTCGACGCTGGAAAGGATTGCCACCGGCTCGGTCTCGAGCAGGATCGGATGCAATTGTGGCACAGGCGCACTGGTCTGGAGCGGTACCGCGACGGCTCCGGTCAGGGACAGGGCCATGTCCACGACGGCGTAGTCGGCGCTGGTGAAGCCGAGCGTCGCGACCCGGTCACCGGGGTGGACCGGATTGCCGGCCAGGGCGTCGGCGAGCGCCTTTACGCGTGCCCACGTCTCGCGGTAGGTCAGGGTGTCGAAGCGTGGCTGCAGCTCGGCGACCGTGCGGCCCGACGCATCGGTAACGAACTCGACGGCGCGCTGGCCGAGGGCGGGCCGGTCGGCGTAGCCGGTCATCACGGTGCGGATCACGTCGGTGAGCAGGACGGCGGGGCCGTCGAGTGCGGCGGTGACGGCTGGATCGGGCTGGGCGGCGATGAGTTGCGCGTCGCCAGAGGTCAACTTGTCGAATCGACGTTGTAGCCGTGATTCGCGAGCGTTGGCTGAAGTTGCCATGCAGATCACCTCTGAGAATCAGATGTTTATTTCGTTTGTTAGTGGTTGCACGGCACTGTGCAGCTAAAAAGACAAACGCCGTTAGCAACGCTAAATATTCCTTCGGACTTGCTGTGAGTGTGGGAGCTGTGACGCGCTTCACTCAACCGACTGGAGCCGCGGCAGTGCCCGCATCCCGTGTTGAACCACGCAGTGGTTCAACGACATCCAGCTCGGTGGCTCTGTCGGCACAGCGCGCGACAGGGGAATCGTCGAGATCCACATCCTTGACGCCGCGCGTGCGCAGCTGCCATTCGGTGGCCATCAGGCCACGCTGGCTTGCCGAGTTTTCGGGCACGACGTCGATGTTGTCCACCTCGTAGCGACACAGTCGCTGACAGCGACAATGTCGCTCATAGGTGGACAAGACGGCCCAACTGTCAATGAGTTGATATCGACTTCTGCTGTCATCTCGGCGATTTCGGCGTCCACGACCGCTACATGCGGTACCTGTCGCCACCGGTGTCAGTACGCGCCGAACACCACCGCGACGTTGTGGCCACCGAAGCCGAATGAATCGGTGACCGCATAGCGGTAGTCGCCGCGGCGGGAGGTCCCGGCAACCACGTCGAGATCGATCTCAGGGTCCATGTTCTTCAGGTTGAGGGTGGGCGGAACGACGCCGTCGCGCAGGGCCTGCACCGTCAGCACCGCCTCCACGGCGCCGGCCGCGCCCAACGAGTGACCCAGCGCCGCCTTGGGCGCATACACCACCGGGTCGTGGACACCCAGTGCTCGCCGGATCGCGCGCGCTTCGGCCAGATCACCGAACATTGTTCCGGTGGCGTGGGCGTTGACGTGGTCGATGTCGGTCGGTGTCAGACCGGACAGCTGGATCGCATGGGTGATGGCGTCGCCTGCCCGCTCGCCGTTCGGGTCCGGCGTGACGGCGTCGTAAGAGTCGGAGGTGATGGCCGCCCCCATCAGCCGGGCCAGGATGCGGGCGCCGCGAGCCTTCGCGTGTTGTTCGGTCTCGATGAGCATCAGCGCGCCGCCTTCACCGAGCACCATCCCGTCGCGTTCCTGGTCGAACGGGCGGCATGCGCCGGGCGGGTCGTCGTTGTTGGTCGACATGGTTCCCAGCTTGGTGAATGCCGCTACGGGCACCGCCTCGATCCTCGTCTCGACGCCGCCGCAGATGGCGATATCGGCATCGCCGAGAACAATGGCTTGCCAGGCCTGGGCGATGGCCGCGGCCCCCGAGGCGTCGGCCAACACCGGCGAGATGATCCCGGACTTGGCCCCACGATCCAACCCCACCGCCGCGGCGGGCGCGTTCGGCATGTGCATCTGCACGGACAGAGGAGCAGCCCTGGCCGCCAGCATGCCGCGCGCCCGCCAATCGTCATAGAGGAAGACGAGCGCCTCCGTAGTGCCCAGCGCGAGCCCAACCGACACGAGGAGACGCGTCGTGTCGACATCGGGTGATCCCGCGCTTTCCCACAGTCGGCGGCCCAGCACCCTGGACATCTTCTGCATGAACGAGAACCGGCGCAGCTCGACGCGATTGAGGTACTGGTCGAAGTCTTCCCGTAGTTCGCCGCCGATGCGCACCGGAGACTTGAACTCTTCAACGAACGATTTGCCGAGTGTGCGTATCCCGCTCTGGCCCTCGAGCAGCTGCTGCCACGTGTCCTCCGCATCGGGCGCGAGAGCAGTGCTCGAAGTGACGGCAGTGACGACGACATCGGGAAATCCGTCGCCGGTACGCAACGCTGCCATGGCGGCCGAAGTCCTTCACTTGCTAGCTGACCTACGAGATTCCTCAATTTACGGCAAAAACATGCGCCGATGCGCCGGGTTTGAGTGGCAATGCCGCGTCGAGGCGCGACCCTCAGCGGACCGACAAGCCTCTCGCGTTCGACTAGTCCGACCTCAGAACGTCCGCACGGCGATCTCTGCAGGCTCGGCGAGCAGCGGGGTGATCTCGTCGTCGAGCCTGACGAGCGTGACCGAGCAGCCTGCCATGTCCAGCGACGTGCAGTACTCACCGACGTAGCTGCGCCGCACGTTGATGCCACGCCCGGCGAGTTGATCGTGCGCGCGCCCGTAGAGCAGATAGAGCTCGCTGATCGGCGTGCCACCAAGACCGTTGATCATGAGTGCGACATCGTCGCCGCTGTCGTACGGCAGGTCGGTCACGACGGCCTCGAGCAGCTCGTCGACGATTTCGTTTGCGCCCGAGAGCTTTTCGCGGCGCCGGCCCGGCTCGCCGTGGATTCCCACGCCCATCTCCATCTCGTCGTCGCCGAGCTCG
Organism: uncultured Actinomycetota bacterium; assembly: GCA_963715885.1. Taxonomy (GTDB): domain Bacteria; phylum Actinomycetota; class Actinomycetes; order Mycobacteriales; family Mycobacteriaceae; genus Mycobacterium. The sequence goes on from CAVQSK010000034.1 coordinate 315,781, forward strand.
AACAGCGGCGATCCCTTCGCAGGCGGGGTGCACGACGTCAGCGCCATGCCCATCGTCCGGGTCACCGAGTTGACCTTCTCACCGATCCGGATGAGCTCGTCGATGTCGGCCCCCTTCTCCGAGACCGCGCCGACCGCCTTGATCACGAAGAAGTTGCCGGCCACCCCGCGCCGGCCGACCGTGTAGGTGGAGTCCTTGACTGCGACGTCGTCGTCGACGATCAGCGTCTTGATCTTGACGCCGTCGGCCTCGGCCATCTCACGGCCCATGTCGAACGCCATCCGGTCACCGGTGTAGTTGTTGATGATGTGCAGCACGCCCTTGGGCGACGACAACAGCTTGGAGGTCTCGAGCACGTAATCCATTGGCGGAGCGGCGAACACGTCGCCGGGACAGGCGGCATCCAACATGCCCTTGCCGACGATCATCACGTGCGCTGGTTCATGGCCGGAACCGGAGCCCTGGATGATCGACACCTTGTTCTCATATGGCGCGTCAGCGCGCATGATCAGGTTGTACTCCGGCACGTACTTCAGCGTGTCCGGGTTGGCCATGGCGATGCCGTGCAGCATCTCGGCGACGAACTGCTTCGGGTCGTTGACGAACTTCTTCATTCGAATGCCTCCGGATCGTTGTGGTGGATCGGACTCACGTCCATTGGTCGGCCAGCGCCTCGAGCAGAACGGCGACGGCCACCGCTCCCGCGTCGAGAGTGCCGATGCTGCGCTCGCCGGTGTACGCGGCGCGTCCGCGCTTGGCGAGCATCGGCCGCGTCGCGTCGGCCGCCGACCGCGCGGAGACCGCCGCGGCCCGCAGCGTGTCCCCTGCCGACGAACCCTCCTTTACCTGTTCCTCGATGGTGTCGGTGGCGGGCACCAGCGCGTCGAGCAAGGTCTTCTCACCGAGCTCGGCGCCGCCGCGGGCCTTGATTCCCTCGATGGCGGCGCGCAGCATCGCAACGACCTGTTCGGCCTCGAGGCTGCCCGCTCCCGCCGCGGTCGTGCCCGCGCGAAGGAACCCGGTACCCCAGATGGGACCGGACGTGCCGCCGATCCGGCTGGTGATGACGACGGCGACCTTCTTGAGGAACGTCGAGATGTCGGTGCGATCGAATGCGTCCCAGTCGGACAGCACGATCTCGAACCCGCGCGCCATCGAATAGCCGAAGTCGCCGTCGCCCACGACCGCGTCGAGGTCGCCGAAGTACTTCTCGTTGGCCACGACCGTCTCCGCCATCACTCGCACCACGCGCTCGACGTCGGGAAGCGTTGCGGCCATAAGGATTTCCCTTCGTTGGGATCGGACAGTCGGATGGCGAACAGCCTCAGGACACCAGGGCCTCCACCGTTTCCATGCTCACCCAGTCCCCCACCGGAACTCCGCTGGCGTTGGCCAGCACCTGTGTCCGCTGCCCATCGGGGTCACCCAGACTCGACACCACCAGGGCGGCGGCGGCGAAGTCGTCGTCGCGGGTGTACTCGTTGACGGTGACCAGGCAGGTGATGCCCGCCGCCCGCGCGGCGTCGAGCCCGTTTCCGGAATCCTCGATCACCACCGCATCCGAGGCAGGCAGACCGAGGTGCTCCAGGGCGAGCAGGTAGATGTCGGGGGCAGGTTTCTTGTGGGGCACGACATCTCCGGCGAACACCAGGAACCCGGCGGCGGTCGCCGGCCCGACGACGTGTTCGAGCACCGCCTTCACGGACGGCTCCGCCGACGTCGAGGCGACGGCGAGCCGCCAGCCCGCTTCTGCCGCCTCACCGACCAGGCGTCGTACGCCGGGCCGACCGGGAAGCTTTCCCGCGGCGGCCATCTCGGTGTAGATCTCGGTCTTGCGCTTGTGCCACCGGCCGACCAGCGCGAGTTGCTCGTCGGTGCCCGACGGTAGGTTCGCGGCCGCCACAAACTCGGGCGTGAGCAGGCTTCTCATCCGCTCCTTGCCGCCGCCGATCTTCAGCTTCTCGCCGTACTCCTGCTCGCTCCACCGCACCGGCAGATCGAACTCGGCGAACATCTGGTTGAAGGCGGCCAGATGCCCGTCCCGTTCGGTATCGGCGAGCACGCCGTCGCAGTCGAAGATGAGCGCTTTCGACACTTACCCGGCCTTGCCCACGCTGCCGAACGTGTCCATATACCCCGCGGCCATCTCGACGACGGCCGCGCGCACGTCGCGAAAGAGGGAGGGCGGGTCCCACTTGTTGGCCGCCTCTGCGCCACGCAGGAATTCGAGGTTTGTCTTCATGAAGGTGACTTTGAGGCCCGTCGAGATGTTCACCTTCGCACAGCCACGGGCGATCAGGTCGGCGAACTGCTCGTCGGTCATGCCGGTTCCGCCGTGCAGCGCAATGGGTATGCCCGTCGCGTCTACGAGATCGGTCACCCGTTGTGCGTCCAGGGTGGGCTCGGCGACGTAGACGCCGTGCGCGTTCCCGATGGACGGTGCGAAGACGTCGACGCCGGAGCGCTGGATGAAGTCCACGGCCACCTCGAGCGACTGTCGCTTGGCCACGTCGTCGGAGCCGATGCCGTCCTCCACCCCGGTGATCGCCTCGATCTCGCCCTCCACGTGGGCGCCCACCGCCCGGGCCTGCGCCACGACCTCGATCACCTGACGCAGGTTCTCCTCGACCGGCTGCCGCGAGGCGTCGAACAGCACCGAGTTCCAGCCCCTGCGCAGACAGTCGTCGATGACCTCACGCTCCGGGCAGTGGTCGAGGTGCAGGCAGACGGGCACCTCGATACCGGCCGTCATGGTCTCCCACATGCCGTACAGGACGTCGAGTCCGATCGACCGGACCGTCTTGACCGAGGTCTGGACGATGAGCGGCGAGCGTTGCTCGACCGCTGCGGCGAGCACGGCTTCCAGCGTCAGGTCGTTGAAGATGTTGATGGCGGCTACGCCGTACCGCTCGGCGAGCGCACGATCCATGATGTCCTTCAAAGGCACGACCGGCACGATCCGAACCTACGTGTGGTTGCGGCGGCGCGGCATCGGTGGAACCACCCGCCTCGGGGTGGGGATTTCCCCCTGTGCCGCACGGGGAGCGACTATCGCCGATGGACCTGCGCCACCAGTTCCGTGCGGTTGCGTGCATGCGACTTGCGGAGCAACGAGCTGACGTGCTTCTCGACGGTCTTGACCGAGATCATCAGCTGCTCGGCGATCTTCTTGTCCGGCAGGCCCTTCTCGAGCAGCGCGCGGACTTCCAGCTCACGGCTCGTCAGCGCCGCCGATCCGTCATCGCGCAGGCCACGGTGCAGGCTCTGCAGCGCGGTGCCGGACAGAAACGCCTGTCCACGGGCCGTGGCGAGCACCGCCTGTACGAACGCCGGGCCGTCGACGCCCTTGTCCAGGCAGCCGTGCGCGCCGGCGCGCAGCGCGGCCGCCACCAGGTGGTCGTCGCCGGGCTCGGACAGACACAGCACCGCTCCGTGGCCGGCCTCGACGAGCCGACGGGTCAGCTCGACGCCGTCGGATTCCCCGTCGTCGCCGAGGCGAAGGCTCGCGACCACCACGTCGGCGTGGACAGCCTCCTGCAGGTCGGCCGCCTGGGCGGACCGCGCGGCCTCGCCCACCACGTCGATGTTCAGGCCCGCCTGTGTCAGCAGCCGGCCCACCCCCGCCCGCATCAGCGGCTGGGGATCCACCACCACGACCCGCAGCGGTCTGCCCGCCGTCACCGGCTCCGGCCGCGCGTACGGGAACCGGACCCGAAGGCTGGTTCCCCAGCCCGGCACGGATTCGAGTTCGACCCGGCCCCCGACGGCGTGGGCGCGGTCCGACATCCGCCGAAGACCCGAGGCGGCATCCGTCGCGAGGCTGTGCTGATCGAACCCCCGGCCGTCGTCTTGGACCAACAGCGACACACCCGCGGACTCGTAGGCGATGCCCAGTCGAACCATCGTCGCGTCCGCGTGCTGGACGATGTTGGTCAACGCCTCCTGCGCGATGCGAAGGATTTCGTGCGCCTGCGCCTGGTCGAGCGGCGTCGGCTGCCCGGCCATCACAAGCCGTGCGTCGAGTCGGCCTACACGCCGCGCCCACTCGACCTCGTCGGCCAGCACATCCTGCAGGTCGCGGTCGTCGCGCGCCGGGCCCAGTACCCCGAGCATCGTTCGGCGGGTCTGCGAAAGCGCGTTCCGCGCCTCGCGGTGCGCGGCGGTGACCAGCGGTGCCGCGTCGCCGCCGCTGCCGGTGGCGGCGAGGGCGTCTTCGGCGCGGGCGAGCTGACCGACCACCCCGACCAAGCCCTGATTCAGCGTGTCGTACACCTCGCGCAGGAGCCGCTCCCGCTCGGCCGCGGTGGCGTGGGCGCGCGCCCGCTCCTCGGCGATGTCGTGCATGCGCGCGTTCGCCAGGGCGACTGCGGCGTGTTTCGCGAACAGCTGCAGCAGCTCCGCGTCGGCCGGTGAGAACGTGCGCGCGTCGTCACGGCTGAACACGACGCAGACGCCGATAATCGACCCGCGCCACTCCAGCGGCACGCCGATGACGCCTCGAAGCGTGGCGCGGTCGGCCGCGTCGACGTGACCGCCCCGCACATCGTCGTACCGGTCGAACCGCACCGGCCCCCGACGCGCCACGACGGCGCCGGTCATCCCTTCCGTCAGAGGAAAAACCTGCCCCGATTGGCACCGGATGCCGATGTCGGCCTCCTTGCGATAGGTGCCTGCGGCCTCGTCGACGCTGCAAATCGACCCGGCGTCGCATGCCAGCAGCTCCGTGCAGTGCAACAGGATTCGCTCGAGCAGCGGCCGCAGCGAGAACTCGCCTGCGAGGTCCTGCGCGACGGCCGTAATCGCCTGCGCGGTGGCCCAGGACGGCTCCGGTCTCACCAGCGAGATGCGTTCGGTCGACGGCTGCGCAACCACGGCCGGCTCCTTGTCCTCGGTCCGCACATCCTGTGCCTAAGGAGAGAGGATATTCGCCAATTGCCTGTGCGGCTTCATGCAAGTTGAGCAAGGTGGGCATCTGTCACTCTGGAATGCTGGTGGCAGTCCATCCGGCTCACGAGGAGGTACCACGTCACCATGACAGATCGCACCTCGGCGTGGCCTGAACTGCCGGTGGCCCAGTGGGTCGACACCCGCGACACCCTTCAGCTGATGACGCAGGTCGTCGGCAAGGTCCGGCTGGCAAACACGCCGCTGGTGAACCACTGGTGGAACGTCGTGCTCTACGTGTCGGCGCGCGGGCTGACCACCGGCCTGATCCCGTACGCGGACAAAGGGTTTTCGATCGACTTCGACTTTATCGACCACCAACTGGTCGTCTCCACCACCGGCGGTGATCGGCGGACAGTGGCGCTGCGCGCAGGCCCGATCGCAGATTTCCACCGCGAGGTCGTGGGCGTGCTCGACGAACTGGGACTCTCCACCGAAATCTGGACCACGCCGGTCGAGATTGAAGGGGCGATTCCCTTCGACACCGATCAACAACACATTGCATACGACGGCGACCAGGTGCACCGGTTCTGGTTGGCCCTTGTGCAGATGAACCGCGTCTTCGAGGTGTTCCGGTCGCGATTCATCGGCAAGGTCAGTCCGGTGCACTTCTTCTGGGGCGCACTCGATCTGGCGGTCACCCGGTTCTCCGGACGCACCGCGCCCAAACATCCGGGCGGCGCGCCGAACTGCGGCCCCCACGTCATGTGGGAGGCCTACTCCCACGAAGTCAGCAGCGCGGGATACTGGCCGGGCCCGGACGGCGAAGGCGTCTTCTACTCCTATGCCTACCCCGAGCCTCCCGGGTATCGGGGCGCGTCCATCTCACCGGCCCCGGCGTCATTCGACGAAGGTCTGGGCGAATTCACGCTGCCGTACACCGCCGTACGCGAGGCCGACGACCCCGACGCCGTGCTGCTCGAGTTCCTGCAGAGCACCTACGACGTCGCCGCCGACACGGGCAATTGGGACCGCGCCGCGCTGGAACGCGGTCAGTGATGGCCGACCCGTCACTCGATGCGGATGGCTTGTGCCGCCGCAGGTCAAGCACACCCTCCCGGGAGCACCTCGGCGTGGCCGCCCGTGTACCGGGACCGGCGGTCAGAGTGCCGAGGCGATGAGGTTGACCACTGAGGCCACAATGACCGAGCCGAAGACGTATGACAACAGTCCGTGGCGCAGGGCGGTGGCCCGCATCCTTGACGACGTGAGGTTGGTATCCGAGATCGCGAAACTCATCCCGACCGCGTATGCGACGTAGGCGAAATCGCTGTAGCGAGGCTGATCTCGAGGGTCCGTGAAGTTGAAATCGATTCCGCCGGTAGGCTTTTCGTAGAAATAGATCTTCGCGTAGGTGAGCGCGTAGAGGGTGTGCACGGCCAACCACGAGATCGCCACGCTCGCCACCGCCACCGAGGCGGCCACGTGCTCGGCGTGATCCGGCTGCGCCTCGGCCAGGAGCAGCCCGACACCGACGAGGCTGGCGAGCGCGCCACCGAGGATAAGCCCGAAAACAGTCTTCCGGCCGGGCTCTTCGTATTCGGCGTGCGACGCGGTCTGCTCCGGCCCGTAGGGCCCGACGACGGCCCAGGTCCACACCATGAACGTCAGCGCGAGAAAGTCCCACCCAATCAGCAGTGAGAACCGCGTGAACCCGAGGTAAGCAGTCACGCCGGTCGCTGCGAGGCCGACAATAAGGCCTCCCAGCACGCGGGGGGCGGGACTCTGCCAGAACGGCGGTCGCTGTCCGACCTCGTCGGGGGGTGACTCCATCCGGTAAGTGAACCAGCCTGCGGCTCAGGACAGCTTGCTTCCGTGCAGCCACTGGTCCCATGGAACGCTCCAGTCGCCGTTCTGCGAGAGCTGTAAGGGTTTGCCGCCGGTGTTGCGGACCTCGACGACGTCGCCGGGCATCGAGAAGCCGTAGAACCATTTTGCGTTCTCGCCGTTGAGATTCAAGCAGCCGTGTGATGTGTTGGTGTTGCCCTGCGCCCATACAGTGTCGTTGAGCTGGTGGAGGTAGATGCCGTCTGTGCTGATCCGGGTGGCGTAAGGAATGGTCACGCGGTAGCCGAGGCGGGAGTTGGTCGGCAACCCGAACGTCGACGAGTCCATGATCACCGGGTTTGCTTTATCCATGACTGTGTACACGCCCGGCGGCGTCCAGAAGGACAGGGTGGTGCCGCCGATTGTCTCGGTGCCGCCCATCCCCATCGACGTGGGCATGGTCCGCACCAGTTTGCCGTTTTCGTAAACGCTGACCTGCTTGGTGTTGTCGTCGGCGATCGAGACGTGGGAGTCGCCGATCTTGAACGACACGTGCTCGTCCTGTCGTCCGTAGAGACCATCGCCCAGCGGGGCTCCGTAGATGTTGGCGCTAACGGTCACCGAAGTGCCTGGGGCGTAGTACTTCTCAGGTCGCCAATGCGCCGTCTGGTCGTCAAGCCAGTACCACGACCCATATACGGGCGGATTGGTGGCGACGACGAGGCGCCGTTCGGCGTTCTCCTTGTTATCGACGGGTTCGTCGAAGCGCGCCACGACGACGGTGCCGACGCCGTACGTACCGCCGTCCTGGATTGGCGCGCCGCCGACCGTGTCGAGGTAGACCTGGGTCTGGTTGGTGGGGGTCACGGTGGTGAAGCTCGACGTCTGGCGGGACGGCATGCCGCCGGGCCCGCGGGCGGCGATCGTCATGGTGTAGGTGCGGCCGTAGCCGAGGGGTCCGGTCGGCTTCCATGCCTTCATGTCGGGGGTGAGCGCGCCCGGAATCATTTTGCCGGCGTCGTTGCGCATCGTGACGTCGGTGATCGCGCCGGTGGTGGCGGTGACCAGCACGGGGCCCGCGGGGCTGATGTGGTCCGAGCCCGGCAGCGGCGCCACCGACAGCACGGCGGGCTTGGGCACCGCCGGCCGGGATGCCGACACGTCGCGGGGGGCAGCGGCCACGGGGCAGGTGTCGGGGCAGTGGGGCGCGCTGCTCACGACAACTCCCCCGAGTACGGCCAGCATCGCAAGAACGCCGGCCAGCCAGGCACCACGAAGACGGCGAGAGAACGTCAATCAAGCTCCAATTTGGTCGGCATCGGCCCGGGATTCGATCGGTCTCGCCGATCGGTACCACTGAATGGTAGGGGGGCCGGATACCCGGCGATGCGACCCGCCGGAGTCTGTATGGCTTTCGTAATGCTTTCGTTTCGCGGTGTTCGCTTTTGCCGGTTCGACAACCCGGTATGGCGCTTCGGCGCGAAGGACCAACGGCGCGGCTAACCGTCGGGAGTCAACTCGAAGACGGGAATGACCCTGTCGGTGCGCTCCTCGTAGTCGGCGAATCCCGGGGCGCGTTGCACGACGACGGCGTAGATGCGGTCGCGTTCGTCTCGAGGCAACTCGTGGGCGACGACGGCCTTGGGCGGATCCGAGCCGATCTCGACCGTGACGTTGGGATTGGCGCGAACGTTGAACACCCACCCGGGACTTTGATCTCGGCCCGCCGCGGAACCGACGACGTAAACCTTGCCGTCGATGTCGAAGTAGCCGATCAGGTTGAGGCGCTCGGCACCGCTCTTGGCGCCCGTGGAGGTCAACAGCAGCAGCGGGAAGCCTTCGAAGTCACCGCCCACCTTGCCGCCGTTGCGGCGGAATTCGTCGATGTTGCGTTCGTTGAACTCACGTTCGGCGGCCATCGCTTCGTCGGGCATCATCCCATCGTGGCACAGGAACCAGACTGCGGCACTCAGCCCCGCCCGTTCGGCGGCGGACCTCCGGGTGGCGCGCTGGTGGACTTCTCGCCGACGCCGATGGTCAGCGCGATGGCCATGCCGCTGGCCGGATCGCCTGTGACGGTGGCGAGTTCGGCGTCCCAGCCATCGCCGAAGACGTTGTCGGAGCTCAGCGTGACGCCCGAGATGTTCTGCACGCTGGTCGCGTACCCGGTGTCATAACCAAAGACCGCGGTGCACGCCTGTTCCGGCAGTGCGATCTGTGAGGTCAGTCGGCCGTTCTCGCCGGCGACCGCCGCTTCGAGCGAGTCGAACACTTCGAAGTGGATGTGCGGCCATCGCCCCCCGTAGCAGGCGGGAAAGATCGAGGTGAACGACACCCGGCCGTTCTGGTCGGCGACCTGGACCCCGCGCAGGTAATTCTGGTCGGCGGCGTCACTGCTGTAGAGCGAGTAGTCGCCGGAGCGGTCGCAGTGCCAGACATACACGGCCATGCCCGCGCCGGCGGCACAGTTCTTCGTGATGTCATGCAAGGTCAGGTCGATCGTGGTCGGAACCCCTTCGGCGGTGCCCGAGTAGGGGCCGAAGCTGGACCGGATGTCGCTGCGAACAACCCCTGATGCGATGAGGACATTCGGCCCATTCGACCCGTCACCGGGATACGGGCCGCCCGTCTCAGCGGGGGCGGCCGCCACGCAGGCAGCCGCGTCCGTGGCGGTGGCGGTCGAGGTGGCCGCCTCTGTCGTTCCGCTCGCCTGCTTGCTGGTGCCGCCGGCGCACGCCGCCACCACAGCGGAGGCTCCGGCAACACCGGCCAGGTGAAACACCCGGCGCCGCGAGAGCATGCGGAGGTCGTGGGCCAGGCCGAGGTCGTGTTCGTGTCGGTCTGTCATGGGCTCCACAGTGCCCGGGTCTGCTATGAGTTCGCTATGCGTCATCTATGAGATATGCCCCGCGCGCTGTGCATCAGTCGCAGATCGGCATGCCGGCCCGCAGGCGCGGGACTAACCTGACCGACGTGGCGGCGGTTGTCCCGCGAGATCGGCTGAATGCGATACGCGATCGCGAACTGGAGCGCTTCGAAGAACTGCGCCCCCGTGGCATGAAGGCACTCGAGCGGGCGCGGGCGCGGATGCCGAATGGAGTTCCGATGGCGTGGATGTCGGTGCTGTACACGCATCCGCCCGTTGTCGTCGACAGCGGGCACGGCGCGGGCTTCACCGACGTCGACGGCAATGCGTACCTCGACTTCAACCTGGCCGACACGAGCATGTTCACCGGTTACGGGGTCGAGGCGATCACTCGGGCGGTGTCGGAACGCACCGCGGCCGGATCGCAGTTCCTGTTGCCCACGGAGGATGCGGTTGAAGTCGCCGGGAGGCTCGCCGACAGGTTCGGAATGCAGTTCTGGCAGTTCACGTTATCGGCGACGCTGGCCAACACCGAGGCGCTGCGCCTGGCACGCGTTGTCACGGGCCGCGACAGGGTACTGATGTTCGACGGCAAGTACCACGGCCATGCTGACGAGCTGCTGGCGACCCTCCGTGACGAGGCGGTGGCGCCGGAGGGCCGCGGTGTCCTTACCGACGCGACTCGTCACGTGCGGATCGTGCCGTACAACGATCTGGACGCATTGCAGCGGGAGCTCGCACGGGAGGACGTCGCGTGCGTGATTGCCGAGGCGGCGATCACCAACACCGGGGTCATCCTTCCCGACGAGGGATTCCATGCTGGACTGCGCAAGCTCACCGAGGACACGGGCACCCTGCTGGTGATCGACGAGACCCATACTCTGGTCGCCGGCCCGGGCGGACTGACCGCGGAGTGGGGTTTGCAGCCCGACGTGCTGGTGGTCGGAAAGGCGATTTCGGGAGGCATCCCGCTGGGCGCGTACGGGATGACCGAACGGGTGGCCGCCGTGCTCGACAGTTCGGTCGATACGCAGTGGGGCGAGGGCGTGGCGACCGGCGGCACACTGTTCGCCAATGCGCTGTCGATGGCGGCGGCGAGGGCGACGCTCGGGCAGGTGCTGACCGGTGCGGCCTACGAACACGCGACATCACTAGGTGACAGGCTGGCCGACGGGATCGAAAGAGTAGCCGCGGCAAACGGTTACGAGTGGCGGGCGCACCGGCTGTTCAACCGTAGCGGGTACACGCACGGTCCGCAGCTGCCTCACAACGCGGCCGAGGCGCGGGACAGTTTTGACATCGAGCTGTTCAACGTTCAGCGGGTCTACTTGGCCAACCGCGGCATCTGGGATGCGATCGACTCGGCGGGCCCCGCAGCCGGTATTCAGACGCAAGCCGAACACGTTGACCGCTACCTCGAGGTGATCGACGACTTCCTCCGTGAATTGCGGCAGTAACGCAACACCCATGAGGGCGCACGTTCGCGCCGATGAAACGGCGCATGTGCAGTGGCCGGATTGCATGACGGTATGCGCACACCCGGGTTAGGGTTGCTGTCAATATTTCTTCCTGCGTTAATTGGCGGGCGGCGGCGATGACCCTTGATGAAGCGATTTCCCGTGCGATCGATCTCAACAGTCAGGTAGTGGACGGCGATCTCGGCCCCGTGTATGCGGACATGGAAGCCGAGATGGAAAAGGTCTCGAACGACTACGACATCTCCACCCTGTTGCCGGGTGGACCCAACGCAGAGTTGGGGATGGCCGCACGAAAGAAGGACGCGCGATCCTTCTACTCGCATTTCCGTGCCCGTGTGCGCGCGAACCTCTGCTCGCCGGACGGGGAGTTCTCAAAGATGATAGCGGCGAGCGTGCAGGGATCGGTGGGTGCAATCGTGGCCTCGCTGGCTACCGCCCTGGCGCTGCCGGTAGCCGCGCTCGGCCTTCTAGTGCCGATAGCCGTACTCATCGTTCACTCCGGCCTCGAAGCGTTCTGCAGCGCGGATTAGCCTCCGTGAGCGCCGATGCGGTCATCGACCTCTTGTCGGAGGAAGGCGCCTTCAACCCTCGCCTGCTGAGCTTCAGGTTTCCGGAGTCTGTCTTCGACAACGTCTCACTGATGCCACGTGCATTTTTCGGGTTGCTCGCAGAAGGGCGCGGGTTGTCACTCGACTCGCTCGTGAATGATGACTGGCGCTCCGATGAGCTCGCCATGCACCGATACAACAGCCTCACACCCGAGGAACGGCTTGAGGTTCACACGGTGATCGGGTACGTGCTGCACGAGACGACACACAAGGTCGATTTGCTTATCTCGCCTTTCGGCGTGCAGTACCTCGGCGTTTTGATCCACGAGTACCTCTATTTGCAGAGCTATGTGCCGCGGGCTCTTGATTGGCCCGATCTGCTTGTTGCACTACGCTTTCTGCCGAATCTGACGGACCCGCCGGCCGAGCTGAATCGTGACGCAGGGCTACGCAGCCTGTGGGCTTCACTCACGGAGGTTGTGCGCCGCGAGCTCGCGTGGGGGGACCTTGGCACCTTGCGGCCCGCCAGGGCGCAGATCGAGACGGGTTGGGATGGGAGTGTGATAGGGCCGGGCGACCACTTCGGTGCTGCCACGATGATTGAGCCGGTAATGGTGCTGGGTGCGGTTTACAGCTTTCGGCTTGCCGACAGCACGTGGTACTTGCGGCCGGCGACGATCTTCGAGGCGAAGGCGCTCGCCAACACCATGCTATACATCCTCGACATCTCTGGGAGCGTTGACGATGTGGCGCTGTACTACCGCCGCGTTTATCTCGTCGCGAAGGACGACCTCGAGCCCGACTATCTGTTTCTGCTCGATGTGCTGGCACGGATGCACAATCAATCGGACTTCGAAAGCGTGCTTGCGACCGGGGACAGTGCCTTCGTCCGACACATCCTAGTCGTCGCATCGGGGCTCGGCTGGTTCGCGCTGCAGGCGCCGCCGGCGATTCCGGGTCGCGACGAGACGCCTAGCGCCGGAAGCAATCCGATGCTCAGACTCTTTGTCGGACTCAAGGAAATCATGGCCTACTTTCGCAGGGACTCCGACCACGGTTTCGTAACTCTCGCCGACATCCTTCTCGACATCGAGACGAAGCGTTCGTTCCATGCGTTCGAACAGACGACGATCGACGCAGGGCTTGCCGCGTGCCGTGACAACATGAGCGGGCTGAACACTCTGATCAACGGAATCTGGAATCCTGATGTCCGTGGCCATTTCGCGAAGATCATCAAGATCATGCTTCCGTACTTCACGGACCGCGAGGACAGCTACGTCTCGCGGCTAGGGATGCCGGACAACGGCAACCCCCGCACGTTCGTCACCAACGAAACAGAAATGGAGCCCTTCTTCCACGATCACACCCCCGACGACGCTTATGCCGATTGGCTGATGATGCGGGGAGCGCTGCTGTTCAGTCACGCAAAGCCGGACGAAGCCTTCCTTGCCCGCCTTGGCCAACATTTCCAGTCGCGTTATCTGGTGGTGCCATGTCGGCATTGCCGGTTGGGGTTTCACGATCATTGGGTCTCGCCGTTCGGGCGCAATGCCGTTGTCCGGTGCCCGGTTACTGGCGAAACGGACGAGATCGATGAGCAGGACATGACGTTCATAGCAATGCCCGAGGGTGATTGACCACTCGTGGGTGCTGCGCGACCGCCCAGCCGAGCAGGCTGCGTGAAAAGGCCCATCATCGGGGGACGTGAGTACCGACGCACTTCCTCAGGCGCCTCGACGGGACCTCATGCGGGTGGGGCCTTGCAGCTCCGGAGCTTGGCGGTGGTGTCGTAGGGGCCCTGGATGAATCACGTCATCGTCGCCAGAAATCGAAACGATCGCGCCCAGGCCGGAACCCGGCCGCTTCGACTACATCCACCGCTCGATCGAAATGCTCGCCGACCCGAAACGGCTGATGAGCGTCGCTGCCGAAGGACACCGCCTCACCACCCTCCTGCCACCACCAGCGCATCAGGTCCGCCGACGCCAGCGGACTACGCGTATTGATCTCCAACGCACGCCCCGAGGACGCCAAGGCGCGAAACACCGCCCGGTATTCCTCCTCGAAATCGGCTTCGACGTACACGCCCGCCCATGCGGTCGGCCAGTAGCGGCGTGGGTAATCACAGTGTGCCAGAACATTGAACACAGATGAGCCGTCCACCAGCACAACGAGATCGGCGAAGTAGCGGCGCATCACCTCGTGCGCATCGAGGCTGGCGAACAGTCCGTCATCGATGCCGGTGAGCGTGCCGTCATACACGATCCCGTGCAGGCTGCCGAGCACCCGCTCGAAGTTCCCGGCAGCCAGTACGGCGGCAACGCTGGCGGGGAAGAGATGCGGCTCTCCTGCCTCGATGCCCGACAGGATGCGCAGGTCGGGAAACTCGTCGCGGCAACGCGCCAGGTCGGCGGAGTAGCCCTCAACGTCGAGCGGCGCCACGCGTGGCCGGGCATCGATGCGCGCCGGTTGGGTGACAGTCGGAGCGGAAGTGCCGGCGAGCTCGGCCGAGTCCTGCTGGCTCCACTCGGTGAAGTCGACGTGCTCGGTGAACGCCAGGCCCGGAAGACCGATTTCGGTGGCGCGGGCGCAGGCGAGCTGCATCGACGACGAGGTAGCGGTGTCCCAAGACCACCGCGAGTGAACATGGTTATCGGTCGGCATCATCCCCATCGATGCTGGCACACCGCGACAACGAGCTGGTGAACTCCCTGATCGCTTAGCTGTGTAACCGCAGCCGACGAAGATCGACCCCAGCGCCGCCGTGCTCAAGCGTGATGGAGTGTCTAGCTGGAGGAACACCCAACCGGCAGTGCGCGGATCGGCCGGATCTGCATCATGCCAGTGCGTCGGTCCTCAACGTTGATGCGTTGGCGGCTTGGGCGCGCCGCTCGCTCAACCCGCCTTCGAGGAGTGCGACTAGCTGATACAGTGTTGCGCCATCGATTGATTCGCGAATGATGTCGGTGAGCCCGGCGTGCCGTGCCATCGCCTCGATGATGTGCAGGAACGCCCGGCGCACTGTCCACTTCCGGATTTTTGAAGACAATCCGGCGGCGGTCTGGTACAACAATGATCGCGTCGAGGTCGATCCGTACGCGCGAGTCGCAGGACACATCTACTTCTTTTTTCAACGACTTGCCGGTATGTTTGCTGCGATGCCGGCGGAGCACGGGGGTCCTTCTGGGATAGCGCCGCAACATCGACCTAAGCGAATCGTCAATGTGGGGGAGTATCCATGGCCGCTGGCACCATGCTGTCCTGTCGCCGCGAGCAACACCCGAAACGATCACCGCGTCACCACCGGCGACCCGAGCGCGCTCGTGACTGCGCGCTCATCGCGGTCACTGGTGTTGTGTGGTGTTGAAGTCCGTATGGCTCAGACGATTGGCGGCGGCATCGTTGGGTCTTCTGGCTAGCATCGCACTGGTGAACGCTCCGGCCAACGCGGTCGTGGAATGGCACCGGGGGCAGAGTCCGCCCTTGTCGACACAGTGGACTCATCTAGTGGGACCGAACAACGCACTACCCGAGTACCCGCGCCCGCAGATGGCGCGGACGCGTTGGATGAACCTCAACGGCGTCTGGGAATACACAGGCCGGTCTGGACGGGCCGCGTTACCGGCACCTCCCCCGCCAAACGAGTACCGCGAGCGGATCCTGGTGCCGTACCCCACGGAGTCGGCGCTGTCCGGTATCCAACGCCATGACGACCAGATGTGGTATCGCAAGGTTTTCAAGCTGCCGAGTACCTGGCGGGGGCAACGCATACTGCTGCACTTCGGCGCGGTCGACCAGATCGCCACCGTCTGGGTGAACAACCAGCAGGTGGCTTACCACGAAGGCGGATTTACGCAGTTCAGCGCGGACATCACCCGTGCATTGCGGCCCGGATCGCTGCAGCAGTTGACCGTGCGGGTCGAGGACCGCAACGAGACCAACCCATTCCCCGTCGGCAAGCAGCGCAACACGCCGGAGGGGCTGTTCTATACCGGATCGTCAGGCATCTGGCAGACGGTGTGGATGGAACCGGTGCACACCGCGCACATCGACAAGCTCGACATCACCTCGGACCTGACCGGTTTCACTGTCACGCCAAGAGTTTCCGGGACAAGCAAGCAGCGCGCCGAGGTGGTCGTCTCCAAGCCAGACGGTGAGGAGGTGGCGCGCTCGATCGGCGCAGCGGGTGCGACGCTGCGTGTCCGCGTGCCGAACCCGCACCTGTGGACGCCGGATGACCCGTATCTCTACGACCTCAAGGTCCGGTTGCTGAGCCCAGTCGGGAAGGTCGTCGACGAGGTTTCCAGCTATGCCGGGTTACGCACCATCGGCGTTGTCAATGATGGGAAGGGCAGGTCGCGGATCGCGTTGAACGGCAAGGTCACTTTCCTTCACGGTCCGCTGGACCAAGGGTTCTGGCCGGACGGCATCTACACCGCGCCCACCGACGAGGCGCTGAAGTTCGACCTCGAGCGGACCAAGGCGATGGGAATGAATTTCGTCCGCAAGCACCTCAAGGTGGAACCCGCGCGGTGGTATTACTGGGCGGACAAGCTCGGGCTGATGGTGTGGCAGGACATGCCGTCGCTGGACGTGTCGCTCGATATTCCCGTAGGCCCCGCCCCGGATCCGGTTCCCGCGGCGAAAAAGAATTTCGAGCACGAGCTGTCGGCGATGGTGGACCAGCTGCGCAGCGTGACCTCGATCATCGGGTGGGTGGTGTTCAACGAGGGCTGGGGCGAGTTCGACACCGCCAGGATCGCCAACGCCGTGAAAGCACAGGACCCGACGCGGATGGTCAACGCGAACAGCGGGGTGAACTGCTGCAAATCGCGCCCTGACAGCATGGCCGGCGACATCTACGACGATCACACCTATGTCGGTCCCGGCCGTCCAGTGGTGCCCGACGAGCGCGACGACCGGAAGAAGGTCCCCGACAAGCATCCGGTGGTGGTCGACCGTCGGGTGCGGGTGGACGGTGAGTACGGCGGCCTCGGGCTGGTGCTCAACGGGAACCGGTGGCCGGGACGGCCGCAGTCCTACGAGATGACCGACAGCCAGGCACGGCTGACCCAGCGGTACGTCGAGGTCAGCCGGGATCTGGAAAAGGCGGTGCGGGAAGGCGGTCTGTCGGGCGCGATCTACACCCAGACGACCGATGTCGAAAACGAGGTCAACGGGTTCCTGAGCTATGACCGGTCATTGATGAAAATGGATCTCAGCGCAGTCGCGCAACGAAGTCGCGCGGTGATCGCCGCCGGCTCTCAAATCAACGATTAGTGAGGCCGGCGTGAGTCGACAAGCGCTGAGAAGGCGGCATCTGAGCCACACGATGGGAATTCGCGGATCCTCGGCTTCGGCGAGCGCGGGACGGAGATGCGGCGCATCAGACAGCACACCCGGCCAGCACCACGCCTGCGGCGATTGCGCGGCGTGCACCGAGCCGCTCACCCAGGAACGCCGCGCCGATCAACGCCCCGAACACGATGCTGGTCTCCCGTAGCGCCGCAATGGGTGCCAGCGCGCCGCTCGTCTGCGCCCACAGCACGATGGTGTACGCGGCAAGCGAGATGACGCCGCCGGCGAGTCCAGATGCGGCCGATGCACGAACCGCGGTCGGCAGTCGGCGACCGCGCCGGATCACCGCGAGCACCGCGATGGGCGGGGCTTGCAGCAGGAACATCCACCCGGTGTAGGCGAACAGTGGCGCGTGCATAACGCCGAGACCGTCGATCACCGTGTACGCCGCGATCATCAAGCCGGTGAGAACGGCCGCGGCGAGTGCCGGCAGATCTTTGCGGCTGGGGCGGCCGCCAATCAGCACTAGGGCAATGAGGCCTCCTGACACCAACAGCACGCCGGCCAGTTCAGTGATCGGCAGGTGGCGGCCGAGCACTGTCACCGAGACCAACGCGACCACCCATGGGGAGGTGCCCCGAGCCAGCGGATACATCTGGCTGAACTCGCCCAGCTGATAACTGGCCAACAGCAGCAGGTTGTAGGCCACATGCAGTACCGCGGAAGCAACGATGAACGGCCAGGCGCCAGCCGGCGGCAGCCCCGAGAACGCCGCCATCACGGCCCCGCCGGCCGCCTCCGCGACTCCGATGAGCGCAAAACCCACGAGACGGTCGCTGACGGCGTGCGCCAACGAATTCCAGATTGCATGCAGTAACGCCGAGAAGAGCACGGCGAACACGATCGGCAAAGTCACCGAGCGGACCCCTCGAGTCCAGCCTCGCAAAAGGGCGTCGGCGAAGGAGCCATCAGGGCTTTATCCCGTCAGGTGCGGGTGCAGTTGTCCGTGCCTCTCTCAAGGCAGGTGCGACGACAGAACGTGATATCACGGGCGCTATCAGGTTACGGGCGCGGTGCGCGTCGCTTGCGCGCGCCCGCGGCACCCGCCGCGCCGCTGAGGCCCTGAGTGCGTTCGTAATGCTCTCGTTTCGTGGTGTTGGCCTGAGGACGCGCGACCCGCCGGTAATGCTGCGCTGTGCGCGTCGCGCGACGAGGATGGCTGTCATGGACCACGTCGCGTTCATCCCGTCGGCCGACCAGTTGAACTACACGTTCGGCGGTGCGGCGCCCGTCATGCGGATCCGACCTCGAACCGTGCTCACGCTATGGACCGAGGACGCCTACGGCGGGCGCATCACCAGCCGCGACGACGTGGCCACCCGAGCGCTCGACACCGAGGACCTGAACCCGCAGACCGGGCCGTTCTGGATCGAGGGCGCCGAGCCGGGCGACACGCTGGCGATCCACCTGGCCGATCTGACTCCGGCACGCACCTGGGGTGCGTCGACGCTGATCCCGTTCTTCGGCGGGCTGACCAGCGTTCCCGTCAGTCCAACGCTACAGCCGCCGCTGCCGGAGCGGACCTACATATACGAATACGATTCCGCCGCAGGCACGCTCGGGTTCTCGGCGCAGGGCAGCGACTTCACAGTGGACCTGCCCGTCAACCCGATGCTCGGTACGGTCGGGGTCGCCCCAGCACGGCGCGAGGTACGCAGCTCCCTGGTTCCCGAGGCGTTCGGCGGAAACATGGACACACCCGAGATGGCCGTTGGCGCGACCTGCTACCTGCGGGTCAATGCCCCCGGTGCGCTGTTCTCCCTGGGAGACGGTCACTACCGCCAGGGCGAAGGCGAATCCTGTGGCACCGCAGTCGAAGGCGCGATGAACGTCACCGCCATCGTGGACCTGGTCAAGGGCGGTGGCCCGGCCTGGCCCCGGCTCGAGACCGATACGCATCTGATGAGCATCGGTTCGGGCAGGCCGTTGGAAGAGGCATGGCGGGCTAGTCAGGTCGACATGATCGCCTGGATGGGTGAGCTATACGGGCTGGACCGACTCGACGCCTACCAGTTGCTGACGCAGATATCGCAGGTGCCGATCGCCAACGTCGTCGACCCCAACTACAGTGCCGTCACGAAGATCGACAAGCGGCTGCTACCGTCCGTAGCAGCCTACGGCGGGATTCACGGCGAGTTGCGCAGTGCGGCAGCCTCGCTGGGAACCATCTCCTACTGACGAGAACGGCAGGAAAATCATGGATCTCGGGTTGTCGGGAAAGCGTTTCCTTGTGACCGGCGGCACGCGCGGCATCGGCCGGGCCGTCGTCGAGGGACTGTTGGCCGAAGGAGCGGCCGTTGCGTACTGTGCGCGCACCCCCGATGCGGTCGCGGAAGCCCAGTCCGCGCTCACCGCCGACGGCGTCATTGCGATCGGCAGCGCCGTGGACGTGGGTGACGCTGCAGCCCTGACGGATTGGGTGAACAGCAGTTTCACCGCACTGGGTGGCATCGACGGCGTGGTGGCCAATGTGAGTGCACTGGCGATCCCCGAGAGCACCGAGAACTGGCACACCAGTTTCGACGTCGACCTGATGGGCACTGTGGGGCTGGTGGAGGCGGCGCTGCCACACCTGCTGGCCAGTGGTGCCGGCTCGATCGTGGCGATCTCGAGTGTTTCTGGACGCGAAATCGATTTCGCCGCAGGGCCGTACGGAACGATGAAAGCAGCGATCATCCACTACACACAGGGGCTGGCCTACAAGCTCGCCAGCCAGGGCGTGCGGGCGAACACGGTGAGCCCCGGCAACACCTACTTCCCGGGCGGAGTCTGGCCGTCCATCGAGCAAAACGATCCCGAGCTGTTCGCCACCGCGCTCGGGCTCAACCCCACCGGCCGGATGGCGGAACCCCGGGAGATCGCCAATGCCGTTGTGTTCCTGAGTAGTTCGGCGGCGAGCTTCATCACCGGAACCAACCTGGTGGTCGACGGTGCATTGACCCGCGGTGTGCAGTTCTGATGCTCGGGTACACCGATGCGGCATCGCAGGCCGCGCCGGATCTTGAACTCTTGATCGTGTTGAACTACGGGACCCAAACGAGTAGGTCCTGAATTCCGTCGTTGTAGACGACGCTGTTCGGATCGTCGCCTACGACGTCGAAATAGAGCTTGCCGGTTGACGAGCCGCCCGGCGGCACCGCCGCGCCGCTGAGGCTCTGAGGTCCTGCACCGAGAACACGGTAGTTGTGCCCGCTCTCAGCGCGGGCGTTGAACAGTGGGATCAAGGGAGTGGCCCAACCCCCCAGCGCGTCGACGGTCACGGTCGCCTCGTACAACCGGCCGTTGACCGGGAAGGGCATGGCGTCGGAGCTCGGGGAAAGGCCATCCACCGTGTAACCGATCATCGGGGCGCCGGTGGCGTAGTCGTTCAGCGTCTCCTGCTGACCGAACACCCGGATAGTGTTGGCCGCCGACGCCGGGGCCACCGTACTGGCTGCAATGCCGATCATGACCGCGGCGGCGCCGACGGGTGCCGCTAGTTTCCTGACCTTCATCGTCATTCCCTTCCTGTGTCGACGCTGTAACTAGCGCGAACGTTACGCCGCCGTTTCAGTGTTGAAGGTCGAAATTGCAGCGATCTCGTCTGCTCCGTGCGAATTGGTTGGCGGAAGGCGCACCTGGCGTACTGTTCGACCGTGCACGTCGACGTGATGACGGTTCCGCAGCCGTTGGACAAAATCGGCGACCTGGCCCGGCGTGTGCAAGCCGTGGGGTTCTCCGGTCTTCTGTTCACCGAAACCGGTCGTACCGCGTATCTCAACGCCGCGGTGGCATCGCAGGCCGCGCCGGGTCTTGAGCTCTCGACCGGTGTCGCGGTTGCGTTTCCGCGCAGTCCGTTCGTCACGGCCGCGACGGCGTGGGAACTGCAGGAGACCACGGGCGGGAAATTCCGGCTCGGTCTTGGCACGCAGGTGCGCACGCATGTCGTGCGGCGCTACGGCGTGGCCTTCGAGCATCCCGGTCCGCGACTGCGAGATTACGTGCGTGCGGTGAAGGCGTGCTTTACCGCGTTCCGAACGGGGACGCTCGATCACCACGGCGAGTACTACGACCTCGATTTCATCACTCCGCAGTGGAGCCCGGGCCCGATCGACGCACCCGATCCCAAAGTCGATGTGGCGGCGGTGAATCCGTGGATGCTGCGGATGGCGGGTGAAGTGGCCGACGGAGTGCATGTCCATCCACTCGGCGAGCCTGGCTATCTTTCGCGTCACGTCATGCCGAACGTGGCTGCGGGAGCGGCGAAGTCGGGGCGCTCACCGTCCGACATCGCGGTGATCGTGCCGGTCATGACGATCGTCGGTGACAGCGACGAAGAACGTCACAACGAGCGTGAGCTCGTGCGAGCCAGCATGAGCTTCTACGGAAGCACGCCTAATTACGCCTTCATCTGGGACGAGGCCGGGTTCGAGGGGACGACCGCCCGGATCCGGGAGAAGCAGAAGGCCGGTGACTTCAAGGGGATGGCCGCTCAGATCACCGACGAGCACATCGCGGCCTTTGCCACCGAGTCGACCTGGAACGGCTTGGCCGACGCGCTGATTGAGAGGTACCAGGGAATCGCAACGCGCATCGTCTTGTACAACGCCGTCGGCGATCACGATCGCCTCGAGCGATATGGCACCGTCGCGCGATCTATGTTGGGGCCACGCGACCATTAGTCCCAGTCTGTTGTGTCCCTCCGAGCGCGGACTCTTCGGAGATAGATGCGGTGCTCACAGGTGGCCATCGACCTGGCCGATGGTGACCCGTCTAAAGGCAACTTCATGTTCGGGTCTCCGTTAGCGGTCGCCTTTGCGTACCGGGGCATTGGCCGTTATTGCCTGGGTCGTGCTGGATGGCGCGACGACCTGCGGCACGGCCTGAGGCCATCCCGCTCATGCGCGCCGCCACCGACCATCTGTTCTGCGAGGGGTCTGCTGCTGGGGTGGGGCGTTGCCGCGACGGGTGTTTTGGTCGAGACTCGGCTCGATCGCGGGGCCGACGGTGACGTCGCCGAAGCCGAGGCCGCAATCGAGCGGTTAGCGGCGGCGCCCAGCGACGACGGTCTCGCTGTGCGCGACATCCTGTTGGTGCGACTACACGCTCTACCGGCGCGGGCTCACGGTGATGCCGCAGCCTACGCGTGCTTCCGGGACAGCTACCGCGACATGGCGGGAACGCTTGACTTCGAGGGGCATATCGCGTTGGCCGACGCGATGCCATGAGGGTTGGGGTCGATGACCCTCCGCCGCGGGCACTCTGGTCGGCCATATCGCGGTAGAGGTGGATCGGTGGCAGTTGGCCACGTGCGTAAGCCACGCGCAGAAATTGCGTAGTCGACTACTCGTGCCCTTGGGAGCCTGCGGTCGTACGTTCCTCGTGTCGACGGTGGATCCATCCGGCTAGGTGGACAATCCCACGACTCTTCGAAGGAGGGGAGATGTCGAAGCGTTTAGTCGTGTGCTGCGATGGCACCTGGAACACCCCGGACCAGCGGAGCGGCGCCGACCTGACATCGACAAACGTCACCAAGATCGCGCTGGCGATCGAGCCCGAGGACCCCAGCGGCCGAGAGCAGCGTGCCTACTACGATGCCGGCGTCGGAACCAAACGATGGGAGCGCATCCGTGGGGGTGTGTTCGGCTACGGGGTGTCGCGCAACGTCAAGGACGCCTATCGGTTTCTCGTACAGAATTTCGACCCTGGCGACGAACTCTACTTCGTCGGCTTCAGCCGCGGCGCATTCACCGTGCGCAGCACCGCAGGATTCGTCCGAAACGCTGGCATCCTTCGGCGACAGCACGCCGACCGTGTCGACGAGGCCTACGACCTTTACCGCAGTCGAAAAAGTCACCCGCGGAGTGTCGAGGCGAGGCTCTTCAGGCGCTCATACTCCCATGAGACCCGCATCCGGTTCATCGGTGTATGGGACACAGTGGGCGCTCTTGGCGTTCCGCTCGATTGGCGAATCATCAATCTGCTCAACCGCCGATGGCAATTTCACGACACCGACCTGAGCTCGTCCGTCGACGCGGCTTTCCAGGCACTGGCGCTCGACGAAAAACGCCGCCCGTTCCAGCCCACGTTCTGGAAACAACAGGCACATGCCCCTAAAGATCAACAAGTGGAGCAGGTTTGGTTCTCTGGAGTCCACTCCGACGTCGGCGGAGGCTATAAGGATCATGAACTGGGCGACTTAGCGCTCCTCTGGATGGTCGATCGCGCCCGTAAGTGCGAGTTGGCCTTCGATCCCGAGGCATTCACCCAGCGCCCGTCCGAGGCCGCTTCGCCAGCTACCGACGGCGAGACCGTGGGCTCGCTTACGTATGTCAACCCCAATCCATTTGGAGAGCTGCACGAGTCGTACAAGGGCTTCTACCGACTGAGTCGGCGGTTCAATCGAAAGCTTGGCGTCAGCGATGAGACTCACGAGTACATCGCGTCGAGCGCAGTCGAGCGATACGAGAAGGTGCAAGCATATGCGCCATCAGGCCTTCTCGAGTTTCCCTACATCAGTTCCCGGACTTTGGACGTTTAGTGCGTTCAGAGATAGTCCGGCCCTGACCGAACGTTGACGACGAAATACACTACACACAAACATATTTGGCCTTAGCGGCACTTGGGCGCCTTGGCCAACATGGCCAGGCGTCGTCGCGCCGAGTGCCTCAGGCGCCATCGCGGGTTTGTAGGGCGGTCTGACGCCAAGATTGCTCCAAGGATCCGCCAAGAGCCGGGCGCAATTCTGTGGATGTCAACACAACCAGCCACCAAGGAGTGATGCCACATGATCAACCACATCCGCACCGTCGTCCGCACAGTGGCCGCTACGGCCGTACTGGTCTCGGGCCTCGCACTGGCCGCTGTCGGAGTCGCAGGCACGGCCAACGCCGCGGTGTGCGCCGAGCAATGGTCCGACGGCACCTGGTTCTACTACCAATGCTAGTCCACGGGCAGGCCGCCCGCGTGAAACCAGGGACTAGTCGAGATGTGCGGTGACCGCCACCACGTTGCGCATCGGCTCACCATCTTCCGGAGTCGACAGACCATACGCTTCGAACAGGCTCACACGCGTCTGCTCGGCAACGCTCCAGCCCTGAGCGGAAAGGTAATTCCGTATTGAGCGGCGCTCGCCGCTGTAGACGAGTCCGGCCGTATCGATGTCGATGCCATTGACCCTCCAACGAACGTCAGAGGCCGTTCGTCGACTCACTTCGTCGAGATAGTCGGGGTGATACTCGGTGGCAAGTCGCGATTGTGGAGCGCTCAGCGTCGAAATGGCGTCGAACAATTGGTCTTGGGCGTCCGACGGAAGATACATCAACAACCCTTCCGCGCTCCATGCTGTCGGTCGTAATTCATCAAACCCGTTTTCGCGCAGCGCTGTTGCCCAATCATCACGAAGATCGCACGCGACTGGCCGGTGGGTTGCGAGCGGTGCCGCGCCCAGCCGGGAGAAAACACCCGCCTTGAAGGAAACAACGCTCGGCAGATCCACTTCATAGATGACCGTACCGTGCGGCCACGGCAATCTGTAGGCGCGCGAATCCAGCCCGGCCGCCAGTATCACCACCTGGCGGATACCCGAATTCGCGGCGGCGGTGAAAAACTCGTCGAAGAAACGGGTACGCACGGCGAACGAATCGATAACGGGTTGCAGCCGCAAGTCACTGCCGAGTCCGGCGTCTGCCGGGGGCGTTCCGAGTTGGACCATGCGGGTGAGAGATTCAATGCCGACCGCCTCAACCAGTAGTGCCGCCCATGGGTCGTTGATGATGGCGTGTGGTTGCCGGGTCGCCACAGCCCGCGCCGCGGCAACCATCGTGGCCGTTGTTCCCACGCCGGATCGGAGGTCCCAGCTGTCGTGATCAGTACGGGTCATTTCATTTCCTACTTCGGTTAATTGCCTTGCGACACAGGATCCGGTCGAAAGGCACACACCGAAAGTCTTCGCCTCGAGACTCAGAACTTCCTGAGCGACGGCGTAGGATTCGCCGCGAGAAGGTGGCTGGGACGTCTCAGTCTCTGGTGGCGGTCACATAGGTGAACGAACCGAAATCCGCTGTCTCATCGGCAGATCCCGCCAAGATCTGCCCGTACTGGGCGAACAGGTCGGCCATCGTGGTTTGATCGGTCGTCCATCCGCGGGCATTGAGATAGTCCGCGACGTCGTGGCGGTCCCCGAGATACCACAGGTCGGTCATCTCAACATCGAAGCCATGGGCGCGCCATCGGTCGACGGTTTCGCGCATACGATCCTGCATCGCTGTCGCGGCGCCGTCGCGCCCCGACATGTTCTCGGTGATGAGCCGGCTTCCTGGCGCGCTGAGGGCGGAGATGTTGTCAAGCAACCGGTCCTGAGCGTCGCTGGGCAGGAACCCCAGTAGCCCCTCGGCGCTCCAGGCCGTGGCGGCGGACGGGTCGAACCCCGCAGCGCGCAGGGCGGCGGGCCAGTCATGTCGCAGGTCGATGGCAACGGTGTGCAGCCTGGCGGTGGGTTCGGCACCCATTTCGTGCAGTGTCCGTGTCTTCCACTCGATGACCGCGGGTTGATCGATCTCAAAAATCGTGGTGCCTGACGTCCAGGGCAGGCGGTAGGCGCGTGCGTCCAGACCGGAGGCCAGAATGACCACCTGGCGCACGCCCGCCGCGCCCGCGTCGGCGAAATAGTCGTCGATCAGCCGGGTGCGCACAGCCATCATTCCGGTCATGCTTGCCATGCCGAAGCCGGCGCCGCCGTCCACCTCATCGGGGTCGAGCTCGCCGCTGGCGAGACGAGTGAAGAAGTCGACTCCGACCGCGCGCACCAGCGGCTCAGCGAATGGGTCGTTGATCAGCGAGTCGGGTGCTCGGCTCGCCAGTGCGCGTCCCACCGCCACGCCGGTAGCGGTGGCGCCGACGCTGGTTGCCAGATCCCAAGTGTCGTCATCTGATCGGGCCATGTCGTCACCTCTGTCGTCTGGTACCGCGGGCGAGGGTACGCGCCGAAGCTGGACGTCGGCTGAGTTACGTTGGGGCGGTGGGATCTGAACCAGGCGTTCCGGCCCCGCGGGAGATCGTCCTCACCGACGAGTTCCGGCAGGCGCTGGCGCTGCTCGCTGGAGGCAAGCACCTGTTCCTCACTGGCAAGGCTGGCACAGGTAAGTCGACGCTGATTCGCAGGTTCATGGCCGATACCGACCGGAACGTGGTGGTGGTCGCGCCCACCGGCATCGCCGCGCTCAACGTCGACGGCTACACCATCCATCGGCTGTTCGGGTTCCGCACCACGACGACCCTCCACGATGTACGCGGTGGCGGCTACCGGCCTGGGCGGTTCACGAAGACCCTGGCGTCACTGGACACCTTGATCATCGACGAGGCGTCGATGGTGCGGGCGGACGTTTTCGACATGCTGGTCTCGGCGCTGGAGCGATTCGGCCCGGCGCCGGGCCAGCCGTTCGGTGGTGTGCAGATCGTGTTGGTCGGCGATCTGTACCAGCTGCCGCCGGTCGTCACCGACGGTGAGGCCGCATTCTTCTCGACGACATACGAGACACCGTATTTCTTCTCCGCCAACAGTTTCCGCCGCGACGACTTCCCCACCGTGGCGTTGACCACAGTGTTCCGCCAGCTCGGTGATGACCGAATGACGGCCATTCTCAACGAGATTCGCGAGGGCGTGTTGCTGGGCCATGCCCAGGAGCAACTGAACGGCCGCACCGATCCGGAGTTCGTGCCACCCGAGGACGAGTTCTGGCTGACGCTGGCGCCGACGAACCGGCTGGTGTCGGCGCGTAACCGGCAGCAGCTCGACCGACTGCCCGGTAGCGAAGTGGTCCACCGGGCACGGGTGTCAGGCGATCTGTCGCTGTTCGATCCGCCCGCCGATGACGTGCTGCGGTTCAAGGCGGGTGCGCAGATCATGATGCTCAACAACGACCAGGGTGGTCGCTGGGTGAACGGCACCATCGGTCGGGTGGTCGGTGTCGACGAATCGCGTGGCGGACTCGTCGTCGAGGTCGAGTTCCCGGATGGCGAGTGCGAGGAGGTAACCCCGTACACGTGGGAGGCGACGCGCCCGGTGGTCGACGGCGGTGCGCTGCGGCGTGAAGTGATCGGAACGTTCACGCAGTTGCCGTGCAAGCTGGCGTGGGCGATCACCATCCACAAGAGCCAGGGGCAGACGCTGGATCGGTTGATCGTCGACCTGACCGGCGGGATGTTCTCCACCGGTCAGCTCTACGTCGCGTTGAGCAGGTGCACGTCGATGAACGGGCTGGTGCTGAAACGGCCTGTGCTGCCGAAGGATTTGAAGGTCGACCGCCGGATCGCCCGGTTCCTACGGAGCGCGGTGCGCGATGATCGAGCGCGGCGGTACTGCGCGATCGCGACCCTGACGGTCGGCGAGGAAGGGCGGATGTCGCGGCCGCGGCCCGTGGAGTTCGCGGTGGCTTTCGACGACGGGACTGCGGTGTCCACGGTGGTCAACCCGCAGCGTGACTTGGCGGATGCCCGTCAGGCGTACGGGATCACAACGTCGGACGTGCTGTTGGCGCCGACGCTGCGGGAGGCGTGGGCGGTGATCGCGCCGATGCTGGCGGGCTGCACACCGGTCGGGTCGCGTGATCGACGAGACGCTGGGGCTGATCGACTTCGAGTTGAAGCGGCTCGGATACGTGACGGCAATGCCGTTGGGAATCGAGGTGTCTGGGCGATCCAGTGGGGCTTCGACGGCGCTGGGGCGGGCGCGCGCAGCGTTGGAGGCGCATGCCCGGTCGGATGTCGACGATGGGGGTGCGTCGGCGTTCGACGACCCGGAACCGGCAGAATCGCTGTCGGGTCTGCTGGTCAGCCGCGATCACGAGGCGCCGACGCCGGCGGCCGACCACCTGCCCGGGCTGTCGGCGTTGCTGCGCGTGAGCCGGGATGTCAGCGCGATCGTGTTGCGAGGGATGACGGCGGAGGAAGTGCAACGGTCCGACGAGACGGGGTGGATCGCGGCGGCGCGGCAGTCGGTGGCCGACCAGTTATGTGCGGCGGCGTCGCGTGCGGCGCTGACCGACGCGGCGGTGGCACGGCTGCAAGAGGCGGGCAAGCTGCTCGGCGTCGACATCGTCTCTGGCGCTTGCGTATTGGAACGGCACGATATCGACGCGGTCCTGGTTCCCGGTGCACGGATCTGTTTCACGGGGACGGCGCAGGATGCCGCGGGACGGGTCGTTGAGCGGGAAGAGATGGAGCGGCTGGCGCGCACAGCGGGTCTGGCTGCGGTCAAGTCGGTGACCAAGACTCGATGCGAGGTGCTCGTGACGGCGGAGGAGGGCAGCCAGTCCGGGAAGGCGCGCAAGGCTCAGGAATACGGTAAGCCGGTGTTTTCGGCGGACAACTTCTTTGCGTGGCTCGCGGGCAAGGGGATCGTCGACGCGACGATGTCGCGATGAGCAGCAATCCTGGGAGACGTCGAAGCGCGTATTCGAGCCATGGGTGAGCCCGGATGTAGTGGGCAACGGCGCGTTAGCGGCGACGGCGCGGCCTGGGCGGCGCATCATGGAAGTGTGCGGATCGGAGTGGGGGTTTCCACCGCGTCCGACGCGCGGAAGGCCGCGGTGGAGGCCGCAGCGCACGCGCGCGACGAGCTTGCGGGCGAGGCGCCGTCGCTGGCCGTACTGCTCGGATCGCGATCACACACCGAGCAGGCTGCGGAGGTCCTCAACGCGGTGCAGGAGACAGTCGAGCCGCCCGCGCTGATCGGTTGTGTGGCCCAGGCGATCGTTGCCGGCCGCCACGAATTGGAGGACGAGGCCGCGGTGGCGGTGTGGCTGGCGTCCGGTCTGGCCGCCGAGACGTTCCAGCTGGACTTCATCCGCACCGGTTCGGGTGGCCTGCTCGCCGGGTATCGGTTCGACCGGACCGCGCGCGACCTGCATCTGCTGCTGCCGGATCCATACACATTCCCGTCGAACGTGCTCGTCGAGCACCTCAACACGGATCTGCCCGGAACGACCCTGCTGGGCGGCGTGGTGAGCGGCGGGCTGGGACCGGGCGACACCCGGCTGTTCCGCGACCGCGATGTACTGACCTCCGGCGCGGTCGGCGTGCGCCTGCCCGGCATGCACGGTGTCCCGATCGTGTCGCAGGGCTGCCGGCCGATCGGCGCTCCGTACATCGTCACCGGCGCCGACGGCGCAGTGATCACCGAGCTGGGCGGCCGACCGCCGCTGCAGCGCCTGCGCGAGATCGTCGAGGGGCTGCACCCCGACGAGCAAGAACTGGTCAGCCACGGCCTGCAGGTCGGGATCGTCGTCGACGAGCACCTGGCGGCTCCGGGTCAGGGCGACTTCATGATCCGGGGGCTGCTCGGCGCCGACCAATCGACCGGGGCGATCGAGATCGGCGAGGCTGTCGAGGTCGGCGCGACGGTGCAGTTCCAGGTCCGCGACGCAGCAGGAGCCGATAAGGATTTGCGGCTGGCCGTTCAGCGGGCGGGAACGCAACTGCCCGGGCGTCCGGTCGGCGCACTGTTGTTCACCTGCAACGGGCGTGGGCGACGGATGTTCGGGGTCGCCGACCACGACGCGTCGACGATCGAGGACTTACTTGGCGGGATTCCGCTCGCCGGTTTCTTCGCCGCCGGGGAGATCGGCCCGATCGCGGGCCGCAACGCGTTGCACGGATACACCGCGTCGATGGCGCTGTTCATCGACGACACGGAGTAAGTCGCAACGCTGGCCCGCTGGCGTACGCATCGCGCGTGTCACAACAGTTACCACTTGCGGTCCGATGTGCGAAATGCCCGCCTCGTAGCGACTTTTCAGCGACAAGCCGCGGCCGCCGGATCAGCTGCGCGCGGCGGCATCACGGGTGTAGGAGTATGGCAAGCCGGTGTTCACCGCCGATGAATTCCTGGCGTGGGCGGCGTCAGCGGGTCGTTGAGGACGCGGGCCACTAGCGCGATTTCTCGGATCGTGCAGCAGAATTGCCCGATACTCGTTCGCACATGTCTACTGGTTTCGTGGAGGTCCCCGTGATCCGGAGTTCCGATGGCGGCGCGGATTCCCCGTGGTCGCCACGAGAGGCGGAGCTGCTCGCGGTGACGCTGGAACTGCTCCAGGAACACGGCTACGACCGGCTGACCGTCGACGCGGTGGCCACGACTGCGCGGGCCAGCAAGGCCACGATCTACCGTCGATGGCCGACCAAGGCCGAACTCGTGTTGGCCGCATTCGTCGAGGGCACCCGGCAGGTCGCGGTCGACCCTGACACCGGCACGCTCCGCGGCGATCTGCTGCGACTGGGTAAGTCGATCTGCGCTCACGTCAGCACCCACGCGAGCACCATTCGGGCGGTGCTCGTGGAGGTCTCTCGGAGCGCCGAGCTCGACGCCATGATGCAGGAACAGTTCCTCGACCAGCGAAAAGCTCTCATGTCGCACGTCCTCGCGCAGGCCGTCGGCCGCGGCGAGATCGAGGCCTCCGCCATCACCGACGACCTTTGGGATTTGTTGCCCGGCTACCTCATCTACCGCTCGGTGCTGACCGGCCGTGCCCCATCCCGCCGCACCATCCAAGACCTCGTGGACAACGTGCTCATCCCCGGCCTCACTCGTCACAACGTCCGGAGGTCATGAGCATTTAGCGGACACCCGTACGGCTTGTGAGGTCCGGTCCCGTACCGTACTGTCAACTTGGTTGATATCGCCTTCATATGCCGAAGAGATGCCCTACCGTCCGTAAACGTGTCACCGCTCGTCGAAAGGGTCACGGATGCAGCGGTTTTCACTCGGCGGCCTGCTGAGTCGACGATGGATGCTGCTGGTGGCGGTGCTCGTCGTCGCGGTCGCCGGATTCGCGGTGTACCGCCTGAACGGCATCTTCGGCTCCAAGGACGTCACGTCCACCCCCAGCGGGGCCGCGAATGAGATCGTTCCGTTCAACCCGAAGCACGTCGTCCTCGAGGTCTTCGGCGCCCCAGGCACCGTCGCGACCATCACCTACCTGGACGTGAACGCCCAACCGCAGCGGGTCGACGACGCGACGCTGCCGTGGGCGTACGACACGACCACCACCCAACCGGCCGTCTTCGTCAACGTCTCCGCGCAGGGCGACAGCGACTCCATCGGCTGCCGAATCAAGATCGACGACGTCGTCAAGGACGAGAGAACGGTCAACAGGCTGAACGCCTACACCTACTGCCTGGACAAGTCCGGATGAGCAACCACCTCGCCGAACGCCCAACGACGACGGACCGCGTCGCCAAGTGGATTCGTCGGCTCTGCGTGCCGATCGTGTTGTTCTGGGTGGCCGTCGCCGCCCTGTCGAACGTGCTGGTGCCCCAGCTCGAGGCGGTCGGCGCCGAGCACAACGTGGCGTTGAGCTCCCCCGAATCGCCCTCGTTGCAGGCGTTTCAGCGCATCGGCAAGGTGTTCGGTGAGTTCGACTCCGACAGTGCCGCGATGGTGGTGCTCGAGGGCGACCAGCCCCTCGGCGCCGACGCGCACCGCTACTACGACGAGCTGGTCAAGCGGTTCAACGAGGACACCAAGCACGTCCAGCACGTGCAGGACTTCTGGGGCGACCCGCTCACCGCCGCCGGCTCGCAGAGCCCCGACGGGAAGGCCGCGTACGTCCAGGTGTTCCTCGCCGGCAACCAGGGCGAGGCGTTGTCGCTGGAGTCGGTCGACGCGCTGCGCGACATCATCGCCAAGACGCCGGCACCGCCGGGTATCCATGCCTACGTCGCCGGCTCGGCAGCCCAGATCGCCGATCAGTTCGAGGTGGGCAACGAAAGCACCGTGACGGTCACCTTGTTGACCGTCGGGGTCATCGCCGTGATGTTGCTCATCGTCTATCGCTCGCCGGTCACCATGATCCTGGCACTCATCACGGTGCTCATCGAGATGTCCGCGGCCCGTGGGATCGTCGCGTTCCTGGCGAACGTCGGAGTGATCGGCCTGTCGACGTATTCGACGAACATCCTCACGCTGCTGGTCATCGCCGCCGGTACCGACTACATCATCTTCCTGCTCGGCCGATATCACGAGCGGCGCAACGAAGGCATGGACCGGGAAGCCGCCTTCTACGACATGTACCGCGGGACGTCGCACGTGATACTCGGCTCCGGGCTGACCATCGCCGGCGCGGTGTTCTGTCTGTCCTTCACCCGGTTGCCGTACTTCCAGAGCCTGGGCATCCCGGCCGCGATCGGTGTGCTGGTGTCACTGATCGCCTCGCTGACCCTGGCGCCCGCGGTGCTGGTGGTGGGCAGCCGGTTCGGTCTGCTGGAGCCCAAGCGCAAGACCGCCAAGCGGGGCTGGCGGCGGATCGGGACGGCGATCGTTCGGTGGCCCGGGCCGATCCTCATCGCCTCGCTGGCGCTCGCCTTCGTCGGACTAGCCGCGCTGCCCGGCTACAAGGTGAGTTACGACGTCAGCCGGTACATGCCGGCCGACGCCCCGTCCAATGTGGGATACGCCGCCGCGGAGCGACACTTCTCGAAGGCGCGGCTGAATCCCGAACTGCTGATGATCGAAACCGACCACGATCTACGGAATCCCACCGACATGATCCTGTTGGAGCGGGTGGCCAAGGCCGTCTTCCACACCGACGGCATCGCCCAGGTTCAATCGATCACCCGGCCGCTGGGCACCCCGCTGGACCACACGTCGATCCCGTTCCAGATCAGCGCGCAGAGCGCGGCGCAGATCAACAACCTGCCCTACCAGCAGGACCGCGCCGCCGATCTACTCAAGCAGGTCGGCGTCATCAACGACTCGATCGACGTCCTGCGGCAGCAATATGCGCTCCAGCAGCAGTCCAGCGCCGTCACGCACGAGCAGACCGTGGCATTTCAGCAGACCGTCGCCGTGGCTCAGGACCTGCGCGACAAGATCGCCAACTTCGACGACTTCTTCCGGCCGCTGCGCAACTACTTCTATTGGGAGCCACACTGTTTCGACATCCCGATCTGCTGGGCATTGCGGTCCCTCTTCGACGCGCTCGACGGCATCAACGCGCTGACCGATCAGTTGGCCAACGTCGCGGCGAGCATCGCCAAGTTGGATGAGCTGCAGCCGAAACTGCTCGCACTGATCCCGCCGCAGATCCAAAATCAGCAGACCAACCGCGACCTGACGATGACCAACTACGCCACCACGTCGGGGATTTACGACCAGACCGCGGCCGCGCTGCAGAACGCCACCCAACTCGGCGCCGCCTACGACGCGTCGAAGACCGACGACTCCTTCTACCTACCGCCCGAAGCGTTCAGCAACACCGAGTTCCAACGCGGGCTGAAGCTGTTCCTCTCCCCGGACGGCAAGGCCGCGCGGATGATCATCACCCATGACGTCGATCCCGCGACGCCCGCGGGCATTTCGCACATCGACGCGATGCGGCACGCGGCCCAGGAGGCCGTCAAAGGCACGCCGTTGGCCGGGTCGAAGATCTACATCGGCGGCACGGCATCCACCTACAAGGACATCGCCGACATGGCGCACTACGACCTGATCATCGCCGCCATCGCCTCGCTCAGCCTGATCCTGCTGATCATGATGTTCATCACCCGCAGCCTTATCGCCGCGCTGGTCATTGTGGGGACCGTGGCGCTCTCGCTGGGTGCCTCGTTCGGCCTGTCGGTGTTGGTCTGGCAGCACCTCATGGGCGTCGACTTGTATTGGGTGATATTGCCGTTGGCCGTCATCCTGCTGCTGGCCGTGGGGTCGGACTACAACCTGCTGCTGGTCTCCCGGTTCAAGGAGGAGATCCATGCCGGCATCAACACCGGCATCATCCGGTCCATGGCGGGCAGCGGGTCGGTGGTGACCGCTGCCGGGCTGGTGTTCGCCTTCACCATGGCGTCGTTCATCTTCAGCGACCTGCGGGTGCTCGGCCAGATCGGCACGACGATCGCCCTCGGCCTGCTGTTCGACACCCTGATCGTCCGATCGTTCATGACACCGTCCATCGCCGCGTTGCTCGGACGGTGGTTCTGGTGGCCCGTGCGGGTACGCCAGCGGCCGGTGCCGCAGAAGTTCGGCAACGAGGACACGCGCCAACTTTCGCTGTTCTAGTCGGACGGTCGATCACCGCGGAGCACGCGAATGGTCAGCGCACCCCCGCTCTGACGCTGCATACCGGCCAGGCGCCCCAGCCCTGAACTGCCTGAGTCACCTCGGCGATTGCGATCTGCTCTTCCCGGGTGGCCAGGTCCGCTCGCGGCGCGTAACGCAGTCCACCGTGCCGCTCCCACGTGCTCTGGTTGAACTGCACGCCCCCATAGAAGCCGTTGCCGGTGTTGATCGCCCAGTTGCCGCCGGACTCGCAGGCGCTCAGCGCGTCCCAGGTCGCACCGTTGCGCACCGGCGGCACCTGGGTGCCCGGCTTGGCACCGACCCGCAGCACCGAGGGCCGGGCGGGTGCCACGATCTCGTTCTTCACCGGCGACCGCCCGGTTTCGACACCGTTGACGGTCGACACCGCGAAGGTGACAACCTGGGTTCCAGTGGTGCCCAGGTTCTCCACAACGTGGCGGCTCATGTTCATCGTCGGATCCTGGACGTGGTACGCCCGGGGCAGCAGCGGGGTCCGCGCGGTGACGGTCAACGTCCGGATACGGGTGACCACGATCTTCATGCCCTCGGTGACCGGCGTCGACGCCGGCGGGACAACTTTGTCGCCTTGCTCAAGCGGCGCACCGGCTGCCGCTAGCAACAGCCCCACATTCGGCGCCGCCAGCCGCCGGTCCCTGGCCACACCGCCGTCGACGATATGCACCTTCTTCGCACTGACCAGCGACAACGCCATGCCTGCCAATGGCACTCGGCTGAAACGCGATGCCGCGGCCGGGGCGACGTCGCGTATCGACAGCTGCTTGAGGGCCTCGTCGACCGTCAAGGCCGTCGTCCACACCTGCCTGCTCTGCCCGCCGTCCACCGACACCTGCAACGGCCGGCCGCGTTGCAGCACGATGGTGTCGGACTGATGGACCGGCTGATCGGCGGCCGGATACAGCTCGTCGTGGTTGTCGACGGTGAAGCCGTTTTCCCGCACCACGTCGATCACCCGCGACTTCATCGTCGACACCGTCATCGGTGAGCCGTCGACGGAGAGCGTGAGCGTCTTGTGCATCGCGACGGCGAATCCGCCCGCGAACGCCACCGCCAGCAACAGCGCGCCGACCACTGCCCGCCGCCCCTTCGGTCTCGCGGTAGTGTGCCCGGCCGCGCCACTGGCCTCATCCCTGTCGCCGCGGACGTCGGCCCGGGTGCCCCACTCCCGGCGCGGCCCGATCTCGGCTTCCAGGGCAGCCTTGGTCACGAAGATCTTGGCCAGCCCAGTATCGCGTCGCCGCAGCCGCTGCGGCTGTCGGCCGACACGATGGCTTTTCCCGAACGCCGCGTCCTCGGCTTCATCGATCCGTTCGGCGCCGGTCAGGAGGGCCGAGACCTCCTCCACGAGAACCCTGTCCTCCGCGACCCTCGCCCTGTCGAGCGCGACCCGGCCCAGGCAGACCACGCCCGCCGCCCGGCACAACGCCAACGCCTGTACGAACAGGTGCCCGAGCGCAGACACGTGCCGCCTGCGGAATTCGGCGATCGCCCGATAGTCCGGGGACGCGCCAGCGGTCAGCCACCGAAAGGCCACATCATCGACGCACCTGCGTTCGATCATCCGCGACGACCACACTCCGGTGGTGTAGGCGTACAACAGGAGCGCCATCAGCCGCGGATCGTAGGGCAGCCCACCGCGCGTCTCGGTGTACGCACAGCGGATGCGCACAAGATCCAAATGCTCGTCGACCAATTCGGCAACGAGCCGGGCCAAGTGCTCCGCCGGCAAGCGGTCATTCAGCGCCGGCGCCACCGACAATCGATGATCGGGCCGAACACACGGAACGTCTTGTTCGGCGGGCAACTTCGGCCTCGCCGAGCTGGGCGTCTGCGCGCTGTCCAAGACCTACCTTGAACAACTTGCCATCGGCGAGCTCATCAGCCGCCCATCATTCCGCGCTCCGACCCTCAACCCCATCACCCCGCCCGGCGTGTTGCCGACTCAGGCTGGCACTCGGCTCCAATACCGCCGACGTGCCCTGCGACGAGGACTGCAATCGCGCTGCAGCGCGGCTGCAACGTCGCGGTCCGATCCTGAGCGCGGTCACCACAAACAGGAGAAAGACCATGAGCACGGGGACTCACCGTCGAATCCGCCACAAGATCTTCGAGTGGCTGCGGCGATATGCGCCCAATGAGATCGCCGGATGGGTGGGCCAGCTGGGTGCCGCCGCGGCCACCTATGCGCTGACGGGCTCGTACGCCGCCGCCGTGATCGCGGCCACCATCGGCGCATCGGCAGGCTATTACGCGACCGCGTACTTCACCGGGGTGCGCTGGTCGTACCGCGCGCAGGCCGGCCGAAGCTGGCCGATGCGGGTGCTCGTCGCCAACGGTCTTGCCGCCCGCAGCATCGCCGTCGAGTTCGGGCCGGCCGAGGCGATCGACAGCATCACCATCAGACCAATCGCGCTCTACCTTGGCCCGTTGGTCGTGGGAAACACGGCGGTCGGCTTTGTCCTGGGCAGCATCGTCGCCGACATCGCCTTCTACGTGATGGCCATCTTCAGCTACGAGCGCTTCACGAAACTGCTAGCGCGACCTCAACCCGCAAGTGTCCCTGCATGACCGAGCAACCATTAGAAGGGAATGTCATGGCATCCATCAGTCCACTCATGGCCCGGATTTTCGACGATTCACACGCCAGCCATCGCAGGCGTGAAAACCACTCGAAACGAAGCCGTTTGGAGTCAAAGGGACGGGTGTCTCGGTCTAAGCGAAGCTGACCCGATTGCCGTGCTCGGTTGAACCCCAACGAGATCGGCGCGCCGAGCGGACCGCCATCAGACATCGGCCGCGACAGCATCCGGTCCTACGGGGCGCACAGCTTCGCCCAGTAGACCCCGGATCGCGGTGACCGCGGCGCGGCCCGACGCGGCCAAGTCACGGGCGCTTCCGACGGCGCGGTGGTGCGCGAAGTCCGCGGCACCCAGCTTGGCCCGCAGCGTTTCCTCGGCCGCCGAAAGCCGGTCGCGCTCGAGGCCGTAGGTCGGAGTCTGCTCCGGCCGGGTCACGGCGCCAAGGGCCTGCACCGCCACGACGTACTCCCCCAGCTCCGTCAGGGTTGGCACCAGATTGCGCATCGTGGTCAGCAGATATGACCACGATCCGGCATCCAGCCATCGCTCGATGACGTCGGCGTATAGCGGCAGCACGTCAGGGGCCGCGGCGGTGCGTGACCGCAGCGTTATCGCTGAAACCCGCGCGACACCTCCGACGTACGTGCTGCCCGCGGCGTCGGCGAGCTCGATCGCCCGGCTGAACGCCGCCGACGCGGTAGCCGGGTCGTCGTCGAGCAGCGTCTCACCGTGCAGGTAGGCCATCCAGCTGTGCAGGGTGGGGCTGACCACGGCCCTGGCGAAGCGCCGGTCCAGTTCGTCGAGCTGGCGGCGAGCCGCCTCCTGCTGGCCGCCGTAGGCCAAAGACATCGCCACCACGTAGCGGCCAACCCCTTCGTAGTACGTCTCACGCGCGCGGAGGGCCACCGTCACCAGCTGGGACGACCAGCCGCGGGCACCCTCGAGGTCGCCCTGGAACAGTGCGCAATCGGCGAGGGCTTCCAATGCGCAGCAACGGGTTTGGTCGTCGGCAGCGTCGGCGAGCGCGCCGCGGGCTAACTTTTGGGCCGAGTCGAGCTGCTCGGCTATGACGTGCAAGTAGGCGATCGACGAATCGACCGCGGCGCGCAGTTCCGGCCGGTGCCGCACCAGCGGCTCGAGCTTGGCGGCCCAGCCCAACACATCGGTGTGCAGCCGCGACACCCCGAACCAGTGCAACGCCATCGACATTTGCACCGCGATTTCGACGTCGATGCTGCGGGCACGGCTATGGGCCAGCCGAAGCTCGTCGATGAGTTCAACGATCCGGCGATGCGCCTCGGGCTCCTCGGGTGTCTGCAGCGCGGTCGCCGCCTCCGCGGCCGCGGCGGCGAAGTGCTCCAAATGCCGGCGTTCGGTGGCTTCCGACGCCGAACCAACCGCCGAGCGCACGGTCTGCAGCATTCCGTAATACGTTCTTCCGGAATGTATCTCAACGCTGAGCAACGATCGTCGGGCCAGCTCGTCGATCACGTCGGGTGCCACCTGGAGCACCGCCAGCGCGTCGCTGCGGCGGACGGCACCGGCGAATACCGTCCACTGGGCGAGCGCTTCACGCGCGTCGTGCGGCAGCAGGCGTTCGGACCATTCGATCGCCGCGCGCAGCGTCCGGTGCCGCGGCTCGCCACCCCGGCGGGCCAGACCGCCCAGCTTCGCCCCGAGTGAAGCGTCGATCTGCTCGGCCAGATCCGCGATGCCCAGCGCGGCGACCTGCGCGGCGGCCAGCTCGATCGCCAACGGCAGCCCGTCGAGCCGCCGCACAATCGCGGTGATCGCCGCCGCATCGGCCGCGGTCACCATCCCGGGCCGGGCCGCGTCTGCTTGGCGGGCAAAGAATCGCTGGGCCGGAGAGTCTGGCTCAGAGCAGTCCAGCGGCGCAAGCGGCCAGGCATGTTCGCCCGGCATTCCCAGCAGCTCCCTACTGGTCGCGACCACGCGCAACGCCGACGGCTCAGTCGGAAGCATGGCCTGCAGCACGTCGCACACGGCATCCAACACGTGCTCGCAATTGTCTAGCAGGACAACAAGATCCATGAACCCCGCGCGCCGCAATGCGGTGAGTGGAGCGCCACCGTCACTGGTCAGACCGAGTGCGGTCACCACTACGTCGGCCACCGCGGACGCATCCGTCACCGCGGCCAGCTCGATTACCCGCACCCCGCCGCTATGACCGGGCGCCCGGCGCCGGGTGACCTCGCGGGCCAGGGTGGTCTTACCGACACCACCGGGCCCGACGATCGTGACCAGCTGCCAGCGGTCGACGATCCCCGCCAACGCCGCCAGGTCGCCGTCACGGCCCAGCAGGCCGTCACCGGGCGGCGAGACTATCGGTCGCTGCGGCGCCGTGGCGGGTGCCTCGAAGGCATCGCGCTGGGCTTGCCGCAACCGTTCGGACGGTTCGAGCCCGACGGCGGACAGCGAGTCGTAGGCCCGTCGATAGACGTCGAGCGCTTCGGCGGTTCGGCCACCGCCGCTCAAGGCGCGGATCAGGATTTCCCAGGCGAATTCGTCGAGCGGAAGCTCGACCAGCAGCGCCTCGGCCTCCGCAACGGCGGCGGCGAACTCGCCCGATCTCAGCAACACGTTGGCGAGTTGTTCGCGCGCACCGATTCTGAGTTGCTCCAGGGCGCGGGCCTGGGCGCGCACGGCGTCAAGGTCGGTCAGCCTCCCCGAAAGCGGGCCCGTGCCACAGTGCGAGGGCGGAGCGTAGGGCATCGACCGCCGCTAGGGGCGCAAGCAGTTTGGCCGAGGCCACAAGTCGTTCAAACTCGATGGAATCGAGTCGGATGTCGCTGGTGCACAGACAGAACCCACCGCGGCTGGCGACGATACAGCTGCCCACAACCGCCCGGAGCCGGGAGACGTAGCTCCGCAGGGTGCGGTCGGCGCTGGGCGGCGGGTCGCAACCCCACAGTGCGTCAATGAGCGTGTCCGCGCGGACATGCTGGTCTGGATGGGCGGCCAGGACCGCGAGCACCGTGCGCTGATTCGGACTGGTCGGCGTGACATCCGTCCCGTCGGCAAACGCCTCGAGCGGTCCGAGCACCCGAATGTCCATTAACTAACGATAGGCCCCCCTAATCTGGCGAATCGGATAACAACAGACGTATCGAAAACTACGCGTTACACCCCATTGGTGGAGTAACCGAGGATCTCTGCCTGGCGGCCGTGCTGCTCGGCGTGATCACCCTGTGGATCAGCCAGGCGGGTGCCGGTCGACGACGTGCTCGGCCCGTTCGACGAGGGCGTCGTCGCCGTGTTCGGAGCGCCCTGCTGTTCCTGTTGCCGACCGACTGGGAGAACCGCGAGTTCACGCTGCGCTGGAGTGATGCCGCCGAGATCGACTGGGGCACAATCATTCTGTTCGGCACCGGCATCATCTTGGGATCGCTGATCTCGCTGGGCGCCTCGTTCGGCCTTTCGGTGTTGGTCTGGCACCTCCTGGGCGTCGACTTGTATTGGGTGATATTGCCGTTGGCCGTCATCCTGCTGCTCGCCGCGGGCTCGGACTACAACCTGCTGCTGGTCTCCCCGGTTCAGGGAGGAGATCCATGCCGGCATCAACACCGGCATCATCCGGTCCATGGCCGGCACAGTGCGGGTGCGCCAGCGGCCGGTTCCGCAGAAGTTCGGTTCCGACGGCCAGCGGCAGCTTTCGTTGTTCTAATCGGACGAGCGGGAGAAGCAGAAGGCGGGCGACGCGCATCGTCCTCTACACCGCGCTCGGCGATCAGAAGCGCGTCGGGCGTTACGGCGCGGTCGCGTGACACCTGTCGATCCTCTGATCACACGAGAATGACAGCGCGACACGAAGTAGGTGGACGTGAATACGATTGAGCCCTTTACCTCGTCGATCGACTGGTCTAACGAGTTGTTCACGTCGCTGGTCTGGATTGTCCGCGCCTGGGCGATCGCGGCCGCCTGCACGATCGTCGTGCTGGTGTTGATCGCCCGGTACACCGTGTGGGGCCGGCAGTTCTGGCATGTCACCGGCGAGTACTTCAGCGGGCGTCAGAGCGTGAAGGTCTGGTTGTGGTTGGCGGGCCTGCTGCTGTCGGTGATCACCGGGGTGCGCCTGAGCGTGTTGTTCACCTACCAGGCCAACGACCTCAATTCGGCGATCCAGGTAGCGGTGCAGGGTGTCGCCGCGGGCGATGAGGTCGCGAAAACATCCGGGATAACGG
The DNA here is from genome assembly GCA_963715885.1 of uncultured Actinomycetota bacterium. GTDB lineage: Bacteria > Actinomycetota > Actinomycetes > Mycobacteriales > Mycobacteriaceae > Mycobacterium. The sequence goes on from CAVQSK010000034.1 coordinate 356,591, forward strand.
GCTTTTGGATGTCGCTGGTGATCTTCTGTGTGATCGCGGTCTGTACGGTCACGCGTATCCTCGTCGACCTTTTCGTGATGCAGCGGTTCATGCTGGCCTGGCGGACGTGGCTGACCAACCGGCTGACCGCCGACTGGCTCGACGGGCGCGCGTACTACCGGTCGACGTTCATCGACGCCTCCATCGACAACCCCGACCAGCGGATCCAGTTCGACATCGATGTGTTCACCGCTATTTCCGGTCCGCAGCCCAACACCCCGCACCAGACGAGCAACGGCACGCTGCCGTTCGGTGCGATCTCCGCGATCGTGTCGGTGGTGTCGTTCACGGCGATCCTGTGGAACCTCTCCAGCGATCTGTCGCTGCTCGGCTTCGAGGTGCCGCGGGCGATGTTCTGGTTCGGATTCGTCTACGTCGCGTTCGCGACCGTGATCGCCTTCTGGCTCGGTCGCCCGCTGATCCGGCTCAGCTTCAACAACGAAAAGTTCAACGCCGCATTCCGTTACGCTCTGGTCCGATTGCGCGATGCCGCCGAATCGGTGGCGTTCTACCGCGGCGAGAACGCCGAACGGGGGCAGTTGCGCAGCCGGTTCGAGGCGATCGTGTCGAACTACCGGCGGTTCATCAACAAGACGGTGGTGTTCACCGGCTGGAACCTGTCGATGAACAACCTGATCATCCCGTTGCCCTGGGTGCTGCAGGCACCGCGGCTGTTCGCCGGGCAGATCAAGCTCGGCGACGTCTACCAGTCGGTGGCAGCGTTCGGGGCGATCCAGGATGCGCTGTCGTTTTTCCGGAATTCCTACGACGTCTTCGCCGGTTGGCGCGCGTCGATCATCCGGCTGGACGGTCTGGTCACAGCCAACGAGGAGAGCCGCGCACTGCCAGAGATGACCGTTACTCCCAGCGACGGCGGCGCGGTCGAGCTCGACGATGTCGAGGTGCGCAATCCTGCGGGCCAGACGTTGGTCAGCGATCTGAATCTCAGCCTGTCGCCGGGTGACGCGATGATCATCACCGGGGAGTCGGGGACCGGGAAGACGACGCTGCTGCGCAGTGTCGCCCAGCTGTGGCCCTTCACCTCCGGCTCGGTGCGCTGCCCGGTCGGCGAGAACGCGACGATGTTCCTGTCCCAGTTGCCCTACGTCCCGCTGGGCGATCTTCGTACCGTGGTGTCCTATCCGCATCCATCAGGCGACATCCCGGACGAAACATTGTGTGCGGCAATGGAATCGGTAGCACTACCGCGATACACCGACCGGCTCGACGAGGTGAACGACTGGGCGAAGGTGCTTTCGCCCGGTGAGCAGCAGCGCGTCGCGTTCGCCCGGATCCTGTTGACCAAGCCGAAGGTGGTGTTCCTCGATGAAGCGACCTCGGCGCTCGATGAACCCCTGGAGTTCATGATCTACGGGTTGGTGCGTCGCGAGCTACCCGAGACCGTATTCGTCAGTGTCACTCACCGCAGCACCATCAACCGTCATCACGACCAGCATCTCGAACTCCTCGGCGACGGGCGATGGCGATTCGGCCCCCTCGATAACGCCACGGTCGGGGCCGGCGCACCGGTGTAGGTCGTGTGCGGACGGCCAGTCCGGAATGGACGTTGACCTCGGCGTTCGCCGATTCCGCCGATCGCTGCGAACTACCGAAAGCGAGCATCCGGCAGTCCTACGATTCAGAGGTACGCCACTCGAATCAAGGAGGAGCGATGGCAGCCAAGACCGATTTCACAGCCGAGGAATGGGACGCCCTGCAGAAGGGCGTGACCGGCGCGGGAATGTTGGTAGCACTCGCCGATCCCGGCTTCTTCGACAGCTTCAAGGAGATCGGTGCCCTCACCAAGCATCTGGCCGAGGCGCAGAGCAAGAGCACGAACCCATTGATCAGCGAGCTGGCCAAAGTACGGGGCACCGGCTTCGGCTTGACGTCGTCGCCACAGGAGATCGAGACCGAGACGACGCAGGCCCTCAAATCGTCGATGAGCACGCTGAAGGCGAAGGCTCCTGACGACGCGCAGGCTTATCGCGACTTCGTCCTCGATGTGGCGAAGTCCGTCGGGGAAGCGGCGAAAGACACCTCCGCTTCTGAGCGCGACGCGATCCAGAAGATCGACGCTGCCCTCGCGACGCCGTAGTCTTCGTCGACCGGCCCCTCGACAATGCGCCGCTGGGCGACTTCATGGTGGTGCGTAATCTCAGCGGTCGGGCGATATGCCGAACGAAACATCGCGCGGCACTGGAATCGGTTGCAGCAGCGCGCATGGGCATCGAGAATCAGATTCGCGACGCGGGATACGACATCCAGTGACTGCGTTCGGTCGGCGCTGACGGCCGGGCCAAACCGGATCGCGACGTCGAGGTCTTCCGTCGCACGCTCAGCGACGACTTCGTCAGCCTGCCCCGCGGTCACGGCTCGACGGCGACGTGGATCGCACAACGGATATCAGGCGCGTGCCGCTACAGGCACCTACCGCTCGAGCGCGGATGCAATACCCGTATGCCCGAAATCGTCGCCCTTCCATAACAGCGGCTCGCGTGTGTCAAGGGCCAGCGCGTAAGAGAGACAATCGCCGAAGTTCAATCCAGCACGGTGACCGCTGCCCCTGCCGAAGTCGGCGTAGGCCTGACGAGCCAGCCGGACGTGGTGCTCGGTCACCGGCTCGATCACGAACTCCGCTTCCGCAAGTAGCTCGTCCAGACTTCTGCTGATGACCGGGTCTCGCTGGTTGTCTAGAACGATCCCGCACTCGAGGTAGCTGGCGGCCGACAGTCTTCGCACGCTGGCACCGGCGATCGCGTGAGCGTAGATCGCCGCGTCGCCCTCGGCCGCAAGGATCGCGATGACGGCCGACGTATCGACGATCACGCCGGGAGCCCGTGGTCGTCGTAGAGCACGGCACCATGATCAAGCTCCTTGGCCTCGGCGCTCATGCGGCTCGCGGTCTTGTGGCCGATCGCCAGGAGCCGGTCGGCGAGTTGGTCCTTCTCCAGCCTGGCCAGCCGCTCACGCACTGCAGTCCCCACCGCCTGCGCTTGGGATTCTCCGGTGATCAGAGTGATTCGCTTGACGGCCTCGTGGACTGAGTCGTCTTTGATGTTCAGAGCCATCGGTACCTTTCTACCGAGTGGATGGTACCACTGACAAAAGCGACTACGCGGATTGGGCATCAACGGATCGCACCAGGTCGCACGCGCTGACGAAGCGAGACCACTCAGCCTTGGTTGGGCGGACCCCGCAGTCGCCTAGGGCATCGGGGCTGACCACGAATCCGGGTGCGGCGGGCGCCAGCAGCCCCGCGAGTTCGGCGATATGCCCAGCCGGGCTGTCCTCGAAGCTTTCGAATACCCGCTTGCGAATCCACATCTCAGCGCTGTCGATGCCTGCGACCACGTCAAGTTCGGGAACGCGGAGAGCACCGTCGCACCGTTTGACGTGCTCCTCGTAGCGATCCTCCCAGACCTCGGTCTGCCACCCGGGCCACAGCTCAGGCAGAGCTTGGAAGAAGCCCATTGTGTCGGCGGTCTGCCAGGCGCCCAACGTCTTTCGACGCACGTCGATGTGGGCACCGCCTTCGGGGATCGTGCCGAGTTTGATTCGCCGGATGCCCGGGCCGGGCAGCTTGTCTAGCAATGCCGGCCCATGCCAGGCCTTGCTGAGGTGCCACCACAGCGGCCAGAACCTCAGCTGGCCTTCGGCGTCGACCACAGAGATGAGATGACACAGGTGATTTCGGCCGCGGGCGAGCTTCAGCGCCGGCTGTCTGTTCCACTCGTAGGGCCGCAACTGGGCTCCCACGTATCCCGCCAGTTCTTCGGTTCCGTCGTATGCCCAGCAGATTTCGTAGCCGGGCCACACCGTGGCGAGCGCACTTATCAGGGCCCGGCGCTCGTTCATCTCCACCATCAGCGGCTCGCCGAAGAACAACACCCGACGACGGCCGAGATCCACCACCGCGCCACCGTCCGCCCACGTCGGGTCGCACCATTCGTCCTTCGCGCATCGCCGGAGCGAGGCCGCATATCGCAGCGCGAGGTCCGGACCGCCGATCAGCGCGTCGAGCATGCGGCAGCCGCCCCAGTGCGAGTAGTAGAGCTGCCAGTCCTGGTCCTTGACGATGACGAAGTTCGCCCGGTTGCCCATGTCGCCCCCGATCTCCGATGACGCGGTCTCGGCGTACGCGTCGATTGGAGCGAGTGTCGGTCGGGTGTCCGACAGGTCGAGGGCGAATGGGACGAGACTGTGGATAACTTCCGAGCGCGGGCCCGGCGCCCGCGTAGGGTGGTCGACGTGGCGGCGACGCTAGAGGCGATTGCGACCCTTGCGGAGATACTCACCCATCACGGCCCCTTGCACAAGGACGAGATCGCGCAACACTTGCGGGACCGCGGCATGGACGACCCGGAGTCCGCACTGCAGTGGAATGTGCTCGAAATGCATTGTCCGGCACGGCAGCTGGTCGACGACCGATGGGTGTGGCTGCCGACGGTGCTGGCCGGGCGGGTGTTCACCCACCGGGTCAGCGCTGACGAGTCAGCCCACGACGTGCTCACCGTGACCCCGGACCTGGACCCGATCACGACCCTTTGCGAGCACGAGCAGTACCAGCGGTTCGCCGACGGCTCGACCGCCCGTGTCGTGCTCGCCGGTTACGACGATGAGTTGCTCGAGGAGCGGGGCATTGCGGCCGAGGCGATCGACCCAGCCGGGGCGCTCCTCCTGAAGCCCGGCATGCTGGCGAAGCTGGGCGTGGCCGAGGGCGACACGGTGGGTTTGCGGTTGACCGCAGAAGGACTCGCCCTCGATCGAGTGGACGTCCTCACGCAGCACACGGCCGGCGAGCGGCTGGCCGCGGCTCTCGTTGAGGATGAACCGACCTACGTCGACGCGGCGGTCTGGACCGCGTGCGTCGCGGAACCCGCACTGTTCACCGATCCGCTGCCACCGCTGAGCGAGATCGTCGAGGACCACGGTCTGGCACACCGCGGAGAGTGGCTCGCTCCCAGTGGATTCGATTTTGGCCGTTGGCAATTCGAGCGTCGGTGTGAACTACTGGCCGAGCGGCACGGACTCGACCTCGACGACGCACTGGTGCTCACCTCGCTGGTCGAGTTGTACGACCGGGTGTCGCTGCTGCTGATCGAGGCGGACGACGTGGGTGAGACCGACGAAAGCCCCGCAATACACTCTGCTGACGGCGTGACAGGAGGGCTCGGGGCCGCGCTCGTCGACCCGCTGCTGGCCGAGCTGCTGGTGGCCGAGACTGTCGACTCCGACAGCGGTGGCGCGGCCGCGCTGGGCCTGTTCGCCGAGATGATGGAGGCCAGGGTGCCACGCGCCGCGCGGGTGGCGTGGAGGTGGCTTCGCGCGGTGTCGCTGGAGCGAATCGGCGACATCGAGGAGGCCGAGCGCGAACTGTTGGCGGCCGAGTCGATGGATCCTGACTGGCCGCTGCCGTTGATCGACCTGGCTCGCATCGCTTCCGATCGCGGTGATGTCGAGCGCGGGTTGGGGTTGCTGCGCCGCGCAGGCGCCGGGCCGGACCACCCGCTGGTGGTACTGCTGGAGGCGCATCGGGCCGAGCCGCGCCGCGGCCTGGGCCGCAACGAGCCGTGCTGGTGTGGGTCCGGCCGCAAGTACAAGAAATGCCATCTGGGCCGCGAGCAACTGGCGCTGGCCGAACGGGTGAATTGGTTGTACGAGAAAGCCACTCAGTACGTGCATATCGCCGGATGGCGAGACCTGCTGGCCGAGGTGGGCTACGAGCGATACCGACATACGCACGGCCTAGACGAGGCGCTGGCCGCGGGAATGGCTGACCCGCTGGTAATGGATGTCGTGCTGTTCGAGGGTGGCGCGTTCGCGGAGTTCCTTGAGGTGCGCGGGTCGCTGTTGCCCGACGACGAGCGCCTGTTGGCCGAGCAATGGCTGTTGGTGGACCGGTCGGTGTTCGAGGTGGAGAGGGTGAACCGGGGTGAGAGCGTCGCCTTGCGCGACGTGCGGACTGGTGACATGCACGAGGTGCGCGAGCGGACGGCGAGCCGCGCACTCGAGCCTGGTCAGCTGATCTGCGCACGCGTGGTGCCCGCCGGCGACAGTATGCAGTTCTTCGGCGGCGTAGAACCGATCGCGCTGCACGAGCGCGACAAGTTGATCGACCTTCTCGACGCCGGACCCGACCCGGTGGAGTTGATGGCCGAGTTGAGTCGGCGGTTCGCGCCGGCGACGCTGACCAACACCGAGGGCGAATCGCTGGCGATCTGTGAGGCGACAGTTCGTATCGGTGATCCCGAAGGGGTCGAGGCCGCATTGGACGATGCCTACGACAGGGCCGATGGCGAAGAACCGCCGCGGTGGCACGAACACGTCACTTCCCATGGCATGCCGCATATCCGGGCCACCGTGGTGCGCGACGGCGACACGCTGCGGATCGAGACAAACAGCGCGGAACGGATGGATCGGGTGTTGACCACGTTGGTCCGGCTCGACCCCGCAATGCGTGTACTCGACGACTCCCGACACCCGATTCGCGACGCCCGAGAGGCGGCCGAACTGGCGGCGCAGTTGCCGGTCGCCGAGGATGCGCTCGACCCCGCCGCCCCCGAGGTGGCCGAGATGCTCGACGAGTTCATCCGCGAGTACGAAGCCAGGTGGCTTGATGAACCCATACCCGCACTCGACGGTCACACGCCGCGCCAGGCCGCTGACGATCCCACTCGGCGCGGCGACCTGATAAAACTTCTGGACAGCTTCCCCGCCGATGAGGGCGCCCCCGGACGCATGAGCGCTGAGCGGCTGCGCTCCGCCCTCGGCCTGGAGTAGCGCGGCACGGCCGCAGACCAACTGCAGTAAGTGCCCGCCTATGAGCGACATTGTCGCTAAATAGATAGGTGTGCAACGCATCTAGCGACAATGTCGCGCCGAGGTGGACAGAAGCGGGAGCGGGCCCCAGTCACGTGCGGGTACCGCCCGCCGAACTAACGCTCACCACTAACGCAAGACCTCCACTAGAGGTCGGCGCCTCGCACATCATTCCCAGGTAGCCTGTTTCGATTGTTTCAATTGCCCGGCCGAGCGTAAGCTTTGAGCATGACCGCCGCCATTGCCCCGCTCGCTCATCAGGTGGCGGTTCGGGCGCAGAAGGACTCGCGATTCGCACGAGTCCTCGATGCGTTGCTCACCGCCCCGACGTCTCCGCAGGGAACCCTGGAGCGAATCGCAGCAGGCAAGTTGAGCGATCAGCGTCGCGCCGCGCTCGTCGAGGACTTCATCGACGGTTCGATACGGACGCAGGATGCACAGGCGCTTTTGAAGCTGCGTACGCCTCAAGCGGTTCACCGGCTTCGTAGCCGCGGCAAGCTGATTGGCAGTGCTGTCGGTAACCAAACCTGGTTTCCTGCTTGGCAATTCGATGGTGACCGGATGCGCCCAGACCTACCGCGGATACTCGAGCTGCTAGCACGATTTACGTCGGATCCCCTGGCAGCCGACCGGATCATGCGCCTCAAACATGATGAACTCGGCGACACCTCGATCGCCGAAGCGCTGCGCAATCCCAAAACCACCGAGATCGCGTGGCGGATGCTGACCTCGCTCGGTGCCTGAGCTTCCCGCCGGCTACCTCGCCCCCTTCGCCGATGACAGGCCCGTCGGCCTGCGCCGTCGATCGATTCCGGCCGGCGGCGAGATCTGGCGAGTGGACGCGACCCCACCCGCCACCTGGGATTGGGCCGGCTATCCCGAACCCCGTTACCGCTTCGATCCGCGATCGGGTGCCTTCCGTACCCGCTACGCCGGGGCAACACTCGTCGGCGCCTTCCGAGAGCGATACCGATCGACCGGACTCGTCATTCCCGCCGACCACCGAACTCACCACCTTGTCCGCCTCATGTCCGCCCGCAACCTGCGGGTGCTCGACCTCCGCACCGAGAAGAACCTCGACGTCCTCCAGGTGGACGATCAGATCAGCACCGGACAACATCCTGATGTCTGGGCCGCCTGCCACCGACTTGTCGACGCCGCCAGACGCTGGTGGACCGACATCGATGCGATCGTCTATCGGTCACGCACGACGCCCGAGTCGTCGCTGAACTATGCGTTCTTCGGCGACGATGGCTTCGATGTCGAGTCTTGGCCCCTTGGCGAGCGGATCGACGTGCTGGCCGCTCTCGTCCTGTACGAGGGCTTCACCGTCAACTGGGATTTCGACGTCGATTAGTTGCATGCACCGTGTCGCACCGCGCAAGTAACGTCGACCTCTGCTATGGCACGCCTGGAAACACGAGTGGCACGGATCGCCGAGGCATTGCTGGCCGAACGGCGGTCCGTCCGCCCTGTCGATGTGCTCGTCGGTATCGGCTGGCTCGCGCAGCCGAACGTCGACCGGTGGGCGCGGGGCCGTGTTCTTTCGCTCGATCGGTGCGTGGGGGTTGACTCCGACAAGGTCACGGCAGCCCTTGCGGCGTTGCAGCGCTGGGCCGAGGATCGGGGCCTCACGCCGTCAGAAGTCGACTACCAAGATCTGCAATTCACCGCCGACGGTGACTCTGACGCCGAACGCGCCTACCGCACCCATTGGGCGTCGACCGACATTGCCGACTCTGTTGTCGAGCGCCCACGCCGCCGCCCCCGAGGGATCACCGTGATCTCTCCCCACAACGCGTGGACGTGCGCATCGTGCGGCGACAGCGGCGATTTCCTACTCAAGGACAAGGTAGGTGCACTGTGTCTGGACTGCGCCGACCTCGGCCATCTCGAGTTCCTGCCGTCCGGCGACGCCGCGCTGACCCGGCGCGCCACGAAAGCCAGCCGATTGTCCGCCGTCGTGGTGCGCTGGAGCACACGACGCCATCGTTATGAGCGCCAAGGGATTCTGGCGGAGCCGGCGGCGATCGAACAGGCCGCGCAAGAGTGTCTCTCCGACGCCGACGTGCGCGCCCGTCGCAGGATGCGCGAGCAGAGCCGCCGGGCCGATCAGGATGTGTGCTTCCGCGGTGAGTTCGCCGCGGCGATCCGGGAGCAGTTCCCGGGGTGTCCGGTCGACCGCGCCGAGGCGATCGCACTTCATGCGGCGGCACGCGGCAGCGGCCGTGTCGGACGAAGCGCCGCTGGGCGAGCCCTGGACCCCGACGCCGTACGCCTCGCCGTCGTCGCCTCCATTCGCCATGTCGATACCGATTACGACACCCTGCTTATGTCGGGTGTCGACCGCGAATCGGCTCGGGCACAAGTGCACAAGCGTGTCGAGGACGTCGTCAACGCGTGGCGCGACGGTGTTGCGATGCTCGACGGATGACGAGCGCCAATTGACTCGACTGCCAGGGGTTCGGCGCGTTCAGCTGCACCAGGTTCGCAGCTGTTCAGCGATCTGGTCCACATTGTCGATTGCCCCGGAGGCCACGGCGATCATCAAGTCAAACCGGTCGTCCTCACTGGCCTCCACCCACTCGCCGTTGAGGCCAAGGAACACCTGGCAGGCGGTCCATGCCAGCCGCTTATTGCCATCGACGAGAGCGTGGTTGCGGCACAAGGAATGCAAGAGTGCTGCAGCTTTGGTGTGGATATCGGGGTAGGCCTCGGCCCCGACCACCGTGGTCTTAGGACGCGCCGCCGCCGATTCCAGTAGCCCGTAGTCTCTGACCACAACCTTGCCGTCAACGGCTCGTGCTGCCACCAACAGCAGGTCATCGAGATCGAGATAGACGGTCACGTATCAGCAAGTCGTCGCAGCACTCCGCGTTCGCGTTCAATCACCTTGTCTAACACCGCGTTCACCTCGGTCTGATGAGCACGGCGCTCGATGTATTCGTCGATGGCCGACAGCGCGACAGCTTGCATCGAACGACCCTCGGCAAGGGCCTGCCGACGCAGCGCCTCGGTCTGCTTCTCGCTGGTCCGCAGCGTCATACCCATGCCGGCATGATACCACTGTGATACCACTCGGCGGACGGCCAGGCCGGACGCCGTTATCAGTCGGACGAACCTCTGGCGAGACCCAGCACTTCCTCGGCAGACGGCGGACTGGCCGGGTGATAGGACAGGCACCACGGCGCCGCGATGCGGCGAAACGCCTCCCGCTCGATCGCCACGTAGAAGTTGCCGGAGCGCAACCTGCTGATGTCGGGCATCAAACCGCCCTTCGCACGGGCCATTTCCTGCGCCGAGGAGATCTGCGCAGGTGCGCTGAGCAGACCGTAGAACTGGGTGATCGCGTTCCCGGGGATCTGGTTGTGAAGGCCCTTCGGGGCCTGGGTCGCGAAAACCAATCCGAGGCCGTACTTGCGTGCCTGTGATGACAACGCCAGCGTGCTGCGCGTGCACGCCGTGAATCCCTTTGCAGGAGCGATCGTCTGGGCTTCATCCATCACCAGCAGACCGCGCAGCGGTCGTGCGCCGGCCGGGTTGCGTTTGATCCACGCGAACAGCGCCATCTGCAGCTGGTTGACGAAGCTCTGGCGCTGCTCGTCTGCCGAGAGTCCGATCATGCTGATGACCGACACCCTGGCCCGGTAGCCATCGGAAGGAGTGAGCAGCACGCCAGGATCGAGTGCCGTGCCCTTGCCGCCGAACAGCGGATCGTTGACCATGGCGGCTCGTAGATCCTGCGCGATGTTGGCCGCGATCTTCGGCGCATCGGCTAGATCGCTGATGTCCGAGACGTTGATCCTGCTGTTGGCCGTGGGGTCGGACTACAACCTGCTGCTGGTCTCGCGGTTCAAGCAGGAGATCCAAGCCGGCATCAACACCGGCATCATCAGGTCCATGGCGGGCAGTGGCTCGGTGGTGACCGCGGCGGGCCTGGTGTTCGCGTTCACCATGGCGTCGTTCATCTTCAGCGACCTGCAGGTGCTCGGCCAGATCGGAACGACGATCGCGCTCGGCCTGATGTTCGACACGCTGATCGTGCGATCGTTCATGACGCCGTCTATCGCGGCGTTGGTGGGGCGGTGGTTCTGGTGGCCGGTGCGGGTACGCCAGCGGCCTGTACCGCAGAAGTTCGGCGACGAAGACACGCGCCAGCTTTCGCTGTTTTAGCCAGCCGCGTGCGGCACCGAACCACTTGCCGCGCTGGCGGCGTCATCATTTGTTGACGCACGCGCCCGGCGTTACCGCTTCCGCTCAGCGATGCTGGTTGTTTTCGATCTCGAGGGGGGTGAGCCCCGGGGGGGCTGAAACGACGGGAGGGGCGACCGCGTCCGGTCCTCCGCCGCCGAGTTCTGAACCGCCGATGATCTCGGAGGTACCCGTCTCCGTGGGGCCGACAACGGGCACACCGCCCACGGGGGCTCCAGGCACCCAAACGAGCAGATCCTGGACCCCGTCGTTGTAGACCACGCTGTTCGGGGCGTCGCCCACGACGTCGAAGTAGAGCGTGCCGCTCGACTGGCCGCCAGGCGGCGCCGGGGGCAGGTTCCCGCCGATGACGCGGTAGGTCTGTCCGCTCTCAGAGCGGGCGTTGAACAATGGCACCAAGGGCGTACCCCAACCCCCGAGCCCTTCGACAGTCACCGTGGCTGCATACAACTGGCCGTTGTGGGGCACGGCGTCGGAGCTCGGGGAAAGGCCCGCCACCGTGTACCCGATCATCGGAGCGCCGGTGACGCTGTCGTTCAACGTCTCCCGCTGACCGAACGGCTTGATGTTGTTGGCCGCCGACGCGGGGGCCACCGTGCTAGACGCAATGCCGATCATCACCGCCACGACGGCAACCGGTGCCGCCAGTTTCTTGATCTCCACTGCTTCCCTCCTATATCGACCCCGCCCCAGCGCGAAGGCTACTCCGCTGTAACGGCGATCAAACGCGAAATCGTCGCCTTTCCAGAGCAGCGGCTCGCAGTCTCAGGACGGGTGGAATGGTGAGCAAAACCCCGGCGTTAGCTTCGAAAAGGCAGCGCTGCCAGTTCGGTGGCGGGTCTTCGTGCCGACGCTCCCAGGGTCGGCCCGCGACTCGGAGGAGGGCACAACGCATGTGCGGAATATTCGCCGCGATGACACGTCGCGGCCTTTCCAGTGACCGGTGCGATGCCGCGCTCAAGCTCTTGGAACATCGCGGACCGGACGGCACCGGGATCTGGACGTCGCGTGATGGGCAGTGGACGCTCGGACACACGCGGTTGTCGATCATCGGTTTGCGAAACGGCAGTCAGCCCATGAGAAGCCCGGATGGCGCGGTGCATGTGGTGGTGAACGGCGATTTTACGGTTACCGGGAGCTTCGCGAGCGTCTGCGAGCAAGCGGCTATCGCTTCTCCACCGAGAGCGACAGCGAAATTGCGGTGCATCTCTATCGGGAGCGCGGCATGCAGGCCGCGACGCTGCTGCGAGGTGAGTTCGCGATGGTCATTGCCGACGAACGCCAACGGGCGATGTTTGCGATACGCGATCGCTTCGGGGTCAAACCGCTCTACTACGCAGTGGTGAACGGCGAGGTGTTCTTCGCGTCGGAAATCAAAGCACTGTTGGCGCTGGGCGTGCCAGCCGCGTGGGACCTCGAGGGCGCTACCGGAGGTATGGGCAGATCTCACGAGAAACCGAATTCGCCGGGAATCAGTACCGTGCCGCCGGTTGCTACGCGATCGCCAAAGACGGCGATGTTCGCATCTACCCGTATTGGGATTGGGAGATCCCGACTGCTGAGCAGGTGCGGGGAGACACGCGAAGCGACGCCGAGATCGTCGAAGAGTTCCGCGAGGCTCTGGTCGATGCCGTGCGGCAACGACTGGTCGCCGACGTCGAGGTCGCGTCGTATCTCAGTGGTGGCATCGACTCCTGCGCCGTCCTCGGGCTCGCGCAGCAGGAGATGGGCCGGCCGATCCGCGCGTTCACGCTCACGTTTGAAAACCCGCTCTATGACGAAGCGAGCATCGCTGAAGCTCAGGCCAAACACGTCGGCGCGACGTATCACCCCATTCCAATCACTGGGCGGGAGATCGCCGATTCGTTCGCGGACGCGATCTGGCATGCCGAAACGCAGATGTTCAACGGCCACGGCGTCGCCCAGTATCTCCTCAGCCGTGCCGTGAGCGCCGCGGGCATCAAGGTGGTGTTCACCGGCGAAGGCGCCGACGAAATGCTGGGAGGCTATCCGTACTTCCGGGTCGACGCGCTGAATGACGACCCAGCGTTGAGTGCCGGCGAGAAATCGGCGCTCCTCGATGAGATGCTCGGCGCCAACGCTGCGACTCGCGCGTTGTTGATGCCGGAACAGGTCAGCAGCCCGGAGATGCGGGCAGTGGAGCGCAGGCTCGGCTGGCTGCCGGCGACGCTCAACGTGGGTGCGGCCCAGAACAATAACGTGGCGCCGCTGTTCCGCGATGATCTCCCGGTATCCGTTCGGGAGTTTCAGCCGCTGGTGTCCGCGCTGGATCGCTTGCCGCTCGCGCAACGCGTCGCTGGCCGCGACCGGCTGAATCAGATGCTCTATGTCAATGCCAAGACGGTATTGCCGAATTTCATTCTGAACTATCTCGCCGATCGGATGGAGATGGCGCACTCCATCGAAGGGCGCGTGCCGTTTTTGGACCACCATGTCGCCGAAGTCGCGGCGCGCGTGCCGGTGACCATGAAAGTCAAAGGGATTCGCGAAAAACATGTCCTTCGCGAAGCGGCGAAGGAGGTGTTGATCCCCGAGGTGTATGACCGCCAGAAGCACCCGTTCACCACGCCTCCGACACGCAACAAGAACGACCCGATGCTCACCTTCTACCGGGACACGTTCGCATCGCAAGCCGCGAAGGACCAGCCGATCTACGACATGAAGAAAGTCTCCACGACGCTCGATCAGCTGCTCGAATGCCCCGACGATCAACGCATCGCGGTCGAAGGCGGTCTGCAGCGCGTCGCGAGCGTGATTGCGATGTACGAGCTGTTCTCCATGGCGTGAGCCGCGCACGCTATCCCCAGGATGTGAACTGCACGGCTGAGCGCGTTCTCGTCGCGCCGTGCAGTCATGCTCAGCCGGTGCACACGGATGTCACCCGACTTGGCGCAAATTACTGCGCACGTCAGCGCGGATCTTGATGAGGGCGTTGGATAGCGGGTCCGGCGGCGGTGCGGGTTTGGTTGTCAACCGTGATTTTCACGATGCGGTAGCTGCAAATATTGCGAACGAATTTCTCTATACCCCAACCCGTTTGAGCTTCGATATCGTGCCGACGGTGACCGGCCCCGGTGACTCAACGTAGTTGAGGGTCGGTGGTGGTTGCGGCTGGAATGGTTCATACCACCACCAGTCGGCGCGCTCGCCCGTGGGCCCGGGGCAGGGCGGGACCGCGGGTGGGGGTCGGGTCGGTGGGCGGGCCAGCGATCCTGGACTCAGCGCTCGGCCAGCGCTGTCGGTGACGGACAGATCCTCTGGGGGTCCGGTGATGGTGATGACGCCTCGATGGTGCAGCCGGTGGTGATAGGGGCATAGGAGCACGAGGTTGGCCAGCTCGGTCGGGCCGCCGTCTTCCCAGTGCCGGATGTGGTGTGCGTGTAGACCGCGGGTGGCTCCGCAGCCGGGAACCGCGCAGGTGGGGTGGCGGTGCTCAAGCGCACGGCGAAGCCGGCGGTTGATCAGGCGGGTCGCCCGCCCGGCGCCGATGGGTTGTCCGTCGCGTTCGAACCAGACTTCACAGGTGGCATCACAGGTCAGGTATCGGCGTTCGGCGTCGGTGAGCCGCGGACCCAGATGCAATTGAGCGGCCTTGTCCTTGACATCCAGATGCACCACCACGGTGGTGTGGTGGCCGTGGGGCCGGCGGGTGACCTCGGCGTCCCATCCGGCCTCGACCAGGCGCATGAACGCGTCGGTGGTGTTCGGCAACGGAGGCCGCTGATCTGATCCGTGGCCGCCATTATCGTGCTTCCACTCGGCCATCAGCGCATCACGATGAGACTGCAGTGCCGCGTCGAACTTCGCCGCGTCCAGGTGCGGAAGTTTGATCCGCCAGCAGGTGAACTGCTCGTCGGAGGTCTTGGTGATCGAGGGCTGCGGGTCGGGCCGAGGATCGGGTTCAGGTCGCGGTTCCAGCTTGACCGCGGTGCGCAGCTGGCCGACCGTGGCGCAGCGGGCCAGCTCCGCGTAGTGCTCATCGGATCCGTCGGCCGCCTGCCCCGCGATGACCCCGACCTGATCCAGCGACAGTCGGCCCTCCCGCATGCCCTTCGCGCAGCGGGGAAACGCCGCCAGCCGTTGCGCGACGGTGGCGATCGTTTTGGCGTTTCCCGATGACGAGCCGATCTTCCAGGCCACCAACGCCGCCACCGACCGCGCGCCCGTGGCGCCCCACAGCTCGTCGCGGTCCACCTCGGCGACGATCTCCACGATGCGCCCATCAATCGCGTTGCGCTGACCGGTCAACTCCGCCAACTCCTCGAACAGCACCTCAAGGCGCTGGTCAGGACACGCCACATCCGCGTCAGGCGAAGCGGTCGAGGACATAACGCCATCATCGCAGCCGGGTACGACAAGTCTCGGCTGCCCGATCCGCGCCGGGGTGTGGCCGTCATCAGATGCCAAGGAGTACAGCCTGATTGGCCGCCAACCGCTGCGCAGCCGCAGCCTTCAGCGCGGAGAACGAGCATCGGCACAAGAGCTGCTCGAGATGTTAATCCGGTTTGTATCTCCTAACTCGGATTAGTGGTAGCGCTAATCCGAGTTGGGGGCGATATGAAGCAGATCCAAGCCAACGTCGACGACTACGCCCGCGCACTGCACGACGTCCGCGCGAACACCTCTGCCGTCGCCATGGCCGCGGCGACCACCGCTCTGCAAGCAATGATCGCTGCGGTCGGCCCGAACGCACCCATCCGCCTTTCCGCAATCACCTCGGCGCACGCAGCACTCATGCACGACGACCCACTGGAGTCTTCCGCGGCAGGTGAGCTTCGTACCGTGCAGAACTGGATCGGTGGCAGCGACTTCTCCCCCGCGAGGCGCGCTCTATATCCCGCCGCCGGAAACGGTGCCGGGCTATATGGACGACCTCGTCACCTTCGCCGATCGCAGCGACATGCCGGCACTGTTGCAGGCCGCGATCGCGCATGCGCAGTTCGAGTCGATCCACCCATTCACAGACGGCAGCGGCCGCATCGGGCGCGCCCTCATCAACGCGATCTTGCGGCGCCGGGGCGCAACCACTCGCGTAGCGGTGCCTCTGGCCTCGGCATTGGTCGCGCGGCGCGAGAACTACTTCGACGTGCTGGGCAGTTACCGCTCCGGTGACCTTGCTCCCCTCGTCGGCACGTTTGTGCGCTCCACCCGGATCGCCGCGGCCGAATCGCGCATCACCGCGCAACGCCTTCACGAAATCCCCAGCCAGTGGCGGGAATTGACCGGACCGGTGCGACGCGGCAGCGCTGCCGCCAAGATCCTGGCGCTGTTGCCTGGCGCACCCATTCTGTCTTCTGACGATGCCGTCGCACTCATCAATGCGCCGCGCAGCAGCGTGTTCGACGCCATCGGTCGGCTTCGCGATGCCGGCGTGCTCCGCGCATTGACTGGTCGCCGACGGAACCAGATCTGGGGCGCCGGTCTTGTTCTCGACGAGCTGGAGGATCTCGGGGTGCGGATCGCTACGGCGGTCCGTCGCTAGACCGCATCGTCGAGACCCCAGTACTTGGCTTGCCTCAGAACCTCCCGCTTGTAGCTCGACCTCAGCGCGTCGACCATAGCGAGTGTTCGTAACGTCAGTTCGTCTCGAATCCCGCTCTGCGCGTGAGCGTATGGGACGAACGCGCGTAGCAGATCGGGAGCGTCTAGCGCAACCTCCAACGGAATGTTGTCCTCGAAGTAGGGCGTGCCGCCGATCGCCCGTTCGATGCGCGCCGCGCTCCACCGCAATGGGTCACCCGTGCCAGTCTCGAAGAGCTCGAGCAGCAGCTCCCGATGGCTGGAGTCGGTGAACGGCGCTGCGGAACTGGTCGCGAAGAACCTGTCGCACGGCTCCTCGTTCGACTCCCACTCCCCGGCCGGTGACCGGTGTTCACCACCTTCGGGTAGCCGACCTACCAACCAGAGAACCAATGCCTGGTAGAGCGGCCATGTATCGGTTTCAGGTGCGAGTGTCGGCTTGTTGAGGGCATCCTCGATCCACACCCGCGCGTCGGCCAGCGTCATCTCGAAAACGTCGGTGTCGCTGCTGGATTCGGCCACCCGCGCAAGGGTCTCGTCGATCGGATCCGGTACAACGCCCGCATCGGCAACGCTCGACAACATGTTGTGGTCGATCTGGACCGCGATCGTCAGCTCGTGCCCACCGTCGAGTCGCATACCGATCACGAGTTCGTCGACATCACCAAAAACATTGGTTCTGCGCACCGCGCGGTACACCTCTACCCGCGGTAGTGCGGTGATCCATTGCGGCAAATGCTCGTCTCGTTCAGCCAGCTCGCGTCGGCATCGGAGCTGTGGCGCTGGGTCGTCGACGAGAAGTTCGGCGACACGGCCAGCAGCGCCGTCGTCTCCCGATTCCGCACACCGATCAAACTGGTAAGGACCCGATCCAGATGATTTGTATCGCACCGCCCGGACTTCAGCGATATCAACGGTTCGGGTTTCGCCACGTGGATCATGAAGCTGGCCAAACTGAGCAGGCTCAGTGGATGCCCACCCGCCAGGGCACGGCGTATCGCGTCCCTGAGTGTCGTGTCGGCAGAACTTTCGGCCCTGCGTGCTCGTCGTTCGTAACTCATATCGCGGACGCTACTCACGGGCAGTGACAACGCCGCCTGACAGACCCGCCGTTCAGAGCCCCTTCGCGTCGAGCGCCTTCATCAGCGAGGGTCGCCTGCCGTAGTCCTGGCGGATCTGCGCGATGAACGACGCGAAATCGGCGCTGCGACCGCCTCGTTCATAGAGTTCGGCCATTGTCGCCAGCGTCGCGGCGATGCCGGGATAGAGCTTGGTGTTGGGGTGCCGCAGATCGTTCTCGAGCTGCGGCCGGTACAGGTCTGCAGCTTCGACAGGGCGAGCCTCGGCGCCTCGGTCGGCCAATTCCCGCCACGCCCAACCGGGGCCGTACCGGTCGGCGGCCAGCCAAGCGGCATCGACATCACCCTCGCTCAGCGAGAGCTGCACCAAGACCGCGCCGGCGGCGTAGCGGTCAGACGCCAGTTGCCGCGCGTGGTCGAGGGCCCAGGTGCGTTCGGTATCGGCACGGTCGATGCCGGCCGCGAAATCGAGCAGGACACGGTATGCGGGGACCGACGGCTGCCGGACGAAGTCTGCGCGAAGGACGGCGACCGCATCCTCGATCCGGCCCAGGCCCTGATAGGTCGCGGCGACATCGCCGGGGCTCAGCCAATATGCGTTGCCACCACCGTGGCTGGTGACTCGTCCATCGGCAACTGCACGATCGATCCATGCCACCGCATCCTCGGTGCGGCCGGCTGCCCGCAACCGGTCGACGATCGCCCCGTACTGCGGGTGTTCCCGCTGAGCAAGCAAGTGGACGGCCCGGTCGACATCGCCGTCGTGATCGGCGAGCTCCAGCAGCATTGCGTCGACTTCGAACCGCCCCCATTGATCACGATCTTCGAGCTTCCGGTCCAGCGCCGCCACGGCCCGGCGGTAGGTCCCCAGTGCCTGTTCGTCGAACGAGTCCACGAAGTCCGCCAAGACCAGGTGTCGGCCACCCTGGCGAGTCAGCCCGGAATTTCACCAGCCACGTCGCGAGTTTGACGGGGTCGGGCTCACCCAGCCGGCAGGCCCGCGCGTAGAGGTCGGCGGCCCGCTGGCATTCATCACCGATCGAGCCCGAGGAGTCGTCAGCCTGCTCGGTGATCTTGCGCAGCCGGGTCAGTGCGCGCAGCAACGCCGGCCGCACGATTTCGGCGGCGCCACTGTTCAGGTGGTTCTCGAGTTCGTCGAGCACTTCACTGGCCACTCCTGCGACCTCAAAGGAACGTCGGTAGTCGACAAAGCCGCGGAACGCCAACGTGTTTCGCACGTAGGCCTCCAGCTCGGCTTTGGCGTGCGCGTCGTCACCTGCCGCTGTCGTGGCACGAATCTCCAGCAGGCGGCGCACCCCGCCATCGCGCTGCGCAAGTGTCATGACCAGTTCACGCAGCTCATCGACATCCATCGCCTGCACCGCTGCTTCCAGCGCTGCCTCGGCCGTACTGCTGGCTGTGTCGTCGACCGCGACCTGTCCGGTGTCGATCGCGGCGAGTCCGGTCGCGACCAGATGCTTGCAGAAGTTGCCGTCGGCATGATGCCGGCAGGTACAGGACCCGTCGGGTAGCGGACCGGACCAGTCGAGCTCCACGCTGTAGACCTGCTTGGCCTGGATTGACGCGTAGGCCTTGAAGTCGGTCGTGCGGAGCCCTCGGACATAACGAACGTAGTCCTCGCCCCGGGCGTAGACCAGATCACCGGCCACCTTGAGCAGCGTCGTTTCGGAGAGCGGCACATCACCATGGTGCCCGATTCGTGGGCCAGACTCAGCTGAGACTTGGGAAGCAGGCCGCAGTGATTGCTGGCACTCTCCCATGATGCTCACTGCCAGCAGTGCGACGGCAAGCGATGCGGCGACGCGACGCCACCGCCAGTCTTGAGACGGTACTTCAGCGGAGCACCACGCGGATCGGCTCGCGCACAAGTGCATCAGCGTGTCGACGACATCGTCAACGCATGTGTCGGTTCCGGTCGAAAGCCGGCGACTGCAGTAAGTGCCCGCCTATGAGCGACTTGTCGCTGCTGGCGACATGGTCGCCAAAAGCCCGGGCACTCCGACAACCGTCGTCAGGCGCACCAAGTTCGCAGCTGTTCGGCGATCTGGGCCACATCGTCGATCGCCCCGAGGGCCGCGGCGATCATCAAGTCAAACCGGTCGCCCTCGCTGGCCTCCACCTCGCCGTTGAGGCTAAAGAAGACCTGGCAGGCGGTCCACGCCAGCCGCTTGTTGCCATCGACGAGCGCGGGGCACATGACGCGCGCGGAGGTCATGCCCTGGCAGTCGCTCCCGAGCGACCCACATCCCGAACAGACGAGTTACGAGAGTCTTGACAGTAAGTCTCGATTGGCCCCGTTGAAGTGGGCTTTGTGACATCCTGTGCGGGTGTCCGAGGGGGTACCACCTTCGGGGGTCGTCACGTTTTTGTTCACCGATATTGAGGGTTCGACCGGTCGGTGGGAGTCCGACGCGGATGCGATGCGGTTGGCCCTGCTGGCGCACGACGACGTGCTGCGCACCGCAATCGCGAAACATGAGGGCTACTTATTCAGCCACACGGGCGACGGCGTGGGCGCGGCATTCGCGTCGCCGAGGTCCGCTGTCGACGCCGCGATCGCCGCTCAGCGGGAGTTGGAGCTACCAGTGCGGATGGGGCTGGCGACCGGTGAGGCCGAACTGCGCGACGGCGACTACTTCGGCACTGTGCTCAACCGCGCCGCACGGGTGATGGCCGCAGGCCACGGCGGTCAGATCCTGGTGGCCGAGTCGACTGCGGGTCTGCTCAGCGGGCTCGATCTGGTGAACTTGGGGGCACGGCGGTTGCGAGACCTGCCCACGCCGGTGGGGGTGTTTCAGGTGTGCGCGCCCGGCCTGCGCACGGAGTTTTCGCCGTTGCGGGCAGTGGATGCGGGTCAGGGGAATCTGCGGCCTGCGCCCACGAGCTTCATCGGGCGCGAGTCCGACGCCGGCGAGGTTCAAGCGGCGGTAAAGGCTCATCGGCTTGTCACGCTGACCGGGGTGGGCGGGGTCGGCAAGACCCGCCTCGCGACCGAAGTCGCCGGGCGGCTGGCCGACGAATTCCCGGACGGGGTGTGGTTTTTCGAGCTGGCTGCGGTAACCGATCCCGCTGCGGTGCCCGACGCGGTGGCCGCGGTGCTGGGCATCACCCAGCAACCGGGGAAGACCGTGGCCGAGTCGGTGGCCGAGGCGCTAGAGGGCCGGGTCCGGCTGCTGGTGTTCGACAATTGCGAGCACCTTTTGGACGCTGTCGCCGACCTGATGGAGGCCATTCTCGCGGCATCGACAACCGTACGGATCGTTGCCACCAGCCGCGAAGGGTTGGGGCTCGCCGACGAGCAATTGTGGCCGGTGCCCTCGCTGGACATCGGCTCGGGTATCGCCTCTGCCGCAGTCAATCTGTTCGTCGAACGCGCACACAACCTGGCGCCGCACTTCTCGATGGCCACAACTGATGAGGCGGGCGCGGTCGTGGAGATTTGTCGCCGCCTCGACGGCATCCCGCTGGCCATCGAACTGGCGGCCTCACGGATGGCGTCGATGACCGCCAGCGAGGTGCGCGATCGTCTCGATCACCGATTCCGACTGCTAGTTGGGTCACGGCGCGGACTGGCGCGCCACCACACCCTGCGTCACGCGGTGGCGTGGTCCTACGACCACCTCGACGACGCGGAAAAGGCGCTGCTGGAGCGGTGTTCGGTATTCGCGGGCGGATTCGACGTCCAAAGTGCCTGCGCCGTAGCCGGATTCGACAATCACGACGATTACGCCATTCTTGATCTGCTCGATGCCTTGGTGCGCAAGTCGATGCTCGTCACCGGCCGGTCAGCGGGCCGCACTCGGTTTTCGATGCTGGAGACCATCCGCCAGTTCGCCGAGGAACAACTCGCCGCGCATGGGGCGGCAGCCACGGTTCGGGCCGCGCATGCCCGCCACTTCGCCGGGCGCGAAGCTGACATCCTGGCCCTGTGGGACAGCCCCAGACAGCGTGAGGCGTACACCTGGTTTACCGCCGAGTTGGCCAATCTGCGCACAGCTTTCCGGTGGGCCGCCGACCAAGGCGATGTCGACGTCGCCGCCGCCATCGCCACCTACGCGGGGTTCCTCGGCATTGGTGTCGAAAATTATGAGCCGATCGCCTGGGCCGAAGAGCTCATCGAACCCGCGAGTGCAATCGACCACCCACGACTTGCGACCCTCTACGTGATCGCGTCGTCGTGCTGGGCGGCGGGACGGGTTGAGGCGGCTGTCCACTACGCCGACGACGGCCAGATAGTCATCGGCAGTGGCCGCCACGAAGTGCCGTTCGGCACCGAGGGCTTGCTGGGCCTTGCGTACTTCGCCGCGGGTCAGCCCCAACGCGCGGCCGAATGGTGCCGCGCCCAGCTCGCACGCGGTCGCGACACCCACACACTCACCGGGACAGCCACCGTATTCGCATTGACGGTCGCCGGTTCCCGCGAGGAGGCGAGAGCCGCCGCGACCGGCCTGATCGACGCCGCCGAGGCCACCCGCAACCCCTATGCGCTCGCATATGCCCTTTCGGCCTACGGGTTCGCGTTCCGCGACGCTGACCCCCACCGCGCGCGGGATGCCCGCCGCCGGGGACTGGCGATCGCTCAAGACAGCGGCAACCGCATCATCGAGACCACCCTGGCAGCCGGTCTGTCCTCGTTCGAGGCCAAGTACGGCGACCCGGCGACTGCGTTCGATTACGTCACTGTGGCCATCCGCAACTACCACGAGTCCGGCAACACATCCATGATCGGCATACCCCTGGTGGTGCTCGCCGCCCTCTTCGACCGGCTCGGACGCCATGAAGCAGCGGCGACCATTGCAGGATTCGCGTTCAATCCCCTCACCGCGGCGGCGGTCTCGGAGATCAGCACTGCGATCACCCATCTTCGTGATGTCCTCGGCGACCAGACCTACGAATCGCTTGCCGGCGAGGGCCGAACGATGACCACCTCCGCCATGGTGAGCTACGCATACGACCAAATCGACCAGGCCCGAAGAGAACTGAACGCCGTCTCGAAATAGACCACATTTGAGGCAGCCCGGCGGGCACGTGGCTAACTCCGTCTCCGCTGGTCGCCGGGTATCAGAAGTTCGTCTCACGTTGGAGCGACCGACTTCGTTCGAGCGACATGCCGCCTCAAACGGTCTCCAAGTTCAGACGGCGGGCAAGGTCGGCACCGCCGACCGCGCGCATGAAGTCCGGGTCGCCGCACACCACGAGTTGGTCACGGGCGCGGGACAACCCGACGTAGAGACGTTCGCGGGAGCGCTCGAAAGCTGATTCCTCGTTCACCACAAGGACGACAGCGCGACGCTCGAGGCCCTTGAAGCCGAGAACGTGGCCGTAGAACACTTGGTCGGCGTCCCAGAAGCTGTCCCAATAGGCGGCGTTGCCGGCGGCTTGGCGTTCCTTCTGCTCGGGGTGTCGGGTCCCGGTGGTCAGCAGAGCGACGTCTTCTGGCCGCCACCCTTCGTCCAGGAGCAGCTCGACCTCGTCGTCGCCGACGTCCATCGCGTCCTCGCGGGCGCAGGGGACGAACTTCACCGCCGGGCCGTCGCCGCCGAGGAAGCGCATCGGGTGGTCGACGAGCGGCTGGAAGGCGTTGGCGATCTGGCGGGTGTTGCGCACGTTGTGGTCGAGGATTAGCGGCACCAACGGAACCGGCGGTGAGCCGTGCCGGTTGAAGACGCGCTGGCCCTCATCGGTGAAGACGTAGAGGCCGCCCGCTTCGTCGTCCTTGAGGGCTGCGAGCAGCGGATCCCACCAGGCGTCCGCGAAGTCCTGGGCCTCGTCGACGACGATCGAGTCGAATCGGTGTCCAGGCTCGAGTTGCGCTGCGAGGTCGGTCATTTGGAACGGTAGGTCGTGCTCCCAGAAGCGCACTGTCTCGTCGGTGCGCAGTGATTCGTCGGGTCCTTCGGGTGCGCCCCACAAGACGCCGAGTGCATGGAACTCGCCGACGTAGCCGGGCTGTTGGCGCCGGGGCCAGGTGGCGGTGATGCGCTCAAGGTAGGAGGCGAGGCCGTGGGAGTAGCAGACAAGTGCGACGCGCTGACCGTTCCGTGCGAGTCGGCGTGCCTGCTCCATCGCGAGGAAGGTCTTGCCGCTGCCGGCGCCGCCGCGAACCTCTACGCGATGAATGAGACGGATGGCGTCGAGGACGACGGCCTGATGTTCGGTGAGCGCGTCGGCGGCATCTTCGTTGGCCAGGGCCCGGGCGACGACGTCGCGTTGCGGTAATCCCCTGCCGCTCAACGCAGTTGTGAGCTGGCGGATGCCTTCCTGGGTGAGCAGGGGTCGGTCGATCTCCTGGCGGATGAGGATGTGGTGGAGCTTGTGCACGAGCTTGTCGAGCTCAGTGCGGTCGATGATCTTCCAGCGCGGGCATTCCGGCAGGGCGAAGCCGTCGGGCAGCTGAGTGTTCGGGAGGACGACGACGTGGTCCCAGCGCAGTCTGCCCTGCGTCCAGCGCGGGTCGCTCTCGATGTACTCGCGCAGGGCGTAGCAGGCCTCGCGGGCTTGGCGGACCGGTTCGATGTGCACGTGCTTGCCGCCGCGCAGCTGGCACCAGCCGGCGCCGTCATGCCAGACCTCGCCGCCCTTGACCTCCAGGCAGACGATGCCGGCGCCCTCGAGTGCGACCACAAAGTCGACCTCGTGGTCTTTGAGGTGGTCGGTGACACGCTGGCCGGGGATGACGAGGTCGTTGGGCTGGAGCTGTTCGAGGAGCGCCTGGTAAACCCGGCGCTCGGCACGGTTGGCGAGGCGCGGGGTTTCGGTGGGCGTGATGGTCATATGCCTCCCCAGTCACACAGCGACTCTGTCAGTCGGTCAGATTAGTCTTGCGCGGTCAGAGCGCTGATTTCCCGCGGGAGGGACTGACGACGGTGAGTACTGATTTCGAGGGTGACGCCCTGGCCATACTCCACCAGGCACTCGGCCCTTCAGCGCAGTTCCGGGACGGTCAGCTGGAGGCCATCAAATCGCTGGTCCAGGATCGCAGCCGCCTCCTAGTCGTTCAGCGCACGGGCTGGGGCAAGAGCGCCGTCTATTTCGTCGCCACCCGGCTGCTACGCAACGCCGGTGCGGGGACCACCATCATCGTTTCGCCTCTGCTTGCACTCATGCGCGATCAAATCCACGCGGCGTCACGGCTACACCTGAATGCGGTGACCATCAACAGCAGCAACAAGGAAGATTGGGAACAGGTCAAGGACGATCTGCTCGCGGACAGAGTCGATCTCCTGCTGGTGTCCCCCGAACGATTCAACAATGCCGAGTTCAGGGACGAGCTCCTCGGGCCGCTGGCTGCCAGTGCGGGGCTTCTGGTGATCGACGAGGCGCACTGCATAAGCGACTGGGGACATGATTTCCGGCCGGATTATCGCCGTTTGGTTCGAGTGCTCGACCTGATGCCAAGTCGCATCCCCGTGCTCTGTACGACTGCGACAGCCAACGACCGCGTTGTCGCTGACATCCAGCACCAACTCGGCGCCGACCTCAAGGTGATACGCGGCAGCCTCGACCGCGAGAGCCTGTCATTGTCGGCGATCAGGATGCCGACGATTGTCCAGCGGATGGCGTGGCTGGCTCAACGGATTCCGCAGATCGCCGGGTCCGGGATCGTCTACTGTCTCACGGTCGCAGACAGCGCTCGGGTAGCGGACTGGTTGAACGCCAACGGCATTGCCGCGGCGGCGTATTCCGGCGAGACGGATCCCGAACAGCGACTCAAGATCGAGGAGCAGCTCAAGGCGAATCAGCTGAAGGTCGTAGCCGCCACGTCGGCGCTGGGTATGGGATTCGACAAGCCCGATCTTGCGTTTGT
Source organism: uncultured Actinomycetota bacterium (assembly GCA_963715885.1). Classification (GTDB taxonomy): domain Bacteria; phylum Actinomycetota; class Actinomycetes; order Mycobacteriales; family Mycobacteriaceae; genus Mycobacterium. Next base: position 382,112 of record CAVQSK010000034.1, read on the forward strand.
CATCCACTTCCAGTCACCGGACTCTCCCGTGGCCTACTACCAGCAGGTGGGTCGCGCCGGCCGCGCGGTCGACCACGCACAGGTCGTCCTGCTGTGGAGTGAACGCGACGAGGACATCTGGCGATATTTCCTCGACCATGGCCTGCCCGTGCAGTGGCACGCTGAGCAGGTCGTCGACTATCTCGCAGCCGAGATGGATTGGGTTGGGCAACGCGAGATCGAAGAGCACATCAATATGCCGGCTTCACGAATCGCGGGGCTGCTCAAGGTTCTTGATGTCGAGGGCGCGGTCGAAAAGGAGCGGTCCAAGTACCGACGCACGCTGCGCCCGTGGTCTTTCGACACCGCCCGAATCGAGAGGGTCAGGGATGCCCGGTTGGCTGAGCACCAGGCGATGCGGGACTATGCGACCACATCCGAATGTCGGATGGCGTTTCTTCGTAATGCCCTCGACGACAACGACATTGCTGGGTGCGGCCGTTGCGATAACTGCACCGGTTCTCACATCGACGACACCACCGACGCAAAGCTGGTAGGTAGGGCACTGCAGTTCATCCGGCGGCGGCCCATCGTCATCGAGCCACGTAAACAGTGGGCAGGACATCGCTCGGGCAGGATCGCGAATCGACTCGAGCCCGGCCGCGCGCTGTGCTATCTAACCGATCCGGGTTGGGGCGACGAGTTCCTAGACACGAAGCGCAGCGGAGCGGTTCTCGGCGATGAAATGGTCGAAGCGTCCGCCGCCCTGATCGAAGAGTGGATGCCCGGATTCGATGGAACCGTCGTCTACGTGCCGAGCATCGATCCCAGTCGGGAGCTGGTCAAGGATTTCGCGGGTCGCCTGGCCGCGCAGCTCGACCTGCAGTTATCTCAGTGTCTGGTCAAAGTGAGGGACAATTCGCCGCAGAATTTGATGGAGAACAGTGCGCAGCAGCTCAGCAATGTCGACGGAGTGTTCGAGATCCGAGGATCTGTGCCGTCGGGCCCGATCCTGCTTGTCGACGATGTCGCCGACTCGAGGTGGACAATGACCGTATTGGGCGACCTGCTGTTGAGCGAGGGGTCCGGTCCGGTGTACCCCTTCGTCGTGGCGGCGACAAAGGGATGACGATGCTCGACGACCAGGACCTGGCCGCGCTGGCGCTGACCAGCCGCCTGGTTGATTCGCCGGTCAAACCTCTGTCGTCCCGAGAATTCTGGGCATTGCGTCGTGATGTTGAACCGTCGGCGTTGCATGGCATGACGGCAGCCGACATCGCATCTGATTATCTGATTGCCGGTGACACTGCCGAACGGATCGCGCGCTTGTTTGATCGCAGTGCCGCACTCGCACTCGCCGTCGAGAAGCTGGATCACTCCGGGATTTGGACCGTTACCGGCGTCGGCAGGACCTACCCGGAGCGATTGCGCTCCAGACTTCGCGACGCGACACCTGTCGTGCTCCACGGTGTAGGCGAGATGTCCCCCTTAAGCATCGATGGCCTTGCGGTGGTCGGTTCGCGCAACGTCTCCGAGGAAGGGTCCGAGGTGGCCCGAGCGATCGCTCGAATGGCGGTGAAATCCGGTATGCCTGTCATATCTGGGGCCGCTCGCGGGGTCGACCGCGACGCGATGAACAGTGCGTTCGACGAGGGCGGCCACGTTGTCGGCGTCCTCGCTGATTCGCTGCAGCGAGCTGTTGCGAAGCCGGGTATGAGGAAGGGGGTCTCCCGCGGTCAGATCTGCCTGGTCACACCGTTCGCACCCGACGTTGCGTTCTCGGTCGGAAATGCCATGGCGCGCAACAAGATGATCTATGGGCTGGCTCGATGCACCGTCGTGGTGGCCAGCGATCAAGACACCGGTGGCACATGGGCGGGCGCAGTCGAAGCGCTGAAGAACGGGTATGGCCGAGTTGCGTCGTGGGTCGGCGCCGGCAGTGGCCCCGGCAATAAGGCGCTCGTCGAACAAGGTGCGCTGGAACTAATTGACTTAAGTCATAGTGCCGCGATTTTCGACCCGTCTGCAGTGCCTGCCCACGCGGATGATCGAGCGGGCAGCGACCAGTTGACGTTCGGTTTTGGATAGTCCGTCGCTTCGGACAACGTAAGGACGAACGCTTCCCCGGAAGATGTGACTCGGTTCAGGCCCGCACGATCGGCCAGAAGAGATCGAACAACCGCGCTTCCCATCCGGCAGCGACCCGCCCCGTGCGGGTGCGTTCGGCGATGTGCGCGCCGACCACGGCGTCGACGAGTGTCGCGGCGTCGACATCGGCGCGGAACGACCCGTCGGCCTTTCCGGCATCGATCACTGATTCCAGTTCGGCCCGCTGCTTGGCGAGGATCCGGCGGAAGAGCTTGGTGAAGGCGGGATCCTCGTCGGTGAGCAAGGCGGCCAGCCCGCCGTAGCCGATACCGACCTCGACGGTTTTGACCGCTTCTTTGATCAGCCACCGCAGCCGATCCGGCGCGTCGGCCTGCACGGCAAGCGGTTCGGGGGTGGTTACCCGCGACAGCGCGGCGGACAGCATGTCCCGGCGGTCTCGGTAGCGGCGGTAAATGGTGGTCTTCGCGATGCCGGAGCGCGCCGCGACCGACTCGACCGTCACCGACCGGGGGCCCTTGGTGCGCAGCAGCGCCAGGGTGGCGTCGGCGATGCCGTCGTCAACGTCTTGTCGCTGCGCCATTCGCCCCTCCTTAGTCGTCAGCGGAATATCCGCGACCGGAAAAACGCTACACCAACCGTAGCGCTACGCTACACGTAGCGTTTCGAATATACATCGGCGAGTTTCGAGAGGTGATGGACATGTTGAGGACATTGCGACGGGTTTCGATGACGGATGTGGCGTACGTGCTGTTACTGCTGGTGTTCGTCGCGCTGGGGACGTTCGTCTACGCGCTGGCCACCGAAAGCGCTCTGGGCGGGATCATCGGGGGCAGCCTGGTTGTGTTGATGGTCGCGTCGGTCGTGGGGTTCCGCATCGGCGCCCGCAACCGGGCGAACTCTAACGACAGCGGCATCGAGATCGAAGGCGCGAACGTCTGGGCTCGACCGCTGCGCCGCGAGCAGATCGACCGGTATCTACTGAGCTACCGCGATGTACAGAATGGCGGTACGCAGAAGTCGCGGGCCGGTGACCGTCCCCGCCGCCGAACCAAAGAGATTGATGGATCGGCGCGCGGCCTGACCGCTGCTGTGCGTCACCATCTGTGCCGGCATTTCGAGCAGGTCCACTTCTCGTCGCTGACGCGACAGCCGCTGAGGTACTTCCAGGGCGCGACGTACGAGGTGGCGGGCATCCCATAGACCGCTCGCTTCGTGCGACCGGCGTGGCACTTCGGGCACTGCAGATGGCGTGCGAACGGAACTCGAGGAAGTTGTCACCCATCGTGTCCCGGCACCTATTGCAGACCACGGCCGGCCAGTCGGCGGGCTCGCTGCCGCGCGGTGGCGGGTCCACGGTGTGGATGTGAATGCGGTCCCGGGCGGCGAGCCCGCGAAGGCCGGTGTTCTTATCGCAGCCGGCGCAGACGCCACGTGACTGCAACAGGATTCGGGCCGCAACGAGCGAGGTGTGTCCGAACCGCAGGAACGGGTCACGCAACCACACCTCCTCGAGAGCTATTTCGATGTCTTCGCCCGTGGAGTCGTCGAGCTTCCAGTTCAATCGAGGGTCTTTTGAGCGCGGGAAATCCGCGATCATCGCCCGTTGGCGTTCGTCGGCGATGACCATCGCGAACTCACCTCGCAGGAGCGTCGCGGCCTGCGTTGAACGTCCCGAACGGATACCGGGAGATCATCGCGGAACAGGGGGGCCACGGTATTGGTCGTGCCCGCACAGAAGTTGAGCGTCGCCGGCTTGATCAGTTGCTCGAATGCCCCGACGATCAACGCATCGCGGTCGAAGGCGGTCGGCAGCGTGTCGCGACCGCGCTTGTGATGCACGAGCTGTTCTCCATGGCGCGAGCCGCGCACGCTATCCCCACGATGCGAACTGCACGGCTTAGCGCGTTCTCGTCGCGCCGCGCAGTCATGCTCAGCCGCTGCACACGGATGTCACCCGACTTGGCGCAAATTGGCGCGCACCTCAGCGCGGATCATGATGAGGGCGTCGGATCGCGGATCGGCGGCGGTGCGGAGGTGTAGCCGATTCCGTGCGCGTATATCGAACGAATTTGTCTATGCCCCAGCCCATTTGAGGTTCGATATGGCACTGGTAATGACCGACCCCGGTGACTCAACCTAGTTGAGTGTTGGTGGTGGTTGGGGCTGGAATGGTTCATACCACCACCAGTCGGCGCGCTCGCCGGTGGGTCCGGGGCAGGGCGCGACCGCGGGTGGGGGTCGGGTCGGTGGGCGGGCCAGCGATCCTGGACTCAGCGCTCGGCCAGCGCTGTCGGTGACGGACAGATCCTCTGGGGGTCCGGTGATGGTGAGGACGCCTCGATGGTGCAGCCGGTGGTGATAGGGGCATAGGAGCACGAGGTTGGCCAGCTCGGTTTCGCCGCCGTCTTCCCAGTGCCGGATGTGGTGTGCGTGTAGACCGCGGGTGGCTCCACACCCGGGAACCGCGCAGGTGGGGTGGCGGTGCTCAAGCGCACGGCGCAGCCGGCGGTTGATCAGGCGGGTCGCCCGCCCGGCGCCGATGGGCTGCCCGTCGCGTTCGAACCACACTTCACAGGTGGCATCACAGGTCAGGTATCGGCGTTCGGCGTCGGTGAGCCGCGGACCCAGATGCAATTGAGCGGCCTTGTCCTTGACATCCAGATGCACCACCACGGTGGTGTGGTGGCCGTGGGGCCGGCGGGTGACCTCGGCGTCCCATCCGGCCTCGACCAGCCGCAGGAACGCGTCGGTGGTGTTCGGCAACGGAGGCCGCTGATCTGATCCGTGGCCGCCATTATCGTGCTTCCACTCGGCCATCAGCGCATCACGATGAGACTGCAGCGCCGCGTCGAACTTCGCCGCCTCCAGGTGCGGAAGTTTGATCCGCCAGCAGGTGAACTGCTCGTCGGAGGTCTTGGTGATCGAGGGCTGCGGGTCGGGCCGAGGATCGGGTTGCGGTCGCGGTTCCAGCTTGACCGCGGTGCGCAGCTGGCCGACCGTGGCGCAGCGGGCCAGCTCCGCGTAGTGCTCATCGGATCCGTCGGCCGCCTGCCCCGCGATGACCCCGACCTGATCCAGCGACAGTCGGCCCTCCCGCATGCCCTTCGCGCAGCGGGGAAACGCCGCCAGCCGTTGCGCGACGGTGGCGATCGTTTTGGCGTTTCCCGATGACGAGCCGATCTTCCAGGCCACCAACGCCGCCACCGACCGCGCGCCCGTGGCGCCCCACAGCTCGTCGCGGTCCACCTCGGCGACGATCTCCACGATGCGCCCATCAATCGCGTTGCGCTGACCGGTCAACTCCGCCAACTCCTCGAACAGCACCTCAAGGCGCTGGTCAGGACACGCCACAGCCGCGTCAGGCGATGCGGTCGAGGACATAACGCCATCATCGCAGCCGGGTACGACAAGTCTCGGCTGCCCGATCCGCGCCGGGGTGTGGCCGTCATCATCTGCCAAGAGGCACAGCGTGATTCGCCGCAAACCGCTGCTGCTCGACCAGGACCATCTCTAGGGGCCAACCCGGATCGCCACGCACGCCAATCCGATTTAGGAGGGCCATGAAGCCAGCCGAACAAGCGTGGCCAGGAATCACGGCGTTAGGCGGCGACAAGAACCATGAGGCGGATCGTTGGGTGCCTCCACGGCGTTCCGTCTCGCCTTTCTACTCGTCGCGCACGACGCGATCTTCCCGGGCACGAAGGATCTCCGGCCTATATCCGATTTGTCCTGAACCGGAGTTGTGCGGTGTCGGCGCCGGCAGGGCAGCGCGGTCGGGCTACAGTGCAGCGCCCGATTACTGGTTTGCACTCGGGGGCCAATACCATCGCTGGCGCTATGACCGACAATGCCCTGGCCGCTCCGCCGACCGCCGACACCTCACCACCTGCCCGTATCTCCGCTGAGACGGGCCGCCGCAGAACCTTCGCCGTCATCAGCCATCCCGACGCTGGAAAATCCACGTTGACCGAGGCACTCGCGCTGCACGCCCGCGCCATCACCGAAGCCGGCGCGGTCCACGGCAAAGCGGGCCGGCGCGCGACGGTGTCTGACTGGATGGAGATGGAGAAGGCCAGGGGCATCTCGATCACATCGACGGTGTTGCAGTTCCCGTACCGCACATGCGTCATCAACCTGCTCGACACCCCCGGCCACGCCGACTTCTCCGAAGACACCTACCGGGTGCTGACCGCCGTCGACTCCGCGGTGATGCTCATCGACGCCGCGAAAGGCCTTGAGCCGCAGACACTGAAGCTGTTCCAGGTGTGCAAGCACCGTCAGATCCCGATCATCACGGTGATCAACAAGTGGGACCGTCCCGGCCGCCACGCCCTGGAACTGATGGACGAGATCCAGGCACGGATCGGGCTGCGCCCTACGCCCCTGACGTGGCCGGTGGGCATCGCCGGAGACTTCAAGGGGGTGCTCGACCGCCGGACCGGACGCTTCATCCAGTTCACCCGCACCGCGGGCGGCGCCACCGCGGCCCGCGAAAAGCACATCGCGGCGGCCGACGCGCGCGGTGCCGCGGGCGACGACTGGGATCACGCCGTCGAGGAGTCCGAACTGCTGTCCGCGGACGGCTCCGATTACGACCGTGAGCAGTTCCTCAGCGGCGCGGCCACACCGGTGCTGTTCACCTCGGCGGCGTTGAATTTCGGTGTGAATCAGCTCCTCGATGTGCTCGTAGAACTCGCGCCGCCGCCCAGCGGAGTACTCGACGTCGACGGGGCCCGGCGCGCCACCGAATCACCGTTCAGCGCCTTCGTTTTCAAGGTGCAGGCCGGTATGGACTCCGCCCACCGCGATCGCATCGCCTACGCGCGAGTGTGCTCGGGCACATTCGAACGCGGGGAAGTCCTCACCCACGCCGCCACCGGCAAGCCGTTCGTCACCAAGTACGCGCAATCGGTGTTCGGCCAGCAACGCGCCACCCTGGATACCGCATGGCCGGGTGATGTGATCGGGCTGGCCAACGCCGCTGCTCTGCGCCCGGGTGACACGCTGTATCGCGATGTCGCCGTGCAGTATCCGCCGATACCGAGCTTCTCCCCCGAGCATTTCGCGGCTGCCCGCGGCGCCGATCCGAGTAAGCACAAGCAGTTTCGCCGCGGGATCGAGCAGCTGGAGCAGGAGGGCGTTGTTCAGGTGCTGCGCTCAGACCGGCGCGGCGACCAAGCGCCGGTGCTCGCCGCGGTCGGCCCGATGCAGTTCGAGGTGGCAGTCCACCGGATGGCTACCGAGCTCAGCGCCCCGATCTCACTGGAGTCACTGCCTTACCAGGTCGCGCGGATCGTTGACCCTGCGGACGCCGAGTTCATGGACAGGCAGGTGTCAGCGGAAGTCCTGACCCGCACCGACGGAGTCATGCTCGTGCTGTTCTCCACCACGTGGCGGCTGGAGGGCTTCCAACGGGACAACCCCGACGTGACGCTGGGGTCGTTGGTGGCGGCAGAAGGATAGCGCGGTGCGGCGGGCCCGCTTCTCGATATCGAGCTCCTCAAGCGCGAATTGGACACCAAACGCAGGTTGAGCATGATGACCCCGTGACAACTCTCGCGGACGCTGTTCTTCCCCTGATCAGGACCCGGGCCGATGTCTGGCGGTGGAACGTCGCCAACGCGCACGGGGCGCGGATGCACGAGGCCGTTGCGATCCTGCGGCAAGCCGTTGAGGACGATGACCCCGCCGAGGTATTCGCGGTGACTCAGCGGGCGATCGCATCAGCGCTGAAGGTGATCATGCGTGCCGATGACTCCAGCGGCATCATCGGCGACGCCTGCCGCGACCTTCTCGAGCTCCACCCGATCGTGGCGGCCCGGGCCCGCCCGGAGGCATCCAAACTCGTCGACTGGATGGTGAAGTTCCAGTTCGACAACGACTGCGACTACTTCACCATCGACCCGGTCGCGTACGCGCCCGCGCTGGGCACCGAGGGCATGGCGTCGTACCGCGTCAAGCTCGACAAACACGCGGCGACTCTCGGTCCACGGCCGCCCGAAGATGAACGATGGTCGTCGCCGCATTCGGGTGCGTGGTTCACCCTCGATTGGAACGCCCGGCGCCTGGCCGTTTTCGATCTGGACGTCGACGCCATCATCCGCACCCATGCCCAAGACCGACGCGTCGCCGCATGGCTACAGGACACGGCGGCCGCGCTCATGGAAATCGGGGAGGTCGATGCCGCCATCGACTGGGCGAAACAAGCCACCGATTTCGACGACGGCCATCAGGCTCGACGGGCCGCCGACTACTGGTGCGAACTGCTGGCCAAGCATCGGCCCGACGAACTGCTCAGTGCGCGGGTCGAGGTGTTCAGCCGCTGGCCATCCTCGACCACCGCGGGCTACCTCTACCGGAACGCAGGCGCAGCGTGGCCGGACTACCAGGATCAGGTCATCGAGCGACTCACAGCGCGCCCGAGCGACGCGGTGCTGTTCGCCCAACACTCCCTCAACGACGTCCCGTATGCCTGGAACCTGGCGCACAGCCTCGGCCTCGACGACGACCGCGTATGGAGCGACCTCGCCAAGGCGTACGAGAAGCTCGACCCCATCGCCGTGCTGCCCGTCCACACTCGTCTCGTCGAACGCGAGCTGGCCGATGCGGATGCGCGGCACTACCGCGGCGCCGCGCGGCGGCTGAAGAAGATGCGCAAGCTGGCCGCGGGGTCGAGCGAGGCCGCGGAGGTCGACGAGTTCATCGGCGATCTCCGGGAGAGATACCGTCGTCGCCCGCGGTTGCAGCTGGAGTTCGATCGCGCCGGGCTTCCGTGATGTGGCCAGAAGCCGCGATTGGGCGCTGAATCACCGGCTCCGTCGTCGTCTCAAAGAGATTCCGGTGGCGGGTACCGGCCACGGGTCCATCGGGGGAAGGCGCGCTTCGGGGCGTTCCGCTTCGACCGATATGGCGCCGTCGCGCAACGAATCTCGATGCCGTCGCGGTCGGTGACGGCGGCTCGCCTGGTCGACTGAGCATTTCGTCGTGCCCACCTTCGGGCGACATTGTCGCTAAATACCTTGTAAACCTTTGCTTTTAGCGACCGCGTGTCGCTGCGAGGTGGGCACTTCCAGCGGTCAGCTGTCGCACGCCGGTGGACGCTGCCGAGGTCCGCAATGTCGCCTGCTGTCCGGTCGGGGAACAAGGGCGTGTCGGTGCCCGCTGGGATGCTTCGACCCGAGCGGATCCGCGAGCAGGCGTAACCTGCTCCCAAGAGGGATCTGGAGGTGCACGATGGCGGGATTGGCCGAACTTCCGCGTGACCTGGTGACGCTCGAAGAGTGGGACGCGCTTGAGTTGGACGAGGCGCGTCGCTGGGAACTCGTCGAGGGGGGCATCGTCATGACACCGCGGCCACGTCCGCTTCACCAGGTCGTGTCAAGAAATCTTTCGCAGTTGATCCGAGAGAACTTGCCTGATTCGCTGGTAGTGCTGCAAGAGGTTGAGGTCACGGTCGAGGCGCGCTTCCCACCCACGGTGCGTGATCCCGACTTGGTTGTGGTGAACCGCAGTGTGGTGGAGTTCAATCCAGTGCGAGTGGACCCGTCGGATGTCGTTCTTGTCGTCGAGATCGTGTCACCTGGTTCGCGTCGAACCGACCGGGTGATGAAGGCCTACGAGTACGCGAAGGCCAGCATCGAGCACTACTGGATCGTCGATCTCGACGCCGACCTGGACGAGCGATTCCTCGCGCACGTAATCCGTGAAGGGACCTATCATCGCGTCGGGGCTCTCGTCGGTGACCGGGTACGAAACGAAGAACCGCTGGTCCTGGACTTCGCGCTTGACGAGCTGACCCAGCCCTGAGCTAAAGCCAATCGGAGAACAGCCAATTCGTGTCCTCCGACCGGGATTTGGTGCCGGCAACGCAGATCGCCGATCCAGTTGGCCGACGTTTCGGGGAGCATCGCCGAACTCGATGAGCTGCAACTGAAGCTGCTCGCACTGATTCCTCGGACTCGGGGCAGTGCGGACCGGTGGCGAACTTGAAGTCGACGAAGCTCGTATAGCCGTCGACGTGCAGTTCCACGGGACAACAAATTGGTGTCAATACACTCCTTCTGCCGGCGATAGGCTCGTTCATGACGAAGGCAGCGCCATCGGGGAAGTCATGGATCATCTGAGAGTAGATGCCGATCAGGCGTACAACACCTCGCGTGCGGTCGGCAACGACGCCGAGGAACGGCGCGAGGAATTGGCCGGGCTGCAACGTGACTGGGACAACCTGTCCCGCGGGTGGTCTGGTGTCGCTTCGTCCGCGTAGGCTCAGCATCGCGAGGGCCGCCGAACCCGTCACCACTTGAGCCCGCACGCCGCGCATGTCCAGTCGTCGCTCGTTCTGCAGCAACCTCGCGGGTCAAGCCACGGCGGGATGTCTCGATGCGCCAACGCCCCGTACAGCGCTCTCTGAGTCCGCTCCGCTCGACAACGGGGGCACTTCGGATGCCGCGCGAACCGAAAGTCCAGCAGGCTGGTGTACCCCTCCTCTTGCATTGACGACAGGCACCTACCGCACAACACGCCGGGCCAGTCGGCAGGAATCTCCGGCAGCCAACAGCTGTCGGGTATCGGGTCGTGGCGATAGCTCGCGTGTGTTTCGGTTCGGACGACTGGCTCCGACGCATCGCGCGACGGCGCGTCGACGGTATGGATGTACACATCGCGCGCATCCTCTGCCACGAAATCGATGTCGTCTCTGCATCCGGTGCATCTGCCCCGCGAATGCAACAAGATGCGAGCCTCGGCCACGGAGGAGTGCCCGAACCGCATCGATCGGTCATGCCGATACGAGCACTCGTTCAAGGCCAATTCCATCTGAATTGCGGCGTCGCCGCGCAGATGCCATACGCGACGAGGGTCCTGCGCGTAGTCGCCGACGACCGCTAGCGTTGTCAGGTCGATAAGGCCGGGACCACGTAGGGGCCACTTGATGAGTGCACGATCGGGCCTGCCGTCGGCGCCGAGTGTGCCCAGCTCCGTGAGAACGGAGGGCGGATCGGTGTTCAACACGATCGCAACCGGATCGCCGATATGGGCCTCGCCGAAGCCGAATCGCCACGGTTGGTATCGGCACCGGGAGTCCAGCAGGGAGATCACTGCGTCCTTCCAGACGGTCCCCTCGACGATATGTAGGCGTTCAGTAAGAGTTTGCGTCACTATGTAATTATCCCAGAAGGATATGACAATTGGAGCTCGTCATAGTTTGCCATATGCTCAGCCGACGGAGTCCTCGAAGGCGTCTGGACAGACTCTGCCGGTCAACTGTCGCACGTGCAAAAGACACCGTGGATGTCAGACGAGCTCGATACCGTGACCGCATGCCGCTGCAGAACCGGGTCACTCCAGGCGGGGAACTCATTGCCACTTCCGCGCGTGGCACGCTCATGGGCAACCGCGGCATCCTGCACGACGACAACAAAGAAATCGTCCGGACATCTCGCAACATGATGTGGCTGATCTGCCGCCTGGAGTTCAAGGGTCGCAGGCGTCCTCTAATGAGCCCCGGTACATACACGGAGCTCTTCTTTCTGGACGAGGCCGTCGCCCTCGCCGCGGGCCATCGCCCGTGCGGCGAATGTCGACGTTCGCAGTACCGGTCGTACATGGATGCGGTGAACCAGGGCAGCGAAGAACCGCTGGACGGCCCGAAGGATCTCGATCGGCGGCTCAACGAATCGCGGCGGGCGCCACGGACAATGACTGCGCTGGCGACCTTGCCCGATGGCGTCTTCGTCACTCTCGGAGACGACGATTTCCGGCTGATTTGGGACGGCGCTCTGCACCGTTGGTCGCCGGCGGGCTACGTCGATGCAGTGGCGATCGACGACATCGCAGTGGAATCCGCAGAAGTGGTGACGCCCGCGCTGTCGGTGACAGCGCTGCAATACGGCTATCCGGTCGAAGTGCACCCATCAGCGGAGCCGGGCGAAGCGACTCCACGTCAGGTTGGAACGGCCGACGTCGATGGCCGTCATCCGCCGAGGTTCGCCACTTCAGAGATGTGCTCGACGAATGCCGTCGACGAGCTACCCATGACGTCGCTGACACCCGAGCTGCTGGAAGAGATCAAGCGACACCTGCGTGTTAACCCCGTTCGGCACGGAGAGGTTTTCCGCGCCATGGAACGGGGGCTCGACGTGGACCAGATGGACACAAGCCGCGGCAATGCGCGGAACTTCAGGAACAGTGTCGAAGCCATGCTCACCGGAACACTGCCGACGACCAAGTCGGCCGCCCTCGTCAACTCTTACGGTTATCGCTACTTGCTTGGCTGTGATCTCTCGCCCGAATTGCGCAGTCATACAACGAGATTCTTGCGACAGCTCAACGCTATCAATCCAGAAGTCCGCATCAATGAGGCCCTGCAGATCCGCGCGCTGCCAGGAACCACGGCTCGGCGCCGGGCCGACAACCGACCAGCGCAGGTAATCCAGGTCTGCCCGCAATGCAACCTGCAGCATGCCGGCGAGTGCGACTATTGATCACTTGGATCGGCGGAAAAGCTCGGCAGGGCGGCCCCTTCCGCTGACGCTGCTGGTACCAGTGGCGACAAGGTGCGGTTCCATCGCCCGTCGGAAGGTGTCGCGCTGCAACGGCTGTCCGGCGATCGCCTCGTGCGCAATCCGCAATTCCCGAAGGGTGAACTCGTCGCCGAGAAGTCCGTCCGGATCCGGCTTGTCGAGATAGTGCGTACGAACGTCCTCGACTGCAAGCTTGATGATGTCGGCGTGGTCGTAGGGCAGCCGCCCCGGGGCGTCTGACGGGTACGAGCCTGGTCGTCTCGACGAAGCGCGATTCCAGTCGTTCCGCCTGCACCACTTCGACATGGGCAACCGATAGCACCCAACCGCGATCATCGCGGTGCGGGTCGTCGAATACGTGTAGCTGACGCGGATGCAGTCCGCGCACGTTGGCCTTGTCGCGCAGCGACCGATCGACGGCCTCGGCGAGCGTCTCACCCTCGTGCAGAAACGTGCCCGGGAGGGCCCAGCCCGTTCCGGTCAGCCCGGCGTACCTCCAGAACCACCAACCCCAGTTCGGGATCCAGCGTCAGCACCGCGGTGTCCACGGCGACCGACGGCCGCGGGTAGTCGGCGAGGCTGCGGCCGCTGCTGTCTCGGTACGTTCCATCGTTCATGTCGGAGCCATAGCGTACAGTGGAGTCAATTAGCGCAGATTTGCGCAAAAGATGCTCCAGGGAGGAGAGTGACGGGATGACTTCATACAACGATCGTGTTGAGGGTGTGCTGCTGGCGACCGCGGCAGGGGATGCGCTGGGTGCGCCATACGAGTTCAAGCCGCCCCGCGGGCCGGAACTCGAGGTGGCGATGGTCGGCGGCGGCGGGTGGGAGCCCGGCGAGTGGACCGATGACACGTCGATGGCGATCGCGATCGCGGAGGTCGCTGCTACGGGCGCCGACCTGCGCGACGCGTCCGCACAGGACGCCATCGTGCAGCGGTGGTACGAGTGGTCTCGCACCGCCAAAGACGTGGGCATCCAGACGGGTTCGGTGCTCACTGCTGCCGCGCGGGACGGCGTCATCACCGCGGCGAGCGCCCGCGCCGAGTCGGCCAAGCTGCATGAGCGCACGGGCCGCACGGCAGGCAACGGTTCGCTGATGCGTACGGCGCCGGTGGCGCTCGCCTATCTCGACGACGAGGACGCCATGGTCGAGGCGGCGCGCGCGATCAGCGAGCTCACGCACTTCGACCCGGACGCCGGCGACGCGTGCGTGTTGTGGTGCAGCGCGATCCGGCATGCGGTGCTCACCGGAGAGCTGGACGTTCGAATCGGCATGCGCCAGCATCGAGTCCGGCCGTCGCGACCTGTGGGCGAAGCGTCTGGATGCCGCGGAATCGGCGCGCGCCCGCGTCGTTCGCGAACAACGGGTGGGTGGTCGCGGCGCTGCAGGCGGCGTGGTCGGCGATCGCCACGACCCCGGTACCCGTCGACGATCCCGACGCTGGAGTGTTCCGCGCCGACCACCTTGGCCTGGCGCTGGACGCCGCGGTCAGGGCTGGGTACGACACCGACACGGTGGCGGCGATCGCGGGAGGCCTGCTCGGTGCGGCGTACGGCGCTTCCGCGGTTCCGGGCCGTTGGCGCTACCTGCTGCACGGCTGGCCGGGCATCACCGCCCATGGACTGGTGGCGCTTGCGACGGCCATCGAGCGCAAGGGGAAGCCGGACGGGTTCGACTTCTCGTACCCGGGCTCGCCGATCGACACCTTCGCGCGGCACCCATACGACGACGGCGTCCTGCTCGGCGGCATCGGCGTACTTCGCCGGCTGCCCGAGGAGGTCGACGCGGTCGTCTCGCTGTGCCGGCTGGCCGACGAGGACGTGCGCCGACGGAATGCCCCACGTGGAGGTGCGGCTGATCGATCGCCCCGAGCATGACGAGAACCCGCATCTCGACTTCGTGCTGCTGGACACCGTGCGGTGTCATCGAGCAGTTCCGGCGGGAGGGACGCACCGTGCTGGTGCACTGCGTCGGGGCGTACAGCCGCACGCCGACCGTGGGGGCGCTGTACGGTGCGCGGCTGCGCAATATCAGCGTCGACGACGCGCTGCGCGACGTCATGGCGGCGCTCCCCGGTGCCCACCCGAACTCTGCGTTCCGAGCAGCGTTGCGGCGCATCGGGTCTCACTCATCCGGCGCAGGTTCAACTGAGCTGGATAGAAAGGACGGACCTGATGCCCGACAGTGAAGAAGTGCCAGCCCGTAAACCATTCGTTTGGAACGGGGTGCTCGATCCCTCGCAGTTGTTCGATGACGTCGTGGTGGCGTCGCACCGCTTCGCCGATGCGGCCAAGGTGGGTGACTGGAGCACGGTTTTCAGGCTGCTCGATGATCCGGGCCAACCGGTGGACATCAACTGGTGGCGCCCCGGCGGCACAGCGTGGTTCACGGTCCTGCACCAGGCGGCCTGGCACGGAGCACCCACCCGAGTCGCCGCCGAACTCATCCGGCGGGGCGCCCTGCGGTCGCTGACCGATTCCCGTGGACGCACCGCCTACGACATCCGCCTCGACAAGGACAGTGAAGCGCCTGGGTCGAAAGGCGTTGTAGCACAGCAGCAGAAGACGTTCGTACTTCGCGAGCGATACCTGAAGCCGCCACCTCCGTCCCTCACACCGGAACAGATCGGTGCACTCGACCGTCATCTCACCGGCGTCATCGACAGCCGTATCCGTGGCGTGCTGTACGACGGTCGCGATCCACGGAAGGTGTTGCGTTACCCGCCCGTGGCGATCCTTCACGAGGTACCAGGGCAACACGTGTGGTTCCCCGTGCCCGGCATGTACGGAGGCTTCGACATCACCCTGCGGCAGGACTTTCTCGATGTGCGGAGTTGGTGCCGGGTTGTCGGCGGTTCCGGCCAGGCGCATGTCATCACCACCGCGGGAGCGATCCTCGTCGATGAGGGATTCGTTTAGTCCCGATGACAACGCCTACTTGCTCGTGTGGTCTCGCCCGCGGCCTCTGGCCACTCCGCCCTGTGTCGGATGAGAGATCAGCCCCGGTCACAGAGGATTCAGGCGTATCAACGTCGGATGGCACGACTGTCATCGACTCCGTCGGACACTTCGTGGCGGCGCGCCAGGTCAAGGGCGCGTAACAACCCGCCCTCACGCCGCATGTAGAAACCTGGCCCGTCGAACCAGTGGCAGCGTAAGCACGCAGGGTGCGCCATCCAGAGCACAGCGTCTAGCACGACGCCTGGATGCTGGGACGGCCACGCCGCCGGATCGTCGCCGTGAACCGATTCGTAAGTGCGACGGAGGTATTCGCGCTGGTCCCATAGTCTTCGGGCAACATTCACGCCGGTCGACATGCGCTTCCAGTCAATCCACCCGGTCACCAATTGCGGCGGAAAGAGGATGTCCCAGTATGGGCCCCACGTGTGCGCCGCACCGATCGACGCTTGCGTCGAGTGCTTCAAGGGCCCACCTCGAGGATTGGTCATCGCGTAGCCTCCCTGGCAGCATCGGCCCACAAGAAGCGGCGTTGCGGCGTCCACCCGGTCACGACGCGACCCCGGCTCTGGGATGGAGCCGTCGAAGCGCCGCGCGGAAATCCGCGTTCGGGTTGGCGGTCGGCAGCACAGCGAGCACCTCGCGCAGTGCGTCGTCAACATCGATGTGCTCCTTCCGCGCTCCGTAGAGCGCGGCCACGGTAGGCGTGCGACTGATGGCGTCAACGCAGTGCAGAAACAGTGTGCAACCCTCTGCTCGCAACCGCTCGATGGCACGGACGGTGTCGAGCAGAACGAAATCGAGGTTGGCGTTGTCTCCCTCTTTGTCGATCAGGCGGACATCGAGCTGTTTCATCCCGGCCGGTAGATGCCCGTCCACGACACGGCACAAAGAGACGATCGCATCGACGCCGGAGGGCAGTTTGTGCAGACTGGCGGCACCACCGATCCACACCTTGTCGTCATGGGGATGCCGGACCGGGTTACGAACGCCCCGCCAAGCGCCGTAGCTGAAGTCGAAGTCCTCGGGCAGACCTTTGTTGACAATCTTGGTGGCGAGCTGGATCAGGCCGCGTGTGGTCAGGCCCGGCCAGCCGTGCAGAAGCAATCTCCAGTGCGAGGGCGCCGCCGAGGCACCGTACGCGGCGCCGAGCATCGCGCCTGCAATCGCTGCCACCGTGTCGGTGTCTCCACCGCCTCGCACAGCAGCCTCCAACACCAGTCGTAGATGGTCGGCACGAAAGAGTTCCGAGGCCGGATCCTCTACCGGGACGGGCGTTGTGACGATTGCCGACCAGGCCGCCTGGAGCGCTGCCACCACCCAGCCGCTCCTGGGAGCGAACGCCGAGGGTTGCGCTCCCTCCGCCTCGATTAGTCGCGCAAGCCACACATCGCGGCGTTGAATATCGATGTGGCCCAGACCGATCCGCGCGTCGAGGTCCCCAGTCAGGATCGCATGCCGGATCGCGGTGCTCCACAGTACGCAGGCCTCACCGGCGTCGGGATCGAAATGAGTCAACTCGCTGACCAGGCGAGCCGCCGTCGCCAGCGCCTCCTCGTCATCGAGGTGGGCCAGCGCCACCGGCGCCGTTCGCGTCAGCGATCCGTTGCCGGCGGTGCGGCCGGTACGTTCGTGAAGTGCGGAAGACTCGTCGCGGGCGGTCTTTGCGGAAATGCCCCTCTCAGCCGCAGCCGACAGCACGGTGCGTGTTTGTTCGCCGATATCTTTGGGGTTTCTGGCCCACCAATTCCATCGTTCGACAATGAGATCCAGCGCCCCATCGTCCCGAAGGTCAGCTCCAGTGGCGGCGACCTCCGCGATCGCGATCGCCATCGACGTGTTGTCGGTCCACTCGCCCGGCTTGAACGGGCCCAGTCCCTCACCGATCATTGCGACCGGTTGGCTGGGCCTTGGCGGCTGGCCGAATTCGTAGCCGGCGCCGAGTGCATCGCCGGCGGCGGTACCGAGCAGGGCGCCGCAGGCCCGATCACGTTGTGCGGTAGTCAGATTCATTCGCCCAGCCCTTCGGCTCGACTGGACAGCACGCGCAGCTCCCGGCCTTGGCCGGGTAGGAATGCGGTGCAACGCTGGTTGTTAGTCGAAATCCCGGTCACGACAGGGCTCCCCGATGCCGAGCCTCCACATCGGGAGGCGCTCTTGCCGACGCCGGTTGGCGTCCGCCGCTTCGTCATCCGAGCCACCCACGAGCGTGGGGTTGGCGCACCGTCCAGTCGGAGCTTGTCGACGGCGTCTCGTGAAGCATGATCAGACTACAACAACCCAGCGACAGATCTACATCTCTTGTTCGTTGCGACGGCATCGGTCTCGCGATGCGCGCGTCGACGCCGGGACAGTCGAGAGTCTTTGTATCCCGCATCTACCTGCGAGAACCGGGCCACTGCGGCGTGTGCTAACCGGAGGGCAAGTTCAACCGGTGGGCGAGATCGGGCCCGCCGACCTCGCGTATGAAGTCCGGGTCGCCGCAGACGACGAGTTGGTCGCGGGCACGGGACAACCCGACATAGAGGCGTTCGCGGGAGCGTTCGAACGCCGACTCCTCGTTGACGACAAGCACGACCGCGCGGCGCTCGAGGCCCTTGAAGCCGAGGACGTGGCCGTAGAAGACCTGGTCGGCATCCCAGAAGCTGTCCCAGTAGGCGGCGTTGCCGGCGGCCTGCCGTTCCTTCTGTTCGGGGTGTCGGGTGCCGGTCGTCAGCAGCGCGACGTCTTCGGGGCGCCATCCCTCCTCGAGGAGCAGCTCGACCTCGTCGTCGCCGGCGTCCATGGCGTCCTCGCGAGCGCAGGCAACGAACTTCACCGCGGGACCCTCCCCGCCGAGGAAGCGCATCGGGTGGTCGACGAGCGGCTGGAACGCATTGGCGATCTGCCGGGTGTTGCGCAGATTGTGGTCGAGGACCAGCGGGACGAGTGGCACCGGCGGCGATCCGTGCCGGTTGAACACGCGCTGGCCTTCGTCGGTGAACACGTAGAGGCCGCCGGTCTCGTCGTCCTTGAGCGCGGCCAGCAGCGGGTCCCACCAGGCGTCGGCGAAGTCCTGGGCCTCGTCGACGACGATCGAGTCGAACCGGTGGCCAGGCTCCAGTTGTGCTGCGAGTTCGGTCATTTGGAGCGGAAGGTCGTGCTCCCAGAACTGGACGGTCTCGTCGCTGCGGACGGCCTCGTCGGGACCTTCGGGTGCGCCCCACAGCTTGCCGAGGTCGTGGAACTCGCCGACGTAGGCCGGTTGGTGACGCCGCGGCCAGTTGGCGGTGATGCGCTCCAGGTAGGAGGCCAGGCCGTGGGAGTAGCAGACCAGCGCGACGCGCTGGCCCTTCGCGGAGAGCCGACGGGCCTGTTCCATGGCGAGGAAGGTCTTGCCGCTGCCCGCTCCCCCGCGGATCTCGACGCGGTTCAGCAGTTGGATGGCGTCGAGGATGACGGCTTGGTGTTCGGTCAGCGCGTCGGCGGCGTCCTCGTTGGCCAGCGCGCGGGCGACGACGCTGCGTTGCGGTAATCCCCTGCCGCTCAACGCTGTTGAGAGCTGCTCGATGCCCTGCTGGGTGAGCAGCGGCCGGTCGAGTTCCTGCCGGACGAGGACGTACTTGAGCTTGTCGACGAGCGTCGGGAGGTCGTTGCGGTCGATGACCTTCCACCGCGGGCACTCCGGCAGCGCGAAGTCGTCGGCGATCTCGGCGTTCGGCAGGACGATGACGTGGTCCCAGCGCAGCCGGCCCTGAGTCCAGCGGTCGTCGCTTCTCGATGAATTCGCGCAGCGCGTAGCAGGCTTCGCGGGCCTGGCGGACCGGGTTCGATCTTGTGTTCGTGGCCGCGTCGCTTCTGCCACCAGCGTCTCGCCGTCGTGCCAGACCTCGCCGCCCTTGACCTCGAGGCAGACGATGCCGGCGCCCTCGATGGCGACGACGAAGTCGACCTCGTGGTCCTTGAGGTGATCGGTGACGCGCTGGCCGGGGATCACTCGGTCGTTGGGTTGGAGCTGTTCGAGCAGGGATTGGTAGACCTTGCGCTCGGCG
>CAVQSK010000035.1:0-30398 GCA_963715885.1 uncultured Actinomycetota bacterium
CCAGCGGTCGGCGGTTCGATATCGTCCACGCCCACCCGCGAGATCAGTCGTATGGCGAGTCGTTGTGATCGGGACAGTAGGCGGCGATCGCCGAACTTCCGATCCCGTCTGCTTCCTCCGGGGTGAAGACTCCCTTGGCGACGATGCTGTCGACCGCTGCCTGGTATGTCGAATTGCCGGGGCTCTTGTCGAGCGCCGCGCAGATCATCTGCGCCTCCGAAATCAACTCCTCGAGAGACACACGGTCCTGATAGTTGACCCCGTTTCCACTCAGTGCCTTCGTATACCAATCGTCGGCGGTGGGTTCCGCCTGCGCGACCGGGCACATGGCTAGGGCCAGCCCCGTCAGCAAGGCCGCGAACATTGCACCTCGCCTCATGATCGCCTCCTCGACGAGCGAGGAAGGTGACGATACTCGCGGCGCGGGAATGCGGGCCCGTTTCGCCAGGTCACCCGCCCGATCGGTGTAGGTCACTGCGGCGGCGCGAAGAACTCCAACGCGATGCCGTCGGGATCGCGGAAGCTCAGCCCCGAGCCGTAGTGGGCGTCCACGATGCCGCCGTGCTCGATTCCGAGGTCGTCCAGCCGTCCGATCCACGTCTGCAGTTCGGCGCGGCTCGCGCAGCCGAAACCGACGTGGTCCAGCCCGGCCCGGAACTCGGTGAAGGCCTCGTCCTCGGCCGTCTGGTCGTGCTGATGGATGCCGAACAGGGTGCCGTTGTCGAACGCCCACACCAGGTGCCGGAAGCCCCCGTCGGTGTGTTCGTCGAGGACCGGTTCGGCCTCGAACAGTGCCCGGTACCAGGGCCCGCTGACTTGAAGGTCGCGCACGGTGAGCGCGACATGGTTCAGTGCCGGAAAAGCGGTCATATCTTCAATACTCCTTTGGACTCGACGCTGATGGCACGGTGTTGACCCGCACACGGTTCGGGTAGAACTGAGAATGTCCTCATCTGTGGTCTAAACGACTCGCTTGCCGCGGCGCGCCCGCGACCGCATATCGCGCAGGTACAGCTGATAGCCGAGGATCCACAGATCTCGGGGAATCACGCGATCGGCGAGGCGCAGGGCGGTCAACAGCCACTCGAACCTGCGTTGCTGGCCTGCGGTCCACGGCAGCTGCATGTGCGCGCGGAACTCCGCGGGCAGAAACCCGGTCGTGGCGAACAGATTGAAGCGACCGGCCAGCAGCCGCATTGGCGCAGGCAGGAAGGCCATCGCGGCGACTCCGTGCAGGTGTTCACGCACCGGTGGGTCGATGCGAAGTTCGTCCAGCGACCGCTTCCAGAAGTCGTCGAACGCGACGCGGTCGGGTGGCCACATGTCGGCGCGGACCTGCAGCGTGGTGCCCAGCTTCTTGGCGTTCTCATACACCGCGTCGGCGTCGTCGTCATCGAGCGGGCCGTACAGGAACTCGTGTTGGTCGATGTAGTAGCGGTACAGGCAGGCGGCGACCCACAGCTGCAGCCGGGGGTCAAACGCGTTGTAGGACAACGGGCTTGACGCCTTCGACCGGACCAGCGCGTGCACCTTGTCGACCTCGTCGCGGATCAGCGCGCGGTCGGCGTCCGTGCCGAGCGTGGCCGCGGCGAGATACGTGCCGGTGGTGCGGGCCCGCTTGAACGGGTGCTTGTAGACATTGCCGCTGTCCACCGGGCTCTCCAGCACGCCGTACCCCACTGCTGGTGATGCCAGCTGCATGATCACGTTCGCTGCAGGCAGCAATACCGCTGCGGGATTGATGAGATCGACGACCCGGGTCGGCCGCCGCGGTGGGCCCAGCCTCATGGTTTCGAGTAGATCACTTTGTGAGACGCTGCCGGAGTGTTTGGCCCAGCAAGTCGCGCCCGCGTCGCGGGCCTCGCGGCGGGCTATGTCGCCGACCTGGTGCTCGGCGATCCCCGCAGCGGCCATCCGGTGGCGCTGTTCGGCCGCGGCGCAGCGACTTTGGAGCGGCTGACATACTCCGATACCCGCCGCGCCGGTGCGCTTCACACGGGCGCCCTGCTCGGTGCGCTCGGTGTGCTCGGCCTCGCCGTCGAACGCTCAACCAGGCGGCGGCCGGGCTGGGCGGCGACGGCCATGGCGGCGGCGACGTTCGTCGCGCTCGGCGGGAAGTCACTCACCCGCACTGGCGACCAGATGGCGGGTCTGCTGACGACGGGAAACATCGGCGCTGCCCGGCGACTGTTGCCGTCGCTGTGCGGGCGCGACCCGGCGGTGCTGGATGAGGCGGGGCTCACCCGCGCTGCGCTGGAGTCGGTCGCTGAGAACACGTCGGACGCCCAAGTGGCGCCACTGATGTGGGCGGCCGTCGGCGGGGTTCCGGCGGTGCTGGTGTACCGCGGCGCCAATACGCTCGACGCAATGATCGGCAACCGCTCGCCCCGTTACGCCCGATTCGGTTGGGCCGCAGCCCGTTTCGACGACGCTGCCAACCTTCTCGCCGCACGCGTGACGGCGCTGCTGGTGGCGGCATGCGCACCGGCCGTCGGGGGCTCACCTGCGGGTGCGGTACGCGCCTGGCGCCGTGACGCGGGGCGCCACCCCAGTCCTAACGCTGGCGTGGTGGAGGCGGCATTCGCGGGTGCGCTGGACGTGCGACTCGGCGGGCCCACCCAGTACGCCCATCAACTGGAGATAAGGCCGACGCTCGGGGACGGCCCGCCGCCGCGAGTCTCGGATCTCGCGCGTGCCGTGCGCTTGTCGCGGGCGGTGCAATTGGTGGCAGCAGTGCTCGCGGTGGCGCTCAGCGCCGCCGGCCGTAGCGGTCGGCGAGCTTTTCTTCGGTAGTGAGCGGCGCGGACGGTGCGGCGTCGGCCGCCTCATTCGCGGCTTTTTCCCGCCGGCGCTGCCGGATCTCGGAGTACACGAAGTAGCCAAGACCGATCGGCGCGATGATGCCGAACGCGATCCACTGGATCCCGTACGACAGGAACGGTCCGGCTTCGAGGTGGGGCAGACCGATGACGCCCAAGCCACCGGGCTGACCCTCGATCAGCTGCAGATACGAGCCGGCCAGCGGGACGCCAGTGACCGCCGCGATCTGAGTGGTGCTTATCGAATACACCTGCTGCGCGCCATCCTGACGGAACGGTTCCTTACCCTGCACGACCGGTTCCGAGTCGCGCAGGCGTGCGGTGATCGTCACCGGTCCGGTCGGTGGCGGCGGAATCGTCGGCACCCGCGACCCCTGCACGGGCCGGACGTATCCGCGGTCGACCAACACCGTCGGGCCGCCTTCGACGGCGAACGGTACCAGCACTTCGAACGCGGGTTCGGCGTCGACCACCCGCAGCCGCGCCAGCGCCTGCGCGTCGGGCAGATACCGTCCAGTGGCCGTCACTCGCCGCCACTGCTCGTCGGGCGCTGACGAATCCTGCTGCGGCAGAATGGTTGTCAGTGACACGGGGTCGGCGGTCAATGAGCGCGAGATCTGAGAGTTCTCGCGCGACGTCTTGGTGTTCTTGCCGAGCTGCCATGGCGCCAGCACGGTGAAGCACAGGTACGCGAAGGCGATCACCACGACGAACAGGGCCAGCCACGCCGGCCGCAGCAGGAAGGCCCATCGCGGGAGAAGATTTCGCCTCTTCACTTCGTTGATCGCCGGCCTAGCTTGCGATTCCCCGGTCCGCGAGCTGCTCGTCCACCCACTCGTGCAGGCCGGGCAGCGCGGCATCGATCACCGTGAAGACATCCTCGAAGTCGTCGTGTGTGCCGTAATACGGGTCCTCGACGTCGAGGGTATGTGCGCCCGAGCGCGGGTCGAACGACCGCAGCATGCGAACTCGGTCGGTCGGAACGCCCATCTCCTGAAGCATCCGGAGGTGGTTGCGCCCCAACGCAACGACCAAGTCGGCCGACAGATGGTCGTCACTCACCTGCGCGGCCCGGTGTGTGGTCGGGTAGCCGTGCTTGCGAAGCACATGGCTGGCCCGGTTGTCGGCAGGCTCGCCGGTGTGCCAGCCTCCGGTTCCGGCGCTGGTCACCCTCACCGTTCCTGACAGGCCGCGGGTCTTGATCTGGTGGGCGAACATCTTCTCCGCCATCGGCGACCGGCAGATGTTGCCCGAGCAGATGAACGTGACGTGCAACGGTTCAGACACCAAGCACCTCGCGCAGGTCGTCGACCGTGGAGACGTGCGCCAGCGCGGTGACTGCGTCGGGCTCCTGGAAGTCTGTGCGCCCGTAGCCCCAGCCGACCACTACGGTGTCGATGCCGTGCTCGGCGGCGCCTTCGACGTCGTGTGCCCGATCGCCGACCATCAGAACCCGCTCCGGCACGGGACCCAACTGGGCCAGCGCGCGTGCGACCACGTCGGCCTTGGTCGCGCGGGACCCGTCGATGCTGGCGCCGGCGATGACCTCGAAGTGGTCGTCGAGCCCGAAGTGCGCGAGGATCCGCTGGGCCGTCGGCTCGGCCTTGGATGTCGCGACCGCCAGCCGGACACCAGCGGCGCGCAGGTCTGCAAGCAGCACGGGGATGCCGTCGAACAGCTTGTTGATCGCCCAGCCGCGCGTCATGTAGTCCTCGCGGTACGCGGCGATCGCGGCGTCGGCGTCATTGCCGAGGCCCATCTCGCGCAGCGTGTGATGCATCGGCGGCCCGACGATACGGCTGACCAAGTCGCCGTCGGGGACGACTGCCCCAATCGCACCGAGCGCGTGGCGAAAGCTGGACACGATTCCCTGCGCCGAATCGGTCAGGGTGCCGTCGAGATCGAAGATCACCAGCTGCGGACTTGGATGCACGACTCCATTGTCCCCGACGTGTGCAGTCATCCCGCTGGCCGGTCGGCGCACTAGTGTCGTGATGTGGCAAGTCGACTCCGGCGGGCAGGAGCGCAGCGACCCGGGGATCAACCCCGTGTGGCCGCGCGCTACCACGGCGATCAGGCCGTGGTTCCCGGCATGCTGGACTTCGCCGTCAACGTCCGCGCCGGTGGGCCCTTCCGGCACGTCGTCGTCGGAAATCGGACCAATCCGACCGAGGTTCCGCGGTGAGCGTGCGGCTGGCCGACATCATCGAGGTGCTCGAGGCGGCCTACCCGCCGCAGCTGGCACAGGACTGGGATTCGGTGGGCTTGGTGTGCGGTGACCCCGCCGACACCGTCGAGACGGTGACGGTGGCCGTCGACGCCACCGCTGCCGTCGTCGCCGAAGTGCCCGACCGCGGGCTGCTCCTGGCGCATCACCCGCTGCTGCTGCGCGGGGTGGACACCGTCGCCGCCAGCACCGCCAAGGGCGCGCTGGTGCACCAGATGATCCGCGCCGGGCGTGCGTTGTTCACCGCGCACACCAACGCCGACGCGGCGTCGCCCGGGGTGTCCGATGCGCTGGCCGACGCGCTTGGGCTCGCGGTCGAGGAGGTGCTGGCGCCGATCTCCGTGGGACCGGGTCTCGACAAGTGGGTGGTCTTCGTGCCGGCCGAGAACTCCGACGCGGTACGGGAGGCAATGTTCGCGGCGGGCGGGGGACACATCGGCGACTACTCGCACTGCAGCTGGAGCGTCTCGGGCACCGGCCAGTTTCTTCCGCACGAGGGCGCCGCGCCGACGATCGGCAGTGTCGGTACCGTCGAACGGGTTCCGGAGGAACGGGTCGAGGTGATCGCGCCGACCCGGCTGCGCGGCCATGTGCTCGCCGCACTCCGGGCGGCTCATCCGTACGAGGAGCCTGCCTTCGACATCTTCGCGCTGGCGCCGGTCCCCGGCGATGTGGGATTGGGTCGCGTCGGTTCCCTGCCAAGACCGGAGACCTTGTCGGCCTTCGTGTCTCGGGTGCACGATGCGCTGCCTGGCACGTCATGGGGAGTCCGGGCGTCGGGCGAGTCGGAGGCGAGCGTGTCGCGGGTTGCGGTGTGCGGCGGAGCGGGGGACTCGCTACTGGACGCCGTCACGGTCGCCGGAGTTCAGGCCTACGTCACCGCGGATCTGCGGCACCATCCCGCCGATGAACACCGGCGTGCGTCGGATGTGGCGTTGGTCGACGTCGCGCACTGGGCCAGTGAGTTCCCGTGGTGTACACAGGCGGCGGCGCTGTTGCGTGAACATTTCGGTGAGTCGCTACCCGTGCGGGTATCGGCTGTGCGCACCGATCCGTGGAATGTCGAGAGAAACGGGCCATGAAAGCTGAAGTAGTCCAACAACGTTCGTTGCTCGAAGTGGCCGAACTCGACGCCGAGCTGAGCCGTATAGAGCACCGCGCCAAGCACCTGTCCGAGAATCAGCAGCTCGAAGCGGTCCAGGCGAAGCATCGTGACGCCAACGACCGGCTGGCGTCGCTGCAGATTGCGCTCGACGACCTGGACGCACAGGTGGCGAAGTTCGAGTCCGAGATCGACGCGGTCCGTCAACGCGAGGATCGTGATCGGTCGCTGCTGGCGTCGGGCAGCATCGACGCCAAACAGCTGACCGACCTGCAGCACGAGTTGGAAACCTTGGAGCGCCGCCAGTCCAGCCTGGAGGACTCGCTGCTGGAGGTGATGGAACGCCGGGAAGAGCTGGAGGGCGACCAGGCCCACGAGCTGGCGAAGATCGACGAGCTGCAGAACGAGCTCAGCGAAGCGCAGACGGCATGCGACGACGCACGCACCGAGATCGATCAGCTGCGCCACCAATGTCTCTCGCGGCGCGACGAACTCATTTCGGAGCTCGACGTGGATCTCGTTGCGCTGTATGAGCGCCAGCGGGCCCGCGGCGGTGCGGGTGCGGGGCCGCTGCAGGGTCGGCGCTGCGGAGCATGCCGGATCGAGATCGACCGAGGTGAGATGGCGCGGATCTCGGCGGCCGCTGACGACGATGTGCTGCGCTGCCCGGAATGCGGTGCAATCCTGTTGCGGGTCAAGGGTGCCGTCCAGTGAAGGTCATCGTCGAGGCCGACGGCGGTTCGCGGGGAAATCCGGGACCGGCCGGATACGGGTCGGTGGTCTGGTCGGGCGACCGCAGCACAGTCCTCGCCGAGAGCAAGCAGGCCATCGGCGCCGCCACCAACAACGTCGCCGAGTATCGCGGGTTGATCGCCGGTTTGGAGGAAGCGTCGAAGCTGAGCGCCACCGACGTCGAGGTGCTGATGGACTCCAAGCTTGTGGTGGAACAGATGTCGGGTCGCTGGAAGGTCAAGCATCCGGATCTTGCGGTGCTGCATCAGCAGGCGACGGCGTTGTCAACCCGCTTCGATCACATCAGCTACACGTGGATACCGCGGTCCCAGAACAGCCACGCTGATCGGTTGGCCAACGAGGCAATGGACGCGGCCGCTGAGATCGAAACGCCGGCCGAAGCGCCGAAGACCGCGGAAACGCCCTCGTCCCCTCCGGGGTGGACCGGTGCGCGTGGTGCTCCGACCCGGTTCCTGCTGCTACGCCACGGGCAGACCGAATTGTCCACGCAGCGGCGATATTCGGGCCGCGGCAACCCGGCGCTGACGGATGTCGGTCGCCGACAGGCCGATGCGGCTGCGCAGTATCTGGCGGCCAGAGGCGGCATCGCCGCTGTGATCACCTCACCGCTGCAGCGGGCATATGACACCGCGGCGGGGGCGGCTAAGGCGCTCGGGCTGGATGTCACCGTCGACGACGACCTGATCGAAACCGACTTCGGGTGCTGGGAAGGGCTGACTTTCGGTGAGGCGGCGGAACGCGATCCGGAGTTGCACCGGCTCTGGTTGCGCAACACCAGCGTCACACCCCCGGAGGGGGAGAGTTTCGACCGCGTCGCCGATCGTGTGCGGCGGGCGCGGGCGCGGATCATCGCCGAACACGGCGGCGAGACGGTGTTGGTGGTGTCGCACGTGACGCCGATCAAGACGCTGTTGCGGCTGGCGCTCGACGCGGGTCCGGGCATCCTGTACCGGCTTCACCTCGATCTCGCGTCGCTCTCCATCGCCGAGTTCTACCCGGACGGTGCGGCGTCGGTGCGGCTGGTGAATCAAACGGCGTATCTGTGATCAGCTGTGCAGGTGCAGCCGTTCGCCGAGCGGTCCGAACAGTGCGAGCGCCTCGACCGGCCCGTCGACCGCGCCGAACCAATGCGGGGTCCACGTCGAGAATTCCACGGCCTCACCGGATTTGATGGTGAAGTCACGCTCACCAAGCATCAGCCGCATCTGACCGGACAGCACATACATCCAGTCGTGACCCTCGTGCACCGGTAGCTCGGCCGGCGGTGTGCTGCGCCTGGCGCTGACGCGAATCTTGAAGGCGTGCAGCCCGCCCGCAGGCCCCTGCCGCGTCAACGGCCAATAGGTCACCCCGTGGTAGGTGTGTGAGCTGCCTTTGACGCGCGGGTCCTCCGCCTCGGGTGCCCGCAGCAGTTCGTCGGTGCTGATCGACAACGCAGCTGCCAGCCGGGGAAGATGGTCCAGTGCCAAGCGTCGCTTGCCCGATTCCAGCCTGCTCAGCGTCGAGACGTCGATGTTGGACCGGCCGGCGACATCTTCCAGCGTGAGGCCGTGCTGGATGCGCAACTCGCGCAGTCGCCGCCGGACGCGTAGATCGACACCGTCTTCCGTCTTTGCCTGCATGGCAAAACAGCTTGGCAGGTTGGGTAGCACGCATGCAAGCTCGTGCCATGAACGTTGGAGGGAAGATGTCAAAGTCTGAGGCCCAACAGGTCTGGGAAGAGCATTACGCCGACCGCGACCGCGTCTGGAGTGGACGTGTCAACGTGCGGTTGGCGGAGGTGGCGGAGTCACTGCCGCCCGGCCGGGCGCTGGATCTCGGTTGCGGCGAAGGAGGCGACGCGATGTGGCTGGCCGAACGCGGTTGGCATGTGACGGCGGTCGACATCTCGCAGACCGCGCTGGACCGGGCCGCCGCCGATGCTCGGTCTCGCAACCTGTTGGAGCGCATCGACTTCCAGCGACACGACCTTCCCGACACATTTCCCGAAGGGGTCTTCGACCTGGTGTCGGCGCAGTTTCTGCATTCCACGGTCGAGCTGGACCGTCCAAGTCTGCTGCGCCTGGGCGCGGACGCCGTTTCTGAAAGTGGGACTCTGCTCATCGTCGATCACGGCGGCCCACCGCCCTGGGCATCGAAGCTGGATCACCACCACGAGTTCCCCAGCGCCGACAAGGTCGCCGATTCACTGAATCTGGATGCAGGCGAATGGGAACGGGTCCGACTGGAGGCCGTCGAGCGCGAGGCCACCGGTCCGGATGGCGAGGTCGCGACGTGGACCGACAACGTGATTGTCTTACGGCGGCATCAGACCAGGTAGGTCATACTCATCTGTCCAGTCGCGGTAGCGATCCGGCAGACACCGCGCACAGGGCCGGTAGCCGGCGGCGATAGCGGTCGCTTCGTCGGCGAAGAACACGCGCTGGGTGACATAACCGCCGCGTTCGATCGCGCGCAGTGCCGAAGGACAATCCAGGCGACCGTAGATGTGTGTGGCGCGATGTCCTCCCACGGTGCCCGCCGTTGGCGAGGGGTACGGCGTTCCCGTGGCGTCGATGAGCGTGTAATTCTTCATGTTTCACGCGGCGTCGTGAAACACCAGACCGAGTGTGAAACGCTCGCCGGAGCGGATGGCAGACACGCCGTGCCGGACCGGTGACGCGGACCAGCCGCGGGTCGACTCGACCGGTCGCTCACGCGTGGTGAACACGAACCCGTGGCCGTGCGGAAGCAGGGTTGCCGTACCGCGGGACTGGGCACGTGGGCGCTGCTCGACGAGCAGGAACTCGCCGCCGGTGTGATCCACACCCGGCTCGCTCAGGTTGACGACGACTTGTAGCGGAAACACCAAGTCCCCGTATAGGTCTCGATGCAGGGCATTCCAGTCGCCCGTGCCGTACTTGAGCAGAATGGCGGTCGACTTGGTCTGCCCGGCCTTGTGGCACATGTCGAGCCAGTCGTCGAGGGTGTCGGGCCACGGCGACTTGCGGCCCAGTTTTGTCCACCAGTCCCGTGCGATCGGCAGCAGCCGCGGATACAGGGCTTGCTTGAGCTCCTCGATCGGCTCGGGATAGGGCTGCTGGAAGTAGCGGTATTCGCCCTCGCCGAACCGGTATCTGCGCATGTCGATCGTCGCACGGAACAGGTGGTCTTCCGGATATAGCTTTCGTATCTTTTCCGTCTCTGCGTTCGTGAGCAGCCGGGGCAGCAGCGCACCGCCGAAGCCGTTGACTTCAGCGGTGATTGCGTCCCAGTCGCCCGAGTCCACCCGTTTCTGCCATGTCGTCGGAGCCATCAGAACAGCCTCGCGGCCTTGGCCTCCGCCGGCTCTTCGAGTTCGAGCAGGAATTGCTTGCGCGCCAGGCCGCCGGCGTACCCGGTCAGTTGGCCGTTCTTGCCGACCACGCGATGGCACGGAACGACGATGCTCAGGGGATTGCGGCCCACGGCCTGCCCGACCTCCTGGGCGGTGGTGCCGTCGGCGAGGGCCGCCGCGAGCTCGCCGTACGTGATGGTCTCGCCGTAGGGGATCGTGGTCAGCAGGTTCCAGACGCGGCGCTGCGTTTCATCGCCGTGCAGCTTGATCGGCAGGTCGAAGTCAGTCCGGAGTCCGGCCAGGTAGTCGGTCAACTGGATGCGCGCGTTCGCGAACAGATCGTCGGTTTCCGCGTCGGCCCGCGGCCCGAATGTGTCCGCCGACGGCCGGTACCAGTGATGCCGGAAGTACACGCCGGTCAGCGCATCGTCGTCGGCGATCAGGGTGAGCTCACCGAGCGGGCTGTCGATTTCCGCGTGTCGAGTGGTCATTGCCTTCCTTTCCTTAACTTGTAGACGATGCGCGGGACCGATGCGTGAGATTTTGTCGTTGGAGTGTTGCCTCACGTCAAGATGCGCGCGAGGGTGGTTTCGTTGCCTCATGTGATTGTGCGCGCTTGGGGACTCGGGCCCGGGTGGCGGGTTGGGACTTGCTGGTGGTCATTTTGTGAAGCTGTGCGGTCAGGGCCTGGATCTGGCGCTGGGTGGCGGCGGGGTTGATCAAAGCGTGGGTTCGGGCGAGAGCGGCTATGCGGTCGACGGTGGTGTCGGGGTGATTGATGGCGCGGTGGAATGGGGTGGTCGCTGTGTCGTATTTCTTGGTCACCCTGGCGCCGTCCCGGACCTTGGACATCAGCTTCTGCTGTGGGTAGAAGTAGTTGGTCAACTGGGACTGCAGCTGCCAGATTTCGTTGAGTAGCAACAGTTCTGGGGCGGTGTCGTAGCGGTGGTAGCCAACAACTGTACGGACCACCGCCCAGTTTTTCTGCTCGACGTGGCAGCCGTCGTTCTTGTTGGTCGGCCGCGCGCGGGTGAAGGTGATCTCGCGGTTTCTGCACCAGAGGAATAGATAGACGTTGATGAACTCAGCTCCGTTGTCAGAGTCCACCCCCAGGATCGGGAACGGCATCTTGTTGGCGATGCTTTCCAAGGCACCCAGGACGCATTTGGCCTCTTTGCTGGGCACTGAGCGGTTCTCGGTCCAACCAGTGGCGACGTCTGTGACCGTGAGCGTGAAGGCGAACGGGCCGATGGTGTTTCCGCCGTCGTGGGAGACCAGATCGATCTCAACGAAGCCCGGCGTAGCGTCGTCCCAGTCTGCCCAGGTGCGTATTGGGATCTGACTTCTCAGCAGCGACCCGGGCTTGGTGGCGCGACGCCCCTTGAGCTGACGTTTGGCTCGTTCACCTGCCAGCCGACGATCGATGGTGGCCGCCGACATCGACACCAACAGTTCTGCGGTGTCATCGTCGATGACCAGCTCGCGAAAGTGCCGTAACACTGCCACGAGTTCGTTCAACATCGGCGCCAGTCTCTTGCCGGCCGGCATCCCCAGTACCAGCCAACAAGCCGTCAGTGCAGCGATCACATCCGGCCCGTAGATCGCGGGACGCGGACTCCGCCTCGGCGCCACCACCTTGGGCTGCAGCGCAGCCTTTAGTGCCTTGCGGGCATGGTTACGGTGCCAACCAGTGTTGGCGCACAACTCGTCCAGAATCCTGCTCTTGACCCGCCTATCCGCCACCACGTAGCGGATCGCGGTCATCTCGGTCACAGCCCTGCGCTCGGCCAACGTCAACCCCATCATCTGGGCCTACCGAGACCTCCACTGATCCCTCAGGCAGGCACGCCGCACGCGCGCATTTTGGATGAGGCAACGAATAGCCACTTCGCGCGCATAAAAGGCGATTCAACGCGGCGGACGCGGAATTAGAATCGAACGTATGTACTGCTTATCTGCTTAAGTGGACTATCGGTCTAGAATTCTCCGAATGTGTTGCTAGGCAAAGGTTCTAACGTCGAGTTCTTCGGCTGGTTCTTGGTCACGGAGGTTCGCTGCGGTGCCGCCGATGAGGTCAGCCAGTGGGTGGGGATCGGTGTTGACGCTCTGCTGCAGCAGCCGGTAGAAGAGCAGTCCGCGGGCCTGTGACCTGCGCCGATTGAACCGGAAGGTGAATTCGTCGAGGTAGTACTGCAGGTGCTCGCGTTCCACGCGGTAGTGATGGGTGCCGGCGTTCCAGCGTTTGAGCAGCGAGGCCACTCGGTGGGGTCCCGGCAGGGTGACATGTCCGGGTTCGGGTGAGCTGTATCCGGACACGTACTGGTGGGTGTAGCCCTCCTGGGCCAGAACGCGGAACATCCGCGCGCCGTCGGTGCGGATCAGCGAGCCCGGCGCGACGGTGGTTCGGGCGAACTCGACAAGTTGTTTGGAGCCTGGCGCATCGGCCACCGCCAGACGCACCCGGCCCAGTCAGAAGTTTCCGATTCACTTGTGTCCCAACGTTTTCCACCGCAATCATGACGGGCACCTTGTCCGTTGAGGCGCCCTGCTTGCCGGCGGCGCGGCCCCCGACAAACGACTCATCGACCTCGACCACACCAGCGAGCAGCTCACGGTCGGGGCGCACCATCGCCCGGCGCAGCTTGTGCAGCCACGCCCAGGCGGTCTCATAGGACCCCAGCCCCAGCATGTCGTGCAGATTCTGCGCCGAGGCCCCGTTCTTCTGCGAGGTCACCAACCAGATCGCGGCAAACCACGTGCTCAACGGCGTACGGGTGCGGTGAAAGATCGTCCCGGCCGTCACCGAGGTCTTGCGCCCACACCCGACGCATTTCCAGTGCTGCGTCGAGGTCTGCCACGCCCGATCGCCACCACATACCGGGCACCGAAAACCCTCTGGCCAGCGCAAACGCGCCAGATACTCGGCACAGGACGCATCGTCAGGAAACCACGCCCGAAACTCCTGATACGTCCGTGGATAGTCCACTCCACCCACCGGACCGACATCTGCAAACGTCACCTGACCAGCATAGGTCCACTTAAGCAGATAAGCAGTACGCATGTGCGACTCCTCACGTTCTTGTGGGGAGTTTGGGGTGTAGGCCGCCCAGGCAGAGGTAGATCATT
The DNA here is from genome assembly GCA_963715885.1 of uncultured Actinomycetota bacterium. Lineage (GTDB taxonomy): Bacteria > Actinomycetota > Actinomycetes > Mycobacteriales > Mycobacteriaceae > Mycobacterium. The sequence goes on from CAVQSK010000035.1 coordinate 13,344, forward strand.
GAGCTCAGTGCTTGGGCGGAGTGGTGTCCGTAGCCGCGGGCGTTGATGAGTCGGATTTTGGCGTTGATGCCTTCGATGAGGGCGTTGGAGATGCCCAGTTCGATGGCGGCGATGACCGCGTCGAAGTAGACCTGTAGGCGTTTGGCCAGGGCGACGAAGGCATTGATGCGACTGCGTTTGGCGGCGGTGATCCAGCGCCGCAGATGTTGGCGGGCCACCCCTGGTGGGTGGTTGAGGCGGTAGATGTCGCGCAGTTGTTCCTTGAGGGTCCAGGCTCGGCCGATGTGGCGGTGGGTGCGGGCGATCTGGTTGATTAAGACGCGTTGGTCGTCGTTGAGTTTGTTTTCGCCGGTGCGCAGGGCCCAGCGTCCGGTGCGCCACTGCGCCGGGGTCATCGAAGCGTGGCCGCGCCCGGTGATGGCCTGGGAGTACACCGCATCGAGGGCTCTGTTGGCCCATCGCATGATGTGGAACGGGTCGTAGCAAATCACCGCGTGCGGGACATGGGTGCGGGTGGCTTCGGTGTAGGCCGAGGCCACATCCATGCTGACCGCTTCGATCTGGGCTAGGTCCGAATCAGATTGGCGGGCATAGAAGTTGGCCAAGGACTGGTAGTTGCGGCCGGGCTGGATATCGACCACGGTGCCGGTGTCATGATCACCGATGATGGTCAGGTACCGGTGCGGATGGCGGTAACAGATCTCATCGACCCCGATCCGGTAGAGGGTGTCGAGCCGGCGGGCATCAAGCAACTCGGCCACCCCGCGGTTGATGATCGCGGTCACCGTTTCCCAGGCGCAGCGCAGCAGGGTGGCCACCGAGGTGCGGTCGGTTCGTTGAGCAAGCCAGAGCACCATGTCTTCGAAGTCGCGGGTATGCCGCGCTGCGGGCCGTGCCCAAGGCAACTCCTCGGTGCGGATCCCGCAGTCCGGGCAGTCCAGTCGACGGATCTCATATACCAGCCACAACCGACATCGGGCCAGGTCCAGGTGCCGCCAGCGGCGTCGGCGGCGGTCATAGACCGCCGAGCACAGCATCCCGCACGGGCAGCGCAGCAGTCGGGCGCGTGGGCGCAGGGTGACCTCGACGTCGCGCTCTCCGATAACGACATCGGTCACCGATGCTCCGGGGATCTGCAGCAGACGGTTAAATGCAGTATTGACGCGCACGCGGTGCCTCCGGGTTGCGGTTGGTGTGGTAACCCCGAAACCTAGAGCCACACCGCGTGCGCGTCCCTCATTTCACCCGCGAAACGCCGAACATCCTCCCGCGCAACCGAAAACAACCCTGACCAGCACAAAGGCGCCCACGAAAACACGTGGAGCGCCACGCATGTTCGAAGTACTCGACGATGCTGCGGTGATCGACCGCATGGAAGCGTCGTCGCGAGAGGAGAACGCTGCGTGTGGGCGCCGGTTGGCGTGGATGGGTGAGTTGTATGCGCGGCGGGCGCCCGAGGATGACGTCGACCGGATCAACTGGGCCATCGATGGCCATTCGAATGTGGTGGCTGAGATCTCGGCGGCGTTGAATATCAGCCGGGGCCGGGCGGCGGGGCAGTTGCAGTGGGGCGATCGCGCTGCGGGAGCGGCTGCCCGAAGTGGCCGAGGTGTTCGCCACCGGGGCGATTGATTTTCGGATGATGGCCGCCCTGGTCAATCGCAGCGACAACGTCACCGATCCGGCCGTGCTGGCCAAACTCGATGCGGCGTTCGCCGCTCACGCGCCCAAGTGGATGAAGATGTCTGGGCCCAGGCTGACCGAGCGCATCGACATGTGGGTGGAACGGTTCGACCCGTGCGGGGCGCGCGAGCCGCGCCCGACGTGTGAGAACCGCTACGTCGAGATCGGGCCCGCCAGCAGCCCGGGCATGGCCGGGATCTGGGGTCAGCTACCGCTGACCGAGGGCGCGGCGCTTGACGCCCGGCTCGATGAGCTGGCCGCCACCGTGTGCCGCGAGGATCCGCGCACCAAAGAGCAGCGCCGCATCGACGCGCTGTGCGCAGTCATGGCCGGTCAACAGCTGCACTGTGGGTGCGGCTCATCGGACTGCCCGGCCGGCGGCGAGGATAAGCCGTTGGGGCAGGTGGTGATCCAGGTGCTGGCCGAACAATCAAGCCTGAACGGCGCATCTGAGGCGCCGGGCTATCTGGCCGGGTTCGGACCGGTGCCCGCCCCGCTGCTGCGCGAACTCGCTGGGAGCGCCAAACTCAAGCCGCTCACGCTGCCGCCGATGTGTGAATCGGGTTATCGGCCCTCGGCAGCGCTGGCGCAGTTTGTGCGCTACCGGGACTTGTGCTGCCGATTTCCGGGCTGCGACAAGCCGGCGGAAGTGTGCGAGATCGATCACACGATTCCGTACCCGCTCGGGCCGACACATCCGTCGAATCTCAAGCTGCTGTGCGTTTTTCATCACTTGCTCAAGACGTTCTACATCGGGTCGGGTGGCTGGGCCGACAAGCAGCTGCCAGATGGGACGGGTGCTTGGGGACTGGCCGCGCTCGGAGCGATGAACTGGCCATCGTCCTACCAAGGCGTGCCTCTGATGCCATTTACTTGCCGTCAACTCGTTCGAACAATATGCCTCGCGCGTCACGCCACGAGCGGAAAATCAAACCCCTCTGCGGGAAATCAGCCCGGGAGGAGTCCGACACAAAGGAGTGATCGTGGCAAGTCAGAATGTCGAGACAGCCAAGAAGGGGTATGAAGCGTTTGGCGCGGGCGATGTCGAAACGGTCCTAGCCGACTTCGATGACAACATCGAGTGGACGGTACCCGGCAACAGCACCCTCAGCGGCACCTTTCGCGGCAAAGACCAGTTCATGGAAATGCTGGGGAAGGCGGCGGAGAAGTCCTTCACAACAACCCCCGAGCGGTACATCGCCGACGGCGATGACGTGGTCGTCCTCACCCGCGTCAGCGCGGGCGGGGAATCCGCGCTTCAAGCCGATGTGTTGACCTACCGCAACGGCAAGGTCGTTAAAGCCGTGAGCTTCGGGGACACTGCCATGCAGGAACGTGTCTTCGGCACGAAGTAGCGACTGCAGGAGTCTCTAGGTGGTTGGGAGGCGGCTACTGGCCGTACAGCCCGCCCTCGTCGCCTCCCAGCACCCAGCGGTGCTGCTGCTCGGCGGCCCATCGACCGAGAAAGTCAACCTGTATCTCCCGAAGCTGCCCGACGGCGCAGATGATCGCCTATCTGCGCTGCGGTCGACAAAGCGCAGTGCCCGTGGTAACTGCCCCCGTAATCTGAGACGCGCCAAACGGTCCCACTGTGAGGAGGTCTGGGGTGTCTAGTACCACACCAGTCCCGGACGGCGCGGGGGGCCAGAACCCGCAGAACGGGTCCCTGTATGTACCGGCCGGTACAGGCGTCACGAAATGGTCCGCCGGTGACGTGTACACGATTAAGGCGAGCGCAACTACGACAAACGGCTCATTCGGGTTCGTCGAAGCCTCCGTGCCCCCCGGCGGGGGTCCAGTCGCCCACGTCCATCGACGCTCAGACGAAGCCTTCTACCTGGTGCACGGCGAGCTAGAGCTCCTTACCGGCGACCGCATCTTCACGGCCCGCTCCGGGGACTTCATATTCGTGCCCCGTGGCACCCGGCACCGTTTCAGGAATACAGGTCTGCACACCGCGAAGCTGCTGACTATGTTCAGCCCGGGCGGCGCAGAGGAACTCTTCACCAAGTGTGGCGATGAGCCCGAGCCCGGGGTGACCCCGCCTCTGTGGGACATGAACCGCGCCGAACAGGCGCGGGAGGTCATTGATCGGTTTGACCTGGACTTCAAGGCAGTTCCGGAGCCGCCGTCGTCGACTACTTAAGTTACGGGGCCAACGGATAAGGACCTCTCAGCCTGTATCCCAGCACGATGCCCGACGGCACGGTGATCTGGACCGCCCCGACCGGGCGGGTCTATCGCACCAGCCCCGACGGCTACGACATGTTCCCACAGCTGCGGCCCGCATGTCGGGCACCCACACCGCGCAGGCGCACGCCCGGATGCGCCGGTCGCCGAACTTGCAATGTCAATCTGGACGACCTGCGCTGGGATCGTCCAGACATAGATTGCGAACCCCAGCAAGCGCGGGGCATCCGTCGCAATCTTCAACTGGACGAGACAGTGGCGGTCACGCGGCCTGGATCCTCCGGCGACCATACGTTGCCTTTTCATCAGCAGGCGGCCAACTGGGCTACGTCCCGGCCATGCCCGAAGACCAATCCCCGGCGGTGATCACAATGCGCAAAAGCTCAAGATCGCCACTTGCGCGGGTTGTGCGCACAAGCGAGAAACACTATCCAAACGGCCGTATCGTCGCCGGTGATCACAAGAGTGGTCACGAAACCACCACCCCCTCACGCGAATTGATGGGGCTCCTATCCGCACGAGAAGTGGACATCATGACAACAAATTTGGTTGGCCGCCAAAAAGAGCGGCTCGAAATGGCCGATCTGATTTCGGCACCCGACGAGATGCCGGATGCCGTCGCGGCGCTTGAGCCCGTCACCGACGAGGTGACTCAGGCGCCAGTTCTGATCACCGAGCAGGAGGTCCTCTTCAGCACAGCGCCGGCCCTGCGGGTACGGCCAGCGAAGACGCGCCGCGGGTTGATCGCCGTTCTGCGCCCAATGTTCGTGAAGTCGACGCCGGGCGCAGAAAAGCCACGACGCCACTACCCACCGCGCCACTACAGCTACCTGAAGCACGCCGCGATGGCGCGTGAAATGCACAGGCTGTGAACGACTCGCCGACCGAGTCGACCGCGACCTGTAGGGCGGCCTGCTGGTGCGGCACGGTGCTCAGTGTCGCACCGCTTCGGTTCAATCGTGATGGTTCGCGCAGCTTGACGCCCGGTTGCATCACTTCAACAGTCTTGACCGGTCACACCTACACCACCAAACCGGGCGGCAGCCTGTTCTTCCCACAACTGGCCATCCCTACCGGCGAGCTCGTGATCCCCGAAACCACCCGACCCGTCGGCAGTGATCGTGGCGTGATGATGCCGACCCGGCGACGCACCCGCTCCCAAGACCGCGCCTACCGCATCGCCCTCGAGCGACAACACAACGCGGCCCGCATCGCCCACAAACAACTCCTACTATCCGAACGGATCGCCAGAGACGACGAACCACCGCCGTTTTAGGTTGATGCCGTCGGTCGCAGCGCCCACGATGTGACGGTAAGGGCGAGCAGCGCTACCGGCGCGGCGATCGCGGCGATCCCGTCACCGACGATGAGGTGGGAAGCAACCGCCGAGGCATAGTTGATCACTGCACCGGCGTACGCCCATTCCTTCAGCCGCACAAGACGAGGTATCAGCAGTGCCGCCGCGCCAGGGACTTTCCAGACGCCCATGATGGTCAGTAGGTACGTCGGATAGCCGAGGTGTTGGACGATGTCGCGGACATAATCGATCCGAAGCAGGTCCAACACACCACCTACCGCGAGCTCGGCCGCGACCGACACCGTCGCCACCCAAAAGACAACGGCGCGGCCGCGACCGAAAGCCCTTGCGGGAAAGTCAAAGTCGCGTCGCTCAGGTGGCCGCAGGGCCCACGACGCCGCGGTGAGGCCAAGGAAGATCACCGGGCCGATCAGCTTGTCGGCGCCGTCCCCGAGCCATATGTGTGACGCCGCAGCACCGGTGTAGTTGAAGACCAAACCGGCATATGCCCACTCCTTGAGTCGGGGGAGTCGCGGAGCGAGCAGCACGATACCCGCCGATACATACCAGGCGCCGAGAATCGACATGAAGTACGCGGGATAACCCAGGTGTGTAGCGGTGTCGAGGAACGGCGACATCTGCACCATGCCCGCCACCCCGCCGGCCAAGCACTCGGTTCCGAGGACGGCAGTGGCGATCCAGTACGCAGTAGTTCTCAGTCGGGTGGGTGCAATCGCTGTCATGCCCGACGGCTAGGTCTGGGGCTGGTGCTCGACCCCGGGTGTCCACGGACGCCAGCGCGGTCGCCACGCGTGCACGTTGCGCCGATACGCCTCGTACTCACTGCCGTATTCGCGAACCAGGGTGGGCTCCTCGTACCAGCGAACGAACGACGCGGTGATTATCCACGCGACAGCGGCGTACACCACCAACCCCATACTGCCGAAGAGCAACGCTTGACCGAGGATGGCGACGATCAGCCCGACGTACATAGGGTTGCGCACGTAGCGATTGAAACCGGTGACCACCAGGCGCTGTGTCGGCGCAATCGGCATGGGGGTGCCGCCCGCCATGACGAATTGGGCGAATGCATGCACCGGCGGGATGAGACCCGCGACGGTCAGCACAACACCGACGCCGATCCGCCACATCGGCGTGGAATCGGCTATCTCCCAACGGGTTATCAGCCACGGGATAAGGCCCACCACGGTACCCGGAGCCACCACGAAGAATGCCGCGGACGCGATCGCGGCCCTTGACGTCTGCATGATCTATCCACCATTCCCTTCGTTGTCGGGATCGCTCGACGTGCCGACGGCACGCAGGAACGCGGCGGTGAACTCCGAGCATGCGTGGTCCAGGTCCACCTTGCCGGCCAACACGGGTCGCATCAGAACGTGCGCCAGCACCGGCCCCAGAAGCTGTTGCAGCAGTAGCGGTATCGGAATGTCGCGGATCCGGCCGGCGTCTACGTGGACCTTCAGCCAGCCGCCGACAGAGGCCCGCACGCGAGGGAAATAGCGGGCGAAGACTCGGGCCCCGATGCCGTGCGGGTTGCCGAGCACGTCCGACAGCATCGCGGTAGCGACGCGCGGCTCGCGCGTGAGGGTGGCGGACGTCGTGCGGTAGAGCTGCGCCACCGTCGCTTCCAGGCTTGCGGACGGGTCGGCGGTAATGCGAAGCACGTCGTTGAAGGGGCTGTACCGCTCGTAGATGGCGGCGAACAATTCGTCGCGGGTACCGAAGATGGCGTAGAGGCTATGCACCGAACAGGCAGCCGCCTCGGCGACGGCATCCAACGTCACGTTCGCCAGGCCGCGCTCGCTGATGAGCCACGCCCCGGCCTCGATCGCGCGGGTCCGTACGGGCCGGCCGCCGGGGTCGACCCCGGCGGCCCGCACCGCCTCGTCCAATACCTGCCGCGAGCCGTTCAGGCGCCGGACCAACGTACTGCGTGACACGCCGACAGCCCGGGCAATCCTCACCAGTGGCACGTCGGCGACATCCTTGCCGCTCCGCTGGGCGGTCTGGATCGCCGCGGCCACCAGATCGGCTAATTCATCAGCCGATGACATGCTACCCAAGGTAGCACGTATTGCAGTGTCAGCCTAGGCCCGCTTCTCAGCCGGCCTGCTCGGCCACGTCCGCCAGCTGAGTGAGTCGCACGCTGTTGCCCGACGGATCGCGGAAGCCGCAGTCGATGCCGTACGGCATCTGGTGTGGCTCCTCGGTGAACTCGACCCCGCGGGCCTTCAGTTTCTCGTAGGTGCCCTGGCAGTCCTCGGTGGTGAGGAACACCGTGCCCGCGAAGCCCTTGGCAGTCAGATCCAGCACCTGCTTCCGCGTGGCCTCGTCCATCACCGGCTCGCCCGGCACCGCCATCAATACGATGGATACGTCATCCTGGCCGCGCGGACCGACCGTCAGCCAGCGGAAGGTGTCATCCAAGTCCGGCAACGAAACGTCTTGGCGCACTTCCATGCCCACCTTTTCGGTCCAGTACTTCAGTGCCACTTCTTGGTCGTGAACCCACAGGTGGGCGCTTGCAACTTTGATCATGGGCACGACGCTACGGTCGGTCGCCGCGGCCCGTCTTCTCCCCATGTGCTGTCTTGCGGACGCGGCTGTCGGCAGGCGGGCGGGTGTCGCGCTTGAGGATGCAACTCGGCACTCGGGCGTGAATGGCCGCGGGCGGCATGCTGGCCCGATAGGCCGCCGGAGGCAGTCCGTACACCCGGGCGAAACTTGTGGTGAACGACCCGACGCTCTGCAGTCCGACCATCACGCAGATGTCGGCCACCGAGCGATCGGTATGGCGCAGCAGCGCGGCGGCACGCTCGAGCCGCCGCGTTTGCAAATACGAGCGCGGCGATTCGCCGAACGTCCGCGTGAACATCCGGCTGAAATGGGCCCGCGACAGCCCGGCCGCGGCGGCCAGATCGTCGACCGTGATCGCCTCGGCGTAGCGGGCGTCCACCAGATCCTTGGCCCGCAGCAGATAGCGGGCGGGGGGAACCTGCGGCATGCCGTCAAGTATGGCCTCGCTTCAAAATTGAGGAATCGACGCCCGACGCAGTACGTTTATGGAGCGGATGAGTTGGCTGGGCGGCCGCGGATCATTTGCCGGTCTATGGGGGATAGGGCCGGCGATGATCCGAGGAAAGTCCGGACTTCACAGAGCAGGGTGATTGCTAACGGCAATCCGAGGTGACTCGCGGGACAGTGCCACAGAAAATAGACCGCCACCCTCGCGGTGGTAAGGGTGAAACGGTGCGGTAAGAGCGCACCAGCATTCCGGGTGACCGGAATGGCTAGGCAAACCCCACCCGGAGCAAGGCCAAGAATGCCGTATGGGGGTGCGGCAGCGCAGGCGCCCGAGGGCTGCTCGCCCGAGCCTGCGGGTAGGCCGCTTGAGGCACCCGGCAACGGTGTGCCCAGATGGATGGTCGCCGCCTCGTCGCCGTGATAGTTCGCGACGGCGAGGGACAGAATCCGGCTTACAGGCCAACTCATCCGCCCACTCTGCCGGTCAGTGCGCCTTGCGCACCGACCTGTGCAACTTCTTCAGCGCGTCGTCGAGCTGCTCGCGCGAGCGGCGCGCCAGCTCATCCTCCTGCGCGTACAGCAGGCCGTAGGTGAACGTGTCCTCGCCGGCGGCGTTGCCTGCCTCGGCTTGCTGGCTCAGATGTGTGCGACTGACCACGCTGTCTTGATGGTCACCCAACAGCGTCTGAATGGTCTTGGCTCGATCGGAAACCTTGCCTTCACCCGTCGCCGCAGCTGTGTAGCGAAGTCGTTTGGCGCCCTTGCGAATTCGATGCAGTGCCTCGTCGCGCTCGGCGTCGGCGGCCTCAGCGGCTCTCTTGGCCGCCTTGCGGATTCGCTTGTACGCCGCGTCGATAGTCACCTGCGCCGGCCCCTCGCCAGGCACGGTCGGCGGCGGCTCGGCGGCGACCAGCGCCTCGAGCGCGTCAAGCAGCCGGAAGTAACGCTGCGACCTCATCGCGATCAGCGATCTCCGCAGCCCCGAGGAGTAGCGGCGCTTCGCGCCGTCGACCAGCCGCTCCCGTACCGGACCCCGGACCAATTCGTTGGGCAGTTCGTCCAGCGCCTTTTCGTAGCGCTCGGCAAGCACCTCGGCATCGCGCGCCACCCCCAGCACGCTGGCCAACTGACGCAGCTCGTCGAGGATCCAAGCGTCATCGGAGAGACCGAACGCGCCTTCCGCGGACTGCAGCAGGCTACGGATCTTGCGCGTCGTCACCCGCATCTGGTGCACCGAGTCATAGACGTCAGCCCGCACCGCGCGGTCCCAAACCAGCATCTGCTCCACCTGCTCGGCCACCGCGCGGTGCACCGGGTCATCCGGGGGCGGCGCCGTTCCCGGTTCGGGCTCCTCGCCCGCGGTCTCGAGGACCCGCGCGAGTTTCGAGCCGTGCCCGGCGCTCACCGCCCCGGCATCCAGCAGTCGGTTCGTCAACCGGTCCAGCAGGTCCCTGTCGCCGTCGGCAAGCTCCAACTCCCACTCGCGCCACCGCTGCTCGGGACTCTCCTGGCCTGCCTGGGCAGTCACCTGGTCGTCGCAGAACTCAGCGAGCGCGGCCCCGTCGGGCCCAATGAGCCTGTCGAGGGTGCGGTTCGTCGTGATCCGCGCGACCGGGGCGAGCGGGCGGTCCCGGACGATGGCCCGCACGACGTCCTGCAAGGCCTCCGGCACGGTGTCACCGTCATCGAGCTCTGCCCGCACCTCTGTGCGCGCGTCCGGTCCGGCGGGCAGCTTGAGGTGCCATCCAGCGTCGGCGCCGCCGGTGCGCCGGCGCAAGGTCACATCGTGGGCGGCTAGATCACGGCCGGGTGTGTCGAAGTAGACGGCGTCGAGCTGCTGCGACGGCGAGCGCTCCACCCGCGCCACCGATGACAACCCCTGGAACGACGGGGACACGGTGGATTCGACCACCTCGAACTTGCGCTCGACCTCCTTGTACTTGGAGGTTCCAGGCGAACTCGGAGCCATTTTCACCTTCGTTGTAAGCCGCGGCTGTGTTTGTTGGGACAACTCAGCGTGCCATATGGAGGTGAACCGCCGGATATGGTCCATGGGTGACCGAATACCAGACCATCAAGTTCGAGCAGGCCGGCGCGATCGCGCGGATCACCCTCAACCGGCCCGACGCCGCAAACGGCATGAACGACACCATGACTCGGGAACTGGCCGACGCGGCCAGGCGCTGCGACACCGAGGCAACCAAGGTCGTGGTGCTCACTGGATCCGGCCGATTCTTCTGCGCTGGAGGCGATCTCAAGTCGTTCGCGTCGGCACCCAGCCGTGGCCGCTTCATCAAGGGCGTCGCCGACGATCTGCACCGCGCGATCTCGACGTTTGCGCACATGGACGCCGTCCTGATCACGGCCGTCAACGGCGTCGCCGCCGGGGCGGGGTTTTCCATCGCGGTGACCGGCGACCTGGTGCTGGCGGCCGAGTCCGCGTCGTTCACGATGGCCTACACCCGCGCGGGGCTCAGCCCCGACGGCAGCGCGTCATACTACCTGCCCCGGCTCATCGGCATCCGAAAGACGCAGGAGTTGATGCTGACCAACCGCACGCTGTCGGCGGAGGACGCGTCAGAGTGGGGGCTGGTCACCGAGGTGGTTGCCGATGCGGAGCTCGCCGACCGCGCGAATCAACTGGCCGACCAAATGGCGGCCACCTCAAGGCAATCCAACGGCGCAGTGAAGACTCTGCTGCTCGGCACTTTCAAGAACGGCATCGAGGAGCAGATGGAGCTCGAGGGACAGCTGATCGCCGCCGCCGCCGATTCCGGCGACGGTCGTGAGGGCGTCGACGCCTTCATGGAGAAACGGAAGGCCGAGTTCGCCCAGTAGCTAGAAGGAGTGCTCCTCCCCGGGGAACACTCCGGAGGCCACCTCGTCGGCATACTGCGTTGCGGCGCGGTGCAATTCGGCACCGACGTCGCCGAAGCGCTTGACGAACTTGGCGGTCTTGCCGCTGGTGAGCCCGGCCATGTCCTGCCACACGAGCACCTGCGCGTCGCAGTTCGGTCCGGCGCCGATGCCGATGGTCGGGATGGTCAGCTTTCCCGTGATCTGGGTGGCCAGCTCGGCGGGCACCATCTCCATCACGACGGAGAACGCGCCGGCCTCTTGGACGGCAATCGCGTCATGGATGGTCTGCTCGGAGGCGTCGCCACGGCCCTGGACTCGGAACCCGCCGAGTCCGTTGACGCTCTGCGGAGTGAACCCGATATGAGCCATCACCGGGATGCCCGCGGTGCTGATCGCGGCGATCTGGTCGACGACGCGCTCGCCGCCCTCCAGCTTGACCGCGTGCGCGCCGGTCTCCTTGAGGAAACGGGTCGCCGTCGACAAGGCCTGCGCCGGACCGGACTCGTAGCTGCCGAACGGCATATCGGCCACCACGAGCGCGTGCGGGGCGCCCCGCACCACGCCGCGGACCAGCGGGATCAGCTCGTCGATGGTCACCGGAACGGTGGTGTCGTAGCCGTACACCACGTTGGCGGCGGAATCGCCGACCAGCAGCACCGGGATGCCGGCATCGTCGAAGATGCGCGCGGTGGAGTAGTCGTAGGCCGTGAGCATGGCCCACTTGTGACCCTCGGCCTTCCACTTCTGAAGGTGAAGGGTGCGGACCTTGGCTCGCGGCTTGGCATCGGTGGCAGCACCATAAACGGTCTGCTCAGACATCATTGTCCCCCAGTGGGTGAGTCGGGTCGAATCCTCGAGGCCGTCACGGTCCCCGGGTTCGTCTGACCACCTAAGTCTGCCACCCCGGCACAAGAACCTGAACTTCGGGTTAAGTGGATTTCCTCACACTACGATCGGCGCATGCAAAGGCTCAGCGGACTCGACGCCAGCTTCCTTTATCTCGAAACCGCCAAACAGCCATTGCATGTGTGCTCGATCCTGGAGCTGGACACCTCAACCATGCCCGGCGGGTACACATTCGACCGGCTGCGCGATTCGCTGAGCCTGCGGATCAAGGCCATGCCGCAATTCCGCGAGAAGCTCGCCGACAGCCGGTTCAATCCCGACCATCCGGTGTGGGTGGACGACAAGGATTTTGACGTCGATCGGCATCTGCACCGCATCGGCCTGCCTGCACCGGGTGGCCGGCGGGAACTCGCCGAAATCTGCGGGCACATCGCGTCGTTGCCGCTCGATCGCAGCCGGCCGCTGTGGGAGACATGGGTGATCGAGAACATCTCGGGCACCGACGCGCACGAGGGCGGCCGGCTGGCGGTGATGACCAAGGTTCACCACGCCGGCGTTGACGGGGTCACCGGCGCGAACCTGATGTCGCAGCTGTGCAGTACCGAGCCCGACGCCCCCGCGCCCGACCCGGTCGACGGTGTCGGCGACGCCAGCGGCCTGGAGATCGCGGTGAGCGGCGCGGTCAGGTTCGCCACCCGGCCGTTGAAGCTGGTCAACGTCCTGCCGCTGACGGTGTCGTCGGTCCTGGACACCGTCAAGCGCGCCCGCAGCGGCCTGGCGATGGCCAGCCCGTTCACCGCTCCGCAGACCGCGTTCAACGCCAACGTCACGGGGCACCGCAACATCGCGTTCGCGCAGCTCGACCTCGAAGACATCAAGACGGTGAAGAACCACTTCGGCGTCAAGGTGAACGACGTCGTGATGGCACTGGTGTCCGGGGTGTTGCGAAAGTTCCTCTACGACCGCGGTGAACTGCCGGACAACACACTGGTCGCGATGATCCCGGTGTCGGTCCACGACAAGTCGGACCGGCCGGGCCGCAACCAGGTGTCGGGCATGTTCTCCAAGCTCGAGACCCACATCGAGGAACCGGCTGAGCGCCTTAAGTCCATCTCGGAGGCGAATTCCGTTGCGAAGCAACATAGTTCGGCCATCGGTGCGACGCTGCTGCAGGACTGGTCGCAGTTCGCCGCGCCAGCGGTGTTCGGCGTCGCGATGCGCGTCTATGCCGCCAGCCGGTTGAGCGGGGCCAAGCCGGTACACAACCTGGTCGTCTCCAACGTGCCCGGCCCTCAGGTGCCGCTGTATTACCTGGGCTGCGAGGTCAAGGCGATGTACCCGCTCGGCCCGATCTTTCACGGCTCCGGGCTGAACATCACCGTGATGTCGCTGAGCGGCAAACTCGACGTCGGCATCGTGTCGTGCCCCGAGCTGCTGCCGGATCTCTGGGATCTGGCCGACGATTTCTCCGACGCGCTAGACGAGCTGCTGGACGCCACGAGATAGCTGCCTCGCCAGGGCCGATGCAGGTTCATGGCAGCATGTGGTGCCATGAACCTCAAGATCGGGGTCGTCAGGGTCGGGGTCCTGGCCGCAGCGTCGGTGTTGGTCGCCGGCTGCAGCACGGTGGTCGACGGGCGCGCCGTCATTTCGGTGCCCAGACCCGGCTCGCCAGTCCAGTGGGCGCCCTGCCAGGCCGCCGCGTCCGACGAGGCGCGCATCCCGCCGGGCGCCGAATGCGGGATGCTCTCGGTGCCGCTGGACTACGCGAAGCCCGACGAAGATGTCGCGCAGATCGCGATGATCCGATTCAAGGCGACCGGCGAGAAGATCGGCTCGCTGATCATCAATCCCGGCGGCCCCGGCGAGTCGGGTGTCGAGGCTGCGGCGTCGCTCGTCAGCTCGCTGCCGCAATCCGTGCGCGAGCGGTTCGATCTGGTCGGCTTCGACCCGCGCGGGGTCGCGAACTCCACGCCCGCGGTGTGGTGTAACTCAGACGCCGACAACGACCGGTTGCGCGCCGACCCTCAGGTCGACTACTCGCCGGAGGGTGTCGAACACATCGAGAAGGAAACCAAGGACTTCGTCCAGCGCTGCGTGGACAAGATGGGCAAGGAATTCCTGGCAAACGTCGGAACCGCCAATGTGGTGAAGGATCTCGAGGCGATGCGTGTCGCCCTCGGTGACGAGAAGCTGACCTATCTGGGCTACTCCTACGGCACCCGGATCGGGTCGGCGTACGCCGAGGCCTATCCGCAGAATGTGCGGGCGATGATCCTCGACGGCGCCGTCGATCCCAACGCCGACCCGATCGAGGCCAACATCCGCCAGGCCGCCGCGTTCCAGAAGGCATTCGACGACTACGCCGCCGACTGCACGACCGACCCGTCCTGCCCGTTGGGCACCGACCCGGCCAAGGCCACGGACGTGTACCGCAGCCTGGTGGACCCGTTGGTGGAAAAGCCTGCGAAGACAAAGGATCCGCGAGGGCTGAGCTACAGCGACGCGATCATCGGCACCATCCTGCCGCTGTACTCGCCGAACCTGTGGCGCCATCTCACCCAGGCGCTGACCGAGATCAAGAACGGCACCGGCGACACCATGCTGACCCTGGCCGACCTGTACATGGGCCGCGACGCGGAGGGGCACTACAACAACTCCACCGATGTGCGGGTTGCGGTCAACTGCGTGGACGAGCCAGAGGTCACCGACCGCGCCAAGATCGTCGAGGAGGACCGCCGCGTCCGCGAGGTGGCGCCGTTCATGAGTTACGGCGAGTTCACCGGGCATGCGCCGTTGGGCACGTGCGCGTTCTGGCCCGTGCCGCCGACCAGCACGCCGCACGAGATCAAGGTCAGCGGGCTGCCTCCGATCCTGGTGGTGTCGACGACCAACGACCCCGCCACGCCGTACCAGGCGGGCGTCGATCTGGCCCGCCAACTCGGCGGCACCCTGGTCACCTTCGAAGGCACCCAGCACACCGTCGTATTTCAGGGAAACACCTGCATCGACGACATCGCAGCGCGCTACCTTGTCGACGTGACCGTGCCACCGCCGGATACTCGATGCTGAACATCTCCACCGTCGGACCGGCGGACCTGCCCGAGCTGATGCCGATGCTGCGGGCGTACTGCGACTTCTATCGCGTCGACCCGTCCGACGAGCGGCTGGCAGCGCTGGCGTCGGCGCTGATCGACAACCCCGCCGAGGGCGTTCAGCTGATCGCCCGCGACGGCGATGGAACACCACTGGGTTTCGCGACGATCTACTGGACATGGCAGACCTTGTACGCCGCTCGGGTGGGCGTGCTCAACGACCTGTTCGTCGTGCCCGCGTCTCGAGGAACGGGGACCGGGCGCGCCTTGATCGAGCAGTGCCGCCACATGTGCCGCGAGCACGGCGCCGAGAAATTGGTGTGGGAGACGGCCCCCGACAACGCCACCGCACAACGGCTTTACGACGGGATCGGCGCGGAGAAGTCGACCTGGCTCACCTACGAACTCGACGCCTGATCACGGCCAGGTCACCGTTCGATTCCAGGTGCAGACCGGCGCCCAGTTCGCGTGCAACCATGGCTGCCATGTGGCGGGCGGGGAGGTTGATCGCGGTTGCGATCGTCGCTCTTCCCGTGATCGCCTGCCCGGTGGCGTCCGCTTCGCCGGAGGGCGAGCCCGCCCGAGGTTACGGCCAGCCGCCGGTCTGGGGCGGCTGCGACCAATGGGTCGGTGACGCCAGCGGCATTCCCACGGCGCAGTGCGGCACGGTTTCGGTGCCCGTCGACTGGAACAATGCAGCCAAACCCGAAGGGGCGCAAGCTCAATTGGCGGTGATCCGGGTACCGGCGACGGGCGATCGCATCGGTATGCTGATGGTCAACCCCGGCGGGCCCGGTTCATCAGCGGTCGACACCGTCGCCGGCATGGGCGCATCACTGGCTGACACGGACATCATGCGCCGATTCGACCTGGTCGGCGTCGACCCGCGCGGCGTCGGGCATTCCACACCCGAGCTGCGCTGCCGCACCGACGCCGAGTTCGACGCGTTTCGCACCGAACCGATGGCCGATTACAGCCCCGCAGGCGTCGCGCACATCGAGCAGCTCAACGGCGAGTTCGCGCAGCTCTGCATGGAGCGGATGGGCACCGAGTTTCTGGCCAATATCGGGACCGCATCCGCGGTACGCGACATGGATGTCGTGCGCGCGGCGCTCGGTGAGAACCAGATCAACTATCTGGGCTTCTCATACGGCACCGAGCTGGGCGCCGTCTACGCCGAGCAATACGGCGACCGGGTTCGCGCCATGGTTCTCGACGGTGCCGTCGATCCGGCCTCGATCCGATCGCCACGAGCATTCGCCAGAATGCCGGTTTTCAAACGGCTTTCAACGACTACGCGGCCGACTGTGCACAATCGGCGGGCTGCCCCCTTGGCACCGACCCGGCGAAATTCGTCGAGCGCTACCACCAGCTGGTCGACCCGCTGGTGGCCAAGCCGGGGCTGACCTCGGATCCGCGCGGGCTGAGCTATCAGGACGCGATCACCGGCACCGTCAACGCGCTGTATTCGCAGCGCTATTGGCGGTACCTCACCAGCGGGCTGCTCGGCCTGCAGCGCGGCACCGACGCCGTTGACCTGCTGCTGCTGGCCGACGACTACCAAAACCGCGACGAAGCGGGGCACTACTACAACCAGCAGGACGCCTCCGTCGCAATCCGTTGCGTCGACTCGCCATACCCGACAGACCCGGCGGTGTGGGCCGACGCCGATCGACAGATCCGCGAGGCGGCGCCGTTCATGGCCTATGGCACCTTCACCGGGTTTGCCCCGCGCAACGTGTGCTCAACGTGGCCGGTGCCGCCCACATCGTCTCCGCATCCAGCGTCCTCACCCGGGCCCGGCAAGGTCGTCGTCGTCTCCACCACGCATGATCCGGCCACTCCCTATGAGGCAGGAGTGGATCTGGCCCGTCAGATGGGCGCGCGCTGATCACCTTCGACGGCACCCAGCACACGGTGGTGTTCAACGGCGACCAATGCGTCGACACCGCGGTGGCGAACTTCTTCATCGACTCGGTCGTCCCGCCGGACGGTCTGCGCTGCTAGCCGCTAAACGCAGCGGCCGCGTAACACAGAATT
>CAVQSK010000036.1:0-59827 GCA_963715885.1 uncultured Actinomycetota bacterium
CTGTAGGCCATCCGCCTTAAAGCCATGACTTCTCCTAGGTTGCGAAGGTCGTGACACGGAAGCGCCGACACAACAGCGGAAAGCAGCGCTCGCGCTGTAATGCGCGTCGTAATTCGCTCCCAAACAAGGAGTCTGGCAACCCGTAGCCGCTGTCGCGTGCTCCCGGTGAGCCGAAAATCTGGACTCTGATTCGTCCTGTCAGCACCACAGCGGAGAAGGGTCTGATTAGCGGACGCCGGGTGGGCACTTTCGGACCCGGAAAGGCGTTTCCGAACGCCAACCTCGGGTATGCCGTTCCTCAGTGACGCCTTAGCGGACCCCTCCGGCCACGGTGATTCGAGAGGAGGGAGCCGAGTCTGGCCGCTCCAACATGAACGATGAATCGCACAGCCCGGCACAGGGCACCCGGCCTGACGAACAGGCTTCATCAGGGGGTCTGGCTGCCCTGTCGCGTCTCACTTTCGATGACTCCGACGTCGGCGAGATCTTCTGCGAAGCGACCGCCGCCGTCGACGGACTCGCATCCTGCCAGGTCGAGGCCAGTTACCGGTCGGTGAACGGCGGATTCGTTCGCTATCCACCATCCCTGCCGGCACACCCCGACATCCAACGACACCGCGAGTCCGGCTGGGATGGCCACGTTGACACAAGAGACGGCCGGTGGGGGTGGGCGTTCCCGCTGAGTCACCGAACCATCGTCAACGGGTGTTTGGTGGTCAGTGCCGCCAGTGCACCGTCGAAAAATCAGATCCAGTTGCTGACCATCCTGGCCCAGCAGACCGGCGCCGCCCTGGCACATGCCGCACTGCATGAAAGCGACTCCGGTGATACGGCGAAGCTGACAAAATCGAACGCCGACCTGAAGGTAGCGAACGCCGATCTGAAGGTAGCGAACCGTGCACTCGGCACCACGGTGACGCGGCTACAGCGGCAGACGAACGTGCACGAAGTATTGAGCGCGGCGGTGGCCGCGGGAACGGGCGAGCAAGGTATCGCGGATGCACTGAATGACCTGACGGGGCATTCGGTGGGTATCGAGGATCGGTTCGGCAACCTGCGCTGCTGGGCCGGTTCCGGACAGCCCCACCCCTACCCCAAACAGCTCACGGACGAGCGCGAACTCCTGCTGCACGAGTTGGCCGCACAGACCGGTCAGGCACGAATCAGAGGGCGAGTACTCACACTTGTCCAGCCCCGGGCCGAGATCCTCGGTGTCCTCGCGTTGAACGACCCGGACGGCACGGTGACTGAGGACGACTTGTTTGCCCTGCGCTATGGCAGCGTCGTTTTGGCGCTGGAGCTTTCCCACCAGCGAACCGTCGCTGAGATCGAACTCAATCTGCGCCGCGATCTTGTCGACGATCTGTTGGCCGGCACCGACCGAGACGGGGCCTACGCTCGTGCCGACGCCCTGGGCCATGACCTACGACGGCCCCACCATGTGGTGGTGATGCAAAGTACCGGTCGCACCGAGAGCACGCCGCCAATCGCCGCCGGGCGGGCCGCGACCGCGTTGCATCTGAACTACCTGCTCGGGCGTCATGCCGGTCTGGTTGTTCTGCTCACCGACGGCCGCCCGGACCCGCGGGCGTTTCACCACGCGATCAGTGAAATCCTTGGCAGGACCACCAGCGTGATCGGTATCGGCTCTCGATGCGCGGTGCCCGACGATTTTCCGCAATCCTTCATCGAAGCGCGGCGCGCCCTGCGCATCCGGCTGCGCTCAGTCAGTCCGGAAGGCGCAGCGGCGTTCGACGAACTCGGTTTCTATCGCCTCATCGACGCCGCCCATGGCGGCGGCGAGGTCGAAAGTTTCGTGCGCGAATGGCTGGGCCCACTCCTGGATTACGACGCCAGCAAGAACTCCGAACTGGTGATGACCCTGAGCGATTACCTGGAATGCGGTGGAAACTATGACGAATCCGCGGCCGCACTGCACATCCATCGCAGCACGCTGCGCTACCGGCTGGCGCGCATCGCTGAACTCACCGGCCACGACCTCCGCAACGTCGATACCCGGTTCAACCTGCACGCCGCGACGCGGGCGTGGCGATTCCTGAACCCCGATGGCTGACCGGAAACCCGCTGCAACGGGGCGTCTAGGGCGAGCCGTCGCCCGACTCACTCACCGTGATCTTGCTTGACTTGGTGCTCTCGGCCTTCGGTACATAGACTTTCAGCACGCCATAGGCCAACGACGCCTCGATGTCGCCGTCCCGACGGTAGCCCGGCAGCGTGACACGAAACTCGAACTCGCCGACCCGTCGGGTCCGGCGGCGGAACAAGCCCTCGCGCTTGCGCTCCTTCACCTCACCGGTTACCACCAACTCGTCGCCATTCAGCTCGACATCGACGTCCTCGCGCCGCACACCAGGAAGCTCGACCTCGATGACATACGCGCTATCGGTCTCGACGACGTCGGCCGCCGGCAACCAGGCACCCTCACCGGTGAGGCCACCGAACACCGACTGCGCCAGCCGATCCATCTGCGCATAGAGATTCTCGAACTCGCGCAACGGGCGCCACTGCGCCTGACCAGCAGAACCTTTCACAGACAGAGTCATGTCAGCTCCTCTTCTAACTCATCAGCGGCTGTTGCCAAAGACTGCCCCGTCGAAGCGGCCGGGCGCCTCGCACTGTCGGGACGATTTCAGGCCCGCGATTTCACACGCTGGGGTCAGTCACGATAAGTGGCGACGGTCGGCATCAGAACACCAGCCGGAATAGCGTGAACACCCGGTTCCAATGCTCAGTCGACGGGTTGGACACCGTCGCGTCCACTACCCGAAACGACCGGGCCAGCGCGATACTCAACCCGCCGAACAGCTCTGGCAACAGCTGCTCGGTATCCTCGGCGAACGTAACGTCCCCAGGTGGTTGCCGCACCACCTGGCGCAGCAACTCGCGGATCTCCTCGGCCTCCTCGAGCTTGTCGAACTCGCGCATTCGCTCCTGCACGCCCTTGGTGATCGGAAGGTCCTGCGCCACAATCACGTCACGCCCGTTCCACTTGGCCGAGTTGCGCCCCGCGATAGCAATGTCATCGATCTGCTCCTCGACGAACTCCCGGAAGCGACGTACGTCGTTCTTGTCGATCTTGATACTCGCGACCGAGCGGAAAAACCGTTCGAACACCCGAATACCCGACGGATGGGTCACGCGCTACCTCCAGTCCCTAGAACCACACTGGCCCGATCAGGCCGACACCTAACGTTGGCATTTTCGTCGGTCACCCCGAACCGGACCCGCAGGTGCAATCTCGCCAGGCCGGTTCGGCCTCACAGGTCAAGAGGCACCAGGGAACGCACGTCGGACGATGTAGCAGACAAGCCGCTTGCGGCGCCCACATGCTGTTCCTGGGTGCCTACACTCAACGGTGCTTTTCGATCCGCCGGGCCGGTGTGGGGCCGAGCCCCGCCTTCCCACCATTGACCCCATGCAAAATCGTGCCTCAGTGGCTAATCCCACTGCCCTCAATGGATTCCACTGATGCCACAAAGATGCGCACCGGGAGTGAAGTGAACGGTCAAGCGGAAGGAAGGCAAACACAGACCTGCTCCGTCACCGTCGACGTGAAGCGATCCCCCGACGAACAAGAGCGTCATACATGTCAGCGGTGAGCTGGCCCACGGAGCAACCGCGACGATGCGCCAAGTCGTGGCCACTGAACTGAAGCGATCGCCGGCACTATTGGCGCTCGATCTGACCGAGGTGAACCGGCAGACAGCGACACGTAAGCGTCAGAACGGGGGCACGGGATCGGCCGCCGCCGGTCCGGTATCGACACCACAGGATTATCCAGCAGCGCAACGGTTCTGGTGTGCAGAGCTCCACCTCTCGGCCTGTAACGTGCCCGCACAGTTGCTCACCCAGGTCACCTCGCAACGCCTCGCGCAGCCGTGCCACCTCCTCCAGCGCCGCATCGTCGACCGGCTTACCAGACAGGCCCCACAGCACCGTGCGCAGCTTTCTCTGCAGTGCGCGCCGGATCGGGCGTTCATCGTGGCCTGGTTGAGAGCCGGTTCGGGCCCACCAATCCACCCTGCACTGTTGTTCAGACATTCCCCGCGGTGTCGGTATGGTCGACGGCGTCGAGTGATCCGCGTGCAGGGGCGTGCCTGATGACGGCGGGGGCGGACCGGGCGCTTGAGGTGACATCGGGGACTGAGTCGTTCGCAGCGGGTGTACCGGTCGTGGGGAGACATCAGCTAGATGGGCACGCGAAGATCGGCTCTAGGTAGGGGCGCGCTCCGCAACAATGACCGTGATCTCTTGGGTCTTGGCTCCGCGCAGCACGGTCAACTGGACGCGGTCACCCGGTTTGGTGCCGCGAAGTGCCGCTATGAGTTCCTCTGCCGTCGCGGTTTCCTGACCGTTGAACGCGATCACGATGTCGCCCGGTTGGATGCCTGCCTCCGCTGCCGGACTTGGCGTCGCGACCTGCATGGCGACCACACCACTGGTGCGGTTGATTCCCAGCAGCCGGGCAATTTCTGGGGTCAGGGTGGCGGGCTGAATACCGATATACGCGTGGCGGGCGGTCCCGGTGGCCAGCAGCTGGTCGGCGACGTCGACGACGGTCGCGGCCGGGATGGCGAAACCTAGGGCTACCGCACCCGCCGTGGGCGGAATGTAGGCCACGCTCATACCTACAACTTCTCCTTGCGCATCGAGTACCGCACCCCCAGAGTTACCCGGCGAGATGGCGGCGTCGGTCTGGATTAGGTCTACCAGCGATGCGCCGGTGGAAGCCGACCCGGGGATCTGGCGGTGTAGTCCCGAGATGATGCCGGATGTGACTGTGGCCTCAAATCCAAGCGGGCTGCCCATGACTACGGCGAGTTCACCGACCTGCGGCAGCGGTTTCTGAAATGTCGCAGCGGGCAGGCCCGTACGGTTGGCTCGGATCACCGCGACGTCGGACGCCGCATCGGCGGCGCGAACTGTTGCCGGCACCTGCTGCCCGTCGGCGAGGGCTACGGTGACGGCCTGCACGCCGGCGACCACGTGGGCATTAGTGACGATTGTGCCGTCCGCTTTATAGACAATGCCGCTGCCCACGCCGCTCTCGGTGAGCACTGTGACGACCGAGGGCTCGACCTGTCGGACCAGTGCCGGTAGATCCGCGCCGGCTGCCGTCACTGGGGCCGTCGAGCCGGTGGGTGCCGCGGGGGTGCCGGTCGAGCCGGAGTTGGTCGAACTGCTGCATGCGGCGAGAAAGATGACCGTGACGGCGAGCAGCCGCAGTATCCAAACGCAGGGCCGTACGGTCGACGATGGGTGCATCAGCTCAGCGCCTCCGTCTCCACTCAATAACTTCAGTGCCGGTTACCGCGGCCCAGCACTCCGCTAGGCAGCGCCGCTGCGGGATCGATGCGCACCCCAACGACTTCCGGTCTTGTGTCCCTTCGGGGCCATACGAGCCCCGTCACCGACGCCACCACTTATGTGAGAACCTTCGCACCTCAATGCCGTGATCGACATGGTCCTGTCAGTCCCAAGCCCGATGTACGCACCCGGCCTGACAGGCCGAAGAACCGCCAAATCCCTGCTCCCCGAGCGCTGCGCCAAGGTGTTTGCCGTGTTGGCGTGGTAGGTGTTATCGCGATGGCGTCGACGCTCGGCATGGGCGCTTCGAAGACGGCAGAAATGCGTATCAACAGCAACTGAAACCTGACCCTTTTCGCCAAGAAAGACTGTCCCCTGGGCTCGGTGTTCGCTGCGGCGAGCCGGCGACAGAATGAGTCGAAAGACTCGCCTCGCACCGGTCGAGTCCTGGCCGGAAGCCAATCATCGGAGCAGTTTGCGCGGCCGGAAATCATTCAACTACGACCTCTAGTTAAACAACAGGGTGCCGCTTGCTAATCTTCGTTGCATCTCGCCACAACAGGGGGGTCATGTGGCCCCGCAGCTTACCGAGGCGGAGAGGTAGCGGGGGGAGGAGGCGCTACTGCTTGGCCATGTTCGCGAAGCGCGACAGGTGCAGTTGGTGCGCGACGGTAATGGTCTTGGTCGGACCGTTGCGGTGCTTGCCCAGGATCAGATCGGCCTCGCCGCCCCGTGGGTCGTCGCGCTCGAACGCATCCGGGCGGTGCAGCAGGATGACCATGTCCGCAATCCTGCTCCAACGAATTATGAGCGCTAAGTCCATTTCCGACGAAATTGTGTGTGCCGCTTACGGTTCCGTCGTAAACGTCGTGTTCCCCGATATTGGTGATCTCCACGATCTTGTCCCAAAACACATCGCTCGTTGCCAGGCGTGGATTTCGCGATCTTCGAGCACCGCCGCGGCACGATGTAACTTTGGCCGGCCCGGCGCGCATGCTGCCACCTCGACTCGCCCAACGTTATACCCGTCTGCGGCACGCGAACTCGCCTGCGTAATTCCCTTGTTGGCCAGGACTTCTCGCACCATCTCCCATACTTCTTTAGGTACAGTGTCCGACCCCGGGCGACGTATCACTTGAATCCAGCTTGATAAGGACCTCTCGCGCGGACTCACCTCGCGAGCCGTGCACACCGATGTTGCGCAGGAACCTGGTCTGATTTTCTCCACGGTCGATGTACAAGTGCCAGCAATCGCGGTAACCGGACTTAGAAATGCGGGAGATCTTGGCAGCAATCCCGAGGCGCAGCAGCAACTGGGCAATGTCATCGACGAGTCGCCGACTCGTCGATGCGTAGTAGATCTTTGCTTGACCAGCCACAGGCTCCCATCGTACCGACCCGTCCGTCGCCCACAGGTGCTTCAGGAACAACGCCACCAGATCGTTCGGAAATGCGAAAACCTGTTGCGGCACGAACTTTTCGTGGCTGCGCCGCCCAAACAGACCGAGCGCATCGAGCCACGCCGCGATCGGGTTGCGCTTTCCGTGGGTCAGTCGATACGGCGCCGGAAGTCTCAGCGTCGTGCACCTCGTCGCCGGATAGTCGTCGCGGATCGCCGTCACTCCGAAGTGCGCGGCCGAGATCGTCACTGCTACCAGATTCGCCTCATCGATGCTGGCGTACCGGATCGGCTGATTCTTCACGCAGGAACCGTCGCCGATCATGTGCGCCAGCAGGATGACCTCGGAATCGTCCATCCGCTGCGTGTGTACGGGCTCCGGCACCCGCCGCGGCACCGCCAGCCGGTCCCCAAGCTTCAAGTCCCCCAATGGAGTCCAGCCATCGAGAGTCATGAACGGGTGGTTTGCGGTCGCCTCGATCTCGCGCCCCGAAGCCAGCCGCATCTTGAAGACTTCCTTATGGCCGCTGTAGAACACGTTCGTCATCGGCCGGGCAACCATGCGCTTGCGCTCATCGAGTGACCATACCAGCGGCCGCTCGCCCGTGCGCATCAGCTCCCCGAACGTCACCTCGGCACCGTTGTCCGCCCGCAGGATTCGCGTCGCGGCTGTCAGGCAGCCAGACTCGCGCAGGTCGGAGAGCATGGGCTTCTTGTCGGTGCGCTGCTCCGGCCCGCGGTTGAGCTGGCTGATCGCGACGACGGGGACATCGAGCTCCTTCGCCATCAGCTTTATGCTGCGCGAGAAGTCCGACACTTCCTGCTGCCGCGACTCGTACTTCTTGCCGGACGTCATCAGCTGCAAGTAATCGACCACGATGAGCCTGAGCCCCGCCTTCTGGCTGAGCCGGCGGGCCTTCGCGCGGATCTCCATCATGGTCAGGTTCGGCGAATCGTCGATAAACAATGGCGCTTCGCTGATCTCGCTCATTCGCCGGGCGAGCCGCGTCCAGTCGTCGTCGCTCATCCGGCCGGACCGCATGTCCGACAGCTTGATCTTCGCCTCGGCCGATAGCAGTCGCATGACGATCTCGGACTTGCTCATTTCCAACGAGAAGATGACGCTGGCCATCCGGTTCTTGATCGAGCACGACCGCAGGAAGTCCAGTCCCAGCGTCGAGTTGTGCGTCGGCACCATGCCTCGGCCGGCCAGATACAGGTGTGCGGCATTGTCCACCTGCACGCAGCGCACCGGAACGGTACGCACCCGCCGCACCGCATCGATCTGCAGGAGCGGAGCCATCAACGTCGCCGTACCGCCGCGCTCCGAGTAGCGCCCCATCGAACCCGCCGCCGCGATGGTGTCCATCCCCCAGCGCAACTCAGCTGTGGTGCGCACGCCATAGCCGGTAGGCCACTGGTGCTGTGCGTCGGCGATGACCGCCGTCCCGTCCGAGAACTCGACTTCATAGCACGGCCGACTGAGCATCACGTCCGTCGACGCGACCACTCGCGTCGGCTCCCCGTCAGCACCGAGCAGCATGTCGCCGACCGCGACATCACCCATCGTCGTCCAGCCGGTCGGCGTCGGCAGCGGCGTATCCAGCGCCAGCGCCTTACCCACACCCGGCCGGGCCGCGATGATGATCATCTGCCCCGGGTGCAGCCCGTTGGTCACCTCGTCAAGCTCGACGAAGCCCGTGGGCACGCCGCGCGCCAGGCCGCCGTTGGACGCGATCGCGTCGATCTCGTCCATCGTGGGCTGCAGCAGGTCCTCCAGCGGCACAAAGTCTTCCGACATCCGTCGATCTGAAACGTCGTAGATCTCGGCCTGAGCACGATCGACGATATCTGCGACATCGGCGCCCTCCGCACCCGCGTAGCCGTACTGCACGACGCGGGTGCCCGCCTCGACCAGCCGGCGCAGCAGCGCCTTCTCCGCGACGATGCCCGCGTAGAACCCTGCATTGGCAGCGGTCGGCACGGTGGAAATCAGCGTGTGCACATATGGGGCGCCGCCGATCCGGCGCAACAGCCCGCGGCGGTCCAGCTCCGCAGCGACCGTCACCGCGTCGGCCGGCTCGCCGCGCCCGTACAGATCGAGGATCGCGTCGTAGACGTTCTGGTGCGCGGGGCGGTAGAAGTCGCCGGGACGCAGCCGCTCCAGCACGTCGGCGATGGCGTCCTTGCTCAGCAGCATGCCGCCGAGGACGGCCTGCTCGGCCGCGGCGTCTTGGGGAGGTTGACGACCGAAGTCCTCGCTGGGGACACCCATGTCCGAATGGTCGAGGTCATTTACCACAGCCACGCCGTGTCGCACCTCCCCTCGAGCTATCGAACGTATATTCGACACCGCTACCGTGACTGTAGGTCAGACCTCCGACGGACACCACCTCTCGCCCCCTGAAACTGCCCTGCGACGGCCCACGCTAGACGTTGCTGGGAGGGTCGCAAAGCTTCCCTGTTTATGAACCTGTGGATGGGGTGTGGATATCGCTGGACAGGCATGTTGAGTCGCTGGGGAGAACTTGTGCATGAACGGCTTTGTTCGGTGCGTCCGCGCAGATAGCCGCACCATAAAGCCCGTGGACGTCTGTGGATGGCAATTGCCTCGGCGTGTCGGCCCGGGTTGCGATCTCGGGCGTGTTGTGTTTCGGGCGAGGACCGTGCAGGTTAACAGCTCGTTAGCTTCGCTGCAGACTAAGTAATTCGCAAAGTTCGCCAGAAGGTACAGCAACGACCGGGAGAACACCTACCAAGGTGCTCACCCGGTCGATTCGAGGCTGGTGTTATTTCCCGGCGACGACGTTCAGCAACACCGAGGCATCCACCTCAGGGTGTAGCCGCACGGCGACCGAGTGGGTACCGACCGACTTGATGTGCGCCTTGGGCAGCTGGACGGTGCGCTTGTCCAGATTCGGTCCGCCGGCCTTCTTGATCGCCGCGACCACGTCCGCCGAAGTCACAGAACCGAACAGCTTGCCGGTGTCGGCGGCCGCCTTCACGGACAACTCCACCGCGCCGAGGCCCTCGAGGGCAATCTTCAGTTGGTTGGCATGATCTCGGCCCTGGACGCTCTTGATTTCGCGGGCCCGCCGAATCTCCTCGGCCTGGCGCTCCGCGCCACGGGACGCCACGATGGCCAGCCCGCGTGGCAGCAGGAAATTGCGGCCGTAGCCGTCCTTCACCTCGACAATGTCGCCTGACGTACCCAGGTGGTCCACCTCGGCGGTAAGAATCAGTTTCATCTCTAACGTCTCTCTTTGTGCGTGCGGATGCTTACCGCGTCGACGCGCTGAACGGCAGCAGTGCAACCTCACGGGCGTTCTTGACCGCAATCGCGATGTCGCGCTGGTGCTGGACGCAGTTACCGGTCACACGTCGGGCGCGAATCTTGCCGCGCTCGCTGATGTAGGTGCGCAGCAGCTGAGTGTCCTTGTAGTCGATCGTCTGCCCCTTCTTCGAGCAGAACACGCACTTGCGGGTCTTGATCGGCTTCTCGGGAGCCGGGCGTCGTTTGGTGGCCTTGGCCATGTGTCTATCTCTTTCTGGAATCGCTGATTGATTGTGGTCAGAAGGGCGGCTCGTCGTCGCTGCCGGAGAACGACCCCGATGCCGGGGCGCTGCCCCACGGGTCGTCCTTGGGCTGCTCCGAACCACCACCGCCGCCGCGTGAACCGCCGCCGCCGCCGCTGCCGAATCCCCCGCCACCGCCGCCGCTGCGGCTGGCCTTGTTCACCTTCGCGGTGGCGTAGCGCAACGACGGGCCGATCTCATCCACCTCGAGTTCGACGACGGTGCGCTTCTCGCCCTCGCGGGTCTCGTAGGACCGCTGCTTCAGCCGTCCCTGGACGATCACCCGCGAGCCCCGGGTCAGGCTCTCGGCTACGTTCTCGGCCGCCTCACGCCAGATGCTGCACCGCATGAACAGCGCATCGCCGTCCTTCCACTCATTGCTCTGGCGGTCGAAGATGCGCGGCGTCGACGCGACGGTGAAGTTGGCGACGGCCGCACCGGACGGCGTGAACCGCAATTCCGGGTCGGCGGTCAGATTTCCGACAACGGTGATGGTGGTGTCACCAGCCACGAGATCCTCCTGGGCAGTATTTTCGGCACTTCGCGCGAGCGCTCATCGCTGCAGCTTGTCGGGCGCGAGCCTACGCAAGGCTCCTGACACCCGACAGCCGTTCGGACTAGTGCTTGTCGGTCCGCAGAACCTTGGTCCGCAACACGGACTCGTTCAGGTTGAGCTGACGATCCAGCTCGGACACGGTGGCGGGCTCGGCCTTCACATCGACGACGGCATAAATGCCCTCGGCGTGCTTGGCGATCTCGTACGCCAGCCGGCGACGGCCCCAGATGTCGACCTTGTCGACAGAACCGCCGTCCTTGCGGACAACGTTGAGGAACGCCTCGAGCGACGGAGCTACTGTGCGTTCGTCGAGAGTGGGGTCGAGAATGACCATGATTTCGTATGGACGCATGAGAACCTCACCACCTCCTACGGTCTAGTGCGGCCACGGCCTGTCCGTGGCAGGAGGGTTACCTGCGTCGGCAACCGGCCCAGGTTACAGGAACGGTGCCTGATCTGCGAAATCGCGCTCACACACCGATGAGCGTCTCGATCCAGCCGCGCGCGAAGTAGACCAGGAATCCCGCCGCGACGATCCAGAGCAGGGGGCTGATCTCGCGCGCCTTGCCGGCCGCCGAGCGCAGCACCACCCACGCGATGAATCCGACGCCGATGCCGTTGGCGATCGAGTAGGAGAACGGCATCGTCGCCACGGTGAGCACGACCGGTAGCGCCACCGAGAAGTCGGAGATGTCGATGTGGCGCAGGTGCGACGCCATCATCGCGCCGACCACCACGAGTGCAGCGGCGGCCACCTCGGTCGGCACGATGGAGGCCAGCGGGGAAACGAACATCGCGGCGAGGAACAGCGCACCCGTCACCAGGTTCGCGAAGCCGGTGCGCGCGCCCTCCTCGATGCCCGCACCCGACTCGATGAAGACGGTGTTGGACGACGACGACGTGGCGCCGCCGACGACCGCGCCCGCACCCTCGACGATGAGCGCTGAGCGGAGTCGCGGGAACGTCCCCTGGTCGTCGGCGAGTCCGGCCTCGCGCGACAGGCCGGTGAAGGTGCCCATCGCATCGAAGAAGTTCGCGAACACCAACGTGAATACGAACATGATCGCGGCGATCACGCCGACGCGACCGAAGCTGGCGAGGCTGAACGCGCCGACGAGCGACAGGTCGGGCAAAGCGAACGGCGAGCCCGACAGGGTCGGCACCGAAAGACTCCAACCACCGGGATGCTCGACCGCCGAACCGAGGTGCCAGATCGCCTCGACGACGACCGCGATGAGGGTGCCGGCCACCAGCCCGATGAGGATGCCGCCTCGCACCCGTCGAGCGACGAGGATGCCGGTCAGTAACAGCGTGACCACAAAGACGACCGTCGGCACGGTGCTGATGGATCCGGTGCCGCCGGTACCCAGCCCGACGGGTGGCGACGGGACACCGGTGGACCCGATGAACCCGGCGTCGACAAGCCCGATGAAGAGGATGAACAGGCCGATACCGGCCGTGATCGCCAGCTTGAGCTCCATCGGCACGGCGTCGAAGACGAGCCTGCGCAGCCCGGTCGCCGCCAACAGCACGATGATGAGCCCGTTGATGACGACAAGGCCCATCGCCTCGGGCCACGTGAGCGAGCCGACCAGGGTTGTCGCGACGAAGGAGTTGATGCCCAGTCCCGCAGCGAAGGCGAACGGCAGACGCGCAATGACACCGAACAGGATCGTCATGACGCCCGCGGCCAGCGATGTCGCGGCCGTGACTTGCGCGAACTCCAGCTTCTGCCCGGTGACGTCCTCGGGGCTCGACAGGATGATCGGGTTCAGCACGATGATGTAGGCCATCGCGATGAACGTGACCACGCCGCCGCGTATCTCGGTGCCGACCGTCGACCCGCGCTCCGAGATTTCGAAGAAGCGATCCAGGCGATTCACTCCCCGACCCTATGGTCCCGGGCCGATCCGTTCCTGCTATGCCGCTATGCCCGGTGCTCGTGGTGCCCCAGCGCCTGGTTTTTCGTGTGGGCCTGCGCTGCCTCCCTCTTATGTGCTCCGTGCTAGATCCGGTTCGGGCTCCGACTCCGGCGGCCGCGCCGGTGCGGTGATGCGGGTTCTGCCCTCCTGCGGCCGCAGCCAGTCGGGCAGCCAGCGCGGCGGCGTATCAGGGGCTCGGTCGAACACCCCTCCGGACGGGTCGTCGACTCGTCCGCCGTCGCGGACCAAGTCCAGTTCGGGGCGGTAAATCTGTCGAATAACCAAGGCGCACAACATGATCACCCAATGTCGCGCAGCAGCACCGTAGCGGTGAACCACTGCTCGGGTAGCCCGCGGTTTTCCTCTCCGTATAGATACATCATCCGCGGCACCCACACCAGCGTGTCGATTGTCATCCACGCCAACAGGATCCGCCGGTGCGGCAAGGCCAGCACCGCCAGCGGCACCAGCCACAGCGAGAACTGCGGACTCCACACCTTGTTGGTC
Organism: uncultured Actinomycetota bacterium; assembly: GCA_963715885.1. GTDB lineage: Bacteria > Actinomycetota > Actinomycetes > Mycobacteriales > Mycobacteriaceae > Mycobacterium. The sequence continues at coordinate 13,289 of CAVQSK010000036.1, forward strand.
AACAGGAATGCGGCGACCACTAGGAAGGCCACCTGAGCCAGCCGCGGCCGCTGCTTGGCGGTCAGCGCAATGTATGCGATTGCGATGCAACACGATACGAACACCACCGCGGACACGGTGTTGAGCACCGTCGGCGGCTGCCAGAACCCGAGGTCGGTGTCGAAACCGCGCCAGCCGGTGAACGATTTCACCACGTTGTACAGCGAGTCCATGTCGTCGCCGCGGCGCGTGTTGAGCCGAAAGAACTCCGACCATCCTCTCGGGAACAGCACCATGATCGGCAGATTCACCACCAACCACGTCGCTACCGCGGCCACCGCCGTCTTGCCCACCTCACGCAGGCGACCGGTGCGCACCGCCAGGACGGCAAGCGGCGCGAGCAGCAGCAGTGGATAGAGCTTGGCCGCCACACCGAGCCCGATCAGCGCGCCGGCCAGCATCGGTTTTCGCCGGGCCCAGGCCAGCAGCGCGCCGGTCGCGAAAGCCGTTGCCAGCGCATCGAAATTCGTGAAGACCTGAAAGATCAGTATCGGCGACGCCGCCACCATGGCCGCGTCCCAGATCCGCCGCGGGCCTGCCAGCTGGGCCGTGGCCCACACCGTCGCCAGCCACGCCAGCGCCAGACCGAACGCAGCAATGTTGAAGAACATCACCACCTCGGCGATGATCGGCACCGACACCAGCTTGGTCAGCGCGGTGTAGGTCTTGGCCAGCGCCATCGACAGGTACTGGTAGATCCCGGTCAGCACCGGATATTCCATGTACCGCACGGCGATATTGCCGTCGTACTGAATCCTGGGCTTGCCGGTGCTGTCGTTCTCGACCCAGCTCGACTTGTACGGAAACTTGCCAAGGTTCAACAGTTCTGCCGTATACAGCGGAACGGTGTCGGAGTAGCACAGCTCGTAGTACGCCCGCTGGTTCTGCCAGTTGCCGACGCGTTGATCGGCGGTGCCGGCGCCGGTGGTCTGCAGGCACGCGGCCTTGGTGGAATAGCCCAGCGCCAGGACAACCAGGGCGACGATCAGCATCACGCGCAGCGGCGTCAAAAAGCGTTGCCTGCCGATCAGCGCGTGCCGGCCCACCGGGCCGCCGATAACCCCGGACAGCGCGGCGCCGATCGTATCCGTGCGGCTGGGCAGGTCGCGATCGTCGAGGCTCCGCCGGTCGGCCGCCAGGCAGACCGGCGAATCAACTCGAGCCGGCCGAGCCGGCGATACGGTCGATGCGAGCGGCAGGGGCGACACCGTCGACCGCTCAGGTGCCGCCCCGTCGTCGCTCACCGCGGATTCGGTCACGGGGGCGGAGGCGGAACCGGCGTCTGAGCCCCCGGAATGACCGGTCCCGGTGGCGGTCCGGCCGGCGGCGGAGGAGCGAGAGGCACGGTGGTCGGCGGGCCGATAGGAATCGTAATGCCCGGCGCCACTTCAATCGTCGGCTGAATCACCGTTTCCAACGGCGGGGGTGGCGCAGTCGGACTCGGCGGTGCGGGCGGCGCTTGCGGCGCGCCCGCGTAGCCGCCGATCTCTTCCGGCTTCGGGAAGGACTCGTCCTCGGTGTCCTCCAGCGCGCCGTCCATCGTCGTCTTCCAGATGTCCGACGGCACGCCCGAACCGTAGATCGGCGAGCCCCACTTGTTTTCCAGCGGCTTGGTGCCTTCAGTGGTGCCCACCCAGACGGCCGTCGACAACGACGGCGTGAAGCCGACCATCCACGCGTCACGATTGGCACCTGTGTCGCCCAACTGCACGGTGCCGGTCTTGGCCGCCGACGGACGTCCACCCGAGAGGGCGTGGCCGTTGGAGTAGGCGGCGATCGGCTGCATGGCCGAGGTCACGTTGTCCGCGACCTTCTTCTCGATGCGCTGCTCACCGGACTTGTCCTGCTGGCTGGCGTCGAACAGCACCTCGCCCTGGGAGTTGACGACCTTCTGAACGAAATGGGGTTTGTGATACACGCCGGAGGCTGCGATTGTGGCGTAGGCCGAGGCCATGTCCAGGACGCGCGTCTGGTACTGGCCCAACACGATTCCGTTGTTCGGCGGGCCACCCTTGCCGTCCTCGGACAGCGTGTGTTCCACACCGGGGAAGCTTTCGGCGATGCCGGCCTGGTGCGCGGCTTCGGCGACGTCTGCCGGCCCGTTGTTCAGCTTCAGCATCAGCCGGTAGTAGCTGGTGTTCAGTGACCGCTTCAGCGCCTCGGCGATGTTGCAGGTGCCGCAGCCACCACCCTCGACGTTGTTAATCGTGATGCCGTTCATCGACACCGGAGAGCTGTCCAGCTGATAACCGAGACCCATGCCCTGCTGCAGCGCGGCAATCAAGGCGAAGACCTTGAACGACGAGCCGGTCTGCAGGCCGGCCTGGGCAAAGTCGAAACCGTTGGCGTCGGTGCCGCCGTAGTACGCCTTGACCCCGCCGGTGCGCGGATCGATGGACACGACCGCGGTGCGGATGTCGGGGTCCTGCCCGTCGAGGTACTCCGCAGCCGCTTCCTCTGCGGCCTTCTGCGCCTTGGGGTCGATCGTGGTGGTGATCTGCAGGCCCTCGGTGTTCAGCGTCTGCTCATCAATGTCGAACAGCTCGAGCAGCTCTTTTTGGACCTGCCGCTCGATCAGGCCGTTGGGGCCGGTGGTCTGGTTCTGCGATCGCGCCAGGTCTGATGGCACCGTCGGCGGAAACACCTGTGCCGCACGGTCGCCCGGAGAGAGCGCACCGATCTCGACCATGCCGTCGAGAACCCAGTTCCATCGCTCCGACGCGCCCTCAGGGTCGACGGCAGGGTCCAGTGCCGACGGTCGCTGGATCAGCGCGGTCAGCAGCGCGCCCTCGGCGACGGTGAGCTGTTCCACCGGCTTGTCGAAGTAGGCCTTGGACGCCGCCGCGACGCCGTAGGAGCCGCGCCCGAAGTAGATGATGTTCAGATACGACTCCAGCACTTGGTCTTTGGACCATTCACCGGTCATCTTGGTGGAGATGACCAGCTCCTTGGCCTTGCGGATCAGGCCACCGATCCCCGAGCGCTCAGACCCCACCAGCGCGTTCTTGACGTATTGCTGGGTGATCGTCGAGCCACCCTGCAGGTCGCCGCCGAAGAGATTGTTCTTGATCGCCCGGGCGAACCCGGTGAATGAGAAGCCGGGGTTGGAGTAGAAGTCACGGTCCTCGGCGGCCATCACCGCGTCGCGCACGTGCACCGGTATCTGGTCGATGTTGACGTCGACGCGGTTACCCTCGGGCGGAACGATTTTCGCGAGCTCACTGCCGTCGCTGGCCAGGACCGTCGACACCTGGCTGGTCCGGATGTCGCCCGGTTTGGGCACATCGACGATCAGGTAGGCCATACCGAAGGTGAGGAGCGGCACCACGATAAGCACGGCCGCCGCGGCGTAGAGCCCACGGCGCACCCACTTCCAGTTGAGCTGCTGGCGCAAGCTCGGACGCGGCGGGGGTGGTCCGCCGGGTGGCCCCCCGCCGCCCGGCGGGCGGCGGGGTGGCGGAGGGGGCAGCGGCTGCTTCGGGGCCTGCGTGCCGTCGAGCGCCGCCTTGACGGCGTCGATCGGATCTCGCAGGTGCGCCGGCGGCGCATAACGCATGACGGGAATGACAGCGGTCAGCGGGTCATCGGGTGGAGCGCCGGGGCGGTGACGCGGACCGTCAGCCGGAGACGGCCGGTTCCGGCCCCCGTCCGATTGCCGCGGCGGGTCGTCCGATCGATGTTGCGGGCGCGGCCCAGCACCATCAGCCGCGCGTCCCCTGCGGACATCATTGGCTGACCGGTCGTGGCGCCCTTCGTTATTCACTGGCCGTGCGCGCGCCATCGCGCGCCGTCCGGGTGCGACGCGGTGCCTTTGGCGGCCGGACCGCACCGAGCACATACGACTTGACCAGGTGATTCCAACTGCAGGTGCGGCATACCTCCACCACGTGTACGGAAAACTCGTCGTAGCGGGACGCCAGCAAGACCAACTCCTCAGCGGTGCGCGCCGATCCTGACACGGCGCCCAAGTGATCACCGAATACCCACGACACCAAGGTGAGCTGTTCCTTGCGGCAGATCGGGCACATCACCGAACTGGGCTTCCCATGGAACTTCGCGGCTCGCAGCAGATAGGGATTGGCGTCACAGACCTCCGAGACGCCGGTGCGTCCCGAGTAGACCTCGGCCAGCAGGGACCGGCGCCGAAGCGCATAGTCCACCACTTGTCGCTGCAGTCGCACGGAGACCAGAGTACGTCGGCCGCGTGGCCGCCGAGGCGCGACGGCGCCGCGACGTCTGCGGGTTAGGCATCTGGTCTGCGGTGATGGCGGCCCAACTCTTACGATCTCTGTCGTGGCGACACGGCAGACATCAGGAACGCGGGCAAAGGACAGCGACCGAAACGACACGTGCCAGATCCTCGACAACGCACTGTCGGAGGGGCAGCTGTCGATGGAGGAGCACCGCGAGCGTGTTCGGGCGGCCACGACCGCCACCACGTTGGGTGAATTGCAGTCGATGGTGTCCGACCTGCAGAACTCCAATGCACCCGTGCAGCTTCCTGACCTCAAGAAGCCGCGGGGACAAGGCGGCGGTTGGGGCATGCGCGCCGCGGTGGCCGGTGTGCTGGTGGTGCTCGGCATCGGCATCGGCTGGGGTCTGTACGGCAACACCAGCTCACCGCTGAGCTTCACCTCCGACCCCGGCGCCAAGTCCGACGGCGTGACACCGATTGTGCTCACCCCGCCGCGTCAGCTGCACTCCGTCGGGGGGCTGACTGGTCTGATCGAGCAGATGAAGCAGAAATTCGGCGACACCAACGGCTACCGGCTGTCGGTCTACCCCGACTACGCCTCGCTCACCCGGCCGGATCCTGGCGAAGAGCGCCGCGAGTTGAACTACACCTACCGCGGCGGCTGGGACGACCCGTCGACGAGCTCGAAGTCCTCCGACGCGACGGAGATCGATCTGAGCCAGTTCGACATCAAGACCGTCGTCGGCGTGCTACGCGGCGCCCCGGAAACCCTGGACATCAAACCGGCCGACGTCACGAGCACCTACCTGAATATCGACCCGGCCAGCGATCCGACCACCCCGGGCGCGCTCGAGGTGTCGATCTATGTGTCGAGTGACTATGGCAGCGGCTACATCGAGATGGACGGCGCCGGCAACATCAAGAACATCAGCTACCCAAACAACAGCTGACCGGCGCCTGATGCCAGGTCCGAGCGCATCGATGTAGCGCCGCATATATCGGCGCGATACTATGACGCGAGGTGTCGAATCACCGTAACGGACAAGCAAAGGGGGTGTGTCGATGCTGGAGCTGGCTGTCCTGGGTCTTCTGCTCGAATCCCCCATGCACGGCTATGAGCTGCGCAAAAGGTTGACGGGCCTGCTCGGAGCTTTTCGTGCGTTCTCCTACGGCTCGCTGTACCCGGCGCTGCGGCGCATGCAGGCCGACGGCCTCATCGTCGAGGACGCCGCGCCGGAGGGGATCCCGAAGATGCGCCGCGCGCGGCGCGTGTACCGACTCTCTGAGACCGGTAAGCAGCGCTTCGCCGAATTGGTGGCCGATACCGGCCCGCAGAACTACTCCGACGACGGGTTCGGCGTTCACCTCGCGTTTTTCAACCGCACGCCGGCCGAGGCCAGGATGCGGATCTTGGAGGGGCGCCGTCGTCAGGTGGAGGAACGCCGTGAAGGCCTGCGTGAAGCAGTGGCGCGGGCCAGTAGCTCGATCGACCGCTACACCCGACAGCTACATCAGCTCGGGTTGGAGTCCAGCGAGCGCGAAGTCAAGTGGCTCAACGAGTTGATAGCCGCGGAGCGGACGGCGCAGGGACGCGCCGAGCAGCCCTGAGCAAGCTGAGCACTACGGAACAGTACGAGAGGGAGAACGTCGCACATGAGTGAGCACACCGGAGCCGGCACGCCGGCGACATCTAACTCCGAAATTCGGGTCGCGATCGTCGGCGTGGGCAACTGCGCGTCCTCGCTTGTGCAGGGCGTGCAGTACTACCAGGACGCCGACGAGAACGTGACCGTTCCCGGTCTTATGCATGTGCGCTTCGGCCCGTATCACGTTCGGGACGTGAAGTTCGTCGCCGCGTTCGATGTCGACGCCAAGAAGGTCGGCTTCGACCTGTCCGAGGCGATCTTCGCGTCGGAGAACAACACCATCAAGATCGCCGACGTGCCCCCAACCAACGTGACCGTGCAGCGCGGCCCGACCCTCGACGGCATCGGCAAGTACTACGCCGACACCATCGAGGTGTCCGACGCCGACCCGGTCGACGTGGTCAAGGTTCTCAAGGACAACAGCGTCGACGTGATGGTGTCCTACCTGCCGGTGGGCTCCGAGGAGGCCGACAAGTTCTACGCGCAGTGCGCTATCGACGCCGGTGTCGCGTTTGTGAACGCGCTGCCCGTGTTCATCGCGTCGGACCCGGTGTGGGCGAAAAAGTTCGAGGACGCCGGTGTGCCGATCATCGGCGACGACATCAAGAGCCAGGTCGGTGCCACCATCACCCACCGCGTGATGGCCAAGCTGTTCGAGGACCGCGGCGTGCAGCTTGACCGCACCATGCAGCTCAACGTCGGCGGCAACATGGACTTCCTCAACATGCTCGAGCGCGAGCGGCTGGAGTCGAAGAAGATCTCCAAGACCCAAGCCGTCACGAGCAACCTGCAGCGTGAGTTCAAGACCAAGGACGTGCACATCGGCCCGTCCGATCACGTCGGCTGGCTCGACGATCGCAAGTGGGCCTACGTCCGCCTCGAAGGCCGCGCGTTCGGCGATGTGCCGCTGAACCTCGAGTACAAGCTCGAGGTGTGGGACTCGCCCAACTCGGCCGGCGTCATCATCGATGCGGTGCGCGCGGCGAAGATCGCCAAGGACCGCGGTGTCGGCGGCCCGGTGGTCGCCGCGTCGGCGTACCTGATGAAGAGCCCGCCGCAGCAATTGCCCGACGACATCGCGCGCACGCAGCTCGAGGACTACATCGAGGGCTGACCGTCTTTTCGCCGAAACCAACGTTTGGGCGCTTTGTGCGAGTGCGGACCGCCATTTCGTCGGTCTCGACGCCGCGGTTAGATGTGGTCGTGGTCTCCGACGACGAACTGGCGGGGCTCGACGAGTTCGCGCTGTTACCCGAAAACGCACGGCAGGCGGGCGCCGACAAGGTGCCGACGGTGCGCCGCGTCGACTCCGGAACGATCAGCGCGCTGAAGTTCGGCGATGGCCCGCCGCGAGTGGTGTTCCTGCACGGCGGCGGGCAGAACGCGCACACCTGGGACACGGTGATCGTCGGCCTGGGCGAACCGGCGTTGGCGATCGATCTGCCCGGCCACGGCCGCTCGACCTGGCGCGACGACGGCGACTACGGGCCCAAGCTGAATGCGCTTGCGGTCGGACCGGTGGTGCGAGAGCTCGCGCCGGACGCCGACGCGGTGGTCGGAATGTCTCTGGGCGGTCTTACGGCTCTGCGGTTGGCGGTGGCCGCGCCTGACCTCGTGCGCAAGCTCGTGCTCGTCGACGTCACTCCGTCGGCGCCGGAGCGGCACGCCGAGATGACCGACGCGCAGAAGGGCACCGTCGCGCTGGTGCAGGGCGAACGAACGTTCCCCAGTTTTTCCGCGATGCTCGACGTCACCGTCGCCGCCGCCCCGCATCGTGACCGAGAATCGTTGCGGCGCGGCGTATTCCACAACGCGAAGCGGCTCGACGACGGCACCTGGACGTGGCGCTACGACTCCACGCGCAAGGGTGAGGGCTTCGCAGGACTGTGGGACGACGTGGCCAACTTGTCGACTCCCACCACCTTGGTGCGCGGCGCCAATTCGGCCTTCGTCAGCGACGACGACGCCGACGAGTTCGCCCGCACGGCACCCGGCTTTCGCGGCGTGCACATCGTCGAGAACTCCGGCCACTCGGTGCAGAGCGACCAGCCGCGGGTGCTCATCGACATTCTGCGGCAAGTACTCGCCTCTCAGTAGCGGCGAGCGACCGCGCTTGTACATGTTGCGGCGGCGTGTCGATGGGCAAACACGGTCGCTGGCGGAGAAAGGCTGTGTTGCTTCCTGTTAACCTTCTGATTGCTGTCTGATAGCCAAACTGCCGTAGGTTTCCGCCCGTCCGGCCGCCAGCCCCGGCCGGTTTCGTATCGGAAGGAACCTGCCCCCATGGCGCTAATGCCGTTGAATCTCTTTGTCACCCATGACGGACAGTCCAAGCGTCAGCATGTGACGTGCCTCTACAAATGCGGCGACGCCTGCTCCAAGCCGGTCCCCAACACCAGCGACAACGAGTACTTCGGCGATATCGCCAAGATGGTGTCACGACGCTCGATGCTGCAGGCCAGCGGCATAGCCGTGCTGGCCGTGGGCGCCGGTTCGGCCCTGGCCGCGTGCGGAGCAAACGAGCAGCCCGACGCCACACCCACGTCGTCGGCGGCACCTGCCGAGACACCGCCGGGCATGAAGTTTGCCTCTGTCGCGCCCAACAGCGAGGACGTCGTCGTCGCCGCCGACGGCTATGAGCACACGGTGGTGATCAGCTGGGGCGACCCGGTCCTGCCGAACGCGCCGAAGTTCGACGTCACCAAGCAGAGCGGCGCCGCCCAGCGTGGCCAGTTCGGCTTCAACAACGACTTCGCGGGCCTGCTGCCGATTGACGGCCAGCAGAACCGCTTCCTGCTGGTGACCAACTTCGAGTACGTCTCGCCGCAGTTCATGTTCCCCGGCTACAACGCCGACGCCCCCACCCGCGAACAGTTCGACGTCGAGATCGCCGCGATCGGCATGGGCGTGGTGGAGGTCGAGCGCACGCCGGAGGGACTGAAGCCGGTGATGGGCCGCTACAACCGCCGCATCACCGCCGACACCCCGATGCCGCTGACGGGGCCCGGCGCCGGAACGGACTTCGTGAAGACCGCCGCCGATCCCACGGGGCGCACCATCGCAGGCACCTTCGCCAACTGCGCCGGCGGTGTAACCCCTTGGGGCACTGTGCTATCGGGTGAAGAAAACTTCCACGAGTATTTCGGCGCCGCCGAAGGCTCACCGGCCCCCGGCCCCGTGGACGCCGACCGGATGGACCGCTACGGAGTGTCGCTGGAGCCGTCCGCGCTCCTATGGGAGACTTTCGACCCCCGCTTCGATCTCGCCGCGACGCCCAACGAGGCGAACCGGTTCGGCTACGTCGTCGAACTCAACCCGTGGGATCCGAACTCGGCGCCGATCAAGCACTCCGCCCTGGGCCGGCTCAAGCACGAGGGCGCCAACGTCTACATCACCGACGACGGCACCGTCGTGGTCTACACCGGCGACGACGAGCGCTTCGACTACATGTACAAGTTCATCTCCAGCAAGAAGATGCAGCCGGGTAGCCCAAACGGATCCGATCCCGCCGCGATGGCGCACAACCTGACGCTGCTCGACGAGGGCACCCTCTACGTCGCGAAGCTCTCCAGCGACATCGCTGCCAGCGAGATCGACGGCTCGGGCAAGCTGCCGGCGAAGGGCTCGTTCAGCGGCAGTGGCACGTGGATCCCGCTGCTGCGCTCGGGCCCCAAGGGTCAGGCCGAGTCGCTGGTGGACGGAGTGACCGCGCAGGAGGCGGCCGTTTTCACCCGGTTAGCGGCCGACAAGGCCGGAGCCACCAAGATGGACCGACCCGAAGACTTCGAGGCCAATCCGAAGACCGGCAAGGTGTACGTCGCGCTCACCAACAACAACGAGCGTGGCGCGCCCGGCGAAGCGGCGCCCGACGCGGCCAACCCGCGCAACGACAACAAGAGCGGACAGGTCCTCGAGATCACCGACAACCACGCCGGCACCGACTTCACCTGGGACTTGCTGCTCGTGTGCGGCGATCCCGCGGCCGCCGACACCTACTTCGCCGGGTTCGACAAGACGAAGGTCAGCCCGATCTCGTGCCCCGACAATTTGGCGTTCGACAGCCACGGCAATCTGTGGATCTCGACGGACGGTAATGCGTTGGACTCCAACGACGGGTTGTTCGCCGTCGCGCTCGACGGGGCTAACCGCGGCGAGACCAAGCAGTTCCTCACCGTGCCGCTCGGCGCCGAAACGTGTGGGCCCGTCGTGACCGACGATCTGGTCACCGTGTGCGTGCAGCACCCGGGAGAGAACGACGACAACAGCGTCGACAACCCGTTGTCGCGGTGGCCCGAAGGCGGCAACGGTACTGCGCGCCCGTCGGTCGTCGCGGTGTGGAAAGCCGACGGCAAGATCGGCGTCTAGCGCCGCCCGCGGATACGGTTAGGCCATGGCCTTCCCAATAAGAGTCGGCGTACAGCTGCAGCCCCAACACTCCCCGAAATACAGCCATGTCCGCGACGCAGTGCGCCGCTGTGAAGACATCGGTGTCGACGTCGCGTTCAACTGGGATCACTTCTTCCCGCTCTACGGTGATCCCGACGGCGCGCACTACGAGTGCTGGACCATGTTGGGCGCGTGGGCCGAGCAGACCTCGCGCATCGAGATCGGCGCCCTTGTTACCTGCAATTCGTATCGCAACCCGGAACTGCTCGCCGACATGGCGCGCACCGTTGACCACATCTCCGACGGCCGGTTGATTCTGGGCATCGGGTCGGGCTGGAAGCAGAAGGACTATGACGAGTACGGCTACGAGTTCGGCACCGCCGGAAGCCGGCTCGACGATCTCGCCGAGTCGCTGCCGCGGATCAAATCACGGCTGAGCAAGCTGAACCCGGCGCCCACCCGCGACCTCCCGATCCTGATGGGCGGTGGGGGTGAAAAGAAAACGCTGCGCCAGGTGGCCGAGTACGGTGACGTCTGGCATTACTTCCTCGATGCCGAGACCTACCGCCACAAAGCGGGGGTGCTCGCCCAACACTGCGCGGCGGTTGGCCGTGACCCCGACACCATCGAGCATGCGGCGGGTATCGAAGCCGACAACCTCGACGCACTGCTGGAGGAGGCCGACGCGCTGGCCGGCCTCGGTGTCACCCTGCTCACCGTCGGCACAGGCGGGCCCGACTACGACCTGACGCATGCCGAGGCGTTGTGCCGCTGGCGCGACCGGCGGCAATCGAATGGAAGCTGAAGCGGCGTAACAGCTCCCGCACGCCGATGTGGCGTGAGAGACTGTCGCCGCCATGCCCAAGAAGTATGGGGTCAAGGAAAAAGATCTCGTGGTCTCGCATGTCGTCAACCTGATACTGACGGGCAAACTGCGCTCGGGGGATCGGATCGACCGCAACGAGATCGCGCATGAACTCGGGCTGTCCCGCGTGCCGATCCAGGAGGCTGTGGTACAGCTCGAACACGACGGCATCCTGTCGACGCAGTACCACCGCGGCGCCTATGTTGAGCGCTTCGACGAGTCCGTCGTGCGCGAACACCACGAGCTCTACGGCCTTCTCAATGGCGTCGCGTCGGCCCGTGCCGCCGCCGACGCCAACCCGCAGTTCCTCGAACAGCTCGGCCCCCTGCTCGACATCATGCGCAGCAGTAAAGAGTCGCGCGCCTTCCAGGAGGCGGCCTGGCGATTCCGTCAGATCATCAACGACGAATACGCGGGGCCTCGGTTGCAGGCGGCGATCCGCGCGTCGCAGACTCTCATTCCACGGACATTCTGGTCGGCCTACCCCAACAACCACGACGAGATACTGCCGTCCTACGAGGCGGAGGTCGAAGCGCTCGCCCGCCGCGCTCCCGACACTGCGCGCGCGGCCTGCGTCCAACGCGCGGAGGTGATGAGCCGGATCATGCTGACCGAGCTGGTCCGGCGCGGAGTACTTAACCCGTCCGGCGCGGCGCTGGGCCCGTCGGTTGCGTTCTGATTGAGCTGAAGACGCTGACAAAGCGGCCGCGGCCGCCCACCTCTGCAGCAGTTGAGCCGGTGTCGTTGAGCGCAGCCGACATTCACCTGGCGGTCGGGCCGAATGCGGTGTTGCGCGGCGTGGATATCGACGTGCCCGCCGGCACCACCGCCGCGGTGATCGGCCCGTCGGGGTCGGGCAAGTCGACGTTGCTGCGCACACTGAACCGGCTCTACGAGCCGACCGCGGCGACATCCTGCTCGACGGCCGCTCGGTGCTGGAGAACCCCGATCAGCTTGCGGCAACGCATCGGAATGGTCTTCCAGCATTTCAACCTGTTCCCGCATCGCAGCGTGTTGGACAACGTGACGCTGGCGCCGCGCGGGCTAAAGCGGCTGGGTGCTGAACAGGCGCGCGAGCTCGGGCTGGCCCAGCTGGATCGAGTTGGGCTGCGGCACAAGGCCGATGCGCGACCGGCCATGAGATGGGATTCGCCCGATCGACGTCGGATGCCGTGGTGTTCATGGACGACGGCCAGGTCGTCGAATCGGGCCCGCCGGACCAGTTATTCGACGCCCGCCGAGACGGATCGGCTACGCCGCTTGTTGTCACAAGTTCTGTGAGAGCAAATGAGCCGTCACGCAACTTGGCAGCTTCGGACAGGTTAGACTGTCTGAATTATGGTGGAGGTGGAACCGCAGGTCGCCGAACTGGCCGGCGAGTTGCAACGAGTGCTCTCCCGGTTGTTCTCTGTGCTGCGCCGCGGCGATACCAGCCGCGGGGAAACCGGTGATCTCACGCTCGCCCAGCTGTCAATTCTTCTGACGTTGCTGGACCTGGGCCCGATCCGGATGACCGAACTGGCCGCCCACGAGCGCGTGCGCACACCCACCACCACCGTGGCGATCCGCCGGCTCGAGAAGCTCGGCCTGGTCAAGCGTTCCCGCGACCCGTCGGATCTGCGAGCCGTGCTCGTCGACATCACCCCCCGTGGCCTGGCGCAGCACAGGGAGGCGCTGGCCGCCCGCCGGGCCCAGCTCTCGGCGTTGCTGTCCAAGCTCAGCGAGGAGGACCTCGAGACGCTGACCAAGGCGCTGGTCCCGCTCGAGCGCCTTGCCGAGTAATCAGCCCAACCAGTCCAGCACTGCTGCGGCGGTCCACGACTGCTGCATGCTGCCGAGCGGTTCGCCGGTGAACGGCTCGTAATACTCGGCAAACGTTCCGTCGCTGGCCTGACGTAGCCCTTCGCGCCGCAGCACGAGAGATCGTTCGGCCCAGCCGCGTCGGGCGAAGCACCAGGAGAACAGCCAGGTCATCACCGGCCATACCGGCCCGCGCCAATACTCACGCGACCGGAAGTAACGCGACACCGGCGACGTCGACGGGATCAGCGCGTACTTGAGATCCGGATGCCCGCAGAACCGCGGCCCCTCCAGCAGCCGCAGCAATGATCGTTCCTTGGCGTGCGGCAGCCCGCCGCACAGCAGCGGCGCGAACTGCGCGACGGTTTCGGTGGCCACCCATCTATCCGCACGTACGTCGTAATCCCTTGCGGCGCCGGTGCGTTCGTCGGTGGTTTCCTCGACGCCGGTGCGGAACCGCTGCGCCCATGAATACAGATCGCGCACATCGGCATGCGGTCGCTTGTAGTCCTCGCCGATCTCGGCCAGCACGTCGCATGCCACCGAGAAGACCGCCGAGACGAAGACATCCTCGACGGCGAAGCTCATCGTCTTGGGCAGCAACGCGTCGTCGTAGCGGGCGGCCTTCATCTCCTCCAGCAGCCACAGGTAGCGGTCGTATTCGCCGTCGCTCGGCCGCTGGCTGGCGTCTTTGACGATGGCGTTGTCCTCACGCTGATACTCCGGCACATTGCCGGGAATCACGTTGGCGTAGGAGCTATCCCAGCGCGGCGAGTTGTCCATGCCGGATTCCCAGCCGTGGTAGAGCGTGATCCGGCCGTGTCCGTGTTGGTCGCGTGCTTCGGCCAGCCATCGATGCCAGCGGACAAGGTCGGCCCATCTGCGGTCGAGGAACGCCTCGGCGACGGCGCGGGTGGACCGACCGCGGGAGCGGGCATGGTCGAGGATGCGCTGCACCGCGATGGCGTGCACCGGCGGCTGCGTGATGCCCGACGTGTGCCGGGTGCGCGGGGCGTTGGCGGCCAGCGCCGAGGTCGCCCACCGGGCGGGACCGGGGAAGTATCCGTCGACGCCGCTGGCGAAGACGATGTGCGGGATCATCCCGTTGGTCCATTGCGCCGACAACAGGGTGTCGAGTTCGACGACGGCGCGCTCGACGCTCAGCGGCGCCAGGCCGATCGCCACGAACGCCGCGTCCCAGCTCCACATGTGCGGGTACAGCAACGGCGCCGCGGTGGTCATCACGCCCAGGTCATTGCCGCGAAGCAGGTATGCGGCGCGGGCCGCGAGCTGTGTCGGAGCGAAGTTGTGGTCGGGCATCCGTTCCATGATGCGACGGGTCGGCGGGACTCGCAGGTCGATAAGGTGGCGACATGCCGACCGCGATGATCACCGGGGCGGCCGGCGGGCTGGGATCGGCCCTCGTCGCGGCGTTGGCACCCACGCACACGCTGTTCCTGGCCGGCCGGCCGTCGGACCGGCTCGACGAGCTTGCCGAGAGGTTCGGCGCCACCACGTGGCCCATTGATTTCGGGGATCTCGACGCCATCCCGGCGGTCGTCGAGCCGATCGTCGAGCTCGACGTGTTGATCCACAACGCGGGAGTGGCGTATCCGGGACGGGTCGCCGAGTCTTCGGTCGAAGAATGGCAAACCACCATGCAGGTGAATGTCATTGGGGCGGTTGCCCTTACGTTGCCGCTGCTGCCTGCGCTGCGCAGTGCCGGCGGTCACGTCGTGTTCATCAACTCGGGCGCGGGCATCAACGCCTCCCCCGGCTTGGCGTCCTATACGTCGAGCAAGTTCGCACTGCGCGGGTTCGCGGACTCGCTGCGTGACGACGAACCGTCGCTGCGGGTCACCTCGGTTTTTCCCGGACGCATCGCCACCGTCATGCAAGAAGGGCTGATCGCCTACGAGGGCCGCGAGTATGCGCCCGAACAGTTCCTCAGTCCGGAGACCGTCGCAAAGGTGACCGCCGACGCCGTGAACGCGCCGCGGGATGCACACATTCATGAGGTCATCGTCCGTCCGAAGTGATTTGTATGCGTTTGGGAGCGGTGAGCGCTCTGTGGTGCACACAATCGCTTATGAGCTCGATAGCAGACACCGCCGAACGATTCTTCGACGCGTGCGAAACAGGCAAGGGCTGGGACGGCTGCGAGCAGTACTGCCACCCGGGCGCGACATTCACGAGCCAGGCCGACGCCCTCGCCGAGGTGGACACCCTCGAGGCCTATACAGAGTGGATGAAGGGCCTGCTGACGCTCATGCCAGACGGCAACGCCGAGGTGCGCTCGTTCGGCGTCGACGAGGCACGGAGCAACGTGACGGCGTTCGGTGTCTTCCGTGGTACCCACACCGGTGAGGGCGGGCCGGTGCCACCGACCGGCAAGAGCGCACAGGCCGACTATGTGTACGTCATGGAGTTCGACGGCGACAGAATCCGCCACATGACAAAGATCTGGAACGACGGGATCACGATGCGCCAGCTCGGCTGGGCGTGATTTGTGGAGTCCACAAATCCCTAGACGACGATATTGACAAGCCGGCCCGGGACCACGATCACCTTCTTCGGCGTGGCGCCGTTGAGGAACGCGGTCACCTTCTCGTCGGCCAGCGCAGCAGCCTCCAACGTGTTGGCGTCGGCGTCTGCCGCGACCGTGACGTGGCCGCGCACCTTGCCGTTGACCTGCACCGGAAACTCGACCGTGTCCTCGACCAGGTACTGCGGGTCGGCCACTGGGAACGGCCCGTGCGCCAGCGACCTGTCGTGGCCGAGTCGCCGCCACAGCTCCTCGGCGAGGTGTGGCGCGAGTGGCGCGGCCATCAGTACCAGCGGCTCCAGCGCCGCCCGCGCGGTCACGCCCTGCTTGGTCAAGTGGTTGGTGTATTCGATGAGCTTGGCCGCCGCGGTGTTGTTGCGCAGCGAGACGTAATCGTCGGCGACACCGGCGATCGTGCGGTGCAGGAGTCGCAGCGTGTCGGTGTCCAGCGCCTCGTGCTCTGCGACGCGCTCGACGCCCGTTTCCTCGTCGACGACCAGCCGCCACACTCGCTGCAGGAACCGGTACGCACCGACGACGTCCTTCGTCGCCCACGGTCGCGATGCGTCCAGCGGGCCCATCGACATCTCGTAGACACGCAGCGTGTCGGCACCGTAGTTGTCGCAGATCTCATCGGGCGACACGGAGTTCTTCAGGCTCTTGCCGATCTTGCCGAACTCCTGGAAGACCTCGATCTCACCGTCGGGGGATGCCCAGTAGAACTTGCCATCTCGCTCTTCGACCTCAGGCGCGGGCACGTAGGCACCGCGGGCGTCGGTGTACGCGTAGGCCTGGATGTAGCCCTGGTTCACCAGCCGGCGGAACGGCTCAAGCGAGTTGATGTGTCCGAGGTCGTAAAGCACCTTGTGCCAGAACCGGACGTACAACAGATGCAGCACCGCGTGTTCGACACCGCCGACGTACAGGTCGACGCCGCCCGGATCCTTCGGGCCGTGCTCTGCCGGCCGCGGACCCATCCAGTAGGCCTCGTTCTCCTTGGCGCACAACTCTTCTTTGTTGTACGGGTCGGTGTAGCGCAGCTCGTACCACGAGCTGCCCGCCCACTGCGGCATGACGTTGGTGTCGCGGGTGTACGGCTTGAACCCGTCCCCGAGATCCAGTTCGACGTGCACCCAATCCGTGGCCTTACCCAGCGGCGGCGACGGCTCGCTGTCCGCGTCGTCGGGGTTGAACAGCACCGGCGAGTAGTCGGCGATATCGGGGAGTTCAACTGGCAGCGCCGATTCCGGTAGCGGGTGGGCACGGCCGTCGGCGTCGTACACGATTGGGAACGGCTCGCCCCAATACCGCTGCCTGGCGAACAGCCAGTCCCGCAGTTTGTACTCGACGCGGGCCTGCCCGCGGCCGTCGGCCTCGAGCCGCCGGGTGATGGCCTCTTTCGCCTCGGCGACGCTGAGCCCGTTCAGGTAGTCGGAATTGACCACCTCGCCGTCACCGCCGTACGCCGCCTGCGAAATATCGCCGCCGGCAACCGTTTCCACGATCGGCAAGCCGAACTCGTTGGCAAAGTCCCAATCCCGCTGATCCCCACCGGGCACTGCCATGATGGCGCCGGTGCCATAGCCGAGCAGTACATAGTCAGCGATGAAGACCGGAACCTGTTGACCATTAGCGGGATTCGTCGCGTACGCGCCGATGAACACGCCGGTCTTGTCCTTGTTCTCCTGGCGCTCCAGATCGGACTTGGCGGCGATGGCGGCGCGGTAGGCGGCGACGGCCTCGCGCGGCGTAGCCGACCCGAACGTCCATCGCTGGTCGACATCGGCCGGCCACTGCGCACCGGTCAGCTTGTCCACCATCTCATGCTCCGGCGCCAGCACCATGTACGTGGCGCCGAACAATGTGTCGGGACGGGTGGTGAACACCTCGATGTCTCCGTGTTCGGTGCTGAACAGAACCGACGCTCCGGTGGACCGCCCGATCCAGTTGCGCTGCATGGTCTTGACCTTCTCCGGCCAATCCAGCACCTCGAGGTCTTCAAGCAGCCGATCCGAGTAGGAAGTGATGCGCATCATCCATTGGCGCAACCTTTTCCGGAACACGGGGAAGTTGCCGCGCTCGCTGCGACCCTCTGACGTGACTTCCTCGTTGGCCAATACGGTGCCCAGCCCGGGGCACCAGTTCACCACCGAGTCGGCCCGGTACACCAGCCGATACGAGTCGGTCACATCGGCGCGTTCCCCTGCCGACAATTCCGACCATGCCCTGCCGTCGTCGAGAGTCCGGGCGCCGGAATCGAATTCCGCGATCAGCTCGGCGATGGGCCTGGCCTTGTTCACGGCCGGGTCGAACCACGCGTTGTAGATCTGCAGGAAGATCCACTGCGTCCACTTGTAGTAATCGGCGTCGGTGGTGGAGAAGCTGCGCCGCGCATCATGTCCGAACCCCAGCCGGCCCAACTGGCGGCGGAAGTTGACGATATTGGCCTCGGTGCGGATGCGCGGATGCGTGCCGGTCTGAATTGCGTACTGTTCGGCTGGTAGGCCGAACGCGTCGAAGCCCAACGCGTGCAACACATTGCGGCCCGTCATCCGAAAGTACCGGGCGTAGACGTCGGTGGCGATATAGCCGAGCGGGTGCCCGACGTGCAGGCCCTCGCCCGAGGGATACGGGAACATGTCCTGCACGAACATCTTGTCGGCGGGCACCGGCGCCCCATCCGGGGGCGCCAGCGCGCCCACCGGGTTGGGCACGTTGAATGTCCCCGAGTCCGCCCAGGTCTGCTGCCACGCGCGCTCGATCTCCCCTGCCAACTCCGCGGTGTAGCGGTGCTGCGGGGTGTCGGCGGTCGGCGGTTCTGTCACGTGAACAGGGTATAAGCACGATCATCGGGGTTTCGTCGGCCACGGGTTGGTCTCGGTTCCGTTGCGGGGAAGTCAGGGCTTGATTCCAGGTCGATTCCGGCCCTGGTGGCTAACGCTTGCAGCTGGATACAGTCGGCGCCTGACCAGGGGCGTGACGTGCCCCGCATCACTAGAGAGAGATCGCCGTCGATGATCGAGATCGCCCGCCGCTGGCGGGTTCTGCCAACAGGTGTGGCCGCAGGCGTGGCCGGTGTCCTCGGCTTCGCGGGCGCCACCGCCTCGGCCGAGCCCGTGTTCCCGCAACCGCCGCTGCCTTCGCCGGCCACGGTGACGCAGACCGTCACGGTGACGCCCAACGCTGTGGCGACCGCTCCGCAGGCCATCGGCCAACCGGGTGTGACCTCCGCCACGGGTGCGACGCCAGCAGCGAGTACCGCGCCGGTCGGGGTCGCGACACCGGCCGTCCCCGCGCCGCCACCGGTGACGATCACCCCTGCCTCGTCCGGAACGCTGGCCGACTACTTCGGTGAGAAGGGCGTCAAGCTCGAGCCCCAGGCCAGCCCCGACTTCAAGGCCCTCACCATCGTGTTGCCGATGCCGCCGGGCTGGGCGCACGTGCCCGATCCCAACGTCCCCGACGCCTTCGCGGTGATCGCCGACCGGGTCGGCGGCAACGGCCTCTATTCATCGAACGCGCAGGTCGTGGTGTACAAACTCGTCGGCGAATTCGACCCCAAGGAGGCCATCAGCCACGGCTTCATCGACAGCCAGCAGCTGCCCGCCTGGCGGTCCACCGACGCCTCGCTGGCCGACTACGGCGGCATGCCGTCGTCGCGAATCGAGGGCACCTACCGTGAGAACTCGATGACGCTGAACACGTCGCGCCGGCACGTCATCGCCACATCGGGTACGGACAGGTACCTGGTCTCGCTGTCGGTGACCACCAGCGTCGACCAGGCAGTCGCGGCCGGCGATGCCACCGACGCCGTCATCAAGGGCTTCAAGGTCAGCACGCCGGCCCCGCCATCTCCCGCAGCGCCGGGCCCGCCGCCGTCCCCCAGCGAGTCCCCTAGCCAGGCTGGGGGCCCAGGGGGCCCTGCCACAGTCCCCTAGCGAACTGGGGGCCCACCTGGGACAACCGGGATAAGCGTCGTCCCCCGGGCGAAGCCTGGCGCCCGGGGGACGCCCCAATCGCGCGATGCGTGCGGGCCTCGTATTGTGTGGCGCATGCTGACGGCCGCGGTGCTCTGTTTGTGCGCCGCGGTCGCGACCGCCGCCGTCGGCCTCCGGCTGCTGACCCGCCCCCACTCCGGTGACTACGACCGGCTGGTGCTGCGGGCCGTCGCACCGACCCAGCTGGCCGCCGCCGTGATGCTGGCCGCCGGCGGTGTGGTGGCGCTGTCCACCCGCCCCGCAACGGGCCTGCTGGTGGTGATCGTCTGCGTCGTCGGCGCGGTGAGCACCGTCGCGGTCGGTTGCTGGCAGAGCGCCAAGGTGGTCGCGCGCGGCCAAGCTGACTCGCTAGGGGACTTGCAAGGGGACTGCGGCGGCGCGTGCGGGACCTGCACGCTGTCCTGCAACTGAATTCAGTTGCGGCTGATGTCGATCGGGTGAGTGGCCAGCAGCGAAACCGGCAGCGGCTGGCGACGCAGCACCCGTGACCACAGATCGACCCGGGGTTCGACGAGAACATCAGATGGCAACGCCGACAGCACAATCCAGTCGTCGCGCTCGATCTCACCCTCGAGCTGGCCAATGGTCCAGCCCGAATACCCCGCAAAGATCCGCACCCCTTCGACCATCGGGGCGATCGCGGCGGGATCGGCGTCCAGATCGACCATCACCATCCGGCCCTGCACATGGCGCAGCCCCGCAACCCCGCTCGGGTCGTTGCCCACGCGCACCGTCGCCAGACACAGCGCCGCGTCACGTTTCACGGGGCCGCCGATGAACATCGTCTTGGGCTTGGTCGCCAGCTTGGCCCACTGTGGCAACACGTTGTAGACCGCGGTCTCACTGGGTCGGTTCAGCACCACCCCGAGCGTTCCGGCGTCGTTGTGCTCGACGACGTAGATGACACTGCGCCGAAACGTGGGCTCCAGCAGATCGGTGTTGGCGAGCAGCAGCGTTCCCGCCCGTACCCGGGGCGTCGCAGGGGCGACGAAGTCCTCCGGTTCCTCTGACTGCGCCACCTCACCATCATGGCACCAGCAACGGTTCAACGTGGCGAACAAGCGCGGCCCGCCAGGATATTTGTACTGTGGGTCGGGTCGCCGATCGCCAAGCTATGACCTACAGGACGTGATCACCGTGGTTGACGCGCGCGCACCGATGGCCCTCTGGCGGTCGGTGCGCAGCCTGCCCGAATTCTGGCGACTCCTCGAGCTGCGGGCGGTGAGCCAGTTCGGTGACGGCCTTTTCCAGGCCGGTCTGGCGGGCGGACTGCTGTTCAACCCAGAGCGCGCCGCCGGCCCGTGGGAGATCGTTGGTGCGTTCGCGGTGTTGTTCCTGCCGTATTCGCTGCTGGGGCCGTTCGCCGGCGCGCTGCTGGACCGCTGGGACCGGCGTCTGGTGTTGATCGGCGCCAACCTGGGTCGGCTGGTGCTCGTCCTCGGTGTCGCCGGACTGCTCGCCGTCGGCGCGCCCGATCTCCCGATCCTGCTCGGGGCGTTGATCGTCAACGGCTTCACCCGCTTCGTCTCCTCGGGCCTGTCCGCGGCGCTACCGGATGTGGTGCCGCGGGCCCAGGTGGTGACGATGAACGCGGTGGCCGTCGCCACCGGGGGGGCGGCGGCGTCCCTGGGGGCCAGCTTCATGCTGCTGACCCGCTGGCTGTTCGGTGCTGACGACACCGGTGCTGCCGCAGTCATTTTGATCGTCGCGGTACCGGTATCGCTCGCGCTGCGTCTGTCGGTCCGCTTCCATCCGCACATTCTGGGTCCGCACGAGAGTAAGCGCGCGATTCACGGCTCGGTGGCGTACGCGGTGGCCACCGGATGGCTGCACGGCACCCGCACGGTGGTCGCCGTGCCGACTGTGGCGGCCACCCTCTCGGCGCTGGCCGCACACCGCATGGTATTCGGCATCAACACCCTGCTGGTGTTGGTCATGGTGCGGCACAGCGACACCCAGGCTGTTGCGGGGCTGGGCACCACAGTGCTGTACTTCGGCGCTACGGGCACCGGGTCCTTCCTCGCCACCGCCGCGACGCCGGCGGCCGTCGGCCGGTGGGGCCGTTACGGCACGGCCAACGGCGCGCTGGCGTTCGCCGCGGTCGTCCAGCTGTGCGGATCGGGTCTGCAGCTGGCGCTGATGGTGGTGTGCGGCTTCCTGCTCGGCGCGGCCGGACAGGTGGTGAAGTTGTGCGCCGACACCGCGATGCAGATCGACGTCGATGACGCGCTGCGCGGGCACGTGTTCACCGTCCAGGACTCGCTGTTCTGGATGTCGTTCATCCTTGCGATCGCAGCGGCAGCGGCGGTGATCCCCGCCGACGGCAAACAGCCCGCGCTGGCGCTCGCGGGCGTCGGCGTCTACCTCGTCGGGCTGGCGGCACACGCCGCGGTCGGCCGTCGCGCCCCGGCGCCGGGATAATCTGGCCGACATGGCTGGACCCGGCCCGATGGTGGCCGATCTGCGCGCCGAAAGCGACGACCTCGACGTGCTCGTCGCCGAGCTGTCCGCCGAGACGTGGGCCGCCAAAACACCTGCGCCGGGTTGGACGATCGCGCATCAGATTGCGCATCTGCTCTGGACGGACCGCGTCGCGCTGTCTGCCGTCACCGACGAAGCCGGATTCGCGGCGGTATTGGAGGAGGCCGCCAAAGACCCCGCCGGTTTCGTCGATGCGGGTGCCGAGGAGCTGGCCGTCACCCCGCCCGATCGACTGCTGGCCGACTGGCGCCAGACCCGCGTTCGACTGCACGACGAGCTCATGGGAGTTGCCGACGGCCGCAAGCTGCCGTGGTTCGGTCCGCCGATGAGCGCCGCGTCGATGGCCACGGCCCGGTTGATGGAGACGTGGGCGCACGGTCTCGACGTCGCCGACGCGCTCGGCGTGAAGAGGCCCGCGACGGCGCGGCTGCGCTCGATCGCGCACATCGGGGTGCGCACCCGGAACTACGCCTTCGCGATAAACGGGCTGACTCCCCCACCCGACCCGTTTCGCGTCGAGCTGCGTGCGCCGGACGGCTCGACCTGGGTGTGGGGTCCCGAGGATGCCGTGCAGCGAATCACCGGTTCGGCCGAGGACTTCTGCATGCTGGTCACGCAGCGACGGCCGCATTCGGCTTTGGACGTGCATGCCGCGGGTAAAGATGCCGAACGCTGGCTGACTATCGCGCAGGCCTTCGCGGGCCCACCGGGGCCGGGGCGGTAGCCCCCTCCGCCGAAGCCGCCCGATCCGGCGTCAACTTGCCGCACCATTGACATCGGTCTCTAGGACTCCGTTGGGGGCGCTGATGGACTTCTACGCGGTGCTCGACCAGGCGGTCGAGCTACTCCGAACGCGCGGGCGGGTGTCCTATCGCGCGCTAAAGGAAAATTTCGATCTGGACGACGAGCGGCTCGACGCGATCCGGGCCGAGCTGCTGTACACGCATGCCGACCACGTCAGCGAGGACCGTCAGGGTCTGGTGTGGACGACGAGCGGCCCACGTTCCGCAGACGCCGAGCGGCGACAGCTCACGGTGTTGTTCTGCGACCTGGTCGACTCGACGCCGCTGTTCGGCCAGCTCGATCCCGAAGAACTTCGCGAGGTGATGCGGGCGTACTACGACACGTGCGGCAAGGTGATCACCCGCTTCGACGGACACATCGCCCAGTACCTCGGCGACGGCCTGCTGGTCTTCTTCGGCTATCCCCACGCGCACGAGGACGACGCACAACGCGCGGTGCGGGCCGGGCTGGGGATCGTGGAGGCGGTCGTCGCTCTCAACGCCGATCTCAGCGAACGGCATGGTATCGAGCTGGCCGTCCGGTTGGGGTGCCACACCGGCCTGGTGGTCGTCGGCGAAGTCGTGGGCGACGAACGTCACGAGCTGATGGCCCTCGGCGACACCCCCAACATCGCGGCCCGCCTACAGGGCGTCGCAGCGCCGAACACCATGGTGATCGGCCCGTTGACGTACCAACTCGTGGGCGGCTTCTTCGCCTGTCGATCGCTCGGTGTTCCGCCTCTCAAGGGTGTTGCCGCGCCGCTCGAGGTCTACGAGGTTCTTCATGAGAGCAACGCGCGCACGCGGCTCGAAGCGCTGGGTAACACGGGCCTCACCCCGCTGGTTGGGCGCTCCGACGAGGTGGAGCGGCTCGAGCAGCGCTGGGCTCAGATCGTCAACGGCCGTGGACATGTCGTCCTCGTCACCGGTGAAGCAGGAATCGGCAAATCCCGGCTGGTGCACGCGCTGACCGAACATGTCGCCGATCAGAAGGCCTGGCTCACGCCCTGCCAGGGGTCGCCGTACCACCGAGACACCGCGTTCTACCCGTTCATCGATCTGTTCGAGAGGGTGGTCCTTCGCTTCGAGCGGCCCGAGTCGCCGGCCGACAAGCTGCACAAGCTCGAACAGTTCTTCATGCAGAGCGGGCTTCCGCTCGACGACGCGTTGCCACACGTCTGCAACATGCTGTCGATTCCTCCGGGTGCCGGCCGTGCCTTTCCGGACCTACCTCCGGATCAGCAGAAGAAGCAGACGATGCTGGCGCTGCGGACGATTCTCCTGCGCAGGGCGGCCCAACAGCCGGTGTTGTTCGTCGCAGAAGACCTGCACTGGGTCGACCCGACCACGGTGGAGCTGCTCACGCTGCTCGTCGAGCAAATTTCCGACGCCCGCATACTTGCGCTGTTCACCTGCCGCCCCGACTTCCGCTCACCGTGGACGGGCGATCCGAACGTCACCGAGATGAACCTCTCCCGGCTGCCGGCGGGCGAAGCCGCCGAGTTGATCGAGGAGGTGGCGGGCGGCAAGGCCCTGCCCGACGAGATCGTGGCCGATGTGGTGGCCAAGACCGACGGGGTGCCGCTGTTCATCGAGGAGCTCACCAAGACGCTGCTCGAATCGGAGTTGCTGGAGGAAGGCCCGGGCCGATACGAACTAGCCGGTCCACTGCCGCCGCTTGCGATTCCCAACACCCTGCACGACTCGCTGATGGCCCGCCTCGACCGCTTGTCGGCGATCAAAGGGTTGGCCCAACTCGGGGCGGCGATCGGTCGCGAGTTCTCCTACTCCCTGCTGCGCGCCGTTTCGCCCTGGAATCAGCGTCTCTTGGACGAGGGGCTTGCGCAGCTGGTGGCCGCCGAATTTCTCTACCAGCACGGCGCGCCGCCGGAAGCGACGTACCGCTTCAAGCACGCGCTCATCCAGGATGCGGCCTACCAGTCGCTGTTGAAGAGCACGCGCCAGCTGCACCACCAACGCATAGCCGGCGCGTTGGAATCGGGCTTTCCGGAGATTGTGGAAACCCAGCCAGAACTGTTGGCACATCACTACACCCAGGCGGGGCTTGTCCAACAGGCCATTCCCTATTGGCACGCCGCCGGGCAACGGGCGCTGCAGCGCTTCGCCAACCTCGAAGCCTCCAACCACGCGAGGCGCGGCCTGGAAATGCTTGCCACACTGCCCGATTCCCCGCAGCGCGCCAAGCAGGAACTGGCACTCCAGCTGCTCCTGGGCCCATCCCTGAGTCCCGTGAGCGGCCCGCAGTCCGTCGAACACATCTACGCCCGGGCGCTCGAGTTGGCGCGAGAAGTCGGTGGCACTCCCGAACTGTTCCCCGCGCTTGCCGGACTTGCCTACGCACAGATCGTGCGCGGGCGAATGCGCGAGGCGAGGGCACTGGCGGAGGAATTCCTGGAGCTGGCCGAACCGCAACACGATGCGCTCGTGTCGGCGGCGGGCCATTGCATGGTGGCCTACGCGGCGTGGTGGCAGGGCGATGTCGTTGACGTACGCGACCACAGCCGCCAGGGCCTCGCACTGTACGACCCGGACCGGCACCGCGCAGGCATCGCGGCGTACAACCAGAATCCCGGCATCATCTGCGGATACCTCGACGCGCTTGCCGACTGGGTGCTGGGTTACCCGGCTCAAGCGCACCTAGCCATGGAAAAGGCGGTGGCGTACGGGAAGGAGCTTCAGCAGCCCTACAGCGTCGGCATGACGCTGTTGTTCGCCGCCCAGCTGGCTCAATTGTGTCGCGACCCCGACACCGCACGGACACGCGCGGAAGAGGCCCTGGAGATATCGGGAGAGCATGGACTTCATGCGGTGCAGCTCTGGTGCCTGCTGCCAAGGGGGTGGGCCGCCGTACAGCAGGGGGATGTGTCGGCTGGGATCGCCGACATTCGGGAGGCGATGGACCGCCGCCGCGCGTTCGGCATCGGCGCGGTGTGGCCGTGGTTCCTGGCGCTCCTCGCCGACGCCCAAGGCGCGCTCGGGCAGTTCGAAGAGGGACTTCACGCGCTCGAGGAGGCTCAGCAGTGGGTCGAGCGCAACGACGAACGTCTGTACGCCGCCGAGGTTCACCGGATCAAAGGCGAACTGCTGCTACGGCAGGCTGTCCCCGACCCGACGCAAGCGGAGCGCTGCTTCCAAGAAGCCGTTGACGTCGCACGCGCCCAGCAGGCCAAATCCTGGGAATTGCGCGCGGCAACGAGTATGAGTCGACTGTGGTTGCAGCACAATCGATTTGACGATGCGCGCGCTCTGCTCTCGCCCATCTACAACTGGTTCACCGAAGGATTCGACACCCCGGACTTCAAGGACGCGAAGAAGCTCCTTGAGCAGCTGTCATGACAGCTCGTTGGCCCCATCGGCCCTGCCGTCGCCGTCGCTGTCGGTCAGCCTGATGTCCCACCGGCCGTCGCCGTCCGTATCGACGTAGGCCTGCTCGCCGCTCAGCGCGCGGTCGGCCAGACCGTTGTCGTCGGCGTCGAGAAGCTTGTCGTCGGCCTGACCGTCCGCGTCGACATCGACCTGCGGTCCGCCGAACTGCTCGACGCCGTCGAGGCCGAACCACCGCAGTCCCCTCGCAAGCTGAGGGCCCAGCCCGGCCCGGCCGACGCCGACCGCCCAGGTGCCGGTCCCGTCGTCGGTGAAATAGGCCGCCTCGGCGGCGTGATCGCGGACCAGATGGTCGGCAACGCCGTCGACGTCGAGGTCGGCCATCGCGTCGTCAAGCAGGCCGTCGCCGTCGAAGTCCAGGCCGACCGCGTCGAGCTGCCCGTCGCCGTCGACATCGGTATCGGGCTGCGCGGCCCACATGGTGGCCGAACCGTCGTCGGCGCCCAAGCAGTACTCCATGACAGATCAGACGCCCGGCTGCTGCCTGGAGTTCCACCACTTCATCAGTTCCTCGACGGCGTCCTCGTGCGACAGCGGCCCGCGGTCCAGCCGCAGCTCCTTGAGGTGCCGCCACGCCTCGCCGACTTCGGGGCCCGCCGGAATGCCGAGGATGCCCATGATCTCGTTGCCGTCCAGGTCGGGCCGCACCCGCGCCAGGTCCTCCTTCGCCGCGAGCTCGGAGATCCTGCGTTCCAGATCGTCGTAATTGGACTGCAGCCGGGCCGCGCGGCGCTTGTTGCGCGTGGTGCAGTCGGCCCGAA
This sequence comes from uncultured Actinomycetota bacterium, assembly GCA_963715885.1. Lineage (GTDB taxonomy): Bacteria > Actinomycetota > Actinomycetes > Mycobacteriales > Mycobacteriaceae > Mycobacterium. The sequence continues at coordinate 40,192 of CAVQSK010000036.1, forward strand.
CCAGCTTGTGCAATTTCGGGAGCAGCGGCCCGGCGTCGGTCACGTAGCGGCGCACCGCGGAGTCGGTCCACTTGCCAGCCCCTTTGTCATCCGCGTAGCCGTGGAACCGCAGATGCAGATACACCAATTGCGAGACGTCGTCGACCATCTGCTTGGAGTACTTCAGCGCGCGCATGCGCTTCCGGGTCATCTTCGCGCCGACCACTTCGTGGTGATGAAAGCTCACGCCGCCGTCAGGCTCGTGCCTGCGGGTGTCGGGCTTGCCGATGTCATGCAGCAGCGCCGCCCACCGCAGCACCACGTCCGGGCCCTCGCCCTCAAGGGCGATCGCCTGCCGCAGCACCGTCAGCGAATGCTGATAGACGTCCTTGTGCTGATGGTGTTCGTCGATGGCCATCCGCATCGCGCCCACTTCCGGCAACACCACATCGCCCAGTCCGGTCTGCACCATCAGGTCGATGCCCAGGGCCGGATCCGCGCCCAAAAGGAGCTTGTCCAACTCGGCGGCGACGCGTTCGGCGGAGATCCGGCCCAGCTGAGGCGCCATCTCGATCAGCGCGCCAAGCACCCGCGGGGCCACGCTGAACCCGAGCTGCGAGACGAACCGCGCCGCCCGCAGCATCCGCAGCGGGTCGTCGCCGAACGAGACTTCGGGCGCCGAAGGCGTGTCGAGCACCTTGGCGCGCAGCTCCGCCAAACCGCCTAGGGGATCGAGGAACTCGCCCGGGCCGTCTTTCGTGATGCGCACCGCCATCGCGTTGATGGTGAAGTCGCGGCGCACCAGATCGTCGTCGAGCCGGTCGCCGAACCGCACCTCCGGGTTGCGCGACACCTGGTCATAGGTGTCCGCCCGGAAGGTGGTGATCTCCATGCGGTGACCGGCCTTGCCGACGCCGATCGTGCCGAACTCGATTCCGGTGTCCCACAGAGCCTCGGCCCACGGCCGCAGGAGCTTCTGCATCTGCTCGGGGCGGGCGTCGGTGGTGAAGTCCAGATCCTGGACATCGGTCAGCCGGCCGAGCAACGCGTCCCGCACGCTGCCGCCGACGAGGAACAGCTCGTGACCGGCCTCAGCGAACACCGCGCCGAGATCGCGCAAGACGTCAGCATGCCGGTTGAGGGCCACCGCGGCGCGGGCCAGCAGTTCGGCGTCAGCAGCTGAGTCGGGCACGTCCGCACAGCCTAATGTGCAACGGCTCTGTCACGACCGGTGAGTGCGGCGGGAGCGAATCTTCGTGGCAGCTACCATCGCTTAGGTGTCGGACGGCGAACAGGCCAAACCACGACGGCGCCGGGGGCGGCGCCGCGGCCGACGCGCGGCCGGTCCACCCGAAGCCAACTCTGTCCAACACAACAACACCGCGGTGCCGGCCAAGAAGGAACAGCCTGGCGGCCAACCCAAGGCCCAGAAATCGCGGTCGCGACGCTCCCCTGATCGCCTGCGCACCGTGCACGAGACGTCGGCGGGCGGGCTGGTCATCGACGGCCTCGACGGGCCCAAGGACAGTCAGGTGGCAGCGCTGATCGGGCGCACCGACCGGCGCGGCCGGATGCTGTGGTCGCTGCCGAAAGGCCACATCGAGCTCGGTGAAACCGCCGAGCAGACCGCGATCCGGGAAGTCGCCGAGGAGACCGGCATTCAGGGCAGTGTGCTGGCCGCGCTCGGCAGCATCGACTACTGGTTCGTCACCGAGGGCCGCCGCGTGCACAAAACGGTGCACCATTATCTGATGCGTTTTCTCGGCGGCGAGCTCTCGGATGAGGACGTCGAAGTCAGCGAGGTGGCCTGGGTGCCGCTGACGGAGTTGCCGGCGCGGCTGGCCTACGCCGACGAACGCCGGCTGGCCGAGGTGGCCGGGGAGCTGATCGACAAGCTGCGCGCGGACGGCCCCGCCTCCTTGCCGCCGCTGCCACAAACCTCGCCGCGGCGGCGGGCCCAAACGCACTCGCACACCCGTAACCGTCGTCCCGACGGATCCGCACAACCCCAGCCCGGCCGGCGGACGAACGGCTGCGGACAAGGACCGTGAAGGCCAGCAGGAAGCGCAGAGTGGTGCTTCCTTGTCTATTTGCCGCCATTGCGCTGCTGACGCTGATCGCCGCTCCCGTCATGCTCCCGCCCGCTGCGGGCGAGCCTGGGTCGGTGCCGTTCCTGCAGGTGCGCATCGACCGCGTCACCCCGGAGGTGGTCACGACCACCAGCGAACCGGTCGTCACCGTGACCGGCGCAGTGGGCAACGTCGGCGATCGTCCGGTGCGCGATGTCATGGTGCGCCTCGAACATGCTGCCGCCGTCACCTCCTCTGCGGGCCTGCGCACCAACCTCGCCGGCAATGTCGACCAATTCGAGCCGGTCGCTGACTTCATCACCCTTGCACCGGAATTGCTTCGCGGACAGAATGTTCCGTTCACCCTCGCCTATCCGTTGAGGTCCCCCGAGCTGTCGTCGTTGCATATCGAGCAGCCCGGTGTGTACCCGGTGATGGTCAACGTCAACGGCACCCCCGACTACGGTGAGCCGGCCCGCCTTGCCGACGCCCGCTTCCTGCTGCCGGTGCTCGGCGTGCCGCCCGATTCGGGTGCCGACTCCTCCGCGGACATGCTGACGTCGGTCGTGCCACCCGACACCTCCAAGCCGGTGCGGCTCACGATGTTCTGGCCGATCGCAGACCGGCCGCGGCTGGCGGCGGGTGCACCCGGTGCAGCCACGCCGGTGCGGTTGATCGACGATGACCTCGCGACCTCTCTGGCACCCGGCGGACGACTCGACACGCTGCTGTCGGCGGTCGACTTCGCGACCAGCCCGCCGGTCGACCCCGGCGGTCAGCTCGGCAGCGCGCTGTGTCTTGCCGTCGACCCCGACCTATTGGTCACCGTCAATGCGATGACGGCCGGTTACGTCGTCAACGACGCACCCGACGCCGGCCCCGGCACGCCGACACATCCCGGTGTCGGCCAGGACGCCGCGATTGCGTGGCTCAACAGGCTCAAGGCGGTGGCCCAGCGGATGTGCGTCGCGTCGACGACGTACGCGCAGGCCGACCTCGACGCGCTGCGCCGCGTCGGTGATTCGGGGCTGAGCGGGATCGCTACCAATGGCGCCGGCGGCATCGTCGACCAGCTCCTCGGCATCGCGTCGATCCGCGGCGCCAGCCTGGTGGGCGACGGTCCACTGACCGGCCCAGCGGTCGAATTGCTGTCGGCGCAGGGGCCGACCGTGGCGATCGGCGCCGCCGACTTCCCCGCTCAAGATTCGGCTACCGGCGAGCCGGCGACCGCTGACCTGACGCCCGTGCGCTACACCCCGCAGCTCGTCGCCGCGCCGTTCGACCCGGCAGTCGGCGCGGCCCTCGCCGGGGCAGGCACAGAACCGGCGTCGCCGTCGTACCTGGATCCCTCGATGGACATCCCGCTCAAAGACGAATCGGCAATCGCGCGACGCCAGGACGCAGTGGGCTCGCTGCTGTGGCGTGGCCTGCACCCCGACACCGAACCGCGCACCCAGATCCTGATGCCGCCGCTGGCCTGGAGTCTGCAACCCGAGGACGCGCAGTCGATCCTGACCGCGGTGGCCACCGCTATCCACGCCGGCCTGGCGGTACCGCGGCCGCTGACCGCGGTGATCGCCGAGGGCCACGCGGTGGCGCCGCAGGATTTGGCGCCGCTACCCGACGGCAACCTGGGCAACCCGCGCGGGCGCTTCGACGACGGTGTCGTCTCGGGTATCGCGTCGGTGACAGGTCGGCTGTGGGCGCTGACGGCGGCGCTGACGACCGACGCGCGCACCGGCCTGACGGGCACCCAGTACACCGCGCCGTTGCGCGAGGACATGCTGCGCGCGCTGAGCCAGTCCGTGCCGCCCGACGCCCGCAACGGGCTGGCCCAGCAGCGACTCACCACGGTCGGCCGCACGGTCGACGACCTATTGGGCGCGGTCACCATCGTCAATCCAGGTGGTTCGTACACGCTGGCCACTGAACGCAGCCCACTGCCGTTGGCCCTACGCAATGACCTGCCGGTGCCGATCCGGGTCCGACTGGAAGTCGATGCGCCACCAGGGATGTCCGTCACCGATATGGGCGAGATCGAGCTGCCGCCGGGTTACCTGCCACTGCGGGTGCCGATCGAAGTGCACTTCACCCAGCGCGTAGCGGTGGACGTCGCGCTCAGCACCACCGACGGGCTTCCACTGGGCGAGCCGGTTCGCCTTTCGGTGCATTCCAACGCCTACGGCAAGGTGCTGTTCTTCATCACCCTCTCGGCGGGCGCGGTGCTGGTCCTGCTCGCCGGTCGGCGGCTATGGCACCGGTTCCGCGGTCAGCCCGACCGCGCGGACCTGAACCGGCCCGATCCCATCGACGTGGCGATCGCCTACGCCAAAGAAGCCGACCAACAGCGCGCGATGACTCCGCCCGGTCGGGATGGTTCCGCCGGTTCGACCGGGGGCGAGAAATGAGCACCGCCGGGCGGGGTGGGCCTGGCCCACCGCACCCGCCACCGGTGAACCGGCCTCCGCAACCCGGCGGGCGGATGCCCCCACGCCCGCCGCGTCACCACGTCCCGCGCGCCAATCCTGCGACAAGTCGGCTGCCCCCGCCGCCTCCGCGGCTGCCCCGTGGCCCGGCACCCCGCAGACGAGCGGGCCGCCCGGAGCTGTCCGACGCCGCGGTGGTGTCCCGGTCGTGGGGCATGGCGATCGCGACGCTCGTCAGCCGGATCACCGGCTTCACCCGCATCGTGCTGCTCGCGGCTATCCTCGGTGCGGCACTGTCGAGTGCCTTCACAGTGGCCAACCAGCTGCCCAACCTCATCGCCGCGCTGGCGTTGGAAGCGACGTTCACGGCGATCTTCGTACCAGTGCTGGCCCGCGCGGAGCGCGACGATCCCGACGGCGGCACCGCGTTCGTACGACGACTGGTCACCTTGGCCACCGCGCTGCTGCTCGTCGCCACCGTGTTATCGGTGGCCGCCGCTCCGCTGCTGGTCGACCTGATGTTGGGCAGCGACCCGCAGGTGAACCGGCCACTCACCACCGCGTTCGCCTACCTGTTGCTGCCCCAGGTCCTGTTCTACGGGTTGTCGTCGGTGTTCATGGCAATCCTCAATACACGCAACGTGTTTGGGCCGCCGGCCTGGGTGCCCGTGGTCAACAACGTCGTCGCCATCACCACGCTGGGCCTGTATCTCCTTGTGCCGGGCGAGCTTTCCGTTGACCCAGTCGAGATGGGCAACGCCAAGCTATTGGTGCTCGGCATCGGCACCACATTGGGTGTGTTCGCGCAGTGTGCGGTGCTGTTGGCCGCCATCCGACGGGAAAGGATCAGCCTGCGCCCGCTATGGGGCATCGACGATCGGCTCAAGCAGTTCGGCACGATGGCGGCGGCGATGGTGCTCTACGTGCTGATCAGCCAGATCGGGTTGATCGTCGGCATCCAGATCGCCAGCGCCGCTGCGGCTTCCGGTCCGGCGATCTACACCTACACGTGGCTGGTGCTGATGTTGCCGTTCGGCATGATCGGCGTGACGGTGTTGACGGTCGTGATGCCGCGGCTGAGCCGCAACGCCGCGGCCGGCGACACCCCGGCGGTACTGGCCGACCTGTCACTGTCCATCCGGCTGACGATGGTGACACTGATTCCAGTCGTGGCGATGATGACCGTCGGCGGCCCGGCGATCGGCAGCGCGCTGTTCGCCTACGGCAACTTCGGCGAGGTCGACGCGGGCTACCTCGGCATGGCGATCACCCTCTCGGCGTTCACTCTGATTCCGTATGCCCTTGTGCTGCTTGAGCTTCGGGTGTTCTACGCCCGGCAGCAGCCGTGGACCCCGATCGCGTTGATCGTCGTGATCACTATCGTGAAGGTCGCCGCTTCGCTGGCTGCGCCGTCCATGACCGACGATCCCGAGTTGGTGGCCGGCTACCTCGGTCTGGCCAACGGCCTCGGGTTCCTGGCCGGCGCCACGGTCGGGTACTTCCTGCTGCGCGCCAACCTGAACCCGCCGGGCGGGCGCCTCATCAGCCTGCAGGTGGTGCGGACCGTCCTGGTGACCATCGCGGCCTCGCTGACCGCCGGGCTCATCGCGCACATCGTCGACCAACTGCTGGGGCTGGAGTCACTGACCCGCAACTGGGGCGGGGCCGGGTCACTGCTGCGGCTGATGGTGCTCGGCTTGATCATGGTGCCGATCATCGCTGGAGTCATGCTGGCCGCGCGGGTGCCCGACGCCCTGGCGGCGGTCGCCGCCGTCCGGCGCCGCCTCAGCAGGCGCGCAGGGCCCACGCCCGAGGGGCAGGGGACGGTAGCCGTGCCAGCGACTTTGCGCCCGGACGGGCCGCGGCCCAGCACCCCCCTCACGTACGCTGATCAGAGGACTTCGTTCGCGTCACGGCAGCGTCACGTCCCGACGACCGCCCGGCGCGATGCCCCGGCTGGGGGTACCTCCCGCTTGCGGGGGAAAGTTGCCGGGGACTGGATGCGGAAAGGACCAGCGGTGACCGACGAACCCGCAGGTAGCTCCGCGACCGGCCCTGACAGCGCGGCGACGACGAAGATCCCGCGCCCCTCCGCTGGTGACTTCCAGCCCGACGTACCGGCCGACGACTTCGAGCCCGATACGCGGGACGTTCAAGAGGTGCCGGATGTCCCGGAGGAGACCTCCGAGTTAACCAACGGCACCACGCCCATGGCGGTGTCCGGCCGGCCGCCCTCCGACTACGGCGGCGACCCCACCCGCGAGTCGTTGCCCTTTGATATCCCCCGTGAGCCGGCGATCGAGGCGGCCACCTCCGACGAAGACGTCCACCTGATCCCCGGCGCCACGATCGCCGGCGGCCGGTACCGGCTGCTGGTGTTCCACGGCGGCCCGCCGAATCTGCAGTTCTGGCAGGCGCTGGATACCGCACTGGACCGCCAGGTGGCGCTGACGTTCGTCGATCCCGACGCGGCGCTGCCCGACGAGCAGGTGCAGGAGATTCTGTCGCGCACGTCGAAGCTCAGCCGCATCGACATGCCGGGTATCGCCCGGGTGCTCGATGTCGCCAGCACCGGGTCCGGTGGCCTGGTGGTATCGGAATGGATCCGCGGCGGTTCGCTGCCGGAGGTCGCAGACACGTCGCCCTCGCCGATCGGCGGTGCCCGCGCTATCCAGTCGCTGGCCGCGGCCGCAGAGGCCGCCCACCGCTCCGGAGTCGCGTTGTCGATCGACCACCCCAGCCGGGTGCGGGTAAGCATCGAGGGCGACGTTGCGCTGGCCTTCCCGGCGACCCTGCCCGAGGCCACGCCGGAGGAAGACATCCGCGGAATCGGGGCTGCGCTGTATGCCTTGCTCGTCAACCGCTGGCCACTGCCAGAGTCCGGGGTGCGAAGCGGGTTGGCGCCCGCTGAACTCGACTCCGCCGGCCAGCCCATCGAGCCCCGTGCCGTCGACCGCGACATCCCGTTCCAGATCTCGGCGGCCGCGGCGCGTGCCGTACAGGAGGGCGGCGGCATCCGCAGCGCCCCGACATTGCTGAACCTGCTGCAGCAGGCCACCGCGATCGCCGACCGCACCGAAACCATCTCCCCGGTCGACGAACCCGAACTAGCGCCGTCGCGGTTCCGCGGCGAGCCGGTCGACGACCCGGAAGCACAGGCGCGCCGCCGCAAGGCACTACTGATCGGGCTGGGTGTCGGCGGCGCCATCCTCATCGTTGCGTTGATCGTGCTGGCCTCGGTGCTGAGCCGGATCTTCGGCGACGTCGGCGGGGGGCTCGGCGGTGACGAGCTCGGCCTCAACGCACCGACGACGTCTGCCGAGTCAGGCGACAGCTCCAGCGGTAGCGTCGTGAAACCCGTTCGCGCCACAGTGTTTTCGCCCGAGGGTGAGGCCGATGCGCGCGATCAGGCGGGGCTGGCGATCGACGGCAGTCAGTCGACGGTGTGGCCCATCGACACCTACACGGATGCCGTACCGTTCCCGAACTTCAAGAACGGTGTCGGGCTGATGCTGCAGCTATCGCAACCGACCACGATCGGCGAGGTCACCGTCAACCTCAACAGCACCGGCACCGCCGTCGAGATCCGCTCGTCGGACACGCCGACACCGTCCTCGCTGGAGGACACCACCGTGCTGACGCCCGCCACCACGCTCAAGCCCGGCTCCAACACCATCAAGGTGGAGAACGCGAGTCCGACGTCCAACGTGCTGGTGTGGGTCTCCACGCTGGGCCAGGTCAACGGCGAGAGCCGTTCCGACATCGCCGAGATCACGCTGAAGGCCGCGTCCTAGGCCTATCCCCAGGTCGGCAAACTTGTGTCAGAACCCACCCCTGGCGCCGTTTAGTGTTCGGCTGTGGGGAGCTTCGGGGCGGGCGGTGAGCGGACGGACGCAGAGTTGCTCGCCGCACACGTCGCCGGGGATCGGTACGCGTTCGAGGAACTGTTCTACCGCCACCACCGTCAGCTGTACCGGCTGGCCCACATCACCAGCCGCAGCCCCGACGACGCGGCCGACGCCCTGCAGGACGCGATGCTGTCGGCCCACCGCAGCGCGCCCGCCTTCCGCCACGACGCCGCCGTGAGCAGTTGGCTGTACCGCATCGTGGTCAATGCCTGCCTGGACCGGTTGCGGCGCAACAAGACCCATCCGACCACTGCGCTGCTCGACGACGTCTGCCATATCGGCGATCCGACGCCGAGGGTGGATACCGCGATTGTCGTGGAACGCGCGCTGATGCGGCTGCCGGTCGAGCAGCGTGCGGCGGTCGTCGCGGTCGACATGCAGGGTTACTCGGTGGCCGAGACGGCCCGCATGCTCGGTGTCGCGGAGGGCACCGTGAAGAGCCGCTGTGCGCGGGCCCGCGCCAAGCTGGCGGAGGCACTCGAGTACTTCGCGGCAACCGACGACGGAACCGTGACCGGTTCGTCGCCGTCCAACCCTGCGTGATGGAGACTGGCTAGCGTCACGGACCGACCGGCGGGAGCAGCGATGGACAGCGGCGCGGGCCACCGACCCGACCCTGCCGCGCTTGACCGCGTCCGCCGCGACCTGGCCGACCTGGGTGCAGACGAGGCGTCGGCACCCGAGGTACCGCCGGCTGTGACCGCGCGTGTGGTGGCTGCGCTGCGGGCACAGTCCGGTCCGGCCCATTCGATACGACGGCCGCGTCTGCGCCTGTTGCAACTCTTCGGCCTGGCCGTCGGGCTGGGCGCCGCCACAGCGGGCGTCGTCATGGGCGTGACAACGCTGATAGGCGGCAACCCTCCCCCGATGTCCGCCGGGCCGACCGCCGAGAGCATCACGGTGTCGCGGCCGCCGCGGAACATCCCGCTGTCCGATCCGCAGCTCGTCGCGTTGCTGTCCCGCAGCCCGGACTACGGGGCGCTCGCAGACCCGCAGCGGCGTGCCTCCTGCCTCGATGGTCTGGGCTATTCGGGTGCGACGCGGGTACTGGGCGCACAGCCCGTCGACATGCATGGTCAGCCCGCGGTGTTGATGCTGTTGCCCGGCGAAACGCCTAAACGGGTCGTGGCATTGGTGGTCAAGCCTGATTGCAGTTCGGCTCACGGCGGCCTGCTTGCCAACACTGTGGTCACTCGTCCGTAATCTCTCCCAGAGGGTCCGCGGGAACACCCGGGCCTACCCTGGTGTTTGCATCCATGCCGCAGCAGAAAGGGTCGCATGACAGCCACATCGACCGTGCACGACGTGATCATCATCGGCTCTGGGCCGGCCGGATACACCGCAGCGATCTATGCCGCGCGCGCACAGCTCAAACCCCTGGTGTTCGAAGGTACGCAGTTCGGCGGCGCGTTGATGACCACGACCGAGGTGGAGAACTACCCCGGATTCCGTGACGGCATCACGGGTCCCGAGCTCATGGACGAGATGCGCGAACAGGCGCTCCGGTTCGGTGCCGACCTGCGTATGGAAGACGTCGACGCGGTCTCGCTGGACGGCGAGATCAAGACCGTGACCGTCAATGGCGAGACGCATCGGGCCCGCGCCGTGATCCTGGCGATGGGCGCCGCGGCCCGGCACCTCGGCGTGCCCGGCGAAGACGAGCTGCTCGGCATGGGCGTCAGCACGTGCGCGACCTGCGACGGGTTCTTCTTTCGCGACGAGGACATCGCGGTGGTCGGCGGTGGCGACTCGGCTATGGAGGAAGCGACGTTCCTGACCCGGTTCGCCCGCAGTGTGACGGTCATTCACCGCCGCGAGGAGTTCCGGGCCTCCCGAATCATGCTCGACCGGGCACGTGCCAACGAGAAGATCACGTTCCTCACCAACACCCAGGTCACCGCGGTCGAGGGCGGTCCGAAGGTGACCGGCATTCAGTTGCGCAACTCCGTCACCGGTGAGGAATCCAAACTCCCGGTCACCGGCGTGTTCGTCGCCATCGGCCACGATCCCCGGTCGGAGTTGGTGCGCGGGCAGGTCGCACTCGACCCCGAGGGCTATGTGCAGGTCGAAGGTCGCACCAGCAGCACCTCGGTCGAGGGTGTGTTCGCCTCAGGAGACCTCGTCGACCGTACCTACCGGCAGGCGATCACAGCCGCAGGCACCGGCTGTTCGGCGTCCATCGATGCCGAACGTTGGCTGGCCGAAACCGGTTCTGGCCCAAGCGATGAGACCACCGAGACACCAATCTGATAGGAGCCACAATGACTGAAACGACCCCTGGAAACTTGACGGTCGCCGTAACCGACGACTCGTTCTCCGACGACGTACTGTCGAGCAGCACCCCGGTGCTGGTCGACTTCTGGGCCACCTGGTGCGGCCCGTGCAAGATGGTCGCTCCCGTGCTGGAGGAGATCGCCAGCGAGAAGGCCGGCGCACTGACGGTGGCCAAGATCGACGTCGACGCGAATCCTGCCACCGCGCGCGACTTCCAGGTGGTGTCGATCCCCACTTTGATCCTGTTCAAGGACGGCGCACCCGTGAAGCGCATCGTCGGCGCGAAAGGCAAGGCCGCGCTGCTGCGCGAACTCGCTGACGTGGTCTGACGCCGCAATCCGGCGGTCTGACACTCGGCCTGGGGTTTTCCCAAATCAAGGCGCCGTCTGCGACAATGCTGCCTAGCCTGTCTTTGTTTCGTCAGCGCGGTATCACCGCTGACAACCGACCGAAGGGCCTGGCATGTCGAGTCTGCGTCGCGGTGACCGCGGGGGTGCGGTCACCGAGATCCGGGCCGCCCTGGCGGCGTTGGGGCTGATCGACAGCCCTGATGCGGACCTGACCACTGGTAAGCACGTCGCTGTGGATGTGTTCGACGACGACCTCGACCATGCCGTGCGCGCTTTCCAGCAGCACCGGGGACTGCTCGTCGACGGCACCGTCGGTGAAGCGACTTACCGTGCGCTGAAAGAGGCTTCGTATCGTCTTGGTGCACGCACTCTCAACCATCAGTTCGGCGCGCCGATGTACGGCGACGATGTCGCGACGCTGCAGGCACGGCTGCAGGACCTCGGTTTCTACACCGGCCTGGTGGATGGTCACTTCGGATTGCAAACGCACAACGGGCTGATGTCGTATCAACGTGAGTACGGGCTGTACCCCGATGGCATCTGCGGACCGGAAACGTTGCGCTCCTTGTACTTTCTGGGTTCGCGCGTCACCGGTGGCTCTCCCCACGCGATCCGCGAGGAGGAGCTCGTCCGCCGCTCGGGTCCGCGGTTGTCGGGTAAGCGGATCATCATCGATCCGGGCCGTGGCGGAGCCGACCACGGTCTGATCATGAACGGGCCGGACGGGCCGATCAGCGAAGCAGATATCTTGTGGGACTTGGCAAGTCGGCTCGAAGGCCGGATGACCGCGATCGGCATGGAGACGTTCCTGTCGCGGTCAGCCAACCGCGCGCCGTTCGACGCCGAACGCGCCGCGACAGCCAACACCGTCGGCGCCGACCTGATGATCAGCCTGCGCTGCGCCACCCAGGCCAGCCCGTCCGCGAACGGTGTGGCGTCGTTCCACTTCGGCAACTCGCACGGATCAGTGTCCACCATCGGCCGTAATCTGGCCGACTTCATTCAGCGAGAAGTGGTGGCGCGCACCGGATTACGCGACTGCCGGACCCACGGGCGGACCTGGGACCTGCTGCGCCTCACCCGGATGCCCACCGTGCAGGTCGACGCCGGCTACATCACCAACCCCCGCGACCGCGCCATGCTGGTGTCTACCCAGACCCGCGACTCGGTCGCCGAAGGCATCCTGGCCGCGGTCAAGCGGCTGTATCTGCTCGGCAAGAACGACCGCCCCACGGGCACATTCACGTTCGCCGAACTGCTCGCCCACGAACTGTCTGTCGAGCGGGCCGGGCGGGTCAGCCCGACCTGACCGGATCGGTCAGTAACAGGGGCTTGATCCCGCGCCGACCGGCTGCTGCAGTTGGGCGGTTTCCAGCAGCCGTTCCAATGCCGCTTCGACGTCGGCCTTCCAGCCCAGTCCCTGCTCCAGCTCCAGCCGCAGCCGCGGGAAGTATCGGTGCTGGGCAACCACGACGAAGCCAGCATCCTGCAGCAGGTCCACGTCGAGCACGCATTGGTCGACCGAGCAGTCACCGAGCACCTCGACGGCCGGCCGCAGATCAGGTGGCAGCATACGTGGTTCGAGCAATTCGGTTACTTCAGCCGTACGCCCGAATGCCTCGAGGGCACGTACACCGCGGCGGACGAGATCACCGACCACCGCGGCGATCAGGCGCCGCGGGAGCCCATCGTTGCCGTGTCCGGATTCCACCCCCAGCGAGGTGAGGAGCACCGCGTCGGCGCTGACCGGCCCGGTGGGAAAGCTGGCTGCCCGCGGCACGGCGCGCGGTGGGGCGTAGAACACGTAGCCCAGGCACGGTTCGTCGCCCCGCGGGATCTCGTCGTCACCGTCGGTGCGGCCCCCGTCCGGGCATTGCACGGCAAGCTGGCCGCACGACCCCCACTCGAGCATGACCATCGACAGCCAGGCTTCCTTCTCGAACTCCGGATCGGAGAGGTGGTCGACGGCGGGCAGCGTCGACGGATCCACCTCCCAGTACACACACCGGCGTGCGTGCTTGGGCAGCTGCTCGAAAGCTTCGAGCCGCAGAGGCGTGATTCGCGCTGCCACTAGACTCCCCGGGTTCCGCGCGGTGCTGACGTGCACGGCTGCCACTCCAGGATAGAAGGGCGTGCCGCCGAACGCCCGGTTTCGCCGCCTTCGGTCACCGGTGACCGGCGTTCGGTCGAATCCTGTTGGTACACATGGAATTTCCTCGATGAGCCGGCGCGCGGCGCCCGAACAGGGGTGTGTGTCACAGTGACGTAATTACCGCGTGTCGTCGGTCAGGGTTTCGACGAGTTCATCAAGTCGACAATCCGCTGCAGGTCGTCGACTGATCCGAACTCGACGACGATCTTGCCCTTGCGTTTGCCGAGTCTCACAGTGACGCGAGTGTCGAACGCCGTCGACAGCCGTTCAGCAACGTCCTGCAGGCCCGGCATATGGATCGGCTTGCGCCGCGGCGCGGTTGGCGTTGCCGCGTCGCTGCGATTCGCCAATGTGACCGCTTCCTCGGTGGCCCGCACCGAGAGACCCTCGGCGATGATGCGCGCGGCGAGCTCTTCTTGCTGCTCGGGGGTCCCCTCCAGCGCCAGCAGCGCACGGGCGTGGCCGGCCGACAGCACGCCTGCGGCCACCCGGCGCTGCACCGCGATCGGCAGCCGGAGCAGGCGGATCATGTTCGTGATGAGGGGCCGTGACCGCCCGATGCGCGCCGCCAGTTCATCGTGGGTGACGCCGAACTCGTCGAGCAGCTGCTGGTAGGCGGCAGCCTCCTCCAAGGGGTTCAGCTGGACGCGATGGATGTTCTCCAGCAGAGCGTCCCGCAGCATGCTGTCGTCGGCGGTCTCGCGCACGATCGCCGGAATGGTGGCGAGCCCGGCCTGCTGTGCCGCGCGCCATCGGCGCTCCCCCATGACGAGCTGAAACCGCGGCGTGCCCGGCACGGCGCGGACCACGATCGGCTGCATGAGGCCGAACTCACGGATGGAGTGCACTAGCTCCGCGAGCGCCTCCTCGTCGAAGGCCTGGCGCGGCTGCCGCGGATTCGGATCGATCGCCGACGGGTCGATTTCTCGGTAGACGGCGCCGACGCTTGTTGTTGTTGTTGGATACCGCCGGGCCGCCCAGAAGGACGTCGGCGGCCGCATCACCCATCTGGTGTCCGGACACCACAGCCACGTCGTCGGCCGGTCCGGTCGGGATGAGGGACGCCAGGCCACGACCGAGTCCGCTTCGCTTCCGTGTCGGCTGGGTCACATCTCTCTCCTCTTCGCGCACGCGCTCATCGCTGCTGTCTCCTCTTCGCGCAAGCGCTCATCGCTGCTGTCTCCTCTTCGCGCAAGCGCTCATCGCTGCTGTCTCCTCTTCGCGCAAGCGCTCATCGGCCCTGTCCCTCCTCGGATCCGCCTCGTTCGGCTATCTCGCGACTGGCGTCGAGATAGCTCATCGCGCCCCGTGAGCCGGGGTCGTAGTCGAGGATCGTCATGCCGTAGCCGGGCGCCTCGGACACCTTGACGCTGCGAGGGATAACGGTCCTTAGCACTTTTTCGCCGAAATGTGACCGGACGTCCTGGGCGACTTGATCGGCCAGGCGGGTTCGGCCGTCATACATCGTCAGGATCACCGTCGAGACGTTCAGCTCCGGGTTGAGGTGTGCCTTGACCATCTCGATGTTGCGGAGCAGCTGCCCGACCCCCTCCAGGGCGTAGTACTCACACTGGATCGGGATGAGGACCTCGGGCGCGGCGACCAGCGCGTTGATGGTCAGCAATCCGAGCGACGGCGGGCAGTCGATGAAGACGTAGTCGAAGTCGTGGTCCTTCAGTCCGGCCAGCGCCGTGCGGAGCCGACCCTCGCGGGCGACCATGCTGACCAATTCGATCTCTGCCCCAGCGAGGTCGATGGTGGCCGGCATGCAGAACAGACGCTCGCTGTGCGGGCTGCGCTGCAGCCCGGAGTGCAACGGGATCTCGCCGATCAGCACCTCGTAGGAGGACGGCGTGCCCGGACGGTGCTCGATGCCGAGCGCGGTGCTGGCATTGCCCTGCGGGTCGAGATCGATCACCAGGATCCGCAGTCCCTGCCGTGCCAGCGCCGCCGCAACGTTGACGGCCGTCGTCGTCTTCCCGACGCCACCCTTCTGATTGGCAACGGTGAACACACGCTGCTGTGGCGGTCGCGGCAAGCGACCATGCGCACCGTGCATCAGACGAACGGCGCGCTGGGCCTCGGCCCCGATCGGCGTGTCGACGCCGACCGGATCGTTCCACGGTTCGGCGGGAGCGCCGTTCCATGTTTCACGTGAAACATCACCGTGCTCCGTTGCACCAATGGTTGGCGCTCCGGGCGGCCCGCCTGCTACGGCCCCGCCGGCGTCCGGCGTCGGACTCATCTGCTTCTCCTGCCCGGTCGTCCGCTGCGGCTCGAGACCGGCCTCGGCTTCCCGCGTCGAGCGACGACCACGGTGACGGGTGGATTCAACAAGCCCGCGCCACATCTCATCACCCTTTCATCGGCCGCGCCCAGCGACGCCATCACACGCCGATGCTCACGAATCTCGTCCTCGGCGCGCTCGCCCTTGATGGCGAGCATCCGACCGTCGACCCTCAACAGCGGCATGCTCCACTGGGTCAGCTTGTCCAGGGAAGCCACCGCCCTCGAGACAACCGCGTCCATCTCCCCCACCTGTTGTCGCACGGTCGATTCCTCGGCCCGGCCGCGGACGATCGTCACGTCGATGCCGAGCTCCTCGACCACCTCGCGCAGGAACTCGCTACGGCGGAGCAGTGGTTCGATGAGTGTCAGCCGAAGGTCCGGCCGGGCCAATGCCAACGGTATCCCGGGCAGCCCCGCTCCACTACCGATGTCGGCCACACGCTCTCCGTCGTCGAGCAATTCGGCCACCGCAGCACTATTCAACAGGTGGCGGTCCCACAGCCGGTCGACTTCCCGAGGGCCGAGCAGTCCCCGCTCGACGCCCGCGCCGGCCAACATCTCCGCGTACCGCTGGGCGCGCTCCAGGCTCGCTCCGAACAAGGCGTCGGCGCCTTGCGGCGCTGCCGACACCTCCACATGTTTCACGTGAAACATCCTCCGGATCTCGCGCTAGCGGCGCCGCGACCGAACTACATCTGTGTAACTCTGGCCCTCAGTCGAGGAGGACGACGACACGACGCGACGGCTCGACACCCTCGCTTTCGCTGTGCACGCCGTCGACCGCTGCGACCGCGTCGTGCACGATCTTGCGCTCGAACGGTGTCATCGGAGATAGCTCCTCCCGATCGCCGGTCTCGAGCACCCGCCGCGCAACCTTGTCGCCGAGGGCGGCCAACTCATCGCGCCGCCGCCGTCGCCACCGCGCGATGTCAAGCATCAGCCGACTCCGCTCACCCGTCTTCTGGTGCACCGCCAGCCGCGTCAGCTCCTGCAGCGCGTCGAGCACCTCACCCCTGCGGCCGACCAACTTGATCAGATCCCCGCCGCCGTCGATGCTCACGATCGCGCGGTCAGCCTCCACGTCAAGATCGATGTCGCCGTCGAAATCCAGCAGATCCAACAGCTCCTCGAGGTAGTCGCCAGCGATCTCACCCTCGGCGACCAAGCGCTCCTCCAGATCCTCCTCGCCGGCCGGGGCGGCGCTCTCCGCGCCGCTCTCCTCGTCCGTCAACCCTTCTGGACGTTCGGTTGTTTCAGCATCGGTCATGTCTGTCTCTCCCTCATCCACCGGTATTGCTCCGGCTATTCCCGGCTCCCCCTGCCCTTCGGGCGGGTGGGCCCCCCGCTTGCGTGGGGAGTGCCCCCAGCGCACGTGCGGGCCGGCCGGTCAACGTTTGCGTTTCTTGGGTCGCGCGCCGGGGCGGGGCGTCGCTCCCGGGCGCGGCGTGCGGTTCGCCGCTGTGCCGCCCGCGCTCGGCTTAAGCGCGCTGGATTCCGCCCCGTTGCCATCGGTCCCCAGCTCGATCGCCGATGACTCCGGTTCGACCGCACCATTCGTCGTTGTCGCCGCTGTCTTGTTCGGCCGCTTGGGTTTGGCCCCGGGCGGCGGTGCGTTCTGTGCGCGCCGTTCCTGCGCCTCGAGCTTCTTGGCTTCTTCCTCTTTCTCGATCTTGCCGAACACGTAGTGCTGCTGGCCAAAGGTCCAGATGTTGTTGGCCAGCCAGTACATGATCACCGCCAGCGGCAGGAACGGGCCGCCGACAACGACACCGAGCGGAAAGACGTAGAGCGCGAGCTTGTTCATCATCGCGGTCTGCGGGTTGGCGGCGGCTTCCGGGCTCTGCCGCGCCACCGACGCCCGGCTGTTGAAGTAGGTCGCGATGCCCGCCAGGATCATCAACGGCACACCAACGGCGATGACCGCTGGGCGGTGGAATTCGGTGAACGCCTCGAGCCCATGCTTCTGGATCATCGTCGCGCCCAGTGGAGCACCGAACAGGTTGGCGTCAAGGAAGTGCCCGACGTCCGTCGCGCTGAACACGTAGTTGCCCAGGCTGCGGTTCTCCTCGACGGACAGCCCCAGTCGGCCGATACCGGTCTGCGTCCGGTTGAACGACATCAGCACGTGGTACAGCCCCAGGAAAACCGGGAGCTGCGCGAACATCGGCAGGCAACCCAGTATCGGATTGAACCCGTGCTCGCGTTGCAGCTTTTGCATCTCCATCGCCATCCGCTGACGGTCCTTGCCGTACTTCTTCTGCAGCGCCTTGATCTGCGGTTGCAACTCCTGCATCTGCCGCGTGGTGCGGATCTGCCGGACGAACGGCTTGTACAGGATCGCTCTCAGGGTGAAGACGAGGAACATCACCGACAGCGCCCAGGCGAAGAAGTTGTCCGGCCCGAGAAGGAACGCGAACGCCTTGTACCAGACCCACATGATCGCCGACACCGGATAGTAGATGATGTCGAGGCTGAACCAACTAAACACGCGACTCGCTCTCCACTCGCTTCGCTGGGGTACCACAGAGTTCGTCGCCGCCCTGTGCGGACTCGCTTTCCTCCCCGCGCATTACGCGCGGGTCGCCGCGGCGCTCGGGTATCGGGTCCCACCCTCCCCGATGCCACGGTCCGCACTTGAGCAGTCGCGTCGCCGCCAGCCAGCCCCCGCGGAAAAGGCCGTACTCGCTCAACGCGTCCACCGCGTACTGACTACAGGTGGGGGTGAACCGGCACGTCGGTAGGCGCAACGGAGACACCATGTGCCGGTACAGCTGGATGAGGTAGATCGCCCCGCGCGCGGCGGCCGAGCCCACAGATCGTTTCACCGTCGCGCCCCGCTTCCCGACCGGGTGCGGCGCAGCGCAGCGCGCAGTTCCTGTTCAAGGCGCGCCGAGATGGCGTGGCGGCTGCTCGGCAGCGCCCGAATCACCACGCGGTCAGCGGGGTCGAGTTCATCGATCATGGCGCGGGCGACGTGGCGGAGCCGACGCGCGACGCGATGCCGTTGTACCGCGCTGCCGACCGATTTCGCGATCACCAGTCCGATCCTCGGCCCAGCGTTCGCGGTCCCGTCATTGGAGCGTAAGGCGTGCACGACGAGGTCGGGCTGCACCGCCCGCACCCCTTGACTGACCGTGGCGCCGAATTCCGTCGACCGCGTCATCCGGTACCGCGCCGGAAGCACCGCGCTAGATCCCGCGCCGAATCACGCAGTCAGCTTGCGGCGACCCTTGCCGCGGCGGTTGGACACGATCGCCCGGCCGGCGCGGGTCCGCATCCGCAGCCGGAACCCATGCACCCGTGCGCGGCGACGGTTGTTGGGCTGGAAGGTCCGCTTGCCCTTGGCCACGGCTGTATCTCCTCGTTGCGTATGACATCCGCAAACCCAGCCGATGAATGCTCATACCGGTGGGGACGCGGTTGCCGTTGGTAAGCTCGTCCGTCTCGCTTGCTAGCCGGCGCGGTCTCCAGATCGATCCTGGGTCGCAGCCGTATCGCCACGTGCGGGCGACTGTTCGAGGGTACTGACGAGATTTCGCTGGGTCAAACCTGGCCTGCGCCTGCCGGAGTCGCGGACAACGCTTTACAGCCGCCACAGCCGCCACGCCGTCTTGCGACCCGCCGGGGAACCCGTGAGCAATGTTGCAGAACGGTTGGCACCCGGACAGAAAACTGTTAGCTTCTGCCAATGCCGATTCGATAACGAAACGGTGACAGACAACGAAGCGGGGATGCCCACTCAGTCGCGAGCCCACAGGACGCACCACCACTGTGACGAACCCCGGCTCGTGGCCATCCTGCCGGAAGACAACAGAACGACGACGACTGTCCTGTCTCCACAGCCTGTGGATAACTATGTGGAGAGATCGTCATCGTTCATTCGGTCGTCCCTGGATCGGCCGCAAGGGGGTACTCGTCTTTGACAGCTGACCCCGATCCCCCCTTCGTCGCCGTTTGGAACAACGTCGTTGCCGAGCTCAATGGCGACACCGAGCCTCCTGGGGCTTTCAACGGCGACTCCGACGTCCCCACCCTCACTCCCCAGCAAAGAGCGTGGTTGAAGCTGGTCAAGCCGCTCGTCATCACCGAGGGGTTTGCGCTTTTGTCGGTGCCGACGCCGTTTGTGCAGAACGAAATCGAACGCCACCTGCGCGGGCCGATCATCAGCGCCCTCAGCCGTCAGCTGGGT
>CAVQSK010000037.1:0-29821 GCA_963715885.1 uncultured Actinomycetota bacterium
GGTTGAGTCCGCTCAGTATTTCTGCTCCAAAGTCGCGAAATACGTATCCATTCGCGACGCGTCGGTTACACACGACATCACAGACCCACAGCCCAGGCCGACGCTTTCGACCGTGCAGACGGTTGCGAACCGACGTGCTTGCGGCTGCCGCTCGGCCCCCGCCTTGGTGGCAAATCCGTCGGAATACATCACTGTGACGATTCGGCGCTAGCGCTCCGGGACCGTCTTGGACGCCAACGATTAACCAATACACAGCGCGAAGCGCTACGTAGAGCCCTGAACCGGGTTGTGACGCAAGCGCCGCCATCACGCAAGTAGGTCGAAGCGACGCTTCCGCACTTGCCCAAGGCAAACCCAATCGGACAGCATTTAGTCACTGTGACGTTTGTCCGCCGTGTCACTGGATGGGACAAGGGCAGGTTAAGAAGGTGAATTGCCCTCCCACCCGGCGATTTCCGCGTCCGGAAGCGAACCATCGAAACAGTCAGGCACGACCAGCGCCGGAGGTTGGTCGAACCTGCCGAAGCTGATCGTCGGGCACGATCGCGTCCGTGTGCAAGGCCTGAATGGTCGGTTCGAGTAAGGAAGCCGCCGTCGGTCGAGCCGGCGATCGCCTGCCCGCAGATGGCGAACCAAGTCCCACCCATAGCCGGCCTTCGCCCGGGGCGGCATTCAGCGCGGGTGTGTTGCTTAGCACTATTCGTCACAATGACGTATCACCCGGGCTCCCTCGGCCCAGTCCGTCACGCCACCGCAGGGTTGTCGCGGACTAGATTTCAGCCTGCGCCCACCGCACCCGCACTCGGCGATCCTGCCCGGGAGGAGGCGTTGCGGTCCTACTCTGGCGGGCATGGCCACCGAGTCCACTATGCTCGCCCTCGGCACCCCCGCGCCGCTGTTCACGCTGCCCGAGCCCGCCACCGGCGCCACGGTCACTCTCGACGAGCTCACGGGTCCCGCGCTTGTCGTCACCTTCATCTGTAACCACTGCCCGTACGTCCTCCACGTCGCCGCCGGGCTCGCCGCGCTCGGTCGGGACCTCACCGATCAGGGCGTCGCGATGGTCGGCATCTCCAGCAATGACGTCGTCACCTACCCGCAGGACGGACCCGATCAGATGGTCGCCGAGGCCCGCCGCCACGGCTGGGTGTTTCCGTACCTCTACGACGAGACCCAGGACGTCGCCCGCGCCTACTCCGCGGCCTGCACGCCCGACACGTTCGTCTTCGACGGCGAGCGTCGACTCGTCTACCGCGGCCAGCTCGACGAGTCCCGCCCCCGGAACGACCTACCGGTGACGGCCGCTGACGTCCGGGCGGCGGTCGACGCCGTGCTCGCCGGGCGACCGGTCGACCCCGACCAGCGGCCGTCGATCGGGTGCGGCATCAAGTGGCGTTGAGCAAGCCCCCTTCCCAACTCTCCAGCCCCCCGGAATCTTCCGGTAATCCGTCACAGTGACGTAACAGGTTGTGGCAGAGTCTATCTGGAGATAATGCCTGTGTTGCCTCCACGGGGTTGACTGTGCGTTGTTCGAGCTGGCGCCCCAGGTCAATGCGCTGGCCGGACATCACCGTGACCGCGACTCGCCCAGGCTTGTTCAAACCCGGTTCCGCCCCACTCACGGCGGATAACGCGCCACGGATCGGCATGCTGGCCAGGCGCATTGCGGTAAGCAGTTCGGCTCTTGAGGAACTCGTGGGCGACGTGGCGCCACGAGCCGCAGCGAAACTACAGCGAGTTACGTTGCGCCACAACGAAGCCTGGTTGCGCGCATTGCAGCAAGTGTCCGTGCTCAATCTATCTGTGACTTGCTCACTGTTCTGGTCCGCAGGTCGATTGCACTCGCTATTTCTGTTCCAAGGTCGTGCAATACATATCCGCCCGTGGCGTGCTCGTTTGGCAGCGCCGACACCCCGCCCTGCGGCCGCAGCGAGCTCCGCGTGAACGAAGGGCCGGTTTGTCACTGTGACGTTTTCGTCTCCCCTCGCCTGGGACGGCCCTCGACGCCATTCCATGGCTGTCAGCAGCGGTGTGACCGGGACAAGGCAGAGCCTCGGTTGTACGGTGTCTCGGAGCGTCTGTTCCGCGCCGGGTATCGAGTTTCACGCCACCCGCCCGAATTCCCCCGGCTTACCGCTGCCGTGCGGCGGTAGGCTCGCACGATGGCGGACGCCGACGTGTTGGTGGTCGGCAGCGGATTCGGCGGGGCCTTCGCCGCCGCGCGACTGACCGCGGCCGGGGTGCGCGTCATTGTGATCGAGCGTGGTCCGTGGCGCGACACCGTGCCGGTCCGATCGCTGGGCATCGAGGAGCGCGCTCCACTTCCTTGTGGCCGGTGGTTCGCGTCTCACATGCTGCGTACGCTGCGAAGCCCTTGGCTCCCTGGCGGCGTGACGCTGAACCGAAAGGGGCTCTTCGAGCTCTACGTCGGCAAAGGGCTCAACGTCGCCTGCACGTCGAGCGTCGGCGGCGGCAGTCACGCTTACGGTGGGCTCAACATGCGCCCCGCGGTCGACGGCTACTGGAACGGCCACACCGACGACATCTGCGAGAAGACGATGGAGCCGCACTACCAGAGCGTTTTCGAGTCGATGGGCTCGCGCGCGCCGCGTCCGGGCGATCAGGTGCCGAACACGACCGCGCAGCGGTTTGGCGACAGCCCGGTCCTTCAAAGCGGCTGGGACACGGTCGACGTGCCGATGGGATTCCTGTTCCCACGCGTCGCGGGGAGTCCGCAGCCCCTCGTCACGGCCGACGGCGTGACGCGCCACGAGGCCGACATGCGCGATGGCGGCTTCCTCGGCTCGACGACCGGCGCGAAAACGACGTTGGACTTCGTCCTGCTCGCGGCAGCGATGAGAAAGGGGCTCGCCGTCGAGGCGCTGTACGAGGTGACGGCGATCGAGCGGCTGGCCTCGGGATCGCCGAGTCGCTACCGCATCGAAGCGATCGATCATCGGGTCGGCCGACGCCGAGACTTCCTCGCCGACCATGTACTGCTCGCAGCCGGCACGCTCAATACGCTTCGACTCCTGCTCCACAGCCGCGACGCCGGCAAGCTCACCGGTATGCCACGGCTCGGCTATCGCTTCGGCGGCAACGGCGATTTCCTGGGCTACTGGAATCTCGACGACCGCACACGCGACCTGACCCGCGGCCTGCCGGTTCACGGCCTTCTCCGGATGAAGGAACCGGATCCGCTCGGCGCCGGGCGGGCCTGGCCGATGATCGCCGACGCGGCGGCGCCCAGCCCCGAAGGCATGCCGCTTCCGACCTGGTTGAAGCACAAGATGATTCACGGGTCGCTCATCGTCGGGATGGGGCCGGACACGCAGGACGGTGTCGTCCGCTGCAGGCACGGTCGCATGCGGATCGAATACGATACGACCCGCAGCGCGATCTTCGGCGACCTCATCGATGCCTACGCGATGATCTCCGCGGCGACCGGCAAGCGCATTCGGCATTTTCAGCGGCCCCTCACCGTTCACCCGACGGGCGGCGCGTGTCTGGCGCAAACCGTCGAGAGCGGTGTGGTCGATTCGAACGGCGAGGTCTTCGGCCTCGACGGCCTCTTCGTCGCCGACGCGGCCGCGCTGCCCGGTCCCGTGGGCGGCCCGCCGGCGATGACGGTCGCCGCATGGGCGCAGCATGTGGCCGACCGCTTCATCGAGCGATCCACGCGCTCCGCATAACCGTCTTCTCGACCGGGCAGGCTAATCCTGGTTGCGAGCGGACGTAACCACCCGTCCGTTCCGATCATCCATCCCGCAACCGAAAGATGGTAGAAGAGCGTGCCAAGCTCCGCCCGCCGAGGCGCAGGCGACGCCGCCACGGCTGACTTCGCTGCGGGGCCGGGCCGAAGTGAATACGTCACTGTGACATTTCTAGCCGATGGAACTGGACCCGATCATGCTGTCCCCCAGCATCTTCCGTGACGTACCGGTAACCCTCCGTATTCGATCCCGCCGTATTCGTCAGGGTGTGGCGGTGTCGGATCCGTCTGCGGTGCGTGTGAATCGGGTTGAGTTCGGATTCGGCGGTCGGCGCAAGGGTTGTGGGTTCGAAAGCTCAGGCGGGCACGTGAGCAGTTTGCTGCGCCGCCGCGGCTTGCGCGACGTGACGTAGGCAGCCCATGGTTGTGCTGCGATCTCGGCGTGGAGCTGGGTGACGTTGTGGCTGTAGCCGAGGAGCTCCGCGACGAGGGGCGGTGGGGCTTCGACGACCAGGCTCTGCAGCGCGGTGTTGCGTGCCCCGAGGAGGTTGATGCCGAGGTTGCGCAACCGTTTCATGATGAATTGTGGGCCGAGGTGTCGGCCGGGCCGGCTGCTGGGGAACAGCCATGGTGTGGCCGCCAGTCCGCCGGTGGTTCTGAGGTTAGGCCGGTTGCGGAGGTGGGTGTTGAGCAGCCCAGCGAAGGGCTGAGGTACTGGGATGGGTTGTTGTCCCAGCAAGATTCGTGTCTCGCCGTCGGTGGAGCTGACCGCGTCGATCGGCAATGCTGCGATCTTGGTCAGGGGCTGGGCGTAGAGGAGTAGAAGAACTCCGGCGACGCGGTAGGCCAGTGAGTCGGGTTCGCCGCTGAGAAGTTCCTTGAGCCATGCCAGACGCTGTTCCTGGGTGATCGCGCGGCTCGGAGGGGGCTGCTGGCGGGCGATCTGCACGGATGTGTTCAACCGGGCTTTCTTGGCCCAGGCGAAGAAGTTTCGGATCTTTGATCTCGTGGTGGGACCGGATATCAGCCACTCATTGACATCTTGTTGCAGGCAGGTGGCCACGGTGCGTTGATGGGCGTTGTGCAGCCAGGCGAGAAACTTGATCGCCTCGGTGATGTCTTGTTTCGCGTACCGGGTGGCGGCGTCGGAGCGTTGCCCGGGGGTGGATGCTTTCCGTAGTCGGCGCAGGTGATACCAGGTGGCGAATTGCTCCACCGGAGTGCGCACGGCTGGCTCGGTGATCGCATCGAGCTTTAGTGTGAGCCACCGTTCGAAACGGGCCAGAGGTTCGTCGCGGGCGGGCAAGATGCCGTTGTGTTCGAGCAGACTGCGCAGATGGGCGGTCTCGTTGTCTTTACCGGCGTCATCGAGGCCCTGGTGTGTCAACGGAATGTCGCCGCAGGCCAGTCCGGCCAACAGTGCCTGGACCTTGAGGGAGAGCTTCCAGGTGAGGATGCTGGCGGGCCGGTCGACACGACACAGCGCATCGACGATAGGCGTCATGGCGTCCGGGTCGTGCGCACCGTCAATCATCAACACCGTCAGGTCGTCGCGCAGGGCGCAACGGGCACAGGTCCCGCGCCGGTAGAGATCGCCTTCGGTCCCGCAGCGTCGGCAGGTGAAGTCCCCGGGAATTCCCGCGCACGACAGGCAGATCGGCTGCCGGATGCCATCGAGGGCCAGGCCGGGAAGCACACCGTCGTGACCGCATCTTGGGCAGATCCCGCGGATGCGCATCGCTGTGTAGACGCAGCGGTAGCACAGATCCTCGCCTGGCCAAGACGCCCTGCGTTGGTTCGCCATCCGCTGGCATCGACTGCATAGGAAGTGCCCGTCGGTTACCAGTGGGCGGCCCCGTTTGGTTGAAGCCCGGTTGGGGCTAATCGTCATCGCTGAGCACTCTGGCTCGGCGAGGACGCACCGCTTTGTTGAGCTCGACAACGTTGGGTGCCGGCGCGGTCGGCGAGCTCGACGACGCTTTGCGCCGGCGGACATCGGTCGCGGTCACGGTGAGGAGGTCGTCCACACCGCAGCTCAAGATGTCGCACAGTGCGGCGATCAACTGGAGCGAAACCCGTTCAGGACGTTGATGAACCACGCGATAGACCTGCGGCCGTGACAGTTGGATCCCGCGTTCGACTAGCAGGGGAATGAGCTCGGTGCTGTTGTGCATGCCGCGAGCGGCCATGAGTTCGGCCAATCGCCATGTGTAGCTGACTTGCCGTTTCACGAGGTCTCCTCACCGAACGACAGCGCGTCCTCGATAGTGGCGTCGAGCACCCGGCGCAGGGTGCGGACCCGGTAGTCACTGGACACACATAACGGCACAGTCGGATATAGGAACTGTCCGAATAGCTTCCTGGTCATAGGGTTTTCGCTCTCTTGCTGACCTCGGCGGCGTAGCTCGTCCAGTCGCCGGCGGAGTATTGCTGCCATTGGACGGCGACTGTGATGTGGATGCCGAGCATCCGCGCGAGGACCGCGGCGGGGAGTTCGGTGGCAAGCTGGAACAGTGCGGTGGACCGTGCCTCGGCGGGGTGCAGTCCGATCAAGCGCAGGCGGTGGCCGAGTCTGTCGGCGCTGATGGGGCGCCTGGGTTGTCCGCCGGGAAACAGCCAGGGTGAGGCTCCTTGATCGCCGAGGACGGCGTGGCCGCGGCGGGTGGTGACTAGCTCGCGGACCAGTGTCGACAGAGGCTCGGGGAGCACGATGGGCACACTCCCGAAGCGGAGCTGGACGGTGTCGTCGTTGGTGTCGATGTCGTCGACGGTGAGCCGACTGATGGTCGCGGGTCGTTGGGCGTAGAGCAGGAGCAGCAGCCCGGCGACTCGGTCGTCGGTGTCGAGGTTGTGGTCGTGTAGCAGCCTTTTGGCTTGGTGCCAGCGCTCTTCCTGGTCCAGCGGCCCGGCGGGGCCGGTCCAGCGGGTGGCGGCGAACCGCAGGTTGCGGTTGAGGCGCTGCGAGATGGCCCAGCGGACGAAGTGGCCAGCCTCCGCGCGATGGCTGACGTCTTCACTGGTGAGCCAGGTGTCGAGGTCGGCTTGCCGGCACGTGATGAGTGTGAGTCCGCGGCCGCGCAGCCAGTCGAGCAGGCCGATTGCCGCGCGGACTCGTCGGCGGACCAGGTCGAGCTGGCCGTAGGTGGTGTCGGCGCCGTGGTTGCGTTGCCGAAGCCGCCGCAGCACGTGCCAGACCGCGTAGCGGTGCAGCAATTCCTTCTCGTCGGGTGGGCGGTGCTCGTTGAGGGTGTCGGTGACCCACCGTTCGATCCGCGCGAGGTGCTCGTCGCGGGCGGGCAGTGCTGCGGCGGCTACCAGGACGCTGCGCAGATGTTCGATTGGCTTGCTGGGTGTGAGATCGTCGAGGGCGGCATGGCTAAGTGGTCGTTGTCCGCTGGCGAGGTCGGTGAGCGCCGAGCGGACTGTGGGGTGCTTGAGCCAGTTCAATGCGGTGGCCGGCCTGTCGACGCCGGCCAGCGTCTCGTGTAGGGCTCGTAGCTCAAATCGGATCTCACCGGTGGTGTCGGTAAGCAGTGTCTGGAGTTGCTGGTGGAGGTGGCAACGGCTGCAGACACCCGAGGTGAGGCGTCCGTCGGCGCCGCAGCGAGGACAGGTCTTCCAGAAGCTGGGATCTGGAATGGCGCAATGGCCGCACAAGGGCACCTCGCGGGTGCCGGCACGGACGGTCGCTGACTGACCGCAGCGTGAGCAGCACGCCCATGAGCGTGCACAGGCGCCGCACCGCGGCTGCCCGGTGGTTGTGGACACGATGCAGGGTGCGGTTCGCCCACACATGCTGCAGATCGCGGTCCTGCGGGGAACACAGGTCGCGCAAACCGGCCCGTCGGCGCTGCGGCTGCTGACACGGCGCCGACGCCGGCAGTGGATGCACTGCTCCAAGTTGACCGGATCGGTGACTAAGCATTTGGCGCACAACGGCTTTCCACTGTCGTCGCGGGCGGCTGGTTCTCGCACCGTTCCGCAGCGAGAACAGGACACAGCGTTGGCCTTGGCGGTGCAGTTGCGGCAGATACGCCCGCCGTCGCGTGTCTTGCTCAAGGTGACCACACGCCCGCAGCGCGGGCAGGCGGGCCGCCGGATGTGGGACGCGCCGACGTCGCAGAGCGCGTCGATCAGCTTGAGCACCATAGGGAATGGCGCTTTCGCGCCGCCTCCCGTGAGGAGCTCGGGGGTCTCTTCGATAGCCCACGCCAGCTTCTGCTCGTGAGCGGGCTTGGTGACGGTTGCCACGATTGCCGTGACGACCGCGTCGGCGGTCAATCCTGGATCCACAGAGGTGATCACCTCGACCAAAACTCGGCGCGGGTCGCGGGCGTCGCGGTCAGGGCACTGAGAACAGCGAGGTCTGCCGTGTCGGTCGCGGAAGCTGACCTGCCGCTGCTGCCCACAGGATGCGCACTGCTGTGGGAGGAGGAAGCAGGGGCAGCAGTACCAGTGCTCGCCGCAACGCTGCATGGACGTGATCTCGCGCCCGCAGTCCGCGCAGCCCGGTGGTGAGATCCTCGCCGCGCCCGCCGCGCGTAGGGCCAGCAGGAGGTCGCCGACGACCTTCGGTGCCGGCGAGCGTCCGGTGGTGAGCACCCTCGGGCTGCAAGCCAAGGCGGTGGCCAGACGGCGTCGTTTAGCACGCCCGCCGCCGACGCGCTCAACGATCCGGCGGATCTCTTCGGTATCGAGCGCGGGATCCGCTGCGGCCACCAGGTCCACCACCGTTCCGACGGGATCGCAGATCGGGTCCGCGGAACCGGTCATCGGTCCGTGGAGGTGATGCGGGCCCGCTTCGGCCGCAGGCTGCCGACACTCTCGGTGGAGGCCGCACCGGCTGCTGCCTTCCTGGTCTTCGTGCCGGCTGCGGCGACCGGCTCGATCAGGTCATCCATGGTGCAGTCGAGGATGTCGAGCAGGGCCATCAGGATCTTCAGGCTCAACCGCTCGGGCCGCTCGACGACCAGCCGGTAGACCTGGCTCGAGGACAGCGTGATCCCACGCGCGGCCAACGGCGCCAGCAGATCGGTCGTGGAGAACATCTCGCGTGTCGCCATGACTTGACGCAGATGCCACCGGTAGTCCAGCTTGGCCGTCATCGCAGACCCGTTCTTGTGGTCTTGTCGCCCAGCGCTGGCGAAAGCGCCTTGCGCAGCGCGGTATTCATGAAGTCAGCGCTGACATGGGTGTACACGGCGGTGGAGCTATCTACTTCGTGGCCAACTTGACATTGGATAAACCGCCGGTCAACCCCGTCCTCGGTGAGATGTGAAACATAAGAATGCCGCATCGAGTGCGGCACAAGACTTTTCGATAGCCCGAGGGCGTCTCGGTAGGTGACGAAGCGGGCGTTGATCTCTGCCGGCTTGATCCGCCCGCCGCGCTCTGTCATCCACAGCGCCGGATGCTCGGCGTGGCCGAACTTCGGACGTACGTTCTCGACGTAGTCGGCGACCGCCTCGACCGCCCACCCCATCACCGAGGCGACGTTGCGGCGGCGAGCAGGCTGACCACGTTTGGCCTTGCCGTAACGGACGTTGACCGTGCCATACCAGCCGAACTCAGGCGCCGCCGGATTGCGCCCGAAGTCGACAACGTCCAATTTGGACGCCTCGGTGCGCCGAAGCCCCCACCCATACAGCACCTTGAACAGCGTGGCGTCCCGGTACGCAGCCAACGCACCCTTACGCTTGGACCGCACCGCACGCTCCACTTGCTCGTCGGCATAGTCAAGGAACCGCTGCATCTCCGCCCGCGTGAACGGGCGCGCTTCCGGATCTCCTTCATAGTCGTTGAGGTGAGCGATGGTATTCCACTCATGCACAATCGCCACCGGATGCACCTGCGGCCCGAACTCCTTCTGACAGGCCACGATCCACCCATAGCGGCCGTCGCAGAGGTACTCGCTGAACAGGCGCAGGCTGCACTGATAGGAGCGAATCGTCGACGGCGCCAGGTGATGCTCGGCGGTCAGCGACAGCGACCACTCATCCACATGCGCCGGCGTCCAGTTCCACGGAAACTCGTTGGCGAAGTCCCCGAACCGACGCATCAGCCGCTCCCGCGCCCCAATCGAATCCTCCCGCAGGCCACGCGCAGCCTGCTGCGCCCGCCAGCCCCGCAACATCGCCTCCAACATCGCATCCTCCGGCCGCAGCTGCACCACACCGGAGACCAACTGCAAATGCGCCGCACCTACCAAATCAGACTGCCGCAACCCACCCTCCAAGCCGACGTCGGATAGTGGGTGAATCATGCACCAGACGGGATCTCCAGATCAAGTCGCCACGCTGGTGACCGCGGATCGGACGCTGGGTGAAGACCAGGACGTGGCCGACATGTGCTGCGAGCTCAGGGTGTTGGAATAGGCCGACTACCGTTGGCGAGACCATCTCAGCGGTTGAACCGGACAACGCGAAGTGAGTGCAGGATTTCGAACACTGTTCACAGGGCATAGCGCAAGCGAGCGTCGGGCTCGCGCAATCTCTGCACAAACGAGCGCAGAAAAGGCGTTCGGGACGCGGGCTTACGTCCGCGCGTGCAGCAGGCATTCGCAGCCGCTACTGACCCATCCGCCAAAAAATGAGTATTCGCATACTCCAGCCACCGCGAACAGACCCCGACATACTGACCTAAGGCAATCATGGTCAGGGGTGGCTATGGCGAAGCTTGGTGAGCATGCGGTCGTTCTCGGCGCCAGCATGGGTGGGCTGCTCGCGGCAACAGTGCTGGCCGACTTCTACGAGACGGTCACCGTGGTGGAGCGG
The DNA here is from genome assembly GCA_963715885.1 of uncultured Actinomycetota bacterium. Classification (GTDB taxonomy): domain Bacteria; phylum Actinomycetota; class Actinomycetes; order Mycobacteriales; family Mycobacteriaceae; genus Mycobacterium. Next base: position 10,486 of record CAVQSK010000037.1, read on the forward strand.
GATGTGCTACCCCAGACCGCCGCTAACCGGCGTGGGGTTCCCCAGGGCCGCCACGTCCATCTGTTGCTGGGGCGCGGCTCCCAGGTCTTGAGCGAGCTTTTCCCGGGGTTCCTTGACGAACTCGTCGCAGCTGGAACCCCCGTCCTCGACGACGGCGATTTGTCCAAACTGTACATGAGCAATGGCGGACACCTATTCCCGCGGTCAGGTCGATTCAAAGACGTCCAGCTCTTGTTTCCGAGCAGACCATTGTTGGAGTGTCATGTTCGGCGACGGCTGCGAGCCGTTGGGAACGTCACGGTCCTGGAGGGCCATGACGTCGTTGAACCGACGTCGATGCTGCCGGGGGATCGTGTCAGCGGTGCACTCGTCCGGGCGCGCCCCGATGGAAGCGAACGGGTGTTGGGGGCGGATCTGGTGGTGGATGCGATGGGCCGGGGTGCGCGCACACCGGCGTTCTTGGAGGGCCTCGGTTATGGCCGTCCGGTCGAAGATCATGTTGGCGTGCGTTTGGCGTATTCCAGCCTGGTGCTGCGGCTTCCGCCCGGGATGCTGAACGAGATGGCGGTGCTCATCGGTCCCGTCCCGGGTCGTCCCACCGGGATGGCGCTGTTCTGCAACGAGAACAACACCTGGATGTTCACGGTGGCGGGGATGGTGGGCCGCGAACCGCCTGGCGAGCTCGCTGAGATGTTGGCATTCGTTGAGGAATTCGCCCCCGCGCATGTGCTGGCGGCGATACGTGCCGGCGAGCCGCTCGCTGAGGTAGCCCGCTATCGGATGCCGTCGAGTCAATGGCGGCGCTACGACAAGATGCGGCGGTTTCCGGCCGGTCTGCTGGTGTTCGGCGACGCGATCTGCAGCTTCAATCCCGTCTACGGCCAGGGAATGACGGTGGCCGCACTCGAAGCGTTGGTACTCCAACGTTGTTTACGCCGCGGCGAGGATGGCCTGGCGCGACGCTATTTCCGTGCCACCGCGAAAGTCATCGGCGCCGCCTGGCAGTTGGCGGCTGGCGGGGATCTCAGTCTGCCCGAGGTCGAGGGCCCCCGACCGCTGCCGATGCGCATCGCCAACAAGTATGTGGATCGGGTACTGGCCGCTGCCGAGTCCGACACCGTTGTGGCCGAACAGTTCTCGAAGGTGGGCACGCTCATCGACCCCCCCACCCGCCTGCTACGCCCCGCGGTCATCGCCCGTGTCGCCACGGTCAACCTACGCCGCCGGCGAAGCGATCACGCAGCCACGGCAAGCGCAGCGGCTCGGTAACCCACAGGCAGTTGGGAACCGCTATCCGCGAGCGCCCGCGGTCTAGAAGACTCCCAGGCGAACTCCAGTGCGGCGCCAGGAAATCAGCGAACTCAGGGTGATGTCGGCGTCGCCACCGGGATCGAGTAGTCCTCAGATCGCCACGACGAAAACCACTTCCCCGGCCGATGCGGATCGGCTTTGATCAGCTCACGAGGTCCCGCCACTCCGCGCTAACGCCATTGCGCCAACTTCGCGACGTACACATATCAGGCGACCTGCAGTTCGTCACCCATCTGATGCAATTTCCGAGCTTTGGTATACAGCGATGTGGTGCTGGCATGGTCGTGGCCCATCTGGTCTTGGACGAACTTCGGGTCCCAGCCATCTTCGATCAAGTGTGTGGCATACGAGCGGCGCAGCGAGTGCATATCCAGTCCCGTCGACAACTCCAGATCGTTGCAGTACCGGCGGAACCGTCGCAGTAGCGTGTTTTCGGCGACGAGTGCGCCGCGCTCGCTGGGGAACAAATCAAGCCCGTTGTCCAGACACGGTTTGCCGTGCGCCAGCCAGTCGGTGATGACTTCGCCGGTCCATCCGAAAACCGTCAGGACGCCGCGGCGCTTGTGCGGAGATCCTTTCTTCGCCTTGCCATAACGGATCTGCACGACGCCGTAACTGCCGAACTCGCGGGCATGCGGATTGCGGGAGAAATCCACCGTCTGCAGATGGCGCAGCTCGTTGAACCGCAGCCCGTATGAGTAGGCGACCTTAAACATCGTCGCGTCCCGATAGGCCGGCAGCCAGCCCTTGCGTCCCGAGGCGGCGATCAGCGCAACCTGGTCGTCGGCGTGGTCAAAGAAGTCCTGCAACTCTCGCTTGGTAAACGCGCGTTTGGTCGGGGACTGCTCATTGTCTTGGACATGCGTGGCGGTGTTCCATTCGAAGAACACCTGAGCGGGATGGGTGCCGAATCGCTGTTCGCACACTCGATCCCAACCGTAGTCGGGATCGCTGACATAGGAACAGAACATCCGCAACGCATTCTGGTAACGCCGCACCGTCGACTGCTTTCGCCGCTTCACGGAGCGCAGATCGCTGAAGAACTCCTCCACCATCGCCGGCGTCCACGTCCACGGGAACTCATTGGTGTGTTCAATGAAGCGCTGCACGAGGCGTGTTCGTCCCGCGATCGTGTCATGATCCAAGTTGCGGCACAGTTGCTGGTTACGCCAACCCTCGAGCATCTCGTCGACGGTCTGGGCCTCCGGATGCAATACGGGAACCGAACCGACCACGTACACGCGACCGCTCTTATCGACGGGCAAAACCGCCTCCAACCTGTCTCATCCAATGAATCATTGAATCATCCACTGAATCATTACCAGATCACTCCAGGTAGGCGCGTCACATTCGAGACGATTCGCCGCGGCGTGTCGGCAGCACGCCACGAGTGAGCACCCGGGGACTTACTGCCAATAATCCCAAAGCACCAGATCAACAACGGTTTTCGTCACAAGAGGAGAGCGGCCACCAACGGCGCACCGACGCAACGTCCCTGATTCATCTGATGAAAACGGAGGAGTTTTTGATGGATAATCGTCATTATCCATGAAATACTGGTGGCATGCCCCTCATCGCCGGCGGCGGCGATCTGTCCGGGATGCCGGTCGAGGCCATCACCATCGACACCCTGCGCACCGCGTTCGCCCGGTATGCGCAAACCATGAAGCCGCAACGATTCAACGGTGCTGGTCGACCTGGAACGTGTTGTGTACGTTCTTCCACACCGCGGAGCTGATCGCGGCCAATCCGATGCCGATGGTCGGCCGGCCCAAACCGGCCAAGACGCTACCGGCAGATGCGGTGGCCGCCCTCCTGGGGCCCTCAATGCCGACCCGCAGCCGCGGCGGACTGGATCGACCGCGACCGCGCCCTGATCCTGACCGCGCTGCTGGCCGGGTTGCGCGCCGATGAACTGGTGCGCGCCAACGTCGGTGACCTTCGGCGCAGCGACGACGGGGCCGTCATCCAGGTCCGCGGCAAGGGCGGCAAGGACCGCCGGGTTCCGATCGAGTCGGCATTGGTGCAGGTGCTCGAGCGCTACCTCGACGACCGAGCGACTCGCATTCCAGCCACCGCCAAACGGCGCTCCTCCCCCGGCGGGGGACTGGCCGCCTGGCCGAAGGCGGCTCCGCTGTTCGTGGGCGCCGACGGTGAGCGCGTCACCCGCGGCACCCTGCAATACGGGTGCTGCGGGCGTTTCGCCGCGCTGGCATCGACGCCGACCGCGCCCACTTGTCCACGGGTTGCGCCACCTTCGCCACCGAACTCGCCAACGCCGACGTCAGCGTCTACACCTTGATGAAACTGCTCGGCCACGAGTCCATGGTGACCTCACAGCGCTACGTCACCGCCGCAGGCACCGAAACCCGCACCGCCGCAGCCCAAAACAAGCTGTACACCTGCTAGCAGAAAAGCCTTAGATCAACGACATGCGCGACCGTGAAGTCATCGAAGCGAGTTGCGCCTGCTTGCCGCGGTTCGCAATCGATACGTGAGCGGGGTGGCGGCAACGCCCTGCTTTGGCGCGGATTGGTGATCTACTGGACGTAACTTCCTGGACAACACGAGTCGGTGGGCCGGGGCGAGATCCGTGGATTATCGAAGAGGGAGAGGGCCACGATGGCAAAGCGAGCGGCACAGATTAGTTCGCGCTCGGGCGACGTGGAGGTCTACATCGCGCAGGCGAGTGCGTCGATCTCCGCGGAGCTGGCACCGGCGGCGGCGGTTTCGCCCTTCACGATCGAGGTGCGATTCCTCGGGGGCCTAACCCAGAAGCAGAAGAAGGCATTCAAGAGCGCGGCCGACCGCTGGAGCAGGGTCATCGTAGGCGACCTGCCGCGCGTCAACGTCGACAACGAGGTCATCGACGACGTAGTCATCCTGGCGCAGGGCTCGCCGATCGACGGCGTCGGGGGAATCCTGGGTCAGGCGGGGCCGACGCATCTGCGCCCGCAGGGCGCCGGCGTCGCCGCGTTCCTGCCCGCCAAGGGCAAGATGACCTTTGATACGGCCGACCTGAAGCAGATGGAGCAGGACGGCACGCTGAACGACGTGATCACCCACGAGATGGGCCACGTGCTGGGAATCGGAACGGTCTGGACGTCCAAATCCTTGCTCACGGGGGTAGGGACGACGAACCCAACGTTTCGAGGGAAGGCGGCGATGAAGGAATACGGCCTCCTGAAGGGAGCGACCGTCAAGCCGACCCCGGTCCCAGTCGAGAACACCGGGGGCCCGGGCACAGCCGACTCGCACTGGCGCGAGACCGTCTTCCGCAACGAGATGATGACAGGATTCGTTGGGCCATCGGGCAACCCGCTCAGCCGCATGACGGTCGCCAGTCTCCAGGACCTCGGCTACGTCGTGGACCTCAACGCTGCGGAGCCGTATAGCTTGCCCAACCTGCGAGTGCTGGCCGAGGAGGGCCTGTTAGCGGCCCCATTGGAAACGCCCGCGCGGGGCATCGTGCTTCCGAACGTTCCCATCCTTTTGCCCGAGAGCAGCCTGAAATGAAGTGCGTCGGCTGCTGGTGCAACGAGCCCAGAGCGAATGCCCAATGGCCAATCGGAAGAGATCTGGGGAATCGCCGTCGGTAATCTGAAGTCGCCATCGACGTCGGCGGTGAGTACGAGGGACAGCATCGGTGTCCGCCGACCCGCGACAGAGGGATCACGAACATGGAAGGTTTCCTGAGGCCGGAGGTGACCGTTCTGCCCGAGGGCACCTTGGTGCCGGAACGCAACTTCATCCGCCCCGCCCCGAATCAGTTCACCCACGCAGTCAAACGATCGCAGCCGTACTATTACGGCGACCCGCAGCCGGGGACACTCCCCGACGGGCACTTCGCGGCCGGGACAAAGGTCGCCCTCCTCGTCGACGACGGCGGTCCCAATTGCCGCGTGGCCGACGGGCAGGGCCTCTATGTCGCGATCGAGCGCGCAGGTTTGCGGCGGCTGTAGGGCCTGTTACCGAGTGGTTGGGGGCGGGGGCTTGTGGCGGGACACCGATTGTCCGAGCGGATATCACCGACGACCTGCCTGGCGCACCATTGCGTCACAGTGACGTATTGACCACGCATGACTGGCATGGGGCCCACGCGGTCTAAGGCGGTGGATTACCTTCCCAGACAACGATTTCGGCCGCAGGAAGATCATTCATCGACCTGTCGACAACGGCAAGATTCGGGCGGAGCATCAGCACCACGTCAGTAGCGATCGAGCTCGATCAACCGCTCGTCGCTGATCCCGAAGTGATGTGCGATCTCGTGCAGCACGACGTGCCTGACCTCGCGGCGTAGACGATCCGCGTCGCCGGCGGCGAGTCGCGTGATCGGCCCGCCGAAGATGCTGATCTTGTCGGGAAGCACTCCGCTGTACGTGCTGCTCCTTCGCGGCAGCGGTACGCCGCGGTACAGGCCGAGCAGCGGCTGCCCGTCGGGAGGCTCGTCCTCGACGATGATCTCGACGTTGCTCATCGCCGCACGGAGATCGGCCGGCAGGGAGCTCAGCGCGTCGTCAATCGCCTCTTCGAACGGATCATTGAGACCCCGTCTCGAACGCGCATCCATCTCCGCAATGGTGCCAGAATCGGTGCTGGGATAGAGACGGCTTCCTCTTGGAGGCTTTGTGGCGTCGTCGAGGCGCTGTCGGCGCGCTCAGGCCGCGTCGTCGTGAAAGGCTATCCGACCGGCGTCGCGCTGAGCTGGGTGTGATGCACCACGGCGGAACCTACCCGGCCACAACAGCACCCACGGAAGACCTCGGTCGGCGCATCGGCGCTCCGCCGCTGGCTGCGGCCGATCACGTATACCAGGACACGCCGACACCACTATTGCCCGCTAAACTCCGCGACGAACGACTGCCCGGAACAGGAACACCTCGGCGCATCGACGGTGTCCTCACAATCGACCCGAAAGAACAGTGATGATCCATCCGTTGACCGGGGTGATCCCGGTCGTCCCGACGATCTTTCACGACAACGAAGACCTCGACCTGGCCGGCCTCCGGCGCGTCGTCGACTTTCTAATCGACTGCCGACCGAATGCCCTCTGCATCTTGGCGAACTATTCAGAACAGTTCTCGTTGACCGACGACGAACGTGACATGATCGCGCGTTGCATCATCGACCACAACGCCGGCCGTCTGCCGATCGTCGTGACCACGAGCCACTACAGTGCGCGGGTCGCCGCCGGTCGCAGCAAACATGCTCAGGAGCTCGGCGCCGACCTTGTGATGCTGATGCCACCGTTCTTCGGCGCGACCATGTCGGTACCCGACCACGAGATCACCCGCTATTTCGACATCGTGGCATCAGCGATCGACATTCCCATCATGATCCAAGACGCACCGATGTCGACAACAACGCTGTCCGCCACACTGCTCGCCGACATCGCAAAGGCAATCCCGCAGGTCCAATACGCGAAAATTGAGGTTCCCGGAACCGCCGACAAGATCCGTGCCCTCATCGATGTCGCAGGCCCAGCCCTCAGCGCACCCTTCGACGGCGAGGAATCAGTCACCCTTATCCCCGACCTCGACGCCGGCGCCGTCGGCACAATGTCGAGCTCGATGGTGCCGGACCTGCTTGCATTCATCGTCAGTCAATACCGGGAAGACAATCGAGATCGAGCGAACGCAGCATGGGAAGCACTCCTCCCGCTGATTCACTTCGAGAATCGGCAGTGCGGGCTGCGCGCTCAAAAGATCCTCATGGCCGAAGGTGGAATCATCGCCAGCGAACGAACCCGAGCACCTCTCGCGCCGGTCACACCCCAAACACGCGCCGGCCTCATCGCCCTGGCCTCCACCCGGAACCCTCTGGTGCTCAACTGGGCCCACTGACCACCACAGCCGGGGAGAGGTTTGCGCATCTCGCCGCTCACTCCCCAATGCCGCGCCGCGCGCTCCACCGTCAACAGATTCCTGGACCCCACGAGATCCCACATGCGAGCATCTCGCTCGTATGTCAACTGACGCGCACGTCCCCGACGCTGGACAGCACGGAGGTTTGGCGTGCAATAAACACCACAACACACAACCGACTAGCGTTCTCCGGCATCAGCGCCCACCGTCGATCACCTGGGCGGCCGGGGAGGCCTGTGCCCATCAGCGTGCCACCACCGACCACCGGAACGGATTGTCATGGCATTGCCCGAAATCATCACTGTGGAACACCTTTTCAGCTCGCCCACCCGCGCGGGTGCCACGAAACTCGCCGGACGGAACCCGAATCGCCTATCTGGCTCCGTGGAAGGAACCGGCTGAACATCTGGGTACATAGCGTCGATTCGGACGAGGAAGCGCGCTGCGTGACCGGCGACGACAACCACAGCGTGCTCAGCCATCAGTGGACCGACGATCCGCGTTGGCTGCTGTACATCCAGGACGACAACGGTGACCCCCCCGGCAGCTGCGCCAGAGTTCAAACCCCAACCGCTCCCCTACGCGGGAACTCGCACCTCTTCAACAGGGACTGTCTGAATAACGGTGGATCTGGTCTTGGTCTGACACGCCGGGCGTGAGCTTGGCGGGAAGGACTGATGATGTCCGAAACACTCGAAGCCGTGGCTACCGAAGTGGATCAACGGCAGCTCGCTGAGCAGCTGCTTGCGCAAGCGAAGGAACAAGGTGTCGAGCTGGTCGGCCCGAACGGCCTGCTCAACCAGTTGACCAAGAACGTGCTCGAGACCGCGCTGGATGCGGAGTTGGCCGAGCACCTGGGCTATGACAAACACGACCCCGTTGGGCGCGGGTCGGGCAATTCCCGCAATGGGACTCGGGCTAAGCCTGAATCCGTGGACGGCCGGTCTTTGGTGATCGGCGTGTGAACAGCGAAAATGCCTCCTGAACTGGGACAATATCGATTGCTGAAGTCGAAAACGTCACTGTTTCGGAAGGCATTTCCGGTGCAATCATCGCATACCTTCGCAGTCGGGTCGGCGGTGTTCGACGAGCCGAATCTGGTGTCGGCGGCTGGCTTGGTGCCGATCATGGAACTGGCTGAGCAGACCGGTCTTTCGCGTTTGATCGGCGAGCACATCGACCTGCCCAGCACACGGGTGGCCTCGGGCGCGGTCAATCCGGCCGGGAAGCTGACCACGATCATCGCGGGCATGCTGCGCGGCGACTCGGCATTCGGCACGAAGAAGGTCATCGCCGCCTGCCTCGACGAACAGATCGAGTTCTCGCTGACCCTGAGCCGCAACAAACGAGTCACCACGGCGATCGATTCCATCGACGAGACCGAGTGGATCCCGGTGCACTACCCGGGCGCGGTGCTCGACCCCGACACCGGCGCACTGATCTCCGACGCCGAGGCCGCCGAAACCGGCTACACCCTGAGCATCCGAGGCCATGGCCGCGTCACCGCCCGGCTGGTGGTGCGCCGCGTGAAAGACGCCCGCTACCCCGACGCCCTGTTCCCGGTGTGGCGGTATCACCCGTTTGTCACCACCTCCGAGTTGCCCACCGCCGAGGCCGACCTCACCCACCGCCGGCACGCCATCATCGAGACCACCTTCGCCGACCTCATCAACGGGCCGCTCGCGCACATCCCATCAGGGCTCTTCGCCGCCAACTGCGCCTGGCTGGCCTGCGCGGTGATCGCGCACAATCTGCTGCGCGCCGCCGGGACCATCGCCGGCGGCGACCACGCCGTCGCGCGCGGCGCCACCCTGCGCCGGGACCTGGTCACCGTGCCCGCCCGCTTCGCCGCCCCCGCCCGCAAGCCGACGTTGCACCTGCCCGCGCACTGGCCATGGCAGACAGGGTGGAAAACCCTGTGGGACACCATCACCGGTTACAGTCCCGCAACCCCAAGAGCAGGATGAACGCCACGACCCCCGCCCACCCGCCATCCCAGGCCCGACCCGGAGACACGTGGAAAGCTGGTGCAGGCCAGCGGACCACTCACGCCCACACCATTCCCAACCGCCCAATCGCGCGGAATCAGCCCCGCAACGGCACGACATCACTGATCCACGGATTCAGGCTAAGACGGTGTTCACCGAGATCGGCCCGGTCGAGGTCGAGGTGCCGCGGGACACCAACAGCACCTTCGATCCGCAGATCGTCAAGAAGCGCCAACGGCGGCTGACCGGCATCGACGAGATCGTATTGTCGCTGACCGCCAAGGGACTCACGACCGGCGAGATCGCCGCCCATTTCGACGACGTCTACGGGGCCACGGTGTCCAAGGACACCATCTCCAAGATCACCGACAAGGTGATCGAGGAGATGACCGAATGGTGCAACCGACCGTTGGAGTCGGGGCAGTTTCCAACGATCGTTGCGAATCCTGGACGGATGGGATTGCGATGCCTCGTTACGCGCCGAACAAGATGCCTGCCGGTGTCAAGCGTCGATACTTCGAACTGATTCGAGCCGGCATCGTCGGTTCGGTGGCGGCCCAGGCGGTGGGAGTGTCACTTAGCTGTGGGTCGTTATGGTTCATCGACGCTGGCAGCGTGCGCTTCGTTGATACACCGATAAGTCCTCGCTACCTGACACAAGACGACCGCATCGAGATCTCCGATGGTCTTCACCGGCGCGAACGCGTCAAGGACATCGCTGAGCGGATCGGCAAGACCTACCAGAGTGTGTACCGCGAGATCGCCAGAAATCGGAAGCCGGACGGGACCTACCAGCCCTGGTATGCCCACGGCCAGGCCCATCAGCGTCGCCGCCGACCGAAAACGCGCCGCCTCGTGGCCGACGATGGGCTACGGATAGCTGTGGCGAAGAAGCTGGCCAGGAAATGGTCTCCGGCCCAGATCAGTCGCTGGCTGCGGCGCCGATACCGTCGCCGGCCGGCGTGGCATCTGTGCGCTGAGACGATCTACGAGGGTGTCTACCTGGGTGTGGTTGTCGACATTGATCAACAGGCCCGCAACTCGGGCAAGAGCGTCAACGTCCTGCGGACCGGCCGGATTTACCGACATCGACGCGGGCGTGGACGGTCTCGTGACGGCGCTCTGAAACAACTCACAACGCTGAGGTCAATCCACGACCGGCCGGCCGGCGTTGAAACCCGCCGACAGGTCGGTCATTGGGAGGGCGATCTCATCGTCGGACCCGGAATCGCCGCGCACCAGCACCCGAGACCGCAGCGGTTCGGGCAGCTGGGCCAGCGCGGCGTCGAGCACCGCGATCTGATCGGCAGCGGTGTTGGCGTTGGCCCGCCCGGGGCGCAGCATCCCCACAAGGGGCTCTCCGGTGCCCCCGTCACCATGGTCGACGAACGCCAACAAGGGGTGAAACCCGAAGCCATGCTTGAAGTTCGGGGTCGCGCCCTCCTTCTCCGAGTGGGCGGTGATCAGGGTGGCATCCAAATCAATGATCACCTGATCGGCGCGCGGGACCGGCGAGCGGTGACCCCAGACCGTGGCCCGCGCCGCGGCGCGAGCCCCGCGGATTGCGGTGATCACCGCCGCCGAATCCTCACCCAGGGTGTCGATGAGCCTGCTGATCGTAGGGTCAGAGGCCACCGCGCCGAACAACTCCGGCTGGGCGCGAATGACCGCGGCATCGGCCAGGCAGTCACCGCCCAGCGCGATCGTCACCGCCAGATTCAGCACCGTCTTGCCCGGATCATGCACCGATCGCGCCGGCCGCCACGGACTCAACGCGTGCGAGAGCTCCTTGGCCAGTCCGCTGACCTGGGCAGACTTCAGCAATAGCGCCGCTCCGGCCGACGAGATCAACGACTCGCCGCCTGATTCGACACCGACACCACCACAACGGTTAGGCTTCACCTACGGAGTGCCTTTCAGCTATCCGGAAATTGGACCTTCGACAAGCCCATTTTCCCTTGCTGGACAGGCACTTCCGTGCATCACGCGCCGAACAATCACACCATCATCGACTCAAACACGAAAGATCGAGGCTAGGCCTTGTCGAAGCAAACAGCGTCACGCCGAACTGCGTCGGTTCAGCCTCGTGCGGCGGCGTCGTGGATCCGCTCGGTCACGGCCGAGTCCCAGTTTGGGGGAGCCAGGATGTCCACCCACAGTTCGGCCGCATCGGGTCCGAACGCATGCCCGTACCCGTACGGCACTTCGGCGGAGAAGATCATGTCCAGCGTCACTTGCCAGAACGTCACGAACGGCAGCCACCGCATCCCTGGGTCCACATCAGGCCCGAGTGGTTCGCGCAGCCAGTCCGGACGGTGCAGGAACAGATCGAACGACCACCAGGTGATCGGGTCACTCGCGTGCTGCCAGAACACAACCCGGGGAAACTCCCATGGCCCGGGTAGGTCGACGTCGTGAGGGCGGGACGCGAACCGGATATGACGCCCGTCGTCCACGATCGGCAGCCGCTCGAACGACCCGGGATCCCGGTTGGCGGTGATTCGGGTCCACGGCTGCGCGAAGTTCGGCGTACCCACCAATAGCGCACCGTCGGTGCGGCTGACGATGTCAGCCCCTGAGGCGAATGCGGACTGTCCGCCGAACGAGCCCAGACTCTCGCCGAACACCACCAGTTTCGGCCGCTGTCCCTCCGGCCGGGCTGCCCAGACGCGGTGCACGGCTTCAAACAGCGCCTGTCCCGCCAGCGGTGGCGTCTCACGGTCGGCGATGAACGAGAGTGCACTGGGCAGGAATGAGTACTGCATCGATGCGATGGCGGTGTCGCCGCCGTTGACGTACTCGAAAGCGGCCGCCACATTCGGGTTGACCCAGCCGCGACCCGTCGTCGTGACCACGGCCAGCGCCCTGCGGTCAAAGGCGTGTGTGCGTTGGAGCTCGCCGATCACCCGCTCGGCGATGGCCTCGACGCTGCCCGCGGATTCGCGGCCGGCGTACACCCGGATGGGGGTGAGTGCCGGGGAGCCGGTCACCTCGGAGATCTGTTCGGCGGTTGGGCCACCGGCAACGAATGTGCGGCCCTCGCGGCCCAGCGTGTCCCAGGCCTCTCGTGATTTCGGCGAACCGGAGCGTTCCGGCGCCTGTGGCTGGGTGACGCCCTCGGCCGTGCTCTTGTCAGCAACCTTCGCCGAGCGTTCTGCCATGCTCAGCAGGCCGCGGTGAAGAGCGCCGTCGAGTGCCACAACGGCCAGCACCACGACGATCACCACCGCAGCAAGCCGGGCGAGCGGACCGGGCAGGATCCGGCCGGCCATTCCGGTCAGCCAGTTGGTTGCCCGTCGCACACCGCGCGCCATCGCGAGCAGCGCGAGCGCGATCGCGACCGCGATGAGCAGCACCAGGATGTAGAAGGACCGTTGCGCGCGCGGCAGACCGACCAGGTCACGAAGGATCTGCTGCCACCAGGACCCAAGCACCACGAAAGTGGGCACCACCACCAGGGCCGTCACCGCGAGCGCGCGCCATCCGATCGTTCGGGTGCGTTGCGTCCATTGCGGGCTGACGCCGCAGCGCCGCACCACCCACGCGATGCCACACCCCAGCCCGTAACCGATGGCGACACTGATGCCCGTCGCCACCCCCTGCAGGAACCAGGGTCGGGGCAGCAGCGAGGGGCTCATCGACCAAGCGAAGAACAGCAGCGCGTACGTCAACCCGACCGGATGCAACGTGCGCGCGTAGTCGAGGAACCGTGAGGAGGCGCTCAAGCGGCGTAACCAGCCCCATTGAGACGCTTCGGAAGTCGTCAATTCAGCGCCTGGGCGATCGCGGCGGCGGGCAGATCCCGCAATGTGCGCAGCACGAAGTACTGACCCTTCATCCTGTTGGTACGGCGACTCTATTAGATCTGTCCCCAGTTCTGCGGTCATCGGCGAGGCCACCGCCTGCGTTTTCGAGCGTGTGCAAACGAAGGCAATCGAACAGTTCCCTGTTCAGGAATCCACACACGTCGGCCGCGAGCTTGGCAGCAACCGGATCTGCAGGTCCATCTGCACTGAGGACCGCGACGGTCGGCTCCTTCGTCTTGGTGAGCAATCAGTACATCGACCTGCCCACTGTGGGTGAACAGAAGCCCGAGATCGAAGTCATGGATTCCTGCATCGAGGTCGTCAAGAAACTACTAGCCAACCTCATGTTGCGGGATGCTGACTCTTGCCGCGAGTGCTGGCACTTCGCGAACGGCCCGCCAGCTCAAACCGCACCGCTGGCGATGACATACCGGCCCAATCAACGCCCAGGACCGATACGGCGTTACGACCATCTCCGAATGACCTCCACCGTTGGACCAGATGCAGCCCCAAACCTTCGACGCCTATTGCCTTGGACGCCGGCCCTCAGGCGGCTGCCACCGTGGCTGCGCCACTTCATGCGCCCGACTTCTTCACGGGTCAACGGGATCAGGCAGGAGGGCGGTAAAGCTCGGCCGGTAGTCCGACGACGTCGGACGTCGCCGGATGCGGGTCGTCGCGCCACCAGGCGATCCGGACCGGCACCGGGGGCGCGTCCCGCAGGCGGCGGAAGACAAGACCCTGCCGCCGGTACTGCGTCAGAGCGCTCTCAGCCGTGACGCCGACGCACTGGCCCGCGGCGATCACGGCGAGCCAATCATCGATGCCGTGGATCTCGTCGACCTCAGGTCTACTGCCGGGCGGCCACAGGTCCGGCGTGGTGGTGCCGGTGCGCGAGTCGAATCACTGTGACGGATCGTCTCCCCCAAACATATTTGCACCCAGACGCTTTCACTCTGCGAGCTTCGCGCTCGTCCATGTCACAGGCCGTCCCGGCCACTCGACCCCCAAAACGTCACTATGACAATTTTGTCTTGGCGCACAAAGTCTTTCGGGGGTGTCGCCTGCCCGCGCTGCTTTCCGAGCCGACGCGCGCTGGCCTCTAAGCGCCTCTGTTCCTGCAGCAGAATTCGCCTGACTTCTCTCAGACCGCTGATTGGTCCTTCGACTCGCGCGCTTATCGTTCAGCAGATGGGCGCCGTCGGCGCAGTCGATATCGCGGGCGCGAAGCCCCTCGAGCACTTGTCGGATCTCGGTCAAGGAGAATCAAAGTGATTGCATGCTGCGCAGTAATTTGACCTCATTGATCAGAGATTCCGGATAGTCCCGGTAGTTGCTACTGGTGCGATGCACTTCGGTACCTTCGTATGCCGACTTGCCGACATCAGCGCGGCTGTCGCGGAGCCTGCGTGCCGCATAGTTGTTTCATGACGAGTAGAAGAGTTCCGAGCCCGAAAGACATCAAGGCCGCCGCCCAGGCGGCAGCGGAAACAGCGCAATCGGTCGCCAGCGGAGCCGTGCGCATCCCACCCGCGTCGATACAACTCGCCAGTCAATTGCCGGATCTCCTCGAGAACCTGGCGACTGCCACCGAGCGCCTCAACGAGGCGATCGATCGCGCTGAACGCTACCTCGCGCTGGCCGATCCGATGATCCGAACCATGGATGCGATCCTGCCGCGACTCGAAGCACTTGTCGCCACAGGCAATGACGTATTCAACGCCGTTTCGTCCATCCCCGGCGTCTCCACCCTAGGTCGACTAGCGACTCGCAGTCCGGACTCTCCGCCAAGAAAGATGTCATCCAAGAGCACCACCACACGACGGAAATCCTGACTCGCTCCCCGGCAATCAGCCTGTTCCCCAACGCGATACGTCACTGTGACGATATATATCAACCGATTCGATACGTGGCCATGTCAGTTCGACCCGACGAGGTGGCCTGCTAACGGTACCGCCAGTCGCACGTGGTCTCCGATGGTGTACAGGGCCGTCCACTCGGGTGCACCAGGTGCGCGGCGCCGGGTCATCTTCGGTCAAGCTCCTCTACAAGAGCCATCAACTCGCATCGAGGACACTGCCTGCGAAACTCGGTGCCGTACGCGACTCGCCGTGCGGCGCATCCGGCCTATAGGTCACCACGGCTTACTGCAGAGGTCCTCAGCAGCGGCCGGTTCTATCACGCCCATCATCAGCGCCTCGTGCTGCGGGCAGACGTGGTGGATCGCGGTGATCAGCACCAGCGCCCCATCGACCTCATCAAACCCTCTGTTTTCCAGACTGATAATCCCGTCAATCACCCCGTCCGGTGTGGGATTGCCGTTGATGGACCCGCACAGCTCCCCCGCAGAGGACTCGATCACCGGCATGGGTGTCGCCGGATTGGCCTGGGCCACAGCGGAGCTGCTCAGCACAGCGCTGGCGCCGATAACCGCCGCACAGAGAACCGCTTTCTTGATCACAGCAACTCCTTTCGTTTGCGCCGAGTGTTCGGCGTCGTCTAGCTCGTCCGGTACTGCAGGTCGTTCCCCTCGTTGGGTCGCCATGGTCGTTCCTTCGAAATCTCCTCGCCCTCTGGCGGTTCATGACCGGCTACACCGGACACTTTCTATGTGTTAATCATCTCGCTGGGCCATATCGAGGACGTGAGTAGTGCACCACTCGATTCGGCGATTCCCGACGACGTCGACTACTGCCGACGATGATTAGGGGTACCGCTTACCTGGGCGGCGGGCTAGCTTGGTCCGTTCCACTACTCGATTTCGACCGCTCCCGAGGGCACGTCGTTCCGTCGACGGGTCGGGTTACAAGTGTCCCGGGCCACAGCCAGCGTCCCTGTGCCCTGCCACGGGCAGAGACTGGTCTGGCGAATAGAGCCGTTCAGTTGGTTGGGGACGGCACGTAATACGTCGCTGTAACGATCCGGACTGCCGGGTAGGTGTAGCGTCGCAAGCACATCCGTCAAGGGGTCGGGCAGATGAGCACGAAGCCTGAGTGCGCACCGCGGCGGAGTAAGGTCTCGCCGCCGAGCCGCACTGCCGAACAACGGATCGCAGTGGCCAGCATTGCGTTCGCCACGCTGGCCATGACGATCGGCTGCGGGGCCGGGTGGCCTCAGCAGGCTGCACCAGAGAACCCGATGCCGACTCTCCCGATACCATCCATCATTCCCCCTGCCCCGCTGCCAAGCGATATCCCTACTGTCCCCTTGCCGAGCGATGTCCCGACCGTGAAACTGCCGAACGATATCCCGCGCGTCCAGCTCCCCAACGACATCCCCCCGTTGAGCTACCCGCTGATATTCCGCGGATCCAACTGCCGTCTGACATTCCTCCTATCCCCTTTCCCTAGCAGGGGTCCGTAAGAAGCTCTAATCGTCACTGTGACGAATCGTGCTGGCGATTGCCTCGCCAGACATCGGTTTCCGCCCCGGAAGTGGACCGTCACAATCGTCGGACACATCGAGATTCGCCAGTTGGCCGAAGGCGCGCGGGTGCGTCGCGCCTCATGGGCGGCATCGGCGTTGCGCATGCTTTCGTGGATGTCCCCGATGCGCCGAACCCGATCCGGTTCGGCGAGCAGCTTTTCGGAGGCGTTAACCGCCATTGCCTTCGATCACGCTCGTATCCACCCGTCGCTCGGGCTGTCAAAACTGCGGCTTGACAACGTCATTGAGCATCATTGTGACGATATGGGCGATGGATCTCGCTGCACCGCAGAGGTTTTCAAGTCGAGACACTCAATCTGAGTGTTCCCGCCGTCCGCTCCCGTTGCGGGGTCAGGCTTCTGCTACGCGTCTACCCCTCACCGCGAGCAGCACGGATGCGACGAGATCCCCTGCCAAGACGGGTCCGCCGGGTGAGATCCCCAAGCCGGGGGCGCCGGCCAAGACGAGTCCGCCGGGTAAGACGACGTGTCGTAGTTCTGGAAGCCGTCCTCGTCGATGACCGCCGCGGCATAGGCGTGACCTCCAGTCCGTCGGCAGCGGCAGTGCCGCCACTGGCAAACAGGCCGAGGCTGCCGAGGCCGAGCGCCAAGCAGCCGGCGGCGAGGAACTTCCTCGTGGTGCTGGGGATGTTCGTCTTCGTGGTGCTGGGGGCGTGATTAGCCATTTGTTTCCCTCCAAGCTCCGCCTGCCGACAACGGGGGGCATTGCGAACAACCGACGCGTCGGGTGGCAGACTGCTGCCGTCAGCAAAGGCGATAGGTACCGTGGTGCCGGGCGGCGGGCTGAAGACGACCTGAATAGCCATGAGAAGCCTCCGTAAACGTGCCACGTGAATGTGGACTGGTTCGATCGTCGCGCCGCGCTACATTGAGGAAGTAAGTAGCGCACCACGCGATTTCGACAACTGCCGGCGGTCCCGACTACGTGCGACAACCGCTAGGGGTACCGCTTCCCTAGGCCGAGGGCTTCTATCGTCCGGCCCTTACTCGATTTCCACGGGTCCCCAACGACTTCGACTTTCTTCCGACGCGCGGCTCTTGCGGACATGACGGAGGATCGCCGGCCGATCGACCACGTCATCGCGCTAGTTTGTCGTTGCTCTGCGCGGCGCTACCTGGGCTCCTACCCTGTATCTGTGCGGTTGACATGGCCGTTGACCGGACGCTCGGAGGAGATGCGACTCATCGAAGCCGCACTATCCGACCCGGGTTCGTCCGGAATTGTGATTTGCGGTGCGGCAGGGGTGGGCAAGAGCCGCATCGCCCGCGAGGCGCTCGAGTCGGCGGCTTCGCGGGGATGCGTAACCCATTGGGCTGTAGGCACGTCTTGCGCGCGGACACTCCCCCTGGGTGCTTTCACGGCGTGGGCGCGGTCAGAAGGCACCGACACCGTTCAGTTGGTCCGCGGGGTGATCGAGTCGCTGACTGCGACCGCGCCGGGCACGACAGTGGTGGTCGGCGTCGATGACGTGCACCTGCTCGATGACCTGTCGACATTTGTCGTGCATCAGATCGTCCAGCGGTGCGCCGCGAAAGTAGTGCTCACGGTGCGCGACGGTGAATTGATTCCCACTGGGACACAGGAACTGTGGAAGGCCGGCCAGTTCGAGCGGCTCGATCTGCAGGCTTTGCCGCCCGACGAGACCACCACGCTGTTGTCGGCCACACTGGGCGGATCGATGGACTCGCACGCCGCGAGCCGCCTCTGGGAGCTGGCCCGCGGCAACGTTCTGTATCTGCGCCACATCGTCGAGCAGGAGGTCGCTGGCGGCCGGCTCAAGAAGCTGCATGGCTTCTGGCAGTGGATCGGCGATCCGATCATGCCATGCGGCCTGGTGGAATTGATCGAGTCCCGCATCGGAGCGTTGCCCGCCGCCGCCGGCGCCGTCATCGATGCACTCGCCATCGGCGAGCCGATCAAGCTGACAGCGCTCGAACACATCGCCGATCCCGACGCCGTCGAGGAAGCCGACTCTCGTGGCCTGATCATCCTCGACCACTTCGACAGCGGCATAGAAGTCCGTGTGGCGCACCCGCTCTACGGCGAGGTGCGCAGGAAACGCGCGGCACCCACGAGGCTGCGTCGGCTACGCGGACTGGTCGCCGCCGAACTGGCCGCTGGGGACGACCGCGACGACATCCACGTCGTCATCCGCCGCGCCACATTGAGCGTCGACTCCGACCTCCCGCCCGATGTCGGCCTGCTCACCAAAGCCGCCCACAGCGCAATTTGGCTCGCGGATCTGTCCCTCGCCGACCGACTCGCGGAAGCGGCCGTCGCGCAGGCGCCGGAACAGAAGCCCAGTTTCTGCGAGCACATGCATTGTCGTGGCTCGGCCGAGGCCGAGAAGCAGAAGCGGTGCTCGCCGACGTTCCGCTCACTCAATTGACCGACAGGGACCACGCCCGACTCACCTATCTGCGGGCCAGCAACATGCTGTGG
The DNA here is from genome assembly GCA_963715885.1 of uncultured Actinomycetota bacterium. Classification (GTDB taxonomy): domain Bacteria; phylum Actinomycetota; class Actinomycetes; order Mycobacteriales; family Mycobacteriaceae; genus Mycobacterium. The sequence goes on from CAVQSK010000037.1 coordinate 29,344, forward strand.
GCGCTCGCTGACCCGGCGCGGGCGAAAAAGTTCATCGACGACGCTTCGCACACCACAGCACGCCAGGCTCGCAGCTGGATCGACGCCCTCCTCACGGTGTACTGGTTTGCGGATGGACCGGCCGGATGCGGCCACACTGGCTGCCAAGAACCTCGCGCTGGACAACCTGCCCCCCATCGTCGGCACGGAGACCGCCTGGGCGCTCGCTGCCATATCCGCGGACGCAGGGCGCGCCGCCGAAGCCGTGGCCATCGCGGAGACGGGATACACCGTCGCGACGCGCTGTTTCGACGCTCCGCATATGAGGTTCAACGTCGCCGATGCACATCTCAGCGCTCTCTTGCTATCTGGCCGCATGCTGGGATTTCCTTGATGTGGCCGAGCGCGTGCGCGAGCAGGCAGCCGACCTCCCCGGAGCAGCTGAATCACTCGGTGCTGCCGTTGCGGGTCGGGCCGCACTCGGTGCCGGCAACCTCGA
>CAVQSK010000038.1:0-180109 GCA_963715885.1 uncultured Actinomycetota bacterium
CCGCGGATGAGAAAGAGCTGCGGGATCTGGGGCGCCGCAAGGTCTCAATGGTGTTCCAGCACTTCGGTCTTCTGCCCCACCGGCGGGTGCTCGACAACGTCTCATACGGCCTCGAGGTCCGTGGCACCGACGAGAAGGACAGAATGAAGCGCGCCGGCGAGGTCACCGAGCTGGTCGGGCTTGCAGGGTACGAGAACTCCTACCCGGATCAGCTGTCTGGTGGCATGAAGCAGCGGGTCGGTCTGGCGCGCGCGCTGGCCAGCGATCCGGACATGCTGCTGTTCGACGAGCCGTTCTCGGCGCTGGATCCGCTGATCCGGCGCGATATGCAGAACGAGGTGATCCGGCTGCACCACGAGATGGGCAAGACGATGGTGTTCATCACCCACGACCTGTCCGAGGCGCTCAAGCTCGGCGACCGGATCCTGATCATGCGCGACGGAGCGATGGTCCAGGTCGGTACCGGTGACGAGCTCGTCGGCGCCCCGGCCGACGACTATGTCCGCGAATTCGTCAGCGACGTGCCACGTTCGCGGGTGCTGACCCTGAAATGGATCATGCGCGAGAAGCGCGCCGACGATGCGGTCGACGGCCCCGAGATGGCCCCGGACACCGTGATCCGCGACGCCGTCGACCCGGTGCTCGCCGCCGACAAGCCGATCAAGGTCGTCTCGGACGGCAAGTTGCTGGGCATAGTCGGCCGAAGTGAGATCCTCGCGGTGATCGGCAAGGTCGACGAGGGCGGTGCGTGATGGCCACCATCGCGGTGGGCGCACCCCCGGCACCACCGGCGCCCGAGGCACAGCCGCGGACGTCGTGGTTGTCCGAACGTGGGCCGGCACAGTTCATTGCGGCCATCGGCGCGGTACTGGGTGTGTGGATCGTGGGGTTCCTTCTGCTGCGCGGCCGCAACACCCTGGCTCTGGCCCCGGCCGACACGAGACCGCTGCACGTCTGGCTCTCCGACCTGCAGACCCGCGTCGGCGAGGGCCGAAACACCAATCCGCTCTTCACCTATTTCTTCAATCCGATCCGGACGGTGATCGACGCGTTCGGCACCGCGATCTCCGACCTGATCGCGCACCCGGTCGACGGCCGGCCCGTCCCCTACATCGGCTGGCTCGGCGTCGTGGTGCTGTTCACGTTCCTGGCCTGGATGCTCGGCAACTGGAAGGTCGGGCTGCTCACCCTGTGTGGCTTGTTGTTCATGGGACTGCAGGGCCTGTGGCAGGAGAGCATGGAAACGCTGGCGCTGACCATCGCGGCGGTTGCCATATCGCTGCTCATCGGAATCCCGTTGGGCATCTGGGCGGGTGTATCGGACGGGTTCAATCGCCTGATCACCCCTGTGCTGGATTTCATGCAGATCCTGCCGTCGTTCGTCTACCTTGCGCCGCTGACGCTGGCGTTCCTGATCGGCCCGGCCGCGGCGATCATCGCGACGGTGATCTACGCGGCTCCCCCCGTTATCCGGCTCACTGCCCACGGCATTCGGTCGGTCCCCTCTGAGTCGCGTGAGGCGGTCGAGTCACTCGGTGCCACGAGATCCCAGGAGTTGTTCGGGGCGCTGCTGCCAATGGCCAAGCGCACCATCGTGCTTGGCATCAACCAGACCATCATGGCCGCGCTGGCGATGGTGACCATCGCCGCGCTGATCGCCGCGCCGGGTCTCGGCCAGGTGGTGGTCCAGGCGTTGTCGACCCAGGACGTCGGCACCGCATTCAACGCGGGTCTGGCCATCGTGCTGTTGGCCATCATCCTCGATCGGACTACAACGGCTGCGAGTGAGCGCGTGGAGATCCAACGGCGAAAGTCGGCCGAGCCCAACAAGTATCGGCGTCCAGGAATCGCGATCGGCGCCGCCGTGACGGCGATCGCGATCTGGCTGTCCTACACCTACCAGCTGGTCGGGATCTTCCCGTCGTCGCTGCAGATCGGGTCAGTACACATCGGACTCGATGTCGGCACGCCCATCTCCAACGCCGCGAACGCCGTGACCAACTGGGCGCAAACCAGCTTTTCCGGGGTGACCAATGGCATCAAGGACGTGTTCACCGCATGGGCGCTCGACCCGTTGCAGACACTGCTGGACAGCTCTCCGTGGTGGCTCACCTTCCTGGCGATCACCGCGATCGCGGCGATCATCGGAGGCCGCATCTCCGCGGTCATCACGGCCGTGTGCCTCGGCTTGATCGCTTGGCCGCTCTGGCTATGGCAGGACACGATGGACACCCTGGCCGCGGTCCTGGTGGCCACCGTGATCGTCGTCGTGCTCGGGGTCGTGGTCGGCGTGTGGATGGGCCGCAGCCCCACCGCGGACAAGATCGTGCGACCGTTCCTGGACGCCGCGCAGACCATGCCGTCGTCGTGTACCTGGTGCCGTTCCTGGCGCTGTTCTCAGCGTCGCGGTTCACGGGCATCGTGGCGGCGATCGTGTACGCCGCCCCGGTGTCGATCAAGATCATGGCCGACGGGATCCGGGGGGTGTCGCCCGAGACCGTCGAGGCGGCGCGCTCGGTTGGGTCGAACTCCTGGCAGGTCATCAGCAAGGTGCAGCTGCCGATGGCGGTGCGGTCGCTGACGCTGGCGACCAACCAGGGCCTTATATATGTGCTCTCCATGGTCGTGGTTGCCGGTCTGGTCGGCGGCGGCGCGCTGGGCTACCTCGTGGTGGCCGGTTTCTCGCAGACCAGCCTGTTTGGCAAGGGCTTGGCGGCAGGTCTCGCGATCGTGCTGCTCGGCACGATCCTCGACCGCACGACCGCGGCCGCATCACGACGGATAGGACGGATAAGCGAATGAAACGTACTGCCATAGCCGCGGTCGTCGCGGCGCTCGTGGTGCTTATCTCGGGCTGCAACGCCACCAAGGTGTCGGACCTGCAAAGCCGCGGTGAGCTGAAGCCCGGCAGCAAGCCGTGCGGCACCTTCAACCTTGCCATTAACTCGTGGGTCGGGTACGAGGCCAACGCGGCAGTGCTCACGTATCTGGCCGAGAACGTGTTGGGCTGCACGGTGAAGCAGAAACATATCGCCGAGCAGGTCTCCTGGCAGGGCATGTCTACCGGACAGGTCGACGCGATCGTGGAGAACTGGGGTCACGACGACCTCAGGAAGCAGTACATCGACAACATGGGAGTCGCGCAGAGCGCCGGCTCCACCGACGTCAAGGGCCAGATCGGCTGGTACGTGCCGCCGTGGATGGTCGAGCAATACCCGGACATCACCGATTGGCGCAATCTGAACAAGTACGCGCACCTGTTCAGGACCTCCGAATCCGGCGACAAGGGGCAACTGCTCGACGGGGATCCGGCCTACGTGACCAACGACGCCGCCCTGGTGGCCAACCTTGGCCTGAATTACAAGGTGGTGCAGGGCGGCAGCGAAACGGCGCTGATCTCCAGTATTCGTCAAGCCCAACGCCAGCGGACTCCGCTGCTTGCGTACTTCTACTCGCCGCAGTGGTTGTTCGGTGAGGTGCCGATGGTCAAGATCGATCTGCCGCCCTACACGGACGGCTGCGATGCCGACCCGGCCAAGATCGCCTGCGACTATCCGGACTACGACCTGGACAAGATCGTCTCGACCAAGTTCGCCGAATCCGGCAGCCCGGCCTACACGCTGGTGAAGAACTTCCAGTGGACGGGCGAGGACCAGAACTCTGTCGCTCGCTCGATCGCGGTGGACGGGATGAGCGACGACGAGGCCGCCAAGAAGTTCATCGATGCGCACCCGCAGCTTGTCGCCAAGTGGCTCGCGGGCACCGGAGCGGAGAACGCGGCGTAGTCACCCGCTGGTCAGCGTGCGTGCGGTATCAAAACTAGCGCGCCACGGCTCTTGACAAGGGCGGGAGATTTTCCATCAGGCTGTTGCATATTACGAGTCATATTTCACAATACGGTACAAAGAAATCACTATGGGGAGGTGAGGTCGTGCTCGAAATCTGCCCACTCGCGGCCCTGCCCCGCGGTGAGGCCCGGCGGGTCGAAGTGGATCCACCGATCGCGGTGTTCCACACCGACGACGGCGAGGTGTTCGCGATCGACGACACCTGCACGCATCAGGACGCGTCACTCGCCGACGGCTGGCTGGAGGGCTGCGAGATCGAATGCCCGCTGCACGCCTCACGTTTCAACCTGCGCACGGGTGCGGTCGACGCGCCGCCTGCAAAGCTTCCGGTGCGCACACACGAGGTGGTCATCGTCGACGGCGTGATCAACGTCGTGCTCGACGACGCCCCGCCCAACCTTCCCCCGGCGTCACCACCCGCGCGGCCGGCGAGGCGGCACAGTGAAAAGCGTTGCGGTGATAGGCGCGTCGCTTGCGGGGCTGTCCGCGGCCCGTGCGTTGCGCGCACAGGGTTTCGATGGCGCGCTGACGATCGTCGGCGGCGAGGCAAGGCGGCCCTACGACCGTCCACCGCTGTCGAAGGAGTTCCTGGCCGGTGATGTCGGCGAGGACGTGCTGGCCCTGGAGGCCGAGGACGACGACCTCGACGCGCAGTGGCTGTTGGGGGTGCACGCGACCCGGCTCGACGCGGCCGCCGGCGCCGTACAGCTCGACAACGGCACCACGGTCCACGCCGACGGCATCGTCGTGGCGACCGGCGCGCGGGCACGGTCATGGCCCGCCTCGGTGCGCCTCGCCGGAGTGCACGTGCTGCGCACGGTTCGACGACGCCCTGGCCCTGCGCCGCGAACTGCGCCCTGGCGCACGGCTGATGGTGATCGGCGCCGGATTCATCGGAGCCGAAGTCGCTTCCACCGCAACGAAATTGGGGTTGCACGTCACGGTGGTCGAGGCCGCGCTGGCACCGCTGGCCGGCCCGCTCGGCGTGCAACTCGGGGCCGCGGTGGCACGGCTGCACACCGAGCACGGCACCCGGCTGCTGTGCGGGGCCCCGGTCGCGGACCTCACGGGCAGCGACCGAGTCACCGGCGTGCAGTTGGCTGACGGGCGTCGGCTGGCCGCCGACGTCGTCCTGGTCGGCATCGGCGCGATCCCCAACATCGAGTGGCTGCGCGACAGCCCGCTCGAATTGGCCAACGGCGTCGTGTGTGATGAGGGCGGCGCGACCTCGATCCCGAATGTGGTCGCGGTGGGCGACTGCGCGGCCTGGCACGAGCCTCGTGTGGGCTGGCCGCACCGCGTCGAGCATTGGACGGGCGCGATGGAGCGCCCGGCCATCGCGGTCGCCACATTGCTCGCCGGCGGGCGGCACAACGGCACGCCGGCGAAACCCCCGTACTTCTGGTCCGACCAGTACGGCCGCAGGATCCAGTTCGCCGGCATCTCCGATCCCGGCGACGAGATCACCTTCGAGGTGGGCAGCCTGCGCGACACCAGCTTCCTGGCCGTCTACCGCCGCGAAGGTCAACCGGTGGCCGTGCTGGGCGTAGACCAGCCGAAGCTGTTCACCCGCTGGCGCCGCCAACTGACCGCCGTCCCGGTCCCAGCCTGACTCCGTTATGACATCCACCCGGCGACCAGCAGAGGAGATCGCGATGACCACCGTCAGCCTGCCGGAGAGCCTCATCTCGACGCTGCCCGGCAGCTATTACACCGACGCCACCATCTTCGCGATGGAACAGGCGGCGATCTTCGAGTCGATGTGGTTCTGCGCCGTGCGGTCCGCCGACCTCGACAAGCCGGGAGCTTTCAAGACCGTACAGGTCGGACGCGAGAGCGTGCTGATCACGCGGTCCCGCAGCGGCGAGATGCGTGCGTTCTTCAACGTCTGCCGGCATCGCGGCGCCCAGTTGTGCACCGACGAGAGCGGCGAAGTCAAGCGCGCATTCCAATGCCCTTACCACGCCTGGACTTACGACCTCGACGGCAAGCTCGTGGCGGCGCCGAACCTGACCAAGATGCCCGACATCGACCGTGTCGAATACGGGCTGCACCGCATCGCGGTGCAGCGAGTGGCTGGGCTACGTGTGGGTGTGCCTGGCCGAGACGCCACCGTCGTTCGACGACACGGTGTGCAAGGACGTCGGCGATCGACTCGGCAGCGTCGAGTTGATCGACCACTACGACGTCGCGAGCCTGCGCGTCGGTCGCCGGATCCGCTACGACGTCAAGGCGAACTGGAAGCTCATCATCGAGAACTTCATGGAGTGCTATCACTGCGCCACCATCCATCCGGAACTGACCGAGGTGCTGCCCGAGTTCGCCGACGGGTTGGCGGTGCAGTACCACGTCGGGCATGGCGCCGAATTCGGCGAGCACGTCGAAGGATTCACCATCGACGGCTCGGCGGGTCTCGACCAGATCCCGAGCGTCGCCGACAGACCAGGACCGGCGCTACTACGCGATCACGATCAAGCCACAGGTGTTCGTCAACCTGGTGCCCGACCATGTGATCCTGCACCGGATGTTTCCGCTCGCCGCGGACCGCACCGTCGTCGAATGTGACTGGCTGTACCTTCCCGAGGTGGTGGACTCCGGCAAGGACGTCAGCCATTCGGTGGAGCTGTTCCACCGTGTCAATCAGCAGGACTTCGCCGCATGCGAGCGATGCCAGCCGGCGATGAGTTCACGCACCTACCGCGACGGCGGGGTGCTGGTGCCCAGCGAGCATCACATCGGCGAGTTTCACAACTGGGTGCAGGCGAAGCTGACCAAATGACCGCACCAGTCCGGTCAGTCGAGGTGGCCCATCCGGTGACTGATCGCCGCGGCGGCGGCGACCACGTCGGGGACCACCTCGCGCAGCCGCTCTTCCGTGAATCGGTAGACCGGACCCGATACGCTCAGCGCCGCGATCACGCCGCCGGTGTGGTCGCGCACCGGGGCGGCGACGGCGTTAAGCCCCTCTTCCAGTTCCTCGATGGACGAGGCGTATCCGTCCTGGGCGCAGGCCTCGACCTGCGCCTCGAGTTCTCTGGCCGACGTGATCGTGTGTGCGGTGAGTCGGGTAAGCCCCGAGGCGGCCAACAACTCTCGGCGGTTTTCCGGGGTCATGAACGCGAGCAGAACCTTGCCACTGGAGGTGGCGTGCAACGGCGTCAGCTCACCAGTCCAGTTGTGCGTGGCGACCGCGCTCGGCCCGCGCGCCTGGTCGATGTTGACGACGAAATGCGAACGCCGCACTGCGATGTTGACGGTTTCGCCGAGCTGCGCGGCGAGCTGTTCGCAGACCGGGCGGGCCTGCTGGGTGACGTCCAGACGTCCCGGCACCGCGCTGGCCAGCCGCAGGATGCCGAAGCCGAGGCGGTACTTGCCGCGCTCTTGGGTCTGCTCGACCAGTTCGCGGTCCTCGAGCGCGGCAAGCAACCGGAACGCCGTCGACTTGTGCACGCCGATATCCGCGGCGACCTCGCTGACGCCCGCCTCACCCCGCTGGGCCAGGATTTCCAACACGCTCACAGCGCGGTCGACCGACTGGACACCGCCGGCGCTCTCACCTCGCGCGTTGCTCATGACGCAACTATAAGGCCCGCTGTTGCATATGGGGAAACGTGATGCGTATCACGCTTCGTCGCGATAGCCTTTTTTCCACGATCCGCAGGAGGACACCATGACATCGGCGCGGTACGACTTCGTGATCGTCGGCGGCGGATCGGCAGGGTGCGCGCTCGCCAACCGCTTGTCGGCCGACCGGGGTAACAAGGTTCTGGTGCTCGAAGCGGGCCGCAACGATTCGTTGTGGGACGTGTTCGTGCACATGCCGGCGGCGCTGCCGTTTCCCATCGGAAGTCGTTTCTACGACTGGAAATACGAGTCCGAACCCGAACCGCACATGTTCGGCCGCCGTATCTACCACGCCCGCGGCAAGGTGCTCGGCGGCTCCAGCAGCATCAACGGGATGATCTTTCAGCGCGGCAATCCGATGGACTACGAGCGCTGGGGTGCCGACCCCGGCATGGGCGACTGGGACTTCGCGCACTGCCTGCCGTACTTCAACCGGATGGAGAACTGCCTGGCCGCCGCGCCTGACGACCCGTACCGCGGGCACGACGGTCCCCTTGCCCTCGAGCGCGGTCCGGCGACCAACCCGCTGTTCGAGGCGTTCTTCGCCGCGGCCGAGCAAGCCGGTTACCCGCGCACCGATGACGTAAACGGTTACCGCCAAGAGGGTTTCGCGAAGTTTGATCGCAACATCCGCAACGGCCGCCGACTTTCGGCCGCCCGCGCCTACCTGCATCCGGTGATGGACAGGCAGAATCTCGACGTGGTCACCAGGGCGTTCGTGGAGCGGGTGGTCTTCGAGGGCAAGCGGGCGGTGGGAGTCGAGTACCGGCGATTCGGCTCCGCCAAACGGGTCAACGCGGGCCAGGTGGTGCTGTGCGGCGGCGCCATCAACAGCCCGCAGCTCCTGCAGCTCTCTGGCGTCGGCAACGCCGTCGATCTGCAGGCGCTCGGCATCGACGTTGTGCATGACCTGCCCGGTGTCGGCGAGAACCTTCAGGACCACCTCGAGGTGTACATCCAATACGCCTGCAAGCAGCCGGTGACCATGCAGAAGTATCTGAAATGGCGCTACCGGCCGTGGATCGGCGCCAACTGGTTGTTCCTGCGCCGCGGCCCTGGCGCGACGAACCACTTCGAGGGCGGCGGGTTCGCCCGGAGCAACGACGACGTCGCCTACCCGAACTTGATGTTCCACTTCCTGCCGATCGCGGTCCGCTACGACGGCTCCTCGCCGGAAGGCGGCGACGGCTACCAGGTGCACGTCGGCCCGATGTACTCCGATGCCCGCGGCACCCTGAAGATCGTCAGCCGCGATCCGAAAGTACATCCGGCGCTGCGGTTCAACTACCTGTCCACCGGTCAGGATCGCCGCGAATGGGTGGAGTCCATCCGGGTGGCACGCCGCATCCTCAACCAGCAGGCTATGGGACCGTTCAACGGCGGCGAGATCTCCCCCGGCCCGAGTGTGGAAACCGACGAGCAGATCCTCGACTGGGTGGCGCGTGACGCCGAAACCGCGCTTCACCCGTCATGCACGGCGAAGATGGGTGCCGATGCGATGTCGGTGACCGACCCGAAGACGATGAGCGTGTACGGCATCGAGGGCCTGGCGGTCGTCGACGCGTCGGTGATGCCGTATGTGACGAACGGCAACATCTACGCGCCCGTGATGATGGTCGCCGAGAAGGCGGCCGACCTCATTCTCGGCAACCAGCCGCTGCCGCCGGCGACGGTGCCGTTCTACCGGCACCAGCCCAAGCAGCAGCCCAGCGACTCAGGAACCCGCCGGCCGCGGCTGAGCTCGCGGCAGCGTCAGCTGCCGCGGGCGATCCACTCCGCGAGGTGCGGTGCCTCGGCGCCGATCGTCGTGTCGTCGCCATGGCCGGTGTGTACGACCGTCTGCGTCGGCAAGGTGAGCAGCCGCGAGCGGATCGACTCGATGACCGTCAAAAAGTCCGAGTAGGACCGGCCCGTCGCACCCGGACCGCCACGGAACAGCGTGTCGCCGGCGCACACGGCGCCCAGCGCCGGTGCGTACACACAGAGCCCGGCGAGTGACCGGGTGTGTGGATCACTCGAATCTCCGTGCCCGCGAAGGTAATTTGCTGATCGTTCGTAAGCGGCGAATAGTCCACCGACAGGTGCGTCTGCTTCCAAAGGACCTCGTCGTCGGGGTGCAGGAGAACCGGCGCTTCGAATTGCTGTCCGAGCTCTGGCGCCCCGGTGACGTGGTCATTGTGCGCGTGTGTGCAGAGGATCGCGACGACGTTGCGGCCGCCGACGGCCTCGATGATCGGCTGTGCGGTGTGCGCCGCATCGACGACGAGCACTTCGATGTCGTCGCCGATGAGCCAGATGTTGTTGTCTACGTCCCAGCAGCCGCCGTCGAGACAGAACTGCCCCGACGTGACGACGCGGTCGATGCGTGGGCTCACAGCACGACCACCGAACGCACACGTCGCCGCGATGCATTGTTTCGAACGCCTCCTCGATCTGGTCCAACTTGATGCGCTCGCTGACGAACTTCTCCAGTGGCAGGCGCCCTTGTTGGTAGAGGTCCACGAGCGCCGGGAAGTCGCGCTCGGGCAGGCAGTCGCCGTACCACGACGACTTCAGCGCGCCGCCGTGCGAGAACAAGTCGATGAGCGGCATCTGAAGCGTCATGTCCGGAGTGGGCACGCCGACCAGCACCACCGTGCCGGCGAGATCTCGCGCATAGAAGGCCTGCTTCCAGGTCTCCGGGCGTTCCACCGCATCGACGACGACGTCGGCGCCGAATCCGCCGGTCAGTTCCTGCACCGCCTCCACCGGATCCGCCTGCGAGGCGTCGATGGTGTGGGTGGCGCCCAATTCCGTTGCCCACTGCAGCTTTTTCGGGTCGCGGTCGATGGCAATGATCGGCGACGCGCCGGCCAGCCGGGCGCCGGCGATCGCGGCGTCTCCGACTCCACCGCAGCCGATCACCGCGACCGAATCGCCGCGCGAGAAGTTGCCCGTGTTCATTGCGGCGCCGAGTCCGGCCATCACCCCGCAGCCGAGCAAGCCGACCACGGCAGGGTCGGCGTTCGGATCGATGCGGGTGCACTGGCCCTCGTGCACAAGGCTTTTGTCGGCGAACGCGCCGATGCCGAGCGCGGGGGTCAACTCCGTGCCGTCGGCCAAGGTCATCGGCTGGCTGGCGTTGAACGTGTTGAAGCAATACCACGGCCGGGCCCGGCGGCACGCCCGGCAGCGGCCGCAGACCGCTCGCCAGTTCAGCACGACGAAGTCGCCGACCTCAACGTGTGTGACAGCGCCCGCCGCATGCTCAACGATCCCGGCCCCCTCATGACCGAGTAGGAAGGGGAACCCGTCGTTGATGCCGCCGTCGCGGTAGGTCAGATCGGTGTGGCACACCCCGCACGCCTGAATCCGCTACGACGACGTCGTTCGGCCCCCGAGGCCGGGATCGTGATATCGACGAGCTCGAGTGGAGTACCTTTGCTGCGGGCGATGACGCCATGGACCTGTTCGGGCATGCGAGGACCTCGCGATTCGGGTCGCCGACCGAGCAGCCAATCAGACCGGGGCAGTCAGCGACAACTGATATATCAGCGTACAATCTGAGTCGCAGACTGCGCGGTCAAGGCCCCGCCATAGCTTGACTCCGAGGGTGTCCTGGAATACATTCTTATTACTTGTGATGTATCAGATAGCGCATCAGATATTTCAGGTGAGGATCGTCGTGAGCCGTCAGATCATCGACCCGCTGCTCGAAAGCTTCACGCTTAAGAACCTGCAGCTGCGCAACCGTGTGGTGAGCACTTCGCACGAGCCGTCTTACACCGTGGACGGAATGCCGAAGGACCGCTACCGGCTCTACCACGTGGAAAAGGCCAAAGGCGGTATTGGGCTGACGATGATGGGCGGCTCGGCGGTGGTCGCGCCGGAGAGCCCTGCCGCGTTCGGCAACCTGCACGTCTACAGGGACGAGATCGTGCCGTGGCTGCGCGAGCTGGCCTATGACGTGCACGAGCACGGTGCCGGGGTGATGTGCCAGATCACCCACCTGGGCCGTCGCACGAGCAACTACGACGGGGACTGGCTGCCGGTGGTCTTCCCGTCCCCGATCCGCGAGCCTGCACACCGCGCCTTCCCGAAGGTGGCTGAGGAATGGGACATGGACCGCATCGTGCGGGCCTATGCCGATGCCACGGCGCGGTGCCGCGAAGCCGGGCTCGACGGCATCGAACTGGAGGCCTACACCCATTTGCTGGACGCCTTCTGGTCACCGCTGACCAACCACCGCGAGGATGAGTACGGCGGCAGCCTCGAGGACCGACTGCGCTTCCCGCTTCGGGTGATCCGCGCGGTCCGCGAGGCAGCGGGGCCGGACTTCATCGTCGGTATCCGGATGTCCTTCGACGAGGACACCCCTGGCGGGCTCCGCCGTGACGAAGCGCTGACGATCGCCGATCGGGTGGTCGCCGAGGGCGTCGACTTCATCAGCGTGATCCGGGGATGGATGGCCAGCGACGAGGCGCTGTCACGCGTCATCCCGCCGATGGGCACGCCGGTGGCGCCGCACCTGGAGTTCGCCGGCGAGATCAAGCGCGCGGTGGGCGTGCCGGTGATGCACGCCAGCCGGATCAACGATGTTGCCACCGCCCGGCACGCCATCCGCGACGGGCTGCTGGACCTGGTCGGGATGACCCGTGCCCACATCGCCGACCCGCACATCGTCGCGAAAATCAAAGCGGGCGACGAGGATCGGATCCGGCCCTGCGTCGGGGCCAGCTACTGCCTGGACGAGATCTACCAGGCTCGCGACGCCAAGTGCATCCATAACCCGTCGACCGGTCGTGAGGACCGGCTGCCGCATCACGTGCCGCACGCGACGGGGGCACCGCGCAAGGCGGTGGTCATCGGCGCCGGGCCGGCGGGGCTGGAGGCGGCGCGGGTGCTCGGTGAGCGCGGGCACCGGGTGATCGTGCTCGAGGCCAACGATGCTGCGGGCGGCCAGATCCGGCTCGCCGCATCCTCACCACGACGGCGAGACTTGATCGGCATCGTCGACTGGCGGCTGGCCGAGTGCAAGCACCATGACGTCGACATCCGGTACAACACCTACGCCGAGGCCGACGACGTGCTCGCCGAGGAGCCCGATCTTGTCATCGTCGCCACCGGCGGCATCCCGAATACCGAATTCCTCACCGAGGGATCACATCTCGTCTCCGACGGATGGGATGTACTGAGCGGCTCGTTCCGGGCGAAGGGCGACGTGCTGCTCTTCGACGACAACGGCCAGCACCCAGGCCTGGACGCGGCCGAAGTGCTGGCACGGGCCGGCGCAGACATCGAATTCGTCACGCCGGAGCGGACTTTGGCCCCCGATGTCGGCGGGGTAAACTATCCCGGCTATTTCAAGGTGTTCGCCGAGCACGATGTGCGGGTCACGCTCAACGAGCGGCTTACGGCGGTGCGGCGCAAGGATGGCCGGCTCGAGGTCGATCTGTACAACGAATACGCGCACGCCACCACGCAACGGCTGGTCGACCAGGTGGTCGTCGAACACGGCACGCTGCCCTCCGACGAGCTGTACCTCTCGTTGGTGCCGGGCTCATCCAATCTCGGCGAGGTGGACCAGCAGGCGCTGCTCGATCTGCGCCCGCAAGAAGTGCGCCGTAATCCGGACGGCCGCTACCAGTTGTTCCGCATCGGAGATGCGGTGGCCAGCCGCAACATTCACGCCGCTGTGTACGACGCATTCCGGCTGTGCCTGGCGCTGTAAGGCGTTGAGCGCGATGGGAGTCACTGCAGGGGAAACGGTGGCTGCACCACCACGGCTCGTCGACCACGTCGATCGACGTCACCCACTTCACCCACCAGAAACCGCGCCGCCCCGGCGCGACGATCCGGGCCGGGCCGCCGTGGCCGCGCGAGAGCGATCGCGGCCAGGCCGAACGATCTGTCAGGGGTTCGGAGGCGCCAGGCTGCCGGCGCGATCCGGGGCACCGGGTCGAACATCCATTGCGTGACCAGCGACCGCGATGTTCCCCGAGCCCACCTCGTGCGATCCGGTCGCGCGACGCGGCAAACCCGGTGCGATGACCCACAGCGCCGCCGATCCCGCGACGACCCCGGTGCCGACCAGCGCTCGCCGTCGGTTAGGTCGGTGCGGCGCAGCAATGGCCACCGGCGCCGGGCGCTCCGGTGATGCAACACCATGTGCGCGATGAGCAGCGCCAGCGCCCCGACCGCCGCACCGACGTGGAGCTGCATCGGGAGCAGCCCAAAGGTAGGGCCGCCATCCGCCGACCGCATGCAGCAGCCCACTCCCGATCGCCGTGAGCACGGTGAACGTCAGGCTGAGCACCTTCCGCGATCGTCCGGGCCGCCGAAGGCCCCGCCGCGCGACGGGGATCTTGGCCGGGGCGAGCAGCAGCAGGCCCAATCCGGACGCCCCATGCACGGCTACGACCCACCGCGCGGCGGCCAGGGAACCCCCCACCCCGAACGCCACGACGCCACTGACGGTGGCCACAGCCAAGAGCGTCAGCAGCGTGACGTTGAGCGCTCGAATACCTCGCCCATGTCGGTCCGTCCGGAACCCCTGACAGTGATCATTAGGCATGTTCACCTGACGTGATTGTCCGGTATCCAGACTGTCACAGCAGGACAGCTCGCCGCCGTATGGGACCTACGGCTGGCCCTGCGAGGTTTAGAACATCTCCTTGACCTCGTCCTCGAACTCGCGAACGTGCTGCTCGGCAAGTTCGCGGGCGCGCTTTGGGTCCCGATCGAGGATGGCCCGCAGAATGCCGACCTGGCCGTGTACGTGGTGTTCTAGGTGCGGGAGCCGCTCGCGGGCGAGGTTCCAGATCCGCAGCGACAGATCCAGGGTCTGGGTGAGGGTGTCGAACAGATATTCGTTGTGCGAGAGCCGGTGCACCGCCCGGTGCGCCGCGGTGTCGAGTTCGAGCAATCGGCTTGGCGGGCAGTCACCTTTGAGTTCGTCGAGCAGCTCGCGCAGCTCCTGTCGCTCCTCGTAGCGGGCCTCGCTGGCGGCGCGCTCGGCGGCCAGGCCCTCGAGGCGCTCGCGAATGTCACACAGCGACGCGAGATCGGCGACGTCGACTTGCGCCGCGTAGCTTCCGCTGCGCGGATAGACGACGACGAGCTTCTGATAGGCCAGCCGCTTGATCGCCTCGCGAACAGGCGTGCGGCCGAGGCCGAGTTCGGCGGCAAGCTGGACCTCGTCGATCGAGTCACCCGGTGCGATGTCGAGGTGCACCAGCTTGTCGCGGATCGCCTCGTAGGCCAGATCCGAGAGCAGTTGGCTGCCTGCGGCCGGCTTACCCGCTGCGCGTCGCGGTGTCGACACCCGAGCACCCCTTCGAACCCTTACCGACACTGACATGTCAGTTGACCGTCAGGGTACATCAGATCAACCGTTCGTCCGGTGCGACTCCCCCGCCGCTTCGAACAGCCACGTCCTCTCGTTGTGATGCTCGTCAACAGGGACACGCAGAAATAATCGCCCGGGATTAGTCTCGGATGATCTCGCCAAGGGGATCAGATGAGAGCGTTCTGCCGATCGGTACTGTGCGGAGCCGCCGTAGTAGTCGCCGCGTGTTCGACTCCTTCGGTTGGTGCGGCTGACCCGGACGAGTGGACCATGCCCGACCTGATCGGCAACGACTTGCAGGGCGCTCAGGACGCCATTCAGTCGCTCACGCACCTCGCGGTTTGGTACACCGACTCGACGGACCTGACCGGGCAGGACCGGATGCAGGTCAGCGATCGGCACTGGATGGTCTGCGCGTCGACGCCACCGCCGGGCGCAACCTTCACGACCGACACCGAAATCGACTTCGGCGTCGTGCGGATCGAGGAGACCTGTCCCTAGAAGTCGCGCCAGCAAGAATTCGACAGTCACAATGGGTTCGAAAAGTGATATCGCATGCGATAGCGCGTCTACGGATCTCCACACTCTGAAGACGCCTTAATGCTGGCACATCGCCCAGTGCCCCTGCGGAAAGCGATTTCCCTAGGCCTCTGAGGACTCGCCGGATTTCGACTCCGAGCCTGAATCCTCGTCCGGCAGTAGCGCTTCCAGTGCCGAGCCGGTGATCCGCCGGAACGCGCGGCGCGGCCGGTTGGCGTCGAGGATCGCCACCTCCAGCGTGGACGGCCCGAGGGTGCGCTGTTCCGAACCACCATTGGCGACGCGCGCCTTCAGCGCATCGACGGCGATCTTGACCGCCTCCGACAGCTTCGCGTTCTCGGTGTAGGACTCGTTGAGCGCGGCGGTGATCGGCTCCGTGGTGCCGCCCATCACCACGAAATGCGGCTCGTCGGCGATCGACCCGTCGTAGGTAACGCGGTAGAGCTGAGGCGGTTTGGTCTCGCCGAAGTGCGCGACCTCGGCAACGCAGAGCTCGACCTCGTAGGGCTTGGCCTGCTCGGTGAAGATCGTCCCGAGTGTGCTGGCGTACACGTTGGCCAGCTGGCGACCGGTGACGTCGCGACGGTCATAGGCGTAGCCGCGGGTGTCGGCGAACTGGATGCCGCCGCGGCGCAGGTTGTCGAACTCGTTGAACCGGCCGACGGCGGCGAAACCGACTCGGTCGTACAGTTCGCTGATCTTCTGCAGCGAGCGCGACGGGTTCTCCGCAACGAACAGCACACCGCCGGCGTAGGCCATCGCCATCACGCTGCGGCCCCTTGCGATTCCCTTGCGCGCAAGCTCCGAGCGCTCGCGCATCGCCTGTTCGGGCGAAATGAAATATGGAAAGCTCACGAGTCGCCCCGCGCGTCGTGTGACTGGGCAGCACTATCCGGACCGAAAGTGTCGGACCGGGAACGGCTTTGGATGACCTCTCTGGCCAGCGTCGCGATACGCTCCTCCGCTACGTCTTCCGCGCCTTCGGCGCCCAGAATCACCGCGGTCGGATAGATGCCGCGCACCAAATCCGGCCCGCCGGTGGCGGAGTCGTCGTCGGCGGCGTCATAGAGTGCCTCGATGGCGACCTTTAGCGCCGTTCCCGCATCCACCACTTGCGAATACAGCTTTTTCATCGAGGACTTGGCGAAGATCGAGCCCGAGCCCACCGACTGATAGCCCTCTTCCTCGATATTCCAGCCGCCAGCCGCGTCGTAGGAGACGATGCGGCCGGCCCCCTGCGGATCGGGGTCATCGAGGTCGTAACCCGCGAGCAGCGGCAGCGCCACAAACCCCTGCAGCGCCGCGCCCAGATTGCCGCGGACCATGGTGGCGAGCCGATTCACCTTGCCGCGGAACGTCAGTGGCACGCCTTCGACCTTCTCGTAGTGTTCCAACTCGACGGCGTACAGGCGGGCGAACTCGACCGCGATCGCCGCGGTGCCCGCTATCCCGGTGGCCGTGTAATCGTCGGTGATGTACACCTTCTGCACGTCGCGGCCGGCGATCATGTTGCCCTGCGTGGAGCGGCGATCGCCGGCCATCACCACACCGCCGGGATACTTCAGCGCGACGATCGTGGTGCCGTGCGGAAGCGCGCTCGATGGGACGTCCGGCGTCTGGCGGGTCCCGCCTGCGGGCAACAGTTCGGGCGCCTGGCGGCGCAGCAGTTCAGAAAAGGACGACAGGTCCACAGGGACGGAGGGTGCTCCAGGGAGGGGTTTCGGAAAGGCCAGCTGCTCGCGGTGCGGCCAGGTCACTGTCCACCCTTCTGGACGTACGCGCGCACGAAGTCCTCGGCGTTCTCCTCGAGAACGTCATCGATCTCGTCCAGCAGGTCGTCGGTCTCCTCGGCCAGCTTTTCGCGACGCTCCTGCCCGGCGGCCGTGCTGCCGGTGAGGTCGTCGTCCTCGCCGCCACCACCACCACGCTTGGTCTGCTCCTGAGCCATCGCCGCCTCCTGCGTATGTCATCGGCGGGCTCACAGCCGCCCGCCGGTTCCTCCACACTACCGGTCAACGGGCGAATTGCCCGGGATAGCTCACCACGGGGAGGTGGGCGGGAAGGCTTCGGGGAGGTGGGCGGGAGGACCTACGTAGTGAGCTGTTCAACCAGTTCGACGGCGGTGTCCACGGAGTCGAGCAGGGCCCCGACGTGCGCCTTACTGCCGCGCAGCGGCTCCAGGGTCGGAATCCGGACGAGCGAATCGCCGCCCAGGTCGAAGATCACCGAGTCCCAGCTGGCCGCCGCGATGTCGGCCCCGAACCGGCGCAGGCACTCGCCACGGAAATACGCGCGGGTGTCCGTCGGTGGGTTGTCCACCGCGTCGATCACCTGCTGCTCGGTGACCAGCCGCTTCATCGAGCCGCGCGCGACCAGCCGGTTGTACAGGCCCTTGTCCAGCCTCACGTCGGAATATTGCAAGTCCACCAGGTGCAGGCGCGGCGCCGACCAACTCAGGTTCTCGCGGTTGCGGAACCCCTCGAGCAGCCGCAGCTTGGCGGGCCAGTCCAGCACGTCGGCGCATTCCATCGGGTCGCGCTCCAGCAGGTCGAGCACGTTCGCCCAGGTCTGGACGATGTCGGCCGCGCGTGGGTCGGGATCGCGGCTGTCCACCAGCTTCGCCACCCGGTCCAGGTAGATCCGTTGCAGCGCAAGGCCAGTCAACTCGCGGCCGTCGGCCAGTGCGACAGTGGCGCGCAACGTCGGGTCGCGGCTGATTACGTGCACGGCGTGCACCGGCCGGGCCAGCGCCAGGTCGGTGAGGTCCATGCCCTCTTCGATCAGGTCCAGTACCAGCGCTGTGGCGCCGAGCTTGAGGTAGGTAGACGTCTCCGCCAGGTTCGCATCGCCGATGATGACGTGGAGCCGCCGGTACTTGTCTGCGTCGGCGTGTGGCTCGTCGCGGGTGTTGATGATGCCGCGCTTGAGCGTGGTCTCCAGGCCGACCTCGACCTCGATATAATCGGCGCGCTGGGAGAGCTGGAAGCCGGGCTCGTCACCGGACGGCCCGATCCCGACCCGGCCCGAACCGGTGATGACCTGCCGGGACACCAGGTGCGGCGTCA
Source organism: uncultured Actinomycetota bacterium (assembly GCA_963715885.1). Classification (GTDB taxonomy): domain Bacteria; phylum Actinomycetota; class Actinomycetes; order Mycobacteriales; family Mycobacteriaceae; genus Mycobacterium. The sequence continues at coordinate 18,405 of CAVQSK010000038.1, forward strand.
GTCCCGCGATCACCGCCGAGAACGGTGTCTGGCGCGACATCAGATAATTCTCGTGCGACCCGTAGGAGGCGCCCTTGCCGTCCACGTTGTTCTTGTAAAGCTGCAGCTTGGCGGCGCCGGGGACGCTGGCCACGTGGCGGGCGGCGGCCTCCATCACGCGCTCGCCGGCCTTGTCCCAGATCACCGCGTCCACCGGGTCGGTGCACTCCGGTGCCGAGTACTCGGGATGGGCGTGGTCGACGTAGAGCCGGGCCCCGTTCGTCAGGATCATGTTGGCCGCGCCGACCTCGTCCGCGTCCACCACCGGCGGCGGCCCGGCCGACCGGCTCAGATCGAAGCCACGGGCGTCGCGCAGCGGCGACTCCACCTCATAGTCCCAGCGGGTGCGCTTGGCTCGCTGAATACCGGCGGCCGCCGCGTATGCCAGCACCGCCTGCGTGGAGGTCAGTATCGGATTCGCGGTCGGATCGGACGGCGACGAGATGCCGTACTCGACCTCGGTTCCGATAATCCGTTGCATAGCCCAAGAGTAGGGGACGTCCCGCAGTAGCCTGCGACCGTGCCATCCGAGCAGGAGGACCGCGACGCGACCGCGACCCAGTTCGTGGCCGCCCTCGGCGCCAGGTGTTGCTCGGCGATTTGGCTGCTGGTGCCCTGCCCTCTCGGCGTCATGGGCGTAATTCAGCTCGCCGAGTCGCCGGATCGGAGGGCCCTCCATGACTGACGTGGCGCAACGGCGCGCGGCGGACCGCTGGTTCCTCGAACGCGGGCTGCCCGCGGTGCTCCGACCGGGCGCCCTGGTGCGACGGGTCTGGCCGCGATCGGCCCCGGCACTGGCGGCCGTCGCGGTGTTCATGCTCAATTCGGCCCTCGTCGTAGTCGTCACCGGCAAGCACACGATCGACATCGACGGGCAGCCCACTCGAACCGAGTGGTTCATCCTGGCACTCCTTGCGGTGGTGCTCCCGGTGGCCGCCGTAGTCGGCTGGCTGGTCTCGCGAATCCGCACCCTGCGTGGCCGCACGATCGCTGCGACGGTGTCGTTGGTCGTCTCGATCATCGGCGCCATCCTCGGCGGCCCGAGTCCACGGATACTGGCCGATCTGGTGTTCGAGGCGATCGTGGTCGCGATTGTGTTGGCGCTGACCGCTTCCGGGGCGGGCTCGATCCTGGGCTGGGCGACCCGGATGACCCTGGAGAACATCGCCTTGGCGGGTGAACTGTTCGTGCGCGCGCTGCCCGTCGTACTGCTGACGGTCCTGGTGTTCTTCAACAGCTATGTCTGGCTGATGGCGTCGATCGTCAGCCGCGTCCGATTGTGGCTGGCACTGCTGTTCCTCGCGTCGATCGCCGTCGCGTTCATCACCTCGGCCACTGTGGACCGGGTGCGGCCGATGTTGTCGGCGTCCCGCCAGCCCGGAGGCGACGACGGCCGGTTGGTCGGCACCCCGTTCGAAACGATGCCCGACCCGGCGTCGGGCGCTGCGTTGTCCCGGGCAGAACGCTGGAACGTGGTCTTCGTGCTGGCGATGTCGCAGGTGCTCCAGGTGGCGATGGTGGCGATCGTCGCCGCCCTGATCTTCTTCGGGCTCGGTCTAATCCTGCTCAGCCCGCAGTTGCTGGCTGAATGGACGCGCAACGGCGCCAGCGACGGCCAGATCTTGGGAATGACGTTGCCAGTCCCCCAGTCGCTGATCCAGATCAGCATGTTTCTTGGCGCGATGACATTCATGTACATCAGCGCGCGAGCCGTCGGCGACGCCGACTACCGGTCACGATTTCTCGATCCGCTCATCGACGATCTGCGCCTGACGCTGATCGCCCGCAACCGCTATCGCGCGGCGGTATCGGCGCGCTGACCGGCTGGCGCTGTCGCCATCGCGCACAATGTTGCCCGTGTCCGACATGCGGCAGGTGCACGAATGGTTCTTGCATCGCGGGCTGCCGCTGGTGCTAACCCGGCGAGTCCGCTCCCGTGCGTTGATCGAGCGATCCGCCCCGATGGTCAGCGGCGTCGGCGCCGTGATCGCGGCAACGATGATGCTGGCCGAACTCACCGACGGCGATCCCGACTACGGCTACGTGCTCCGCCTCGGGATCCTCACTTTGCTTCTGATCGCAGCACCGTTCGCGCTCTATCTGCTTCATCGGTTGGGCACCGCTCTCGGCGAGGCGGGCCGACGGTCGGCGGCACTTCTGGTGATGGCGCTCTTCGTGTTCGGGCTTCCGTTCGCCGACAGCGGGTTCTCCGGAATCGCCGCGGCCGAGGCTTTCGGGTTCGCGGTCGTTGCCCTGCTGGCAATTTGGCTGACCTACCTCGGTTTTGGCTCGATCGCCTTATGGGCCTTCCGGTTTGCCTGGGTACAGCTCGGTGCGCTTGGCACACTGATGAGCCGCGCACTTCCACTGTTGATGATTACCGTGGTCGTGTACTTCACCGGCGAATTGTGGCAACTTGCAGCGCGGTTGACTCGCCAAAGACTCTGGCAGACAATCGGATTCCTCGCAGTAGTCGCCCTGCTATTCGTGGTGACCACGATCCGCGACGAGGTTCGTGCACTGCGTGAGGATCGCGCCGGGCAAGACGATCCGGCCAAGCTGCTCGAGAGCACACCGCTGGCAACAGAGTCCGGGCATCAATCGATGCGCACCCCGCTGTCGCTGGCCGAACAGGTCAACGTCGTTGCCGTGATGGTGGTGTCGCAGGCCATTCAGGTGGTCTTCTTCACCGCTGGGTTGTTCGCGTTCTTCCTCGCGCTCGGTATCGTCGCCGTCCCCAACGACGTCGCCATACTGTGGTCGTCGGAGGAGACATGCCAGGTCGGTGAACCTCCTTGCCCGGGAACCTGGTTCGGCATCCACGTCCCGGTACCCCAAACCATCGTGCACGTTTCGCTGTTCGTCGCCGTATTGTCCGGCCTGTACTTCACCGTCAGCACCAGCGTGGACCCGCTGTACAGGGAGCGGTTCTTCGAGCCGCTGATCTCCGACGTGGCCGTTAGCCTGGCCGGCCGCGACGCCTACCTCGAAATGGAGAACAGCCGCACCTAACTACCGCGAGCGTGCGTGTCTGCTCGGCGACACGCCGGGCCGGCCCGTGAAAACGCGCACGCTCGCGACCGCGCGAGGGTTACGTTCGCGTCTATGTCCGACGACGAAATCACCCTGATCGACGATGTATTCGGGAAGCGCTATGGAGAGGTGCTCCTCGTCCACCGCGGGAAGTCAGGACCCGAAGCCACGGTCTACAACACCTTCCCTCTCAATGACTGCCCGGACGATCTGTGGCAGGGTCTGGACCCGCACGCCCTCGCAGCGGAGAACAACGCGATGGCCGCATTGCTCAACGGACCGAGGTACTGGCTGATGAACAGCATCGGCAAGATTGGCCGAGACACCCTGGAACGCAAAGACTTCGGTGGCATCGAGATGATCCGTCAAGCCACCGTGGTACTCGCATCGATGAATCCGTCGCCCTACGCGGTCAATCGTGTGAACAGGAAGGCGCTGTTCATTTTCGACGCAGGCTGCGAAGTCTACGAACTCATGGACCGCGAAGGTCAGCGCTGGGTGATGCAGACGTATAGCCGGTCGGTCGATCCCTCACTGTCGGCGTCCGACCTGCCCAACCTAGCGAGCCGTCTGTCACTGCCGGCTGGCTGGATCTACCAGCCGCGCCGGCTGACGTCAGCGCTACGAATCGACACCACAACGCGAGACGCGTGTGTGACACAGGACCACCTGGCGAACAGCTACTCCCTGTGCGCGGACACCCATTGACTCGACGAGCGTGCGCGAAATGTACGCATACATCGGCGTGTCCCTGTACAGACACGCACGCTCGCGGGGCGTGGGCTACAGGTACTGCCCCAGGTTCGACTCGGTGTCGATCGCCCGCGACGCGCTCGAGCTCTTGCCGGTGACGAGGGTGCGGATGTAGACGATCCGCTCGCCCTTCTTGCCCGAGATCCGTGCCCAGTCATCGGGATTGGTGGTGTTGGGCAGGTCCTCGTTCTCGGCGAACTCGTCGACGATCGAGTCGAGCAGGTGCTGGATGCGCAGACCGGGCTGACCGGTCTCCAGCACCGACTTGATCGCGTTCTTCTTCGCGCGGTCGACAACGTTCTGGATCATCGCGCCGGAGTTGAAGTCCTTGAAGTACATGACTTCCTTGTCACCATTGGCGTAGGTGACTTCCAGGAACCGGTTGTCGTCGATCTCGGCGTACATCCGATCGACGACCTTTTCGATCATCGCCTTGAGGCAGGCCAAGCGGTCGCCGCCGAACTCGGCGAGGTCGTCGGCGTGCACCGGCAGCGCCTCGACGAGGTACTTGGAGAAGATGTCCTGTGCCGCCTCGGCGTCCGGCCGCTCGATCTTGATCTTGACGTCCAGCCGGCCGGGCCGCAGGATCGCCGGGTCGATCATGTCCTCGCGGTTGGATGCGCCGATGACGATGACGTTCTCCAGACCCTCGACACCGTCGATCTCCGACAGCAACTGCGGGACCACCGTCGTCTCGACGTCCGAGCTGACACCCGTGCCGCGGGTACGGAAGATCGAGTCCATCTCGTCGAAGAACACGATCACCGGGGTGCCCTCCGACGCCTTCTCGCGCGCGCGCTGGAAGATCAGCCGGATGTGGCGTTCGGTCTCACCGACGAACTTGTTCAGCAGCTCCGGGCCCTTGATGTTGAGGAAGTAGCTCTTGGCCTCCCGGGCGTCGTCGCCGCGAACCTCGGCCATTTTCTTCGCCAGCGAGTTGGCGACCGCCTTGGCGATGAGTGTCTTGCCGCAGCCGGGCGGGCCGTAAAGCAGGACGCCCTTGGGCGGGCGCAGCGAGTACTCGCGGTAGAGCTCCTTGTGCAGGAACGGCAGCTCGACGGCGTCGCGGATCTGCTCGATCTGCCTGCCGAGGCCGCCGATGTCGTTGTAGCTGACGTCGGGAACCTCTTCGAGAACCAGATCTTCCACCTCGGCCTTCGGGATGCGCTCGAACGCATACCCGGCCTTGGTGTCGACCAGCAGCGAGTCACCGGGGCGCAGCTTGCGCGGACGGCCGTCGTCCTCGTCGTCCTCGTCGAGGTCGTCGGGCAGGAACTCGGCGGCCACCAACGGCTCGGCCAGCCAGACGATGCGCTCCTCGTCGGCGTGACCGACCACGAGAGCACGGTGCCCGTCGGAGAGGATCTCGCGCAGTGTGCTGATCTCGCCGACGGCTTCGAAGTTGCCGGCCTCGACCACCGTCAGCGCCTCGTTGAGCCGGACCGTCTGGCCCTGCTTGAGCACCTTCACGTCGATGTTGGGCGAGCACGTCAGGCGCATCTTGCGGCCGGAGGTGAACACGTCGACGGTGTCGTCGTCCTGGACGGCGAGCAACACGCCGTAACCGCTCGGAGGCTGGCCCAGCCGGTCGACCTCTTCACGCAATGCCAGCAACTGCTGACGGGCCTCTTTGAGGGTTTCCATCAACTTGGCGTTACGCGCTGCAAGGGAGTCAATCCGCGCCTCGAGCTGGTGCACATCGCGAGCGCTGCGCAATCCGCTCTGCGGACCTACCGCGTTCTCCAGCTGCTCGCGCAGGATCGCCGCCTCACGGCGCAGTTCTTCCAACTCGGCAGCATCATCGCTGGACATGGGGGTTCCGAAAGCCTCGGAACGCTCTGACTCACTCATGCCGCGCTCCCTCCCGCACCGGATATTGGTGCAGTAACAACTTCAAAGCTACCGGCGATTCAGCCTTTGTGTGCGGTGTAGCAATTCGACACACCAGCAACACTTGTTAACCTCTGAGAAGACTTCGGCCGATCGAAAGGACAACCGTGACCCTGAAAAGCCTCGTTACCGGCGTGGCGGCAGCCGCACTAATAGGCGGAGCGGCAGCAGGTGTGACTTCCATTGCATCCGGCACGATTTCTGCCGCACCGACCGTGCAGCCCGTCGTGTTCGACATCCCACTGCCGCAAGCGCCGGCCCCAGACTTGCAGGACGCACTGCTGACGACCCTCGCTACACTCGCCGGGCCCGGCTCGTTCGGCCCCAACGGCAACAAGACCGCATTCATCCAAGGCGGGACGGGCCGGTTCGAGGGCATCACCGCCGACAAGGCCTACAACGATGCGGCCGCGGAGGGCAAGTTCCCGCTATCGTTCCGCGTCGAGGCCATCGACCAGGTTGGCAATACAGCTACCGCGAACGTGACCGCTACTGCGGCCACCGGCACGAGCAGGACCGAGAATGTCCAGTTCGTCCAGGACCCGGGCACCGGCAATTGGCAGCTTGCGAAGGGGTCGGCCTTGTCGTTGCTGTCGTCAGTCGGCTGATCCGTCCGGTGCGCCGCACCATTCGCGCCACAATCCTGAGCGCCGTCGCAATCGCGGCGGCGCTCGGGCTTAGCGGATGTGGCGGTCACGACAAGCCCAGCCAGCCCGCGGCGGTTGAGACACCCCCGCTCACCATGCCCCCAACGGCGCCGGTTGCGCCGTCGCCGGCCGCGGATCCACTGCCGCCACCCACTGCGCTGACCGACGTGATGGCCCGGCTTGCCGACCCCAACATCGCCGGCTCGGAGAAGGTCGGCCTCGTCGAATACGCCACGGCCGACGACGCCGCGGCGTTGGACCGGTTCGGCCGCGCCCTGCGCGACGGCGGGTTCATGCCGTTGAGCTTCGAGGCCACCGATCTCACGTGGTCCCAATCCCATCAGGGCAACGTGGTCGCCAACGTCGTCATTAAGCCCGCCAACCGGCAGGCCGGTCGCGACTTCACGTTCCCGATGGAGTTCAGCCCGACCAACGGCTCCTGGCAGTTGACCCGGCAGACCGCCGACATGCTGCTGCAGCTGGGCCAGGAGCCGACGGCCACTCCGAGCCCCTGAGCGCACCGACATGTGGATCGGTTGGTTGGAATTCGACTTGCTGCTCGGCGACGTGCGTTCGCTCAAGCAGAAGCGATCCGCCATCCGCCCCGTAATCGCCGAACTGCAGCGCCGATTCGCGGCATCCGCCGCCGAGACCGGCTCGCACGAGTTACACCGCCGCTCCAATGTCGGGCTGGCCGTCGTGTCCGCGGATCGCGGGCACATCGTCGAAGTGCTCGACGCCGCGGAACGAATGGTGGCGTCGCGACCGGAGATGGAGTTGTTGTCCGTGCGCCGCGGACTTCGGCGCAGCACCGACGACTAAACGCTGCCGCCGAGTTGCCGCTTGCGGCGTAGCGGCATGGGCGCGACTGCGCCGGGCGCCAATTTGCGCACGCTGATCAGAAACGCCGTGTGGCCCCGCATCGTGTGTTGTGGGCGCACCGCCAGGCCGACGACATGCCAGGCCCGCTGCATGCTCTCCCATGCCCGCGGCTCGGTCCAGCACTGTTGGGTACGCAGCGCCTCGACGGTCCGTGACAGTTGGGTGACGGTGGCGACGTAGATCATCAGGACTCCGCCGGCCACCAGTGCGCCGGCGATCGCGTCCAGCACTTCCCACGGCGCCAACATGTCGAGCACCACCCGATCCACTTCCGGCCCCGCGTAGGCGGCGACGTCCGCGGTTACCAGCTCCCAGTTGGCAGGGCGCTCCCCGAAGAACGTCTCGACGTTGCGCGCAGCGTACTCGGCGTGGTCGTCGCGCACCTCATACGACGTCACCCAACCGTCGGGCCCGACAGCGCGCAGCAGTGAACACGTCAGCGCCCCGGAGCCGGCACCGGCCTCCAGCACTCGCGCACCGCCGAAGATGTCGCCTTCGTGCACGATCTGGGCGGCGTCTTTGGGGTAGACGACCTGTGCACCGCGGGGCATCGACATCACGTAGTCCACCAGCAGCGGCCGCAGCACCAGGAACTGGTCGCCGCAGGTGGACTTGACGATGCTGCCCTCCGACAGCCCGATTACGGTGTCGAGCGCGATCACGCCACGATGGGTGTGGAACTCACCACCGGGCGCCAAGATCATCGTGTAGTGCCGGCCCTTGGCGTCGGTGAGTTGCACGCGATCACCGACGGCGAACGGACCGGTCGGTGCTTTCCCTGACACAGCCCATCAGCCTGCCAGCAGACGCGCCGGGTCGGGTGCGCGGGGTTGTCAGCGGGTCGACCTACGCTGCCTTTATGAGCGACGAACCGGCCCCGGTACGTCGGCCGGCGCTGTCGCCGTCACGGGCCAGCGATTTCAAGCAGTGCCCGCTGCTGTACCGGTTCCGCGCGATCGACCGGCTGCCGGAGCCGTCGTCGACTGCACAGGTTCGGGGATCCGTTGTACACACAGCGTTGGAGCAGCTCTACGCCCTGCCCGCCGCCGAGCGCGGCCGCGACACCGCGATGACGCTCGTCGAGCCGGCCTGGGAGCGAGTGGTCGCCGCGCAGCCCGACCTGGCCGACGACATCGAACCCGCGCTACGGGCCGAACTGCTGGACGAAGCCCGCGCCCTGCTGTCCGGCTACTACCGGCTGGAGGACCCGACGCGGTTCGACCCGCAGTGCTGCGAACAGCGCGTCGAGGTCGAACTCGAGGACGGCACACTTCTGCGCGGGTTCGTCGACCGCATCGACGTCGCACCCACGGGCGAGCTGCGGGTCGTCGACTACAAGACCGGCAAGGCACCGCCCGAGGCGCGGGCGCTGGCCGAGTTCAAGGCCATGTTCCAGATGAAGTTCTATGCGGTCGCCCTGCTGCGGTCGCGGGGCGTGCTGCCCACCCGGTTGCGGCTCCTCTATCTGGCCGACGGTCAGGTGCTGGACTACTCCCCCGATCTCAACGAGCTGCTGCGGTTCGAGAAGACGTTGATGGCGATTTGGCGTGCCATCCAATCCGCCGGAGCGACAGGCGATTTCCGGCCGCATCCGTCGCCGCTGTGTGACTGGTGCGCCCATCACTCCCGCTGCCCGGTGTTCGGTGGTACGCCGCCTCCCTACCCGGGCTGGCCGGAGATTCCCGACGAGGGCTCTGCCTCCGAAGCCGACACCGTGCTGCGTTCCTCGGAGCCGGCTGCGTGATCGACTGCCACTACCGTCGGCTGCCGTCCGACGGTGAATTTCAAGTATTCGATTCCACCGATGGCACCGGCAGCAACTGGAACCCCGAAATTCAGCACGGCTCACCGCCGCTCGCGCTGATGACCAAGCACATCGAGGAACTCACCGGCGATTCCGGAATGCGTGTCGGCCGGTTGACCCTGGACATCCTGGGCGCGATACCCGTTGCGCCGGTGCGGGTTCGCGCCTGGGTGGAACGCCCGGGTGCCCGGATATCCATGATGGCTGCCGAGATGTCGGCGCCTCGTCCGGACGGCAGCCACCGCGCGGTGGCCCGGGTCACCGCGTGGCTGCTGGCGACCAGTGACACCGCCGATGCGGCGACCGATCGTTATCCACCGCTAGTTGAAGGTGAATCGGCTCCGGTGCCGCACAGCTGGGAAGGCGCAAGGGGCTACCTCGAGACGGTGAGCTGGCGCAGGCAGCAAGCCAACGATGGCACGTCGAACGTGGTCTGGCTCAGCCCGCTTGTGCACCTTGTGGATTCGGAGGCGATGACGGATCTGCAACGCCTGGCGATGGTGGTCGATTCAGCCAACGGCGCCGGGGCAGCACTGGATCCCGAACAGTTTGTCTTCATGAATACCGACACCGTCGTGCATTTGCATCGACTGCCGATCGGCAAGGACTTCGCGCTTCGCGCACGGGGGTCGATCGGCCCGGACGGTATCGGCGTGACCACCGCGGATATCTTTGACCGCCAGGGGTTTATCGGAACTTCGGCGCAGACCCTGCTGGTTCAGCGCAGGCGGTGACCGATGAGGTCCTCTTTCAGTTCAACCTAGCCAGGGCGCTGGCCCGGACGTCACCTGGGCGGGCAGCGGGGCTGCTCCGCACCCTGAGGGGCGCTATATCCGCTTGTGTCTATATAGATATTCTGCAATACTAGTCCCATGGACGTCTTCGAAGCGGTCGCCGAACCGAGCCGACGCGCACTGCTCGACGCGCTGATCGACGGTGAACGCACAGCCGGTGAACTAGTGGCTACCCTGCCCGGGCTGACCCAACCGACGGTGTCACGGCATCTCCGGGTGCTGCGCGAGGTTGGGCTCGTCGAGGTCCGCCCCGATGCGCAGCGCCGGATCTACGCGCTGCGTGCCGACGGCCTCGTCGAGATCGATGAATGGATCAACCGCTACCGCCGTTACTGGGCCGATCACCTCGACGCCCTCGAGCGGCACCTGGAACGCAAGACAAGGAGTCGCGATGAGTGAACGTACCGGTCGGCTAATGGTCGATGGTGACCGCGCGGTGCTGAATTTCGAACGCCGCCTGCCCTTTCCGATCGAGGTCGTTTGGTCGGCGATCACCGATCCGGACGAACGCGAGCAGTGGTTCGGCGAGACAACCATCGAGCGGCGTGAAGGCGGCCTGATCGACATGGTCGCGACCGGTCCACCACTGCCACCAGACCGCAAACGGATGACGGGCCGCATCCTGGTGTGGGATCCACCCAATGTCCTCGAACACGAATGGAAGCAGCCGATCGTCGAGGACGGCGTGGTGCGCTACGAACTGACCGCCGACGGTGACGGCACCCTGCTTCGCTTTACCCACCGCGGTCTCAGTGTGCGCAATGCGGGAGGGTTCCGCGGCGGCACCCATGCTTTCCTGGATCGGTTGGAGGCCTATCTCGCCGGCGACGAGTTGCCGGACTGGACTACGCGTCGTCAAGAAATCAATGCTTTCCCGATCGAGGCGAATTAACATGTCATACAACGGTTCTCACGTCGCTGCGCCGACCCTTGCCATCGCCTACCACTCAGGGTTCGGGCACACCGCGGTGCTGGCAGACGCCGTCGCGGCTGGTGCCCGGGAAGCCGGCGCCGACGTGCGCGTAATCGCCGTCGACCGCATGGCCGAGGCGGACTGGGATGTCCTCGACGGTGCGGACGGCATCGTGTTCGGCTGCGCTACGTATATGGGAAACACCTCGGCCGGCTTCCAGACGTTCGCCGAACAGACCGGACGACGGTGCCCCGGTGGTGCTGGTGGCAAATACCGTGATGCGCCAGCGGTCATCATCGGTGATGTGCAACTGGGCGCCGGGATGAGGGCGTTCGCGGCGGGCGATGATGCGCATCCCGGGCGGCCACCCGGTCAAGGTCGCCGGCATCCACCGGGTCAGCTCGGCGACTTGGGCGCCCTCACGGGGCCGTCCGTCGGGATCCAGAGCGGCCCGCCAGGCTTGCTTGGGCAGCGCTGCCAATGCGTCCTGGACGGGTTGGCGCGCCGAGAATCCCACCGAGTAGGCCAACCCCAGGCCGGTGATATGCCAGAGCAACGGCTGCACACCCGCGCCAGAGTCACCGCGTACCAGCACCCGAGACCGCAGCCCTTCGGGCAGCTGGGCCAGTGCGGCGTCAAGCACCGCGATCTGGTCGGCGGCGGTGTTGGCGTTGGCCCGCCCGGGACGCAGCATGCCCGCCAAGGGCTCTCCAGTGCCGCCGGCGCCGTGGTCAACGAAGGCAAACATGGGGTGGAACCCGAAGCCCCGCTTGAAGTTCGGGGTCGCACCTTCCTTCTCCGAGTGCGCGCCGACCAGTGTGGCATCCAGATCGACCACCACCGGACCGGTGGTCAGAACCGGCGAGCGACGGTCCCAGACCGTGGACCGCGCCGCGGCACGCGCCCCACGGATCGCCGCAATCGCGGCGGCCGAGTCATCGCCCAGGGCGTCGATGAGCCGGCTGATCGTGGGGTCGGAGGCCACCGTGCCGAATACCTCCGGCTGAGCACGCACCACAGCTGCATCGGCCAGACAGTCACCTCCCAGTGCGATGGCGACCACCAGATCCAGCGCCGTTTTGCCGGGATCGTGCAGCGACCGCGCCATCCGCCACGGACTCAACGCGCGGGAAAGCTCGCCGGCCAAGCCGCTCACCGCGGCGGCCTGCACAAGCATCGCCGCCCCGCCCGACGAGATCAGCGACTCGCGGCCAGATTCGATACGGACACCACCACAGCGGTTACTCTTCACCTAGTTAACGGTTCCTGGTGCGACAAGGTCGCGGCCGGGTTCACCAATTCCGGCGCCAAGAGCGGCGACAAGGTGCAGACACTGGTGTCGCTGGCAGTGTTCGCTGCCCAACACCACATGCATTGGGTGAACCTGGGTTTGGGCGCCGGCTGGAACAGCTCGACGGGAAGCGAGAACGACCTCAATCGACTCGGATTCTGGCTGGGCGCGGGAGCACAGACCGACGTTGACGCCAATGCGGACCAGGTGCACCCGTCCGACGTGCAGACGTGCCGCCATCTCGGGTGGCGCGTCGCGCTGGTGACGCGGCAGCTCAACGTCGGTCGAGCTGCTACTCCAGCGGCTTCATCTCCTGCAGGAGGGTCGGCACCAGCTCGCTGACGGTCGGATGGATGTGCATGGTGCGCGACAGCGTGATGCACGGCGCCTTCGCCGACATGACATCGAGGATCGCGTGGATGACTTCGTCGCCGCCGACCCCGAGTATCGCCGCACCAAGAATCTCGTCCGTCTCGGCGTCCACGACGACCTTCATGAAACCCTGGGTCTCCCCTTTTTCGACGGCGCGCCCGACCCGTGTCATGGGCCGCTTGCCCACCAATGCTTTGCGGCCGGATTTCCGCACCTGGTCGACCGTCATTCCGGCGCGACCCAGCGGCGGGTCGATGTAGAGCGCGTAGGTGGTGATGCGGTCGCTGACACGGCGCGGAATGCCGTCAAGCAGGTTGGCGGCGACGATCTCGAAGTCGTTGTAGGAGGTGTGGGTGAACGCGCCGCGTCCGTTGCAGTCGCCCATCGCCCAGATATGGTCGACGTTGGTGCGCAGCTGGTCGTCGACGACGATATAGCCGCGGTCATCGGTGTGCACGCCCGCCTTGCCCAGGCCGAGATCATCTGTGTTGGGCTGACGTCCCACCGCCACGAGTAAGTCTGTGCCCGTGATCGGCTCGGCACCGTCCCTCGGCAGCACATCGAACCCGTTGTCGCGCTTGGTGAATTGAATCGCGTTAGCATCGACCACCACTGCGATGCCTTCGCCTTCCAGGATCTCCTTGATGGTTGCCGAGACGTCCTCGTCCTCCCGCGATGTCAGCCGCGGACCCTTTTCGATCACCGTGACGCGCGCGCCGAACCGACGGTACATCTGCGCGAACTCAAGGGCGATGTAGCTGCCTCCGATGATCACCAGATGTTCCGGCACCGTGTCGAGTTCGAGGATGCCGACGTTGGTCATGTAGTCGATTTCGGACAATCCCGGCATATCGGGAGCCACCGCACGGCCACCGACGTTGAGGAAGATCTTGTCGGCCTCCAGCACCCGCCCGTCGACGCTGATCGTGTGCGCGTCCTCAAAGCGGGCGTGGCCGCGGATGAACGTGCACCCGTCCATGCCTTCCAACCACGACTCGACACCACTGCGGTCGCCGAGCACGATCTTGTCTTTCCGCGTCTTCACCTTGGCCATGTCGACGGTGATTTCACCTGTGCCCACGCCGTATTCGGCGCCACGCCGGGCGGTTTGTGCCGCATGCGCGCTAGCCACCAGCGTCTTGGTCGGGATACAGCCGTAGTTGACGCAGGTGCCGCCGACCAGCTTGCGTTCGATCACCGCGACCTTCTGGCCCGCCCGCGTCAGCCTGCCTGCAAGCGGCGGCCCGGCCTGGCCGGCGCCGACGATGATCGCGTCGAATTTCTCTGCCACCGTGCGCCGTTCAGACGAGGCTGACGAGGAACGCGACGAGGAATCCGCCACCGACGGCCACCACGTCTTCTCCGATGGCGATCGGCCGGTCCTTCCCGCCGTTTCGGGCTACCAGGCGCTGACGGGCCTCGGCGCCGCCTAGCGTACCCAGAACGGCGCCAATCATGCCGGCGCCGATGGCACTGAAGGTATGGAAGAAGGCGCTGCCGATGACCGCGCCCGCGAAGGCACCCATGATGAGGCGGGTCGCGAATTGCGGTGTGGTCTTGCGGCTCGGCGTATTAGGAAGCTGGTCGGTGATCAGTTCGACCAAGAGGAAAATCGTCAGGATGGTGACGGTGATCGGGTGCGCCACCCACTCAGACCACTTGTCGGTGACGTCGATCCAGCCAAGAAACGCACCCCAGGCGACTACCGCAGGAGCTGTCAGTGCCCGCAGGCCGGCGATCACGCCGATCAGCACTGCGAGCAGCAGGACGAGGACGTGTGTCATGCGAACCTCCGGACCGGTGGAAACGACACCCGGACGCTAACACGCAGTGCGTGGCGAAGCGCGGTATCAGAAGCGGCAGAACCGGATGTCGGAGGCCAGGATTGCCTTCGCACCGATCGCCGCGATTTCGTCCATGATGGCGTTGACATCTCGGCGCGGTACCAGCGCGCGCACTGCCACCCACGCCGGATCGGCGAGCGGGGCAATCGTGGGCGACTCGAGTCCCGGCGTAACGGCCGTCGCCGCGTCGAGCACGGTGCGCGGGCAATCGTAGTCCAGCATCAGATACTGCTGGCCGAACACCACGCCCTGAACCCGCGCCGCCAGCTGGTCGCGGGCGTCTGAGTTTTCTGTGGCGGGGTTTTCGCTTTCGATGAGCACGGCCTCCGAGTCACAAAGCGGTTCGCCGAAAGCCACGAGGTCATGGAGGCCGAGCGTGCGGCCCGAGCCCACCACGTCGGCAATCGCATCGGCCACCCCGAGTTGCACCGAAATCTCCACGGCGCCATCGAGTCGGATGACCGTCGCGTCAATCCCGCGCGCAGCCAAGTCTTTTCGCACCAGATGGGGGAACGAGGTGGCGATTCGCTTGCCCGCGAGATCCTCGACACGCCATTGACGTCCCGCAGGGGCGGCGTAGCGGAGGGTCGACGACCCGAACCCCAGAGCGAGCCGCTCACGGACCGGCGCGTCGGATTCCTGGGCGAGATCGCGGCCGGTGATGCCCAAGTCGAGCTGTCCCGACCCGACGTAGATCGCGATGTCCTTAGGCCGCAGGAAGAAGAATTCGACGTTGTTGACCGGGTCGATGACGGTCAGGTCCTTGAGATCGGTGCGCCGCCGGTACCCGGCCTCCGAGAGGATTTCGGCGGCCGGTTCGGAGAGCGTGCCCTTGTTGGGCACGGCGACCCTGAGATTTCCGTTCATAACTTCGCGTAGACGTCGTCGAGGGTCAGTCCGCGGGAAATCATCAGCACCTGCGTCCAGTACAGCAACTGGCTGATCTCCTCGGCCAGGTCGTCGTCGCCTTCGTGTTCGGCGGCCAGCCACACTTCGCCGGCCTCCTCGAGGATCTTCTTACCCAGCCCGTGCACGCCGCCATCCAGCGCGGCAACGGTGCCGCTACCGTCCGGCCGGGTGCGCGCTTTGTCGCTGAGCTCGGCGAACAGCGCGTCGAAGGTCTTCACGGCACGCGATTGTTTCACGCGTGGGCCGCCCGGGTCACGCGGGTTACGGCGAGCCGGCCTCGGCCTTGGTCTCGTGAGCCTCGCGGTGCATGTCTTCCAGGTGTTTGCCCTTGGTTTCGTCGACCCACTTCCAGACGAACAGGAACGACAAGAACGCGCATATCGCGTAGAAGCCGTAGGCGCCGCCCAGGTGGTCGCGCAAACCCGGGAAGGTCACGGTGATCAACCAGTTGGCCACCCACTGACCGGCCGCGGCAAGGCCTAGGGCGGCCCCCCGGATGCGGTTCGGGAACATCTCGCCGAGCAGCACCCAGACCATCGGCCCCCACGACATGCCGAACGAAACCACGAAGAGATTGGCGGCAATCAGGGCGATCGGACCGGAGGCGCCCGGGAGGATTGGCACCAGCTCACCTTCGTCGTTGGGTTGGAGTTCTGCCACGAGGCCGAAGATGATCGCCATCGTGGCCAGCGTGACCGCCATCCCGATCGAGCCGACCAGCAGCAGCGGTTTACGGCCTACCTTGTCCACCAGCGCGATCGCGATCAGCGTGGTCGCGATGTTGGTGACCGACGTGATGACCGTGATGACGAACGCCGCGCTTTCGCCGAATCCCACGGCCTCCCAGAGGATGTTGGAGTAGTAGAAGATCACGTTGATGCCGACGAACTGCTGGAACACGGAAAGTCCCAATCCCACCCACACGATTCCGTAGATGCCACCGGTCGGCTTGCGCAAGTCGCGCCACGATGGGGGCTTCTCGGCTTTCAGCGATTCCTGAATCCTGCTGATCGTCAGCTCGAGGCTCTTCTCGCCGAGCAGCACCGACAGAACCCTGCGGGCCTCCGGAATGCGGTACTTCGCGACGAGGTAGCGCGGCGATTCCGGAATGGTGTAGGCCAGCACCCCGTAGACGATCGCCGGCACCGCCATCATCAGGAACATCCAGCGCCAGGCCTCCAGCCCCAGCCACAACACATCGCCGGAACTACCGGCCAGCGCCGCCAGCAGGTAGTCGATCGCCAGCGACAGGAAGATGCCCGTCACGATGGCCAACTGTTGCAGCGAGCCGAGCCGCCCGCGGATGCGTGGCGGCGACGTTTCCGCGATGTACATCGGCGCGATGACGGAGGCGACGCCGACGCCGATGCCGCCGACGATCCGGAAGACCACCAGCATCCAGACGCCGCTCGGCAGTCCAAGGTAATGGTCGTCGTTGGTGCCAACGAAGTTGTAGGAAAGGCCTGCGCCGATCGCGCTGATCAAGAACAGCAGCGCCGCGATCTTCATCACAGCCAGCCGGCCGATCCTGTCGGCGAGCCTGCCTGCCGTTAGCGCGCCGGCGGCCGCGCCGAGCAACGCCGACGCTACCGCGAAGCCAAGCTTGAAACCGCCGACGCCGAACTCGTCCTCGATCGCCGAGACCGCGCCGTTGATCACCGCGCTGTCATAGCCGAACAGCAAGCCGCCGAGGGCCGCTACCGACGCGATCCGGACCACGCGGCCGGCATGTTCGGTTTCTTCGTACTCCACACCCGATGCGGAATCACCAGCCGGTCCGTGAGTCATGTGACAACCTTCCGCAGCGTTGCGTGATGGAAGTCACATTCAATCACTTAGGCCGTCGTCAGGCGGTGCGTTCTCCGAACTGAGTACTGAGTTCGGCATGGAATCGTCGCAGATCTGTGACAACCACCTCGGCCAGCGAAGAAATGTGGCGCCGCCGCGGGCCGCGGGGCACTGCTACGTCGTTGGGCACCACCAACACCGGACACCCCGCGCCTTCGGCGGCGGCCGTGCCGGTGACGGAGTCCTCGACCGCCAGGCACGCCGACGGCGGTAACTCCAACAATGCGGCCGCGCGCTCGTAAGCGTCGGGCGCGGGTTTGCCATGCGGTACCTCGTCACCGCATACGGTGACCGAAAAGTAATCGCGCCCAATGCTGTTCAATGCACGGTCGGTCAGTGCCCGCTGCGTGTTGGTAACCAGCGCCATCGGAGTACCTTCGGCGGCAAGCGCTTCCAGCAGTTGTTGCGAACCGTCACACCACGGCAGCCCACCGTCGAACAGCTCCGCGGTGTAATCATGTAGCCAGCGGTCGGACGCTGCCATCGCGACCGGATCGAGATCCAGGCCCAGGTCGGTGTAGACGGTGCGGATGGTGTCCTCCGCAGAGCCGCCCACCATCGACGCCCGAACCTCCGGCGTCAGCCGCCCCCCGAGCTCGGTGTAGAGCGCGGCCAGCGAGATGTCCCAGAGCTTTTCGGAATCGACGATGGTGCCATCCATGTCGAAGAGCACCGCTTGCATGACAGCAATTGTGTCATGGGTGCCACGTACGGTGAAAATTATGACCATTCTCGTGACCGGAGCCACTGGAAACATCGGCCGACGCGTCGTTGATCACCTGATCGACCTGGGCGCCAACGACATCCGCGCGCTGACCAAGAACCCCGCCAGGGCGAAGCTGCCCGATGGCGTGAGCGCTATCACCGGTTACCTGGGCGACCCCGAATCGCTGCCCGCGGCTCTGGCCGGCGTTGAACGGATGTACCTGGCGCCGCTCCCGGAGACGCTGGGGGCCACGCTCGAGCTGGTCAAGAAGGCGGGGGTCAGGTACGTCGTGGCGCTCTCGGGCGGCGCGCACTGGCAGGAGCACACCGACACCATCGCCGCGTCCGGTCTGGTCAACACCCAGCTCGGGCCCGGCGAGTTTCTGGAGAACTTCGCGATCTGGTCGGAACCCATCAAGGCGACGCGCACGGTCCGCGAGCCGTACCCGGACGTGGTCGAGGCGCCGATCTCCATGGACGACATCGCCCGGGTGGCCGCCACGTTGTTGGTCAAGTCCGAATCGACGCACTACGGCCAGTCCTACGAGCTCACCGGGCCCCAGGCGCTGACCCGTGCGCAGATCGCCGAGCAGATCGGCGTCGGCATCGGCGTCGGCGTGACCTTCGAGCAGTGCAGCCGCGCGGAGGCCGAGGAGGCGCTGCGGACGATGATGGGCGACGAAGTCGGTTGGTATCTCGACTTGATGGCCGACGGCGTCGACGCGCCTCAGCAGGTCAATCAGGTGGTCGCCGAGCTCACCGGCAGCCCGGCCGAATCGGTGGCGCATTGGGCGGCACGCAACGCCGAGCTGTTCCGCTGATCAGGTGTTGAAGTACTTGGCTTCGGGATGGTGCAGCACGAACGCGTCGGTGGACTGCTCCGGGTGCAGCTGTAGCTCCTCGGACAGCGTGACGCCGATGCGACCCGGATCCAAGAGCTCCACCATCTTGGCGCGGTCGTCGAGGTTCGGGCATGCGCCGTAACCGAACGAGAACCGGGCACCGCGGTAGCCGAGCTTGAAGTAGTCCTCGACGGAGTCTGGGTCCTCGGCTGCCATCACGTGGTCACCGAACTTCAGTTCCTCGCGAACCCGCTTGTGCCAGTACTCGGCCAATGCCTCGGTCAGCTGCACACCGATGCCGTGCACTTCGAGGTAGTCGCGGTAGGAGTCCGAGGCGAACAACTCGTTGGCGAAGTCCGCGATGGGCTGTCCCATCGTCACCAACTGGAACGGCAGCACATCCACCTGGCCACGTTGAGTGGCCAGCTCACGCGATCGGATGAAGTCGGCGATGCACAGGAACCGGTCTCGCTGCTGACGCGGGAAGGTGAACCGGAACCGTTCCGTCGCATCGTCAGGAGCGAAAGTCGTTGAGCGACCCGACAATCCCGTCGGCCCGGTGAGGACGACGACGTCGTCGCCCTCCGACACCGCAGGAAAGTAGCCGTACACCACGGCGGCGTTGGCGAGGATGCCATCGGTCGCGAGCCGGTCCAGCCAGTACCGTAGCCGCGGCCGCCCTTCGGTCTCCACCAGCTCCTCGTACGAGGGTCCGTCGCCACCGCGCACGCCGCGCAGCCCCCACTGGCCGAGGAACAGCGCCCGCTCGTCGAGCAGGCCGGTGTAGTCGGCCACCGCGACGCCCTTGACCACCCGGGTACCCCAGAACGGAGGGACGGGCACGTCCACGTCGGCGGCGACTTCGGAGCGCTCCGGCACCTCGACCGGGGTTTCCTTTGCTTTGCGTTCGGCCGCAATGCGTTTCGACCGTTCATGGCGGGCCTTGCGCTCCGCCTCCTTCTCGCGCGCGGCGACCGCTTCCGGGCTGTCGGTGTCGGGCGCCTCGCCGCGCTTGGCACTCATGATGGTGTCCATCAGGCGCAGTCCCTCGAACGCGTCGCGCGCATAGTGCACGTCACCCTTGTAGACCTCGGCGAGATCGTTCTCCACGTAGCTACGGGTCAGCGCGGCGCCGCCGAGCAGCACCGGGAACTTGGCGGCGACCCCGCGGGCGTTCATCTCCTCGAGGTTCTCCTTCATCACCACCGTCGACTTCACCAGCAGCCCGGACATGCCCACCACATCGGCGCTCTTGTCCTCGGCCACTTCGAGGATGGTGTTGATCGGCTGCTTGATGCCGATGTTGACCACCTCGTAGCCGTTGTTGGTCAGGATGATGTCGACGAGGTTCTTGCCGATGTCGTGCACGTCGCCCTTCACGGTGGCGAGGACAATTCGTCCTTTCCCACTCGATCCGTCTGGATCATCGGACTTCTCCATGTGCGGTTCCAGGTACGCCACAGCGGCTTTCATCACCTCGGCGGACTGCAGCACGAACGGCAGCTGCATCTGCCCGGAGCCGAACAGCTCACCGACGGTCTTCATGCCGGCCAGCAGGTTCTCGTTGATGATGGCCAGCGGCGGCTTCTGGGTCATCGCCTCGTCGAGGTCGGCGTCCAGACCGTTGCGTTCGCCGTCGACGATGCGTTGCGCGAGCCGTTCCAGCAGCGGCAGTTTGGCCAACTCCGCGGCGCGGGACTCCTTCGACGAGGCCGCCGACACGCCCTCGAACATGCTCATGAGTTCCTGCAATGGGTCGTAACCCTCGCGGCGACGGTCATAGACGAGATCCAGAGCCACTTCGCGCTGCTTCTCGTCGATCCGGTTCATCGGCAGGATCTTGCTCGCATGCACGATGGCCGAGGCCAGCCCCGCCTCCTGGCACTCGTGCAGGAACACCGAGTTGAGTACCTGGCGCGCTGCGGGGTTGAGGCCGAACGAGATATTCGAAAGCCCAAGTGTGGTCTGCACATCCGGGTGCTTGCTCTTGAGCAGCCGGATGGCCTCGATGGTCTCGACGCCGTCCTTACGGGACTCCTCCTGGCCGGTGCAGATGGTAAAGGTCAGGGTGTCGATCAGGATGGACGACTCGTCGACGCCCCAGTTGCCGGTGATGTCGGCGATCAGCCGCTCGGCGATCTCGACCTTCTTCTCGGCGGTGCGGGCCTGGCCCTCCTCGTCGATGGTCAGCGCCACCACGGCCGCGCCGTGTTCGGCAACCAGTTCCATCGTCTTGTGGAAGCGTGACTCGGGGCCGTCCCCGTCCTCGTAGTTCACCGAGTTGACCGCGCACCGGCCACCGAGGTGTTCCAAACCCGCCTTCAGCACCGGGGTTTCGGTGGAGTCCAGCATGATCGGCAGCGTCGACGACGTCGCCAGCCGGCTCGCCAGCGCGTTCATGTCGGCCACGCCGTCACGGCCGACGTAGTCCACGCACAGGTCGAGCAGGTGGGCGCCGTCGCGAGTCTGATCCTTGGCGATATCGAGGCAGCGCTGCCAGTCCTCAGCGATCATCGCTTCGCGGAACGCCTTGGAACCGTTGGCATTCGTCCGCTCACCGATCATCAGAATCGACGCGTCCTGGTGGAACGGCATCGACGAGTACAGCGACGCCACTGCGGGCTCGTAGGTGACGTGACGATCGGCGCGCGCCGCAAAGCGCCGACCGCGTCGGCGACCTTGCGGATGTGCTCGGGCGTCGTGCCGCAGCAGCCGCCCACCAGAGAGAGCCCGTATTCGGTGACGAAGCCCGACAGCGCCTCGGCGAGTTCGTCGGGCTGCAAGGGATATTCGGCGCCGTTGGCACCCAGCACGGGCAAACCGGCGTTGGGCATCACCGAAACCGGCGTGCGGGCATGCTGCGATAGGTAGCGCAGGTGCTCGCTCATCTCGGCGGGCCCGGTCGCGCAGTTCAGGCCGATCATGTCGATGCCGAGCGGTTCGACGGCAGTCAGCGCCGCGCCGATCTCGCTGCCCAGCAGCATGGTGCCGGTAGTTTCCACCGTGACGTGGGCGATGATCGGGATGTGACGGCCGAATTGGGCCATCGCCCGGCGTGATC
This sequence comes from uncultured Actinomycetota bacterium, assembly GCA_963715885.1. GTDB lineage: Bacteria > Actinomycetota > Actinomycetes > Mycobacteriales > Mycobacteriaceae > Mycobacterium. The sequence goes on from CAVQSK010000038.1 coordinate 40,032, forward strand.
CCAGCACCGCTGCCTTGAGCTGCAGCAGGTCTTGGCAGGTCTCGACGAGGATGGCGTCGGCGCCGCTCTCCAACATGCCGAGCGCAGCCTCCAGATACGCATCGCGGATCACCGCGTACTCGGTGTGGCCCAGCGTGGGCAGCTTGGTGCCCGGGCCCATCGAGCCGAGCACATATCGCCTGCGGTCCGGCGTGCTCATCTCATCGGCGACGCGGCGCGCGATGGCAGTGCCCTTCTGCGACAGGTCACGGATCATGTCGGCGATGTCGTAATCGCCGAGGTTGCTCAGGTTGCAGCCGAACGTGTTGGTCTCCACCGCGTCGGCGCCGGCCTCGAAGTAATTGCGATGGATGGTCTCGATGACATCCGGCCGAGTCTCATTGAGGATCTCGTTGCAGCCCTCGAGGTTGTTGAAGTCGTCGAGCGTCAGATCGGCCGCCTGAAGCTGAGTGCCCATGGCGCCGTCACCCACCATGACTCGCTGCGACAAGGTGTCCAGCAAATCGGTGTCGTACGCGCGATCGTTCACAACAGTCACATCGACAGGGTAGTCCGCCTATGCAAACCGAGTCGCGTGGCGATGCCGCTCATAGCCGCCGCACAAGGCTTACGCTGGCGTAGTGACCCCGTCGGATGCGAGCGGGCCCCGGCCAGATGCTCTTCGCGCAAGCGGCTCATCGCCAGCCGATCCGGACATGCCCAAACTCAACGACACGATCGTCGTCGCGGCCTTCGAAGGCTGGAACGACGCCGGTGACGCGGCCAGCGACGCGCTGGAACACCTGGACGCGATCTGGGAAGCCGAACCGATCGTGGAGATAGACGACGAGGCCTACTACGACTATCAGGTGAACAGGCCGGTGATCCGGCAGGTCGACGGCGTCACCCGGGAGCTGGTGTGGCCGTCGATGCGGATCTCACACTGCCGTCCCCCCGGATCGGACCGCGACATCGTGCTCATGCACGGTGTGGAGCCCAACATGCGCTGGCGCACATTCTGCGCGGAGCTGTTGGCCATCGCCGACAAGCTCAACGTCCACACCGTCGTGATCCTGGGAGCGCTGCTGGCCGACACGCCGCACACCCGGCCGGTGCCGGTGTCGGGCGCGGCCTACTCCCCCGACTCGGCGAAGACATTCGGGCTCGAGGAAACCCGCTACGAGGGCCCGACCGGCATCGCCGGGGTGTTTCAGGACGCCTGCGTGCAGGCGGGCATCCCTGCGGTGACGTTCTGGGCGGCCGTGCCGCACTACGTGTCGCAGCCGCCGAGCCCCAAGGCGACGGTTGCGCTGCTGCGCCGCGTCGAGGATGTCCTCGACATCGAGGTGCCGCTGGCCGATCTGCCGTCGGCAGCCGAGGAGTGGGAGCAGGCCGTCACCGAGATGACGACCGAGGACGATGAGATCGCCGAGTACGTGCAGTCACTCGAGGAACGCGGCGACGCCGAGGTCGACATGAACGAGGCGCTCGGCAAGGTCGACGGCGACGCGCTGGCCGCCGAGTTCGAGCGCTACTTGCGCCGCCGCGGCCCCGGCTTCCGCGGCTAGCTTCCGCGCGAGTGTGCGCGTCTGCAGGCGAGTTAGGCCTTTACCGGCTGCGGCGCCTTCCAGACGCCGTTCAGGGCGTCGGGCTTCGGCCAATACAGCCGCAGCACCAACGCGAAGGGTCCCGACGGTGCCGGCAACCAGTTGGACTCCTCGTCCAGACCGGGCGACCCGTTCTGAACGTAGAAGGTGTAGCCGCCGTCGGGGTCCGCGACCAGGCTCGGCAGCATCGGTGAATTGATCAGGTAACGGTTCATCGGGTTGGCCACCAGCAGGCTCTGCGGCAGCTCGTACATGGTCAGCGACCAGAAGGCGTTCACCGGCGGCAGCTGGCCGGGCGCGAAGCGGAAGGCGTACTTGTTCGCCCCGGTCAACGGTGCGCCGGCGGAGTCGTTGGAGAAGCTCGGGTAGATCGCTTCCGCCGCCGTGTTGCCGTAAATGCCCAGCACCGCGCCCGCCATCCGGTACAGATAGTTGCCCTTCAAGTCCGCGGCCGTGCCGAAGAACTGTGCCGAGCCCACCTCGCCGGTGTCGATCTTGTCCTTTTTCAGGGTGTTGAACTCGGCCCACGCGTCGGCCATCCCGCCCTCGATCGCCGTCCGCATCTCCGGACTCAGCTTGTCGGAGTCGAAATCCCCGTCAGGACCGATACCGATGGTCGCGAACCGGGCGCGCAGGTCCTTTTCGGAGGGCAGCGTGGGGGCGAACCGCAGCGCGAAGCTGAGGATCTCGAAGAACTGCGGCGACGTCTTCTGCTGATCCGGGGTCAGGGGCGGGACGAAGTCGATCGGCGGTGCCGGTGTGGGCGGTGGCTGGTTGAGAAACACCGACAGCGGTGTCACCTGGTAGCCGGCCTGGATCTTCTTGACGCTGTCGAGGTCGGATGGGCCGAACAGCTGGGTGCGGTAGAGGACCATCGCGAGCTCGGTATCGGAACGGATCACTTCGTTGATGCCCTCGGGCTTGTCGCCCTTCCAGTTCGGCCCTGCGAGAAGGTATTTGCCACCGCCGTTTCCGGTTGTGCGGCTGCCGACGTATGCGAAGTTGTAGGTGTATCCGTCGACGAACTGCAGCGAGTAGTAGCGGTCTTGTTCGATCGGCGGGACAGTGAGCACCAGCGGCTCGGCACGCAGGTCGGCGCCCACCGCGGAGTACGGCGTATCAGAGTTGGGCGTCTGGATCGCCTTGTCCTCGGGCGTGTACACCCGCGCGGTGTTGTGGATCTCGTTCCAGCCGCCCTTGTACTCAGGGTCGTCCTTGTTGACGAAGTACGAGTACAGCACGCGGTAGTTGTCCACCATCGGAAAGCCATAGATGTAGGCCTCTTTCGCGGTCGCGCGCGCCTGGTCGGGCGTGACGGCCGCGGGACCGGCCGGCGGCGATGGCGACGGCGCCTCCGTGGGCTTGTCGTTGCTGCAGGCGACGAGCAGCGCAAAAACCGCCAATACCAGGCCGATCCGGCGGATCAATGCTTTTCCAGCTCTTCTGTGCGCGCGCTGAAGTGACGGCCGAGCGCTGCGGCCTCTGCGTCCATTCTGGGCAGCAGACTGGGGGTGAACTTGCGGATGTCCCGCTCGGCGAGCGGCGTGGCGATCAGGGGCCGCATCCACCGCGTCAGCCCGACCCATCCTGGGCAATAGATACGGCTCTTGCGTCCCTCGATGCCCTTGACGAAGATCTGGCCGCACTTCTCGACGGACGTGGTCTTCTTCAGTGGCCCTGGCAGGTTCGCGATCATTTCGCGGAACGTCGCCAGGTCGGCTTTGTTTTCCCGAACCAGCGGTGTGTCGATCCAGGACATGTGCGCCGACCCGACGTCGACGCCCCTGTGAGCGAGTTCGAGCCGCAGCCCGTTGGCGAAGTGCTCGACGCCGGCCTTCGAGGCGAGGTAAGAGGCCATGCCTGGTGCTGCCGAGAACGCCGCGAGCGACGACACGATCAGAACGTAACCGCGGCGCTCGATGACCGACGGCAGCGCCGCCCGCACGGTGTAGAACACGCCCATCAGATTGACGTCGATGACGGTCTTGAACGCTTCAGGGTCGATTTCCGACACCGAACCGAAGGAACCGATACCTGCGTTGGCCATCACGATGTCGAGACCGCCGAAGCGCTCGATGCCCTTTTCTGCCGCTGATTGCATGGCCGCAAAGTCCCGAACGTCTGCGACGACAGTGAGAACCTTGTCCTCACCGAGTCGAGTCGCCACCTCCTTGAGCAGCACCTCGTCCAGGTCGGTCAGCACCAGCTTGGCGCCCTTGGCGTGCAGGCGACGGGCTACTTCCGCACCGATGCCATTCGCACCTCCTGTGATCAGGGCGACTTTTCCGCTCACAGAACCCATGGCGGTCAACGTACCCCGGTCGACGCACCGACGGGGCGGGTCTGGCCGTTCTACAGGCTGATGCCGAGCAGGGCGTCGATCGCGGTGGCAACAGTCTGCGGCGCCTGGGTATCGTGACCGCCGTACTCGAGGGCGTCGGTGGTCCAACCATCCAGCGCGGCAAGTGCTTTCGGGGTATCGAGGTCGTCGGCCAGGTACTGGCGCACCCGCGCCACCACATCGGTGGCATCGGGTCCCGCCGGACCCGCGGTCGCCGTGCGCCACCGGTGCAGGCGGGTGGTTGCCTCGTCAAGCACCTGATCGCTCCAGGACCGGTCGACACGATAGTGACCGGCGAGCAGGCCGAGCCGGATCGCCGCCGGTTCCACCCCCTCGGCACGCAGCCGCGACACCAGGACGAGGTTGCCGCGGCTCTTGCTCATCTTGTGCCCGTCCCAGCCGATCATCCCGGCATGCACGTAGTGCCGCGCGAATCGCCGCTCCCCCGTTACGGATTCGGCATGCGCGGCGGAGAACTCGTGGTGCGGGAAGATCAGATCGCTGCCGCCGCCCTGGACGTCCAGCCCGGTGCCGATGCGGCTGAGCGCGATCGCGGTGCACTCGACATGCCAGCCGGGCCGACCAGGGCCGAACGGCGACGGCCAGCTGGGTTCGCCGGGGCGCTCCGCCCGCCACATCAACGCGTCCAGTTCGTCGCTCTTGCCGGGGCGATCGGGGTCTCCGCCGCGCTCGGCGAACAACCGCCGCATCGTGTCGCGGTCGTAGCCGGACTCGTAGCCGAACTGCAGCGTGGCGTCGGCGCGGAAGTACACATCCGGATAGTCGGGGTCGTCGACGACGTACGCGGCGCCGGAGGCCAGCAGTTTTTCGACGACCTCGACCACTTCCTCGATGGCCTCGGTGGCCGCCACATAGTCGTGTGGTGGCAGCACCCGCAGCGCCGCCATGTCTTCGCGGAACAAGTCGGTCTCGCGATTGGCCAGCTCACGCCAGTCGATGCCGTCGCGCTGGGCCCGCTCGAACAGCGGGTCATCGACGTCGGTGATGTTCTGCACGTAATGCACCTGGTGGCCGGAATCCAGCCACACCCGATGCACCAGGTCGAACGTCAGGTAGGTGGCGGCGTGACCGAGGTGGGTGGCGTCATACGGGGTGATGCCGCAGACGTACATGGTGGCCGTCTCGGCAGCCGTGACCGGACGCACCTGCCGGTCGGCGCTGTCGTAGAGCCGCAGCTGCGGCCCGCGCCCCGGCAGCACCGGGACCTCCGGAGCCGACCACGATTGCATAGCCTCGACTCTAAGGTGTTCGCTCAGGACGGCCTCCGATAGTGCGTTGCTTACCGCAGAGCTACAACGCAGGAGGCCGATCCATTCCCTCAGCGATCCCGGTACGCCGACCAGATGCCCTCGAGCAGCACCTCGGCCAGCTCGGCACGACACATCAGCAGGTCGGGCAGGTACGGGTCGCGCCGGTTGTAGATGAGCGGTGAGCCATCGAGCCGCGATGCGTGCAGCCCGGCCGCCTGCACCACTCCGGCCGGAGCGGCTGAGTCCCATTCCCACTGGCCTCCGGCGTGGATGTAGGCATCGACGTCGCCGCGTACGACGGCCATCGCCTTTGCCCCCGCCGACCCGATGCGCACGGTCTGGATGTCCAGGTGCTCCCTCAGCCGCCACAACACCGCAGGCGGTCTGCTGGCGCTGGCGGTGATACGGATGGGCCCGTCGGTGCGTTGCGGTGGCGCGGTGGCGGTGTCGGTGCGGTAGACCTCGCCGCGCGCAGGCAGCGCGACCGCCGCATCGGTGATCCCGCCGCCGCGCTGCCAAAGCGCGATGTGCACAGCCCAGTCGTCGCGGCCCGGCGAGGAGAACTCACGGGTGCCGTCCACCGGGTCGACAATCCACACCCTGTCGGCATCTACGCGGGACAGGTCGTCGACGGCCTCTTCGGACAGCACCGCGTCGTCGGGCCGATCCCGTTTCAGCCGATCCAGGATCAGGATGTTGGCCCGCTTGTCCCCGGCGTCACCGAGGTCGTAGGGGTCGAAGAAGCCCATCTCCTCGCGCACCGCCAGCAACAGCTTGCCTGCGTCTGCGGCCACATCGGCGGCCAGCGCCGCATCGGTCAGACCCATCAGAACGCCGGCCACGGGATGGGTCGGCGCCGGTCCGGTGTCGGCATCACCGGATTGACCAGCAACCCAACCGTTCTGGCATGCAGCGCGTCGATCTCACGGTCGGTGATGTGCTCGCACAACTGCTCGCCCAATTCGGCCCGCAGGCCGTCGCGAAGGCGTGCCACCGTTTCCAACGTCTCGTCGTCGACCGGCTTTCCGGCCCAGCCCCACAGCACGGTGCGCAGCTTGTCCTCGGAATGCAAGCTCACCCCGTGGTCGACGCCGTACACGTGCCCGTCGACACCGGACAAGATGTGGCCGCCCTTGCGGTCGGCGTTGTTGATCAGCACGTCGAAAACTGCCATCCGGCGCAGTCGCAGGTCGTCGGCGTGCACCAGGGTGACCTCGTCACCGGCGTAGTCGTAGGCGCGCAACACCGGCAGATAGCCTGGCGGGATGTGCCCTGCGGGCAGCAGATCCACGAGATCGGGCCCGGCCGCCGGCTCGTCGCCGACCTCGTCACCGGGCTGGTCCACCCACAGCTGCAACATGCCCCGGCCGGCTGGGCCATCGCGAATAATGGTGTACGGCACGATATTCCAACCCAGTGCCGATGACACCAGGTAGGCGGCGAGCTCGCGGCCGGCCAGCGTGCCGTCCGGGAAATCCCACAGCGGGGCTTCACCGGCGATCGGCTTGTACACGCAATGGGCTTGGCGCTCACCGAGATTCGCCTCGCACAGAAAGGTGGCGTTGCTCGCGGAGCGAATTCGTCCGATGACGGTCAGTTCGCCGCGTAGGCACACCTCATCGAGGTCATCGGAGTCTGGCCCGCAGTTAGGTGTCGGCGTCATCGTCGGAACCGGCTATGGCGCCACGCCGGTAGCCGTTGGTGCGCACGCAGATGTGGCCCTCCGGATCCAGCGGCTCGTCGCACAACGGGCAGGGCGGGCGACCGGCGGAGATGACCCGGTTGGAGCGCGTCGCGAACTGGCGCGCGGATTCCGGCGTCAAGAAGACGCGTACCGCGTCGGGTCCCTCTTCGGCGTCGTCGAGCACCACCGAGGCGTCGAACTCGGTCTCGGAGACCGCGAGGAGTTCGACGACCACTGTCTGCGCCTCCGAATCCCAGCCAAGACCCATCGTCCCGACCCGGAATTCCGCGTCGACGGGCGTGACCAACGGGCTGAGGTCCTCGATATCGGTCTCCGGCGGGATCGGCGTGCCGAATCGGCGGTTGATCTCCAGCAGCAGGGCCGCGATCCGTTCGGCGAGCACCGCGACCTGCTGCTTCTCCAGAACCACCGACACCACGCGCTTGTCGTGGACGGCCTGCAGGTAAAAGGTCCGGTTTCCCGGCTGCCCGACGGTCCCGGCCACGAAGCGGTCGGGTGTACGGAAGACGTGAATTGCGCGGGCCATGGCATCACCCAAAATACCGGCAATGGCACGTCAGCCGTAATTGCATGCCGGGCCCGTCATTCGGTCGAGCCGCCCACCACCGCGTCTTCGGGCGGCACCTCGCCGTCCTCGTTGTCGGCTTGCCCGTCGGCCTTGGCCGGCTTGGCCAGCAAGCCGGCGGTGAGTTGGTCTCCGGTGTGGTTGACGTGGATGACGAACGGGCGCAGCGCGGTGTAGCGGATCACACTGATCGACGCAGGATCGGCGGTGATGCGTTGAAAGCTGTCCAAGTGGGTGCCCAGCGCATCGGCGACGACCGCCTTGATCACGTCGCCGTGCGTGCACGCCACCCACAGCGCATCGCCCTCGTGCAGCTCGGCCAGGCGGCGGTCGTGCTCTCGCACCGCCGCCACCGCGCGGGCCTGGACGTGCGCCAGCCCCTCGCCACCCGGGAACACCGCGGCACTGGGCTGCTGTTGAACCACCGCCCACAGCGGTTCCTTCACCAGGTCGCCGATCTTGCGGCCGGTCCAGGAGCCGTAATCGACCTCGGAGATCCGTTCGTCGATGATCGGGTCCAGGCCCAGGGCGGCGGCCAACGGTTCCACGGTGCGGCCGCAGCGCAGCAGTGGGGATCGCACGATCGCTCGGATGGGCAGTGCGCCGATCCGGTCGACAAGTGCCTGCGCCTGTTCACGCCCCCTGTCGTCGAGGTCGACGCCGTCTGTGCGGCCGGCCAGGGTGTGTGCGGTGTTCGACGTCGACCTGCCGTGCCGCAGGAGGATGACTGTCATATCGCCGAGACCACCCCGGTACCCAGCAGCATCAGCACCACGGTGCCCAGCAGCACGCGGTAGCCGACGAACCAATACATGCTGTGCCGGACCAGGAACTGCAGGAACCACGCCACCGCGGCGAACCCGATGACGAACGCGATCAGTGTCGCCACCAGCAGCTGCGGTCCGCTGGCGCTCATGCCTTCCCCGGACGGGTGGAACGCGTCGGGCAACGAGAACAAACCGGACGCGAAGACCGCGGGAATGGCCAGCAGGAAGCCGAAGCGGGCCGCTGTGGCGCGGTCCACGCCGAGAAACAACCCCGCGCTGATCGTCGCGCCGGACCGCGAGACACCCGGTACCAGCGCCAGGCACTGCGCCAAGCCGACGATGATGCTGTCTTTCCAGGTGAGCTGTTCGACATTGCGAGTCTGCCTGCCGAAGTACTCGGCGGCGGCGATGACGACCGAGAAGGCAATCAGCGCGATCGCGATCAGCCAGAGATTGCGTGCGCCCGTGCGGATTTCGTCCTTGAACAGCAACCCGAACACACCAATTGGGAGCGTGCCGATGATGACGTACCAGCCCATCCGATAGTCAGCGCTGCGCCGCGCCGCGACGAACAGACCGCCCAACCACGCCTTGAGGATGCGACCAATGTCGCGGGCGAAGTACAGCAGCACCGCGAACTCGGTGCCGAGCTGGGTGACCGCGGTGAACGACGCGCCGGCGTCATCGGCAAAGAACACCCGAGAGGCGATCGCCAGATGGCCGGACGACGACACGGGCAAGAATTCGGTCAGCCCCTGCAATACCGAGAGAACGATTACCTGCACCCACGACATTGCCGGGACGTCCGTCACGACGACGACCGTACCGTGGTTGTTGCTACCGGCTTGGTCGTGGCACCGGTCGCGCGGCGGCCAAGGCGTCACGCACTGCGGCCGATAGGCTGCGTTCGTCGAAGAGGTCGATGTCGATGAGCTTGCGGGTCGCGACCGCTACGACATCCTCGGCCTGCGGAACGGGCCCGGTCAGCCGCGGACGATAGACCTCGACGACCAGCATCTGCTTTTCGAGGTGGAAGGAAAAGGTTCGTCCGTCCCCAGCTTGGCCAAATCCACTGGCGTGCACACCAGTGGAAATGTCCTCGATAGCAAACTCTTGGTTACCCAAATCCCGGTCTGCCGCGAGGGTCATGACCGAACCATAACGCCGGTAAGGTCGCAGGGTTGGTAGTACGCGGCCGCAGCGCGACAAGCGGCGGGTAAATCGCGGCGAGCGGTCTGCCTACACTTGCTGTTCGTTAGCCGCACTATTCGCACGACCGAGAGCTACCCGTTGCCGCCCTACTCGAAACGCACAACTCAGCTTGTTTGCTCATGCGCGGTTGTGCTGGCAACTTGTCTTGGGATCTCGGGTTGCTCGTCGAATCCCGCCGAGAGCCCGCCGGCCATCGTTCCCGCTCAAGCTGCGGTGTCTCCCCCGGTCACCGGTCAGCCGGCCGGTGTGGTGCGGCCGCTGCGCGGCAATGCTCAGGCCGCCGCTTTCGACGCTGCGACGGGTTCGCTGGCGGTGCTCGCCCCCGGTGGCGAGGACCAGTCGGTTGTGGTGAAAATGCGGCCGACCGGAGCGCCGCAGGTGGTACCGCTGCCAGGGCCGGCGACGGCATTGGCAGGCGACAACGACGGTCTGGCGTATGTATCCACTCGCGGCGGCTACTTTCGGGTCGACCTTCGGGCAGGCGCCGCGAGCCGGGTGGATGTCGAGGGCCAAAACGCCACCAACTTCACCGCGATCGCCCGCCGCGCCGACGGCAAGCTGGTTCTCGGCAGCGCGGACGGCGCGGTCTACACGCTGAGCTCGGACACCGCCGTCGGTGCTTCCCTGCGAATTTTCGCTCGGGTGGATGCCCTTGTCACACAAGGTAATACGACCGTCGTGCTTGATCGCGGTCAGACGTCGGTGACCACCGTCGACGCAAGCGGATCCGATGCCCAGCATGCGCTGCGGGCCGGCGAGGGGGCGACCACGATGGCGGTCGATCCAGCAGGCCGGGTGCTGGTCGCCGACACCCGGGGCGACGGTCTGCTGGTGTTCGGCACCGACCCGCTGATCCTGCGTCAGCGCTACCCGGTGCACGACGCACCGTACGGGCTGGCCGGCTCATCGAAGCTGGCCTGGGTGTCGCAGACGGCGACCAACACCGTGGTTGGTTACGATCTGGCCACCGGCATCCCCGTCGAGAAGGTGCGATATCGAACCGTGCAGCAGCCGAACTCCCTGGCCTACGACGAAGCGTCTGGCACTCTGTATGTGGTGTCAGGCTCGGGAGCGGGTGTGCAGGTGATCTCCGATGCGGCGGTGAGGCACCGATGAGCGCTCGCGCGAAAAGGCGACAACCATGACGGCGATGCACCGTGGGCGGATGCCACCCGGCTGGGACAAGGTTGTTTCCGAAGACCTACGCGACGAGTACGAGTGGATACCGCTGCGGCTCCCGCCGGACCTGACACGCATCAGCGCATCCACCCGGCTGTCGATCGAGGCCGAGTACCGCGGCTGGGAGCTCACCCGGGTCCGGCTCTACACCGACGGCAGCCGACGAGTGCTGCTGCGCCGCAAGAAGACCGCCGCTGACAGGCTGGGCATCCCGGACCAACCCGCCTTGTGATGTATCGCGCGCTGCGGCGGGCGCTGTTTCTGGTTGCGCCCGAACGCATTCACACGTTGATGTTTGCGCTGCTGAGGGCCGTCACCGCTTGGTCCCCGCCGCGTCGCGCGCTGGCCCGGTGGCTGGCACCACACGATCCGGTGCTGGCCAGCACCGTGTTCGGGGTGCGGTTCCCCGGGCCGCTGGGTTTGGCCGCGGGATTCGATAAGGACGGCATTGGGCTGAACACGTGGGGTGCGCTGGGCTTCGGCTACGCCGAGGTCGGCACCGTCACGGCGCGGGCCCAGCCTGGAAACCCGCCGCCGCGGATGTTTCGGCTGCCCGACGACCGCGCGCTGCTGAACAGAATGGGGTTCAACAACCACGGTGCCGGCGAGTTGGCGCTGCGGCTGGCCCGGCACATTCCCGATGTGCCGATCGGGGTGAACATCGGCAAGACGAAGGCCACGCCGCCGGACCGTGCGGTCTTCGACTATTCCGAAAGCGCGCGGCTGGTCGGCCCGTTGGCGGCGTTTCTGGTGGTCAACGTGAGCTCACCGAACACCCCGGGGCTGCGCGACCTGCAGGCCGTCGAGACCCTGCGGCCGATCCTGGCTGCGGTGCGGGCGGCGACCTCGTCGCCGGTGCTGGTGAAGATCGCGCCGGACCTCTCCGATGCGGACGTCGACGAAATCGCCGACCTGGCGGTCGAATTGGGCCTGGCAGGCATCGTCGCCACCAACACCACCGTGACTCGCGACGGGCTTGCGACTCCCGGCGTCGGTGAGCTCGGGTCGGGCGGGATTTCCGGCCCGCCCCTCGCACGGCGGTCGGCCGAGGTCTTGCGGCGGCTGTACCGACAGGTCGGCGACCGGTTGGTGCTGATCAGTGTCGGCGGCATCGAAACGGCCGACGACGCGTGGGACCGCATTACCTCGGGTGCCTCACTGCTGCAGGGCTATACCGGCTTCGTGTATGGCGGCGGGCTGTGGGTCAAGCACATTCACGACGGCATCGCTCGCCGGCTGCACGAGGGCGGTTTCGCGTCACTGGCCGACGCGGTCGGCTCGGCCACCGGACGCTCCTAGCGCGGCAACGGCGCCCTCGTATTCCTTCCGCGTCCAAAACCCGGAATGGCCACAGGTTGGCTGCTCCATGCCGCGGTCCGTCGGCTCGACGCTGTAGGCGTCGAGCAGCCGGTGATCGATGACGTCCAGGTCGAAGGTGAACTTCAGCGGTTTCAGCGATGTGGGCCTTACCGGTTTGCCCTCGCCGAACACCCAGGAGCCAATCGGGTCGGTAGCAGCCCAGAGGTTGAGCCACTGGTTCTTTTGTTTCTCCGCAAGGCGACCCAGGGAGGGCTTGCCGAAATATGCCGGGAAATTTCGTCCGTAGAGACGGCGAAGCGGGCATCCGAACGTCAGCAATGCGACGCGGTCCGAATCCCTGACATCCTCCTGAAGGAGAGTAGCGGCGGCGATGATCGAGCCCTGGCTGTGGGCGGATAACACCAGCCGCGAGTCGTCCTTGGCCGTCAGGTATCCCAATTGTGTCTTGAGATCGGGCACTGTCCGTTCGGCGTAGCACGGGGGCGTCAGAGGATGATTCGCGCGCGGCCAGAAGGTGATCACATCCCACAGAATGCCGACGACTCGTCGCTGCTTGCGGTTTCGGAACGCGGCAGCTGCAAGAGCCACGATGCCTGCCGCCGTAGCCGAGATCGACGCCACGCTGAGGTTGGAGAGCACCGGCACGGTGATGGGCACATCGTCGAAGCCGTGCCTGAAGTAGATGAACGTGAACGGAACGCCGAGGATGAGTATCGTGAGAACGGCGAGGCCCGTCAGCCGTGCCAATATCGTTGGTGCGTAGTCTGTTAGCGATGCGATTGCACGGGCACGTGCAACCATGAGTATCCGTGGATGTTTCTGCTCATCCGGGTAGTCCCCCTGGACCTCGGCCAATACCTCCTCCGTCCACTTGGGAACAGCGACGAGCCATATCAGTGCAACTGCGGCCACGAGCGAGACGAGCAACCCGAAGAACACCAGGGCGGCAACGAAATACGCAGGCGGCACGATGAGTGGTGTTTCTGCGTTGTAAGTGGCGATCTGGACTTCAGGGTCAGCCGGTAGCACTGGAAGTTGGTCCTGCTTCTTGTCAGGGCAAGCACCGAACAGGGTTTCGACGTTGGCGGCGGGCGATTCCAGTATCTTTGCCCGGAAGCCGACGAGACATTCGGCCGCCTTCGTTGACGGCACCGGGTTTCCAAGGTACTGCGCACTCCACAGCCCAACACCGGTACTGAACCCACCCGCGGCGAGAATTGCAATGGTTGCGACGATCGGTGCTGCGAAGCCGTGCACCGTCGGCGCCCACCCGTCGCCGGTGGGGACCGTCACTGGCTTATTACGACGCCATTGGATCAGTTGCGGCACCGGCCAAACAAGCGCCCTCGGGAGGTTCGAGATCCCCTTCCGAAGCCATTTCATGTTCATGCACCGCGCGGTAGCGACGAACAGCACGATCAATGTCACGCCCTGAATGCCCAACAGCCCGTACACCGTATATCGCAGGCCCGGCAAGTGCGTCGGTTGAGGAGCCGCCATCTTGCTGAACCCCACCACGGTCAACGTGATGACCAGCAACCCGACGGTCGACCACTGCATTACCGGCATCCGCTCGTTCCATTGATCCGCGGTCGGCCCGCCGCGCCCCGTGATCGGAGTGGACCACGTCATCGCGATACTTGCCGCCAGGACAAGGACATTGACCGCCAGCAGGAAAGCGCACACCCACCACAAGACCGGCCGGCCTTCGATCCAGCGCATGGGAGCTATCAGTACGACCGCGCCGAGCCCAGAAGCCCATGCCATCACGTGACATGCGCGCAACCGCCTCACCGAATCATCGGGGTTCCAGAAGTTGGTTTCCGTCAGCGGGTTGTCTTTCGTTTCTACCGCTGAATCCGGCGGCGGCTCTTTCGTTGATCCGTGCGCCATTCCAGTCGGCGGCGCCGACTCCTGGCCCCGCGTCTGTTGCGTGTCCGCCGTCGAGTGAGGCTGCTTACCGGAGCTCCCTGCGCTCGCCGGGTTTGCGCGACCGAGCATCAACAACAGGACAAGCATCAGGGCCACAGGCAACGCAGTGACGGCCACCCGCACGCCATCTGAGGCGTAGATCAGGCCGGACAGCGGGCCGAGCCGGCTAGCGCAGCGGGCCATCGCCGTGCATTGCCAACCGACGATGTCGACCGCGACTTGCACCGACGCCAGCATCAACGTCAGCGTGAGCGAAAGCGCCAGCAGCCGCAGTGAGGTGACCGCGGTTCGGGCCGACCGCCGGCCTGTCTCGGACGGCGGAAGCATCCAGTGCGCGAGGTTGATCAGGATGAACGGCAGAAACAGCAGCCACAGCGCGCGACTGGCGGACCCGGATGTCAGCCCGCCCCACGAATACGCTTCCTTTACCGGCGGGCCGTCGCTGTCTTGATCATCGCCGTCGCAGTCGCAGGGCCGGCAGCGGTAGAAACCCGCGTATTTGTCACCGGCCTCCTGCTTGAGAAATTCCGTCGGGCAATCCAGCATGTCTTCGGCCGGTGTGCCCGAGACACCGTGAACCCGAAGCTCAATCACGTCCTGCGTGGACCCCCCCGATTGTCCGGACATAGTCGCGGACATTACGCGCGAGTGCCCGGCGAAACACGCAAGCGGGGCTAAATTGCCTACGTCTGTTCGTAGGTGCCGTGGATGACGGCGCGGGCGATCGCGTTCATGAACAAGTTGAACCCAAGGTAGGCCGGGCTGGCGTCCCCGTCGAGTTCGAGCTTCTCGACCTTGACGGCGTGCACGGCGACGAAGTACCGGTGCATGCCGTGTCCCGGCGGCGGAGCCGCGCCGACGTAGCGCTTGAGGCCGGCATCGTTGGCCAAAGTGATTGCGTCGCCGGGCAATCCGCTTCCGTCGCCGACGCCGGCTGGCAGCTCGGTAACGGTTGCGGGTAGGTTGGCGACCGCCCAGTGCCAGAAGCCGGAAGTCGTCGGGGCGTCCGGGTCGTACACCGTGACGGCGAAACTGCGGGTTTCTTCGGGGAACCCGGACCAACTCAGTTGCGGTGAGGTGTCGGATCCCCCGGCGCCCATGATGCCGCTGACTTGATCATTCGCGAGCGGTTGCCCGTCGGTGACCGAGTCGGACGTCAGCGTGAACGAGGGCAGGTTCGGCAGAAAGTCGTACGGGTTGTAGTCAAACGCCATGAGAGTCCTCTCTAGTGATCAGCAGTGCAGCAGGAAGTTCTCGAGAACCTGTGCGCCGAACAGCAGCGCATCAACGGGTACCCGTTCGTCGACGCCGTGGAACAGCGCCGCGAAATCCAGTTCCGGAGGCAACTTCAACGGCGCGAACCCGAAGCAGCGAATCCCCAACCGCGCAAAGTGTTTCGCGTCGGTGCCGCCCGACAGCATGTACGGCACGGTGCGGGCATCGGGATCGGCTGCCAGGATTGCATCATTCATCGCGTCCAGCAGGTCGCCGTCGAAGCTGGTCTCGTAGGACGGCAGGTCGACGATCCATTCACGGGTGACCTCGGGTCCGATCAGTTGGTCGACCTCGCGCTCGAACGCGGCAAGCCGACCGGGCAGGACGCGGCAGTCGACCACAGCCTCCGCGGTCGCGGGAATCACGTTGGCCTTATAGCCCGCTTTCAACATCGTGGGGTTAGCAGTGTCACGCAGCGTGGCACCGACGATCCGGGCGATCGGCCCCAGCTTGGCGATCGCTCCCTCCAGATCGGGCGAATCCACGTCAAACGTGTAGCCCGTTTCCTCGGAGACCGCCTGCAGGAACTGCTCGACGGAATCGGTCAGGACCATCGGGAACTGATGGCGGCCCAGCTTGGCTGCGGCCTCTGCGACGGCGGTGACGGCGTTGTTGTCGTGGATCATCGAGCCGTGGCCCGCCCGTCCGCGGGCGGTCAGCCGCATCCACATCATGGCCTTCTCGGCGGTTTCGATCAGGTAGAGCGTGCGTTCGCCGCCGTCGCGACGCGGGATCGTCAGCGAGAAGCCGCCCACCTCGCCGATCGCCTCCGTGATGCCCTCGAACAGGTCCGGCCGGTTGTCGACAAGCCACTTGCAGCCGTACTTGCCGCCTGCCTCCTCATCAGAGACGAAGCCGAACACCAGGTCCCGCGGCGGGACGATCCCGGAACGCTTGAAATGCCGGGCCACCGCGATCATCATGCCGACCATGTCCTTCATGTCGACCGCGCCACGGCCCCAGACATAGCCGTCCTCGACGGCACCGGAGAACGGGTGCACACTCCAGTCCGACGCCTCGGCGGGCACCACGTCGAGATGGCCGTGCACCAGCAGGGCACCGCGGTTGGGGTCGGCACCGGGCAGCCGGGCGAAGAGGTTCACCCGGCCGGGCGCGCCGGCCTCGACGTATTCGGTCTCGTAGCCGACCTCTTCCAGCTGCTCAGCCACCCAGCGGGCGCACTCGGCCTCGCCCTTGGTGGTCTCGAGTTCGCCGGTGTTGGACGTGTCGAAGCGAATGAGGGCGCTGACGAGGTCAACCACCTCGTCGACGGGTGAAGTCACAGTCACCTTTCCTACCATTGAGGTGGCTGTCGGGTTTGGGCGCGGGCATGCCAATCCGATAGCCTTAGCTGCCCAGAACTGGTCCGAGTGGCGGAATGGCAGACGCGCTAGCTTGAGGTGCTAGTGCCCTATTAACGGGCGTGGGGGTTCAAGTCCCCCCTCGGACACTCATTTCTCGTCGAGCAGGCGGAGGTCGGAGGGCTCGCGCAGTAGACCTTCGAGGATCTTGTTGCCCTCGGTGTTGTAGGGCTGGCGCATGTGCTCGTCCCACGCGGCGCGCGAACGGAACATTTCAAGCATCACCCATGAGTCCGGGTCATCCTGGGGCTGCACCAGATGCATGAATACGCATCCCGGCTCTTTGAGCGTGTTCTGGCGCATCGACTGCAGCTGCGCCTCCCTTCCGAGCCTCACTGTGTGTCTGTGTGTTTTGCGAAGGTCGCCACCGCGTCATAGATGGCTTCCTGGAACTCGGACGGCATGAGTTCACCATGCGTGATCGACAGCAGAATCTTGTCGTGCCACAACGAATCTGACGCCTGTCGCTGGTAGGCGGGCAGCGACAGACACATTGACGTCGTTTCGTATCGGTACTGAACCCTTCACCTTGTTGAACTGGACCGGGCTCGTCTTGTCGAGCAGGTAGCCCTGGATCAGGGGCATGATCGCTCCGCCGACGATCGCCATCACCAGGCCGGCGGCACCGAATTTGGTTGCGGGACCCAGTCCCTGGAGGGCGACGCCGTAGATGGTCGGGAACATCAGGGACAGGCAGAAGGACAACGCGACGACTGCCACCACACCCGCGATGTTCGGTGAGAACATGGCGAAGATACAGAGCACGACCGCGAGTGCGCCGAGAATAGTGAGCACTTTCGTCGCGCGGACCCGCCCGATCAGCCAGGTCATGATGAAGCGGGAGATCAGGAACACGATCAGGCTGACCTGCAGGAGGAAGCCACCCAGTTGGAGCGATCCGCCTAGCGCCTGCTGCGAATACTGGATCAGGAAGGTCCATGTGCACACCTGGGCCGCCACGTTGAAGAACTGAGCGATGACTCCGTACACGTAGCGCTTGTTCGACAGCAAAATCCTCAGTGGCGATTTCCCCTCGAGATCGCCTGATTCGAATTCTTCGACGATCGGAGGGGATTTATTGATCGCGATCACCAACCCGATGGCGATCAGGACGAATCCCAGCCCGAGGTAGGGGCCCATCACCGCGCCCAGCTGACCCGCGCGGATCGCCTGCTCCTCGGCGGGAGACAGATTCGCCATGTTCACCGGTTCGTCCAGCTTGGGCAGAATCAGGGTGGCGGCCAGAAGCACACCGATGTTGGTGCCGACGGGATTGAAGGCCTGTGCGAAGTTGAGCCGCCGGGTGGCGGTTTCCTCCGGCCCCAGCGAAAGGACGTAGGGGTTGGCGGAGGTCTCGAGTATCGAGCAGCCGGCGGCGATCGCGAACAATGCGATCAGGAACGCTTCGTACGTCATGATCTTGCTCGCCGGGTAGAACGCAATCGCCCCGATCGCTGCGAGCAGCACGCCGGTCAAGAGGCCTGCCTTATAACCAAATCGCTCATTGATGAGGGCGGCGGGGATCGCGAGCAGGAAGTAGGCGCCGAAGTAGGCCAATTGCACCAGTGACGCCTGAAACGTGTTCATGTCGAAGATCTGCTTGAAGCCCGCGACCATTGGAGTCGTCAGGTCGGCGGCCACGCCCCAGGCGGTGAAGCAGCAGATGAGGACACCGAACAGCACCCACATCTTCGGATAGACCAAACCCGGTTTGTCTGTGGGCGCAGGCGCGTCGGCAGGCTGATCAGCGTGCTGGGTGGTCGTCATGCTCGGCGCCTCTCATCATGAAGATGGTCAGGCGGGACCGCTGTGATCTGGATCACGCCACTCCGTTAGTACCCCTGATGGAGTGGTGCAAACGGGGGTCTCAGTGTTCGATGAGCCGGTCCGCCGCCCGATCACGAGTGGCCCGATCGGGAAGCGCGGCGCCAGGGCGTGCGACAGTGAGGGCCGCTGACAGCGCGGCGACCTTGAGCACCTGCTGCAAAGCGTCGGTGCTGATCCCGCGCAGTCGCTCCCGGCGGTGTCCACCGAGCAATGAAACGTCCCAGAGTGCATCGATCAAACCGGTCATGAACGCGTCACCGGCGCCCACCGTGTCCACCACCTCGGCGGGATACGCCGGGATCCGTTCGTCGCCGGCCGCACAAACGGCGAACGAGCCGTCCGCACCGAACGTGACGGCGACGATCGCGGGACCGAGCGCGAGCCAGCGCGCGGCCAATTGCTCCGGCGACGAGTTCGGCGCGAGCCAGCGCATATCCTCGTCACTGGCCTTCACGACATCTGATCGGGCCACGACCGCCTCCACCTGGGCGAGTGCCTCTTCGGCGTCCTTGAAAAAGGCAGATCGGACGTTGGGGTCAAACGCAATAGTCGACGTCGCCGCATGTTTGTCGATCAACTCCGCAACAGTGTCGCAACCTGGTTTGAGCGCGGTGGCGATGGACCCGGTGTGCAGCACCAAAGGTGGCGCCAGGCCGGAGCCCGGGGAAATCTGCCACTCGATGTCGAATCGATAAGTCGCCGAGCCCTTTTCGTCGAGTTCGGCGAGCGCGGTGGCCGTGCGCGACGCCCCGGTACTTCCCGCGGCAAGATCAACGCCGCTGTCGTGAAGGTAATCGGCGATGCGCTGCCCTCGGCGGTCGTCGCCGATCCACGTCAGGAACTCAACACGGCGACCGAGTAGGGCCAGTCCAACCGCGACGTTCAGCGGGCTGCCGCCGACGTGTTCCCCGAGTGCCTGACCTTCGTGCTGCACGATGTCGATGAGCGCTTCTCCCACCACAAGGGCCGTATCGGTCATTGCCCTCCTTCGATGAGGTCGGATCCCGACCGTACCGCTGCCGCACGGCCGGCTGCAGGTGTAGCTCGAAAGTATGTCGCCTGTTGCGGGCGGTACCCGCGTTCCGCCCTAACAAAACGCAAACAGAATCGTCAGTACACATCGCGGACGTAGCGCTTGTCCGCCACCAACTCACGTTTGTATTCGTGAGCCTTCTCGTGCGACATGCCGCCGTGTGTCTCGATGATGGACGTCAGCGCGGCGTCGACGTCGCGGGCCATTCGACTGGCGTCTCCGCAGACATAGAAGTGAGCACCCTCGTCCAACCAGCGCCACACGTCGGCGCCGTAGTCGAGCATCTTGTGCTGCACATACACCCGGTCCGCTTGATCTCGTGAGAACGCCAGGTCCAGGCGGTTGAGGAAACCGTCGCGGACCATGTCCTCCAAATCGTCGCGGTAGTAGAAGTTTTCGCTGCGATGCTGGTCGCCGAAGAACAGCCAGTTACGTCCGGAATGGCCGAGCGCGCGCCGCTCCTGCAGGAAACCGCGGAACGGTGCGATGCCGGTGCCCGGCCCGACCATGATCATCGGCGTGCCCGTGTCGCCAGGCGGGCGGAAATGCGGCGAGCGCTGCAGGAACACCTGCGCCGACGACGCCCGATCCGCCAGGAACGTCGAGCACACGCCGCCGCGCTGGCCGGCGTCGGCGCCGCGGTAGCGCACCACCGACACCGTGAGCTGCACCTCGTGCGGGCTGACCAGCGGACTCGACGAGATCGAGTAGCTCCGCGGCGTCAGCCGCACCAGCACCTCCTGCCACTGGTCAGGATCGGCATGGACGACGAACTCCTGCACGATGTCGAGGCCGTTGCGCCCGTTGAGCCATTTTTCGAGTTTGCCCTTCGGCGCCCGCAGCGGCTTGGCGTCGCGGCTGTTCTCCGCGACGAATTTCAGCAGGTTCGGGGTGACCCGGCAGATGTCGTAGTTCGAGGTGAGTGCGTCGCGCAGTGTCTGCTCTGTGCCGTCAACCTCGACAAAGTGCTCGCCACGCAGACCCGTGGCCGCCAGCCAGGCGTCCACCACTGCCGGGTTGTTGGACGCGTACACGCCCAGCGAGTCGCCGGCCGCATAGGTGACGTCGTACTGGGAGATGTCAAAGCCGAGCTGGCGTACCTCTTTTCGCGACGTAGGCGCGGTCAGCACGATGTTGCGGCTCAGCGGCGCACGAACGGGTTTTGCGCGCGTGAACGGCTCGGCGACGGTGGTGGGCCGGGCGATCGTCGCAAGGCCGCCGGTGTGGCCGTTGGACGCCTGCGGCTCGACGGGTGCACCGCCGAGGAGTGCTGCGACCCGATCGGCCCACCGATCCATCGGCTCGTCGTCGTAGATCTCGTAATCCATGCGTTCGAGCATCCGCGTCGCGCCCAGTGCCGCGAGCCTGGTGTCGATGGACTTGGCGTGGCCGCAGAAGTTGTCATACGAGCGGTCTCCGATGCCCAGCACCGCGTAACGGATGCCGTCCAGCGCGGGCGCGTCGGCAGAGTCGAGCCGATCCCAGAAGGTCGCACCGTTGTCCGGTGGGCCGCCGTCACCGAAGGTGCTGGTGATCACCAGCACCTCGCGGGCCGTGGCCAGATCCGTCAGCGGCAGGTCGTTCATGTTCATCAGCTGCGAACCGCCGAGCCGCCCGGCCAGCCGCACGGCGAAGTCCTCGGCGTTGCCGGTCTGCGACGCCCACAGAACCAGCGGTCCCTCCTTCGTCGGCGACTTCGCGTCGTCGGGATGTCGCGAGTATCGCCCCTCCAGCAAGCCGTTGACCCACAGTCTTACCTCTGCGGTGACGGGCGCCCTCTCCGGCAGCACCGGCACATCGGCGTGCGCCTGCGCCAGTCCGCCGAAAAACCCGGCGACGTAGATCTTTTCGTGTTCCGTCAGCGTCGGGGACGCGACCGGGCGCAGGCCCACCGCGCACACCTTGAACTCTGGTTGCAGCGAGTCGGCGTCGACAGCGTCGTTCGTCAACGCGTTGATGGTCAGGTATTCGCCGTGTTCGTCGTTCCAGTGGAACGGCACGAAACAGTTGCCGGGGCGCACGCGGTCGGTGACCACGGCGGGCAACACGGCGCGGCCCCGCCGGGAGGTCAGCTCGACGGGCTGGCCGGCGACGATGCCGAGCGCGAGCGCATCCACCGGGTGGATCTCGACAAACGGTCCGCTGTCGAGCCTGTTGAGCTTGTCGACCTTGCCGGTCTTGGTCATGGTGTGCCACTGATGCTGCAGCCGGCCGGTGTTGAGGACGAAAGGGAAGTCAGGAAAGGCCGGGTCGGGCAGCTCGCGTGGGTCCATGTGCGGGCGCGCCAAGAACGCCGCACGCCGGGACGGGGTCGGGAAGGCCAGCCGCGGCGCCTGCCCGTTCTCGTCGACGAACAAGTCCTGGCTGACGCCGTCGTTGAGATAGCGGATGGGGTGGCGGTCGGCCTCGTCGTCGGGGGGGCACGGCCACTGCAGCGGAGTGTGCCGCAGCCGCTGATAACTGGCACCACGCAGGTCGTAGCCGGTCTTGGGGTTCCAGAAGCGGCGGATCTCGTCGAAGATCTGCTCACTGGACTCGTAGTGGAACTGCTCGCCGAAGCCCATGTGCGCGGCGACCTGACATATCAGCTGCCAGTCCGGGCGAGCCTGCCCGGCAGGCGCGATGGACTGCTGCAGCAAGGTCAGGTTGCGCTCCGAATTCACCATGACGGCGTCGGATTCGGCCCACAGCGTGGCAGGCAGCACGATGTCGGCGTAGTGATTCGTCGCCGTCGCGCGGTAGGTGTCCTGGGTGATGACGAGCTGCGCGTTCTCCAGGCCGGTGATCACGGTCTTCCGATTCGCCACGGTGGCAACAGGATTGGTGCAGATGATCCAGCACGCCTTGATCTCGCCGTCGGCCAGCCCCTCGAACATTTCGATGGTGCCCGGCCCGACGTCGGAGCGGATGGTGCCGGGCGCCAGGCCCCACTGCCGCTCGACGAACGCCCGGTCATCGGCGACGACCACCGAACGCTGGCCGGGCAAACCCGCCCCCATGTAACCCATTTCGCGGCCGCCCATCGCGTTGGGTTGACCCGTCAGCGACATCGGCCCGCTGCCGGGCCGGCAGATCGCGCCGGTCGCTAGGTGCAGATTGCAGATCGCGTTCGTGTTCCAGGTGCCGTGGGTGCTCTGGTTGAGTCCCATGGTCCAGCAGCTCATCCATTCCCGCGCATCGGCGATCATTCGGGCGGCGGTGCGAATGTCTTTTTCGGAGATGCCGGTGATTAGGGCGACCCGGTCGGGCGGATAGTCCTCGACGAAGGCAGCCATCGCCTCCCAGCCGTCGGTATGCTCGGCGATGAATTCGGCGTCGATGTCGCCGTTCTCGACCAGCAAGTGCAGCAGACCGTTGAGCAGCGCCAGATCGGTGCCGGGCTTGATCTGCAGAAACAGGTCGGCCTTCTCGGCGGTGGTGGTGCGGCGCGGATCGACGACGATCAGCTTGGCGCCCGCCTTGAGTCGATCTGCCATCCGCAGATACAGGATGGGATGGCAGTCGGCCATGTTCGAGCCGATGACGAAAAACAGCTCCGTGCAATCGAAGTCGGTGTAGGACCCCGGTGGGCCGTCAGCACCCAGCGACTGCTTGAACCCGGTCCCGGCGCTGGCCATGCACAGCCGCGAGTTTGACTCGATGTGCACCGTCCGCAGAGAACCTTTGGCCAGCTTGTTGGCCAAATACTGTGCCTCGATGGACATCTGGCCCGACACATAAAGCGCGACGGCATCCGGGCCGTGCTCGTCGACAATGGCGCGCAGCCGTCGGCCGGCCTCGGCAACGGCGTCGTCGACAGGGGTGGGAACCAGTTCCTCGTCGCGCGCCGGCCGCAACAACGCCGACGTCAGCCGCCCGTCGTCCGCGGCCATCATCTCGGCGTGCGTGGCCCCCTTGGTGCACAAGCGCCCGTAGTTGGTGGGATGCAGCTTGTCCCCGGAGACACGGGCGATGACCGGCCGGCCGGTGTCGGAATCCGTCGTGGTTTGCACCTCGATGCCGCAGCCGACACCGCAATACGAGCAGGCCGTGCGAGTGGTCACCATGGCTTCATGGTGGGCGGGCACTGTTCCGGTTGCTTTCCGTCGACGTTAGCGCGAGGAAAACTGATGCTCACCGCGTAACACACCGCCCGGTGAGCACCATCGCCGCAGGTCAGGTTGCTGGGGCGGGCGCCGGCACCCGGCCGATGTGCTCGCCGGTGTGCACCCGGGCGGTGAATACTCCGCTGAGCGCGCCGATCGCGCCCGCCCGCCTAGTGCTGAGGCCGCCGACGCCCGAGCCAGAAGGCGAGACCGATCGCGCCGAAGCCCAGCGTCCCGATCACTCCGGCTGCCACGAAGAGGAAGATGTCTCTGCTCGTGAAGCGGGACGACGAGGTTTCCTCCGCGGCCAGTCTCAGTTCGTAGTCACCCGGTAGCGGCGCCTCTTGCGGAGCGTCCAAGCCAGGGAACTGCTGGGTCCTGTGCACCTCGAATTGCCGTTCCCCGCTGGGTGTTTGCGTCCACACGCCCCACGCCGGCGTCGCACCGTCGAGCAACACCTTGCGCTCACCGAATTGGACGTCGTCACCGACGTCGACGATGCGCCGGACCCGGAACGGTTCGTAAACCCTGTCCGAGTAACGCACCAGCACGGGGACGTTGTCGTAGCGCAACACCGGTGGCGGGGGCGGCGGGAGCGGCAGGCCGATGCCCGGAAAGAATCCGCCGCCGAAGAAACTGCCCACCGCGACGTTGACCGCCGTGTTGACTGCCGCGTTAACCAAGGTGGCGGCGGTGGCGACGACAGCCGTGAAGCTGTATGCGGCGAACTGAGCCACTTCCAGAACGATCCGTGCCAGCGGAGGGATCCACACGATGCGTGGGGCGTTCTGGTAGACGTACACGACCCGCACCGCATCACGGAACGGGTTGAGGATGACCGGCCGGTAAAACTCGTCGTATTCCACCCAGTCCGGGCTCCACTGCCGAATATCGCGGTCCCACACGCGGGCGCTGGCCAGCTTGACCTCGGCGTCAGCACTGGCGTTGACGCTGTCGCGGCCGCCAAGGCCCAGGTCCACGTTGAGCTCATTCGAAAGCGCGTCAACATCCTGCTTCGGTGCCGGATCAGGCTTTACCTCAACGACTTTCGCGCTCTTTGCAATCTGGACGTCCTGCTCGGGCGCTTCCAACGTCTGCGGTTCGGACGGCTGGATCAGCTGCGCGGCCTGCGAAACGGTCGACGATTCAGATGTATCGACAGCTGCGGTGCTGGTCTCGCCCTCGGTTTCAGGCGCAGCTGATCCGCTTGTCGTTTCCGAGGTCGGTGCGACCAGCGCAGGCGACGGAGGTACCAAGCTGGCCGACGCCGTTGGCGATTCGCTCGTGGTGGCGCTGGTGGTGAGTGGAGCGGGCGACGTGCCTGGAGCCGCAGTCGCCGGGCTCTTTTCGGCCGACGTCGCGGACGCCTGCTCGGTGTTCGGGGGTGCCACGACTCGCGGTGCGGGCGCTTCGGCCGTCGTCTCCGGCGGATCCACCGCGGTCGTCGGCGCCGCGGGCACGACCGGCGTGATGACCGGAGCGGTCGTCGGCGCCACCGTCTGCGTGGCCGGCTCGGGCGCCTGCGTCTCGGGTGGCGACTCCACGCTCGGAGGCGCCGGAGTCGTGACGGGCGCGCTCGGCGGCGCCTCCGGCTTCGGCGCTTCGGCTTCGGCTTGCGTCGTCTCCTCCGGAATGATCGATTCCGGTTCCGGAACACTGACCGTGGTCGTCGTTGGCACGACCGGTTCCGTCTTTGGGTCGGCGATGGCCGGCGCAATCCCGCCGGTGAGCGCCGTCATGGAGATGACGACTCCCGACGCCAGCACGGCGACGACAGTTCGCTTCGAGCAAAATTCAAGCGGTGCACCCATCGTGCATCGACTCCTTTGGATCTCAAGGAGCGTGGCGATTACCGCCACAGCTGCGTTTGCAGTCATCTCCCCCAACGCCGGCCTGGTACCAGCTAGTTGCTGCGGGCGAATAAGAACGAGGTGGATGAGTGGTTTCCTTGAGCCATCCTCCTGGGGACGTCGACGCCGTCACTGCGACCGGAGCCAACACGTGCGATCCGGTCTCAGAAGCTTCATCGCTCCTGGAGCCGATGTGTTACGTCTGCTCGGCGGCAGCCTCGGGTTCCTTCGGGCTTGACTGCTTGCGATGGTGGATGCCGATCACGAGAAGTTCGGCGTCGTTGCGATCCATTGCCTTGAGCAGCGCGTCGGCGGTATTGCGCGAAGCGCGGGTCGGCGTAGGCCTCCCCCGTCGTCGAATTGCCACCAGCAAGGTGGTCTGCCGCAGCTTGGCCTCAGCGATTCCGTGCCGTGATTACGGCGACCACGAAGCCGGTGATCATTTGTCGCCGTCGCAACATGCTCGTCCCCAATCACTCATTTGTGATGCTCAGCAATACTGGACCCAACAAGTGACGTGCATCACTGAGTCGGACGCAAAGGACGTATTGGTCGTTTTGAAAAAATGAAGCCATCGTTTGTGCCTAGCCTGCGCAGCCTGGCCGGCCAGTTCCTGATGTTTCAGCTGCTGGTGGTCGTCGTGGTGCTGTTCGCCGTGGCCGCGGTGTCGGTCGCGCAGTCGACCCGCGAGTTCCGCGAGGTGCGGGGGCAGCGCATGATCGCCGTCGCCGAGAACATGGCTTCGACGCCGATCGTTCGGGACCGCTTCGCCGACCCGTTCGCGGCTCGGGTGCTCGCGCCAGAGGTGGATCGCGCGGTCGCGCTATCGGGTGCGGGGCTGGCCGAGATTCTGGACCCGAGCGGTACCGTGCGGGTGTCGTCGGATCCGTCGCGCATCGGCCGGCGCATGGACCTGGGACCCAGCCGGGCCGACGAGGGCCGGGCGTGGTTCGGCGATGCCGACATCGACGGGGTGCACAACCTCGTCGGCCAAGTCCCGATTCTGTCCAATAACGGAGACGTGCTGGCGGTCGCGTCGGTGAGCGAGCGGTATCCGTCGGTGTGGGAGCTCCTCAGCGGTGCCGGCGAGCGGCTGTTGTTCTATCTCGGACTCGGTGCAGCGCTGGGCTTACTGGCGTCATGGCTGCTGTCGCGACGGATCAAGCGGCACACCCGCGGACTGGAGGTCGCCGAGATCGCCGGCCTGGCCGACCACCGGGAGGCGCTGCTGCACAGCATCCGCGAGGGCGTGGTCGCGGTGAACAACGAGGGCGACATCACGCTGCTCAACGACAGCGCCCAAGAACTGCTCGGCGTCAGCGGCACCGCGGTCGGCCGCCGGGTGGACAGCGTCGGTTTCGATCCCGCGGTCGTCGAATTCTTGTTGTCCGGTGAGGACGGCCGCGACGTGGTCATCGCCACCCGCGCTCGGGTGCTGGCGCTGAACCGCCGCGCGGCGACGAGTCAGGGACAGCGGATCGGTACGGTGACAACGATGCGCGACAGCACCGAACTCGCGGCGCTGCAGGGACAGTTGTCGTCACACAAGAGCGTGACCGACACGCTGCGCGCGCAGACGCATGAGTTCGCCAACCAACTGCACACCATCTCCGGTCTGGTGCAGCTGGGTGAGTACGATTCGGTGCGCGACCTGGTGGGCACCCTGACGCGGCGCCGAGCGGAAATCAGTGATGCTGTGACTCAACGGATTTCTGATCCCGCGGTGGCGGCGCTGTTGATCGCGAAGACGTCGCTGGCTGCCGAGAGCGGGGTTTCGCTGGAGATAGCGCCGGAGTCGAACCTGGCCGCGTTGGAGCCTGCGCTGGCCACTGACGTGATCACGTTGTTGGGCAATCTGATCGACAACGCGGTCGAGGTTTCGGTTGGCGCCAATCCTGCGAAGGTCACGGTGTGCATCGGCGACCGAGACGGACTGGTCGTCTCGGTGGCCGACTCCGGACCCGGTGTGCCAGGCCACCTTCGGGAGGCGATTTTCGCCCGCGGGGTGACCTCAAAGCCGGACGTTCCTGGCGGTCGCGGGATCGGACTCGCCTTGGTGCGGCTGGTCACCGCGCAGCACGGTGGCACGGTGGAGGTCAGCGATGACCCCGCCGGTGGAGCGCTGTTCGTGGTGCGACTGCCCGAAAGCCGTTCGGCCGTCGCCGAGAATGCTGCCCATGCGTGACGTGCTGATCGTCGACGACGACTTCATGGTCGCCGAGATTCACCGCCGTTTCGTGGAACGGGTGGTCGGGTTTCGCGCTGTCGGCGTAGCCCGCACAGGCACGGAGGCGCTGTCGGCAGCACGGGAACTGCACCCGCACCTGATCCTGCTCGACGTGTACCTGCCGGATATGACCGGCCTGGAGGTGTTGCAGCGGTTGCGAACCGAGGGCGACCGGGTGGGGGTCATCATGATCACCGCCGCGCGAGAGCTGGACACCGTGAAGGGCGCGTTGGATGGCGGCGCGGCCGACTATCTGATCAAGCCGTTCGAGTTTCCGCAACTGCAGGCAAAGCTGGAGGCGTTCGGGGCGCGGGCCGATGCACTGGAATCCGCGGGCGGCGTTGACCAGTCGTTGATCGACTCGCTGTTCGGCGCGTCCGCGCCCACATCGGCGCAGGAGGTCATGCCGAAGGGGCTAGGCGCGGAAACCGGTCGGTTGGTGCTGGATGCGGTGCGGGATGCCGGAGAGGTGTCAGCGGCCGAATGCGCGGACCTTGTTGGGATCTCAAGGGTCAGCGCACGTCGCTACCTCGAGCACTACCTGAGCACGGGCATGTTGGAACTGAGGTTGCAGTACGGCGCCGGCAGGCCCGAGCGACGATATCGACTGGCGCGGCTAGGCGGCGTGTAGGTCGGCAATGGCGATGCCGATCCTGGCTTCGATTTCGCTGACCGCGATCACTGGTGGCCCGGGCGCCGGCGGTGCAGTGGATCGGTAGTGTGCACCGGTCGGGGTGACGAATTCGGCTGTGTGCACACCGTTTTCATCTCCGGCCGTGACTGTCCAGCCCGGCGCTTCTTTGGCATAGTTGCACCGCTCGCAAGACCCAAGACCATTGACGGCGCTGGTCGGCCCACCGCGGTTGCGCGGTCGAGCGTGATCACGGTGCCGGATCGGGGCATCGCAATACGGTGTGCGACACGTTTGATCACGCAGCCCGATGAACGCGGCCAACCCGCGCGGGAAAAATCGTGACCGCGACTCCATCGCCACCAACGACCCGCTCCTGGGATGGCGATACAGCCGCCGCAGGGTGGCCCGCGACCGCTCATCGCTCACCGCCCCACAGACCAGCCCACGCGCCACCGACGCCGGGATCGGCCCATACCCCGGCACTACCGCTGGCGAGTTGTCATCGCCCAACAGAGTCTGATCCGACATCACCAGATTCACCGCCACCGGCTCCGGCTGCTCGGCGGGCCGGCCCGTCACCCGCTCGACAAGGGTGTCGGCCATCACCTGCCCGCGCGAACGATCATCAAAGGTGGTGTCAGCGGCCCGCTTCAAGATTGTCGATGTGATACCACTAACTACCGCACAGGCCGTACCCGGTTAGCGCTTCCCTAGGTGGCGGGCCGCCTTCGTGCCCGAAACCGGGGCTGCACTACGCCGTGCTCGACGCGAGCGAACGACGTCGTACGCCTGGCCGAACGCGGCCGAACCGCTGACCCGCCCACGCCAATGCATTCGCCGGTGTTCTGACCGGTGCACGGGGATGCCCTGGATCTCCGGCAAGCTGCCCCCCGCCGGGACTGGCATACACACCCCGGTGGCGGGTTCTGGCACCTCACCGCTGGGGCACTCGGCTACCGGTGCAGGCGTGCTGGTCGTTGGTACGGCGAAGACGGCGACCGCCGGTGCGGCCGCGATCGCGACCGCGAATCCCCCGGCAAGAATGAGTCGTCGTGTTGGAAGGTGCAAAGTCCGCCATCGTCATGCTCTCTCTAGTTTGCTGACCGTTCCATCGGGGAATCTATTGAACGCTGCCAGCCAGCTGAAAAAAAAAAACTGGGATGTGCCGGAAGAGGCCATCTGCTAGCAGGAGTTTTACCCGCCAAACACCGTCGGAAAACTGCACCAAGGGGAACTAAAGTGGTGCGTGGTACCAATTCTGTGAAAGGACTGGCAAGTTGCTGTGGCCCCGCTGGACGAGCGCGCAACAGGCGCTTCGACGGCGTAGCATCGCCACAAGAAAAGAGACGTGCAATGCGCGTAACAAGATCACGAACGGCTCGATTATTGGCGGCAGCGGGTGCACTGTCCGCCCCGTTTGCCGCTATTAATGCACCGTTCGCCGTCGCCCAGCCAGACCTGACTTGCTCGAACGGCGAGGTGGCGTTGGATGATACCTGCGTTCCGCCAGAGGACATGGGCACCACCAGTGTTGCCCTGGGGCTTCCGCGAGGAACCGTCAATGACGGGGTGCCGTCCCTTAACCAAGGCGGCTTCATCGACCAAGGCGGCGGCTTTGACCACGGCGGTGGCATCGGTGGCATCGGTGGCGGCCGTGGCGGTGGTGGCGGCGGCGGTGGGGGACACGGACGCTAAGCCGGTTGGGGGCGCGGCAATGCATCACGCCTGCCAGAAGAGAGAGATAGCCCAAGACACGGAGGTCCAGCACACATGAAGAAGCTCATCGTTCTTGGTACCGGCGCGGTCGGCACGGCGGCAGTGTCGATGGCGTTTTTCGGGACCGGTGTCGCGGCGGCGGATGACTACGCGGGCCAGACCTACGCGGATGCGTCCTCGGCGGCGAGCGACGCGGGCCAGACCGTCATCGTCGCCAACCGGGTCGGTGACAAGTTGGCGCAGGACGAGTGCATTGTCACCAGGTCCTGGGATGCGCCGTTCATACGGAACGTCGAGGGTGAATTCGGACACGCCAGCGACGAAGTCGAGCTGTCGCTGAACTGCAACGGCGGGTACGCGACGGCCGCCAAGCCCGGCAACTCGCTGGCCAGCCCGGAGGGCCGACTAGCCAAGGCCGCCGCCGATGAGGCCGCTGCCCAAGAGCAACAGACGCTCGAAGAGGTCAGCACGCCAAACGAGTAGCGGCTAATAGCTCGACACGCGGCTAAGCAGCCGGTCCAGCTCCTGGTCGAACGCCGCGGTGGCGGGCCCTCTTTATGCCAATGAATGTGCGACTGCGACACCTTTGTCAGACCTGACAAGGGCAACCGCATCGAAGGGGAATCAGCACATACCACAACTACCTAGTCCGTTCCGCTACCTGTGCGCCACGTACGGCGACATCTGGCAGGTCGAACACACAAGCCGTACCGAGTGATCTGTGGCATCAACCGCGGTATTGAGCGCTGCATACACCCCAACGCCCTGCGCCACCGGCAGTAGCGCGGTCACATAGGTCATGGTGTCGGGTGCCGGCCGGATCGTCACAGTACGGTTTGCCTCAGCTTTCGCCGCCCGGTCCACTACCGCCTGAATGTCCAGCCGGCAGGCAATCTCCTTTGCCGCCGCGGCCACCCGCGCGTCACCCATCCCGTCGAGTTTGGACACATCACCGCATAATTCGGCATCCAGTACACGCCGGTCCTCGACGTCCAGGCATGCCGACTCGCGCACGATTAACGTGGCCCGCCACTCCGAGAGCGCCCCGCACTCCAACGCCGCCAGCGTGTGCGGCATCTCGTAGACCAACGCCTTGGCGAACCCCAGATGCCGCCCACCGCGCACCGGTGAATCCCGTCGCGCCAGCGCCACCTCACTGGCCACCCCACGACCCTGCTTTCCCTTGGGCACCCCGGCCGCGGCCTCATCGCGACGCCGCAATTCAACCAACGCTGCCGTCGCCCGGGCTTGACCTGCGGCCGCCGCCGACTTCAGCCGTTCGAACCCGGCGATCTGCTCGATCAAGGACGCCTCGTCAACATGCAGATTTACCGCCGCCACATCGGCTGGATCGAACATATATACTGCTTATCTGCTTAAGTGGACCATGCTGGTCAGGTGACGTTTGCAGATGTTGGTCCGGTGGGTGGAGTGGACTATCCAAGGACGTATCAGGAGTTTCGGGCGTGGTTTCCCGATGATGCGTCCTGTGCTGAGTATCTGGCGCGTTTGCGCTGGCCGGAGGGGTTCCGGTGCCCGGTATGTGGTGGCGATAGGGCGTGGCAGACCTCGACACAGCACTGGAAATGTGTCGGGTGTGGGCGCAAGACCTCGGTGACGGCCGGGACGATCTTTCACCGCACCCGTACGCCGTTGAGCACGTGGTTTGCCGCGGTCTGGTTGGTGACCTCGCAGAAGAACGGGGCCTCGGCGCAGAATCTGCACGACATGCTGGGGCTGGGGTCGTACGAGACCGCCTGGGCGTGGCTGCACAAGTTGCGCCGGGCGATGGTGCGCCCCGACCGTGAGCTGCTCGCTGGTGTGGTCGAGGTCGATGAGTCGTTTGTCAGGGGCCGCGCCACCGGCAGGCAGGGCGCCTCAACGGACAAGGTGCCTGTCATGATTGCGGTGGAAAATTCTGGGACACAGGTGAATAGGAAACTTCTGCTGGGCCGGGTGCGTCTGGCGGTGGCCGATGCGCCAGGGTCCAAACAACTTGTCGAGTTCGCCCGAACCACCGTCGCGCCGGGCTCGCTGATCCGCACCGACGGCGCGCGGATGTTCCGCGTGTTGGCCCAGGAGGGCTACACCCACCAGTACGTGTCCGGATACAGCTCACCCGAACCCGGACATGTCACCCTGCCGGGACCCCACCGGGTGGCCTCGCTGCTCAAACGCTGGAACGCCGGCACCCATCACTACCGCGTGGAACGCGAGCACCTGCAGTACTACCTCGACGAATTCACCTTCCGGTTCAATCGGCGCAGGTCACGGGCCCGTGGGCTGCTCTTCTACCGGCTGCTGCAGCAGAGCGTCAACACCGATCCCCATCCACTGGCTGACCTCATCGGCGGCACCGCAGTGAACCTCCGTGACCAAGAACCAGCCGAAGAATTCACTTTAGAACCTTTGTCTAGCAATACGTTCGGAAAATTCTAGGCCGGTAGTCCACTTAAGCAGATAAGCAGTACATATATTCGATTATGCCAGCCGGGTCTGACATTGATTCTGTTTAACCGGTTCGGGTGAGGATGGTCTTGCCCGTTCGCCGCTGGTGATGACCCCTGGTCCGACTGAGGCCCTGCTGGGTTGTCTTCCAATTGATTTGTCTCACCAGCGACGTGCAGGCTGCACCGCCACGAGAGCCCGGCGGGGCGGACATGACTTAATCAGGAGCCTGGCCGCTGCCTCATCAATGTCTTGTCTGCCCCGCCCCACCGGGTTGTCAGCCACCGCTGGGCGGCGTCACCATCCCGGCCGGCACATTTGTCATCGCCAATACCGCTGCGGCCAACCACGACCCCGCGGTCTACGAGAACCCCGACCGCTTCGACATCACCCGCGAAGAGGCTCCAGCCATGCTCACCTTCGGTGGTGGCATCCACTACTGCCTCGGTGCGCACCTGGCGAGAATCGAGCTGGCCGAGGCCCTCACGACGATGGCACGGCGGATGCCCAACATGCGGTGCAGTGGCCCGGTTCCGTGGAAGCCGTTGACGGGCATCACCGGTCCGATCAGCCTTCCGGTCGAATTCGCCAGCGGCTACTGAAGGCTCACGACTCGCCCCTGAGCCGATCGCGCCACGACCGCCCATCGGGGTCGTAGACCAGCCGGTATGCCGGTTCGGCCCACATCCGCGTAAACAGGCCCAGTTTCTCCGGTTGGTGCGGACGCAGCCGGCCCGGCGGCCTGGGGCCCTTGCGACCGGACGCATGCCATGCGTCCAAAGCCTCCGCGGTGGTGGCGATCTCCTGCACGGCTGTGCCCGGATCGACGAGACCGCCGTCCTCGCTGCCGTCGGCAGCCCGATCCAGATGCTCGCGCATCAGCCGCAGCCGCAGATCACGCGCGAACTCCTGGGTTTCATCCAGCACGGCACAAGACAGTTCGCTGTCGTGCGTCCACGACCTTCGGTTGAAGTTGTCGCTGCCGACACTGGCCCAGACATCGTCGATGACACAAACCTTGGCGTGCACGTACACCGGTGTGCCCTCATGGTTCTCCACATCGAACACGTGAACGCGGTGCGGACTGGCGTCCCGGCACGCATCTATCGCTTGGCGACGGCCAATCATGTTGGGCGGCAAAGCCAGTCGGCCGTCGACGTCGGGATAGCGTGGCACGACCGCGATCAGATGCAGGTCCGGGTTGTCCGTCAACGCACGGGCAAAAAGGGCGGCCACCCGTTTCGACCACAAGTACTGGTCTTCGACGTAGATCAGTCGCTTGGCACGCCTCACCGCCTTGGTGTAACCCCGCGCAATGCTGCGCTCGCCGTGCGGCGCGAAGTCGTACTCGAAGTGCGCGTCGGGATACGTGCGCAGCACCTGCACGGCATGCGGCCCGCAAGCCGGTGGATCGGGCGGCTGTTCCGGCAGTTTCCCGGGGTCCAGGTCGGCGCCGCGCAGCTTGTCCTTGATCCACGCGATCGGCGACAGCATGTCCAGCGACGCGGGGTCGTTCCAACGCTCGCGAAACGTCGTGTCGAGCGCCCCGACGACCGGGCCCTGCAGCCGCAATTGCACGTCGTGCCACGGTGGGCGGTCGCCGTAGTGCTCGGACATTTGCACCGCCTGCGGGTCTCCGCGATGCGACCCGTCGTCACGGCGCGAGTGGCACAGGTCAATGCCACCGGCGAACGCCACGTCGCGTTCGGGCGCGTCCGGGTGACGGATGACGACCAGCTTTTGGTGATGCGACCCGCCGAAACGCACGCGTTGATCCAGCAGCACTTCGCCGCCGGCCTGTTCGATGGCGTCGCCGAGGTGCTGATTCTCTTCCTCGCTGTAGGCGAACTTGTCGAGATGTGACCGCCACATCAGCCCCTTGACGACGATGCCGCGTTTGGCCGCGCCGCAGAGCAACTCGGCGATGGTGGGCCCGCCGTCGCGCATCTTCTCGTTCGGGTCGCCGCGCCAGTCCGTGAAGAACAAGTGGTCAGCTGCACTAAGCGACTCCACCTCGGTGACAAGGTGATCGAAGTATGTCGAGCCATGGATCAGCGGCTCCACCCAGTTGCCCTCGCACCAGGCAGGCAAATGCGAGCACGGATTACCGCGTTCCTCTGTCGTTAGGAACCAATCGGTCAACTCTGACACTCCGAGGGATGCCCATTTGATGGTCAAATTACGCAGCCGTGCCGTGACCGCTCTGCCAAGATCGGGTGTGCTCTTCTCCCGGCGCTTGGTAGCCGTTGCCTGCGCACTGGTGATGCTGACCGGCTGCTCACCCGCCGCCCTGCCGTCGCAGTCACCGGCAACCACCACGGAAAGCGCCAAGGCCGATGAGGTGATGCGGGCCGTCCGCGACACCATGGCCCAGGCACATCTGAAGGCCGTCATCGTTCGGGTAACCGTCGACGGCGAGGAGATCGTCACCCAGGCCGTCGGCGAGTCGATGACCGGTGTGCCCGCGACGACCGGCATGCATTTCCGCAACGGCGCCGTCGCGATCTCCTACGTCTCCACGCTGCTGCTGAAGCTCGTCGACGAGAAGAAGGTGAGCCTCGACGACAAGCTGTCGAAATGGCTGCCTGAAATCCCGCATGCGGACCGGGTCACGCTGGGCCAGCTGGCTCAGATGACATCGGGCTACGTCGATTACGTCATCGGTAACACCGAGATGAACGACGCGCTCTATGCAAACCCGTTCCGGCGCTGGACCACCCACGACCTGCTGCAGTACTCCACCACCAAGCCTCTCCTGTATGAGCCCGGCACCAACTGGAACTATGCGCACACCAACTATGTGCTGTTGGGCCTGGCCCTGGAGAAGGCAACGGGCCAGGACATGTCGAAGCTGTTGTCCGACAAGGTTCTTCGGCCTCTCGGATTGACCAACACCGTCAACTCGATCACCGCGGAGATGCCGTCGCCCGTATTGCACGCGTTCAGCTCCGAGCGCCGGGCGGCGCTGGAGATCCCGGCCGGCACGCCGTTCTACGAGGAAACGACGTACTGGGACCCGTCTTGGACGATCACCCACGGCGCGATCCAGACGACCAACATCTACGACCTCGAAGCCACCGCGAGGGGTATCGGTTCGGGCCAGCTGCTCACGCCCGACTCGTACAAGAAGATGGTCTCCACCGACCTTCGCGGCAAGACCCGCGCGCAGCCGGGCTGCACCACCTGCGACGAGATGAACGACATCTACACCTACGGCCTCGGGCTGGTCATCTCCGGCAACTGGTTACTGCAGAACCCACTGATGTCCGGATACGCGGCGCTCGAGGCCTACTTACCGTCGCAGAAGATCGCAATCGCCGTCGCCGTCACCTACGCGCCCGAGGCGTTCGACGACCAGGGTGACTACCGCAACGAGGCAGACACACTGTTCCGCAGGATCGGTGCCGAGTTGGCCCCCGAAGATGCGCCACCCATGCCTCCGCCGAAATAATGTCGCCGTGGCGCCGAAGGTTCTGTTCATCTACAACGAGCATCTAGCGACCGAAGCCCTGCTGGGTGAGGCGTTCACCGAGTCCGGGTTCGACGTCGAGACGTTCGAGGTCGTCCCCGCCGAGCGCGTCAACGCCCCGGCCGGCGACGTGACATTCCCCGACCCGCTCGGCTACGACGTCATCGTCCCGCTCGGTGCGCGGTGGCCGGTCTACGACAACGCCCTGCGCCGCACCTGGGTGGGCGGCGAGATGCAGCTGGTGCGCGACGGGGCCGAGGCCGGCGTTGCGCTTCTGGGCGTCTGCTTCGGAGGCCAATTGCTCGCGCAGGCGTTCGGCGGTACGGTCGCGCGCTCGGCCGTCCAGGAGATCGGCTGGTACGACGTCGACAGCGACAACCCCGATCTGGTGCCCGGCGGACCTTGGTTCCAATGGCATTTCGACCGCTGGACGCTGCCGCCGGGTGCGAAGGAGATCGCCCGCACCGCGAACTCGTCGCAGGCGTTCACGCTGGGCCGCGCCCTCGCGCTGCAGTTTCACCCCGAGATCGACCTCCAACTGCTTGAGCTGTGGCTTGCCGACGACCGTGACGGCGAGGTCGTCGGCGTAGGCCTAAGTCACGACGAATTACGTTCCCGCACAACCGAACTCACAGAAAGCGCCGCGAAACGGATCCGCGGCCTGGTCCGCGGATTCCTCACGCACGTGGCTCGTCAGGCGTGCCCGAGTTCGTGAGCCAGCGCGTCATCGATGCTCGGATGCCGGAACCGGTGGCCAAGGGTTTCGAGCTTGGTCGGCACGACCCGCTGATTGGCCTCGGCGAGCTCCTGGGCGCCCTGCCTCCCTAGCAACAGCCGAGGCCCCAGCGACGGTACGGGCAGCACCGCTGGCCGGTGCAGTACCCCGGCCAGCGACTTGGTGTAGTCGGCGTTGCGCAGCGGTGCCGGTGCGACGGCGTTGACGGCTCCGGTCAAGCGGGTGTCGTACAGCGCGCGGTAGTACACGTCGAGCAGGTCGTCCAGGCCGATCCAGGACAGCCACTGCCGGCCGCTGCCGAGCCGACCGCCCAACCCGGCGGCGAACAGCGGGCGCATCAGCCGTAGCGTGCCGCCGCGGGCGGACTGCACGATTCCGGTGCGCACCGTGACCACACGGAGCCCCGCCTCGCTTGCGGGCGAAGTCGCGGCCTCCCAATCCGCGACCACGTCGGCCAGGAATCCGTCGCCGCGGACGCTTTCCTCGCACAGCAGCGCGTCGCCGCGGTCAGAGCCGTAGATACCGATCGCTGACGCGCTGACGAAGGTGCGCGGGCCGTCGTCGGCGCGTGCCGCGGCTTCGGCGAGGCCACGGGTCGGCTCGATGCGGCTGTCGCGAATCGCCCGCCTGTGCGCATCCGTGAATCGACCGGCTATCGACGTGCCGGCCAGATGCACGACGGCGTCGACGCCGGACAGCAGGTCGGGCGCCGGCCGCGCCGGTTCCCACTGCCGCTCACTCTCGCCGTGCGCCGGCCGTCGCACCAGCCGGATCACCCGGTGCCCACCGGTGCTCAGGAACGCCGTCAACGCGGATCCCACCAGGCCCGACGCCCCGCTGACCGCCACCACCAGCGGTTTCGCACCGGCAGCGGCGGCGTCGCGATGTGCGGCCAGGTCGTCGGCCAGCTGCCGGTGCCGGTAGACGAACGTCGAGCGCAGTGCCGCCGCGGGCACCGTGGTGTCGACGTGGTCGTACACCCGTGTCCCCGTTGGTGTCTCGCTGAACTCGTGGGTGTGTCGCCACCAGCCGATGACGCGTGCCGGCCACGACGCCGGGCCCCCTGAGGAGAGCACGTCGACGAACCGGTGCGGCGGGTCGAAGCCCGCCGGGTCGTGCTGTGCCACCCAGTGCAGGCCGCCGGGCAGTCCCAGCACCGCGCGCCCATCGGCCAGCGAATCCGACTCCGCCAGTACCTTCATCGGTTGCCACGGCGGCACCAGCCGCCTCATTGCGCCCGGCCGGGCGTGCCACGAGAACACCTCGTCCAACGGATGGTCAACAACGCTCTCGTGCTCGATGCCCATAGTCCCTCCGTCATCTCGCCGAACATGGATATTCGTTGCCGCCGCGCCAATGGATTGTTACCAGGTGGTGTGGGTACCCAGCGTGAGCGATACCGATGTATGAACAAACCCACGGTCGTAGGCTGGAAATGTCTCCGATATCGAAAAGACTGTGATGAGCGGATGGAGCGGACTCGCCCGGCGAAATGCGAGAAGCACGTTCCGGGACCGTCGAGAGGCCGGCCAAGTCCTGGCTGAGGAGCTTGCGTCCTATCGCGGCATGGACGACCTGGTGGTGCTCGGTCTGGCCCGCGGCGGCGTGCCGGTTGGGTGGGAGGTCGCGTCACACCTCGGGGCGCCGCTGGATGTATTCCTGGTGCGCAAGCTCGGTGTGCCGCAGTGGCAAGAACTGGCAATGGGCGCGATTGCCATCGGCGGCGGAGTGGTGGTCAACGACAGCCTGATACGCAACCTCGGCATCAGCGACGAGCAGCTTGCGGCCGCGATCGAACGCGAAACCGAAGAATTACAACGCCGAGAGCAGGCCTATCGCGGCGGACGGCCGCCCATCGACATCGCGGGCAAGACCGCGATCCTGGTCGATGACGGCATCGCCACAGGCGCAAGCATGCGCGCCGCGGTGCGCGCGGTAAGGGCTGCCGAGCCTGCCCAGGTAGTAGTCGCGGTGCCGGTGGGACCACCGTCGGCGTGCCGTGAGCTCGCCGAGGAGGCCGACGATGTGGTCTGTGCGACCATGCCGCCCGGTTTCGAAGCGGTCGGTCAGGTGTTCGAGGACTTCCACCAGGTCACCGACGACGAAGTGCGTGAATTACTCACCACACCAACGGTTTAGCGGCGGTCCTCGTCGGCGACCCCGTCATCGAGCCGTTCGGTTGTGACGGCGGTGGTTTCGGCGTCGCTCTCGCCTTCCGGCTCATCGGCGACGGAAGGTTCTTCCGGGTACTCCTCGTCAAATTCGGCCTGTGCTTCGCCTTCGTCGAACTCGGCAGGAGCGTCTTGCTCGTCGCGCTTCGAACGTTCCCGCACCGCGTCGACGATCAGCAGCAGCACCCCGATCACGCTGGCGGCGATACAGACCCAGGCGATCAACTCATTGCTGGTGACAACGGCGGTCACCAGCGCGGCGAGGCCGATGACAGCGAGCACAAGCGCAACGATCAGCATTGATCAACCCTAGGTCGAAGAGGAGCTAAACGGGAGGCGCTGCGGTCTAGTTGTTGCCCCGATTGAATTGGTTGAAGCCGGCGCTCTCGCTGTTGGCGCCCGAGTCGACCGGTGCGGCCGAGCCGCGCTGGCCAAGCTCTTCGAGCTGGGATTCCAGGTAGGTCTTGAGCCGGGTGCGGTATTCGCGCTCGAACGTGCGCAGTTGTTCCAGGCGGCCTTCCAGCACCGTGCGCTGCTGGTTGATGGTGCCCATGATCTCGGAGTGCTTGCGTTCGGCGTCGGCCTGCAGGGCGTCGGCCTTCTCCTGCGCCTGGCGCAGCTGCGCCTCGGAGCGGGTCTGGGCGTCGGCCAGCATGGCGTCGGCACGCTGTCGCGCCTCGGTGACCGTGGTCTCGGCGGTCTGCCGGGCCTCGCTGACCATTGCGTCGGCCTGCGCGCGGGCATCGGAGAGCATCTTGTCGGACTCGGCCTTGGCGTCGCCGGTCAACCGGTCGGCGGTTTCCTGCGCCAGGCCCAGCACCTTCGCGGCCCTGACGTGGCTCTCCTCGCCGACCGGTGCCGCGGCCTGCGGTGGTGCCTCGTAAGCGGGCTGCGGTGCCGGAGTCGGCTCGGGCTCGGGCTCCGGCTCG
Organism: uncultured Actinomycetota bacterium; assembly: GCA_963715885.1. Taxonomy (GTDB): domain Bacteria; phylum Actinomycetota; class Actinomycetes; order Mycobacteriales; family Mycobacteriaceae; genus Mycobacterium. The sequence goes on from CAVQSK010000038.1 coordinate 79,671, forward strand.
TAGAGCGGGATGGCCTGGGTCGGCTGCGCGCCGTCACCGCCGGCTCGGTCGGAGGCCAGCTCCTGATCCAACTCGTCGACTCGCTGACGAAGATCGGCGTTCTCTTCGATGAGCCGGGTCAGCTCGTTCTCAACCAGATCGAGAAAGGCATCGACCTCGTCCTCGTTATAGCCACGCTTGCCGATGGGCGGCTTGCTGAACGCGACATTATGGACGTCGGCTGGTGTAAGCGGCATTGTCTGCCCCCTTGGAGTCTTGGACCGTCAACCGATCTCAAAGTGTAGAGCCTTACTGGAACGTAACTGGCGCCCATCCTGTCACACCAGACCCGGCGGTTGCAGGAGAGGCCGATAATTAAGAGCGAATTTCAATCATTCGACAGAGTGCGGGAGTCGAATATCGACTCCGGCAAACGGTCGGTGCCGGCGGCGGCGATCGCCAAAGGTGGCCGGGGGAACCGGTTCTCAGGCCGCGGCGCCGAACGCCAGCTGCATACCGATGAACGCGACGAGCAGCAACACCATGATCGACAGATCGAACCGGACAGCGCCGATCGTGAGCTGCGGGATTATCCGCCGCAGCAGCTTCACCGGCGGGTCGGTCAGGGTCATGATGATCTCCAGGATCACCACCGTCAGGCCCTTGGGGCGCCAGTCCCGGCTGAATGAACGGATGAACTCGACCACGACCCGGGCGATCAGCAGCAGCCAGAAGACAAACAGCGCGAAACCCAGGATTTCGAAGAAGAGCGACAACTGAGCCGACCTCACTCCAGGCAGATGTGTGACATTCGATACGAGCAGGGCCAAGGTGTCGCTCACAGCCCGAGCGCCAGCGTGACGCCGCCAGCCTACCCGCCGGGTTCGTCGGCGACGTTACGGCTGTTCGGGCCTATCGCTAGGCCTTACTGATAGGCGTAGAAGCCGGCTTCGGCGATGCGGCGCCGCTCCTCGGCGGTGACATCGATATCGGCCGGAGACAGAAGGAAGACCTTGGTGGCCACCTTGTCGAACGAGCCGCGCAGCGCGAAGGCCAGCCCGGCAGCGAAGTCGACCAGCCGCTTTGCGTCGGCGTTGTCCATCGTGACCAGGTCCATTATGACGGGGGTTCCGTCGCGGAATCGCTCACCGATGGTGCGGGCCTCGCTGTAGTCCTTCGGGCGCAACGTGGTGATCTTCGACAACGGGCTGCCCTCCTCGAACAACGCCGCCATCCGGCGCGGGTCCATCGCCAGCGCGCCGCGGGTTGAGCCGCGCAGCGCACCGAGCCGCGGCATCGGCCGGTCGAAGTCGCGCGGTCCGCGCAGTCTGGCGTCGAAACGGGGCTCCTCGTAGCCGCCGCGGTAGCTGGGCGGTTCGTCGTAATCCCGGTCCTCGTAGCCGCGGCCGTAACCGTCGTCGTCGAACCGCTCATCGCGTGCACGACGCGAGTAGCCGCGCGAGGGGGTGCGCTCGTCGTCCTCGTAGTACTCGTCGTCGTAGTCCTCCATCGGCGCCATACCGAAGTAGGCCTTGACCTTATGCAGTGTGCTCATCGCTAGGACCCTTCTGCACTTCCCGAAGTTGCGGTGTCTGTGATGAAGATGTGACTGGAGTGACTACTCACGGTGACGTTAGCGGTCGTTGGCCTAATAGCGCGGTACCGACACGCACACACGTCGACCCGTGTTCTACGGCGATCTCGAGGTCACTGGACATGCCGGCCGACAAGCCGAGCGGCTGCGGATAGTCACGCTGCACCCGTTCCCGCTCGCCGGCCAGTCGCGCGAACGCCTCCGCGGGGTCGGATTCCTGCGGCGGAATGGCCATCAGCCCAATGAATTCCAATCCCTCGGCGGCCTGCGCGGCTGCACACAGCTCGTCGATCCCATCCGGCCGGCCGACGTCAATCCCACCCCGCTTCTCATCGCCGTCGAGGCTGATCTGGATGTAGATCCGCAGCGGCTCTGCCCGGCGGCCCTCGGCCAGTGCCCTGGCTGCGGCCCGGTCCAGCACGGCGATCACTTTGGCGCTGTCGACCGAGTGTGCGGCGTAGGCCCAGCCCGCAATCGAGCGCGCTTTGTTGCGCTGGATTCGCCCGACCATGTGCCAGCGAATCGGCTCGGCACCCAGCATTGTGCTGACTTCGTCCGCTTTATTCGACGCTTCTTGTTCGCGGGATTCGCCAAATGCCGCGCATCCCAAACGGGTCAAAATAACGACATCTGTGGCCGGAAAGAATTTGGTAATCGGGAGTAATTCAATTTCGTCGACATTGCGTCCAGCGGCCTCTGCCGCGTGTGCGAGCCGAGAGCGGACGGCCGACAGCGCCTCGGCCAGTTCGAGTTCGCGGGTGGTCGTCACGGCGGTCATTCCATCCATATCAACGACGCCAGACGTCCGGTGGTGTTATCGCGCCGATGACTGAAGAGCGTGTGATCCGCCACCGTGCAGCGCGGGTCGACGTCGATGGCCGTGACGCCCAAAGTCGTTAGTTGCCGGGCGATTCCGGCCCGCAAGTCCAGCGCGGGCGTGCCGCGCGATGTCGTCGAGCGACTGCCCGGCAGGGCCGCTTCCACCTCCGCTGCCATCGCGGCGGGGACCTCGTAGTTGGGCCCGCTGACCGCAGGGCCCAACAGCACCGAGATGTCCTCGACGTGCGCGCCAAGGCCCACCATCGCCTCGACGGCGCGGGCCACAACGCCTTTCCGGGCCCCGACCCGCCCGGCGTGGACCGCCGCCACGACCCCGGTCCGCGCGTCGGCCATTAATACCGGAACGCAATCGGCTGTCACCACCGCCAAAGCCAATCGCGGCATGGTGGTCACCAATGCATCGGTATTGTCGACGGCCGCATCGGGCGGTTCGTCGACCACGACGACGTGGTCGCCGTGCACCTGGTTCATCCAGACCACGCTGTCGTCGCCCAACCCGATCGCCGACGTGAGCCTCTTCCGGTTGGCGGTGACCGCGGCAGGATCGTCGCCGACATGGTCGCCGAGGTTGAAGGTGTCAAACGGCGGCGCAGAGACGCCGCCGGCGCGGGTGGTGGTCACGCGCCGTACTCGAACGGTCACGTCGCCAGTATGGGCGCGCAGGTCAGTGGCGCATGAAGGGCGGCACGTCGACATCGTCGTCGTCGTCACCGCCGATGCTGACCGTCGCACCGTTGGTGTGAACCGGCACGCTGGCCGCGTCGGCGGGATCGAACAGCGAGGTGCTCACCCTCCCGGCCTTGCCTGGCTCGATGGTCTGCCCGGCGCCGACGACGGGCATGCGGCCCGGTCCGGCCGCATCGAAGCCCGCGGCGATCACGGTGACACGGACTTCGTCGCCCAGCGAATCGTCGATGACGGTGCCGAAGATGATGTTGGCTTCCGCATGGGCGGCTTCTTGCACCAGCGACGCGGCTTCGTTGATTTCGAAAAGCCCGAGGTCGCTGCCGCCGGCGATCGACATCAGCACGCCTTGCGCGCCTTCCATCGACGCCTCAAGCAGCGGCGAGTTGATGGCGATCTCCGCGGCCTTGAGTGCCCGGCCGTCGCCGCGCGCCGAGCCGATACCCATCAACGCGGTGCCGGCACCGCTCATGATGCCCTTGACGTCGGCGAAGTCCACGTTGATCAGGCCCGGCGTAGTGATCAGGTCGGTAATGCCCTGCACGCCGTTGAGCAGCACCTCGTCGGCACTGCGGAACGCGTCCATCAGCGACACCGCGGCGTCGCCCATCTGCAACAAACGGTCGTTGGGGATGACGATCAGGGTGTCGCAGCTTTCCCGCAACGAGGTGATACCGGTCTCGGCCTGGTTACTTCGGCGCTTGCCCTCGAAGGAGAACGGCCGGGTCACCACGCCGACGGTCAGCGCGCCGAGCTTGCGGGCAATTGTCGCGACGACGGGCGCTCCGCCGGTGCCCGTGCCACCGCCTTCACCGGCAGTGACGAACACCATGTCGGCGCCGCGCAGCAGCTCCTCGATGTCGTCCTTGGCATCCTCGGCGGCCTTGCGCCCGACCTCGGGGTCGGCGCCGGCGCCCAGCCCGCGGGTGGAGTCACGGCCGACGTCGAGCTTGATGTCGGCATCGCTCATCAGCAGCGCCTGCGCATCGGTGTTGATGGCGATGAACTCGACGCCCTTGAGGCCCTGCTCGATCATCCGGTTGACGGCATTGACGCCGCCACCGCCGATGCCGACCACCTTGATCACGGCGAGGTAATTGTGCGGGGGGGTCATGGATCGCCCTTCCTCCCTGGTTGCCTGTCGTCGCGCCGAGTCATTCGGCAAACTCTCAACCTCAACCAGAGGCTTAAAGTTATGTCAAGTTGTTCCGCGCAACCAGAACGGTAGGGCGAGGCCGCGAGGTATCCATGCAGGCGCGCCGACGCGCGCATCAAGAATTTTCGCGCAAAGTCGAGCCGGGCCGCCGCGAAGACATTGGGCTTGCAGACGCGATTCGCCTCGACAGGGCGGAGAACATCGTGGTCAACGGCGACACGGCGAGAGCCGATACGACAGCGGACCGAGGTCACGAAGGCCGAGCTGGTCGACGGGGACGGTCAGTGGAACGACTGCACCCCGCCGGACCAGGCGTAGCGGGCTACTTGACGGTCGGCAGATCCGGGCTGGACACGTCGTAGGTCTGGCCCGGCTGAGTGAGCAGCGCCCCGAGTTTGAGCGCCTTCTCCTCGGTGCGGTCGGTGGTCCCCCACACCACGACCCGGCCGTCGGTCAACGTCAGCGTGATTGCGGCGACCGACGGTGCCGAGACGCGGCCCACCTGCCCGGCCACCTCCGGCCGAAGCGATGTCATCACCTGCAGCGCGGCCTTGGTCGCCGGATCGCTGGGTCCGGGATTCTCGGCGTCGAGGTACGGCACGCCCGGCGGCGGTGGCGCGGTCGCGAAATCCACGCCGTCCTTGTCGAAAAGGTGCGAGCCGTCCGGATAGTCCTTGACCACCACCGGCACCCGCTCGATGACCGTGATCCGCAGCGTCGACGGGTACTGGCGCTGGACCCGGGCGCTGGCGACCCGCCGGATGGCCGCCACCCGCTCGGCAACGGCGTCGGTGTCGACTTGCAGCAGCGACGTCCCCGACTGCACCGCGGCAGAGCCGACGACCTCTTCTTGCGACACCGCCCCCAGCCCGGTCACGACGATGTTGCGCGCCGACATGATCGGCGTGAAGTACAGCAGCAGGCCAAGACCGACCACCACCACGCTCAGCAGCGCAGACCACATCAGCACCTTCAGGCCCCGAACTGCCCCGCGGCCAAGCTTTTTCGTATCTCCCTGCGGCCCGCCGAATGCTCGGCGCTTGGCGTCGCGGCGCGCGTTCTCGATCACGGTGGCGCGGGCCTGGGCGGCGCGCCGTTCCTCGCGTTCGCGCCGCGCCCGGCGCCGTGGGCCCTCGTAGTCGGAGGCGGCGGCCGGTGGCATCTCCGGTTCAGTTGCCGCCTGCGGGGTGGCTTCGGGGGTCTCGCTGTCGGTTGGTTCGGTCATCGAAACGCCGTCCCCGACCGGCCCGGTGCGCTCCGATTGGCCTTCGCCTGCAGTGCCGCAAGGATTTCGGTGCCCAGCATGGTGACGTCGCCTGCGCCCATCGTCACCACGACATCACCGGGGACGACGGCCGCGGCGACCTGTTCGGCAACCGCCGAGAAGTCCGGCAGGTAGGTTGCGGGCACGCTGACGTGGTCGGCGACCGTCGCCCCGCTCACCCCGGCCAACGGCTGCTCGCGGGCTGCGTACACGTCGAGCACGAACACCTCGTCCGCGCTATCCAGCGCTTGGCCGAACTCGCGAGCGAAAGTCTGTGTCCGCGAATACAAATGGGGCTGGAAAACGACGACCGACCTTCCGCCCTGGTCGCCCTGCTCGGCGATCGTGCGCATCGCGCTCAGCGTGGCGCGGACCTCGGTGGGATGATGCGCATAGTCGTCGAATACCCGAACGCCGTTGGCGGCGCCCACCAATTCGAAACGACGACGCACGCCCTCGAATCCAGCAAGCCCGTCCAGGACGGAATCGGCCTGCGCGCCGACCTGTATCGCCGCCAGCAGCGCCCCGAGCGCGTTGAGTGCCATGTGCCGGCCGGGAACTGCGAGCCGCATCACCCGGGGATGCCGTTCGCCGGCCAGCTGAATGTGCGCCACTGCACCGGTCCCTTGCTGTTCCCAGTCCAGCAGCGTGCCCGCCAGCTGCTGGCCGGAGTCGCTACCGTAGCGCAGGACTCGGATGCCCAGCGCCTCGGTGCGTTGGGCCAGCGCGTTCGCGCCAGGGTCATCGGTGCAAACCACCAGCGCGCCACCAGGTTTGAGGCGCTCGGCGAAGTCGTCGAAGACCGCGCCGTAGGCCTCTACGCTGCCGAAGAAGTCCAGGTGGTCGGCCTCGATGTTGGTCACCACGGCGACATCGGGGGTGTACTCCAGCAGTGAGCCGTCGCTTTCGTCGGCCTCGGCGACGAACCAGTCGCCGCTGCCGTGGTGCGCGTTGGTGCCTGCCTCGCCGAGGTCGCCGCCGACCGCGAACGACGGGTCAAAACCGCTGTGCTGCAACGCCACAATGAGCATCGAGGTGGTGGTGGTCTTACCGTGCGTACCGGTGACCATCAGCGTGGTGTGTCGGGCCATCAGCTTGGCCAGCACCACTGGGCGCAGGATCACCGGGATGCCCCGCCGCCGCGCCTCGACCAGTTCGGGATTGGTCTTGGGAATCGCAGCGTGGGTGGTGACAACCGCGGTCGGCCCGCCCGGCAGCAGGTCCAGCGACGACTCGTCGTGTCCGATCCGGATGGCAGCGCCGCGAGCCCGCAGGGCGACCACCCCGCGCGATTCCTTGGCGTCCGATCCCGACACCAGGCCACCGCGGTCCAGCAGGATGCGCGCGATGCCCGACATACCCGCTCCCCCGATGCCCACCATGTGTACCCGCTGCAGTTCGCCAGGCAACGTCCGATGTCGCCGGCCTTCCGACTCCGGTGACTTCGCGTTCATCGCAAGCGCTTTCGACCGCTGCGGGCGCTGCGGGCGACATCGAGGGCAACCTCGGCGACCCGCTGCGCGGCGTCACGGTGCCCGGCCAGCGCCGCGGCCGCGGTCATCGCCTGCAGCCGGGCGCCGTCGTTGAGGATGTCCGAGACCGTATCGGCGACGAACGATGGGGTGAGGTCGGCGTCGTCGGCCATGAGTCCTCCGCCGGCGTTGACCACCGGCAGCGCATTGAGTCGTTGTTCGCCATTGCCGATCGGGAGGGGAATGTACACCGCGGGCAGGCCGACCGCGGTCACCTCGGCCACCGTCATCGCGCCGGAGCGGCACATGGCCAGATCTGCCGCGGCGTACGCCAGATCCATCCGGTCCAGGTACGGCACGGCGACGTATGGCGGGTCACCGTCGGCCGGCTCACGCAGGTCGAGGGTGTTTTTCGGCCCATGGGCGTGAAGCACCGAAATGCCGTCAACGGCAAGATCTTTGGCGGCTGCGGCGACTGCGCGGTTGATCGACTGAGCGCCCTGGGATCCACCGAACACCAGCAATACCCGGGCATCGTCGGAGAACCCGTAGTGGGCGCGCGCCTCGGCCCGCAACGTCATTCGGTCCAGGGAGGTGATCGCCGCCCGGACCGGCACACCGACCACCTCGACGTGCCGCAGTCCGGGATCCGGCACCGCTGACAGCACGCGGCAGGCCGATCGCGCGCCGATCCGGTTGGCCCAGCCCGCGCTCGCATTCGCCTCGTGCACGACCACCGGAATAGCGCGCCGCCTCCCGGACAAGGCGAGTCCGCCGCGCGCGGCAAGATATGCCGGCAGCGCGACGTATCCGCCGAATCCGACGATGACATCGGCATCGACGTTGTCGAGCACCGCCCGCGTCTGGCGCACCGCCCGGCGCACCCGCATCGGCAGCCGGACCAGATCGCCCGATGGCTTGCGGGGCAGCGGAACCGGGGTGATGAGCTCCAGGTGGTAGCCGCGTTCTGGCACCAGCCGCGTTTCCAGACCGCGCTGTGTGCCCAGCGCCGTGATCCGTACGTCAGGGTCGAGCGCGGTCAGCGCGTCCGCAACGGCCATTGCGGGCTCGACATGCCCCGCTGTGCCGCCGCCCGCAAGGACGATCGAGATCCCCCGGTCGCTACGCTCCTGCCCCCGGGGGGCCGAAATACTCACCCGTGCCGCTGACCTTCCATGGTGCGAGCCCGTCGGCCGTGGGAATTTCGGCCGCCTCCATGATGCCCTGAGCGTTGCAGGGGCCGATCGGCCGCATGGGGTTTGCGCCGGTTGTCCTTGGCGGCCTTGCCGTCGGGCTTGCGCGCGGGTATCGCGGGCGACTTGTCGGGGCGCGACCGCAGCCGGTCGCGCAGCGCCTCGCTGCGGGTCGGAACGTACGGCTCCGGCAGCGGCAGCCGCAGCAGCCGGTTCACCCGATCGTCGCGTCCTGCCCGCAGCGCCGCCACCGCCTCCGGTTCGTGGCGCGCCGCGTTGGCCATGATGCCGATCATCAATAGCGTTGTGGCCGTTGACGTTCCGCCAGCCGAAATCAGCGGCAGCTGCAACCCCGTTACGGGCAGCAGCCCGACGACATAGCCGACATTGATGAACACCTGGCCCATTACCCACAGCGTCGCGGTGGCGATGAGCAGCCGCAGGAACGGGTCGGCGGAGCGCCGCGCGATGCGCATCCCGGTGTAGGCGAACAGCCCGAACAGGCACAGCAGGCCTATCGCACCGACGAAGCCGAGTTCCTCGCCGATGATCGCGAAGATGAAGTCGTTGTGGGCGTTGGGCAGGTAGTTCCACTTGGCGCTGCCCTGCCCCAGCCCGTCGCCGAACACACCGCCGTTGGCCAGCGCGAACCGGGCCTGGCGGGCCTGGTATCCGGAGCCCTGCACGTCCGCCCCGGGGTTTAGCCAGGACTGGACGCGGGCGGAGCGGTAGCCCTCGGCCATGGCCAGCACCGCCGCCGAGACGACGACCGCAATCAACGAGGACAGGAACACTCGCAGCGGCAGGCCGGCGTACCACAGCAGGCCGAGCAGGATGATGCCAAGCGACACTGTCTGCCCGAGATCGGGCTGGGCGACGATCAGCGCAAGCGCGACGACTGCGGCCGGCACCAGCGGGATCAGCATCTCGCGCAGCGACGCGTGCTCAAGACGCCGTGCGGCCAGCAGGTGCGCACCCCAGATCGCGAAAGCGATCTTCGCCAGTTCGGACGGCTGCATGGAGAACCCCGCCACCACGAACCAGCCGCGAGACCCGTTGGCCTCCTTGCCAATTCCGGGGACCAGCACCAGGACAAGCAAGATGATGGTGAGGGCGAAGCCAGAGAAGGCCAGGCTGCGCATCAGCTGCACCGGCATCCGCAACGCGACGTAGAAAGCGACCAGCCCGACCACCGTCCACAGCACCTGCTTGGCGAAGACCACCCACGGCGACCCGTCCTGGTCGTAGGAGTACACCCCGGAGGCGGACAGCACCATGATCAGGCCCAGCGAAGTCAGCAGGGCGGCGACCGCGATGATCAGGTGAAACGACGTCATCGGCCGGCCCAGCCACGCGCCGAACCGGGTGCGGGGCCCGCGGGCAACGACCTCGGTGGCGTTGTTGTCGTTCGGAGTTTCGCCGGCGGTCGCGCTCGCTCTCCGGTGCCGCAACCGGGTCAGGATATTGCTCACCGTCGGCTACCGGGTCGCGGCGCGCACGGCCGAGGCGAACGCATCGCCGCGATGGCCATAGCTGCTGAACTGGTCGAAGGACGCGGCGGCCGGAGCCAGCAGCACGGTGTCGCCGGGGCCGGCCAGCTCGCGCGCGGCGTCGACGACGGCCGTCATGACCGCGTCGCCAACCGTGCTGCCACCCACGTCGATCACTCGAGTCACATGATTCACAACAGACTCATTTGACTCAGTTATCCCAAGCACCCCAGAATCCTCCCCCGTCACAAGCTCGACGACGGGGACATCCGGGGCGTGTCGCGATAACGCGTCGGCGATCAGCGACCGATCACGTCCGATCAAAACGGCTCCAACCAGCCGATTCGCCACTTGGCTTATGAGTTCGGTGACCGACGCGCCCTTGAGCAGGCCGCCGGCGATCCAGATCACCCGTGGATAGGCGGAGATTGATGCCGCAGCGGCGTGCGGGTTGGTTGCCTTGGAGTCGTCGACGTAGGTGATGCCGTCGACCGTCGCGATCACCTCGGCACGGTGCCTGCCGGGATGGAATCCCGCGAGTGCATCGGCGATGGCCCCGGGCGCGACGTCGACGGAACGTGCCAGCGCCGCTGCCGCCAGCGCGTCAAGCACGCCGACCGGTCCGGCCACCGGAATCGACGCCGTCTCGGCCAACGCGACGCCGTTGCCGAACGCGTTGTCCACCAGCATCCCGCCGCGAACGCCTAGTTCACCAGCCGCCGGTTCGCCCAGCCGGAAACCGACGCGCACCGGCGCGGCGGCGGTGTCCAACAGCCCGGCCGCGACCGGATCGTCCAGCCCGACGACCGCCACCCTCCCGTCCAGCACGCGGGCCTTGTCGCGGGCGTAGTCCGCAAGGGTGCCGTGCCAGTCGAGGTGGTCTTCGGCGACGTTGAGCACCACCCCCGCCTCCGGGCGCAGCGACGGCGCCCAGTGCAGCTGGAAGCTCGACAGCTCGACGGCCAGCAGGTCGGACGGTTCGGCAAGCACGTCGAGCACCGGGTTGCCGATGTTGCCGCACAGCACGGCGCGCCGCCCGGCGGCGGTCAGCATTGCGTGCAGCATCGATGTCGTGGTGGTCTTGCCGTTGGTGCCGGTGACGAGAAGCCAGCGCCGCGGCGGCCCAAAGCGGCCGGAATTGTCCAGCCGCCAAGCCAATTCGACGTCGCCCCAAATCGGCACCTGCGCATGGGCAGCGGCCGCCAGCACCGGCGCGGTCGGCGGGAATCCGGGGCTGGTGACGACGAGGTCGTAATCGGTGATGTGTGCCTGTGCCTCGGCGGTGGTGGTCACAGACGCCGGCGTGATCAGCCGCTGCAGCGCCCTGGGGTCGTCGTCGCAGATCGTCAGCCGCACACCCATGGGCTCCAGCACAGCGCTCACCGAGCGGCCGGTCAGGCCGGCCCCGGTCACCAGAACACGGGCCCCCGGCACCAATAGATCGAGGTCGGTCATCTCAAGCCCCGACGGTGGTCAGCCACTCGCTGTAGAAGAGCGCCACGCCGAGCCCGCAGGCGATCGCGGTGAGCAACCAGAACCGGATGATGACTGTCGTTTCGGCCCAGCCCACCAGTTCGAAATGGTGGTGAAACGGCGCCATTCGGAACACTCGGCGCCCGGTAGTGCGAAATGCCATGATCTGCACGACGACCGAAGTCACCTCGGCGACGAACAGCGCACCGAGCACGACCGCGAGCATTTCGGTGCGGCTGGTGACCGACAGCCCGGCGATGACGCCGCCCAGCGCAAGCGAGCCCGTGTCACCCATGAAGATCTTGGCCGGCGCAGCGTTCCACCACAGAAATCCGACACACGCCCCCGCGGTCGCCGCCGCGATGATGGCCAGGTCCAGCGGATCGCGCACGTTATAGCAGCCGAGCCCGGGACTGACGGCGCACTCGTTGCGGAACTGCCAGAAGGTGATCAGCACATAGGCCGCGCAGACCATCGCCATCGCTCCGGCGGCAAGGCCGTCTAGGCCGTCGGTGAAGTTCACCGCGTTGGACCACGCGTAGACGATCGTGATGCAGAACAGCACGAAGAGGGCGGGAGGCAATGTGACGGTGGCGATTTCGCGGACGTAGGACAGTTCGGGGCTGCCCGGGGTCACCCCGTCGGCATTGCGGAACTGAAGCGCCAGCACGCCGAACAACACCGCGGCGGTTATCTGGCCCACGGTCTTGGCGGTCTTGTTCAGGCCGAGGTTGCGCGAGCGGCGAATCTTGATCAGGTCGTCGATGAAGCCGACGGCGCCCAGTGCGGTGGCCAGCCCCAGCACCAGCAGTCCCGACGCGGACGGCCCGCGCCCGTCGAGTGCCACACCGACGAGGTGGGTGCCCAGATAGCTGGCCCAGATTCCGGCCAGAATGGCGACGCCACCCATTGAGGGCGTGCCGCGCTTCTTGTGGTGACTCGGCGGCCCGTCCTCGCGGATCTCATGCCCGAACCCCTGACGAGTGAACAGCCGGATCAGCACCGGGGTGAGCAGGATCGAGACCGTCAGCGCGACGCCGACGGCGATGAGGATCTGTCTCATCCGCGCATTGCTCCGTCGTCAGCGACCAGCGCGTCGGCCACCCCGCCCAGCCCGGCGGCGTTCGAGGCTTTCACCAGCACCACGTCCCCTGCCCGCAGTTCAGCCCGCAACAAGGCCAGCGCGGCATCGGCGTCGGACACCATGGTGGCCTCAGCCCCCCATGACCCCTCCATCACGGCCCCGTGGTGCATAGCGCTCATAGCCCTCCCGGTTCCCACGACGATGAGTCGTGACACATCTAAGCGCACCGCGAGCCGGCCGATGCGGTCATGCTCCGATATCGCGTCGTCACCGAGTTCGGCCATCTCACCGAGTACTGCCCAGCTGCGCCGCGCCTCTCCGGCCTCGCGGGCCATCCAGGCCAGCGCTTTCAGCCCGGCGCGCATTGAGTCTGGGTTGGCGTTGTAGGCGTCGTTGATGACGGTGACACCGTCGCTGCGCGTGGCGACTTGCATACGGTTCTTGGACACCGGCCCTGCGGCGGCCAGCGCGGCGGCCACCTGCTCGAGGCCGGCTCCGCATTCCAGCGCGACCGCGGCCGCACACAACGCGTTGGACACCTGGTGATCACCGTGCACGGCAAGCGCGACGTCAACTTGGCGGTCCCCGGCGTGCAGCGCGAATCGCGGCCTGGCCAGCTCGTCCAGCATGACCGGCCCGGCCCACACGTCGGCGCCTTCCGACCGCGACACCCGCACCACCCGCGCGGCGGTCTGGCCGGCCATCGCCGCCACAGCGGTGTCGTCGATGTTGAGGACGACCACACCTGACGATGAAACCGCTTGGGGCAGTTCGGCTTTCGTCGCAGCGATGACTTCTCGCGAGCCGAACTCGCCGAGATGGGCGGTGCCGACGTTGAGCACCACCGCGATTGCCGGCGGGGCGATGGCGGCAAGCGAGGCGATGTTGCCGGGGTGGCGCGCCGACATCTCCAGGACGAGATAGTCGGTGGACTCCGTTGCGCGCAACACCGTCCACGGGTGGCCGAGTTCGTTGTTGAACGAGCCCGGCGGCGCGATGACCTCCCCCAGCGGCGCGAGCACCGCGGCCAGCAGATCCTTGGTCGACGTCTTGCCTGACGAGCCGGTGATGCCGACGATGGTCAGCCCGCCGTCCACCAGCGCGGCCGCCACGGCGGCAGCCAGTCGCGCCAGCGCTGCCAGCACCGCGGCCCCTGCGCCGGTGGTGTCGTGTTCGAGCACGCTGGCCGCGGCGTGGATTCTGTCGTCGGGGGCACTGGGTTTGACGATGATCGCCGGCACGCCCACCGGTCTGGCCGCCAGCACCGCCGCGGCTCCCGCGCCCACCGCGGCCGCGGCGAAATCGTGGCCGTCCGAACGTGCGCCCGACAGCGCCAGGAAGAGCCCACCCGGTGTCACGGCCCGCGAATCGAATTCGACCGTGCCCGTGACGCGGGTAGCGGCCGCGTCGTCAGGCGAGATGTCGGCCAACTCACCGCCGACGATGTCGGCGATCTGGGCGACGGATAGATCGATCACCAGCGGTTCTCCGACGCCTTGAGAGAGTCAGCGAGCTCGTCGCGATCGTCGAAGGGCCGAGTCTGCCCGCTGCTGGTCTGGCCGGCTTCGTGACCCTTACCCGCGATGAGCACCACGTCCCCCGGCTGTGCCCATGCGACCGCATAGTCGATGGCCGCGCGGCGGTCACCGATCTCGACGACCAGTGCCCGGCCGCCCGCCGCGCCCGCCATTATCGCCGCCCGGATGGCAGCGGGATCCTCGTCGCGGGGGTTGTCGTCGGTCACCACGACCAGCTCGGCCAGCTCGGCGGCGACGCTGCCCATGGGTTGCCGTTTACCCGGATCTCGGTTGCCGCCCGCGCCGAACACCACCGCGAGCCTGCCCGCGCCCTGCTCCCGCAGCGTCTCGAGGACCGCCCGCAGTGCGCCGGGTTTGTGCGCGTAGTCGACCAGCGCAAGAAAGCCCTGCCCGCGATCGATCGGCTCCAGCCGCCCGGGAACGGTCGCGGTGCGCAGTCCGGGCGCGGCCTGCTCGGGTGACACCCCGACGGCGTCTAGCAGCGCCACGGCCAGCAGGCAGTTGGCGACGTTGTAGCGGCCGGGCAACCCGATCCGCAGCCCGTGGTGCACCCCGGCCGGGTCGACCCCGAAGAACTCCTGGGCGGCGCGGTCTAATGTGCGAACGTTCTCGACCCGCCAGTCCGCATCGCGACCGGTGGCGCTCACCGACACCGGGTTGTGTGCGACGACCGCCATGGCGCGGCCGGCGTCGTCGTCGATGCACACCACGGAAACGGCTGCGTGCGTGGGGGATTTAGGATCGAACAGCCGCGCCTTGGCGTCGAAGTAGGCCTCCATCGTCGGATGGAAATCCAGATGATCGCGCGACAGGTTGGTGAAACCGCCGACCGCGAAGTTCACGCCGTCGACCCGGCCAAGCGTGAGGGCATGGCTGGAGACCTCCATCACCACGGTGTCGACGCCCTGCTCGAGCATCGACGCCAGCAGCGCCTGCAGCTCGGGCGCCTCCGGCGTGGTCAGCACGCTGGGCTGATCGCGGCCGTCGATCCGGACGCCGACCGTGCCGATCAGACCGGCCACCCGCTCCGCCGACCGTAGACCGGCCTCCACCAGATATGTCGTCGTGGTCTTGCCGGAGGTTCCGGTGACGCCGATGACACGCAACCGCTGCGACGGATGCCCGTAGACCGTGGCGGCCAGCTCGCCCAGCACCGATCGCGGGTCCGGATGGATCAGCACCGGCACACCGAGATCACCGGCGTCTCGACCGATGAGTTTCGCCCCAACGGCGTCGGTAAGCACTGCGACCGCGCCACGTGCCACCGCTTCACCAACGTAGCGGCCGCCGTGTGACGACGCACCCGGCAGCGCCGCGAACAGGTCCCCTGCCTGCGCGTTCTGACCTCGCAGCGTCACCCCGATGATCCGGATGTCGGGGACCACGACGCCCTTCGCGGGCACCGCGCCCACCTGCTCGGCCAGCGGCCCGAGCGCGTGGCCGGCAGGGTGGCTGGGACGCAGGTTCATGGCGATGACACAGTACCGGCCGCCCGTCCGGCGACCCTTTCGCTCAACCGGCTTGCAGCGTGAGCGGCGGACCGGGGTCGGGCGAGAGCGGCACGTTCTCGCGCTGCAGCAGCCATGACGTGATGTTGTGGAACAACGGCGCCGCCGTCGTCCCGCGCTGGCCGTCGGCGGTGCGCTGAGGGTTGTCCATCATCACGCCGACGACATAACGAGGATCGTCGGTGCTGGCGATGCCGGCGAAGGTGATCCAGTAGACCTCGTCGTAATAGCAGCCGCACCCCGGGTTGATCTGCTGCGCGGTACCCGTCTTGCCGGAGATCTGATAACCCTCGACAGCGGCCTGTGGCGCGGTGCCCTGCTGCTCGCCCATCGGATCGCGTTGCACCGTCGCCCGCAGCATCTGCCGCACGGTCTGCGCGGTCTGCGGCGACACCACAGCCACCCCCTCCGGTCGGAGCTCGTCGATGCGGGTGCCGTCGGGGGCGATGGTGGTCTCGATGATGCGTGGCGGGATGCGAACGCCGTCGTTGGCGATGGTCTGGTACAAGCCCGCCATCTGCAGCAGCGTCATCGAAAGGCCTTGGCCGATGGGCAGGTTGGCGAAGGTGCTGCCCGACCACTGATCGATCGGCGGGACCAGGCCTGCGCTCTCGCCTGGCAGTCCGACGCCGGTGCGTTGACCGAGGCCGAACCGGCGCACCATGTCGGCATAGCGCTCCGGGCCGAGCCGCTGGGCCAGCATCAGCGTGCCGACGTTCGAGGACTTTCCGAAGATGCCCGTGGTGGTGTAGGGCATGGTGCCGTGATTCCACGCGTCGGAGACGGTGACTCCGCCCATGTCGATCGAGCCGGGCACCTGCAGGACCTCATCGGGATTGGACAGCCCGTATTGGATGACCGAGGCGGCGGTGATGATCTTGTTGACCGAGCCAGGCTCGAACGGCGACGACACCGAGGGGTTACCGAGCTCACGATCGGATTGCCTGCTGATGTCCTGTGCGGGGTCGAACGTGTTGTCGTTGGCCATCGCGAGCACCTCACCGGTCTTCGCGTCGAGCACGACGGCTGACACGTTCTTCGAGCCGGACAGGTTCTTGGCCTGTTGGACCTGCTGCTGGACGTAGAACTGGATGTCGTCGTCGATGGTCAGCATCACCGTTGAACCGTCGACGGCGTCGTGCCGGTTGCGATAGCTGCCCGGAATCACCACACCGTCGGAACCCCGGTCATAGGTGATCGAGCCGTCGGTTCCTGCCAACACGGCATCGAGCGAATCCTCAAGTCCCAGAAGGCCGTGACCGTCCCAATCGATGCCGCCGACGACATTGGCCGCCAACGAGCCACCCGGATATTGGCGCAGATCTTGGCGTTCGGACCCCACTTCGGGGAACTTGGTGGTGATGACGTCCGCGATGGCCGGGTCGACGGCGCGGGCCAGGTACACGAACGACTCGTTGCTTCTGAGTTTCTTCAGCACGGCCTTGGCGTCGGGCTTGTTGTTCAGCCGCAGGGCGACCTCGGAGGCGATCTCACGCAGCCGCCGGTCGGGGTCCGGTGCGTCAGGAGTTTTCGCCCTGGCCTCGGTCAGCTGCTTGCGGATCTTGACGGGCTGGAAGGTCAAC
The DNA here is from genome assembly GCA_963715885.1 of uncultured Actinomycetota bacterium. Classification (GTDB taxonomy): domain Bacteria; phylum Actinomycetota; class Actinomycetes; order Mycobacteriales; family Mycobacteriaceae; genus Mycobacterium. Next base: position 96,529 of record CAVQSK010000038.1, read on the forward strand.
GCGCGGGCCTCGATGGTGAAGGCGAGCTTGTCGTTGTTGCGGTCGACAATCGAGCCGCGCACCGCCTTCTCGACGTCGGTGACCTTGAGTTGGCCGGCCGCCTCGGCGCGCAGCCCCGCGGCCTGTGACACCTGCAGGTTGAACAGCTGAGCGGCGGCGACGACCAAGAGCAGGAAAATGACGGCGTTGCCTGTGCGATGGCGGAACACAAACGACGCACTGCGCAAACCACTTTCGGTTACCGCAATTCGGGTCCGGCGGGCGCGAGCAGACCGCTCCTGAGGTTGTGGTTTCTTGCGGGCCCTCGGGTTTGCCTTCGGCTTGCCCCCGCGACTACCCGCAGTGTCGCCGCGGCTCATACGGGCGGTGCGATCGGCTGTTCGGCCAGCGGTGCGGCCGGCGCGGCGGGCGGCTCAGCGGGGCCCAGCGCGGGTGTCTGTCCGCTCGCGGCGTGCGGAACCTCGGCCGCCGGCGGAGCCGACAACGGCACGGCCGGTGCGACGGGCGCCGACAGTTCGGCACTCGGAACTGTCGGCGGCGGCGTCTGCGGTGGCACTCGGACGGTGACCTCGCGCGGCTCGACAACCCGGGGCGCGGGAGGTGGCGGGGGCACAGGAGGAGCGTCCTCGGGCAGCGGGGTGTTCAGCGGCGGTGGCGGAACACCCTCAGCTGGTCTGGGCGTGCCGACCACGACCCAGTTACCCGCGGGATCCTGCACCAGGTGTGCGGTGTCACGCGACGGGATCATGCCGAGGTCTCGGGCCGCCTCGGCAAGCGCGGGCGCGGCCTGCGCTTCGAGCACGTCGCGTTCCAGCGCCTCCTTCTGCTGCTGCAGCGCCTGATTGGTCTCGCGGGCGTTACCCAGTTGATAGGAGCGTTCGGCGGCGTCGGTCGAGAGCCACAGCGTGACGCCAAGCCCCAGACCCAGCGACCCGATGACCAGGACGACGAAGGGCACCCTCGCGACGAGCGTGCGGGGGTTCAACTCGATCGACGCCAGCTTGACGATGATCCGCTCGCGAAGTGGCGGGCGTACGACTTTGGGCGCCTTTGCTTTTCGCGCCTTGGCCCGCGCCTTGGCCTGGCTGGCGTTCTTGGGCCTGCCGGGACCGTCAGTCGGCCGCGGTATCGGATTGGTCTGTGGCGCCGACCGCTGCGGACGCTGTTCGCGCGTTGGCTTGCGCCTGCGCGTCGGCGTGTCACCCGGGCGGTGTCCTCCTGCGCGGGTTGCCTGCCGCTTTTTGCGCCGGGGCTCGTCGCCGGCATGCACCGGCGCTGTCCGCTTGGCCTTCATGGTTATCCCCCAACCTTTTCCAGTGCCCGTAGTCGCACTGAGGCGCTACGCGGATTGAGTTCAATCTCCTCGGCGCCCGCACGTTCGGCGCCGCGGGTCAAGGCGACGAATTCCGGTTCGTGTCCGGGCAATTCGACCGGCAGGCCGGGCGGGGTTCGGGATGCCGTCGCGGTGGCGAACTGGTTCTTGACGATGCGGTCTTCGAGGGATTGGTAGGCCATCACCACGATCCGGCCGCCGGGGGCCAGCGCGCCCAAAGCGGCAGGCAGGGCGTCACGCAAGGAATCGAGCTCGCCGTTGACGACGATGCGCAGCGCCTGGAAGGTGCGCTTGGCCGGATGCCCACCGGTGCGGCGCGCCGGCGCGGGGATGGCCTGATACAGCAACTCCACCAGCTCACCGGTGGTGGAAAAAGGTCGATTCGCGCGCCGACGGACGATCTTGGCGGCGATGCGACCCGCGAACCGCTCCTCACCGAACTCACGCAGCAGGCGCGCGAGCGTCCTCTCGTCGTAGGTGTTGACGACATCGGCGGCGGTCAGCGGCGCATCGGGATCCATCCGCATGTCCAGTGGCGCGTCCGAGGCGTAGGAAAAGCCGCGCTCGGTGCGGTCGAGTTGCATCGACGACACCCCGAGGTCGAACAGAATGCCGTCCACTTTGCTTGCCCAGTAATCGGTTTCGGCCAGCACACCCTCGATGCCGTCATAGCGGGTGCGCACCAGCAGGACCCGGTCGCCGAATCCAGACAGCCGTTCCCCGGCGATCCACAGAGCGTCTGGATCACGATCCAGTCCGATCACGCGCAAACCGGGAAACTCGGTGAGGAAACGCTCGGCGTGCCCGCCGGCTCCCAAGGTGGCGTCAACGAGGACGGCGCCGGTGCCGTCCCGGTGCTGGCGGGTCAGCGCTGGCGTCAGCAGCACGACGCAGCGGTCGAGCAGGACTGGAATGTGCCCGTGGTCATCGGACTCTCGGGAATCCCGCCCCATCGCAACGCCTCCGATAAGGGCCCCTGCACCGAGGTCCCTGTCCGAGAGCACGGACCTGGCGTTGGGGAAGTACGCCAGGGCCGGTTCGGACAGAGGCCACGATGCACGGGCAACGTGCCGATCAATCGGCGGATCAACCTCCGCTTCAGATGATGTCGTGTAGAGCTTCATCGGTGGCCGCGGAGAAGTTCTCTTCGTGGGTCTGCTGGTAGGACTGCCATGCTTCGGCGTCCCAGATCTCCAGGTAATCAACCGATCCGATCACCACGCACTCCTTGGACAGGTCGGCGTAGCGGCGATGATCGGCCGACAGCGTGATCCTGCCCTGCGCGTCGGGATGCTGTTCGTCGGTTGCGGCGGCCAGACTTCGCAGGAACGCGCGAGCCTCCGGATTGCTTCGCGACGCCTGCGACGCCCGTCGTGCCAGCTTCTCGAACTCCGTCCGCGGGTAAACGGCAAGGCTGTGGTCTTGGCTCTTGGTCACCATCAACCCTCCTGCCAGCGCGTCGCGGAACTTGGCGGGCAGCGTGAGCCGCCCCTTGTCGTCGAGCTTCGGCGTGTAGGTGCCCAGAAACATCCGGCCACCTCCTGCCACTCCGGAGCCCCGGTCGCTCCGTTGCCGCCACTTTACCCCACAATCCCCCACTTTGGTCAATTTGACAGCAAAATACGAGGTGATGTCCCCACTGCGTCCCCCGCAGCCGGAGTCCTGGCAATCGGACTGGAGCGTCCTAGCTGGCTTGATCCGACAAAGCCGCAGCTAGAGGCCCATTACCGGAACGGTGGGGCGATGTGGGGAGACCACCGCGCCATGCGCGCACAAAAAATGGGGTAGCCCCTTATGGGCTACCCCTTGGGTCGGTGCGGGGATTATTCGTCGAAGCGACGGCGGAAGCGGTCCTCCATACGGCTGGTGAAGGAGCCACCGGAGCCCTTGGCCCGCTTCTGCTTCGGGGCGCCGGGCTCGGAGCCGGAGCCCGAGCGATCACGGCCGCCGGACCGCGGGCCGGTGATGGCGAAGACCACGCCACCGAACATCACGACGAAACCGACTACGGACAGAATCGGGAAACCGCTGATCTGGGTGGCCGGGAAGGCAACGCCAGAAACGAGCATCGCGAGACCAATTACGAAGAGAGCGGCGCCCTGGAGCCGGCGCCTGGCCGAAGGGGCGCGCAGGTTCCCGCCGCGGACGCTCGACGCGAACTTGGGATCCTCGGCATAGAGTGCGCTCTCGATCTGGTCGAGCATGCGCTGCTCATGATCGGAGAGTGGCATTCGTCCCTCCCTTTGCCGCCGCGGCCATCGCTTTGTTCAAATTCCTGTATGCCCGTATTCACGGGCGCCTAACAGTCATGATACGAGGTCAATCTGAGGCGTACCACCTAGTTCGCAGTCGATTGTATGACGTTGGGCACCGCTGCCGGCTAGCACCTGGCTCACTCGATAATGGTGGTGACGACACCGCTCGATCTCGAAGAAGGACGGCCGCAGTTGGCGACATTTCTCATCGAACTGTCGCCGAGCGATATGCATCGCCGGTTAGGCGATGCGCTGGCGGTGTACGTCGATGCCATGCGCTATCCGCGTGGCACCGAAGACCAGCGCGCGTCGATGTGGCTGGAGCACACGCGCAGAGGTGGCTGGAAGGCTGTCGCCGCGGTGGAAGTGCCCGACGAGACTACTGAATTTTCGGCGGCCACCCTGGCCCCGGCGCCGATGCTCGGTGTGGCGTACGGCTACTGCGGCGCGCCCGATCAGTGGTGGCAGCAGCAGGTCGTGCAGGGTTTGCATCGGGTCGGCGCGAACCGGGGGCAGATCACCGACCTGATGACCAATTACTTCGAGCTGACCGAGTTGCACATCGCTCCGCGGGCGCAGGGCCGCGGTTTAGGTGAGGCATTGGCCCGTCGGTTGCTCGCCGACCGCGCCGAAGCCCATGTGCTGCTATCGACGCCGGAGATCAACGGCGAGGCCAACCGGGCATGGCGGCTGTACCGGCGGCTCGGCTTCACCGACATCATCCGCGGCTACCACTTCGCAGGCGATCCGCGCGCCTTCGCGATCCTGGGCCGGGCGCTGCCGCTCGAACCGGTGCGGTCTGGCACGATGACCACGTGAGCGCCCGCCAGCCCCGACGCAGCGGCCGAATTCGGCTGCTCACGATCGTGTTGCTGCTGCTGCTCGTCGTCCCGATGGCAGCAGGATGCGTGCGAGTCAGGGCGTCGATCACCGTGTCGCCGGACGACAGGGTGTCCGGGCAGATCGTCGCAGCGGCAAAACCCCGCAATGCCGACGACAAGGGACCGCAGCTGCTCAACAGCCTGCCGTTCGCGCAAAAGGTGGCGGTGTCCGAATACACCCATGACGATTACGTCGGCTCGCAGGCGGTGTTCTCCGACCTCACGTTCGCGGAGCTGCCGCAGCTGGCGAACATGAACCGCGACGCCGCAGGCGTCGACATCTCGCTGCGCAGGGCGGGCGATCTGGTGATCCTCGAGGGTCGTGCAGACCTCACGTCGCTGAACGACCCCGAGGCCGACGTCTCGCTTTCCGTGGCGTTCCCCGGCGAGGTGACATCGACCAATGGCGACCAGGTGTCGGCCGAGGTCGTCGAATGGAAGCTGCGGCCAGGGGTGGTCAGCACGATGAACGCCCAAGCTCGCTACACCGATCCCAGCGCCCGCTCGTTCACCGGCGCGGCGATCTGGCTGGGGATCGCGTCGCTCTTGGTGGCCGGGATAATCGGCGGGCTGGCCTACACGAGCCGGGACCGCTCGCCCGGCGTCGGCGAACCGGTCGATCCGGCCCGCTGAGGCTCCTGTTTTGCTACAAATCGCGTGCCACGCTCTACTCTGAATGCACTCGGGGGCCAGTAACGGATTTCAAGAAAGGGGCGCCCGCTGAGCGTGGATGCAGCGGCACCGTCAGCCGTCGAGTTGGCGAGCGCCGTCACCGGACAATTGCGTGAGTATCTCCGCGATCGCCGCCGCGACTGTGCCTATATGGGCACCGAATACGGCGAGCTGACCGCCGCGCTCGAGGAGTTCGTGCTGCGAGGCGGCAAGCGGCTGCGGCCGGCATTCGCCTACTGGGGCTGGCGTGCGGTAACCGAGCAACAGGACGAGCCGGCAGATCCGCGCATAATAAGGCTGATCTCCGCGCTCGAGCTACTGCAGGCATGCGCGCTGGTGCACGACGACGTCATCGATTCGTCCGCGACCCGCCGCGGGCTTCCCACCGTGCACCGGCTGTTCACGGACCACCACCGCGTCAGCAACTGGCACGGCTCGTCGGAGCAGTTCGGGATATCGGCAGCCATCCTGCTGGGCGACCTCGCGCTGGTGTGGGCCGACGACATCGTCGCGACCGCGGATCTGCCGATCGATGCGCACCGGCGGGTGCAGCGGGTCTGGGCAGCCATCCGCACGGAGGTGCTCGGCGGGCAATACCTGGACATCGTCGCGGAAGCCAGCGGCGCGGAGACGGTGGCGTCGGCGATGACGGTCAACATCTACAAGACCGCGTCGTACACCATCTCTCGGCCGTTGCAGCTCGGCGCCGCCGCCGCCGCCGACCGCCCCGACGTGCTCGCCGCCTTTCACGAGCTGGGTACCAGCCTCGGGGTGGCGTTTCAGCTGCGCGACGACGTGCTCGGCGTGTTCGGCGATCCGGCGGTCACCGGCAAGCCTTCCGGCGACGACCTGCGGTCGGGCAAGCGCACGGTCCTGCTGGCCGAGGCGATCGAACGAGCCGAGAACATCGATCCGGTGGCAGCCAAGCTGTTGCGCACATCCATCGGCACCGAGCTGTCCGACACGCAGGTGAAAGAGCTGTGTCTGGTCATCGAATCGGTCGGCGCGCTGGCCGCGGTGGAGGAGCGCATCGACGTGCTCACCCGCCGCTCGCTCGAGATTCTCAACGCCGCACCGATCGACGGGCGGGCCAAGGTGGGCCTGTCCGAGCTCGCCAGAATGGTCGCGAACCGGTCCGCCTAGGAGCATGACAACACCCACGCCCACGCAGGCCCCGAAATCCGGGCTGGCGCAGCATGTCTCGCGGCTGACCGCTTTCGCGACCTCGCCGGAGGCGCGGCCGGCCCGCCTGGGCTTCCTGGGCGCCGTGTTGATCACCGCCGGCGGACTGGGCGCGGGCAGCACCCGGTTGCATGATCCGTTGCTTGAGTCACTGCACCTGTCCTGGGTGCGATTCGGGCACGGGTTGGTGCTGTCGTCGGTCTTGTTGTGGGGTGGGGTCGCGCTGATGCTGATCGCCTGGCTGCGGCTGGGTCGCAGGGTGATCGACCGCACGGCAACCGAATACACGATGATTGCGACGACCGGCTTCTGGCTGGCGCCACTGCTGTTGAGCGTTCCGGTCTTCAGCCGCGACACCTACTCGTATCTGGCGCAGGGCGCTCTGCTGCGCGATGGCTTCGATCCGTATGCCGTCGGCCCCATTGACAACCCGAACTCGTTGCTGGACAACGTGAGTCCAATCTGGACGACGACGACCGCGCCGTACGGACCCGCCTTTATTCTGGTCGCGAAGTTCGTCACGATGTTGGTCGGCAACGACGTCGTCGCCGGAACCATGTTGCTGCGACTGTGCATGCTGCCCGGGCTGGCGCTGCTGATCTGGGCGGCCCCGCGGGTGGCCCGCCATGTCGGCGCCAACGGGGCGGCCGCATTGTGGATCTGCGTGTTGAATCCACTGGTGATCATCCATCTCATGGGTGGCGTGCACAACGAGATGTTGATGGTCGGGTTGATGATGGCCGCGATCGCGCTGACGTTTTCCGGCCGGCACATCGCCGGTGTCAGCCTGATAGCGGTCGCCGTGGCCGTGAAAGCCACGGCCGGACTCGCCCTTCCCTTCATGGTGTGGGTGTGGACTCGCGATCTTCGCGACCGACGTGGCGACTCGCCCGTGAAGGCGTTCGCGGTGGCGACGGCGGCATCGGCGCTGATATTTGCGGCGGTGTTCGCGGTGTTGTCACTGCTGGCCGGGGTCGGTCTCGGCTGGCTGACCGCGTTGGCCGGGTCGGTGAAGATCATCAACTGGCTGACCGTGCCGACCGCTGCGGCCAACCTGGTCAACGTGTTCGGTGGCCTTTTGTTCCCGGTGAACTTCTACGCGGTGCTCGATGCCACCCGCATTGCAGGCATCGCAATCATCGCGATCTCACTTCCGTTGTTGTGGTGGCGGTTTCGCCACATCGACCGCGAGGCGCTGATGGGTATCGCGCTGGTGATGGGGGTCGTGGTGCTGTTCGTACCCGCCGCGTTGCCGTGGTACTACACGTGGCCGCTCGCGGTGGTGGCCGCACTGGCACAGTCCCCACAGGCGATCGCAGTGGTCGCCGGGCTGTCCACATGGATCACGGTGATCTGGAAACCCGACGGCGCGCACGGCATGTACTCGTGGGCGCACGTGCTGCTGGCTGCGGCGTGCGCTGCGGTCGCGTGGTATTCGCTCTACAAGGCGCCGGAGATCGAGAGCGCCCGACCGCTCTGCGGTCAATAGGCCATAGCCTGCGCACGGCGCAACACCTCGCGGGCCTGGTGCGAGTGCAGCGCGTCGACCGGCCTGGCGTTGGCCTGCCGTTCGGTGGCTCCGTCACGCCTGATGGTCAGCGACGGGTCGGGAGTGAAAAGCCAGCGCACGATCTCGGTGTCGCGGTATCCCCCGTCGTGCATCACGACCAGCAGGCCAGCCAGGCTTTTCACCACGTGGCCCGTGTCGTCGAAGAACATCTTGGGCACCACCACCGCGCCGTCACGGCGCACGCCGACGAGGTGGCCTTCACGTAGCTGCTGAGCCACCTTGGTCACCGGCACGCCGAGCAAAGCGGCGACGCCGGGCAAGTCGTAGACCGCTTCACGGGGATCCAATACGTCATCGGCGGCCGGAATGCTGCTCACCGCATCGAGTCTAAGTCGCAACGGTCGCTCGTTAACATGTCTTCGGTGGATGCCTACCAGCAATCAGACCCGCTCGTCGGGATCGTTCTGGACGGCAGGTATCGCATCGACACCATGATCGCCACCGGCGGCATGTCAGCGGTGTATCGCGGACTCGATTTGCGGCTGGATCGGCCGGTGGCGCTGAAGATCATGGATTCGCGCTACGCCGGCGACCAGCAGTTCCTGATCCGGTTTCAGCGCGAGGCACGCGCGGTCGCCCGGCTGAAGGACCCCGGCCTGGTCGCCGTCTACGACCAGGGCCTCGACGGCCAGCACCCGTTTCTGGTGATGGAGCTCGTCGAGGGCGGCACCCTGCGGGAGCTGCTTCTCGAGCGCGGACCGATGCCGCCACATGCGGCCGCCGCGGTGCTGGGTCCCGTCCTCGGCGGTCTCGCGGTGGCACATCGCGCCGGGCTGGTGCACCGTGACATCAAACCGGAAAACGTGCTGATCTCCGACGACGGCGACGTGAAGATCGCCGACTTCGGTTTGGTTCGCGCGGTGGCCGAAGCCAAGATCACCTCGACCAGCGTCATACTGGGCACCGCGGCGTACCTGTCGCCGGAGCAGGTCGCGACCGGCGACGCGGGTCCGCGCAGCGACGTCTACTCCGTCGGAATACTGGCCTACGAGCTGCTGACGGGCACCACGCCGTTCACCGGGGACAGCGCGCTGGCGATCGCGTACCAGCGGATGGACAACGACGTCGCACCGCCCAGCTCTGTGATCGCCGGTGTCCCATCGCAATTCGATGAATTCGTGCGGCAGGCCACCGCCCGCGACCCGGCTGCGCGGTATGCCGACGCCATGGAGATGGGCGCCGAACTCGACGCGATCGTCGACGAGCTGGGCCTGCCCGACTTTCGGGTGCCCGCGCCGCGCAACTCAGCCCAGCATCTTTCGGCCGCGCTGTTCCACAGTCAGGTCAAACAGCAGCAGGCCACCACCGACAAAAGCGTGCGTCCGCAGCCGCCGCGCCAGCACACCCGCGAGCTCACCCGGGACGACTGGCAGCCTTACACGCCGCACCAAGAGCCCGAATATCAGGGCGTGTCAGGACAATTCGCCGGCGTCGACCTGGACGAGTTCTACTGGGCCCGTCGACGCGCCAAGCGTGTGCTGCTGTTCTGGGTGGTCGCGGTGCTCACGCTCACCGGCCTGATCGCCGCCGGAGCCTGGACGCTCGGCACCAACATCGGCGGCCTGATCTCGTAGTCGCGCGGGGTTGATTCCCGCGACAAGCAGTACTACAGTCGTAGTGGAGTAATTCAACGTATGCTGAAATCACAACGAGGTGATGACAATGACGGAGGCTGTACTCCCGGTTCTGGTCGTGGGCGCGGGACCAACCGGCTTGATGGTGGCGAATGAGCTGGCGCGGCATGGAGTTCCACCGCGGATCATCGACCGCGGACCCGCGCCTGCGACGACATCGCGCGCCCTGGTTATTCAGCCCCGAACTCTGGAGATCTTCGCCGACATCGGGGTGATCGACCAGACGATCGCGGCGGGCAACCCGGCGACGGGCCTGACCATCACCTTTCCGAAGAAGACGGTCGAGTGGGACTTCGCCGGCCAGTTGACCGGGCCGCAGAACTACACCGCTCACCCTGAACCGCGCACCCTCTCGCAGCACGACACCGAGCGCATTCTCACCGAACTGTTGAGCAAGCAGGGCGTCGAGATCGAGCGCGGGCGGGCGCTGACGGATCTCGCCCAAGACGGCGAGGTGGTGACCGTGTCGCTGCACGGCGATGATGGATCGACAGAGACCCTGCGATTCCGGTGGGTCATCGGCTGCGACGGCGCGCACAGTGCGGTGCGAAAGGCGGCTGGTATCCCGTTCTCCGGCTCCACGTACCGCGACGAGTTCATCATGGCCGATGCCGAACTCGATTGGAAAATGCCGCACGGCGGGCTATACGGATTTCCCAGTCCTGCGGGAATTTTCGCGGCATTCTCGATGCCGGGCGAGAATCGCTACCGCATCTTCGGCAACTTCCCACCGGGACCGGAGAGCCCAAGCGCCGAGTACAGCGAACCCAGCCACGAAGAGTTCCAGGCGATGGTCAACGCCCGCGTGCCCTTCCCGGTCAAGGTCGTCAAGGAGTACTGGGTGACCCGCTACCGGGTGCACAGTCGCACCGTGCCGCGTTACCGCGACGGGAGGACATTCCTCGTGGGCGACGCCGCCCATGTGCACAGTCCCGCAGGCGCACAAGGCATGAACACCGGCATTCAGGACGCCTACAACCTGGCCTGGAAACTCGCCCTGGTCGAACGCGGGCTTGCCGACGACTCGTTACTGGACAGCTATCAGGCCGAGCGGCACCCGGTGGGTGTCGAGTTGCTGAGGACCACCGACCGGTTGTTCTCGGTCTTCGGCGGACAGAATCCGCTGGCCCGGCTGGCTCGGGGCCGGGTGGCGCCGGTGATTGCCGGTCGTGTGCTGACCCGACCGTGGGTCCGCAGGCGGTTCATCGGCCTGTTGGCGCAACTGCGCGTTCACTACCCGGACAGCCCGCTCAACGCTGAGGACGGTTCGGGCTGGCGGGACGCGCCCGCGCCTGGCGACCGGGCCCGCGAGGCCGACGTAATCATCGACGGGCGACAAGGACACCTACACGAAGTGTTCCGCGGTACCCATCACACGGTGCTCCTGTTCACCGGATTCGACGACGACGCGCGCCCGGCCGTGGAACTGTGCCGGATCGCCGGACAGATCGAGCAGAGGTATCCGGGGATGGCAAGAGCGCGCGTGGTCACCGCCGAGCGCTTCGCCGATCACCCTGCGGCACTGAATGATCCGACGCGATCGGCACATCGCCAGTACGGGGTCGCATCGGCCTGCGCGTTCGTCGTCCGGCCTGACAAGTACATCGGCTACCGCGGCCGCCCCGTCGACATCGACAGGCTGATGGCGGATTTGGCGCGGCGGTTAGGCGCGCAGCATCTCCGCCCTGATCTAATCGCGGAGCATCTCCGCGACTAGAAACGCCAACTCCAGTGACTGCTGGGTGTTCAGCCGCGGATCGCACGCAGTTTCGTAGCGGCCCGCGAGGTCGGAGTCGGAGATGTCCTGGGCGCCGCCGAGGCATTCGGTGACGTTCTCGCCGGTGATCTCGACGTGGATGCCGCCGGGATGGCTGCCCAGCGCGCGATGCACCTCGAAGAAGCCCTGCACCTCGTCGACGATGCGGTCGAAGTGGCGGGTCTTGTAGCCGGTCGATGACTCGTGGGTGTTGCCGTGCATCGGGTCGCACTGCCAGATCACCTGGTGGCCGGTGGCCTGCACCTTTTCGATGATCGGCGGCAGCAGGTCGCGCACCTTGTGGTTGCCCAGCCGGCTGACGAGTGTCAGGCGTCCGGGCTGGTTGTGCGGATCGAGCCGCTCGACGTACTCGACGGCCAGTTCCGGCGTCATCGTCGGGCCGATCTTGACGCCGATCGGGTTGGCGATCACTTCTGCGAAGGCGATGTGTGCGCCGTCGAGTTGCCGCGTGCGCTCCCCGATCCACACGTAGTGCGCCGACAGGTCGTACAGCTTCATCGTGCCGGCGTCGTCGGACAGCCGCAGCATCGCCCGCTCGTAGTCGAGGACCAAAGCCTCATGGCTGGCGTAGATTTCGGCGGTCCGAAGGTTCGGGTCGTTCACGCCGCACGCGCTCATGAACCGCAGGCCGCGGTCGATCTCACCGGCCAGCGCCTCGTAGCGGGCGCCTGCCGGAGATGTGCGGACGAACTCGCGGTTCCAGTCGTGCACAAGATCCAGCGACGCGAGGCCACCCGAGGTCAGCGCACGCACCAGGTTCATCGCGGCGCTGGCGTTGGCGTAGGCCCGCACCAATCGCGACGGGTCGTGCTCGCGCATCGCGGCGTCGGCGACGAACCCGTTGATCATGTCGCCGCGGTAGGACCTCAGGCCCAGCGCATCGATGTCGGCCGACCGCGGCTTGGCGTACTGGCCGGCGATGCGGGCCAGCTTGATCACCGGCATGCTGGCGCCATACGTGAGCACCACCGCCATCTGCAGCAGCGTGCGGATGTTGGCCCGAATGTGCGGCTCGGTGTTGTCGGCGAAGGTTTCGGCGCAGTCGCCGCCTTGCAGCAGGAACGCCTCGCCACGCGCCACGTCGGCCAGCAGCCCCTTGAGCCGCTCGATCTCCGACGGGACGGTCACCGGTGGAACGCTCTCGAGAACCGTCCGCATGACCTTGGCCGCATCGGCGTCCCAGCTGGGCTGCTGGGCGGCGGGCTTGGCCAGGGCCGCGTCCAGCCGGTGACGCAGGTCGTCGGGCAATGGCGGAAGCGGAGGCAGCTGGTCGATGGGTACGTCGACGGTCCAGTTCACCCGTTCATGGTAACTGGGCGCCGATAGGTGCTTTTTACCCCTGCGCTGGCACTTCTCCGGTGGTCATCAGCGCAAACCGCAGCAGATTGTGCCGCGCGTCGACCAGGGCGTCATGCGCGTCGCGGGGGCGCGGCGGCATCCGAGGCGAACCGCGCTCCTCCCAGAACTGCCGCAGTTCGCGGGTGAACCGCGGGATCGCCGGCGGTAAGTCGGTCATCGGCCCCCACAGTTGGCACAGCACGACGTGGTCGTAGGCGCCGACCCAGGCCCAAAGCTCGATCGGCTCGTCGCCGTCGACGCCGAAGAACTCCTCCAGGTCCGAACGGATCTGCCGCCGCGAGCGCCACAGTTGCGATGCCGGCGGCGGCAGTTTGGGCAGCACATACTTGCGCACCCAACTGCCCGCCTGCTCCGGATTGAATTCCGTTGAAATCGCGTAATATTCGCGCCCGTCCTCGGCGGCGACACCGATGGATATCAACTCGATGGTGCGGCCGTTGTCGATGAACTCGGTGTCGTAGAAATAGCGCATACCCAGACCTAAACGGCCGCTTCCTGCGTGGCAGGTGCACGGTCCGGCGGCGCGGGCGCGGCGTGGATCTCGCGGTCCAGCTGCTGATCGACTTCGCTGTCGTCTGGAAAGTGCGGCTCACCGGCGATGACGTGCTGCAGCCACAGTTTCGCCTGGATAACGGGCCTGCGCAGCCTACGTTCGCGGACCAGCGCCCTGTGCATCTTGCGGGGCCGATCGCGATATCGCCAGCGCGCCCACGGCGCGTGCGGCCGCGACAGCCGGATCGCGCCGACGAACAGCAGCGGGGTGATGAACATGCCGACCAGCCCGGTCCACACCTTGCCCTTTAGCAGCACGACCACCGCCAGCAGCAACGTCAGCACCGCGATCGCAATGACGCTGGCCCGCGCGGCCAGCGTGTGGTCGTTGCGCCAGATGCCGATGTCGAAGAACGACAGCGGGTTGAAACCAAGGATCAGCAGGCCGGCCACCGCGACCGCGGCGAACACCGCGTCGACCGAAGTTCGGCCGTCTTCGGCCCAGTACACGTCCTGTAGATGCAGAATCAACGCGAACTCATCGAGCACCAGCGCCGCACCGACCCCGAAAAAGGTTGCGGCGACCGTGAATTCGGGTACCCCCCCGTCGACCGCCAATGTCACCATCGACACCCCGGAAACCATGACCAAGATCACACCGATCACGACGTGGTGGATGTGCAAGCCGCCGCCCGCGGAGATGTTGCGCGGCTGCCACCACTTGCGGGGCGCGTCGCTGCCCGCATGGCTGCGGATGTACCGCACGATCGTGCGGGTTACGAAGAACGTGAGGATGAACGCGACGAGGCAGAAGACGAGCGGTATTCGCCCATGCGGGACCGAAAAGTTGAGGTCGAAGGTCGCGCCCACGCAGAAAACTTACGCCGACCTGCGCGTGTCGGGGCCGGGATACCGTTCGACGCGCCGCCGGGCCCCGATAGTCTGGTCTGCGACATGAGTATTTGGCGGTCGCCCGGCGGGGCTGGTTGGGGGCCAACGCTCGCCTGGCGGCTGTTTCAGCTGCTCACCGTGGCGGCGTTGGCCTGGGCGGGCTGGCGGTTACTCGGCCACACGCCCTACCGCATCGACGTCGACGTCTACCGGATGGGCGGGCAGGCCTGGCTCGACGGCCGGCCGCTATATGCCGACGGCACGATGTTCCACACCCGCGGCGGCCTTGACCTGCCGTTTACCTATCCGCCGCTGGCGGCCGTGGCCTTTGCCCCTTTCGCCTGGCTGCCCCTGCCGGTGGCCAGCGCCGCCATCACGCTGACCACGCTGGTGCTGCTGATCGCGTCCACCGTGCTGGTGCTTACCCGTCTGGACGTGTGGGAGCAAACCTCCGTCACCGGCGAGCCGGCCTGGCTGCGGCGATGCTGGCTGGCCGCGGCAGTCGTGGCGCCCGCGGTGATCTATCTGGAACCGATCCGGTCGAATTTCGACTTCGGGCAGGTCAACGTGGTGCTGATGACGTTGGTCATCGCCGACTGCGTGCCGCGCAAGACGCCGTGGCCGAGGGGCATGCTGCTGGGCCTGGCGATCGCGCTCAAGCTCACCCCCGCGGTGTTCCTGCTGTATTTCCTATTGCGCCGCGACACGCGTGCGCTGCTCGTCACTACCGCGTCGGCCGTGGTGGCCACACTGGCCGGCTTTGCGTTGGCGTGGCGCGATTCCTTGGAGTACTGGACCGAGACCGTGCGCAACACCGACAGGATCGGCACCGTCACCCTGAACACCAACCAGAACATCGCGGGCGCGCTGGCCCGGCTCGGCCTGGGCGAAGGTGAGCGGTTCGTGGTGTGGACGGTGGCCTGCTTCGCGGTGCTGGGGTTGACGGTGTGGGCCGCGCGCCGCGCGCTCGGGACCGACGAGCCGGTGCTGGCACTGATCTGCGTGGCCATGTTCGGCCTGGTGGTCTCTCCGGTGTCGTGGTCGCACCACTGGGTGTGGGCGTTGCCTGCCGTGCTCGTCTGTGCGGTGGTCGCCTATCGCCACCGGCACGTGGCGCTTGGCCTGGTGACCCTGGCGGGTATTGCGCTGATGGTGTGGACACCGATCCCGCTGATGCGCGAACACGAGGAGACCGCGGCCTCATTATGGCGCCAGCTCGCGGGCGGATCGTATGTGTGGTGGGCGCTCGCTGTGATCGTCATGGCAGGCACGGTGTCCGCGCGCACCGCCGGGCGTAATCGGCCGGCTGTCAGCGCCGCTCCGGTGCCCGCGGTCAACTAGGCCGCGATCTCGGCCTTGGGTTCTTTGCCGTCTTTGACGTCGGCGGCGTAGATGTCCACGTACTCCTGCCCGGTCAGGCGCATCAGCTCGTACATCACCTCGTCGATGACGGCGCGCTCGATGAACCGGTTACCGGCCAGGCCTTCGAACCGGCTGAAGTCCATCGGCTTGCCGAACTTGACCTGAACCCGGCCGAACCGCCACATCTTGCTGCCCAGCGGGTTGACCACGTCGGTTCCGATCACCGCGACCGGAATCACCGGCACACCGGTCTGCAGCGCGAGTCGGGCCAGACCGGTCTTGCCCTTGTACAGCCGTCCGTCGGGCGAGCGGGTGCCCTCCGGATACATGCCGAGCAGCTTGCCCTCTTTGATGATCCGTTCAGCGGTAAGCAGTGCGGCCTGTGCGGCGTCGGCGTCCGTCCGGTCGATCGGTACCTGACCGGCCGCCGAGAAGAACCAGCGTTTGAACCAGCCCTTCAGGCCGGTGCCGGTGAAGTACTCGGCCTTGGCCAGGTAGGTGATCCGGCGCCGAACCACCAGGCACAGATAGAAGCTGTCGGCGACGGCCAGGTGGTTACTGGCCAAGATCATCGGGCCGGAGTGCGGAACATAGTCCAGCCCTTCGACTTTCGGCCTGCCGAGCAACGACAGCAGGGGTCCCATGAAGATGTACTTGAAAAGCCAATACCACATGGACCCTCCCCAGGACCGAGCGCCGGGCGGTGCTCTGCGACAACTTTACCTACGCGTCTACCCACGCGCTGTGGATGCGACCACAGGCGCGACCTCACTCCTCAACCGTTACCGGGATGTGCTGATACCGGCCCGGCCCGGACGGCGGCGGCTCTGGAGGGCCCTTGCCGTCCGCAGCGGTCTCCGCAGTGTCTTCCAAGATCGCCCGGATGACCGTCAACAGCGCCACGCTGTGTTCGGCGATGACGGTCAGCAGCGGATGCTGCTCACCGGACACCAACGCGACGAGCGCGCAGACCGGGCACCACACCTGCTGGCACTTCCCCGGCCCGTCACCGCTGGCCGCCGCCATCGCGGCGGCCGATCGCACCGCGGGGTCGATCCTGTCCAGGATGGTCTGAGCCAGCTGCCGCAGTTCGGGACCTAGGTCGGGATGTCGCCGGCCAGCGGCTCCGGTGTCGGTGTCACCCCCACTCACGCTGGCCACACCTCCGGATTCGGTCGAAAACGCACTGTCAGCTCGCTGCCTTGCAGCTGTGCGTCCATCACGATGCACCGCCGCAGGACGGACGCCAGCCGAACCCGGCGCCGCATACCGCCGGCGCCGATGATCAAGTCATCGTCGACCCGGCCCAACGTCAACGCGGCGGAGTCGACCTGCGGCAACTCTAGCCGCAATCGGTAAATGGCTTCGAGTCCAGATCCCGATTCGCGGTCCACGATCGGGCGCAACGGTCCCGGCGGCGACGAGCCGTCGCGGCGACGTGCGCTGTCGAGCAGCTCGCCGAGCGCCTTGGGGCCGATCGGCTCTCCGGCCAGATGCGGCACCAGCACCAGCTGGACATCACCGATCGTCGTGTCGAGCTCGTCGAGCACTGTCTGCTGCTCGGAGATGCGCTCGGAATACCAGTCGAATGCGGGGTGCTCGGGCAGGTTGCGGTACTCGTACGAATCGTCCTGCACCAGAATCTGATTGACCAACAGCTCGCCGACCCGCACTCCCATCAACGCCAGCGATCCGAGGGTTCGCACCGCCTCGGCGGCCACTACGCGTTCGGCCGTCATCACCAGGTGGGCGCTGACCCGCTCCCCGTCGGTGAGCAGTGAGCTCAGCTGTTCGGTCCCGGTACCGATGCGCTCGAGCAGTCCGACGACGGCGGCAGAGCGCGTGTCGTCGGACGCGCTGGAGAGGCGACGATGCCGCGGCCAGGCCCGTTCGAGGTAGAGGCCGAACGTTGCGGGCAGAGTGAGCATCCGCAGTGCATCAGCGGTCGAAGCACAGTCGACCACGACGTGGTCCCACTCCCCCGACGACGCCAACTCGCCGACTTCGTGCAGACCAAGCACCTCCTGGACGCCTGGCAGCGCTGAAAGCTCTTCTGGCGCAATGTTTCCCAGGTCAGACTCGGGGAATCTGCCGGACAGCAGGCCGGCGATCTCGCGCCAGCGGCCCTCCAGCAGCGCCAAGGTGTCCAGTGCCAACGCGTCGAGGAATCCGCCTGGTCGGGCGCCCCGCCCAGTATCGAGGTTGGCGAGCACCCGCGTCGGCTCGCGCATCCCGGTCGGGATGACGGTGGCGCCCAGCACGTCGCCGATCGAATGCGCTTGGTCGGTGGACACGATCAGCACCCGCAGACCGGCGCGCGCATCGCGCACGGCGGTGGCGGTTGCCAAGGTCGACTTACCTACCCCGCCCTTACCGACGAAGAGACTGATCCGGGCAAAGGCAGGTACTGCGGAATCACCCCGGGTGGGGGGTGGGAAATCACTCAGCCTCGACTCGTTTCTTGAGATCTTTCAATGCGGTGTCGGTCAGCCTGCGCTCGGCCTTGCGCTTGAGCAGTCCGATCATCGGGATGATCAGGTCGACCGACAATTCATATGTGACATCAGTCCCAGATCCCTTGGGCGTCAACCGATATGCGCCATCCAACGCCTTCAGCAGCGAGCTCGACACCAGTGTCCACTTCACCGAGCCGCGATCGGGCGGCCAGTCGTAGGACAGCACCATGGTGTCCTTGAGGACGGCGGCATCGAGCACCAGCCTGGCGGTCTTGGGGTAACCGTAGTCGTCGGCCTCGAGCACCTCGGTTTCCTTGTACTCGGCGACCCATTCCGGATAGGAACCGATGTCGGCGATGACGTCCATCACCGTCCCGGGATCGGCATCGATATAGATGGTCTGCGCCGTCTTGTCCGCCACTGAATACTTCCCCGCTAGGTCTGCCCGATGGCAGAAAATCTACCTTCCCCCGAATGCTCTGGCCGAACTATTCAGGCCAGCGGTGGTAGTCCCACTGGCCGCGACGCCTCCAGCCGCTGCTTGACCTCGAACGCCATCCGCTTGCCCGCCACCCGGCGCTGATGGTTCAACTTGGCCAGGTTCATCTTGGCCAACTGCCACGCCGCCACACCGGACGGTTCAGCGTGAAGGAAATAGTGCAGGATCACACCGTCCAACACGGATTCCAGCCAGATCTCCATGGTACCGGTGAGCGCCCCGGTCACGGTCCAGCGATGGCCCATCGCGGCGCGGTCCTCAACCACCGTTAATCGCAGGTCGGGCCACCAGCGTCGCCAGCTCACGGGATCGCCGAGGGCTCTGCCGACCTCTACCGCGTCGGCAGCGACGAAGGTCTCGTCGGCGATCTGGATGCTGTTCATCGCGTACAAGCTTCACACATGCGCCTGACCTGGCCGATGGCGGCCGACTAGGCTGGAAACGGCCAACTCGCTTGTAGCCCCCGCAGGCGGGTGGGCCCCCAGCTTGCGAGGGGAGTGCCCCCAGTCGAGAGGCCATGATCGTGCGTGAGTTCAGTGTTCCCGCATCATTCACCGTCGGCGAGCACGACAACATCGTCAGCTCCGTGTTCTCCCACGAACGCAAGGATCCCGACCATGTGATCTTGTCACGCCTCGTCGACGGTGCCTGGACGGATGTCACATGCGCCCAAGCTGCTGGCCAGATCCGTTCGGCGGCACTGGGTTTGATTGCGGAGGGCGTGAAGCCCGGCGACCGTGTCGCTCTGCTGTCGGCGACGCGGTACGAATGGCCGATTCTCGATTTCGCCATCCTGGCCGTCGGTGGGGTGACTGTGCCGATCTACGAGACAAGTTCGGCCGAGCAGGTGAAGTACGTGCTGGCCGACTCGGGTGCGGTGCTGATCTGCGCCGAGACCGACGCGCACGCCGACAAGATCGAGCAGCTCTGGAACGAACTGCCCGACCTGCGCAAGGTGCTGCGCATCGAGGGGTCCGGCACCGCCGCGCTGGACGCGCTCGCCGAGGCGGGCAAGTCCGTCGAGAAGAAGCAACTCGACGACCGGCTGGCTGCGATCAAGGCCGCCGACCCGGCGACGCTGATCTACACGTCGGGCACCACCGGCAGGCCCAAGGGCTGCCAGCTGACCCACTCCAACCTGATGTACGAGATCCGCGGAGCCAAGGAATGCTTCCCGACACTGTTGGACAAGGGCGAGAAGATGTTGGTCTTCCTCCCGCTCGCACACGTGCTCGCCCGCGCGATCACCGTCGCGGCGTTCGTCAACAAGGTCACGCTGGGCTTCACCAGTGACATCAAGAACCTGGTGCCGACTTTCGGGGTGTTCAAGCCGACATTGGTGGTGTCGGTTCCGCGGGTGTTCGAGAAGGTGTACAACACCGCCGAACAGAACGCCCGCAACGACGGCAAGGGCCGGATCTTCGAGCTGGCCGCCGACACCGCCATCGAATTCAGCAAGGCGGCCGACACCGGCGGCGCCGGATTGCTGCTGCGGGCCAGGCATGCGCTGTTCGACCGCCTCGTCTACGGCAAGCTGCGCGCCGCGCTCGGCGGCGAGTGCCGCGGGGCGATTTCCGGTGGCGCACCACTGGGCGCGCGGCTGGGTCACTTCTACCGCGGCGTCGGACTGACCATCTACGAGGGCTACGGCCTGACCGAGACCAGCGCCGCGATCACGGTGAACCGGATCGACGACGTGAAGGTGGGCTCCGTCGGAAAGTTGGTGCCCGGCAACAGCATGCGGCTGGCCGACGACGACGAGCTGCTGGTCAAGGGCGGCGTGGTGTTCAGCGGCTACTGGCACAACGAGGAGGAGACCACGGCGGTCTTCTCCGACGGCTGGTTCCACACCGGTGATCTCGGCGCCATCGACGACAAGGGCTTCCTGACCATCATCGGCAGGAAGAAAGAGATCATCGTCACCGCCGGTGGCAAGAACGTCGCGCCTGCGATCCTCGAAGATCGGCTGCGTGCGCACCCGCTGATCAGCCAGGCGATGGCCGTCGGCGACGCCAAGCCGTTCATCGCCGCGCTGATCACCATCGACCCCGAGGCCTTCGGCGGCTGGAAGCAGCGCAACAGCAAGGACATCGGCGCATCGGTCGGCGACCTGGCTACTGACCCCGACCTGGTGGCGGAGATTGATCTGGCCATCAAGGAAGCCAACCAGGCCGTGTCCAAGGCCGAGGCGATCCGCAAGTTCCGGATCCTGCCGGTCGACTTCAGCGAGGACACCGGCGAGCTGACGCCGACGCTGAAGGTCAAGCGCAAGGTGGTGGCGCAGAAGTTCGCCAGCGATATCGAAGCGCTCTACGAGAAGGACTGAAAACCCGAGTGCCTGCCGTGATCGCCGAGCGCTAGAGCAGCTCTGCCAATCGCTGCGCCAGGGTGCGCCACTGCCAGGTGTCGACGACCCAGCGACGACCCGCGGCGCCCATCCGCGCCGCCCGGTCCGGGTCGGCGAGCAGGTCGCTGACCGACGCCGCGATGGCGCCGACGTCCCAGCCGTCGACCACCACACCCGTCTCGCCGTCGCGCACGGTCTCGGGTGCGCCGCCGGATCGCCCCGCGACCACCGGGACTCCTGTCGCCGACGCCTCCAGGTAGACGATGCCGAAACCCTCGACGTCCAGCCCGGCGCCGCGGGTGCGGCACGGCATCGCGAACACATCGGCCATCGCGTGGTGTGCAGGCAGTTCGTCACCTGGTACCCCGTCGGTGAAGACCACGTGGTCCGCCACGCCGAAGCTGTGCGCCAGCCGGCGCAGGGTCGTACGGTACGGGCCGCCGCCGACGATGACCAAGGCGGCGCCGTGGACGCGCTGGCGGATCGACGGCAGTGCCCGGATCAACATGTCCTGGCCCTTGCGCGGCACCAGGCGCGACACGCAGACCACGACCGGCCGCTGACCGAGGTGGTAGCGGGCACGCAGTTCGGCACGGGCCACCTCGTCGGGCACGAACCGATCGGTGTCCACGCCCGGAGGT
Source organism: uncultured Actinomycetota bacterium (assembly GCA_963715885.1). GTDB lineage: Bacteria > Actinomycetota > Actinomycetes > Mycobacteriales > Mycobacteriaceae > Mycobacterium. The sequence continues at coordinate 117,880 of CAVQSK010000038.1, forward strand.
AGGTGCTCGAGTGCGGCGTCTGGCCCGAACGCCGACGCGAACCTGCCCCGGGTGTAGCGGCTGACGTAGGTCACCACGTCGGTGCCGGTTCCGATGCGGCGCAACGCCGTTCGGGCCAGTGGCAACATCGACCAGCCCACTTCGTGACCGTGTGTGCTGGCGATGACGCGGCCGGCCCCCGCGTCGCGGGCAGGCGGCGCCATGAGTGCAAGCGGCGCTGCCGCCCCGAACCAAACGGTCTCGACGTCGTGTCGTTTGATGAGCCGCCGCATCCGGGTGGCCACCGACGGCTCCGGCACCATCAGCGAGCCCGGATGCCGCACCACCTCGTAACCGGAAGCCCCGGCTCGGGCATCAAAGTCGTCGGACCCCTTCCACTTCGGGGCGTACACCGTCAGCGTGTGCGACCCGGTGCGGGCCAGCTGGCCGACCAGGTTCTCCAGGTATGACTGGATGCCGCCGCGGCGCGGCGGAAAGTCGTTGGTAACCAGCAAAACCCGGGTCACACCGGTCAGGCTAGCCGGTAAGCCATTGCCCCCATCGGGTCAGCACCGTGTCGAGGTCGGCGCGGAGGGTCTCGCGTACGGCGGTCGCCGCGTCTGAGTGGCCGAATCCGCAGGCCCGCAGGTATAGCGCCCGCAGTGTCGAGTTGCCGTACTGGTCGGCGACGAATCGGCTGAACCACCACGCCCGGTCATATGCCAAGGACCGTGCGGGACCCGTTGCGTCCAGGTCGGCGTCCGTGGGCAATCGCCCCAGTTCGACGGCATCCGCGGGCGGTGGTGTCAGCGGCCGGCCGACGTAATCGGCGACGCCCTCGGTGAGCCAACGCGGTGCGTCGGCCGCGGTGCCGGCGCGGGTTGCGTAGTGGAAAAGCTCGTGGCGCAACACGATTCGCAGCGCTGCATCGCTCATCGAAGCGGCACGAGGGGCGAACATGATGCGTTCTGCGGTGGTGGTGGCCGCGGTGTCGGCGCCGCCGCCTGCAAGGCTGCCGAACTGAGCGTCCGACGCCGCCGCAACGATGAGCACCTCGCGGGGCCAGTCGGGGCCCCAGAACGCGGTGACGGCCTCGGCTGCGTCGCCCATCTGCGCGGCGATACGCGCCAGAAGCGGTGCCGTGTGCTGCCCGCCCAGGCCCACGAGGCGCACGGTGCGGCCGTCGCGCAATGTCTCGCTGGTCGATGCCGCCGTCGGTGTGGTGAGCGATGCGGGCGTGGCGACAGTAGGGCCGGCGGGAGCGGCTTCGGGTCGACCGGCGAGCAGCACGGCGCAGATCAGCTCGGCGACGAGCAGAGCACCGAGGCGTCGACGGTCAGTAGCGGCGGACGTTGTAGATCGGCGCATTGTCCACCGGGGCTACTCGCACCGGCGTGCCGTAGGTCGACGCGTGCACCATCATTCCGTCACCGATGTAGATGCCCACGTGCGAAGCGTCCGAGTAGTACGTCACCAGGTCGCCCGGCTGCATTTGATCCCTCGACACCGACTGGCCGCCATTGGCCAGCGCCTGGCTCGAGTGCGGCAGCGCGATGCCGGCCTGCTGGAACGACCACATCACGAGTCCGGAGCAGTCGAAAGCGTTCGGGCCGGACCCGCCCCACGAGTACGGCGAACCGATGCGGCTCAGCGCGGCCTGAATGACGGTCGCGGAGTGCCCACCGGACGGAGGTGCGATGTCGCCCGGCGGAATGGCACCCGGCGGGGCGGCCAGAATCGCGGGATCGCCCACGGGTGGCAACGGGGCCGGCGCCGGGACCGCAACCGGAGGCGCCGGTGGCATGGCCGCCACCGGGGCCGGCGCGGGGGCCGCAACCGGAGGCGCCGGTGGCATGGCCGCCAGTGCCTCCCGCTGGTTCGGCGTCAGGGCAACGTACTGAGACTTGACCACGGCGATCTGCAACTGCAGCTTGCTTTGTTTGGATTGCAGTTCGGCGCGTACCGCGGCGGCCTGCTCGGCGGCCGTCTTGGCGTCGGCGGCCGACTGGGCCGACGCTTGCTCGGCCACAGCGGCCAGTCGACCGATGTCGCGATAGCTCTTCATCTGCGCTGACATCTCGGCGGCCATCACCCGCTGCACGGCCAGCTGGTCGATGAGCCCCTGCGGCGAGGTCGCGGTCAGGATCGCGTCGAGGCCATCGGTGCGACCGCCCATATATTGCGCGGAAGCTAACTTATCGACCGAAGCCTGGAATTTTGCCAATTGCGACTTGGCCGATTCCACGGCGGCAAGGTCAGCGGCATGCTTTACATCCGCCGCCTGCTGCACAGCCAGCTTATTGTTCAAATCCAGCTGGGCCGAATGCATGGACTCCGTGGTCTGCTCGGCTTGGCGAGACAATTCATTTAGCTTTGCCAGAGCATCGTCGGCAGGATCCGCCTGCACATTTGACGCGAGAATGCTTGCGAAGACCATTAATCCGGCCAGCACAGCCACGACGGGTCGCCTAAATCCACGCTTGGTCCAATGCGTGCGGTCGAGACTCAAAATTTGCGTCCTTCAACTGGCGTTACGAAGCCGCGTCGAACTCTCTTAGGTCTCAGATAGGTTACGAAACGGCAACGACCTTGTCCAACGGAAGACGCAAATCTAACAGCCGCCTCAGAGAACTGTTTCCCGCGGTTGTGTCAGCGCGTGTCGCTAGGCGACCCCGGAATCGCCGTGCCTGTGAATCGGCACCAACCGCAACCGCGGTGCCAGTCCGACATCGGCGAGCACCTCCAGTGCCCGGCGTTCGTCGTCGAGCAACGTCTCGGGCACGCCGAGCAAGACGCTGACGACGCAGTCACTACAGCCGGGACCGCGCACCGCGCAATCGTCGCAATCGATCGTCACCGTGCCCGTGTCAGAATCTTTCCTGCCCGGGTCAGTCACTTCTGTCATCTGTCCGTCCCATCGGTCGGTGTTGTCGGCACCGTATCGCCGGCCACCGACAATCCGCGTGGCAACCGTCGCCTGTCGGTCGGGTTGCCTACCTTCAGCCCATGGGCCAGCTCAGCTTCGCTGACGTCGAGCCATTGGCCTTCGACATGGATTCCGTGTCATTGCGCGAGACCACCTTCGTCGTCGTGGACCTGGAGACCACCGGTGGCAGGGCCAGCGGTGAAGGCCATGACTCCATCACCGAGATCGGGGCGGTCAAGGTGCGCGGCGGGGCGGTGCTCGGCGAACTGGCCACCCTCGTCGACCCCGGGCGCAGCATCCCGCCGCAGATCGTGGCGCTGACCGGCATCACGACGGCGATGGTGTGCAACGCGCCGACCATCGATTCTGTGCTGCCGACATTCCTGGAGTTCGCCCGCGGCGCCGTACTGGTCGCCCACAATGCGGGCTTCGACATCGGCTTCCTGCGGGCCGCCGCCGAGCGTTGCCAGATCGCCTGGCCGCGACCACCGGTGCTGTGCACGGTCCGGCTCGCCCGCCGGGTGCTCACCCGCGACGAGGCGCCAAGCGTGCGGCTGGCGGCATTGGCGCGACTGTTCGATGCCGCCACCACGCCGACCCACCGGGCACTCGACGACGCGCGGGCCACCGTCGACGTGCTGCACGGGCTGATCGAGCGGGTCGGCAACCAGGGCGTGCACACCTATACCGACTTGCGTTCGTATCTGCCCGACGTGACGCCAGCACAGCGCCGCAAGCGGTATCTCGCCGACGCGTTGCCGCACCGTCCCGGCGTGTACCTGTTTCGCGGCCCGTCCGCCGAAGTCCTATACGTCGGCACGGCGGTCGATCTGCGCAGGCGCGTCGGCCAGTACTTCAACGGCGCGGACCCACGGACCCGCATCAAGGAGATGGCGTCGCTGGCCACCGCGGTCGACCACGTCGAGTGCGCACACGATCTGGAGGCCGGCGTGCGCGAGCTCCGGCTGCTCGCAGCGCACGCTCCGCCCTACAACCGCCGGTCGAAGTTTCCGCACCGCTGGTGGTGGGTCGTGCTGACCGACGAAGCCTTTCCGCGGTTTTCCGTGGTGCGGGCACCACGATCGGGCACCGAAGTTCGTCCGTCCCGGTACGAGACGGCGGTGGGCCCGTTCCGGTCCCGCGCCGACGCCGTCGAAACCGCGGCCCTGCTGGCCCGGTTCACCGGTGTGCGGACCTGCACCACACGGCTGAGCCGATCCGCGCGGCACGCGTGTCCCGAACGGGAGCTTTCGCCCTGTCCCGCACCGCGCGCCGCCACCGCCGTCGAGTACGCCGATGCCCCGCAGCGCGCGACCGAACTGATCGAAGGCCGCCACAGCGGTGCGCTGAAAGCGGTGCTGGCCAACATCAGCGATCTCGCCGAGCGCAACCGCTACGAGACCGCCGCCCGGTTGCGCGATCACGCCGCCGCGGCGATCGACGTGCTGTGGCGCGGCCAGCGGCTGCGCGCGCTCGTCTCCGTCACGGAAATGGTGGCCGCACGCCCGGACGGCAACGGCGGATGGCATCTGGCGGTGGTCCGCAACGGGCAACTGGCGGCCGCAGGCAACGCCCGCCCCGGTGTCCCACCGATGCCTGTCATCGACGCGATTTGCGCTGGGGCACAAGCTGTTCTGCCGACCTCGGCGCCGTTGGGTGGCGCTCTTGTCGAAGAGACGGCGCTGATCGCACGCTGGCTCGCTCAGCCGGGCGTGCGCATCGTCAAGGCAGAACCCGGTTACGCGTCGCCGATCGGATCCGCCGGCCGCCTTGCGGCGTGGGCCGCCTCGGCACGCTCGGCACGGGTGGCGGCCGAACAGGCTGTGGGCAGCGAAGACGGTTCAGACCTTCTGCGTGAACCCCACCCAACGCGCGAGCAGCTTTTCGGCCGCACCGGAGTCGATCGCCTCGGCAGCGCGGGCCAGCCCCGACTCCCAGGCCGGCACCCATTTGGCGTCGCTGGCTAGGCCGGCGTGCGCCACCATCGCACCGGCTGCGTTGAGCACCACCGCGTCGCGGACCGACCCCTTGGCGCCGCTCAACACCGAACGGACTTCCGCCGCATTGGATTCCGCGTCACCGCCGACGAGTTCGCTGATGTCGGCACGTTTGAAGCCGAACGCCGCAGGGTCGAACGTCAACCGTTCGACCGTGCCGGCCTGCACCCGCCAGATGGTGCTCGTCGTGGTCGTGGTTAGTTCGTCGAGGCCGTCGTCACCGTGCACGACGAGCACGCTGGATCGGCGGGTGGCGAACACCCCAGCCATCACCTCGGCCAGCTCGCCCCATGCGCATCCGATCAGACCTGCCCGTGGCGAGGCCGGATTCGTCAGCGGCCCAAGGAGATTGAACACCGTCGGGACACCGATCTCGCGCCGCACCACTCCCGCGTGTCGATACGACGGGTGGAACTGCGGGGCGAAGGCGAACCCGATTCCGACCTCGGCGACGCTGCGGGCCACTTCGTCGGGCCCCAGATCGATGCGCACACCGAGCGCTTCGAGCGTGTCCGCGCCGCCGGACAGCGACGAGGCCGCCCGGTTGCCGTGCTTGATCACCGGAACGCCTGCCGCGGCGACCACGATCGCCGCCATCGTCGACAGGTTAACTGTGTTGGCCCCGTCGCCGCCCGTGCCGACGACGTCGACGGTCTCGTTGCCGATCACGTCCGTCGGTACTCGCCGCGCGTGTTTGAGCATCGTGTCGGCGAGCTCGGTCACCTCACCCGGAGTCGGGCGCTTCATCTTCATCGACACGCCGAAGCCGGCGATCTGCGCGGGGGTCGCCGAGCCGGTCATGATCTGGTCCATTGCCCAGGCCGCCTGCCCGGGCGCAAGTGCTTGGCCCGTGGTCAATCGGCCAAGGACCAGGGGCCACGTCGTAGAGTCACCAAAACCGGACGGCTGCGCTTGAGGAGATGCCACCCGCCGATTATGACGAATTGCTCGACCCGGGTGGAGTTCAACAACTACAAAGCGTCATACTTGCGGTGTGACGAGCGCTGTAGGGACCTCGGGAACCGCAATCACGTCGCGAGTACATTCGCTGAACCGACCCAATATGGTCAGTGTCGGCACCATCGTGTGGCTTTCCAGCGAGCTGATGTTCTTTGCTGGACTGTTCGCGATGTACTTCACCGCGCGCTCTCAGGCCGGCGATGCGTGGCCCCCGCCCCCCACCGAACTGAACCTGGTTCAGGCCGTGCCGGTCACGCTGGTGCTGATCGCGTCGTCGTTCACCTGCCAGATGGGCGTGTTCGCCGCCGAACGCGGCGACGTGTTCGGGCTGCGGCGGTGGTATGTCATCACGTTCCTGATGGGCCTGTTCTTCGTGCTCGGCCAGGGTTACGAGTACATCCACCTGGTCCAGCACGGCACCACCGTGTCCAGCAGCGCCTACGGCTCGGTGTTCTACCTGGCCACCGGATTCCACGGCCTGCACGTCATCGGTGGGCTTGTCGCCTTCATCTTCCTGCTGGCCCGCACCACGATGAGCAAGTTCACCCCGGCGCAGGCCACCGCGGCGATTGTCGTCTCGTACTACTGGCACTTCGTCGATATCGTGTGGATCGCGCTGTTCGCCACGATCTACTTCGTCCGATGAGAAGGGGTTCGATGACCGACGAGGCCCGCGGAGCCGGAAGGCCGGCGACATCGAGCCGCGGAGCCGGGAGGCCGGCGACATTGAACCGCCGTCGGCTGCGCCGGCGCCTTTCGGCAGCGCTGCTGCTGCTGATCGGACTGGCAGTCGCCGGTGGCCTGGCGGTCACGCTCACGCCGACGCCTCAGGTAGCGGTCGCCGACGAGTCGCAGTCAGCGTTGCTGCGCACGGGCAAGCAGCTGTTCGACACCTCGTGCGTGTCCTGCCACGGCGTCAACCTGCAGGGCGTGCCGGACCGCGGACCCAGCCTGATCGGCGTCGGCGAGGCCGCGGTCTACTTCCAGGTGTCGACCGGCCGCATGCCGGCGATGCGCGGCGAGGCGCAGGCCGCGAAGAAACCGCCACAATTCGACGAGGCGCAGACCGACGCGCTCGGCGCGTACGTGCAGGCCAATGGCGGCGGACCGACCGTCCCGCGCGATGATAATGGTCACATCGCCCAAGAGTCGCTCCTCGGCAGCGACGTGGCCCGCGGTGGAGACCTGTTCCGGCTGAACTGCTCGTCATGCCACAACTTCACCGGCAAGGGCGGCGCGCTGTCGTCGGGCAAGTATGCGCCCGACCTGGCTGATGCCGAGCCCGCGCAGATCTATACCGCAATGCTGACGGGCCCGCAGAACATGCCCAAGTTCTCCGACCGGCAGCTGTCATCGGAAGAGAAGCGCGACATCGTCGCCTACGTCCGGATGGCCACCGAAGCGCCCGACCCGGGCGGGTACGGCCTGGGCGGGTTCGGGCCGACGTCAGAGGGAATGGCAATTTGGATCATCGGAATCGTGGCCTGTATCGGTGTGACCCTGTGGATCGGTTCGAGGGCATGACTTCAGAGAACCCGGACATCAAGGGCACGGACACCCCGGGCCAACAAGGCGTTCCCGGTCAACCGACGGACGCCGAACTCGCCGCCATGTCGCGCGACGAGCTGGTCGAGCTCGGCGGCAAGCTCGACGGCGTCGAGATCGTCTACAAGGACGAGCGCTGGCCGGTTCCCAACACCAAGGCCGAGAAGCGCGCCGAGCGTCTGGTGGCGTATTGGCTTCTGCTGGGCGGCCTTTTGGGTCTGGCGCTGCTGGTGATCTTCATCTTCTGGCCGTGGGAGTACAGGGGCGAAGACACCCCCGGACACATCTGGTACGACCTTGCTACACCGCTATACGGATTGACGTTCGGACTGTCGGTCTTGGCCATCGGCATCGGCGCGGTGCTCTACCAGAAGAAGTTCATTCCCGAAGAGATCTCGATCCAGGAGCGCCATGACGGGCGCTCCCCCGAACTCCACCGCAAGACCATCGCGGCCAACCTCACCGGGTCGCTGGAGGACTCGACGCTGAAGCGCCGCAAGCTGATTGGTTTGTCACTGGGAGTCGGGCTGGGCGCGTTCAGCCTCGGCACCTTGGTGGCGTTCACCGGGGGCCTGATCAAGAATCCGTGGAGGCCGGTGATTCCCACGGCCGAAGGCAAGAAGGCCGTGCTGTGGACTACGGGCTGGACCCCCCGATTCAACGGCGAGACCATCTACGTGGCCCGCGCGACCGGCAATGGGACCTACGTCAAGATGCGTCCGGAGGACATCGACGCAGGCGGTATGGAGACCGTGTTCCCCTGGCGGGAGTCCGACGGGGACGGCACCACCGTCGAATCGCACCACAAGCTCTCCGAAATCACCATGGGTGTGCGCAATCCGGTGATGCTCATCCGCATACGCTCCCAGGACCTGCCCCGGGTGGTCAAGCGCAAAGGCCAAGAGAGCTTCAACTTCGGTGACTTGTTCGCCTACACCAAGGTGTGCTCGCATCTGGGTTGTCCCTCTTCGCTTTACGAGCAGCAGACCTATCGCATCCTCTGCCCGTGCCACCAGTCGCAGTTCGACGCAATGCACTTCGCGAGACCCATATTCGGTCCGGCTGCGCGAGCGTTGGCGCAGCTGCCCCTCACCATTGACCAAGACGGGTATCTGGTCGCCAACGGCGACTTCATCGAGCCCGTCGGCCCGGCATTCTGGGAGCGGAAGTCATGAGTCCGAAATTGCCTAAGCCGAATATGGCTGAGATCGCAGCGGCACAAGGCGAAGCGATCGATTCGCGTTACCACCCGTCGGCGGCGGTACGACGACAGCTCAACAAGGTGTTCCCCACCCACTGGTCGTTCCTGTTGGGCGAGATCGCCTTGTACAGCTTCATCGTCGTGCTGCTCACCGGCGTCTACCTTTCGCTGTTCTTCGATCCATCGATGGCCGAAATCATCTATGACGGCGTCTATCAACCGCTGCGCGGCGTTGAGATGTCGAAGGCCTACGCGTCAACGCTCGACATCAGCTTTGAAGTGCGCGGCGGTCTGTTCGTCCGCCAGATCCACCACTGGTCGGCGTTGTTGTTCGCCGCGTCGATCATGGTGCACCTCGCCCGCATCTTCTTCACCGGCGCGTTCCGCCGCCCGCGCGAGGTCAACTGGGCGATCGGCGCGTCGCTGCTGATCCTGGCGATGTTCGAGGGTTACTTCGGTTACTCGCTGCCCGACGACCTGCTGTCGGGCATCGGGTTGCGGGCCGCGCTGAGCTCGATCTCGCTGGGCATGCCGGTGATCGGCACCTGGTTGCACTGGGCGCTGTTCGGCGGCGACTTCCCGTGCGGCGGGGTCGGATATCAGTGTGCACAGGACGGCTACTGGCTTCCGCGCATGTATGCGCTGCACATCGTGATCATCCCGGGAATCATCCTGGCGCTCATCGGAATTCACCTTGCGCTGTTGTGGTTCCAGAAGCACACCCAGTTCCCCGGGCCCGGCCGTACCGAGAACAATGTGGTCGGTGTGCGGGTGATGCCGGTGTTCGCGGTCAAGTCCGGCGCGTTTTTTGCGCTCATCGTCGGCATCCTCGGCCTGATGGGCGGCCTGCTGCAGATCAACCCGATCTGGCAATTAGGTCCGTACAAGCCGTCGCATGTGTCGGCGGGCAGTCAGCCCGACTTCTACATGATGTGGACCGAGGGCCTGGCGCGTATCTGGCCGGCGTGGGAGTTCTACCCGTTCGGCCACACCATTCCTGCCGCCGTCGCCGTCGCGTTGATCATGGGCTTGATATTCATCCTGCTCATCATCTACCCATGGATCGAGAAGAGGCTCACCGGCGACGACGCCCACCACAACCTGCTTCAGCGGCCTCGAGATGCCCCCGTGCGCACCGCAATTGGCGCGATGGCCATCGCGTTCTACATGGTGCTCACGCTGGCCGCGATGAACGACGTCATCGCGCTGGAAATTCCACATCTCGCTCAACGCGACGACGTGGATCGCGCGCATCGGCATGGTGGTGCTGCCGGCGATCGTCTACTACATCGCCTACCGATGGGCGGTCGGCCTGCAGCGCAGCGATCGCGCGGTGCTCGAGCACGGCATCGAGACCGGCATCATCAAGCGGCTGCCGCACGGCGCATACATCGAGCTGCATCAGCCGCTGGGACCGGTCGACGAGCACGGCCATCCGATTCCATTGGAGTACCAGGGTGCCGCTGTGCCGAAACGGATGAACAAGCTCGGCTCGGCCGGCGCACCCGGCACCGGCAGCTTCCTGTTCGCCGACCCGGTCTCCGAGGACGAGGCGCTGACCGAGGCCTCTCATGCCGCAGAACGCCAGGCGCTCACCGCATTGCGTGAGCACCAGGATCGCAACGGCTCGTCAAACGGCGAGACGAACGGGCACCACTAAGACGGGGTGATCACGCGGCCGGCGTTTCCAGCAGGGCGCGCAGCTCACGCATGTAGAACCACGGGACGGCGGGCATGCCCAGCGTGATCAAACCCGCCAGCCCGTATAAGACCCAGGCCGCCACGTTGCTGTCGACGGCCATCAGGTAGGTGGCCACGCCGATCGCCACGATGGCGATGCCGATGGCGCACGCGATCAATACCGCACAGCGCAGCCACAGCTGGTCGACCGCAGTCATGGGTGGGTCTGCGGTCGCCGTGATCGGCATCCGCGGCGCCGGGTAGCCGGGCCGTGGATTGACCGGCTCTGCTTCCGTGCCGAGAACTCGTAGTTTCTGGGTGGGCGCCTCGGCGCCGCGTGCCTGCGGCTGCGAGGTCCGCACGGCGGAGCGGGCGGGTGACTGCGCGTCCTCGAGCGCCATTCGGCGGGCCCGCAGAAGCAGTGGCACTGCGCCGATGATCACCAGCGCCGAAATGCCGATGACGGTGTACAGCAGCCACGGCGGCGCAGACTCCCCCGACGACTCGGGGTGGCCACGTGCCAGGTCCACGAGGGCCACCACGGCGGCGACCCCTGTCCCGAGCGCGGCAAGCCAGATCGCCGCGCACGCGCCCAGCAGGATGCGGTCTACGCGATCCAGCTCGCTTGGATCAAAGGCGGAACGCAACCGCGAGCCGCCCGCGGCTTCCGTGTCGTATGCCATCAGCAGCTGGTCTGCGCGGCGTTGTTGGTGTTCGACGACAACACCGTGCCGTCGCTGGTGGTGATCGAGCAGTTGAGCCTGCTCACCAGGAACAGGCTCGACGCCTGCACCGAGCCGACTTCGGACTGCGAGATCGGCGTCACCGTCAGCGACCACGGGATATAGACGTTTCGCTGCGTGCGACTGCGCCCCGACGCGTCGACGTAGGTGACGGTGATGATGTCACCGGGCGCCTTGGTCCCAGTCACCGAATAGGTGACCTGACGCGGGGCCGCCCGCGTGGTCGGGGGCGGCGCAGGGGGCGCCTCGGTGGTCGCCGGAGGCGGGGGGGCGCCTCGGTGGGCGCCGGCGGCGGAGGCGGGGGCGGCGGCTCCTGGGTGACGGTCACGGTCTCCGGCGGTGGTGGCGGCGGCGGCTCCGTCGTCGGTGGCGGCGGGGGTGGCGGCGGCGGTGGGGTCGTCGTGGTGATCGCGTCTTGCACCGGTGGCGCGGTGGTGGTGGTATCCGGTGTTGCGAGGTTGTCGGTATCGGTGCGGGTGACCAACACGGATACGGACGCGACGAGGGCGATGGCGGCGATGATCGCGGCCACGCCCACCACCCAGGGCCAGCGTGGCGGCGGCTGCTGGTCGACCAGCTCGGTGGCCGGGTCGTAGCTGTCGTAGTCGTACAGCGACGAATCGGCGGGGACGTACGGGCCACTGATGAACTGCTCGGACTCTGGTGCGGAGTAAGCCTGCGAGTGAATCTCGGTGTCGCCGGTGTCCGATGTCGCCGGCGCTGGCGCTGGACTGACATCCCGCGTGGGCTGGTCGGAAGTGGGCTGGCTGCCCGGCTCCTGACCTGGGATATCCGACCCTTCAGAATCCGGCCCTGGGGGGTTCGGCCCGCTCATCTACGCCTATCCTTCTCGACTACATCAGCGGCGCGATACGCCACAAGCCGCTGACCGTGCCTCGGCAACACTACCCAAACAGACGAGCCGGATGAATCTCGCAGCGCGGTTTGCGGGGGAAGTGGTGTCCCGATTGTGACCTTTTTCGCCTACCTGCGGTGTGGGCCACTCCGCTACAAGCGGTGTGGCCCAGTCAGTGCTTCTCGGGGCCGGTGTAGTACTCGAAAACGAGGCCGGCCGCGGTTGTCAACACGAAGCAGACGCCCGCCGCGATCAGCCACGGCAGCCACAGTGCGACGCCCACGGCGGTGACCGAGGCCGACAGCGCGATGAACAACGGCCACCAGCTGTGCGGGCTGTAGAAGCCAAGCTCGCCCGCGCCGTCGCTGATCTCGGCGTCTTCGTAATCCTCGGGCCGAGTGTCGAGACGTCGAGCCACGAACCGGAAGAAGGTCCCGGTGATCAGCGTCAGGCCGGATGTCATCACCAGCGCGGTCACACCTGCCCACTCGATACCACCGGTGGCGAACATCGCGGTCAGCACGGCATACACCACCGCCGCCAGCACGAAGAACGCGGTCAGGAACTCGAACAGCCTGGCTTCGATGTGCATGTGGTGCCCCTACTTGCTCGCCTGGGGCACCTCGGGTGCCCCCTCGCCGCGCCGTGTGTCGAACGGGCTCGTGGTGACGGCCGTTGGCGGCTGGTTGATGGCCCGCAGCGCCTCGGCGTTGGTCTTGCCTGCGATCCGCTGTTGCAGATACGCCTTGAAGTCGTTGGCCGCCACCACTCGTAGCTCGAAGTTCATCATCGAGTGGTACGTGCCGCACATCTCCGTGCACCGGCCGACGAATGCGCCGGTTTTCATGATCTCGGTGACCTGGAAGATGTTGTCCGAGTTGTTGGCCTTCGGATCCGGCATCACGTCGCGCTTGAACAAAAACTCCGGCACCCAGAACCCGTGGATCACATCGGCCGAGGCGATCTGAAACTCGATGCGCATGCCGGAAGGCACCACCAGCACAGGGATCTCGGTGGACGAACCCAGCGTTTCCACCTTGTCGAAGTTGAGATATGTGCGGTCCTCAGGGTTCTTGCCCGCGATCGCGCCGAACTCGCCGCCATGCGGCCCCTCCAGTCCCTCCGGCCCGGATGCCACCGCCGCCTTGCGCTCCGGGTCGGCGCCGTCGTAGGTGAACGTGCCGTCGGTGAAGTTCACCTTCTGGTAGCCGAACTTCCAGTTCCACTGGAAGGCGGTGACATCGATGACGACCTCGGGGTTGGGGTCCTTGTGCAGCATCCTCTCCTGCACCACGACGGTGAAGTAGAAGAGCACCGAGATGATCAGGAACGGCACCACGGTGAGCACCAGTTCCAGCGGCATGTTGTAGCCGAACTGGCGCGGCAGCTCCGTGTCCGTCTTCTTGTGTCGGTGAAACGCCGAGCTCCAGAAGATCAGGCCCCACACGATCACGCCGATCACCAGGGAGGCGATCACCGAGCCGATCCACAACTCGCGGTTGAGATGAGCTTCCGGGGTGATGCCCTCGGGCCAGCCCAGGCCCAGCACCTCCGACCAGCTACACCCGCTGAGCAGCAACGCCGTGCCACCCAGGACGACTGACAACGCCACCACCCGAAACACGCGAGGTGTCACGCTGGAGCCTCCTAGAAGTCAGTAGAACCAGGCGAATACTACGCAGCGTAGACCACCCCTGGGTGCCAGTCTCGACACACCTGGCCGATTAGGCATACTGGCGCGGTGTGCGGACTGCTGGCCCTTCTGCGTGACCCGTCCGCCGACGTCTCGCCTGCCCTCGTCGACGCGGTTTCCGGGGCCTCGCACCTGATGCGTCACCGCGGCCCGGATGAGCCGGGCACGTGGTCTGACAAGCGGGCCGTGCTCGGCTTCAACCGGCTGTCGATCATCGACATCGCACACAGCCATCAGCCGCTGCGCTGGGGTCCGCCCGAGGCACCCGACCGCTATGTGCTGGTGTTCAACGGCGAGATCTACAACTACCTCGAACTGCGCGAGGAGCTTGCCGCCAAGCACGGCGCCGTCTTCGCCACCGACGGTGACGGCGAGGCGATCATCGCCGCCTACCACCACTGGGGCACCGGGGCCCTGACTCGGCTGCGCGGCATGTTCGCGTTCGCGCTGTGGGACACGGCCGAGTACGAATTGTTCTGCGCGCGTGACCTGTTCGGCATCAAACCGCTCTTCTTGGCGACCGGGGCGGGCGGCACCGCGGTGGGCAGTGAGAAGAAGTGCCTGCTCGAGTTGGGCCCAGAACTGGGAATCGACCTGGGCATCGACGAGCGCGCCGTGCAGCACTACACCGTGCTGCAGTACGTGCCCGAGCCGGAAACCCTTCACCGCGGCGTGCGCAGGCTGGAATCAGGCAGCTATGCCCGTGTGCGACCCGGGAAGCCGCCCGAGGTGACTCGCTACTTCACGCCGCGTTTCGACGCCAAACCCTTCGGCTCCGGCGGCGAGCAGGCCCGCTACGACGAGATCACCGCGGTGCTGGAGGATTCGGTCGCCAAGCACATGCGCGCCGACGTCACCGTTGGCGCCTTCCTGTCCGGCGGTATCGACTCGACCGCGATCGCCGCGCTGGCCATGCGGCACAACCCGCGGTTGGTCACGTTCACCACCGGGTTCGAGCGCGAGGGCTTCTCCGAGGTCGACGTCGCGGTCGCGTCGGCGGAGGCGATCGGTGCCCGGCACGTCACGAAGGTGGTCAATCAGGCCGAGTTCGTCGCGGCACTCCCCGAAATTGTCTGGTATCTCGACGAACCCGTGGCCGACCCGGCGCTGGTGCCGCTGTTCTTCATCGCGCGCGAGGCCCGCAAGCACGTCAAGGTCGTGCTTTCCGGCGAGGGTGCCGACGAGCTGTTCGGCGGGTACACCATCTACCGGGAACCGTTGTCGCTGCGGCCTTTTGACTACCTCCCCCGGCCGGTGCGCCGATCGCTCGGCAAGGCGAGCAAGCCGCTGCCCGACGGTATGCGCGGCAAGAGCCTGCTGCACCGGGGCAGCCAAACGCTTGAGGAACGCTACTACGGCAACGCACGCAGCTTCTCCGACGCGCAGTTGCGGGCGGTGCTGCCCGGCTTTCGCGAGGACTGGACTCACACCGACGTCACCGCGCCGGTGTACGCCGCCTCCGACGGCTGGGACCCGGTGGCCCGCATGCAGCACATCGACCTGTTCACCTGGCTACGCGGCGACATTCTGGTCAAGGCCGACAAGATGACCATGGCCAATTCTCTCGAGCTGCGCGTCCCGTTCTTGGATCCCGAGGTCTTCGCGGTGGCATCCCGGCTGCCGCTGGAACAGAAGATCACCAGGGCCACCACGAAATTCGCGCTGCGACGGGCGCTGGAGCCCATCGTTCCCGCGCATGTGCTCAACCGGCCGAAGCTCGGCTTCCCCGTCCCGATCCGGCACTGGCTGCGGGCAGGGGAACTACTGGACTGGGCCTATGCGACGGTCCGTGCGTCACAGGCCGGTGACCTGGTGGACGTCGCCGCGGTGCGGGCCATGCTCGACGAACACCGCAGCGGCGCAAGCGATCACAGCCGTCGACTCTGGACCGTGCTGATCTTCATGCTGTGGCACGCGATCTTCGTCGAGCACAGCGTGAGCCCACAGATCAGCGAGCCGCATTACCCCGTGCAGATTTAGGCGGAGAGCGCCGAGGCGATCTCATCGCCAGCCTCGGCGCCGTAGGCGTCGGTCAGCCGCGTGACAGCCTCATCGTGGTCCCAGGTCCACTCCTGCGGGCCGGGCGCCTCGAACACCAGCACGGCAACCAGGGACGCCAGTTGAGCGGACCGCTCGAGGCTCAGGCCGGCACTGCGGCCGGTGAGGAAGCCGGCCCGGAAGGCGTCGCCGATACCGGTCGGATCGGCCTGATGCTTTTCCGGCACGACGTCGACGTGGATGAAGGTGCCGTCCGAGGACACCAGGTCGACGCCCTTGGGGCCAAGGGTGGTGACCCGCAGCCCGATCTGGCTCATCACCTGCGCTTCGCTCCAACCGCTCTTCTGCAGCAGAAGGTCCCACTCGTAATCGTTGGTGAACAGGTAAGTGGCGCCGTTGATGAGCCGACGGATCTCGTCGCCGTTCAAGCGGGCCAACTGCTGGGACGGGTCGGCGGCGAACGACAGGCCGAGCTTGCGGCACTCCTCGGTGTGCAGGAACATCGCATCGGGGTCGTTGGCGCCGACGATCACCAATTCCGTTGTCCCGATGCGGGATACGACGTCGGCAAGCGAGATGTTGCGGGCCTCAGACATCGCCCCCGGATAGAAGGACGCGATCTGCGCCATGTCGTCGTCGGTGGTGCAGACGAACCGAGCGGTGTAGGCGGTGTCCGAGATGAGCACGTTGTCGCAGTCCACGCCGGCGGATTGGAGCCATTGCCGGTAGTCGTCGAAGTCCTGGCCTACGGCGCCCACGAGCGCGACGTCACCGCCGAGCAGGCCGATGGCGTACGCCATGTTGCCTGCGACGCCGCCGCGGTGCACCACCAGATCGTCGACCAGGAAGCTCAGCGAAACCTTTTGCAGGTGATCGGCCAACAGCTGCTCGGAAAACCGGCCGGGAAAACGCATGAGATGGTCGGTCGCAATGGATCCGGTCACCGCAATGGTCACGAAACGTCACCCTTCATTAATTAAGCCGCCTAGATAAGCTTACCCAGCGGGACACCCGCGGCCGGTGCGCTAACCTGCCTACAAGTGCCCGTCCGGTCACTGTAGACAGGCGAATTTCGATACACACTTCGGGGGAGCAAATATATGGCTGGTCCGTACCCGCCCGAATACGGCGCTGGACCGGTCGGCCCGCAAATGTATCCCGAAACATTTCCGGTTCAGCCATATCCGGACAATGTGCAGTCGGCGTATCCGGGCATGCTGCCGCCACCGGTCCAATATCCGAAAAAAAGGCGCTGGCGACTTGTCGCCGGGCTGGTGCTGGCGCTCGCGGTGGTGGCGGGACTCGTTGCCGCGATCGTGCTGGCGGCCGGTCGCGACAAGTCGGCGGGCACCAGCGCGCTGACCGACGCGTCGGCCAAGACGGCCATTCAGGAGTACCTCGACGCGATGACCAACGGCGATGACGAGACCATCGCCCGGCACACGCTGTGCGGGCTGTTCGACGCCGTCAAGGAGCGCCGGTCCGATCTCGCGCTGGCAAGCCTGAGCAGCGACGCGTTTCGTAAGCAGTACAGCCGTGCCGAGGTGACCTCGATCGACAAGAAGGTGCTCACCTCGCCCCATCAGGCTCAGGTGCTGTTCACCATGCAGGTGGTCCCGGCCGGCCGATCCGGCGGCGGCGACAACGAGGAACAGGCCGTCGCACAACTACTCGCCCAGGACAACGAGATCCTGGTCTGCTCGTATCTGCCGCGGACGGCCGGTCAGTACTGAATCAGTTGAACGAATCGCCGCAGGCGCACGACCCCCCGGCGTTCGGGTTGTCGATCGTGAAGCCCTGCTTTTCGATGGTGTCGACGAAGTCGATCGTGGCGCCCTGGACGTAGGGGGCGCTCATCCGGTCAACCGTCAACGCGACGCCGCCGAACTCAGCGGTCAGGTCACCGTCGAGGGCCCGGTCGTCGAAGAAGAGGTTGTAGCGCAACCCGGCGCACCCGCCCGGCTGAACGGCGATGCGCAGGGCCAGGTCGTCACGGCCTTCCTGGTCCAGCAACGCCTTCGCCTTGGCGGCAGCGGCGTCGGTCAGGATCACACCGTGGGTGGTGGTCCCGGTCGCCGACTCTTCCTGAACAGTCATTACGTCTCCCTTAATGCCTCATCTTGTGGGGCTTTCTGACTCAACGGTACCTTGTTTCGCCGCTATTCCCGAGTTTGTCCCCAGCCCGCAGCGGTCCGCTCGGACAGCCCAGCCAGCTGGTTTGCTGCGTCGTCAATGGCCAGCTGCACCGACCCGGCGTGCTCGGCGATCGACATCGCCGCCGTGATTCCCGCCACTTTCAGTGCCTGTTCGTCGAGCGTGACCTGACCGGCCAGCACGAGCACCGGGATATGCCGCGACCGCGCAGAGCCCGAAAGCGCGCTGACCACCTTGCCGTGCAGCGACTGGTCGTCGAACCGCCCCTCCCCGGTGATGACGAGTTCGGCGGCGGCCACATCCTCGGCCAGCCGGGTGTGTTCGGCGATGATCGCCGCCCCGGATTCACGCCGGCCGCCCAGTGCCAGCAGCGCAGCGCCGATACCTCCTGCGGCTCCCGCGCCAGGTTCGCCGCTGACTTCGCGGCCGGCGGCGGCGTCGAGGTCTGCCGCCCAGTCGGTGAGCCGCTGCTCGAGGAGGAGGACGGTTTCGGGATCGGCGCCCTTCTGTGGGCCGAACACCGTCGCGGCTCCCATCGGCCCGAGCAGTGGGTGCTCGACGTCGGTGGCGGCGATGAGCTCGACCCCGCCCAGCAGCTTGCGGGCGGCCACCAGCCCGCCGAGTTCGTCGACCATGCCGCGGCCGCCGTCGGTGCAGCTGCTGCCGCCGAGGCCGACGACGATCCGGCCGGCTCGGGCATCCAGAGCCGCGGCGATGAGCTGTCCAACTCCTCTGCTGTGTGCTGCCAACGCCGTCTGCACGGTCGGTGGCCCACCCAACAGCGCCAGCCCGCACGCCTGCGCACATTCGATATAGGCGGTCCCGGGCGGGGCAGGGTCGAGCACCCAGCCCGCGGATACCTCCGCCGTCAGCGGGCCGCTCACGCGCAGCGTCTGCTCGCCACCGAGCCTGCTGGCCAGCACGCCAACGAAGCCCGGGCCGCCGTCCGACTGCGGCGCCAGGGTCAGCGTGTCGCCCGGGCGGGCGCGTCGCCACCCTGCGGCAATGGCCTCCGCGGCCTGCACCGCAGTGAGACTGTCGCCGAACGAATCCGGGCCGATCAGTACGCGCAGATCGTTCATTAGAGCAGAGTATGGCGTGAATACCGCAGGTGCATGTCAGGCGCGGTGCAAACGGAAGTAACCTGGCATGCGTGAAGCTGCTGGGCCGCCGCAAAGACAACACCCCGTCCGACGACGCCGGTTCCGGGGACGCACAAAAGGCCCAGGCCGAGGCCAAGGAAGCCGGCATTACGGCCCCGAAGGGCAGGCCGACCCCGAAACGCAGCGAGGCGGCCCGCAAGCGCGGCCCGGTCGCGCCTGCCCCGATGACGGCGGCGGAGGCTCGCCGTCGCCGCAAGGAACTCGGCGGTCCGAAGCTCAGCCGCCAGGAACGCAAGGCAGAGCGCCTTTCCCGACGCGCGGTCATGTCCGATCGTCGTGAAAAGATGATGGCCGGCGAGGACGCCTACCTGCTGCCGCGCGACAAGGGGCCGGTTCGCCGGTTCGCGCGCGACGTGGTGGATTCGCGCCGCAACGTGCTGGGCTTGTTCATGCCAGCGGCACTCGGTCTGATCTTCGTCATGCTGGCGGTGCCGTCGGTTCAGGTACAGCGCCTGCTCTCCCCCGCCATGCTGGTGCTGGTGCTGATCATGGTGATCGACGGGTTGATCGTCGGCCGCAAGGTCAACCGGCTGGTCGACGAGAAGTTCCCCAACAACACCGAAAGTGGTTGGAAGTTGGGCTTTTACGCCGCCAGCCGCGCCTCGCAGGTGCGCCGGATGCGTGCGCCGCGCCCACAGGTCAACCGCGGCGACAAGGTTTCCTGAGCCAGCGGTGCGCATTCTGGTGCTCGGTGGTATCCGGTCGGGCAAATCGCAGTGGGCGGAGGCAGCGATCTCCGAATCGATCGCCGAAGGCCTGCCCGTGCGCTACCTGGCCACCGGTCGGGCACCGGACGCTGACATCGACTGGTCCGCCCGGGTGGCCGCACACCGCGACCGTCGGCCGTCGCATTGGATGACCGTCGAAACCGTCGATGTGGCAACGCAATTGCGGTCCGACGCCGCGACCGCGACGCTCGTCGACGACGTCGGCGGCTGGCTGACGGCTGCGATGGACCGGCGCGGCGCATGGGCCGGCGCATCGGTGCGCGCCGATACCGATGATCTGCTCGACGCGGTGGCAGCGTTCGGGGCGCCGCTGGCGCTGGTCAGCCCCGAGGTCGGGTTGACCGTAGTGCCGCACACGGAGTCGGGTCGCCGTTTCGCCGACGAGTTGGGCACCCTCAACCAGCGCCTCGCCGGCCTGTGCGACCGGGTGGTCCTGGTGGTCGCGGGCCAGCCGATGACCGTCAAGGAGCCGGCGTGACGACGTTCGGGGTGATCACCCCGCCGGACGCTGAATCGGCTTCGGCGGCGCGGGCACGTCAAGATCGGTTGACGAAGCCGACCGGCGCACTGGGCCGGCTCGAGGATCTGTCGGTCTGGGTGGCGTCGTGCCAGGGCGTCTGCCCGCCTCGGCAGTTTCAGCGCGCGCGGGTGGTGGTGTTCGCCGGGGATCACGGCGTGACCACGGCGGGAGTTTCGGCGTACCCGGCGGAGGTCACCGCGCAGATGGTCGCCAATTTCGAGGCCGGTGGTGCGGCGATCAACGTGCTGGCCGAGGCGGCCGGCGCGAGCGTGCGGGTGGCCGACATCGCGGTTGATGTGGACGAGCCGCTGTCGCCGTCGATCGGCACGCACAAGGTGCGCCGCGGCAGCGGCAACATCGCCGTCGAGGATGCGTTGTCCGCCGACGAGGCGACGGCCGCGATCGAGGCCGGCCGTCGGATCGCCGACGAAGAGGTCGACTCCGGCGCGGATCTGCTGATCGCAGGCGACATGGGCATCGGAAACACCACGGCGGCAACCACTCTGATTGCGGCACTGACCGACTCGGAACCGGTCGCTGTAGTCGGCCGGGGTACCGGCATCGACGATGCGGGCTGGGCCCGCAAGACGGCCGCGATCCGCGACGCGCTCTATCGGGCCCGCGGAGTGTCCGCGGATCCCGTTGCGTTGCTGCGGATCTGCGGCGGCGCGGATGTGGCCGCGATTGCGGGGTTCTGCGCGCAGGCCGCGGTGCGCCGCACGCCGCTGTTGCTCGACGGCCTGGTGGTGACCGCGGCCGCGATGGTGGCCGACCGGCTCGCACCGGGCGCGCGGCTGTGGTGGCAGGCGGGTCATCGGTCGCCCGAACCGGCCCACGCCGTCGCCCTGCAGCGCTTGGAGCTGGAACCGATCGTCGATATGCGGATGCGGCTCGGCGAGGGCACCGGCGCCGCGGTCGCCCTGCCCATCGTGAGGGCCGCGGTGGCGACGCTGGCGTCGATGGCCACGTTCGACGAAGCCGGAATCACTGCGTGATCCGTTCGGTCACGGGTGCCATCGCATTTGGCACAATCCTTCCGACACCCGCCGGACGCACCGCGACCGTGGGTCGGGGCGTGCTGGCCGCGCTGCCGCTGGTGGGCATCGCGCTCGGCGCGCTGGCAGCGGCGGTGCTGTGGGCGGCGGCCAGCGCGTTCGGTCCGGGCAGCGCACTGTCGGGTGTGCTCGCGGTGGCGGTGCTGCTGATCGCCACCCGCGGGCTGCACATCGACGGGCTGTCCGACACCGCCGACGGGCTTGGCTGCTACGGCCCGCCGCACCGGGCACTTGAAGTGATGCGGGACGGGACGGCGGGGCCGTTCGGGGTGGCGACGGTGGCGCTGACGATCCTGGCGCAGGCGTTGGCGTTCGCGGAACTGAACGCCGTTGCGGTCATCGTCGCGGTGACCGCGGGACGGGTAGCCGCCGTGCTGGCGTGCCGCCGGTCGGTGCCCGCCGCACAGGGCAGTTCGCTGGGCACGCTGGTGGCAGGCACGCAGCCGGTCGCAGTTGGGCTGATCTGGCTCGTCGCGGTCGCGGCGCTGGCGGTGCCGGCTGGCCCGCGGCCGTGGCAGGGACCTGCCGCCGTCCTGATCGCGGTGGCGTGCGGTGGTGCGCTGGTCGCACACTGCGTCCGCCGATTCGGTGGGATCACCGGCGACGTGCTGGGCGCGGCGATCGAGCTGACGACGACGGTGGCCGCGCTCGGGATGGCGGTGAGCGACGTCTAGCTGGTCGCCAAGGATTTATCAAGGATTCGCCAAGGGGCCCCTCGGAATCTTTCGGTACCCGCATGGGACACCGTGACAACCGAAAGGAATCCGCAATGTTCGTTCGCCGCGTCACCACCTTCGTCGGCGCTGCCGCCGCTGCCACCGGCCTCGGCCTCGCCGTGCTCGCGTCCGCCGCCACCGCTGGGGCCGGCACTGTCGACGACACCTTCATCTCCGTCATCACCGACCAGGGCATCGAACCGCCCTCAGCGGGAGAAGCGATCAGCGTCGCCCACGATGTATGCGCGGTGATCGACGACGGCGGCGACCTGGTCGACGCCATCAGCGCCGTCTCCGATTACACCGAACTGGGCTTCGAAGACTCGGCGTTCTTCGTCGGCGCGTCTATCGCCAGCTACTGCCCGGAGCATGAGGTGCTGATCGACGGGTAGTCGATCAGCTCAGCTGAGCCATCCAGCCGTGCGTGTCGGCGAACGTGCCGCGCTGGATGCCGGTCAACGTGTCGCGCAACGCCATGGTGATTTCGCCGGGCTCACCGTCAGCGATGGTGAACTCGCCATCGGCGTACTTGACGTGCGACACCGGAGTGATGACGGCGGCAGTCCCACACGCGAAAACCTCGGTGATCTCACCGGCCGCCGTCTTCTTCTGCCATTCGTCGACGTCGATCTTGCGCTCCTCGACGGCGAAGCCGGCGTCAGTTGCCAACTGCAGCAACGAATCCCGGGTGATGCCGGGCAGCAGTGAGCCGGTGAGCTCCGGGGTGACCAGCCGTGCCGTGCCGCCGCTGCCGAACACGAAGAACAGGTTCATCCCACCCATCTCTTCGACATAGCGGCGTTCGGTGGCGTCCAGCCACACCACCTGATCGCAACCGTTGTCAGCGGCCTGCGCCTGCGCCACCAACGAGGCGGCGTAGTTTCCGCCGAATTTGGCGGCCCCGGTGCCGCCGGGGCAGGCGCGCACATACTCGGTGGACAGCCACACGCTGACCGGCTTGATGCCGCGCGGGAAGTACGCTCCCGCGGGCGAAGCGATCACCAGGTAGCGGTATTCGGTGGCGGGGCGCACACCGAGACCGGGTTCGGTGGCGAAGATGTAGGGCCGCAGGTAGAGCGACTCCTCACCGCCGGCGGGCGGCACCCACGGCTCATCGACGGCGATCAGTTGCCGCAGCGATTCGATGAACACCTCTTCCGGCAGTTCGGGGATGGCGATCCGGCGAGCCGAGGTCCGCAGCCGCCTGGCGTTGGCCTCCGGGCGGAACGACACGATGGAGCCGTCGGCCCAGCGGTATGCCTTCAGGCCTTCGAACACCTCTTGGGCGTAATGCAGCACGATCGCCGACGGATCGAGTTCGATGGGGCCGTACGGGACCACCCTGGCGTTGTGCCAACCTTTGGGTTCGACGTAGTCGATAGACACCATGTGATCGGTGTGAAACCGGCCGAATCCAGGATTGGCCAGGATCTGAGCACGTACCTCGTCAGTCGCCGGATCCGCGTTGCGATCGACGGTGAACTCGAGGCGGTCAGTCATGACGCGATTGTATATCCGCTCGCTACCGGGTTTTTACCTCGACAAACGGGGGTTTGACCACCTCGCACTCGAGGCCGCGACCGCGCACGTCGACCGAGACCGTTTGGCCGTCGGCAAGGCCCGCGCCGGCATCGATCAGCGCCAGCGCAATGCCCACTTTCAAAGTCGGAGAAAAGGTTCCCGACGTCGTCAACCCGATCTCGGTGTCCCCGTCGAGCACCCTGAGGTCGGGCCGCAACACACCGCGGCCGACGGCCTTCAGCCCGCGCAGCAGGCGCTTCGGACCGGCCTCCTTCTCGGTCAGCAGCGCGTCACGCCCCCAGAACGCGTCTTTGCGCCACCCGATGGCCCAGCCGCACCGCGCCTGAAGCGGCGAGATGTCGGGCGAGAGTTCGTGACCGTGCAGCGGATATCCCATCTCGGTGCGCAGGGTGTCACGGGCACCCAGCCCGGCAAGCTCGCCACCGGCCGAACCGACGGCGTCGACCAGCGCATCGAAGACCGCAGGAGCCCGATCCCACGGCGGCAAAAGCTCATAGCCGTGCTCGCCGGTGTAACCGGTGCGGCACACCCGCACCGGCACTCCGCTGAGTTCGGCGTCCACATAACCCATGTAGTCCATGTTGGTCGGGAGCCCCAGCCCACCGACGACCTCGGCCGATTTGGGTCCCTGCACCGCCAGCACCGCGTATGACCGATGCTCGTCGGTGATGGTCAGCCCGGCTGGGGCCCGCTCCTGCAGTGCGGCGACGACCGCGGCGGTGTTGGCGGCGTTGGGGATAAGGAAGATCTCGTCATCGGAGACGTAATAGGCGATCAGATCGTCGATGACGCCGCCGGAATCGGTGCAGCACAACGTGTATTGCGCCTTGCCGGGCCCGACGCGGCGCAGATCGTTGGTCAGTGCGGAGTTCACGTATTCCGCGGCGCCGGGTCCACGCACCAGCGCCTTTCCGAGGTGGCTGACGTCGAACAGGCCGACCGCGTTACGCGTTGCGGTGTGTTCGCTGACCGTGCCGGCGTACGACACCGGCATCAGCCATCCGGAGAACTCCGCGAAAGTCGCGCCAAGTCGACGATGTCGGTCCTCGAGGGGGCCGTGCAGTACTTCGCTCACGCCGAACAACCCTAATCGGGGCATCGACGCTGGCAGACTCGGGTAGGTGGTCGATTTCGATGCGCTGGAAGCTGCCGGAATCGCCAACGCGCGCGGACGAGCCGGCCTGATCGACTACCTGGACAAGCTCGGCTTCACGGCTGACGAGATGGTCGAGGCCGAGCGGGCCGGTCGCCTGTTCGGGCTCGCCGGCGATGCGCTTCAGCGGTCGGGCCGCCCGATCTACAGCCTGCGGACGGCCGCCGACCTGCTGGGTGTGCCTCTCGACGACATCGCAACCGCATGGGCGGTGCTCGGCCTGACCGTCGCCAGCCCCGATGAGGCCGCCCTGAGCCAGGCCGATCTCGACGGCCTTGCGACCTGGGTCGCGATGAGGAAGGTAATGAGTGATGACGGCGCGTTCGGCTTTCTGCGGGTCCTCGGCGCGGCCATGGCCCGACTGGCGGAGGCGGAGTCGGCAGTTGTCCGCGCCGGCTCCCCCGATCTCCAGATAAATCACAGCCATGACGAACTCATCACCGCGCAGGCGTACCGCGCGGTGGCGGAGTTCGTTCCCCGCATCGGGGCGATGATCGATGCAGTTCACCGCCACCACTTGAGCAGCGCCCGAACCCACTTCGAGGGCGTCATCCGCGACACGTCGGAGACCGTCGTGTGCGGCATCGGTTTCGCGGACTTGTCGGGCTTCACGGCGCTCACGCAGCAGCTGACACCGGCGGAGTTGTCCAGCCTGCTCGACGAGTTCAACACCACCGTCTCCAAAGTGGTGCACTCCGACGGCGGACGGGTGGTGAAGTTCATCGGCGACGAGGTGATGTGGGTGAGTTCGACGCCGGAATTACTGGCCAAGGCCGCGGTGGATCTCGTCGATCACCCGAAGGCGCGCGAGGCGCAGATGCAGGTCCGCGCCGGTCTCGGCTACGGCACGGTGCTTGCCGTCGGCGGCGATTACTTCGGCAACACGGTGAACCTGGCGGCCCGGCTCGTCGCCGCCGCGGAGCCCGGACAGATCCTCGCGACCTCGGCCGTCCGCGACGAACTGCCCGAGTGGCCCGCTGTCGTCCAGGAACCCTTGACACTCAAGGGTTTCGAGTCTCCGGTGATTGCATACGACCTGCAACCGTCCCGCTGAGCGGCCTTGAAGGAGTGCATGTGGTCGATCTGGACGCGCTGGAGGCCGCCGGAATCGCCAACGCGCGAAAACGGGCGGGCCTGATCGAGTATTTGGCCGATCTCGGGTTCACCGCCGAGGAGATGCTCGAAGCCGAGCGTCGGGGCCGCCTGTTCGGACTGGCCGGAGACGCCATCAGACGGTCCGGCCGACCGAGCTACAGCCTTCGGACCGCCGCCGAGGCACTCAGGCTGCCGCTCGACGACGTCACACAATCCTGGGCCATGCTTGGCTTGACCGTTCCCGGCTCCGATGACGTCGCGCTGAGCCAAGCGGACGTCGACGCCCTTGCCACCTGCGCCGCGATGAAGGCGAAGATGGGCGACGACGGCGGCCTGCTGCGTCTCATCGGCTCCGCTATGGCCAGGCTCGCGGAGGCCGAGACGACCTTGCTGCGAACCTCTAGGCCCGACTTTTGGATCACCCGCAGCCAGGACGAACTCACCACCGCACGGGCCTGGCGCGAACTGGCCGAATTGATTCCCCGTATCGGGTCGATGATCGACGTGGTTCATCGCCATCAGTCGACGCGGCCGAACCTGTTCTCGAACGTCGTCAGAAATCCGTCTGCGAGCGTGGAGTGCGGCGTCGGCTTTGCGGATCTGTCAGGGTTCACCGCGCTCACCCACGTGTTGTCCCCCGCGGAGTTGTCGAGGGTGCTCAACGGCTTCAGCGAAGCCGTCACCGACGTGGTGCGCGCCGACGACGGTCGATTGGTGAAGTTCATTGGCGACGCGGTGATGTGGGTGAGCTCGACTCCGGAGCGTCTGGTGCAAACGGCCGCCGACCTCGTCGAGGACCCACGGACGCAAGCAGCAGGACTGCAGGTACGGGCGGGGCTCAGCTACGGCGAAGTTCTTGCCATAGGCGGCGACTACTTCGGCGATGCGGTGAACCTGGCCGCTCGGTTGGTGGCTGCAGCGTCGCCCGGGCAGATCCTCGCCCCGTCGGATGTCCGCGACGCGCTGCCGAACTGGCCAGCTGTCCCACAGGATCCGTTGACGCTCAAGGGTTTCGATGCACCGGTGTCGGCCTACGACCTAAGCGGTAACCGCCGGCAGATAGGCTGAATGCTCGTGAGCCCTGCATACTCCGGCTATCAGGCCCCCAGCGTCACCGTCGCAAGCACCCTGCAAAAGCGCAAGAACGATTCGGCTGTGCTGATCGTCCCCGTTGTCAGCGGTGAGGACGAGGACGCGACCGCGACCGTCGTCGCCAATCCCTTCCTCGACGCCGAGGCCGTCGGTGAGATCGAAGTCGCGCTCAAGGCGTTCGGCGCCAAGGGCGGTGCCGAGCAGGTCACCCGGGTGGTCGCGCCATCGATAACGGTGGCCAGCGTGGTGGCGGTCGGGTTGGGCAAGAACCGCGACGAGTGGCCTGCCGACACGATTCGGCGTGCAGCGGGAGTGGCGGCCCGGTCACTGAACGGCACGGAGGCGGTCATCACGACCCTGTCGGACATCGATCTGAGTGCCACGGTCGAGGGGCTGATCCTGGGCGCCTACCGATTCTCGGAGTTCCGCAGCGAGAAGACCGCGCCGAAGGATGCAGGCCTGCGCGAGATCACCGCGCTGACCGCAGACACCAAGGTCAAGACCAAGGGAGAGGCCGCCCGGGCCGCAGATATCGCCACCGCGGTGGCCACCGCCCGCGATCTGGTCAACACCCCACCGAGCCATCTGTATCCGGCCGAGTTCGCCAAGCGCGCAAAGGCTTTGGGTGAATCTATCGGCCTGGAGGTCGAGCTGCTCGACGAGAAGACATTGGCCAAGGACGGCTATGGCGGCGTGATCGGCGTCGGCAAGGGCTCGTCACGCCCGCCACGGCTGGTCCGGCTGACTCACCGGGGAGCGAAGAACAAGAAGGCCAAGAAGGTCGCGCTGGTCGGCAAGGGCATCACATTCGACACCGGCGGCATCTCCATCAAGCCGTCCGCCAACATGCACCACATGACCTCCGACATGGGCGGAGCCGCGGCAGTCATCGCCACTGTGGTGCTGGCCGCCAGACGGCAGTTGCCGATCGACGTCGTCGCCACCGTGCCGATGGCCGAGAACATGCCCTCGTCGACCGCGCAGCGGCCCGGCGATGTGCTGACCCAGTACGGCGGCATCACCGTCGAGGTGCTCAACACCGACGCCGAGGGCCGGCTGATCCTGGCCGACGCGATCGTGCGGGCCTGCGAGGACGAACCCGATTACCTGATCGAGACGTCGACACTGACCGGCGCGCAGACCGTGGCGCTCGGAGGCCGCACGCCGGGGGTGATGGGCAGCGACGAGTTCCGCGACCGGGTTGCCGCGATCTCACAGGCCGTCGGCGAGAACGGCTGGCCGATGCCACTGCCGGAAGAGCTCAAGGACGACCTCAAGTCGACGGTCGCCGACCTGGCCAACGTCAGCGGATCGCGCTACGCCGGCATGCTCGTGGCAGGCACGTACCTGCGCGAGTTCGTCGCCGACGGCGTGGCGTGGGCGCACATCGACATAGCGGGCCCTGCCTACAACACCGGCGGCCCGTGGGGCTACACCGGAAAAGGCGGCACCGGCGTGCCGACGCGGACGATGTTCGCTGTACTGGAAGATATCGCGCAGAACGGTTGAGCTACATCAACTTTCGACGAGCCGCGCTGCGCATCGCTTGCGGCAGCGCGTGTGCCGCCCCGTAAAGAAAGTAAGCCTCAGGAGCTACCGGACGGATCGGCTTGTTCTTCTTGACCGCGGACACGATGGCCTTGGCGACTTTGTCCGGGCCGTATCGGCGGGCGGCGAACATCTTCTCGATTTGCTTGCGCCGCGCCTCGGCCTGGGCTCTTTGACCGGCCGGCACATCGAAGCGCGTGGTGCTGACGATGTTGGTGTCGATTACCCCGGGACAGACGGTGGTCAGCCCGATCCCCGCCGAATCGAGTTCTGCCCGTAGACAATCGCCGAACATGTAGACCGCGGCCTTGCTGGTGCAGTACGCGTTCATCATCTGCTGCGGCGAGTAGGCCGCCATCGAGGCGACGTTGACGATGTGGCCGCCGGTGCCACGCTCGACCAGCCGGCGGGCGAACGAGCGGCAGCCGTTCACGACGCCGCCGAGATTTATGTCGAGCACCCGGTCGAATTCCTCGGCGGGCGTGTCGAGGAAGAAGCCGGCGTGGCCCACGCCTGCGTTGTTCACCACGATGTCGGGCACGCCGTGATCGGCGCATACCCGCTCGGCGAACCGCTCGACCGCGTCGGCGTCCGAGACGTCGAGCGGGTAGGCGTGCGCAATCCCGCCGCGCGCGGCGATCTGGGTGGCGGTGTCCTTCACGCTGCCCTCGTCGACGTCGCTGATCACCACCTCGGCGCCCTCACGGGCGAACGCGAGCGCGGTCTCGCGGCCGATACCGCTGCCCGCGCCGGTCACGGAAACCAATGTGTCGCCGAAGTATTCGCGCTGACGTCCGACCTGTGCGCGCAACAGCGCCCGGCTGGGCGGCTTGCCGTCCAGGAAGTCGACGAGCTCGCGCACCGATCGCGCGATCATCGGCGCGTGCGACATCGGCGCCCAATGGCCGGACTCGATGTCACGGCGCCACAGTCGCGGAACCCAGTTGTGGGTGTCGTCGTAAACATGCGGCAGCACATGCGGATCCCTTGAGTTGACGATCAGCTGAACCGGCACGTCGACGTAATGGTCGGTCCTGGCAGAGACCATCGTGCGGAAGTAGTTCGCCGGGTACACCTTCAAACTTTTGACGGCGTCGGTCTTGTAATTCGTGGAGTGGTAGAGCTGGTCGGCGGGGATTCCGTCGCGGCGCATCAGCAAGCGCGTGAGTCCGTCGGCGAGGAAGGCACGCACGAGCAGCGGCGCGAGCACCGGTATGGAGAACATGCCCATGTA
The DNA here is from genome assembly GCA_963715885.1 of uncultured Actinomycetota bacterium. Lineage (GTDB taxonomy): Bacteria > Actinomycetota > Actinomycetes > Mycobacteriales > Mycobacteriaceae > Mycobacterium. The sequence goes on from CAVQSK010000038.1 coordinate 147,458, forward strand.
GGAGAACCGCAACAGCTGATCGAGTCCCTGGAGAAACCGCCGCGGACGATACGGGCGCTTGAGGCTGCCGATGACGAAGCGTTTCATGTGATCGCCGCTCGGGCCCGACAGCGAGGTGAACGAGGCGACGCGATCGCTGGCGCCGGCACGGGCCAGGTACTCCCACACGCCCGCCGATCCCCAGTCGTGGGCCAACACATGTACCCGTTCACCGGGCGCGACCGCGTCGATCACGGCGGCGAAATCGTCGGCGTAGCGGGCCATCGTGAAGGCCGAGATCGGTTTGGGCACAGACGATTTACCGACACCACGGTTGTCGTATCGCACTATGCGAAACCGGTCGGCCACCAGCGGCACAACCCCGTCCCAGAGGACGTGCGAGTCGGGCCAGCCATGCGCCATGACCAGCGTTGGCCCGTCCGGGTTGCCCTCTTCATAAACCGCTATGCGAACACCGTCACTGCTTTCGACGAACCGCTCCGTTGCCATCAGACCTCCGTGCAACTTAGTGGGACCGACGGTACCGTATCAGCGCTCCTCGAGCTCGTCGCGGGCGGCGCGTCGGCGCTCGATTCGGCGGCGCTCGTCGTAGTCGCGCATCCGCTGCGGATAGCCGACCTTCTGGACGTCGTAGACGGGAATGTTCAGCCGCTCGCTCAATCGCCGGGCACCGGCGTCTCCCCCTGCCCTGCGCCGGGTCCATTCGCCGTCCGCGGCAACCAGGACGACCGTGACGTCGGTGACGGTGGTTTTCGGCTCGACGAACGCCTCCACACCCGTACGTTCGGCGACCCAATCACGGAGGTATCGCAGATCGGCCGCGGGATCATGGCCGTCGCCACGCCCCGACCGGCGTCCCCGAAACCTGTCGAACAAACCCACCTGGGCCTTACTCCTTCCGGCGTCTGCCTCCTTCGATAGTGCCAGAGCCACGAGTGCCGAGGTCTGCGACGAACTGTGCGAGCGGGCATGACAGGATGGGAGCCGACAATCGACCACCTGCGACTGATCGTTCGAGGGAGTCCACGCACATGGCCATCTCCGTTCAGATGCCCGCCCTCGGTGAGAGCGTCACCGAAGGCACCGTCACCCGTTGGCTCAAGCAAGAGGGCGACACAGTCGAACAGGATGAGCCACTGCTGGAGGTCTCGACCGACAAGGTCGACACCGAGATCCCCTCGCCCGCTGCGGGGGTGCTGACGAAGATCGTCGCCCAGGAGGACGACACCGTTGAGGTGGGCGGCGAGTTGGCGGTGATCGGCGACGCCGGCGAAGCACCCGACGAGAAGCCGGCCGCACAGGAGGAGCCGGCCGACGAGGAAAAGCCCGCCGAAGAACCGGCCGCTGAGCCCGAACCGGCGGCCGAGGAGACCGAAGAGCCAGAGCCCCAGGAGGCGGAATCCAAGCCGGCCGCCGAGTCGTCGGGCTCGGCGACCCCGGTGAAGATGCCGGAATTGGGTGAATCGGTCACCGAGGGCACCGTGACCCGGTGGCTGAAGAAGGTCGGCGACAAAGTCGAGGTCGACGAACCGCTGGTCGAGGTGTCCACGGACAAGGTCGACACCGAGATCCCGTCTCCGGTGGCAGGCACGCTGCTGTCCATCACCGCGGAGGAGGACGACACCGTTCCCGTCGGTGGCGAGCTGGCCAAGATAGGTGAAGCCGGGGCCGGCGCCGAGGAGCCCGCCCCGAAGCCCAAGCCGGAGGCCAAGCCCGAGCCGCGAGCCGAAGGAAGAGGCCAAGCCGGAGCCGAAGCCCGAACCGAAGCCCGAGCCTGCGGCAGAAGCCAAGCCCGAACCGAAGCCCGAGCCGAAACCCCAGGCGGCCCCCGCGGCGGAAGCACCGTCGGGTGATTCAGCACCTTATGTGACACCGTTGGTGCGGAAGCTGGCTGTGGAGAACAACATTGACCTCGCGACCGTAAAGGGTACGGGCGTTGGCGGCCGGATCCGCAAGCAGGACGTGCTCGCCGCGGCTGAAGCCAAGAAGGCCCCCGAGCCGGCCAAGGAAGCACCCGCCAAGGCGCCTGCTGCCGCGGCCCCGACACCCGCGCCTGCGCTGGCTCATCTTCGTGGCAGCACCCAGAAGGCCAGCCGGATCCGTCAGATCACGGCGAAGAAGACCCGCGAATCCTTGCAGGCCACAGCGCAATTGACGCAAACCCACGAGGTCGACATGACCAAGATCGTGGCGCTGCGGGCGCGCGCCAAGAGAGATTTCGCCGAACGCGAAGGCGTCAACCTGACTTATCTGCCGTTCTTCGCCCGCGCGGCGATCGACGCGCTCAAGACCCACCCGAACGTCAACGCCAGCTACAACGAGGAAACCAAGCAGATCACCTACTACGACGCCGAGCACCTCGGCTTCGCGGTCGACACCGAGCAGGGTCTGTTGTCGCCCGTGATCAAGAACGCGGGCGACCTGTCGCTGGGAGGGCTGGCCCGCGCGATCGCCGACATCGCGGCGCGGGCGCGCTCCGGTGACCTCAAGCCCGATGAGCTGTCCGGCGGGACGTTCACAATCACCAACATCGGCAGCCAGGGCGCGCTGTTCGACACCCCGATCCTGGTGCCGCCACAGGCGGCGATGCTGGGCACCGGCGCGATCGTCAAGCGGCCGCGAGTGATCGTCGACGACTTCGGCAACGAGTCGATCGGCGTGCGATCGATCTGCTACCTGCCATTGACCTACGACCACCGACTGGTCGACGGCGCGGATGCCGGACGCTTCCTGACGACCGTCAAGCGCCGGCTCGAAGAGGGCGCATTCGAGGCCGACCTGGGGCTGTGACGCCGTAGTGTCCAACTCCGTCATCGCGATTGCGGGGTCCTCTGGCCTGATCGGCTCCGCGTTGATGTCGGCGTTGCGGTCTGCCGACCACCGGGTGTTACGGATCGTTCGCCGGGCGCCGTCGAACGTCGACGAGGTGTTCTGGAACCCCGACGCCGGCGAGTTCGATTCGTCAGCGCTGCGCGGCGTCGACGCCGTGGTGAACCTGTGCGGCGTCAGCGTCGGCGAAAAGCGGTGGTCCGGCGCGTTCAAGCAGAGCCTGCGTGACAGTCGCATCGGGCCGACGGAGGTACTGTCCGAGGCGGTCGCCGAGGCCGGGGTGCCGGTGCTGATCAACGCCAGCGCGGTCGGCTACTACGGCGACACCCGCGGCCGCACCGCCGACGAAACCGCGCCGCCAGGTAGAGGCTTTCTGGCCCAGTTGTGCCAGGACTGGGAGGCTTCTACGGCAGCCGCTCAACAGGACGGCGCTCGGGTGGTGCTGGTCAGAACGGGCCTGGTGGTCGCGCCGTCGGGGGGAATTCTCGCCCGCCTCAAGACACTGTTCTCGTTCGGACTGGGCGCACGGCTGGGCAACGGCCGCCAGTACATGCCGTGGATCAGCCTCGAGGACGAGGTGCGCGCATTGCTGTTCGCCATCTCGCACGACGAGCTCTCCGGCCCCGTCAACCTGACCGGGCCGGCACCGGTGACCAATGCCGAGTTCACCGCCGCGTTGGGACGCGCCGTGAACCGCCCGACCCCGCTGATCGTGCCCGGGTTCGCGCTGCGCACCGTGCTCGGTGAGTTCGCCCAGGAGGGCTTGCTCGGCGGGCAGCGCGCGATCCCGGCGGCACTGGAGCGGTCGGGCTTCGTCTTCCACCACAACACGATCGGCGAGGCGCTGGCCTACGCGACGGCGCCGAAGGACACGTGACTGGGGCCCCCGCTGTAGCTGGTGGGCCCCCGCGGTGAGCTGGGTGGGCCCCCGCGGAGCTGGGGAGTAGCGTTTTCGCCATGGCGGCATCGATTCGGTCGGCGAGCGCGCCGATGGAGGTCCGGCGGTTGGGCACCATCGACTACAGCAGCGCCTGGCAACTGCAGCGCGAGCTGGCCGACGCCCGTCTCGCAGGCGGTCCGGACACCCTGCTGCTGCTCGAGCACCCGCCCGTGTACACCGCAGGCCGACGCACGTTGCCCGAGGAGCGGCCGCTCGATGACACCCCGGTCGTCGACACCGACCGCGGGGGCAAGATCACCTGGCACGGACCGGGACAGCTGGTCGGATATCCGATCATCGGTCTTGCCGAGCCGCTGGACGTGGTGAATTTCGTTCGGCGCCTTGAGGAATCGATGATCAAGGTGTGTGCGGGCCTCGGGCTGGAAACCAGCCGAGTGGAGGGCCGCTCCGGGGTGTGGGTGCCCGCAGACGGAATACGGCCGGCCCGCAAGGTCGGCGCCATCGGCATCCGGGTGTCACGGGCGACGACACTGCACGGGTTCGCGCTCAACTGCGACTGCAACCTGGACGCGTTCTCCTCGATCGTGCCGTGCGGCATCTCCGACGCCGGGGTGACATCGCTGACCGCCGAACTGGGCCGCCGGGTCACCGTGCAGGACGTGATTTCGCAGGTCGCTGAGGCTGTGTGTGACGCGCTCGACGGCCGCCTATCAGTAGCATTGACACCGTGACCGTCACCCCGGAAGGCAGAAAGCTCCTGCGTCTCGAGGTCCGCAATGCCGAGACGCCGATCGAGCGCAAGCCGCCCTGGATCAAGACCCGCGCCAAGATGGGCCCGGAGTACCAGGAGCTCAAGGCGCTGGTCCGCCGCGAGGGCCTGCACACCGTATGCGAAGAGGCTGGCTGCCCCAACATCTTCGAATGCTGGGAGGATCGCGAGGCCACCTTCCTCATCGGCGGCGAGCAGTGCACCCGGCGCTGCGACTTCTGCCAGATCGACACCGGTAAGCCCACCGAGCTCGACCGCGACGAGCCGCGCCGGGTCGCCGAAAGCGTGCAGGCAATGGGGCTGCGCTACTCCACGGTGACGGGCGTGGCGCGCGATGACCTGCCCGACGGTGGGGCTTGGCTGTACGCCGAGACCGTGCGCCAGATCAGGCAGCTGAACCCGAATACCGGCGTGGAGTTGCTGATCCCCGACTTCAACGGCGAGCCCGCACTGCTCGAGCAGGTTTTCGAGTCACGTCCAGAAGTGTTGGCGCACAACGTCGAAACCGTTCCACGGATCTTCAAGCGGATCCGCCCCGCGTTCCGCTACGAGCGCAGCCTCGAGGTATTGACCGCGGCCCGCGACTACGGATTGGTCACCAAGTCCAATCTGATCCTGGGCATGGGTGAGATGCCGGACGAGGTGCGTACCGCGCTGAGCGACCTGCACGACGCGGGCTGCGACATCGTCACCATCACGCAGTACCTGCGGCCGTCGGTGCGTCATCACCCGGTGGAGCGCTGGGTCAAGCCCGAGGAGTTCGTCGAGCACGAGCGGTTCGCGCAGGGGCTCGGCTTCGCCGGAGTGCTGGCCGGGCCGCTGGTGCGGTCCTCGTATCGAGCCGGCCGGCTGTATGCCCAGGCCGTCGGGTCTCGGCCCGCCGGAGCCGCAGCGGCGGCGACATTCAACTCCGGAGCCGCAGCGGCGGCGACATCCGACTCCGGAGCCGCAGCGGCGGCGACATCCGACTCCGTATCCTGAAGCAATGGCGAAATCCCGCAAAACCGCCGCCGCGAAGGCTGCGAAGGCCGAGGCAAAAGCGGCCCGCAAGGCGGCCTCCAAGCAGCGCCGCAGCCAGCTGTGGCAGGCGTTCCAGATTCAGCGCAAAGAGGACAAGCGTCTTCTGCCGTACATGATCGGCGCGTTCGTGCTGATCGTAGCGGCTTCGGTGGCCATGGGGATCTTCGCAGGCGGATTCACCGCGTACATGATGATCCCGCTGGGCGTCGTGCTCGGCGCGCTGGTGGCCTTCATCATCTTCGGCCGACGCGCGCAGAAGTCGGTCTACCGCAAGGCCGAGGGGCAGACCGGCGCGGCGGCGTGGGCGCTGGACAACCTGCGGGGCAAGTGGCGGGTCACCCCGGGGGTCGCTGCCACCGGCCACTTCGACGCGGTGCACCGGGTGATCGGCCGACCCGGCGTGATCTTTGTCGGCGAGGGCTCGGCGGCACGGGTGAAGCCGCTGCTCGCCCAGGAGAAGAAGCGCACCGCCCGGCTCGTCGGCGACATCCCGATCTACGACGTCGTGATCGGCAACGGCGAAGGCGAGGTCCCGCTGTCCAAGCTGGAACGCCACCTGAACAAGCTGCCGGCCAACATCACCGTCAAACAGATGGACTCGCTGGAGTCGCGGCTGGCCGCGCTCGGCACGAAGGTCGGCCCGGCGGCGATGCCCAAGGGTCCGCTGCCGACACAGGCCAAGATGCGCGGCGTGCAGCGCACCGTCCGGCGGCGCTGACTACCGCCTTACCACCGCGGTGTTGGTCAGCCGATCCTGCACCCCGCGCAGGTCGGTGTCGGTGATCAGCGGCGGGATGACCAGCGCGATCAGCAGACCACGCACGAGCGCCCGGCCGAAGCCGACGTGCAGCCGCCCATCCACCGGCACGACCAGCAGGCCGAGCGCGTACTGGCCGGGCGTGAAGCCGAACAGCCGGACCGACACCGCGCCGAGCACGAGCCAGATCACCAACACGGCCGTGGACAGCGTCGCCATCGACACGAGCCCGACCGTCATCGCCAGAGCCGCCAAGCCGTAGGCGACCAGCCAGTCCACGAACAGCGCGGCGATTCGCCTGCTCATCCGGGCAAGGGACCGCGTCCGGTCGGTGGCAGACCGAGCCGTTGGCCCGGATAGTCGTTGGGTCCTTGGTCCGGACTGCCCGACTCCGACGGTTCGGGACCCGACAGCCAGGACCCGATCGCACGGGCCATACTGTCAGCATAAGCGGGGCCCGATCGGCCCCAACGGTTGCCGCTGCCGCGGATTGCGTAACTTCAACGCAACATGCGGTTGACGACCGTGCAACATCATGTCCTTAGCGTCTACGCGCGGGTTACCAGATATAAGGAGAGTCTTCAGTGGCAGAAAAGACGGCCGACGACATCATCAAGCAGATCAAGGACGAAGACGTCGAATACGTCGACATTCGGTTCTGCGATCTGCCCGGCGTCGTCCAGCACTTCTCGGTTCCGGCTGCGTTTTTCGATCGAGAGCGTGTTCGAGGACGGGCTGGCGTTCGACGGCTCGTCGGTTCGCGGCTTCCAGTCGATCCACGAGTCCGACATGATGCTGCTGCCCGATCCCGACACTGCGCGCATCGACCCGTTCCGCGCCGCCAAGACGCTGAACCTCAACTTCTTCGTGCACGACCCGTTCACCCGCGAGGCGTACTCGCGCGACCCGCGCAACGTGGCCCGCAAGGCCGAGAACTACCTGGCCAGCACCGGCATCGCCGACACCTGCCTACTTCGGCGCCGAGGCCGAGTTCTACATCTTCGACTCGGTGTCGTTCGACTCGAAGATGAACGGCACCTTCTACGAGATCGACTCCGAGGCCGGCTGGTGGAACACTGGCGAGCCGGTCGAGGCCGACGGCAGCGCCAACCGCGGCTACAAGGTCCGTCCCAAGGGCGGCTACTTCCCCGTCGCGCCCTACGACCACTTCGTCGACCTGCGCGATGCGATGTGCACCAACCTGCAGAACGCCGGGTTCGAGCTGGAGAAGGGCCACCACGAGGTCGGCACGCCGGGCAGGCCGAGATCAACTACAAGTTCAACACCCTGCTGCACGCCGCCGACGACCTGCAGCTGTACAAGTACATCATCAAGAACACCGCGTGGCAGGCCGGCAAGACCGTGACGTTCATGCCCAAGCCGCTGTTCGGCGACAACGGCTCCGGCATGCACTGCCCACCAGTCACTGTGGAAGGACGGCAGCCCGCTGTTCCACGACGAGTCCGGCTACGCGGGCCTGTCGGACACCGCGCGCCACTACATCGGCGGCATCCTGCACCACGCGCCTTCGCTGCTGGCGTTCACCAACCCGACGGTGAACTCCTACAAGCGGCTGGTGCCGGGCTATGAGGCGCCGATCAACCTGGTGTACAGCCAGCGCAACCGCTCGGCGTGTGTGCGCATCCCGATCACCGGCAACAACCCGAAGGCCAAGCGGCTGGAGTTCCGCTGCCCGGACAGCTCGGGCAACCCGTACCTGGCGTTCTCGGCGATGATGATGGCCGGCACTCGACGGCATCAAGAAGAAGATCGAGCCGCAGGCCCCGGTCGACAAGGACCTCTACGAGCTGCCGCCGGACGAGGCCGCCAACATCCCGCAGGCGCCGACGTCGCTGTCGGCGGTGATCGACCGCCTCGAGGAGGACCACGAATACCTCACCGAGGGCGGGGTTTTCACCGAGGACCTGATCGAGACCTGGATCTCCTACAAGCGGGAGAACGAGATCCTGCCGGTGCAGATCCGTCCGCATCCGTACGAGATCGCGCTGTACTACGACGTGTAAGTCAGCTAACCCTCTGACCTGCGGCGACGCCGTGAAGAACCGTCCTCGGTCCGCAGTGGGTCCGCAGTAGATCCGACAGAGTCCATCCGCTCCGCGATCACAGCACCGATCGCCGATCGGGTGGACTCGTCGGCATCCGGCCACAAATGCCCATAGGTGTCGAGCGTCGTGTGCGCGGAGGCGTGCCGCATCCGTGCCTGCACCGTCTTGATGTCCGCACCGGAGGCGTTGAGCATCGACGCCAGGTAGTGGCGCAGATCGTGAAAGCAGAACTTCTCCGGCAGGCCGACCACCTTCCGCCTGACATCGCGCATCGCGCGTTCGATGCTCCAGGGCGGCGCGCAGTCCACGCCCAGCCCGTTGGCGGCCAGCGCGCCGACTCTGGTCGTCGCCGATCCCCGCGTCACCATCACGTCGCTGGGGTACTTCTTCACCGACGCCGCCAGCAGCAGCGCCAGGTCACGCGGAATCGGTATTGCGGCGTCGCTGCCCGGTGTTTTCAGCGGCTCATCGGGCCACTGCCGCACCGGGTGCACCACACCCCTGGTGAAGTCCACATCAGACACCCGTAGCGCCGACACCTCCGCAACCCGCAACCCGGCGAATGCGCCGAGCAGAACAGCTACGCGGAAGTTGTCCGGCATCGCATCATGGATCGCCCACACCTGTTCCGTCGTGGCGACATACACCTTCGGCTTGCTGCTACCCGCTGGCTGGACAACCAGGCGGCGTCGATTGTCTCCGGTACCCACGTAGCGCCACGCGACGCACAACTCACTGTGCAGCAGTGGTGCGATCTCTGTATCGAGGGCTACAAGGTCAACCGTGATTCGACGGTGCGCCAAGCCCGCACCCATATTCACCAGATCGTGGACGAGTTCGGCGACATGCCGCTGTCGGTGTTGCGGCCGTCGCAGGTGAAGGCATGGGTTGCGCGACTGCAGGCTGAAGGGCTGAGCCAGAATTACGTCTACTCCCTGCATTCGCGGCTCGCGCAGATCATGTCCGACGCCGTGCATGACTGTGTGCTGGGCCGCAGCCCGTGCTCGCGGCGCACCGCGCCGCCGATGGGCAATTTCCGGCTCGACGACAAAGCCGTCATGGCCACCGGCGGGCCGATCGTCGCCGACTCCGCGCTGTTCCGTCGGCCCGATGCCGGCCATCGCACCTCACCGTGGTGTCTGCTGCGATTGCGCCTGCACTCCGTCGGCTCCGCGCAGGCACGATAGGACGAGTGGGGCGCGTCCGAGTGGGACCGCCAACACGCCGGACCGGTGACCAGCTGGGTCGACGACAAAGGCCAGGCGCACGAAATGCCGCGCCAGCAGAACCCCTACCGGGCAACAACACTCGCGAAGAGGTAAGCCATGGCCGCCATCGCGTCGGTGTATGTCGAAGCTGTTGCCCAGCACGGGCAAAATCGCTGATGGCCTGAAGAAGGCCCTTCTTGCGGCCGACGACGACGTACGGGCAGCAGCGAAGCGGGGCGCCGACATAGACCGCGAACTGGGCAAGGAAGTCGCGACGTCGACGTCGGCGCCCGACACGCCCAGGTCAACGCGGGTAGGGAGGCCGTTTGGTCGGCTCACCCCGACGTTTCCCCGGCGCGCGGGCGGGTTGCAGCGGCCCAGGTGCCTGCGGCCCAGGGCGCGGCGTGACGTTGTTTGCCGGGACGACAAGACACGCCGACGACGTGCGCCCGTTGTTGTCGATGGACGGTGAGAGGATCAAGCAGGCAACCCCAGACTGCTCGAAACGCACGGACCGACGTTGGTAGCGAGCGAACCGCACCCGCATAAGCAGTCCGGCATCATGGCCCCCCGCCACTCGTCGACGGAGGGTTACGTCGGGGACTCGGGCGCGAGACCGAGCTGCGTGGGGATGTCTTGCACGTCGAAGTAGAGCCGATGGCTCGTGACAACCCCGTTCTCGACCGTCACGATGTCGCACTCGCGGGCCCGCACACGCCTGCCCGTCGCGGGAATGGTCTCGCCGTTCGGCCCCGTCATTGAGCCGGTGTTCGTCCCAACGAAGTATCCCTCGATGATCGCCGTGTCGCCGGCCTCGTGCTTGTACTGGTCCTCCCACGCGGCATCCGGAAACGCCGCGCTGAACTCGCCCAGGTAGGCGGCGATCTGGTCGCGCCCGGTGATCGTGCCCTGGTCGGGCGTCTCAGCGACCGCGTCCTGAGCGTAAAGCGCTTTGAGGGCCTCCGAATCGCCCTTTACCGCCGCGTCAGTGAGTCGATCCTGGACGTCACGCGCCTCTCCCACGTCCGCCTCCTCTCATCGACCGAGACGATCGCACGCCCGGACGATGATGAACGGGATGATGGGAATGGGCAACGGTCAGTTGTAGCCGCCGACGTAGTAATCCCCTTCCCATGCGTAGGGTCCGGTTGCGTGCGGTGCGACGGGGTGCCGTCGGCGTCCGTGATCGTCCAGTCGCGTGGGATGGCTCCCTGTGCGTTGCCGACACCACAGATTCGGTTGCCCATCGTGGTGCAATCCCAACCGCTCTGGTCTTCTTCGATGATGCCGTTCTCATTGTCATCGCCGACCTCTGCGGCGTAGGCGTCGTAGCCAGCGCCCGTGTCGGTGTGAGCCAGCGCGTGCGGCATGGTGGCGAAGCCCAACGCCAGGCCGGCTCCGAGCGCCGCCTTGGCGATGACGACGGTGACGATGTGATTCATGGCTTGTTCCAATCCGTTTAAGAGTGTCGCGGCCGAGTGGCCTTGGTGTCGACCACATCACACGACCCGCTCACTAAATCCGGACGGGGCGCAGACCAAGGCGGTGTCGCTGCCGCATCAGCGGGCGGCCCGGATCCGCTGGCATCGCGCCACTGCCAAAGCATCGCGGCGCCGACACCGAGGTGGACCTGCGCGCGTGGCTGGTGAAGGAACGCAAGGCCTTCCGCCGGGAGATGGCCACAACCCTCTGCGAGAACCCGTCGTGGTCATCGTCGCGTGGGAGCAGCTCTCACACTCCGTCGATGCGCTGGCCGGCGGCCGCGAGTACCGGGTCAGTGGCTGGCAGCTGCCGGACGGGCATTGGGCCCGGGTGTAAGGGGTGTACACCAGCTGGGTGTTGGGTTGCGACGACGTGTTGCGCGAGGAGTGACCACAGCTCAGCGCAGTGCGCACCCTGGTTGGGTCCGCAGTGGGTCCGCAGCAGTATTTCTCGCACTTCCGGTGACCAACAGACCCAACGCTCTGACCTGCTCTCCCACACACCCAACGCAGCTAACAGATGCCAACGCCGAGAACGTAGTTCGCGCTGTACTACGACGTATAACAGAGCTAACCATTTGGGCCGGGCGACTTCAGCGCGCCCGGCCCGAATGCGCGTTAGGGTCAGCCCATGACGACTACCTTCGATACCCGTCTGGCGAGTTTCTCCTCGCCCGTCCTGAGCATCTTCCGGATCATCTTCGGTCTGCTGTTCACCCTGCACGGCTCGATGAAGTTGTTCGCGCTGGCCGCTGGGCACCAAGGTGCCGGTCGGCACATGGCCGTTCTGGTGGGCGGGCCTCATCGAATTCATCCTCGGCCTGCTGATCGTCGTCGGACTGTTCACGCGGATAGCGGCTTTCGTCGCTTCCGGCGAGATGGCTTTCGCGTACTTCTACCGGCACTGGCCGCCGCTGGGCGGGGGCCCGTCCGCCCCCTTCTGGCCGTTCAATGCAGAGCTGGGTGGCAACGGTGGCGAACTCCCGATCATGTTCTGCTTCGCGTTCCTGCTGCTAGCCACCACCGGTGCAGGGTCGCTGTCGATAGACAGCAGGCGCCGGACCGCGACAGCAGCGACGGCAAGGGCGCCGCGTCGAGGTTTCGGCCGGCTGCGCCGCTGAGGAACGGTCGTCATCACCACCGGCGGAACGGTCGCCACCAGCACCGATCCGAGCGGGTCCGGCGGCCCACGGTGGGCGGTGCCGAAGCTTGCCGCGGGCTTGGATGTCGAGGCCGACGAACCTGCGCGATGCGTTGACGACGGCGGCCAGCCGAATGGGGCTGACCGGCTACGTGTCCAACCCGAGGTCCTTGCGGAACTTGCGCATGCCGTCGATCTTCTCGGCCAGCGTGGCCTGCGGCCCGGCGTAGAACATCCACGGCATCGTGATGATGCCGGTGATGCCGCTTGCCTCGGCTCGTTCGTAGTGCTCGGGGGTGAACGCGTCGGTCAGCGGCGTCAGGATGGTGAAATCGTGCATAGTCAAACCGTTTTCAGCGCGCATCTCGCGCAACCGGTCGACGCGTTCGACAGCTCGGTCCGTAGTGATCAGGTCCCCGATCCACCCGTCGTGGCGCGCGGCGCGGCGCAGCGCGATGTCGGACAGCCCGCCGACGTAAATGGGGATGGGTGGCGGCGTGGGCTCCATCTCCAGCCGCGGCGCCGAATAGAACTCGCCCTCGAACTCGGTCCAGCCCGGTTCCCACAACGCCTTCATCAACTCGAGCATCTCGTCGGTGCGCTTGCCGCGGCGGTCGAACCGCTGCCCCATCAGCGTGAACTCCTCCTCGCACCAGCCCACGCCGATGCCGAGCTCCAATCGACCCTGCGCCAAATACGCGGCCGTGCCAATGGATTTCGCGGCTGAATACGGATCACGCATAGCGGGCAGGTACACCGTCGTGACGAAGTGCAGCCGCGTGGTGACCAGTGCAATGGCGCCGATCATGACCCATGGGTCTGGCCAGTCGGTGAACGCCTCCCAACGACGTTTGCCGTCCTTGGTGTAGGGATAGGGCGTCTTCAGCGTCTCGAGGTTGATGACGTGGTCCGGGATGCCCATCCCGTGGTACCCGAGATCGTCTGCTGCCTTCGCGATTTCGACGACCTCTGAAGTGTCCAGGAACGCCGTGCTGATGTAGTACTTCATCCGGCGTCGCGCGCCCACGTCGGTTGGATGAAGACCCCTTCGGCCTCGACTGTCGTGCCCTCGGCATCGCTGAGGCAGCCGCGCGCAAAGGTTTTGACGCCTTCGACGCGCTCGATGAATGCCTCTGCCCGCAGCGGTCCCAGCGGCGTGCCGCGCAGGTAGCGCAGCGTGATCGTTCCGGTGAACTTCGGTTGGGTCAGTCCGTCGCTGGCCGCCTCGCCGAGAATGTGGTCGAGCACCAGCGCGCAGATGCCGCCGTGCACCCAGCCCGGTGGACCCTCGTACCCGGCGCTGAGGCTGAACTCGCTCCAGCATCGACCGTTGTCCTCGTGATGGATCTCCATCGGCGGCGCGATCGCATTGCGAAGCCCGACAGCGGGATTGGCCCACGCCAATGGTCGGCCGGTGGCCGCATGCCGCAGCGTCGACGTCACGGTGCGCTGCTTGCGCTCGAGCATCTCGGTGGCCGTCTCGATGGCCGCCTGCGCGTCTCGAACCGTCGCCTCTTCGATTTCGGTGTGGATGCCCGCGGCGATGAGTTTGCGCAGCGCCTCCGTCAACGGCCCGTAGAGCGCACGCTGGCGCTCGTATTCCTCCGAACTGATGACGTCGAATCCGAAGTCCATGCTCACGCGCCAAACACCTTCCGTACTACCGCTTTTGCCCGGCGGGTCACCCGCAGGTAGTTGTCGAGGAACTCCCCACCGTCGTCGCTGTCCCAGCCCGCCGCCAGCGCGACGGCGTTGAGTTGACGACCGGGCCCTGGTAGCTGATCGGTCGGCTTGCCGCGCACCAGCACCAGCGCGTTGCGCGCCCGGGTTGCGGTCAGCCACGCCTGCCGCAGCAGCTCGACGTCGCCCTCGGCGATCAGCTCGGCCGCGCCGATGGCGTTGAGCGTCTCCAGTGTCGAAGTGTTGTGCAGCGCAGGGATTTCGTGCGCATGCTGCAGCTGCAGCAGCTGCACCGTCCATTCGATGTCGGCGAGCCCGCCGCGGCCCAACTTGGTATGGGTGTTCGGGTCGGCGCCGCGCGGCAGCCGCTCGGCGTCGACGCGCGCCTTGATACGTCGGATCTCCTGCACCGTCTTGGGCGAGACGCCGCCAGGCGGATAGCGGGTCTTGTCGGCCATCAACAGGAAGCGCTGGCCGAGGTCCTCATCGCCCGCAACGTGGTGCGCCCGCAGCAGCGCTTGAATCTCCCACGTCTGCGCCCATTGCGCGTAGTAGGTCTCATACGAGTCAAGCGTGCGCACCAGCGAGCCGTTGCGGCCCTCCGGCCGCAGGTTGGCGTCGACCTCCAAGGGCGGGTCGGCGCTGGGGGTGCCGAGCAGCGTGCGGACTTGCTCGGCGATGCTCACCGACCAGCGCACCGCGGCCGACTCGTCGACGTCGGCCCGGCCTTCCACGGGTTCGCACACGAACATCACGTCGGCGTCCGAGCCGTACCCGAGTTCGCCGCCGCCGAGCCGGCCCATCCCGATCACCGCGATGCGCGCCGGTGCTCCCTCATCGGGGGTGTTGGCCCGGATCACCGCCTCCAATGCGGCCTGCAGCACCGCCACCCACACCGATGTCAGCGCCTCGCACACGTCGGTCACCTCGAGCATGCCGAGCAGGTCGGCCGAGGCGATCCGGGCCAACTCGCGCCGTCGCAGCGTGCGAGCGGCGGCGATGGCCCGCACCGGATCGGGGTGCCGGCCCGCCGAAGCGACCAAGGCCCGCGCCACCCCCTCGGGTTCGACGTCGCACAGCTTGGGTCCGTTCGGACCGTCGGCGTATGACTGGATGACCTCGGGTGCCCGCATCAGCAGTTCGGGCACGTACGCCGAGGTGCCCAGCACCTGCATCAGCCGCTTGGCCACCGCGCCCTCGTCGCGCAGCGTCGACAGGAACCACCGCTGGTCGGCCAGCGCCTCGCTGATCCTTCTGTACGACAGCAGACCGGCGTCCGCGTCGGGCGTATCGGACAGCCAGTCCAGCAATGTGGGCAGCAGCACCTGCTGAACTCGTCCGCGCCGCCCGCTGGAGCTGGTGAGCGCGGCCAGATGGGTGAGCGCGCTCTGCGGCCCCTCGTATCCCAGTGCGGCGAGCTGTCGTTCGGCCGCCTCCGGTGTCATACCTTCCGAAATGCCAAGCGCCGGTTGGCCAACCGACTCCAGCAGCGGTTGGTAGAACAGCTTGGCGTGCAGCCGCGACACCCTCATGTTCTGCCGCTTGAGCTCCTCGCGCAGCACGCCAAGCGCATCGTGCTGGCCGTCGGGACGGATGTGGGCGGCCCGCGCCAGCCAGCGAAGGGCCTCGTCGTCGTCGGTCTCGGGCAGCATGTGGGTGCGCTTGAGCCGCTGCAGTTGAAGCCGGTGTTCGAGCAGTCGCAGGAACTCGTAGGACGCCGTCATGTTGGCGGCGTCGTCGCGGCCGACGTAGCCACCGGCACCGAGGGCCGCCAGCGCGTCCACCGTCGATGCGACGTGCAGTGATTCGTCGTTTCGGCCGTGCACGAGTTGCAGGAGCTGGACGGCGAACTCGACGTCACGCAGCCCGCCGGTGCCGAGCTTGATCTCGCGCGCCCGCACGCCGGCGGGCACCAGTTCCTCGACACGCCGGCGCATCGCCTGCACCTCGGGCACGAAGTCCTCACGCTCGCTTGCCGTCCACACCATCGGCATCAGCGCGTCCATGTAGGCCTCGCCGAGTTCGGCGTCGCCGGCCGCGGGCCGCGCCTTCAGCAATGCCTGGAACTCCCACGTCTTGGCCCAGCGCCGGTAGTAGGCGATGTGGGAGTCCAGCGAACGCACCAGCTGGCCGTGCTTGCCCTCGGGCCGCAACGCGGCGTCCACTTCGAAGAACGCATCAACGGCGAACCGCATCATCTCGCCTGCCAGCCGAGTCGCGATCGCGAGGTTATTTTCCAAGTCCTCGGCCACGAAGATCACGTCGACGTCGCTGACGTAGTTCAATTCCCGCGCGCCGCACTTGCCCATGGCGATCACCGCAAGCCGCGGCGCCTCGCCGGTATCGCCGCAGACCGCTCGGGTCGCCACGGCCAGCGCGGCACCCAACGCCGCGTCGGCCAGGTCGGAGAGGTGCTCGCCGACGGCAGTGAACGGCATGACGGGTTCGTTCTCCACCGCCGGCGCGAGGTCCAGCCCCGCCAGCACGAGCAGTCGGTCGCGGTAGAGGTTGCGCAGCGGGTGCAACGCGGCGTTCGTGTCCGTTGTTTTGTCAGCAGATGCGGTGAACATGTCGCGCAGTTCGCCGACCGACGGCAATGTCACGTTGCCGGCCAGCAGGTGCCACGCGGCCGGACAGGCGACGACGTGATCACCGAGCGCGAGCGACGAGCCGAGCACCCCGAACAGCCGGCCGCGCAACGCTCGGTCCTTGAGCAGTGCCTGCTTGAGTTCGTCCCAATCGTTTCCCAGCGCGTCGGCCAGCCGCACGATCGTCCGCAGCGCGGTGTCGGCATCGGGCGCGCGCGACAATGACCACAACAACTCGACGTGCGCGTCGGTGTTCCAGCCCAACCGGTCCAGATCCGCGGGAGCCTGGGGTTCGACCAGCCCGAGCCGGCCTACGCTGGGCAGCTTCGGACGCCGAGTCGCAGGTTTGGCCACATCCATGACGGTAGCGCAGCCGGTATCGCGAGCCCGGGCTACAGGGACAAGTAGGCCTTCAGCTCGAAGGGCGTGACGTGGCTGCGGTAGTTCTCCCATTCGGTGCGCTTGTTGCGCAGGAAGAAGTCGAACACGTGCTCCCCCAACGCTTCCGCGACCAGCTCGGAGTTCTCCATCTCAGTCAATGCGACACCGAGGCTGCCAGGCAGCTCCTTGTAGCCCATGGCCCGGCGCTCCTCGCGAGTCAAGCTCCACACGTTGTCTTCGGCCTGCGGCCCGAGCACATAGTTCTTCTCGATGCCGCGCAGGCCGGCGGCCAGCAGCACGGCGAAGGTCAGATACGGGTTGCAGGCCGAGTCGGGGCTACGCACCTCGACCCGCCGCGACGACGCCTTGCGCGGGGTGTACATCGGGACCCGGACCAGGGCCGAGCGGTTGGCCGCGCCCCACGAAGCGGCTGTCGGGGCCTCGCCGCCGTGCACCAGGCGCTTGTAGGAGTTCACCCACTGGTTCGTGACGGCGCTGATCTCGTTGGCGTGTTCGAGAATGCCTGCGATGAACGACTTTCCGACGTCGGAGAGCTGAAGTGGGTCGTCGGGGCTGTGGAACGCGTTGTTCTCGCCCTCGAAGAGGCTCATATGGGTATGCATGGCCGACCCGGGATGCTCGGCGAACGGCTTGGGCATGAACGACGCGCGCACACCGTCGGCGAGCGCGACTTCCTTGACCACGTACCGGAACGTCATCACGTTGTCGGCCATCGACAGCGCGTCGGCGTAGCGCAGGTCGATCTCCTGCTGGCCGGGAGCGCCCTCGTGGTGGCTGAACTCCACCGAAATGCCCATCTGCTCGAGCGCGTCGATGGCGTGACGGCGGAAGTTCGGGGCCGCGTCGTGCACGGCCTGGTCGAAATAGCCGCCGTTGTCCGCGGGGACCGGCACAGAGCCATCGTCCTCGCCGGGCTTGAGCAGGAAGAATTCGATCTCGGGGTGAACGTAGCAGGAGAACCCGAGGTCACTGGCCTTGGACAGTTGCCTGCGCAGCACGTGCCGCGAGTCGGCCCACGACGGCGAGCCGTCGGGCATCGTGATGTCGCAGAACATCCGCGCCGAATGGTGCTGGCCGCTGCTGCTGGCCCACGGCAGCACCTGGAACGTCGACGGATCGGGGCGCGCCACCATGTCGGCTTCCGAGACCCGGGCAAACCCCTCGATCGCGGAACCGTCGAAGCCGATGCCTTCCTCGAACGCGCCTTCGAGCTCGGCCGGTGCGATGGCGACGGATTTGAGGTATCCGAGGACGTCGGTGAACCACAGCCGGACAAAGCGGATGTCGCGTTCCTCCAGCGTGCGCAGCACGAATTCCTTCTGCCGATCCATGACCGCAGCGTAGGTTCCGGCTGTTAATTCTGTGTTACACAGCCGCTGCGTTTAGTGCCTAGCAGCGCAGACCAGCGGGCGGGACGACCGAGTCGATCAAGAAGTTCGCCACCGCGGTGTCCACGCAGGCGTCGCCGTTGAACACCACCGTGTGCTGGGTGCCGTCGAAGGTGATGAGCGACGCGCCCATCTGACGGGCCAGGTCGACTCCCGCCTGATAGGGAGTGGCCGGGTCACGCGTGGTGGACACCACGACGACCTTGCCGGGCCCGGGTGCCGACGCCGGATGCGGAGACGACGTGGGAGGCACCGGCCACGTTGAGCACACGTTGCGCGGGGCAAACCCGGTGAAGGTGCCATAGGCCAGGAACGGGGCCACCTCGCGGATCTGTCGATCGGCGTCGGCCCACACCGCCGGGTCTGTCGGGAATGGCGAGTCGACGCAACGGATTGCGACGGAGGCGTCCTGCTGGTTGGAGTAGTGCCCCGCTTCGTCGCGGTTTTGGTAGTCGTCGGCCAGCAGCAGCAGGTCAACGGCGTCGGTGCCGCGCTGCAGGCCGAGCAGCCCGCTGGTGAGGTAGCGCCAATAGCGCTGCGAATAAAGCGCGTTGACGGTGCCGGTGATCGCGTCCTGATAGCTCAGCCCGCGCGGATCGGAGGTCAGCCCCGGTTTGGCCACCAGCGGGTCGACCAGCTGGTGGTAGCGCTCGACGAATTGCGCCGGGTCGGCGCCAAGGGGGCAGCCCGCCGATTGCGCACAGTCGGCCGCGTAGGCGTTGAAAGCCGTTTGGAAACCGGCATTCTGGCGAATGCTCGTGGCGATCGGATCGAGTGCCGGATCGACGGCACCGTCGAGAACCATGGCACGAACCCGGTCGCCGTACTGCTCGGCGTAGACGGCGCCCAGCTCGGTGCCGTATGAGAAGCCCAGATAGTTGATCTGGTTCTCACCGAGCGCCGCGCGCACGACATCCATGTCGCGTACCGCGGATGCGGTTCCGATATTGGCCAGAAACTCGGTGCCCATCCGTTCCATGCAGAGCTGCGCGAACTCGCCGTTGAGCTGCTCGATGTGCGCGACGCCCGCGGGGCTGTAATCGGCCATCGGTTCGGTGCGAAACGCGTCGAACTCGGCGTCGGTGCGGCAGCGCAGCTCGGGTGTGGAATGCCCGACGCCGCGCGGGTCGACGCCGACCAGGTCGAAGCGGCGCATGATGTCCGTGTCAGCCAGTAATGCGCCCATGCCGGCGACGGTGTCGACCGCTGACGAACCGGGCCCGCCGGGGTTGACCATCAGCACACCGATGCGATCGCCCGTCGCCGGTACCCGGATCACCGCCAATTGAGCCTGCGCCCCTTCGGGTTTGGCTGCATTGTTCCAGTCGACGGGCACCGAAACCGTGCCGCACTGCGCCGTGGGAATGCCGCTGGTGTCACCGACCCATTGGTCGCAGCCGCCCCAGACCGGCGGTTGGCCGTAACCCCGGGCGGGCTCGCCCTCCGGCGAAGCGGACGCCACAGGGCAGGCGATCACGGGAAGAGCGACGATCGCAACCGCGATCAACCTCCCCGCCCGCCACATGGCAGCCATGGTTGCACGCGAACTGGGCGCCGGTCTGCACCTGAAATCGAACGGTGACCTGGCCGTGATCAGGCGTCGAGTTCGTAGGTGAGCCAGGTCGACTTCTCCGCGCCGATCCCGTCGTAAAGCCGTTGTGCGGTGGCGTTGTCGGGGGCCGTCTCCCACACCAATTTCTCGGCGCCGTGCTCGCGGCACATGTGGCGGCACTGCTCGATCAAGGCGCGCCCGGTCCCCGTTCCTCGAGACGCGGGCACGACGAACAGGTCGTTGAGCACGCCCACCCGAGCGGCGTACAAGGTCTGCCATGTCCAGTAGATCGTCGCGAAACCCAGTGGTGTTCCATCGCCGTCGCGGGCGATCAGCTGAACGCCGTCGGCGGGGTTGTCGATCAGCGCCGACGCCAGCGCTGCCAGCCGCTCGTCGGACGGGTCGACGCGATAGAAGTCGCAGTACGCCCGCAGCATCGGCATCAGCTCGGGCAGGTCCGCCGGTCCGACGGTGGAGATGTTCAGCATCGAGTATCCGGCGGTGGCACGGTCACGTCGACAAGGTAGCGCGCTGCGATGTCGTCGATGCAGGTGTTTCCCTGAAATACGACGGTGTGCTGGGTGCCTTCGAAGGTGACCAGGGTGCCGCCGAGCTGGCGGGCCAGGTCGACGCCCGCCTGGTACGGCGTGGCGGGGTCGTTGGTCGTCGACACCACCAGGATCGGAGGCAGCCCGCTGACCTTGATCTCGTGCGGCGTGCTGGTCGGCGGCACGGGCCAGAACGCGCACGTGCCCAACGGCGCATGCCCGGTGAACTCGCCGTAACTCATGAATGGTGCCACCTCGCGGACGCGGCGGTCCTCCTCGACGATCTTGGCGCGGTCGGTGACCTCTGGCTCGTCCACGCAGTTGACCGCAACCCGCACATCGGTGGAGTTGTTGTAGTGCCCCTCGGCATCGCGGCCCATGTACAGGTCGGCCAGGGTCAGCATGGTGTCGCCGGTGCCGTTCTCGATCTCGGTCAGCGCCTGGGTGAGATGGCGCCACAGGTTCGGCGAGTAGAGCGGCAGGATGGTGCCGACGATCGCGTCACTGTAACTCAGCCCGCGCGGATCCTTTGTCTTCGCAGGCTTTTCCACCAACGGGTCCACCAGGCTGCGGTACACGTCGGTGGCCTTGGCCGGGTCGGTGCCCAAGGGGCAGGACGGGTCGGTCTTGCAGTCGGCGGCGTAGTCGTCGAATGCCTTCTGGAACGCGGCGGCCTGGCGGATGTTGGCCTCGATCGGGTCGGCGTTGGGATCGACGGCGCCGTCAAGGATCATCGCCCGCACATTCTGCGGATAGGCCTCGGCGTACGCCGACCCGATCCGGGTGCCGTAGGAGTAGCCCAGATAGGTCAGCTTCTCGTCACCGAGCGCGACACGCATCGCCTCGAGATCCTTCACCACATTGGCGGTTCCGACGTTTGCCAGGAATTCCTTGCCCATCTTGTCCACGCAGCGCTGGACGAAGTCCTTGGTTTCCTTCTCGATGTGTTCGACACCCTCTGGCGAGTAGTCGACCTGAGGGTCGGCGCGCAACCGGTCGTTGTCGGCGTCTGAGTTACACCACACCGCGGGCGTGGAGTTCGCGACCCCGCGCGGGTCGAAGCCGACCAGATCGAACCGCTCACGCACGGATTGCGGCAGCGAGCTGACGAGCGACGCCGCAGCCTCGACACCCGACTCGCCGGGGCCGCCGGGATTGATGATCAGCGAGCCGATCTTGTCGCCGGTCGCCTTGAATCGGATCATCGCGATCTGCGCGACATCTTCGTCGGGCTTCGCGTAGTCCAGCGGCACCGAGAGCATCCCGCATTCGGCGCCCGGCGGGATGCGCGCCTCGTCGGACGCGGCGGCCTGGCAGGGCACCCACTGGACTGGCGAGCCGGGTCTGGGCACCGAAATGACGGCGCGCCCGTCGACCACCGTGCTGCAGCCGGCGACCAACACCGACGCTGCGGCCAGGACCCCGACCCTGACGACCCCGATCTTGAGGTTCATGGCACCACATGCTGCCATGAATCTGCATCGGCCCTGGCGAGGCAGCTATCTCGTGGCGTCCAGCAGCTCGTCTAGCGCGTCGGAGAAATCGTCGGCCAGATCCCAGAGATCCGGCAGCAGCTCGGGGCACGACACGATGCCGACGTCGAGTTTGCCGCTCAGCGACATCACGGTGATGTTCAGCCCGGAGCCGTGAAAGATCGGGCCGAGCGGGTACATCGCCTTGACCTCGCAGCCCAGGTAATACAGCGGCACCTGAGGGCCGGGCACGTTGGAGACGACAAGGTTGTGTACCGGCTTGGCCCCGCTCAACCGGCTGGCGGCATAGACCCGCATCGCGACGCCGAACACCGCTGGCGCGGCGAACTGCGACCAGTCCTGCAGCAGCGTCGCACCGATGGCCGAACTATGTTGCTTCGCAACGGAATTCGCTTCCGAGATGGACTTCAGGCGCTCAGCCGGTTCCTCGATGTGGGTCTCGAGCTTGGAGAACATGCCCGACACCTGGTTGCGGCCCGGCCGGTCCGACTTGTCGTGGACCGACACCGGAATCATCGCGACCAGTGTGTTGTCCGGCAGTTCACCGCGGTCGTAGAGGAACTTTCGCAACACCCCGGACACCAGTGCCATCACGACGTCGTTCACCTTGACGCCGAAGTGGTTCTTCACCGTCTTGATGTCTTCGAGGTCGAGCTGCGCGAACGCGATGTTGCGGTGCCCCGTGACGTTGGCGTTGAACGCGGTCTGCGGAGCGGTGAACGGGCTGGCCATCGCCAGGCCGCTGCGGGCGCGCTTGACGGTGTCCAGGACCGACGACACCGTCAGCGGCAGGACGTTGACCAGCTGCAACGGCCGGGTGGCGAACCTGACCGCGCCGCTCACCGCGATCTCCAGGCCGCTGGCGTCGCCGACACCGTCGACCGGGTCGGGCGCGGGGGCGTCGGGCTCGGTACTGCACAGCTGCGACATCAGGTTCGCGCCGGTGACCCCGTCAACGCCGGCGTGGTGAACCTTGGTCATCACCGCCAGCCGGCCGCCCTCGTGCGCGTCGGTGCCCGAGATGTTCTCGATCACCCATGTCTCCCACAGCGGCCGGCTGCGATCGAGCGGCAACGACGCGATGTGCCCGCAGATTTCGGCGAGTTCCCGCCGGCCACCCGGTGCAGGCAGGCCGATGCGGTGCAGATGCCGATCGACGTCAAAATCCTTGTCGTCCACCCACACCGGATGGTCGGGATTGAACCGGCTGTCGGCGAGCTTCTCGCGGAATTGCGGCATGGCCTTGATCCGCAGGCTCAGCGCATCGCGCAGCCGGTCGAATGTGTACCCGCCGGGCATGGTTGAGGTGTCCAGCTCCAGGATCGAGCAGACATGCAATGGCTGTTTGGCGGTTTCGAGATACAGGAAGCTGGCGTCGAGTCCGCTGAGCCTTTGCATGCGCCGATCGTAGTGTGAGGAAATCCACTTAACCCGAAGTTCAGGTTCTGGTGCCGGGGTGGCAGACTTAGGTGGTCAGACGAACCCGGGGACCGTGACGGCCTCGAGGATTCGACCCGACTCACCCACTGGGGGACAATGATGTCTGAGCAGACCGTTTATGGTGCTGCCACCGATGCCAAGGCGCGAACCAAGGTCCGCACCCTTCACCTTCAGAAGTGGAAGGCCGAGGGTCACAAGTGGGCCATGCTCACGGCCTACGACTACTCCACCGCGCGCATCTTCGACGATGCCGGCATCCCGGTGCTGCTGGTCGGCGATTCCGCCGCCAACGTGGTGTACGGCTACGACACCACCGTTCCGGTAACCATCGACGAGCTGATCCCGCTGGTCCGCGGCGTGGTGCGGGGCGCCCCGCACGCGCTCGTGGTGGCCGATATGCCGTTCGGCAGCTACGAGTCCGGTCCGGCGCAGGCCTTGTCGACGGCGACCCGTTTCCTCAAGGAGACCGGCGCGCACGCGGTCAAGCTGGAGGGCGGCGAGCGCGTCGTCGACCAGATCGCCGCGATCAGCACCGCGGGCATCCCGGTGATGGCTCATATCGGGTTCACTCCGCAGAGCGTCAACGGACTCGGCGGGTTCCGAGTCCAGGGCCGTGGCGACGCCTCCGAGCAGACCATCCATGACGCGATTGCCGTCCAAGAGGCCGGCGCGTTCTCCGTCGTGATGGAGATGGTGCCCGCCGAGCTGGCCACCCAGATCACGGGAAAGCTGACCATCCCGACCATCGGCATCGGCGCCGGACCGAACTGCGACGCGCAGGTGCTCGTGTGGCAGGACATGGCCGGGCTCACCAGCGGCAAGACCGCCAAGTTCGTCAAGCGCTTCGGCGACGTCGGTGCCGAATTGCACCGCGCCGCAACGCAGTATGCCGACGAGGTGGCCTCCGGAGTGTTCCCCGGGGAGGAGCACTCCTTCTAGCTACTGGGCGAACTCGGCCTTCCGTTTCTCCATGAAGGCGTCGACGCCCTCACGACCGTCGCCGGAATCGGCGGCGGCGGCGATCAGCTGTCCCTCGAGCTCCATCTGCTCCTCGATGCCGTTCTTGAAAGTGCCGAGCAGCAGAGTCTTCACTGCGCCGTTGGATTGCCTTGAGGTGGCCGCCATTTGGTCGGCCAGTTGATTCGCGCGGTCGGCGAGCTCCGCATCGGCAACCACCTCGGTGACCAGCCCCCACTCTGACGCGTCCTCCGCCGACAGCGTGCGGTTGGTCAGCATCAACTCCTGCGTCTTTCGGATGCCGATGAGCCGGGGCAGGTAGTATGACGCGCTGCCGTCGGGGCTGAGCCCCGCGCGGGTGTAGGCCATCGTGAACGACGCGGACTCGGCCGCCAGCACCAGGTCGCCGGTCACCGCGATGGAAAACCCCGCCCCGGCGGCGACGCCGTTGACGGCCGTGATCAGGACGGCGTCCATGTGCGCAAACGTCGAGATCGCGCGGTGCAGATCGTCGGCGACGCCCTTGATGAAGCGGCCACGGCTGGGTGCCGACGCGAACGACTTGAGATCGCCTCCAGCGCAGAAGAATCGGCCGGATCCAGTGAGCACCACGACCTTGGTTGCCTCGGTGTCGCAGCGCCTGGCCGCGTCGGCCAGTTCCCGAGTCATGGTGTCGTTCATGCCGTTTGCGGCGTCGGGCCGGTTGAGGGTGATCCGCGCGATCGCGCCGGCCTGCTCGAACTTGATGGTCTGGTATTCGGTCACCCATGGACCATATCCGGCGGTTCACCTCCATATGGCACGCTGAGTTGTCCCAACAAACACAGCCGCGGCTTACAACGAAGGTGAAAATGGCTCCGAGTTCGCCTGGAACCTCCAAGTACAAGGAGGTCGAGCGCAAGTTCGAGGTGGTCGAATCCACCGTGTCCCCGTCGTTCCAGGGGTTGTCATCGGTGGCGCGGGTGGAGCGCTCGCCGTCGCAGCAGCTCGACGCCGTCTACTTCGACACACCCGGCCGTGATCTAGCCGCCCACGATGTGACCTTGCGCCGGCGCACCGGCGGCGCCGACGCTGGATGGCACCTCAAGCTGCCCGCCGGACCGGACGCGCGCACAGAGGTGCGGGCAGAGCTCGATGACGGTGACACCGTGCCGGAGGCCTTGCAGGACGTCGTGCTGGCCATCGTCCGGGACCGCCCGCTCGCCCCGGTCGCGCGGATCACGACGAACCGCACCCTCGACAGGCTCATTGGGCCCGACGGGGCCGCGCTCGCTGAGTTCTGCGACGACCAGGTGACTGCCCAGGCAGGCCAGGAGAGTCCCGAGCAGCGGTGGCGCGAGTGGGAGTTGGAGCTTGCCGACGGCGACAGGGACCTGCTGGACCGGTTGACGAACCGACTGCTGGATGCCGGGGCGGTGAGCGCCGGGCACGGCTCGAAACTCGCGCGGGTCCTCGAGACCGCGGGCGAGGAGCCCGAACCGGGAACGGCGCCGCCCCCGGATGACCCGGTGCACCGCGCGGTGGCCGAGCAGGTGGAGCAGATGCTGGTGTGGGATCGCGCGGTGCGGGCTGACGTCTATGACTCGGTGCACCAGATGCGGGTGACGACGCGCAAGATCCGTAGCCTGCTGCAGTCCGCGGAAGGCGCGTTCGGTCTCTCCGATGACGCTTGGATCCTCGACGAGCTGCGTCAGTTGGCCAGCGTGCTGGGGGTGGCGCGCGATGCCGAGGTGCTTGCCGAGCGCTACGAAAAGGCGCTGGACGAACTGCCCAACGAATTGGTCCGGGGTCCGGTACGGGAGCGGCTGGTCGACGGCGCGAAGCGCCGCTACTCCTCGGGGCTGCGGAGATCGCTGATCGCGATGAGGTCGCAGCGTTACTTCCGGCTGCTTGACGCGCTCGAGGCGCTGGTCGCCGCCGAGCCGCCGCCGACCGTGCCTGGCGAGGGGCCGGCGCAGGTGACTATCGACTCGGCGTACAAGCGAGTCCGCAAGGCGGCCAAGAGAGCCGCTGAGGCCGCCGACGCCGAGCGCGACGAGGCACTGCATCGAATTCGCAAGGGCGCCAAACGACTTCGCTACACAGCTGCGGCGACGGGTGAAGGCAAGGTTTCCGATCGAGCCAAGACCATTCAGACGCTGTTGGGTGACCATCAAGACAGCGTGGTCAGTCGCACACATCTGAGCCAGCAAGCCGAGGCAGCCAACGCCGCCGGCGAGGACACGTTCACCTACGGCCTGCTGTACGCGCAGGAGGATGACCTGGCGCGCCGCTCGCGCGAGCAGCTCGACGACGCGCTGAAGAAGTTGGACAGGTCGGTGCGCAAGGCGCACTGACCGGCAGAGCGGGCGGATGAGTTGGCCTGTAAGCCGGATTCTGTTCCTCGCCGCCGCGAACTATCACGGCGACGAGGCGGCGACCATCCATCTGGGCACACCGTTGCCGGGTGCCTCAAGCGGCCTACCCGCAGGCTCGGGCGAGCAGCCCTCGGGCGCCTGCGCTGCCGCACCCCCATACGGCATTCTTGGCCTTGCTCCGGGTGGGGTTTGCCTAGCCATTCCGGTCACCCGGAATGCTGGTGCGCTCTTACCGCACCGTTTCACCCTTACCACCGCGAGGGTGGCGGTCTATTTTCTGTGGCACTGTCCCGCGAGTCACCTCGGATTGCCGTTAGCAATCACCCTGCTCTGTGAAGTCCGGACTTTCCTCGGATCATCGCCGGCCCTATCCCCCATAGACCGGCAAATGATCCGCGGCCGCCCAGCCAACTCATCCGCTCCATAAACGTACTGCGTCGGGCGTCGATTCCTCAATTTTGGAGCGGGGCCATACTTGACGGCATGCCGCAGGTTCCCCCCGCCCGCTATCTGCTGCGGGCCAAGGATCTGGTGGACGCCCGCTACGCCGAGGCGATCACGGTCGACGATCTGGCCGCCGCGGCCGGGCTGTCGCGGGCCCATTTCAGCCGGATGTTCACGCGGACGTTCGGCGAATCGCCGCGCTCGTATTTGCAAACGCGGCGGCTCGAGCGTGCCGCCGCGCTGCTGCGCCATACCGATCGCTCGGTGGCCGACATCTGCGTGATGGTCGGACTGCAGAGCGTCGGGTCGTTCACCACAAGTTTCGCCCGGGTGTACGGACTGCCTCCGGCGGCCTATCGGGCCAGCATGCCGCCCGCGGCGATTCACGCCCGAGTGCCGAGTTGCATCCTCAAGCGCGACACCCGCCCGCCTGCCGACAGCCGCGTCCGCAAGACAGCACATGGGGAGAAGACGGGCCGCGGCGGCCGACCGTAGCGTCGTGCCCATGATCAAAGTTGCAAGCGCCCACTTGTGGGTTCACGACCAAGAAGTGGCACTGAAGTACTGGACCGAAAAGGTGGGTATGGAAGTGCGCCAAGACGTTTCGTTGCCGGACTTGGATGACACCTTCCGCTGGCTGACGGTCGGTCCGCGCGGCCAGGATGACGTATCCATCGTATTGATGGCGGTGCCGGGCGAGCCGGTGATGGACGAGGCCACGCGGAAGCAGGTGCTGGATCTGACCGCCAAGGGCTTCGCGGGCACGGTGTTCCTCACCACCGAGGACTGCCAGGGCACCTACGAGAAACTGAAGGCCCGCGGGGTCGAGTTCACCGAGGAGCCACACCAGATGCCGTACGGCATCGACTGCGGCTTCCGCGATCCGTCGGGCAACAGCGTGCGACTCACTCAGCTGGCGGACGTGGCCGAGCAGGCCGGCTGAGAAGCGGGCCTAGGCTGACACTGCAATACGTGCTACCTTGGGTAGCATGTCATCGGCTGATGAATTAGCCGATCTGGTGGCCGCGGCGATCCAGACCGCCCAGCGGAGCGGCAAGGATGTCGCCGACGTGCCACTGGTGAGGATTGCCCGGGCTGTCGGCGTGTCACGCAGTACGTTGGTCCGGCGCCTGAACGGCTCGCGGCAGGTATTGGACGAGGCGGTGCGGGCCGCCGGGGTCGACCCCGGCGGCCGGCCCGTACGGACCCGCGCGATCGAGGCCGGGGCGTGGCTCATCAGCGAGCGCGGCCTGGCGAACGTGACGTTGGATGCCGTCGCCGAGGCGGCTGCCTGTTCGGTGCATAGCCTCTACGCCATCTTCGGTACCCGCGACGAATTGTTCGCCGCCATCTACGAGCGATACAGCCCCTTCAACGACGTGCTTCGCATTACCGCCGACCCGTCCGCAAGCCTGGAAGCGACGGTGGCGCAGCTCTACCGCACGACGTCCGCCACCCTCACGCGCGAGCCGCGCGTCGCTACCGCGATGCTGTCGGACGTGCTCGGCAACCCGCACGGCATCGGGGCCCGAGTCTTCGCCCGCTATTTCCCTCGCGTGCGGGCCTCTGTCGGCGGCTGGCTGAAGGTCCACGTAGACGCCGGCCGGATCCGCGACATTCCGATACCGCTACTGCTGCAACAGCTTCTGGGGCCGGTGCTGGCGCACGTTCTGATGCGACCCGTGTTGGCCGGCAAGGTGGACCTGGACCACGCATGCTCGGAGTTCACCGCCGCGTTCCTGCGTGCCGTCGGCACGTCGAGCGATCCCGACAACGAAGGGAATGGTGGATAGATCATGCAGACGTCAAGGGCCGCGATCGCGTCCGCGGCATTCTTCGTGGTGGCTCCGGGTACCGTGGTGGGCCTTATCCCGTGGCTGATAACCCGTTGGGAGATAGCCGATTCCACGCCGATGTGGCGGATCGGCGTCGGTGTTGTGCTGACCGTCGCGGGTCTCATCCCGCCGGTGCATGCATTCGCCCAATTCGTCATGGCGGGCGGCACCCCCATGCCGATTGCGCCGACACAGCGCCTGGTGGTCACCGGTTTCAATCGCTACGTGCGCAACCCTATGTACGTCGGGCTGATCGTCGCCATCCTCGGTCAAGCGTTGCTCTTCGGCAGTATGGGGTTGGTGGTGTACGCCGCTGTCGCGTGGATAATCACCGCGTCGTTCGTTCGCTGGTACGAGGAGCCCACCCTGGTTCGCGAATACGGCAGTGAGTACGAGGCGTATCGGCGCAACGTGCACGCCTGGCGACCGCGCTGGCGTCCGTGGACACCCGGGGTCGAGCACCAGCCCCAGACCTAGCCGTCGGGCATGACAGCGATT
The DNA here is from genome assembly GCA_963715885.1 of uncultured Actinomycetota bacterium. Lineage (GTDB taxonomy): Bacteria > Actinomycetota > Actinomycetes > Mycobacteriales > Mycobacteriaceae > Mycobacterium. The sequence continues at coordinate 176,812 of CAVQSK010000038.1, forward strand.
GCACCCGCCCGACTGAGAACTACTGCGTACTGGATCGCCACTGCCGTTCTCGGAACCGAGTGCTTGGCCGGCGGGGTGGCGGGCATGGTGCAGATGTCGCCGTTCCTCGACACCGCTACACACCTGGGTTATCCCGCCTACTTGATGTCGATTCTCGGCGCCTGGTATGTATCGGCGGGTATCGTGCTGCTCGCTCCGCGACTCCCCCGGCTCAAGGAGTGGGCATATGCCGGTTTGGTCTTCAACTACACCGGTGCTGCGGCGTCACACATATGGCTCGGGGACGGCGCCGACAAGCTGATCGGCCCGGTGATCTTCCTTGGCCTCACCGCGGCGTCGTGGGCCCTGCGGCCACCTGAGCGACGCGACTTTGACTTTCCCGCAAGGGCTTTCGGTCGCGGCCGCGCCGTTGTCTTTTGGGTGGCGACGGTGTCGGTCGCGGCCGAGCTCGCGGTAGGTGGTGTGTGGGACCTGCTTCGGATCGATTATGTCCGCGACATCGTCCAACACCTCGGCTATCCGACGTACCTGCTGACCATCATGGGCGTCTGGAAAGTGCCTGGCGCGGCGGCACTGCTGATACCTCGTCTTGTGCGGCTGAAGGAATGGGCGTACGCCGGTGCAGTGATCAACTATGCCTCGGCGGTTGCTTCCCACCTCATCGTCGGTGACGGGATCGCCGCGATCGCCGCGCCGGTAGCGTTGCTCGCCCTTACCGTCACATCGTGGGCGCTGCGACCGACGGCATCAACCTAAAACGGCGGTGGCTTGTCGTCTCTGGCGATGCGTTCGGATAGTAGGAGTTGTTTGTGGGCGATGCGGGCCGCGTTGTGTTGTCGCTCGAGGGCGATGCGGTAGGCGCGGTCTTGGCTGCGGGTGCGTCGCCGCCTCGGCATCATCACGCCACGATCACTGCCGACGGGTCGGGTGGTTTCGGGGATCACGAGCTCGCCGGTAGGGATGGCCAGTTGTGGGAAGAACAGGCTGCCGCCCGGTTTGGTGGTGTAGGTGTGACCGGTCAAGACTGTTGAAGTGATGCAACCGGGCGTCAAGCTGCGCGAACCATCACGATTGAACCGAAGCGGTGCGACACTGAGCACCGTGCCGCACCAGCAGGCCGCCCTACAGGTCGCGGTCGACTCGGTCGGCGAGTCGTTCACAGCCTGTGCATTTCACGCGCCATCGCGGCGTGCTTCAGGTAGCTGTAGTGGCGCGGTGGGTAGTGGCGTCGTGGCTTTTCTGCGCCCGGCGTCGACTTCACGAATATTGGGCGCAGAACGGCGATCAACCCGCGGCGCGTCTTCGCTGGCCGTACCCGCAGGGCCGGCGCTGTGCTGAAGAGGACCTCCTGCTCGGTGATCAGAACTGGCGCCTGAGTCACCTCGTCGGTGACGGGCTCAAGCGCCGCGACGGCATCCGGCATCTCGTCGGGTGCCGAAATCAGATCGGCCATTTCGAGCCGCTCTTTTTGGCGGCCAACCAAATTTGTTGTCATGATGTCCACTTCTCGTGCGGATAGGAGCCCCATCAATTCGCGTGAGGGGGTGGTGGTTTCGTGACCACTCTTGTGATCACCGGCGACGATACGGCCGTTTGGATAGTGTTTCTCGCTTGTGCGCACAACCCGCGCAAGTGGCGATCTTGAGCTTTTGCGCATTGTGATCACCGCCGGGGATTGGTCTTCGGGCATGGCCGCGACGTAGCCCAGTTGGCCGCCTGCTGATGAAAAGGCAACGTATGGTCGCCGGAGGATCCAGGCCGCGTGACCGCCACTGTCTCGTCCAGTTGAAGATTGCGACGGATGCCCCGCGCTTGCTGGGGTTCGCAATCTATGTCTGGACGATCCCAGCGCAGGTCGTCCAGATTGACATTGCAAGTTCGGCGACCGGCGCATCCGGGCGTGCGCCTGCGCGGTGTGGGTGCCCGACATGCGGGCCGCAGCGGTGGGAACAGGTCGTAGCCGTCGGGGCTGGTGCGATAGACCCGCCCGGTCGGGGCGGTCCAGATCACCGTGCCGTCGGGCATCGTGCTGGGATACAGGCTGAGAGGTCCTTATCCGTTGGCCCCGTAACTTAAGTAGTCGACGACGGCGGCTCCGGAACTGCCTTGAAGTCCAGGTCAAACCGATCAATGACCTCCCGCGCCTGTTCGGCGCGGTTCATGTCCCACAGAGGCGGGGTCACCCCGGGCTCGGGCTCATCGCCACACTTGGTGAAGAGTTCCTCTGCGCCGCCCGGGCTGAACATAGTCAGCAGCTTCGCGGTGTGCAGACCTGTATTCCTGAAACGGTGCCGGGTGCCACGGGGCACGAATATGAAGTCCCCGGAGCGGGCCGTGAAGATGCGGTCGCCGGTAAGGAGCTCTAGCTCGCCGTGCACCAGGTAGAAGGCTTCGTCTGAGCGTCGATGGACGTGGGCGACGGACCCCCGCCGGGGGGCACGGAGGCTTCGACGAACCCGAATGAGCCGTTTGTCGTAGTTGCGCTCGCCTTAATCGTGTACACGTCACCGGCGGACCATTTCGTGACGCCTGTACCGGCCGGTACATACAGGGACCCGTTCTGCGGGTTCTGGCCCCCCGCGCCGTCCGGGACTGGTGTGGTACGAGACACCCCAGACCTCCTCACAGTGGGACCGTTTGGCGCGTCTCAGATTACGGGGGCAGTTACCACGGGCACTGCGCTTTGTCGACCGCAGCGCAGATAGGCGATCATCTGCGCCGTCGGGCAGCTTCGGGAGATACAGGTTGACTTTCTCGGTCGATGGGCCGCCGAGCAGCAGCACCGCTGGGTGCTGGGAGGCGACGAGGGCGGGCTGTACGGCCAGTAGCCGCCTCCCAACCACCTAAGACTCCTGCAGTCGCTACTTCGTGCCGAAGACACGTTCCTGCATGGCAGTGTCCCCGAAGCTCACGGCTTTAACGACCTTGCCGTTGCGGTAGGTCAACACATCGGCTTGAAGCGCGGATTTCCCGCCCGCGCTGACGCGGGTGAGGACGACCACGTCATCGTCGTCGGCGATGTACCGCTCGGGGTCGTTGTGAATGACTTCTCCGCCGCCTTCCCCAGCATTCCATGAACCGGTCTTTGCCGCGGAAGGTGCCGCTGAGGGTGCTGTTGCGGGTACCGTCCACTCGATGTTGTCATCGAAGTCGGCTAGGACCGTTTCGACATCGCCCGCGCCAAACGCTTCATACCCCTTCTTGGCTGTCTTTACATTCTGACTTGCCACGATCACTCCTTCGTGTCGGACTCCTCCCGGGCTGATTTCCCGCAGAGGGGTTTGATTTTCCGCTCGTG